>NZ_JAVTWP010000030.1:0-219945 GCF_032229685.1 Rhizobacter sp. | reverse complement strand
CCGACCCCGCCTGCGCCAGCACCGACCCCGCCTGCGCCAGCACCGACCCCGCCTGCGCCAGCACCGACACCACCTGCGCCGGCACCGACACCACCTGCGCCGGCACCGACGCCGCCAGCACCGGCACCGACCCCACCTGCGCCGGCACCGACGCCGCCAGCACCGGCACCGGCACCGGCACCGGCACCGGCACCGGCACCGGCACCGGCACCGGCACCGACGCCGCCAGCACCGGCGCCGCCGCCTGCCCCCACTGCGCCTGCCCTCGGCGGGCACAACCTGGTCTACAACCGAGACGGTGTCGCCGTGTCGCCGCTCAGCATCAGCCCGATCGCAACGCGCGCTTCGGGCAGCACGGTCTTGGTGTCGGTCGGGCGCGGCGTGGTCTCGGCTCATGCGCTGCCGACCGACAACAAGAGCAACGCCTACACGCAGCTCGGCGCGACCCACATCTACACCTTGTGGCAGAACTCCGGCACCGCGCTCTACGCCTGCGCTCGCGCGAGCGGCGGTTCAGGCCATGTCGTGACCGCGCCGAAGTCGGTGCCTGCCGACGAGACCACGCTCAGCGTCGTCGAAGTCGTGAACGGCGGTGCGATCGGCGAAGTCAAGTGGAACGAGGTGCTTTCCGGCAACCCGCTCACCAGCCAGAGCGTCACCACCACCGGCCCGGCCTTGCTGGTGGCGTGGTGGTGGGGCGATGCCAACGTGGTCTCGAACAAGACCGCGATCCCGGACAACGGCTTCAGCGTGATTGATTCGATCCTGCTCGAAGGCGCGCTGGTGCAATGCGCCGTGGCCGTGCGGCAGGTCAGTGCTGCCGGCACCTACCACGTCACCTGGGCAGCCACGCCGCTGCAGGGTGCCCAGCTCTGGATCGCGGCCGTGCAGTCCTCGCCTTGAGTCGGGTCGCCCCGCCGCGGCTTACGCGGCCGTTGCCAGATCGAGGCAGTAACCGCTGTAGTGGGTCAGGCTGTAGTCGGGGCGGTAGGGAATGCGCAAGGGCTTGTCGGGGTTGAGCCAGGCTTCGCGCAAGCGGTAGCCGAGGGCCGTCAGCCCTCGAATCAGGGCGGCCTGCGTCTGCACGCGGTAAGGGCAGAACGCGGTGCCCACGCTGTTGACGGTGAAGTACTCGCGCTCGTCGTGGATCGCCGCGGTGTTGATCACGATGCGACGCGGCAAGCGCTTGTAACCCGCGAGCAACTCGCTCAAGGTTTGCGGCAGGTACTGCAACACGCCCGACGCGAAGAGGATGTCGAGGCCTTCGCCATCGCCGAAGTTCTCGGTGAACTGCAGACGGTGGTTGTCACCTCGCTGAATCGAGAGTTCGCGCCCGTGGGCCACCATCGCCGGCACGTCCTGCACACGCCAGAGCAAGTCGTCGAAGCGCTGCAGCGGTTCGCCGAAGGCGAGGTATTTGATGCCGATGGCGCCCCCCAAATCGAACACGCCCTTCAAGCCTTCCTGAAGCGAGCGGCTCAACCAGTAGAGCGAGGGGTAGTCGTGCTGGTCCATGCGCACGCGCGAGTCGTACATGGCGGCCGAGGCTGCATTGTCGTAACCCTCCAGGCCGAAGGCGTGGGCGGCGGCCACCGCTTCTTCCCAACTGGCGTGCACGCCGAAGAACATGTTCCTGCTGCGGTTGGCGATGAAGGCCTGGCGCGCCTGGCGCTGGATCATTCCGCGCAGCGGCGGCTGGTTTGCCAAGGCATCGACGCGCCGGTGAAGGAACTCGATCAGGGCCATGTGGAATCCATTCGCGGCGGCTCAAAGTGGCGGGGCGACGGGATTATGTCGGAGCCTCCCGCCCATCGACCGCCCCCGAGGCGGGGGTGTTGTTGCGGCCACCCAAGGCTGGACTGATGTGCACTGTTCGCCGCAGAATCGAAGGCCATGAATGACACCGCATCGACCTTCCGCGATTTCACCCCGGGCACTGTGTCGGGCGGGGCGGCCCGGCGTCGCTTCCGTGTCTGGGTCGATCAGCCGCACGCGTTTTCGACCGAGCGTGTGCAGGCGATCCACCACAATTTTCACGAACACCCGCTGATGCAGTTGCCCGAGCTCGCAAAGCTCGCGCAAGACCTGTCGGCGACGAAGCAGTGCCGGTTCATCATGCCCGACACGCAGCAGGCCTCGGCCTTCGCGCACAACGCCGACGCGCACGACGGCCGCACCATCGACGAAGTCTTTCGACGCATCGAGGAGCCCGGCTCCTGGGTCGCGCTGTACAACGTCGAGACTCATCCGGTGTACCGCGAATTTCTCGCCGAGGTCACCGCCTGCGTGCGCCCGCTTGTCGATGCGCAGCAGCCTGGCACATGCAACGTGGGCGGGTTCATTTTCATTTCGGCGCCGCCTTCGGTGACACCGTTCCACATGGACCGCGAGAACAACTTCTGGCTGCAGGTGAAGGGCCGCAAGACGATGAACGTGTGGAACCACACCGACCGGCATGTCGTCGCGGCCGAAACGGTCGACCAGTTCATCATGTACGGCTCGCTCGACAAGGTGCGCCTCAAAGACGGCTTTCGCGAACGCAGCCACGAGTTCGATGTCGGCCCCGGTGACGGTGTCTACTTCCCGAGCACCTCGCCTCACATGACCCGCAGCGACCCGGGCTGGGTGCGTGCCGGCGACGGCGTTTCAATCTCGATCGGCGTGGTGTTCTACACCGACGTGACCCGCCGCTCCGCCAATGTGCACGCCTTGAATCACCTGCTGCGGCGGCTCGGGTTCTCACCGCGTGAACCTGGCGAATCGACCGCGATCGATCGCCTGAAATACCCGTTCGGCCGGGCGCTCATCTGGTTCAAGAAGACCTTCAGGCACTACAAGCCGCAGGTCGGCATGTAAGCGCCTGCCGGCTCAAGTCAGGCTGGAAATCGCGCGCTGCACTTCGGGCACCCAGCTCGTGATCACCTCGATCATGCGTTGCTGAGCCTCCAGCGAGATCAGCGTGTGGTCGAGGTCGGGGCGGAAGTCGCAACGCACCTGGTCGAAGAATGCCTCGTGGCCGAAAGCATCGCGGAACTGCCCGGCGTAGCTGTAGTACTCGATCGACGAGCCGCTGTACATGAAGAAGACCGCAACCCGGCGGTCCACCAACGCTTGTACCGCACGCACGAATTCGTGGCGCGGCGGGTTGGCCGGGCCCGACAGGTCGGGCGCCGGTTCGCCTTCGGGTGCGGCGCGTTTGGGCGTCACGAGCCCGGCCAGCCGCCGCGCGCCGGTGGCAGCGGCTTCGGTCCACGACAGGTTTCGAAAGCGTTTCCAGTGCCGCACCAGGCGAGACCAGCGGCTGCCGTACCAATGCCCGTCGAAGCTCAACAGGCCGACCACGCGCGCGTCGGCCCGCGCAGCCGCGAAGACGTTGACCGCGCCCGAGCAAATGCCGATCAGCGCGAAGCGACGAATGCCGAATGCCTGCTCCAGGTGGTCCATGGCGATGCGCAGGTCGCGCACCGCCTGGGCCCAGAAATCGCCGTCGCTGCCACGTGCGCTTCGGCTGTCGCCCTGGCCCGAGAGGTCGAAGCGAAGGCTCGTTTCACCAGCCCGCGCCAGCGTGCGCGCAAGCTTGACGTTGAGCCGGTGCGGGCCGATGCGCGGGATCACACCGGCGTTGAAGGTGATGAACGCGACCTGAGCCTGCGCATCGCCCACGGGCTGTGTGAGCACGCCGACGAGCGAAGCGTCCGGGCCGAAGACCAGAGGTGTTTCGGTCATGCGTTCGCTCCGGCGTGCTTGACGAGTTGCATCAGCGCCGGCGCGGTGATGAGCGCGCCGTTGTCGGCCGAATCGCTGGCCCACACGGTGCCGTGCGAGAGTGAAACGGCCTGCACACGGCCAGGTGTTGCAGCGCAGGCGGCTGCCAGGTCTCGCCCGTCGGCGTCAGCCGGGTCGGTGAGCGCGACGATCGATGCGGGCCGGGGCGGCCAGCGCAGACCGGTCGGCCGCACGGCCTGCAACTGCTCGCGCAACGCTGGGGGCAGCGCGAAGCCGATCGCCTCGTTCTGAAATTCGGCCGGGTCGCGCGCCCGCTCGCTGGCTGACGGGCGCGGTATGACGCTGAAGGCGTCGCCGAGGATGGCCACGTGCCGCTCGCGCAGGTAGCGCAGATACGCCGCGCCGTCGAGAACCGGGTCCCAGAGGACGAGGCGCTTCAGGCCGGGCGGCGCCTGTTCGGCGGCACGCAGTGCGATCGTGCCCCCGAGACGCATGCCGATCCACACCGTGTCATGCACGGCGCTGCGGGCACGCAATTCGCGGTCGGCCGAGTGCAGATCGGCGGCCCAGCCTTCGAGCTCGCCGTCGCTGCCTTCACCCATCGAGTCGCCGGTGCCGTAGAGGTCGAAACGCAACACCGGGTGCCCGGCACGGGCCAGCCGTTCGGCCAGCACTTTCATCATGCGGTGGGCACGCACTGCTTCCTGCCCGAAGGCCGGGCACAGCACCACTCCCGGCATGGCCGTGGGGGCTGGCTCGCCCGGGTGGAAGATGCCGAACAAGCGGCGCTGCGGCGTGCCGAAGTAGAAGGGCTGGATCGATGGGCCAAGTGTGCTCATGAAGGTTCTTGATCGGGCGGCGTGCACAAAGTTCTCGCCACGGCGGCCAATGCGTTTTCGCCGGCTTGAACGGTGTGCACAAGTACTTCGACAGCACCTGAGTCGGTTTGCAGGGTCAGAACTTTCGGTGCTGGCGCCAGACCGACGTCGAAACCGGCCGGCGCGATGCTCAGGCCGCAGCCCGCCGCCTTCAGGCAGGCTTCCTTGCGCGTCCAGCCGCTAAGGAAGGCGCGTGAAAGATGTTCTTTCGGAGCGCGGCGCAGCTCCTCGTACTCGTTCGCGCTGAAGTTCTGTTCTGCCAGTGGCCAGATGTCGCTCACATCGCGCAGCATTTCGATGTCCACGCCCACGCCGTCTTCTGCACCGATGCCGATGAGCGCGTGGCCTTCGCTGTGGCTCAGGTTGAAACCCCCGCCCCGGCTTGCCCGCGGATGCGGCTTGTCGTGCGCGCCGAGCTCGAATTCTTCGCCTGCCGGCAGTCCGCAGTGCGCCCACAGCAGGCGGCGCAGCAGCACGTGGGCTGCACGATAGCGGGCGGCGTCGCGCGCGAACACGAAGCGTGCGGCGCGCGCCTTCTCTGTCGCAGGCAGCCACGCCGCCGCGTCGTGTTGAGCTGGCCCGTCGAGGCCAGCGAGCCAGAGGCGGACACCCGCGATCGGTGACTGCAGTTCAACCGGTTCCGACGCGTCAGCCACCTCGAGGAATGAAGGTGCAAGCACGGTCAAGAACGGCGCCCCAGTCGACCGAACACCCGCGACAGCAGACCCGGCCGCGCCGATTCTTCGTCGCCGGCGGCAGGCGCCGCTTCGACCGGCGTGGCCGCGACCTGTGCCAGGCTCTCGAACACCAACCGGCGCACGGCCACGCGGATCGAGAGGCGCTTTTCCATTTCCATCACCGCGCGCATCGCGATCAGCGAGTGGCCACCCAGGTCGAAGAAATTGTCGGTGGCCCGGATGTCGGAGACGCCCAGGATGTCTTGCCACACCTGCGCCACGCCTTGTTCGATGTCGCTCAGTGGCTGCTGCAGGCGATGTGGCGCAGCGGCGACGGTTTCGCTCGGTGCCGGCAGGCCCTTGCGATCGACCTTTCCGTTGGGCAGCAGCGGCATGCGCTCGATCGGCACGAAGTGCTGCGGCAGCATGTAGTCGGGCAGAGTCAGGCGAAGATGGGTCCGCAGATCGGGGGCACTGGCTTGCCCGTCGCGGCCGATCAGGTAGGCCACGAGCCTCACATCGCCCGGCTTGTCTTCGCGCACGATCACCACGGCCTGAGCAACCTGCGGGTGGCTGGCGAGGTTCGCCTCGATCTCGCCGAGCTCGATGCGGTGGCCACGCACCTTGACCTGCGAGTCCATGCGGCCCAGGTGCTCGAGCAGCCCGTCATCGCACCAGCGGCCGCGGTCACCGGTGCGGTACAGGCGCCCGTTCGCGATGGCGGGGTCGGCGATGAAACGTTCGGCGGTGAGCTCGGGCCGGTGCAGGTAACCCGTGGTCACGCCACTGCCGCCGATGCAGATCTCTCCCGGCACGCCGACGGCACAGACTTGCCCTTGTTCGTCGAGGATGCGCACCCAGGTGTTCGCGATGGGCCGGCCGATCGAGATGCGTTCGATCGGCAGCTCCACCTGCCAGCAGGTCGACCAGACCGTCGTTTCGGTCGGGCCGTACATGTTCCACAGCGCGTCGCAGCGCTCGCGCAGCGTCTGCGCCAGATCGAGCGGCAGGGCCTCGCCGCCGATCAGGGCCTTGAACGTGGGCGACCCCCTCCAGCCGGCCTCGAGCAGCAGACGCCAGGTGCTGGGCGTGGCCTGCATTGCGGTGGCGCCGCTCGCTTCGAGCAGTTGGCGAAGCGCCGGGCCGCTCTGCGTGGTTTCAGTGCTCGCCAGAACGACCTGTGCACCCACCGAGAGTGGCAGCAGCAGTTCGAGCACCGCAATGTCGAACGACAAGGTGGTCACCGCGAGCAGCTTGTCGTCGGCGACCAGCCCGGGTTCACGCGCCATGCTGGCCAGGAAGTTGAGCACGGCCCCGTGCGGCACGACCACGCCTTTCGGCTTGCCCGTCGAGCCCGACGTGTAGATCACGTAGGCCGGGTCGTCGGCCGTGGCATCGAGCCGGGCGTCGGGCAGCAAGGGTGTGCCGGGCAGGGCTGCGACGGCCGTGGCGTCGGTGTCGACCAGCAACGAAGCCGCGCGCGGCCACGGCAACACCTGCGTGAGCGACGAGTGCGTGATGAGCAGCGCGAGCTTCGCGTCGCTGGCCATGTAGCCCAGGCGGTCGGCCGGGTAGGCCGGATCGAGCGGCACATAGGCGGCGCCCGATTTGAGAACGGCCAACTGCGCCGTCAGCATGTCGGGTGAACGTTCCAGACACAGACCGACCAGCGCCCCGCGCCCCACGCCGCGCGCGCGCAGCGCGTGCGCCAGCCGGTTCGCACCGGTATCGAGTTCGGCGTACGTGAGGGTGGTGTCGCCGCTGCGCAGTGCGACCCGGGGGCCCGACACGAGTGCCTGCGTCTGCAGCAGCGCCGCGATCGAGGGTGCTGGCGACGCGGTGGCCGCGGTGTGGTTCCATCGGTCGAGCGCGGCGAGCTCGGTCGCGGTGGCGTAGGCCAGTTCGCCGACCGCGCGTTGCGGTTCGGCCAGCGCCGAGGCCAGCAAGCGTTCGTAGCGGTCCACGAACCGCTGCACAGTCCCAGGCTCGAACACGTCGGCGTTGTAGCTCAGACCCCCGGCCAGCCCCTGCGGGTGTTCGAGGAACCACAGCCCCAGGTCTTCTGCAGCGCCGGGCTGGAACAGGTGCACCTGCTCCTGCTTCAGCGCGCCCCATTGGCGCGTGCGCTGGCGCGCGTCCTGGAACGAGAAGAAGGCCTGGTAGATCGGTGAGCGGCTTTCGTCGCGCGGCAGGTTCATCTCGCGCACCAGGTGCTCGAAGGGCACGTCGGGCGCCGAGAACGCGTCGAGCACGACGCGGCGAACCTGGGCCACCAGGTCGACAAAACTCTGCCCCGGCTCGATGCTCAGGCGCAAGGGCAGGGCGTTGACGAAGAAGCCCATTACGTTGTCGAGCTGTGCTGAATCGCGGCCGCGCACCGGTGTACCGATCATCAGCTCACGCTGCCCCGACAGCCGGCTGAGCAGCATGGCGTAGACCGCGAGCAGCGTCATGTACAGCGTGGCGTCGTGCGACTGGCCGAAACGCCGCACTTCGTCGGCCAGCGTTTGCGAGAACGCGACCGAACGTGTGCCGCCGGCACCCGACATGCGCGCCGGCCGCGGCCGGTCGAGCGGCAACTCCAGCGGGCCGGGCAGGCCGGCGAGCCGCGCGGTCCAGTGGCCGAGCTGGCGTTTCAGATCGTCGCTCTCCAGCCACTGCGCCTGCCAGTGTGCGAAGTCGGCGTAGCTGGCCGCGAGCGGCGCGAGCGTCGGCTCGGCGCCGCGGCTGTAGGCGCCGTAGAGCGCCGCCATTTCTTCGTAGAGCAGGTCGAACGACCAGCCGTCCCAGATGATGTGGTGCGGCATGAAGAACAGCACGTGTTCTTCTGCGGCGAGCCTGTACAGGCCGACACGGAACAGTGGCGCATCGCGCAGGTCGATCGGCTGAGCCACGCGCTCCTGCATCAGTGCAAGCAGTCGCGCTTCGCGCTCAGCCGGCGCCAGATGCGACAGGTCTTCCACCGGTTGCAGCGAGACCTGCAGGCTCGGCAGGATGTGCTGCACCGGTACGCCGTCTTCGTCGATCACAGCGGTGCGCAACACGGCCTGGCGGCGCAGCATCTCGTTGAAGCTGCGCTCGAAGGCGTTCAGGTCGAAAGCACCGGTCAGGCGGTGCGCCGACGGGGTGTTGTAGGTCACGCGGCCGGGGGCGAGCTGCTCCAGGAACCACAGGCGTTGCTGCATCAGCGAGGTGGGCGCCCGATCTGCTTCGGCATGGATTTCGATCGTGGCAGGTGCGACAACGTCGCTCGCCAGCTGAGCATCGAGCCACTTGGCGAGTTGCGCGATCGACGGTGCATCAAAGACCGCACGCAACGGCACGCGCTGGCCGAGGGAGCGGCTGAGTGCTGTGGCCAGTTGTGCGGCCAGCAACGAATGGCCGCCCAGCGCGAAGAAGTTGTCGTGCACGCTCAGGCCGGGCAGGCTGAGGGCCGATTCCATCGCGGCGGCGACCTCGCGTTCGCGGTCGTTGCGCGGCGCGACGAACTCGCTGGCCACCGCGACTGCCAGATCCGGCGCCGGCAATGCCTTTCGGTCGACCTTGCCGTTCGGCAGCAGCGGAATGGTGGCCAGCGTCACGAAGTGCTGCGGCAGCATGTAGTCGGGCAGCGTCGCTTTCAGATGCGCCACGAGGGCTGCTTCTTCGAGTGCCTGGCCGGGCCGCGGAACGATGTAGGCCACGAGGCGCAGGTCGCCGACCTGGTGTTCGCGGGTCACGACCACGGCGCGCGCCACGCTCGCATGGGCCAGCAGCGTTGTTTCGATTTCGCCGAGCTCGATGCGGTAGCCACGAACCTTGACCTGGAAGTCATTGCGGCCCAGGTGTTCGATCACGCCTTCGCCGCGCCAGCGGCCGCGGTCCCCGGTTCGGTAGAGCAAGGCGCCAGGCGCGTCGGAGAACGGGTCGGCGACGAAACGCTCGGCGGTCAGTTCGGGCCGGTTCAGGTAGCCCGAGGTCACGCCCTCGCCGCCGATCATGATCTCGCCCGGCACGCCGACCGGGCACAGCTGCGAGCGCTCGTCGACGATCCAGATGGCGGTGTTGTCGATCGGCCGACCGATGTCGATCGACGGGGCGCCCGGCTCGACGCGTGTGCAGGTCGACCACACGGTGGTTTCGGTCGGGCCGTACATGTTCCAGAGCGACCCCGTGCGCGCGAGCAACTGTCGGGCGAGGTCGAGGTCGAGTGGCTCGCCACCGCACAAGGCCTTGAAGCCGGCGTTGCCCGCCCAGCCTGCCGCCAGCAGCAGCCGCCAGGTGGCCGGCGTGGCCTGCATGACGTTGACGTGGTGGGTTTCGACCAGCCCTCTCAAGAGGCTCGCGTCGCCCGCTTCTTCGCGGCTCGCCAGCACGATGCGGGCGCCGACGGTCAGCGGCAGCAGCAGTTCCGTCACGGCGATGTCGAACGACAGCGTCGTCACGGCCACCAGCGTGTCTTCGGCGCTCAGCCCGGGGCGGCGCGCCATCGCATGCAGGAAGTTGACGGCCGCGCGATGCGGCACGACCACGCCCTTGGGTTTGCCGGTCGAGCCCGACGTGTAGATCACATAGGCGGGAAGCTCCGAGTGGAGCGCACCCTCCGCATGTTTCAGCGGCCCATGAGGCGCCTGGCCGAGCTGCGCTGCGTCGGTGTCGAGCAGCAGGCAGCGCTCGTGCGGCCACCCCAGCGTCTTTGCCCCTGCGGCGTTGCTGATCAGCAGCGCGAGCCCGGCATCGTCGGCCATGTAGGCCAGGCGGTCGGTCGGGTACGCCGGGTCGAGCGGCACGTAGGCGCATCCCGCTTTGAACACGCCCAGTTGTGCGGCCAGCATGTCTGCACCGCGCTCGATGTGCAGGCCGACCATGGCTCCCGGCGATACGCCACGCGCACTGAGGGTGTGCGCGATCTGGTTGGAACGCGCGTCGAGTGCGGCGTAGCTCAGCGAGACGCTTCCGGTGACCACGGCCACGGCATCGGGCGTACGACCCACTTGCGCTTCGAACAAGTCGTGCACCAGCGTCAGCCGTGAGAAGGGCGTGGCGGTGGTGTTCCAGCCCGCCATCAGCGCACGATCGGCCGCACTCACGAACGGCAGGTCGCCGAGCGCCTGATCGGGTGCGCTGCTGGCCCCGCGCAGAAGCGCCTCGTAGCCGGCCATCCAGCGTTGCACCGTGGCGCCGTCGAACAGATCGCTGTTGTACTGGCACTCGAGCCGCAGGCCACCGTCTTCCTGAACGGCGTTGACGAACAGCTCGAAGTTCTCGTGTGTTCTTGCGTTGCCCGAGAAGGCCAGTTCCAGGCCGGGAAAACCGGCTTGCGTGGTGTCGAGTGCCTGGTCGAGGTTGAACATCACGCTGACCAGCGGCAGGCGGCTCGGCTCGCGGGGCAGCACGAGCTTCTTGAGCAGGGTGCCGAAGGTGTATTGCTGGTGCTCGAAGGCATCGAGCATCGCGGATTGCGTGCTGCCGAGCAGCGTGCCCAGCGGCGCAGCCGCGTCGACGCGCAGGCGCAGTGGCAGCAAGTTCACGCAATGCCCGACCACGCCTTCCCAGCCGGCTTCGCTCTGGCCTGCTGCGGGAACGCCGACCACGAAGTCGTCGCCGCCGCAGACACGCTGCAAGGTCGCCGCGAAGCTGCCGAGCAGCGTCGAGAACAGGCTCGCTCCCTGGCGCGAGCCGAACTTGCGCACCTCAGCCAGCAGGCCGGCGTCGAGTCGAACGTCGAGGCGTTGTGAAGCGAAGCTGCGTTGGGCGTGCCGTGGGCGGTCGGTCGGCAAGTCGAGCAGCGGTGCGCCGTCGGCGAACCGGCTCGTCCAGTAGTTTTCATCGGCGAAGTGTTCGGGGCTGGTGGCGCGTGCCGATTGCGCGAGCGCGTAGTCGGTGAACGACACGGCCGGCGGGAGCTCGGGCGCCTGCCCGAGCTGGCACGCGTAGAGCTGGCCGAGGTCCTTGACGAGCACGCCGAACGACCAGCCGTCGCACACGATGTGGTGTGCGGTGAGCACAAGCAGGTGTTCCTGGGCTTGCAGCTTGAGCAGGCGCGCGCGCAGCAAAGGCCCTTGCTCGAGATCGAAACCGCGATCGACTTCTTCGCGCAGGATTCTGGCCACGCTTGCATCGCGTTCGGCGGCGGGCAGCGCGTCGAGAGAGACCGAGCCGACTTCCAGTGCGCTGGCGGTGTCGGCGATGCAGAGTGTCTGGCCGTCGCTGCCGAAAGTCGCGCGGAGTGCGTCGTGGCGTTCGACGAGTGCGCGTGTGGCGGCCTGCAGCGCCGACACGTCGAGCGGGCCGGTCAGGCGCAGGCTGACCGATTCGTTGTACGCGAGCGAAGCGGCGGTGCTGAGCTGGTCGGCCAACCACACCTCACGCTGTGGCTCGGTGCTGGGAACCACCCGCGTGAGCGGGACTTCTGCGAAAGGGTCGTGGTCGACAGCCGAGAAACCGGCCGGCACTTCAACGCTCATGCATTCACCTTCAGATACTTCGCCGGATCCTTCGGGTTCGGCACGAACCACGCCGGCTTGCCGTCAGCGTCCTTGCCCAGGCGTGCGCCGGGCACGGGCGGCTTGGCCGCGTCGAACACCATCGCCACCGGCACCTTGTGGCGTGGCAAGAAGTCGGACTCCTGCAGCTCACGCACCGAGTCCTTGAACGCGGTGGCGATCAGTTGCACGTCGGCTTCGGAATGCGCCGTCGTGAAGAAGCACGGGAAGTTGTCGAGGATGTGCACGCCGCGGCTGCGCATCATCGCGAACAGCAGGTCTTGCAGCGGGTGGTCTTCGAGCCAGCTCACGCGCCACAGCGACGCGAAGCTGCGGATCTCGAGCGGCGCGCCCACCTCGCGGCAGAACGCGCTGAGCTCGTCGGCCATGGCCAGGGTGCGCTGGTTGAGCCTTTCCTGAAGTTCCGGGCCTTGCTCCTTCAGATGCACGAGCGAGGCCTTCGCCGCGGCGAGCGCGAGCGGGTGGCGCACGAAGGTGCCGGCGAAGTAGGTCACACCGACCGTCGGCATCGAGTCGTCGCCGAACTGCCAGCCGCCGCCGTCGAGCGCGTCCATGTAGTCGCGTTTGCCGGCGATCACGCCGACCGGAAAACCACCGCCGATGACCTTGCCGTAGCAGGCCAGGTCGGCGCGCACGCCGAACAGCGCCTGCGTGCCGCCGAGGTGGGCCCGGAACCCGGTGATCACTTCGTCGAAGATGAAGCAGGTACCGCTCTTTTCGGTGATGGCACGCACTTCCTTCAGAAAGTCGACGGGGCGGAAGTCGGGCCGGCGGCTCTGCACCGGCTCGACCAGAACGGCCGCCAGATCGTCGGCATGCGTGCGGATGAACTCCAGCGCTTCGGGCGTGCCGTACTCGAGCACACGCACGTCGCCGAACACGCCGGCCATGATGCCGGGCGCGGCCGGAATGCCCTTGCCACCGCGGCCGGCGCGCACCAGCACTTCGTCGAAGGTGCCGTGGTACGAGCCGGTGAAGGTGACGACCATGTTGCGGCCGGTCACCGTGCGCGCGATGCGCACGGCCGCCATCACCGCTTCGGAGCCGGTGTTGCACAGGCCGGCACGGTCGAAGCCGGTGAGCTCGCAGACCAGATCGGCCACTTCACCGGCCAGCGGATGTTGCGGCCCGATCTCGTAGCCGGCGTCGAGCTGCTTCTTCACCGCGTCCTGCACGAAGTCGGGTTGCCAGCCGAACAGGTTCATGCCGAACCCGTTGAGCACGTCGACGTACTCGTTGCCGTCGATGTCCCACATGCGCGAACCCTTGCTGCGCTCGATCACGATCTGGTAGGTGATCTCTTTGGTCATCGGGCGGAAGCCGTTGACGACGCGCGGGTCGGCCAGGCGCGAGCGGTGCTGAACGGTGTAATCCTTGCTCTTGCGCGTGCGCTCCACGTAGCGGCGCATGAAGGTGTCGAGCCGCACGCGCTGCCGGTTCGTCACTTCGTTGGCCTGGGTGTGGATGCGGGCGATCGCACCGAAGGCCTTCTTGACGTCGTAGCGTGAGGTCGAGGCTTCTTCGGCAGGCGCGGGCGTGGACGTGGGTGCACCTGCACTGGGCGGCGCGACGACAGCCGCCGGCGCTGCAGGCTGTGTCACGGTGGCTGCCGCCACCTGCGGCGCCACGGCGGCGGCACCGGCCGAGCCGTTCAGCAGCGCGAGCTGTTGTGCCATCAATTGCATCTGCTGCGCGATCACCTGTTGCACCAGCGACGACGGCGCGGCGGCCGGGCCGGCAACGGTCATGGCGAGCGGAGCGAACGCTGCGGGCGCCGCAACGCCCGGTGCCGAAGCGGCCATCACGGCCGGTGCGGCCACCTGCGCCGCTTCGGCCGGCACGGTCTCGTCGAGGAAGGCGGCGAGCGTGTCGAAGCTGCGGTACTTCTCCATCAATTGCCGGAACGTGATCGCGACACTGAAGTTCTTCTTCACCTGGAGCGCCGCTTGGGTCAAGGTGAGCGAGTCCAGGCCGAGTTCGACGAAGGGCGCTGCCGCATCGGCGTCGCCGAGGTCGACGCCGGCCACGTCTTCGAACAGCTCGCGCAGGCGCGAGACGAAGCGCGGGTGCCGCGCGGCGGCGGGCGCAGGGCTGGCGGCAGGTTGGGTGTGGGACATGTCAAGCCTCGGTGCGGGAATATCGGGGGTGATCGTTGCAGTCTGCGGCGCTGCGGCGGGAATTGCGGCGACAACCGGAACAGGTGCGGGCGCTGCCGCCGGAGTCGACGCGTGTGGCGCGTCGATCCAGAAGCGCTTGTGCTCGAAGGCGTAGGTCGGTAGCAGCACGCGGCGCCGGCCTTCGGCGGGCGAGGCTGCGGACGACGGCAACTCGATGCCGACCGACCACAACTGCGCCTGGGCGAGCAACAGCAACGCGGCCTCCGAGTCGGGTGAATCGCCCAGGCTGGCGATCGCCATCGGCGCGCCCTTACCGGGCACCGCATGCTGGCGGGCCAGCGTGGCCAGCGTGCCACGCGGGCCGATCTCGAGAAAGGCAGCGTCGAGGTCCGGCTGCAGTGTGCGCAACGCGGCTGAAAAACGAACCGGTTCGCGCAGGTGGCGTGACCAGTAGCGCGGGTCGGTCGCGTCCTGGTCGGTCATCCAGGTGCCGGTCAAGGTCGACACGATGCGGATCGCGGGTGCCGACAGCGTCACCTTGCGCACTTCGGCTTCGAAGGGCGCGACGGCCGCGTCCATCATCGACGAATGGAAAGCGTGCGAGGTCTGCAGCAGGCGCGCGGTGATGCCGTCGGCTTCCAGCTTCGCCTGCCAGGCTTCGACCAGCGGCGTCGGCCCGGCCACCACGCAACTGAGAGGCCCGTTCTCGGCGGCCAGCGACAGGCCCGCCGGGATGAGCGGCATCAGCTTGTCGAGCGCGAGCCGAACCGACAGCATGCTGCCGCGCGGCAGGGCCTGCATCAATGCACCGCGCATGGCCACGAGGCGTGCCGCATCGGCCAGAGGCATGACACCGGCGATCACCGCGGCCGCGAATTCGCCGATGCTGTGGCCGATGAGCGCGGCTGGTTGCGCTCCACGGGCGAGCCAGACGCGGGCGAGTGCGTATTCGATGCAGAAGGTGGCCGGCTGGGTGGTGTCGGTCGCCGTGAGCGCGTCGGCGCCACCGTCGAACATGCGCGCACGCAGGTCGAAGGGCAGGACCGACCGCAATGCGTCGAGGCATTCATCGAAGGCCGCGCGAAAAGCGCCGTCGCTTTCATACAGGCCACGCCCCATGCCGGCGTACTGCGCTCCCTGACCCGGGAACAGCCACACCTGCGAGGGCACCAATGCACCCACGCTGCGCGCGCTGCGCAGCGGTGCGTCGGCACTGCGCAAGGCGACCACGGCCTGCGACGAAGAATCGGCCACCACCGACAGCCGATGCGTGAAGCGGCTGCGGCCGTGCTGCAGCGTGTAGGCCACGTCGGCGAGATTGAGCTGCGGGTGTGCTTCGAGATGATCGGCCAGTTGCTCGCCCATGCGCTGCAGCGCGGCGGCGGAACGCGCCGACAGTTGCAGCCATTGCGGACCGCGCGCCGGTGTTGACGCAGCGGTCAGCGGCGCCTCTTCCATCACGACGTGAGCGTTCGTGCCGCCGACGCCGAAGCTGCTGACGCCGGCGCGCCGCACCTGCGCAGCGCGCGGCCAAGGCGTGAGCCGGTCGTTGACGATGAACGGGCTGGCGGCGAAGTCGATCTTCGGGTTTTGTTTGTCGAAGTGGATGCTCGGTGGCAACTGTTCGGCTGCGAGCGACAGTGCCGTCTTGATGACACCGCCAGCGCCCGCCGCGATCACCATGTGCCCGACGTTGCTCTTGAGCGAGCCGATGCGGCAGAAGCCGGTGTCGGCCGTGCCGCGCCGGAAAGCCCGCGTCAGGCCTTCGAGTTCGACCGGGTCGCCGAGCGGCGTGGCCGTTCCATGCGTCTCGACGTAAGAGATCGTGCGCGGGTCGACACCGGCCGAAGCCTGCGCCGCGGCGACCACGGCAGCCTGGCCGTCGACGCTCGGTGCCGTGAAGCTGGCCTTGTCGCGCCCGTCGTTGTTGACGGCCACACCGCGGATCACGGCGTACACGGTGTTGCCGTCGGCGATGGCGTCGCTCAGGCGCTTGAGCAACACGACGGTGGTGCCGTCGCTGAACACGGTGCCCTGCGCGTTCGCATCGAAGCTGCGGGTGCGACCGTCGGGCGACAGCATCGCGCCGTCCTGGTACAGGTAACCGCTGCGCGGCGGGCAGGTGATCGACGAGCCGCCCGCCAGGGCCATGTCGCACTGCCCGGCGCGCAGGCTCGTGAAGGCTTGGGCGATCGCCACCAGCGAGGTCGAACACGCCGTGTGCACGCTGACGGCCGGGCCGGTCAGGTTGAGGCGGTTGGCGATGCGGGTGGCGATGTAGTCCTTCTCGTTCGCCAGCATCACCTGGAACTCGCCGAGCTTTTCGATCAGCTCGGGCCGGTGCATGACGTGGCGTTGAAAGTACGTGGCGTTGTACATGCCGGCGAACACGCCGACAGGGCCGCCGGCGGCGTCGGGCGCGTGGCCGCCGCGCTCCAGGCATTCCCAGCACAGCTCCATGAAGATGCGCTGCTGCGGGTCCATCAACTCGGCTTCACGCGGCGAGATGCCGAAGAACGCGGCGTCGAACAGCTCGACGTCGTCGACCACGCCGCGGGCCTTCACATAACACGGGTCGCTCGTCAGCGCCGCGGGCAGGCCCGGGTCGAGCTCGTCGTCCTTGAAGAAGGTGATGCCGTCACGGCCTGCGCACAGGTTGTCCCAGAACTGCTCGACGTTGCGTGCGCCGGGGAAGCGGCCTGCCATCGCGATGACGGCGATCGGTTCTTCGTTCGCACTGCGGCCTGCCGCCGATTGGCGCGACAGGCGGCGCGTGTCGAGCGACAGGTCGGCACCGTCGGCATCGAGCGCCCGCGCCAGCGCGGCAGGTGTGGGCTGGCGGAAGAAGGTGTTGGTCGACAGGCGGGCGGGGTGGTCGCGGCCCAGTTCGGCGATCACGCGCAGCACCAGCAGCGAATTGCCGCCCAGATCGAAGAAGTTGTCGTTGCGGCCGATGGGCTCGAAGCCGAGTGCGCTCGCGAAGGCGGCGCAGACGCGACGCTCGGTCGCGCTCGTGGCCTGCTGGAACGGTTCGGCCAGATCGGGGCGTTCGGACGAGGGTGCCGGCAGCGCGCGGCGGTCGAGCTTGCCGTTCGTGGTGATCGGGAAGGCCGCCATCCAGACGAAGCTGGCAGGCACCATGAATTCAGGCAGGCGCTGACCGAGGTACTGGCGCAGTTCCGCGGCAGGCAGCTCTGCCGCGCCCAGCGCCGCCACAAGGTAGGCGACGAGCCGGGTGTTGCCGGCGCGGTCTTTGGCGGCCACGATGGCACTCGCCTTCAGGCCGGGGTGGCCGGCGAGTGCGGCCTCGATCTCGCCGACCTCGATGCGGAAGCCGCGCACCTTCACCTGGCCGTCGGCGCGCCCGACGAACTCGATGTTGCCATCGGGCAGGTAGCGCACGAGGTCGCCGGTGCGGTACAGGCGCTCGCCGGGCGCGCCGAAAGGGTCGGGCACGAAGCGGTCGCGGGTCAGCGCGTCACGTTTCAGGTAACCACGCGCCAGACCACGGCCGCCGACGAAGAGTTCGCCAACCAGCCCGATCGGCAAGTGCTGCATCGTCGGCGAGAGCACGTGCACGGGGGTGTCGGTGATGGGGCGGCCGATCGGCACCGAGCGCGCGTGCGCAGGAAGGTCACGCGGAATGGCATACGCGGCCGTGAAGGTCGTGCACTCGGTCGGCCCGTAGCCATTGATGATCGTCACCTCGGGCAGCGCCTGCATCGCACGGCGCACGTGGGCGACGGAGAGGGCTTCGCCGCCGATCAGCAATTGCTTCAGGCCGTGCAGGTGGCGCGGGTCGTCGTCGACCACCGCATTGAACAGCGCGGCCGTGAGCCAGGCCGTGCTCACCTGTTCTTTGCGGATCGTGCGCGCGAGGCCGGCGCCGGTGGGCAGGTCTTCGTCGTGCAACACGCAGCGCCCGCCATTCAGCAAGGGGCCCCAGATTTCGAGCGTCGAAGCGTCGAAACCAAGAGGCGCCGCGTGCATCACGGCGGCGGTGGGGCTGAGTTCGACATAGCGTGCATCCAGCACCAGGCGCAGGATGGAGCGGTGGCAGATCTCGATGCCCTTGGGTGTGCCGGTGGAGCCCGAGGTGTACATCACGTAGGCGAGCGAATCACCAGAGGCCGCGACCGGTGCGAACACCGGTTGCGCGGACTGGTCATCGGGCGCGGCGTCGATCGTGAGCACCGGGGTCGGGCCGGTGAAGACGGCGCGGTGCTCGCTGCCGGTGACGACGAGCACGACCGATGCGTCGTCGAGCATGAAGGCCAGGCGTTCTGCAGGGTACGACACGTCGACCGGCAGGTACGCGGCACCGGCTTTCAGCACACCGAGCAGCGCGACGATCGAGGTCATCGACCGTTCGAGCGCCACGCACACCGTCTGCCCTGCGGCCACGCCGTGCTGTTGCAAGCGCGCCGCGAACTGCGTCGACTGCCGATCAAGCTCGGCATAGGTCATCAAGGCACCCCGATACGACAGGGCGGCGGCATCGCCGCGTGCGGCGGCTTGTTGTGCAAACACGCCGTGCACGCTCAGTGCGGGTCGCGCCGAAGAGAGCGGCGCATTCCACTCGACGAGCTGGCGCTGGCGTTGTGCGGCCTGCAAGGTTTCGACGGCGCTCACTGGCTTGTCGAGGCTGGCGAGCAGTGAAGAAGACGCCTGAACCACGGCGTCGAGCACCGTCCGCGCCTGCTCCTCGTCCATCACGGCGGTCGATGTGAAAACGACGAGGCTGCGGCGGGTCGTGCCCCGCAGGCCCAGGGCCAGCACTGAGTCTTCGGCAAGCGCCGGCCCATTCCCGCTCGTCAACGAGCCGAGCCAGCCGAACGCCGCCCCGCCGGTGTCACGCTGCCGGACATCGACCTCGGCGAGCCACTTGGCGCAGGTTTGCGTGAGGTCGGATGCACCGGCATGGCCGTGCAGTGCCGCCCCGCGCCACTGGCTTTGCAGCAGCAGCCAGGCCGCGCAGTACAGGGTGTCTGGCAGCAGGCCCGCAGACGCGCAGAGGGCATTGGCCTCCTGCGTCAGCGCTGCGGGCAGTTCGGTGCTGAGCTCGATCGTGCGCGGCGCCGCAGACGCGAGCGACGACGGAACGAACAGGTCCGACAAAGCGAGGGCTGTGCTGGGTTCGGTGGGCTGCGAGGCAGAGAACATGGTCGAGGATTCGGGCGCGTGGTCAACAGGGCGTGGACCATGCCTTGGCGAGGCCGGTTGGCAGCAGAGTCAGCACGCACGGACTGTATGACCGGAAGGACACGAATCTTCCTGCTCCCACCCCCCTATTCTGGTTAACCAAAGGTCACATCCGCACCGTACCGGTCGCTCGTGGAGCGGCCATGTGCGCACAAGTTCACTGTCGCTTTACACGCTCGGGCGCGCGCCCTCCAGCGCGAGCAAGGCCAGCTTGCGATCCACGCCACCGGCATAGCCCGTCAACGAACCGTCGGCGCCCACCACGCGGTGGCAGGGCACGAGCACCGAGACCGGGTTGCGGCCGACCGCGCCACCCACCGCGCGCACGGCCCTGGCCGATGCCACGTGTTGCGCGATGCCCCCGTAGGTCTGCGTGCTGCCCGCAGGAATCGCCAGCAAGGCCCGCCACACCGACTGCTGGAAGGGTGTGCCCAGCAAGTCGAGCGGCACGTCGAACTGCGTCGTTTCCCCGGCGAAATATCGCTTGAGTTGCAACGCGGCCCGGTGCAGCAACGGGTCGTCTTCGCGTACCGGGGCGTCCAGCGCCCCCGGGTGGTGCTTCTGCCCCTCGAACCACACCCCGGCCAAGCCCTTGGCCGTGCGTGCCAGCAGCACCGGGCCGAGCGGTGAAGCGATGGTGCACTGGGCCGTGCACGCGGCGTGAATCGAATCGGTGACTTGGCTCATGGCTTTTTCTCCAGGCTGTTCCAAAGGCGCAGCACGGCGTAGGACCGCCAGGGCTGCCAGGCTTGCGCGCGGGCGTCGGCCTCGCGCTGGTTGTTCGTATCGAAGCGCTCGCGCATCGCCTTGAGCACCGCCACGTCGTTCGGCGGAAATGCGTCGGGCCAGCCGAGCGCGCGCATCGCGACGTAGTGCGCCGTCCAGGGGCCGATGCCGGGCAGGGCGCACAGCGCGTCAATCAGCGGCTCGGCGCGGGCCTTCGGCGCGAGCCGCGCAGCGATCTGCGGCCAGGCCTTCGCGATGCCGATGATGGCGCCGGCCCGGGTGCGGATGATGCCGAGCTCGGCGATGCTCTCGATCGGTGCCGCGGCCAGCACTTCGGGTGCCGGGAAGAGCCGGCTCACGTCGGCCCAGGGTGTGCCGATCGGCTCGCCGAAACGTTCGACGACACGGCGCGCGAGTGTGCGGGCGGCCGCCACCGTGACCTGCTGCCCGAGCACGGCGCGCACCGCGAGCTCGAAGCCGTCGAGGCTGCCTGGCAAGCGCAGGCCGGGGTCGCCCGGCAAGTCGGCCAATGCGGCGTCGATGGCCTGCGGCATGGCATCGAGGTCGAGCCAGCGGCGCACGGCGGCCACCACGGCGCCGCTCGAGCCCGCCAGTTCCGGCGCGAACCGCAGGTGCAGCAGCGAAGGCTGGGTGAGTGACGCCGCCGTGGCGAATTCCGCTTCGATCCAGCCGGCCGTCGCGGCGACCGTGCCGGCCCGCACGCTGCGCCGGATGCGCCGGCCCTCGACGTGTTCGATGCCCGGAATGGCGCGCAGTGCGATGAAGCGCATCAAGGCCGCCACGTCGTAAGGCGCGCGGTAGGCGAGCTTGACCGTGACGCCGGTGGTGGGTGTCCCGGCCTCCTCGGGCACCTCGCCGCGGAGCCGGCTCGGGCTCATGCGGTAGCTCTCGGCAAAGGCCGCGTTGAAGCGCCGCAGGCTGTTGAAGCCGCTCGCGAGCGCGACCTGCGCGACCGGCATCCGCGTGTCGGTGAGCAGCTGCTTGGCGAGAAGCAAACGCCGCGTCTGCAGGTATTGCAGCGGCGTGACGCCGTGCTCGGCCTGGAAGATGCGGCGCAAATGCCGGTCACTCACGCCCAGGCGGTCAGCCAGCGCTGCCACGCTCGGCGGCTCGGGCATCGCGGCGTGCGCTTCGAGCACATCGGCTGCCTGGCGGGCCAGCGTGCGCGAAGCGTCCATCGTCGTCCACGCAGGGTCGGCGCCGGGTGCGATCTCGGGCCGGCACTTCAGGCACGGCCGGAACGCGGCCGCCTCGGCCTGCGCCGGTGTGTCGAAGAAGCGGCAGTTCTTGCGCAACGGCGTGCGCACGCGGCAGATTGGCCGGCAGTAGATGCCGGTCGAGGTGACGCCGACGAACAGCCGGCCGTCGAAACGGGCGTCACGGGCGGTGATGACCTGGTACGCGGCGGCGTCGTCGAGGCGGGGTGTGGCTTGCAGCATGGGGCCGATTATGGTCAGCCTGCCCCAGCAGACTGGCCGTTTTCGGACACGTCCCGCCAGCCCGGCGGCTCAGGGCACGTGCAAAACGAGGGCGACCGTCTGTGCGGTCAGTTCGTCGAGGTCGACACGCTTCACCGAGCGCGGTTTGCTGCGGTACCACGTGGCCGAAAAGTTGATCGCCCCGAGGATCATCAAGCGCGCGAGCCGCGCCTCGGCACGCAGCAGCCCGAGCGTGTGCAACTCGTCGAGCGTGCCTTGCCAGATCGCGTCGTAGCGGTCTTTCAGTTCGATGATGCGCCGCTTGTACTGCGCCGGCAAAGCGCGCCAGTCGTACAGCATCACCGGGATGAAATCGCTGCCCGTGTCGTGCAGGATGCCGTAGTGCGTGCGCACGAGCCGTTTGAAACGTTCGGGCGCGGCGAGCGACGTGTCGGCCAGCGCCTCTTGCGTGCGCGCCAGGCCAAGCCGCAGCCCTTCTTCCATCACCGCCATCAGCAACTCGTGCTTGTTCGCGAAGTGGTAGTAAGAACTGCCGGAGCGCATGCCGACGGCGTGGGCAATATCGCGTACCGAGGTGCCGTCGAAGCCCTTCTCGCGGAACAGCCGCGCTGCGACGCGGATCAGTTCGGCGCGGCGGTTCGCGGGCTCGGTGACCGCAACGGCTTCGGCCCTGGCCTTCACGCGCTCACTTCCACCAGCACCTGGCGCGCCGCGACCTGATCGCCCACGCTCGTGTGCAGCGCGCCCACGGTGCCGTCGAAAGGCGCGTGGACCTGGTGTTCCATCTTCATCGCCTCCATCACGATCAACAGCGCGCCCGCCTGCACCTGCGCGCCGGGTGCCGTGTGGACCTGCGTCACGCGGCCGTGCATCGGCGCCCGCAAGGCACCCGCCTTCGCACCCGCGCTTGCTTCGGGCGCGGCGTGCCGCCGGTCTTGCAGCGTGAGTTCGAAGCCGCCCGATTGCCACCACGACTCGCTGCCGTCGTTCACGCAGCGCGCGCTGACGGGGTGGCCATCGACGACCGCGTGAACGAGCGAACGGCTCTCGCGCACCAGCCCGGCGATGTGGTGCGTGTGGTCGCCGCATCGCGCCGTCAACCCGGCAGGCGAGCCGTCCAGACGCCATGTTTCGCTCGTTTCGCCGATGCTGATCGGCGCCAGCGTGCCGACGTGGTTCGACGACGTCCAGCCGGCCCAGAGCGCGGGCAAGGCGGCGGGCGCGAGCGTGGCATTGCTCGCCGCTGCAAGGGCGCGCAGCCACGACGGCGCGCCACCCGTACGGGCCGCGTCGTCCTTGAAATGCAGGCCGAGAAACGCCGTCGTGACGGCGCTGGCGGTGAACGCCGGATGGCGCAGCACACTCGCCAGAAACGCGCGGTTCGTCGTCACGCCGAGACACACGCAGCGGTCGAGCGCATCGGCGAGCTTGTGGGTGGCCGCCAGCCGGCTCGGCGCGTGCGCGATGAGCTTGGCGAGCATCGAGTCGTAAAACGGGCTGACCTCGCAGCCGCTCGCCAGCGCGTGGTCGCAGCGCACGCTGCGTGGCGGCTGCCAGTGCAACACGCGGCCCGACTGCGGCAGGTAGCCGTGCGCGGGGTCTTCGGCACACAAGCGCGCTTCGATGGCGTGGCCACCCGACTCGAACCGCTGCAGCACCTCGTCTTGTGTCAGCGGCAGCGCTTCGCCCGCTGCCACGCGCAACTGCCACTCGACCAAATCGACACCGACGAGCGCTTCTGTCACCGGGTGCTCGACCTGGAGGCGGGTGTTCATCTCCATGAACCAGAACTCGCCGCTCTCGTCGAGCAGGAACTCGACCGTGCCCGCGCCTGCGTAACCCACGGCCCGCGCGACCGCGACGGCCACCTCGCCCATGCGCCGCCGCAGCGATGGCGAGACGGCCGGCGAGGGCGCCTCTTCGATGATCTTCTGGTGGCGGCGCTGCACCGAACAGTCGCGCTCGCCGAGGTGCAACACCCTGCCGAGCGTGTCGGCGAAGACCTGGATCTCGACATGGCGCGGCGCGAGCAGCGCCCTTTCGAGGAGCAAGCGCGCGTTGCCGAACGCCGCTTGCGCTTCGGCCGCCGCCGAATCGAGCGCCGCATCGAGATCGTTCATCTGCGTGACGAACCGCATGCCACGCCCGCCGCCACCCGCCGTGGCCTTGATCATCAGCGGCACGCCGATGCGTTCGGCCTCCATGCGCAGCGTGCCGCGCTGCTGGTCTTCGCCGTCGTAGCCGGGCAAGACTGGCACGCCGGCGGCGGCCATGCGTTGGCGCGCCTGCGCCTTGTCGGCCATGGCGAGCATCGCGGCCGGCGGCGGGCCGATCCAGGCGAGGCCGGCGTCGATCACGGCCTGGGCAAACGTGGCGTTCTCGGACAGGAAACCATAGCCCGGGTGCACCGCCTGCGCGCCGGAAACGCGGGCCGCGTCGAGCAGCTTGTCGATGCGCAGGTAAGAGTCGGCCGGCCGATCGCCGCCGATCGGCACGACGGTGTCGCAGGCATCGGTGTGCGGTGCGCCGGCGTCGACGGCCGACGCCACGGCGATGGTCTTGAAGCCGAGCGTGCGTGCCGTGCGCGCGACACGAGTGACGATCTCGCCGCGGTTCGCGATCAGCACCGAATCGAAGCGGCTCACTGGACTACCCTCTGCACTGCGTGCGCCGGGATGAGCGCTTGGGAGCGGCCCGGCGCGCTCATGGCGCTGCGCCCTCGGGCACGCTGACCCACGCGGCAGCGCGCTTGGCCGACAAGGCCGCGAGGCCTTCCGAGGCCGTGCCGCTGCGCAGTGCCGCTGCGAACGCGAGCGACGCGAAATCGAGCGTCGGTGCCAGTGCCTCGCTGCGGCACTGCAGGATCGTTTTCGTGGCGCGCATCGCGCCCGGCTCGGCACAGCCGAGCTCGGCCAGCAGCGCATTTACGCGCTCGTTCAACGCGTCGCCTTCGTGCAGTTCGTCGGCCAGGTTGCAGCCCAGCGCCTGCGCCGCGCCGATGCGCCGGCCGGTCAGCATCAGCCGCAAGGCCGCGCCGTGGCCGAGCCGCGCGGCGACAAAAGGCGCGATCTGAGCCGGGGGCAAACCGAGTGTCACTTCCGGCATGCCGAACTGCGCCGTGCCGCTGGCGAGCACGAAGTCGCACGCCGCCGCCAGCCCCACGCCGCCGCCCATGGCCGCACCTTCGACGACGGCGATGGTCGCCACCGGGCAGGCCTGCAGGCGTTCGAGCATGGCGCCGAAACCGCGGTTGAACACGGCGATCGGGTCGGGGCCGCTGGTGGGTGCGGCGGCGGCCATGAGTTCGCGAAAGCGGCTGAAGTCACCACCCGCGCAGAACGTGCCACCGGCCCCGCGGATCACCAGCGCACGCGTCTGCGGGCTCGACCCCGCGAGCGCGATGGCGTCGCTCAGGCCGGCCACCATCGTGTCGCTCAGCGCATTGCGCGTCGCTGGCGAATCCAGCGTCGCGAACACGAAGGCCCCGCGCGTTTCGATGCGGATCACGGCCGGTGCCTCAGCGCTTGCCCGGCAGCGTGTGCATGAACTTGCTGATGATGCCGAGCATCACTTCGTCGGCACCGCCGGCGATGGAGGCCAGGCGCCCGTCGCGGTACATGCGCGAGACGCGGTTGTCCCACGTGTAACCCATGCCGCCCCAGTACTGCATGCAGCTGTCGGGCACGGTGCGCAGCAGGCGGCTCGACTTCAGCTTGGCCATCGAGGCCCACTCGGTCACGTCCTTGCCCTGCACGTACTGCTCGGTCGCCATGTAGACCAGGCCACGCAGCGATTCGATCTCGGTCTTCAGTTCGGCGAGCTTGAAGTGAACCACCTGGTTGTCGAGCACGCTCTTGCCGAAGATCTGGCGCTCGCGGGTGTATTCGATGGTTTCGTCGATGCAGTTCGACAGCCCCTGGATCGCGTTCGCCGCCGCCCACAGCCGCTCTTCCTGGAACTGCATCATCTGGTAGGTGAAGCCCATCCCTTCCTGGCCGACGAGATTGCGCTGCGGCACACGCACGCCGTCGAAGTGGATCAGCCCGGTGTCGCTGGCCATCATGCCGATCTTGCGGATCTTCTTCGCGCGCGTCACGCCGGGCGAATTCATCGGCACCATGATCAGGCTCTTGTTCTTGTGCGCCGCGCCTTCCGAGGTGTTCGCCAGCACGCACATCCAGTCGGCCTGCAGGCTGTTGGTGATCCACATCTTGCCGCCGTTGATGACGTAGTCGTCGCCATCTTTCTTGGCCGTGGTCTTGATGCTCGCCACGTCGGAGCCGGCGCCGGGCTCCGAGACGCCGATGCATCCGACCGCGTCACCGCTGATCGCCGGCGCCAGAAACTCGCGGCGCAGCGCGTCGGAGCCGAAACGCGCGAGCGCGGGCGTGGCCATATCGGTCTGCACGCCCACGGCCATCGGCACGCCGCCGCAGTCGCAGTGGCCGAGCGCTTCGGCCATCACCACCGAGTAGGAATAGTCGAGCGCCATGCCGCCGTAGTCGGTGGGCTTGGTCAGGCCGAGCAAGCCCAGGTCGCCGAGCTTCTTGAAGACCTCGTGCGCCGGGAAGGCTTCGGCCGCTTCCCATTCTTCGACGTGCGGGTTGATTTCGTCGGTGATGAAGCGTTTCAGCGTGCGCCGGATCTCTTCGTGTTCGTGGGTGAGTTGCATGGGCGTGTCTCCGGGTGGGTCAGGGGCGGGCCACGCCGAACTGCATCGGGTGCAGCGTGCGCCGGTTCGTTTCATCACACAAAGCGAGCGTGAGGGCGAGCACGCGGCGTGTGTCGCGCGGGTCGATGATGCCGTCGTCGAGCAGCAGGCCCGAGGTGTAGAACGCATGCATCTGGCGCTCGAAGGTGTCGACGATCTTCGCCTTCAGCGCCGCCAGCCTGGTTTCGTCGACCGGCTCGCCCTTGCGCGCCGCGCCTTCGCGCATCACGATCTCCATCGTGCCGGCGGCCTGCTCGGGGCCCATCACGGCGGTGCGTGCGTTGGGCCAGCTGAACACGAAGCGCGGGTGAAATCCGCGGCCGCACATGCCGTAGTTGCCGGCGCCGAACGAGGCGCCGCATTGAATGGTGATCTGCGGCACCGTGGCGTTCGACAGCGCCTGGATCTGCTTCGCGCCGTGTTTGATCATGCCGGCGCGTTCGGCCTCAGTGCCGACGATGAAGCCGGTCGTGTTCTGCAGGTAGACGATGGGCGTGCCGGTTTGGCAGCAGCTCTGGATGAAGTGCGTGAGCTTGGTGCTGCCGGCCGGGTCGAGCGGGCCGTTGTTGGTGACGAGGCCGATGCGGAACCCGGCAATCGCGGCGTATCCACAAACCGTGGCGGGCCCGTGGTCGGGCTTGAACTCGAGGAAGTTCGAACCGTCGACGATGCGCGCGACCACGTGGCGCATCTCGACCGGCTTTTTCATGTCGGCCGCGAACAGGCCGAGCAGGTCTTCGGCATCGGCCTTCGGCGCCGGGCCATCGGGCCACGACGCTGGCGGCTGCCAGCCGAGCGCCTTGACCAGATCGCGCGCCATGCCGAGCGCGTGCGCGTCGTCGTCGGCCACGTAGTCGGCCAGGCCCGAGACCGTGGAATGCATGTCGGCACCACCGAGCGCCTCGTCGGTCGCGACTTCACCGGTGGCAGCCTTGAGCAGCGGTGGCCCGGCCAGGAATGCGCGGGCCCGGCCGCGCACCATGATCACGTGGTCGGACAGGCCGGTCATGTAAGCGCCACCGGCCGTCGAAGAACCATGCACCACGGCGATGACCGGCAGCCCGGCGGCCGAGAGCCGCGCCAGCATGTAGAACGCGCTGCCGCCGTGGATGAATTGTTCGACGCGGTACTTCAGCAGGTTGGCGCCGGCCGATTCGACCAGGTGCACGAAGGGCAGCTTGTTCTCGAGCGCGATGGCTTGCGCGCGCTGCAGCTTTTCAAGGCCCTGCGGCTGCAGCGCACCGGCTTCGATGCCGGCGTCGTCGGCGATGAGCATCACGCGGGTGCCGGCCACCACACCGATGCCGGCGATCACGCCCCCGCCGGGCACCGACTTCTCGGGGTCGGGCACGTCTTGCAGCCAGCCGGCGAGCGTGGAGAGTTCGAGAAACGGCACGCCCGGGTCGAGCAGCCGTGCGACACGTTCGCGCGGCAGCAACTGGCCACGTTTGTCGAACAGCGCCTGCGCGCGCTGGCTAGCGGCACGCGTGCGGGCTTCGAGTGCACGCCATTGTTCGATCAACCCGAGTCCGTGCGCGCGGTTGGCGGCGAAGGCTTCGCTGCCGGTGTTCAGGCGGAGGTCGACGAGGGACATTTCAGTCCTGCAATACCTTGGGCGTGGCCGCGAACTGAAACCCGTCGAACGGGGTGTTGCTGCCGCCGGTGCCCACTTCGGGCCAGATGCGTTTGGCGTTCGGTGCCGCGCCGTCGATGCGCAGGCAGGCGCCCGAGATGAAGGCCGCGGCCGGCGAGAGCAGGAAGACGATCGCGGCCGAGACCTCGCTTTCGGTGCCGAGCCGGCGAAGCGGCACCAGGTCTTTCATGCCACGGATCGTCTCGCGCATCATCGGCGGGTACTGGTCCATGCCGCTCGAGGCGATCCAGCCCGGCGCCACCGCGTTGCTGCGGATCGGCGCCCATTCGAGCGCTGCAGTCTCGGTGAAGTTGAGCATGCCGGCGCGCGCCGCGCCCGAGTGCGCCATGCCCGGCATGCCACCCCAGATGTCGGCAATGATGTTGACGATGGCGCAGTCGCCGGCATCAATGCTGCCCATCCACTGCGTGACGCACTCGCGCGCCATCAGAAAGCCGCCGGTCAGGTTGTTGCGCACGACAGCGTCCCAGCCCTTGGCGCTGATCGACGCCAGCGGCGAAGGAAACTGCCCGCCGGCGTTGTTGACGAGGCCGTCGATGCGGTGGTGGCGTTCGAGCACGGCGGTGACGGTGGCGCGCACGGCGTCTTCCTCGCGGATGTCGCAGCTGTGCGTTGAGCAGACGCCACCCGCCGCTTCGATCTCGGCGCGCACCGCTTCGAGCTTGTCGGCCTTGCGCCCGACGATCGCCACGGCCGCGCCGAGCGCCGCCAGCTCGTGCGCCGTGCAACGCCCGATGCCCGAGCCGCCGCCGGTGACGACCACCACCTTGCCGGCAAACAGGCCCGGCTGAAACACCGATCGATACGCCGACATCCGCACCCCGAAATATCTGCCAACCAAGCACTTGCTTGGTAACTTGCCGGCGAGTGTGCGCGTGCCCATAATGCGTTGTCAATTGGAGACCGCACCATGCCGAACGCAATGATCTTCGACGCCGTGCGCACGCCGCGTGGCAAGGGCAAAAAAGACGGCAGCCTGCACGAGGTCAAGCCCGTCGATCTGCTCGCCGGCCTGCTGCTGCAACTGCAGAAGCGCCTGGCCTTCGACCCGTTGCAACTCGACGACGTGGTGATGGGCGTGGTCTCGCCGGTGGGCGAGCAGGGCTCGGTGATCGCGAAGACGGCCGCGCTGAAGGCGGGCTGGGACTTCCGCGTTGCCGGCATGCAGATCAACCGCTTCTGCGCTTCGGGCCTGGAAGCCGTGAACCTCGCCGCGCAGAAGGTCGCCAGCGGCTGGGAAGACATGGTCGTCGCGGGTGGCGTCGAGAGCATGTCGCGCGTGCCGATCGGCTCCGACGGCGGTGCCTGGGCGCAGGACCCGGAAACCAACTTTGCCACCGGCTTCGTGCCGCAGGGCATCGGCGCCGACCTGATCGCCACGCTGGCCGGCTGGGGGCGGGAAGACGTCGACCGTTATGCGCTCGGCTCGCAGCAACGCGCCGCGGCCGCGCAGGCTGCCGGCCACTTCGATCGTTCGGTGATCGCGGTCACCGACAGCATCGGCCTGCCGGTGCTCGAACGCGACGAGTTCATCAAACCCCGCACCACGCTCGAAGGCCTGGCCTCGTTGAAGGTCGCGTTCGGCGAGCTCGGCGGCATGGGCTTCGACGCGGTCGCGCTCGCACGCTACCCGCAGGTCGAGCGCATCCACCACGTGCACACGGCCGGCAACTCGTCGGGCATCGTCGACGGTGCTGCGGCGGTGCTGATCGGCAGCGAAGCGAAGGGCCGCGAGATGGGGCTCACGCCGCGCGGGCGTGTCGTCGCCACCGCCTTGTCGGGCGCCGACCCGACCATCATGCTCACCGGCCCGATGCCGGCCTCGCGCAAGGCCCTGGCCAAGGCGGGGCTGACGGTCGACGACATCGACCTGTTCGAAGTCAACGAAGCCTTCGCGGCCGTGCCGATGCGCTTCATGCTCGAGATGGGCGTGCCGCACGAGAAGGTCAACGTCAACGGCGGCGCGATCGCGCTCGGCCACCCGCTGGGCGCGACCGGTGCGATGCTGGTCGGCACGCTGCTCGACGAGCTCGAGCGCCGCCAGCTCAAACGCGGCCTCGTCACGCTGTGCGTGGGCGGCGGCATGGGCATCGCGACCATCATCGAAAGGGTCTGAGATGCAGACCATTCGCTACGAACTCGACAGCGACGGCATCGCCACCGTCACGCTCGACGCACCCGGCGCGCCGGTCAACACGATGACGCCGCAGTGGCAGGCCGACCTGGCCGAAGTGGCCGACTGCCTCGAGCGAGACAAGGCGCAGATCAAGGGTGTTTTGCTGACCTCGGCCAAGACCACCTTCTTCGCCGGTGCCGAACTGAACAGCGTCTTGAAGCTGAAGGCCGAAGACGCGGCGCCCGGCTTCAAGAGCATCGAAGCGATGAAGCGCAGCTTTCGCCGCATCGAAACGCTGGGCCGGCCGGTCGTGGCGCTGCTCAATGGCGCCGCGCTCGGGGGTGGCTGGGAAGTGGCCCTCGCCGCGCACGCCCGTTTCGCGCTCGACGACCGCAAGATCCAGTTCGGCACGCCCGAGGTGTCGCTCGGCCTGATCCCCGGCGCCACCGGCATCACGAAGACGGTGCGCCTGCTCGGGCTGATGGCGGCCCAACCCTACCTGCTCGAAGGCCAGCTCTTCGGCCCGCGCGAAGCGCTCGAACTCGGCCTGGTGCAAGGCCTGGGCGACAACATCGAGAGCCTGCGCGCGCAGGCGCTGGCTTGGATCGCCGATCACCCCGACGCGACCCAGCCCTGGGACCGCAAGGACTACAAGATGCCAGGCGGCACGCCGGCCAGCCCGAAGATCGCCGCCGGCCTCGTCGTGGCGCCGGCGATGCTGGCGCAGAAGACGCGCGGGCTGTACCCGGCGGCGCACGCGATCCTCGAGGCGATGGTCGAAGGCGCGATGGTCGACTACGACACGGCCACGCGCATCGAGAGCCGCAAGCTCGCGAAGACGATGGTGAGCCAGACCACGAAGAACATGGTCACCGCGTTCTTCTTCAACATGAACGCGATCAAGTCCGGCAAGTCACGGCCCGCGGGCGTGCCACGCTGGAAGCCGGCCAAGGTGGGCGTGCTGGGCGCCGGCATGATGGGTGCGGGCATCGCTCACGCCGCTGCCTCGCGCGGTTTTGCCTGCGTGCTCAAAGACGTGAATGTCGAGAAGGCGAGAACCGGTTTCGAAGCGGTCCGCAAGCTCACGCTGCCGCTGGTGGCGCGCGGCCGCATGAGCGAAGTGCAGCAGGCGCAGATGCTGAACCTGATCACGCCGACCGGCGACGCCGCCGGCCTGCAAGGTTGCGACCTGATCATCGAGGCCGTGTTCGAGCAACGCGACCTGAAGGCCACCGTCACGCGCGAGGCCGAACCGACGCTGGCCGCGGGTGGCGTGTTCGCATCGAACACCTCGACGCTGCCGATCACCGGCCTGGCGCAGGCGAGCGCGCGGCCCGAGAAGTTCATCGGCCTGCACTTCTTCTCGCCGGTGCACAAGATGAAGCTGGTCGAGATCATCCGCGGCGAGCGCACCGACGACGAGACCGTGGCGCGGGCGTTCGATTTCGTGACCGCGCTCGGCAAGATCCCGATCGTCGTCAACGATTCACGCGGCTTCTTCACGAGCCGCGTGTTCGGCACCTTCGTGATGGAAGGGGCGACCATGCTCGCCGAAGGCATTGCCGCACCGATGATCGAACACGCCGCGCTGGCCGCCGGCATGCCGGTCGGCCCGCTGGCGGTGCTCGACGAGACCTCGCTGTCGCTCTCGGTCCACGTGCTCGACCAGACGCGTGCCGACTTCGCCGCTGCCGGCAAGCGCTTCGAACCTGGTGTTGGGGAGTTGCTGGTCGAGCGCCTCGTGAAGCAGCTGAAGCGCCCGGGCCGGGCGGGTGGCGGTGGTTTCTACGACTACCCCGCGGGTGGCGCCAAGACCTTGTGGCCCGAACTGAAGAGTCTGTTCGAACGCGCCGATGTGTCGGTGAGCGTCGATGAACTGAAGCAGCGGCTGTTGTACCGGCAGGCCATCGAAACAGCACGCTGCCTGAGCGAAAGGGTGCTGACCAACACGGCCGACGCGAACATCGGCTCGATCTTCGGCATCGGCTTCCCGGCCTGGACGGGCGGGGCGATGCAGTTCATCGAGTCAGAAGGCCGCGCACGCTTTCTGGACAACGCCGATGCCCTGGCGGCGAAACACGGCGCGCGCTTTGCCCTCGCGCCCGACGTGCGTCGTTGTATAGAGGCCTTGCCGGCCTGAGTCGGTTTGATGTGGTTTGGCGCAGGCGTGAAAAAGCCCCGCGTGCGGGGCTTTTCTCTTGGCGCGCCGAAGCTTCACTTCAGCGTCATGATCCACTGAACGAGTTGTTTCGCTTCGGCCTCGCTCACTTGGGCGTTGGCTGGCATCGGCACCGGGCCCCAGGCGCCGGAGCCACCCTTGATGACCTTCTGGGCCAGCTTGTCGACGGCGTCTTTCTGGCCGGCGTACTTGGCAGCGACTTCCTTGTAGGCCGGGCCGACGACCTTCTTGTCGATGGCGTGGCAGGCCATGCAGTTCTTCTTCTGGGCCAGGTCGGCGTTGGCAAAAGCGGGTGCCGACACGACGGTGGCAACGGCGAGCAGCAGGGAAGGCGTGAATTTCATGGGTTCCTCTTGGACAGACCGGGTTGGGGACACTCAGCTACAGCTACAGTCAGCATAACGGATCGCCGTGCCGCCGGTTGACGCGGGCTTCACCGGCTGAAACTGGCACACAAGGAGTCAGAACATGTTCTTCGTCATCGTCGGTGTGGGCCTGATCTTGCTGAACTTGGCCGGTATCGGCCCGATGGGGCTGTGGAACTGGGAAATCACCGGCGATCTGTGGAAGATGGTGTTGCCCTTCATCCTGGCGGTCTTGTGGTGGTGGTGGGCCGACGCGACCGGCTTGAACAAGCGCCGCGAGATGGACAAGATGCAGGCGAAAAAGCAGAAGCGCCGGGAAGAAAACCTCCAGGCGCTCGGCATGAGCCCGCGCAAGAGCCGCAAGCGCTGAGGCTGGCGGCCCGAGCGCTGCCCCTTACTCGAACTTGTCGAGCACCGCGCCCGAGCTGGCGCTCGAGGCATTGAACGCGAACTTGGCAAGCACACCGCGGGTGTAGCGCGGCTTCGGCGCTTTCCACGCCGCGCGGCGTTCGCCCAGCACGGCGTCGCTCACGTTCAGCTGCAAGGTCAGCGTGTGGGCATCGATCGTGATCGAGTCACCTTCGTGCACCAGCGCGATGTTGCCGCCCGCGTGCGCCTCGGGCGCCACGTGGCCGACCACCATGCCCCAGGTGCCGCCCGAAAAGCGCCCGTCGGTGATCAGGCCGACCGATTCGCCCAAGCCCTGGCCGATCAGCGCGCCGGTGGGGGCGAGCATTTCCGGCATGCCCGGTGCGCCCTTCGGCCCGAGGTAACGCAGCACCATCACGTCGCCGGCCACGATCTTCTTGGCCATGATCGCGGCGAGTGCCGACTGCTCGTCGTCGAAAACGCGCGCCGGCCCGGTGATCACCGGGTTCTTCAGGCCGGTGATCTTGGCCACGCATCCTTCGGGCGAGAGGTTGCCGCGCAGGATCGCGAGGTGGCCCTGTTCGTACATCGGCTTGTCGATCGTGCGGATCACGTTTTGGTCTGCGCGCGGCGCATCGGGGATGGCGGCGAGGTTCTCTGCCACCGTCTTGCCGGTGATCGTGATGCAGTCGCCGTGCAGCAGGCCGGCCTTCAGCAGCACCTTCATCACCTGCGGAATGCCACCGGCCCGGTGCAGGTCGACGGCGAGGTACTGGCCCGATGGCTTCAGGTCGCACAGCACCGGCACCTTCTTGCGCATGCGCTCGAAGTCGTCGATCGTCCACTCGACACCGGCCGTGTGGGCGATCGCCAGGAAGTGCAGCACCGCGTTGGTCGAACCGCCGGTGGCCATGATCACGGCCACGGCGTTCTCGATGCTCTTGCGGGTGACGATGTCGCGTGGCTTCAGGTCGTTCTTGACCGCTTCCACGAGCACCCGCGCTGCTTCGGTCGCCGCACCCGAGATCTCGTCGTGCGGGTTCGCCATGGTCGACGAAAACGGCAGGCTCATGCCGAGCGCCTCGAAGGCCGAACTCATGGTGTTGGCGGTGTACATGCCGCCGCACGAGCCGTTGCCGGGGATGGCGCGGCGCTCGATCTGGCAGAAATCTTCTTCGCTCATGTTGCCGGCGCTGAACTGGCCGACGGCTTCGAACACGCTGACGATGTTGAGGTCTTGCCCCTTGTAGCGCCCCGGCAGGATCGTGCCGCCGTAGACGTAGATCGCCGGCACGTTGGCGCGCAGGATGCCCATCATGCCGCCCGGCATGTTCTTGTCGCAGCCGCCGACCACGAGCACGCCGTCCATCCACTGGCCGCCCACGCAGGTTTCGATGCAGTCGGCGATCACCTCGCGCGAGACCAGGCTGTACTTCATGCCTTCGGTGCCCATCGCCATGCCGTCGCTGATGGTCGGCGTGCCGAAGATCTGGGCGTTGCCGCCGGCCGCTTCGATGCCGGACACGGCGGCGTCGGCGAGCTTCTGCAGGCCGGAATTGCAAGGCGTGATCGTCGAGTGGCCGTTGGCCACGCCGATCATCGGCTTCTTGAAGTCGCCTTCTTCGTAGCCGAGGGCGTAGTACATCGAACGGTTCGGTGCACGCGCCACGCCCTCGGTGATGTTGGCCGAGCGTCGGTTGATCTTCATGGGTGTCTCCTCAGATGAGGCGCAGAGTATCGGGGCCGGCGTGACCAGCGTCCAATATATGTTTGCGCCAGCATTGATATGCTTGGCAAATGAAAGACGACGCTGCGCTTCCCGTGATCGAGCTGCGGGCCTGGCGCCAGTTCCTCGTGCTGGCCGAGCAGCTGCACTTCGGCCGTGCCGCGGCGCTGCTCAACATGACGCAACCGCCGCTCACGCTGGCGGTGCAGCAGATCGAGCGGCGCCTCGGCGTGGCGTTGTTCGAGCGCACCCGCCGCAGCGTGGTGCTCACCCCGGGCGGGCTGGCGCTCGTCGAGCCGGTGCGGCAGTTGCTGCGCCAGGCGGCGGCGTTGCCGGGGCTGGCCCGCAGTGCCACGCTGGGCGAGATCGGCCGCATCCGCATCGGCTTCATCTCCACGGTGGGCTTCGGCCCGCTGCCGGCCTGGCTGCGGGCGTTTCGCGAGCGTTGCCCGGGCATCTCGGTCGAGCTGATCGAAGCGACCGGCGACGTGCAGCTCAAGGCCTTCGAGCGCGGCGAGATCGACGCCGGCTTCGTGCTGCACGCGCCCGGCATGGTGCCTGGCGCGTCGCTCGGCTTGCAGGCGCTGTCGCTCGGGGTCGAACCGCTGGTGCTGGCGCTGCCGGAGTCTTTGCCCTGGGCCGCGGCGAAGCGCCTGCGCGTGGCCGAGGTGCTGGCGCAGCCGCTGGTGATCTTCCCGCGCGCCATCACGCCGTCTCTGTTCGACGCGGTGCTGGCGTTCTACCACCGCCACGGCGTGACCCCGGCCATCGCGCAAGAGGCGATCCAGATGCAGACGATCGTGAACCTCGTGTCGGCCGGTCTGGGCATCGCGCTCGTGCCGAAAGCGGTGACACAACTGCAGCGCGCCGGGGTGGTCTACCGGCCGCTGCCAGCCGGGCTGGCAACCGCCGCGCCGCAGTGCGAGACCAGCCTGGTCTGGCCGTCCGCCGCCGAGCCGGCGGTGCAAGGTTTTGTCGAGTTCGTGCGCAGCCGGCTCTGAAAGCCGGTGGGGTATCGTTCGCGCTGCTCCCCGCTCCCGACCCAGCCCATGCTCGTCTACCCACAATTCAACCCGGTCGCGTTGCAGCTCGGCCCGATCGCCATCCACTGGTACGGGCTGACCTACCTCGCGGCCTTCGGCCTGTTCATCTGGCTCGGTGCGCAGCGTGTGAAGCTCGCGCACTTCCTGCAGGCCGGCTGGACGCGGCGTGACATCGAAGACCTGCTGTTCTACGGCGTGCTCGGCGTCGTGATCGGCGGGCGACTCGGCTACGTGCTGTTCTACAAGCCCGGCTACTACGCCGCCCACCCGCTCGAGGTGTTCGCGGTGTGGAAGGGCGGCATGGCCTTCCACGGCGGGCTGCTCGGCGTGCTCGTCGCGATGGCGGTGTTCGCGCGAATGCGCGGCCGTCGCTTCCTCGAAGTGACCGACCTGATCGCGCCGTGCGTGCCGACCGGCCTGGCCTGCGGGCGCATCGGCAACTTCATCAACGGTGAACTGCCGGGCCGCGCCGCCGACCCGAGCCTGCCCTGGGCGATGGTCTACCCGCAGACCGGTTCGCCACTGCCGCGCCACCCGTCGTCGCTGTACCAGTTCTTGCTCGAAGGGCTGTTGCTCTTCGTCGTGTTGTGGTTCTACGCGAAGAGGCCGCGCGGGCTGGGGCAGGTGTCGGGCGTGTTCCTGATCGGCTACGGCGTGCTGCGTTTCGTGGCCGAGTTCTTCCGCGAGCCCGACGACTTTCTCGGCTTGTTGAGCCTGGGCATGAGCATGGGGCAGTGGCTGTGCGTGCCGATGGTTGTCGCCGGCATCGCCCTCTGGGTCATGGGCCGGTCCAAGCCTGCCACATGACAAGGCTGCTCCTCGCGGCTTTGGCAGGCGCGCTCTTCTGCGCCGCGCCACTGTGGGCCCAGACCGTCAAGGACGCGTCGCTCGCTGGCCTGCTCGACACCGGCCGTTATGCCGAGGCCGAACGCGCCGCCACGGCCCGCATCGCCGCCCGGCCCGATGACATGGACGGCTATGCCACGCTGACGCTCTCGGTGCTCAACAGCAGCGACGCAGCGCAGCGCGAGGCCGCCCTGAAGCTGCTCGAAGCCTGCGCTGCGCGCCTGCCGCAAGCCGCCATGTGCCACTACGGTGTGGGCAGCGTGCTCGGCGCGCAGGCCTTGTCGCAAGGCATGCTCAAGGCGCTCGGCAGCGTCGGGCGGGTGCGTGATGCGCTCGCCCGGGCCGTCGAACTCGACCCGCTGCTCTACGCCGCCCGCAACGCGCTGGTGCAGTTCTACCTCGTGGTGCCCGGCATCGCCGGCGGCAGCACGACGAAAGCGCGCGAGGTCGCAAGCGCTGCCGCGCCGCGCCAGCCCGAACACGCCAAGCTGCTGATCGCGCTGGTCGACATCGGGCAAAAGAAGCCCGATCAGGCCGAGGCGGGCCTCGCTTCGGTGCGCGCCGGCGACGACAAGGAACTGGCCGCCGACGTGGCCGAAGTCTGGGCCCAGCTCGGCTTCACCTACCTGAACGACAAGAAGGATGCCAAGGCACGCGCCGTGTTCGAGCGCATGGTGGTCGACCGGCCGGCCAGCCCGCGTGGGCACTACGGCCTGGGCCGCGTGTTCACCGACCTGGGCCAGTTCGACCAAGCGATTGCCGCCTTCGAACGCGCCGCCGCGCTCGACCGCACGGGCGGCTTGCCGATCGACTACCGCGCTGCGCTGGCCTACCAGGCCAAGGGCGACCGCGACAAGGCGCGTGCGCTGCTCACACGGTTCGTGGCGGCCGGCAAAGGCAGCTCGCAGAATCTCGATGACGCGAAGAAGCGCCTGGCGCAGATGGCCGATGCCGGCTGAAGCGCGCCTCTAAAATCGGGCCATGCGCCAAATCTTCTTCGACACCGAAACCACCGGCCTCAGCCCCGAATCGGGCGACCGCATCATCGAGATCGGCTGCGTCGAAATGATCGGCCGCCGGCTCACCGGCCGCAACCTGCACTTCTACGTCAACCCCGAGCGCAGCAGCCACGAAGACGCCGTGAAGATCCACGGCCTGACCGACGAATTCCTGGCCGACAAGCCGCTCTTCGCCGCCATCGCCGACGAGTTGCTGGAGTACCTGGCGGGCGCCGAGATCATCATCCACAACGCCGGCTTCGACGTGGGCTTCCTGAACGAGGAACTGCGGCGTCTGGGCCGCCCGAAGTTCGCGACACTGGTGGAGAAAATCACCGACAGTTTGTCGATGGCGCGCGAGATGTTCCCCGGCAAGGCCAACTCGCTGGACGCCCTGTGCAAACGCCTCGAGGTCGACAACTCGAACCGCAGCCTGCACGGCGCCTTGCTCGACGCCGGGCTGCTCGCCGAGGTGTACATCCGCATGACGCGCGGGCAGAACTCGCTGGTGATCGACGCCGGCGAATCGTCGGCCGCGCAGATGGCGCTCGAAGCGGTCGATTTCGCCGCGCTTGTGCTGCCGGTGATCGAAGCCAGCGAAGCCGAAGCGGCCGCGCACGCCGCGATGCTGCTCGATCTCGACAAGGCCAGTGGCGGCAAGACGGTGTGGCCACGGTCGGCCGAGCCGGCTGTGGCATAATCTGCGGCTGTCTGGAACCCCAACGGGCACCACAGGCAGGTACAGGATTCGGGCGGTTAGCTCAGGGGTAGAGCACAACATTCACACTGTTGGGGTCGGAGGTTCGAAGCCTCCACCGCCCACCAACCAGCGCCTCGGCAGCGCAGCAAACGGCGACCATTCGGTCGCCGTTCTGTTTTGGGCGTGGGTTGCTGCGGCGCCGGCTATGCTGCCCACATGGACACAGTCGATGCAGTGGTGATCGGCGCCGGCGTGGTCGGTCTGGCGGTCGGTCGGGCGCTGGCGCAGCGCGGGCTCGAGACGGTGGTGCTCGAACGCACGAACCTGATCGGCAGCGGCACCAGTTCGCGCAACAGCGAAGTGATTCACGCGGGCATCTACTACGCCACCGGTTCGCTCAAGGCGCGCCTGTGCGTGCAGGGGCGCCAGGCGCTGTACGCATATTGCGAGACCCACGGCGTCGAACACCGGCGCTGCGGCAAGCTGCTCGTCGCCACGAGCGAAGCGCAGCGTGCGAAGCTCACGCAGATCCAGGCGCTCGCGGCGCTCAACGGGGTGCACGACCTTCAGCTGCTGAACGCCGAAGAAGTGCGCGTGCTCGAACCCGAACTCCGTGCTGTGGCCGCGCTGCATTCGCCTTCGACCGGCATTGTCGACAGCCACGGCCTGATGCTCGCGTTCCAGGGCGATCTCGAACGTGCGGGCGGGGCGCTCGCCCTGCTGGCCCCGGTCGACACCATCGACGTGCGTGGCGCGCTGCCACTGCTGCAGGTCGGCGGCGAAGCACCGATGGAACTCGCCGCGCGCGTGGTCGTGAACGCTGCCGGGCTGTGGGCGCCGCACGTCGCCGCCGGCATGCTCGGCTTGGCACCGCAGCACGTGCCGAAAGCGCACTACGCCAAGGGCAACTACTTCTCGCTCGCGCCGCGGGCGCCGTTCTCGCGGCTGATCTACCCGATCCCGCAGGAAGCCGGCCTCGGTGTGCACCTCACGCTCGACCTCGCCGGGCAGGCCCGGTTCGGGCCCGACGTGGAGTGGGTCAATCCGGCCACGCCGGCAGAGATCGACTACCGCGTCGACGTTTCACGCGCTGCGGCTTTCGAGGCCGACATCCGCAGCTACTGGCCCGGCCTGCCGGCGGGCGCTTTGCAACCGGCCTACAGCGGCGTGCGCCCGAAATTGCAGGGTGCCGGGCACCCGGCCGGCGACTTCGTGCTGCAGGGCCCGGCCGATCACGGCGTGGCCGGCTTGATGAACCTGTTCGGCATCGAATCGCCGGGGCTGACGTCGAGCCTCGCGCTCGCCGACGAGGTGCTCAGGCGCCTGGCGTTGTAGGTGTGCCGGCCGCTTCGCCCTGCGGCTGCCACTGGCCGTTGACGAGCAGCTCGTGCGGCGCGAACTGGGCCTTGTAGGCCATCTTGCCGCTCTGACCGATCCAGTAGCCCAGGTACACGTGCGGCAGCTTCAGGGCCCGCGTCTGCTCGATCTGCCACATCACGTTGTAGGTGCCGTAGCTGGCACGCTCGTCGGGCTCGAAGAAGGTGTAGACCGCCGACAGGCCGTCGTTCAGCACGTCGAGGATCGAGACCATCTTCAGTGTGCCCAGGCCTTCGGCCGACGGCTCGCGAAACTCGACCAGCCTCGAATTGACCCGGCTCTGCAGCAGGAACTGCGTGTACTGGTCGATGCTGTCGTGGTCCATGCCGCCCCCTACATGGCGGCCGGCCTGGTAACGCAGGTAGAGCTGGTAATGCTCTGGCACGAAGCACAGCCGCAGTACGCGTGCTTCGAGGTGCTGGTGGGCCTTGAAGGCGCGCCGCTGGCTGCGGTTGGGCTTGAACCCCGCCACCGGCACACGCAGCGGCAGGCAGGCCTTGCAGCCGTCGCAATAGGGGCGGTAGGTGAACATGCCGCTGCGCCGAAAGCCGTTGGCGACCAGCCCGGAATAAGCGTCGGCGTGGATCAGGTGGCTGGGCGTGGCGACCTGCGAACGTGCCATGCGCCCGTCGATGTAGCTGCACGGGTAGGGCGCCGTGGCGTAGAACTGCAAAGACGCGAGCGGGAGTTCTTTGGGGTGGGTCACAGGCCGGTGTCCTCTGTGGCCGCCGGTTCGAGGTGCCGCCACAGGCGCAAATCATAGGACCAATCGGTGACCGGCGGCGCCCCCCGAACCGAGGCCACACGCGCTTCGAACTCGGCGCGTGTGATCTCGCCTGCACCCAGCGAAGCCAGGTGGCCGGTGCGCTGCTGGCAGTCGATCATCGGCATGGCGTGCTCGCGGCAGAAGCACACGAGCGCGGCCAGCGCGATCTTCGACGCGTCGGTGCGGTGCGAGAACATCGATTCGCCGAAGAACATGCGCCCGAGGCTCACGCCGTACAGGCCGCCGACGAGCTCGCCGTCGATCCAGGTCTCGAAGCTGTGGGCGCGGCCGAGCGCATGCCAGGCGCAATAGGCCTCGACCATCTCGGGCACGATCCAGGTGCCGCTCTGACCTTCGCGCGGCGCGCCGGCACAGGCACTGATGACCCGCCTGAAAGCGCTGTCGATGCGCAGCTCGCAGCGCGGGTTGCGGTGAAACTTCTGCACGGTCTTGCGCAGCGAGCGCGAAAGCTTGAAGTTGGCGGTGAGCAGCACCATGCGCGGGTCGGGCGACCACCACAGCACCGGCTGGCCTTCGCTGTACCAGGGGAACACGCCCTTCGAATAGGCCTCGGTCAGGCGCTCGGGCGTGAGCTCGCCGCCGGCGGCCAGCAGCCCGGGCGCGTCGCTGCCCGGCGGCAGCGCGAGCCGGGTGCTCGGCAGCCGGTCGCCGGGCTGGCGCAGCCAGGTGATCACGTCACTCCATCGACCAGCCGTGGCTCACGATCAGCGACTGGCCGGTGAGCGCGTTCGACGGGAACGCGGCGAACAAGAGCGCGACTTCGGCCACGTCCTGGATGGTCGTGAACTCGCCGTCGACGGTGTCTTTCAGCATCACCTTCTTGATCACGTCGTCTTCGCTGATGCCGAGCGCTTTCGACTGCTCGGGGATCTGCTTGTCGACGAGCGGCGTGCGCACGAAGCCGGGGCAGATCACGTTGGAGCGCACGCCGTACTTCGCACCTTCCTTGGCGATGGTCTTCGACAGGCCGATCAGGCCGTGCTTGGCCGTGACGTAGGGCGCCTTCAGCACCGAGGCTTCTTTCGAGTGCACCGAGCCCATGTAGATGATCGAGCCGCCGCGCTTGCCGGCGTACATGTGCGGCAGGCAGGCCTTGGTGGTGAGGAAGGCGCCGTCGAGGTGGATCGCCAGCATCTTCTTCCACTCGGCGTACGGAAAGTCTTCGACCGGGTGCACGATCTGGATGCCGGCGTTGCTCACGAGCACGTCCACGCCACCGTAGGCGGCCACCACCTCGGCCACGGCGGCGTTGACCTGCTCTTCGCTCGTCACGTCCATCGCCACGGCCATCGCGGTGCCGCCGGCTTTGTTGATCTCGTCGGCGGTGGCCTGGGCTGCCGGCTTGTTCATGTCGGCGATCACGACCTTGCCGCCTTCGCGCCCGTAGGTGAGGGCGATTTCCTTGCCGATGCCGCTGGCGGCGCCCGTGACGATGCAGACCTTGTCCTTGAGTTTCATGGTGTCGTGATTCCGCGTGGGGTTGAAGTGAATGAGGGTGTTCGGGCCAGTGTTCAGACCGCGGCCGACACCGATGCCGGGCTGTCGGAGGTCAGGTCGAACACGTGCACACCGTGGGCCTTGCGCTCGCGTTTCAGCCAGCGCGGGTCATGCAAGGTGTGCGCCATGTCGGCCCGCCCGGCGTCCCAGTGTTCGTGCATCGACAAGCGCGAGAACTCGTAGTCCTTCGACTGGGTCTCGTAGTGTTTGCTGCGGTAGATCAGGTGCACGACGTCGACAGCGCCTTCGCAGCGCAGCCGCGCCAGCGCCCGCGCGTCGGGGTCGTCGCGCAAGGCTGAAGGCAGCTTGGCGAGCAGGCGCTGTGCCGCCTGCGCGATCACCTGGCGGTCGAGTTCCATGGTCGTGTTCAGCCGGGTGCGGCTCGAGAAGCGGATGTCTTTCTCGCGCTCGGTCACGTCGGCCAGCGTGGTCGGCAAGGCGCCGCGCGCCGCGAACAGGTCGACCTGGATGACAACGCGGCGCTGCCGCTGCCCCGGCTGGTCGAGCACGTATTGCAGGGGGGTGTTCGAGACCAGGCCGCCGTCCCAGTAGTGTTCGCCATCGATCTCGACCGGCGCGAAGCCGGGTGGCAACGCGCCGCTGGCCATGATGTGGCGTGCGTCGAGCTCCTGTTTCATCGAGTCGAAGTACTCGAAGTTGCCGGTGCGCACGTTGACAGCGCCGACCGACAAGCGCACCGAGCCCGAATTGATGCGGTCGAAGTCGACCAGGTTCTCCAGCGTCTGGCGCAGCGGTGTGGTGTCGTAGTAGCTGATCGCCTCGGGCGTGCCGCGCGGCTGGAACGGCGCCGGTGGAAAGCGCGGCTTGAAGAAACCCGGCACGCCGAACAGCATGCCCTGCGAGGCGCTCGCTTCGTTCAGCCCTTCGCGCGAGCCGAAACCCTGCGCCAGTGCTGGCGGGGCGATCGACGAACTGACGAGCTCCCAGAATGCACGCAGCCGCTCGACGCGGCGCGAGACCGGGTTGCCGACGATCAGCGCCGCGTTGATCGCACCGATCGAGATGCCGGCCACCCAGCTCGGCTCGCGCCAGGTTTTCACGAGCGACTCGAACACGCCCGCCTGGTAGGCCCCGAGGGCACCACCGCCTTGCAGCACCAGGATGCAGTCTTCCTTCGGTGGCGGGTGGTTCTCGCTGTGCTGCTGGGTCATGACTTCTGCTTCTCGAAGGAACGGCCAAGCATAGCGCCGGGCGAGTTCACAGGTTGGCAGCGTCCAGTTCGGCCCGGGTCGGCAGGCCTTCGGTGTCGCCCAGCACCTGCACGGCGCGGGCACCGATCCAGGCGCCGCGTTTCACGGCATCGGGCACGCTGCGGCCTTCGAGCAGGGCGCTGACCACGCCGACGGCAAAGCCGTCACCGGCGCCCACGGTATCGACGACCTTGTCGACGGGGAACCCGTCGACCTGCCCGCAGCCGGCCTCGCCATCGAAGTAGGCGCCTTCGGGGCCCAGTTTCACCACCACGAGTCGCGCGCCACGTTGCCGGTAGAACCGTGCCACCGCTTCGGGCGTGGTCTCGCCGGTCAGCAGGCGGCCTTCTTCGAGCCCGGGCAAGACCCAGTCGGCGCGGGCTGCGAGGCCATTGACCTCGTGCCGCATCAGCTCGGTCGAACCCCAGAGCGTGGGCCGCAGGTTCGGGTCGAAAGACACCGTGCGGCCGGCGTCGCGCATCACGCCGATGCTCTTCTTCGCCGCTTCGAGCGTGCTGGCCGAGACGGCGGCGAACACGCCGGTGGCGTGCAGGTGGCGCGCGCCACGCAGCCAGGCTTCGTCGACATCGGCCGGGCCCATGCGGCTCGCGGCCGAGCCGGCGCGGTGGTACTCGATGGTCGGGTCGCTGCCGTCGCTGGTGCGTGCCTTGAGCATCAGGCCGGTGCGCTGGGCCGGGTCGCTCATCACCTTGGAGCAGTCGATGCCTTCACGCCGCATCGTCGCCAGAAGGTAGCGCCCCATCGAGTCGGCGCCGAGCCGGCTGGCCCAGCCGACGGCCAGGCCCAGGCGCGCCAGGCCGATCGCCACGTTGGTCTCGGCGCCGGCCGTGCGTTTGTGAAAACCGGGCGTGTCTTCGAGCGGGCCGGCGGTGTCGGCCACCAGCAGCAGCATGGCTTCGCCGAAGGTGACGACGTCGAGCGCGCGGGGTGCCGAAGGCGGTGCATGTTCTTGAGGCATGGTCGTCATTCTGGCTTGTGACAGCGTGTTGTCTGACACACTGCTGTCGCAATTTCTTACACTCATCTGGCGCACAGGGCCGTGCAATTTTCGCTGCAGCGCTCAATACTGCGTCTCATGCGATTCAACCCGCTTGCTCTCATCTTCGTGCCGGGCATCGGCCTCGCCGGTCTGCTGGTCGGTGGCGCCGACGGCGCGCAGAGCGCTCTGGCCGCCTGGCTGCTGATCGTGGGTTTTGTGTCGGTCTGGACGCTGGCTCGCGGGCCGATCGAAGCAGACAACGCGCAGCTCTGAGGCACGCTCCCTTGCGGCACTCCGCCGCTTGGTTCGAGACCCGTCAGTTCAAACTGCTCGGCATCAAGCCCTGAATCCCAGACGCATCGAGATCTCGGCCACCGCTTGCCGCACGCCGTCAGCTTCTGCCGAGCCCCATTCCGCCGAAAAATTGTCTTCGTGCCCGAGCGCCGTGATCACGAGCGCGGCGCGGCCTTCATGGTCGAACACCGGGGCGCTGAACGCGTTGATGCCGGGGATCGGCCTCCCCATCGCCCGGGCCAGGCCCTGCGAGCGCACTTCGGCCGAGAGCTCCTTCAATTCACGTGCAAGGTTCTTCACCGGTGAACGGTCGGCGCGCCGCAACTCGGCCGAGTGGCCGCGCATCGCCTGTTCCAGCTGACTGGCCGGCAGCACCGCGGCGAAAGCGCGGCCGGTGGCCGTGCCCAGGATCGACATCACGGTGCCGGCGCGCATGTTCACGTGCAGCGGCTGGCTGCCTTCGATCAGGCGCACGACGGTCGGCCCGAAGTTCGCCCAGACCGCGATCACGACCGTCTGATCGATCCTGCGCGCCAGCGCTTCGGCCACCGGCGTCGCGGCCTTGATCGGGTCGCTCTGGTGCAGGCAGCTCAGCCCCATCTGCAAGGCCATCGGCCCGAGCGCGTAGCGGCCGGTGTGGGCTTCCTGCTCGACGAGCCCGAGTTTGCCGAAGCTCACCAGGTAGGGGTGAGCACGCGACGCGGGCAGGTCCGCGGCCGCGGCGAGGTCTTTCAGGCTCATCGACGCGGCGTGGTCGGTCAGTGCCTGCAACAGCCGGCCCCCGACCTCGACCGATTGAATCCCCCGCTGGCCCTTGTCTTCGTCGTCTTCGAGTTGCACAGTGGTCCTCCCGGCGCGATCGCGACTCTAACAAACAAGTTTGACAATGGCGAATCAATCCAAGATACTGCGAATCCGTTTGCCAATAACAAATCTTGGCGCGGGCGCATCTGCGTTCGGCGCCCACCCGGAGACCGCATGAACAGCCCCAAGAAATTCGCTTCGCAGGCCGACCTCGAGGTCAAGAAGGTCACGTTCACCAAACTCTCGGAGCACGCGTATGCGTACACCGCCGAGGGCGACCCGAACACCGGCATCATCATCGGCGACGACTGTGTGCTCGTGGCCGACACGCAGGCCACGCCAGCCATGGCGCAAGACGTGATCCGGCGCATCCGCGAGGTCACCGACAAGCCCATCAGGTACGTCGTGCTCACGCACTACCACGCGGTGCGTGTGCTCGGTGCCAGCGCGTACCACGCCGATCACGTCATCGCCAGCCAGGACACGCGCGACCTGATCGTCGAGCGGGGCGAGCAAGACAAGGCGAGCGAGATCGGGCGCTTTCCGCGCCTGTTCAACAACGTCGAGACCGTGCCGCCCGGCATGACCTGGCCCACGCTCACCTTCACCGGCAAGATGACGCTGTGGCTCGGCCAGCTCGAAGTGCAACTGCTGCAACTCGGCCGCGGCCACACCAAGGGTGACACCGTCGTCTGGCTGCCGCAAGACAAGGTGCTGCTCAGCGGCGACCTGGTCGAGTTCGACGCCACGCCGTACGCCGGCGACGCCTACTTCAACGACTGGCCGAAGACGCTGGAGCGTGTGGCCGCGTTGGGTGCCACGGCGCTCGTCCCCGGCCGTGGTCCCGCATTGATCGGTGCCGAGCGTGTGAAGCAGGGGCTGGACAGCACCGCCGGTTTCATCGCCGACGTGCGCGCCAGCGTGCAGGCCGGCGTGGCGGCGGGCAAGAACCTCAACGCGGTCTACAAGGACACCTTCGCGGCATTGAAGCCGAAGTACGGCCACTGGGTCATCTTCGATCACTGCATGCCCTTCGACGTGACACGTTGCTTCGACGAAGTGACGCAGTACGCCGACCCGCGCATCTGGACCGCCGAGCGCGACCGCGAAATGTGGGAGACGCTGGAAAGTTGAGATGCACGCGCAGTCTGCGAGCGTCGACTACCAGAAGCTGGTTTTCGACTACACCCGCCACGCCGACCAGGATGCCGCCTCACCGGCGCGCCACCCGGTCGTGGTGGTCGGTGCCGGCCCGGTCGGTCTGAGCCTGGCCATCGACCTGGCGCAGCAAGGTGTGCCCGTCGTGCTGCTCGACAACGACAACACGTTGTCGACCGGCTCGCGCGCGATCTGCTTCGCCAAGCGCACCCTCGAGATATTCGACCGGCTCGGCTGCGGCGAGCGCATGGTGGCCAAGGGCGTGTCGTGGAAACTCGGCAAGGTGTTCTTCAAGAGCGCGCAGATCTACAGCTTCGACCTGCAGCCCGACACCGGCCACGAGCGGCCGGCCTTCATCAACCTGCAGCAGTACTACGTCGAAGGGTATCTGGCCGACCGCGCTGCCGAGCTGCCGTTGATCGACCTGCGCTGGAAGAACAAGGTCGTCGGTGTCGAGCAACATGCCGACCACGCGGCGCTGACGATCGACACGCCCGATGGCAACTACGAACTGCGCGCCGACCATGTGGTGGCCTGCGACGGCTCGCGCTCGTCGGTACGCCAGTTGATCGGGCAGGAAAGCAAGGGGCGCGTGTTCCGCGACCGCTTTCTGATCGCCGACGTGAAGATGAAGATCGACCAGCCGGCCGAGCGCTGGTTCTGGTTCGACCCACCGTTCCACCCGAACCAGAGCGTGCTGCTGCACATGCAGCCCGACGGCGTGTGGCGCATCGACTTCCAGCTCGGCTGGGACGCGAACCCCGACGAAGAGAAGAAGCCAGAGAACATCATTCCGCGCGTGAAGGCGCTGCTCGCGAACTCGGCGCTGAAAGACGCGCAGTTCGAGCTCGAGTGGGCAAGCGTCTACACCTTCGCCTGCCAGCGCATGGAGCGCTTTCGCCACGGTCGTGTGCTGTTCGCCGGCGACTCGGCGCACGGCGTCTCGCCGTTCGGCGCGCGCGGCGCCAACTCGGGCGTGCAGGATGCCGACAACCTGGCGTGGAAACTCGCCGCCGTGCTGCGCGGGCAGGGCGGTGACGCGTTGCTCGAGAGTTATGCCGACGAGCGCGAATACGCGGCCGACGAGAACATCCTCAATTCCACCCGCGCCACCGACTTCATCACGCCGAAGAGCGACATCAGCCGGGTGTTCCGCGATGCGGTGCTGGCGTTGGCGAAAGAGCATTCGTTTGCGCGCACGCTCGTCAACAGCGGGCGCCTGTCGGTGCCGGCGACGCTGCACGCGTCGGTGCTTAACACGCCCGACCAAGAAAGCTTCGAAGGCCGCATGCTGCCGGGCGCTGCCGCGGCCGATGCGCCCGTCACCCGGGCCGACGGCCGTGCCGGCTGGTTGCTGCGCGAGTTGAGCGACGGCTTCACGGCGCTGGTGGCCGGCTGCGCCGGCTTCGATGCGGTGGTCGCCGAACTGCGTGCCGGCGCCGAAGGTGTCGTGCCCTTGCGCATCCTCCGCGTTTCGGCCGAAACGACGGCATCGACCGTGGCGACGCTGGTCGACCACGACGGTCTGGTTGCACGACGCTACGACCTGCAGCCCGGCACGGTCTACCTGCTGCGGCCCGATCAACACGTGTGCGCACGCTGGCGGCAAGCGGCTGCACCATCGCTGCGGGCGGCGCTGCGGCGCGCGCTCGCGCTGCCCTGAGACGAATACCGGGAATGCACGACATGGACCTCATCACCACCCCGCACCTCAGCGCACCCGACGACTTCTACGAAGCGCTGATCGACACTCACCGCGACCTGTCCAACGAACAGAGCCAGGCCCTCAACGCACGCCTGGTGCTGCTGCTGGCCAACCACATCGGCGACTTCGGGGTGTTGAAGCAGGCCCTGCTCGCAGCCCGTTGCGCCTGACATAAAGGCGGATCGAATGAACAAGGAATTGATCTACCAGAGCGGCTTCGGCAACGAGTTCGCGACCGAAGCGCTGAAGGGCGCGCTGCCCGTGGGCCGCAACTCCCCGCAGCGATGCCCTTATGGCCTGTACGCCGAACAACTCAGCGGCAGCGCCTTCACCGCGCCGCGCGCCGACAACCGGCGCTCGTGGCTGTACCGCATCCGCCCCTCGGCCATGCACCTGCCGTTCGAGCGCATCGATGCCGGCCGCATCGTCAGCGACTTCACGGCCTTGCCGACCACACCGAACCAGCTGCGCTGGAACCCGCTGCCGATGCCGAGCGAGCCGACCGATTTCATTCAGGGCCTGGTCACGATGGCCGGCAACGGCGACCCGCACGCGCAGAGTGGCGCGGCGGCGCACATCTATGCCGCGAACCGATCGATGGGCACGCGCGCCTTCTACAACGCCGACGGCGAAATGCTGATCGTGCCGCAGCACGGCCGCCAGCGTTTCGTGACCGAACTCGGCGTGATCGACGCCGAGCCGCAAGAGATCGTGGTGATCCCGCGCGGTGTGCGTTTCCGCGTCGAGTTGCTCGATGCCGAAGCTCGCGGCTACGTCTGCGAAAACCACGGCGCCCCGTTCCGCCTGCCCGACCTCGGCCCGATCGGCTCCAACGGCCTGGCGAACCCGCGCGACTTCATGACGCCGGTGGCGGCCTACGAAGACATCGACGGCCCGCACGAACTGGTGGCCAAGTTCGGCGGCTACCTGTGGTCGGCGCAGATGAACCACTCGCCGTTCGACGTGGTGGCCTGGCACGGCACGCACGCGCCGTACAAGTACGACCTGCGGCGCTTCAACGCCATCGGCTCGATCAGCCACGACCACCCCGACCCGTCGATCTTTCTGGTGCTGCACAGCGCTTCCGACTCACCCGGCGTGAGCAACATCGACTTCGTGATCTTCCCGCCGCGCATCCTCGCGATGCAGGACACCTTCCGCCCGCCCTGGTTCCACCGCAACATCGCCAGCGAGTTCATGGGTCTCGTTCACGGCGCCTACGACGCCAAGGCCGAAGGTTTCACGCCGGGTGGCGCGAGCCTGCACAACAGCATGAGCGGCCACGGGCCCGACGCCGAAACCTTCGAGAAGGCGAGCCACGCCGATCTGTCGAAACCCGATGTCATCAGGGACACGATGGCCTTCATGTTCGAGACACGCCACGTGCTGCGGCCCACGCCGCAGGCGATGGCCTCGGCGCAACTGCAGGGCGAGTACTACCGCTGCTGGCAGGGCCTGAAAAAGCACTTCGACCCGGCGCGACCCTGAGCGCCCGAAAAAAAACTTCTGAGGTGCCGTCAGAAAATCTGGCGCTGCGCTGACCAAGGCAGGTGCAAGGGATTCGAACCCACGCGCCAAGCTGCCCTGCAACGTGTGCGGGGTGTCCTCAAGTCAGCCATTCAGGAGTTCCACATGTTCACAGCTTCCAAGGGTTTCCAGCTCGCATCCGCCGCCGCCGCTCTGGCGTTCTCGGCCGTCGCCATGGCCGCCGACGCCCCGGCCGGCAGCTCGGGCAAGGCTGTCGCCGCTGGCGACAAGGTCCACTGTTACGGTGTCAACAGCTGCAAGGGCCAGGCCGATTGCAAGACCGCCAACCACGCCTGCAAGGGCCAGGGTTCGTGCAAGGGCCAGGGCTTCAAGGGCATCGCCGCAGCGCAGTGCCTGAAAGACGGCGGCACCATCGGCGACCTGTGATCGGCTGACCGGCCGATTCGCATCTCGTGAAACAAGGCTCACGGGCCATGAGTGCAACGCAACCCTCGCCCGGCTTCGGGCTGGGGTTGCGCACGCAGCACTACGCCGACTTCATCGACGCGCCACAACGCGTCGACTGGCTCGAGCTGCTCTCCGACAACTACATGGTGCCGGGTGGCAAGCCGCTCGTGATGCTCGATCGCATCCGCGCCAACTACCCGGTCGTGATGCACGGCGTGGCCTTGTCGATCGGCTCGGCCGACGGCGTCGACGAAACCTATCTCGACGCGCTCGTGCAACTCGCCGACCGCGTGCAGCCGCTGTGGATCTCTGACCATCTCTGCTGGACCGGCGTGCACGGCCGCGTGTTGCACGATCTTTACCCTCTGCCCTATTCCGAAGACGCGCTCGATGTCGTGGTGCGCAACGTGCACCGGGTGCAAGACCGCCTGAAACGTTCGCTCGTGCTCGAGAACGTGTCGAGCTACGTGAGCTTCGGCGCGTCGTCGATGACCGAGTGGGAATTCATCAGCGCCGTCTGCGCCCGCACCGGCTGCCGCCTGCTGCTCGACGTGAACAACATCCACGTGAGCAGCGTGAACCACGGCTTCGATGCCCACGCCTTTCTGCGCGGCATCCCGGCCGACCGGGTGCAGCAGATCCATCTGGCCGGCCACACCGACCACGGTGACCACATCATCGACACGCACGACCACCCTGTCGCCGACAGCGTGTGGGCGCTCTACACCGAGGCGCTGACGCTCTGCGGCCCGGTGGCCACGATGATCGAGCGTGACGACCACATCCCGCCGCTGGCCGAACTGGTGGCCGAGCTCGATCACGCGCGTGCACTGGCCGCCGCTGTCTTCGAGCCGGCGCAGGCGGTGGCATGAACACTTCGCTGCTGGCGCTGCAGGCCAGTTTTCAGCAGCACATGCTGGGGGCGTCCGATGCCACGCCGCAGCTCGCCGGCCGTGCCGACCGGCGTGCGCTCGGCCTGGCCATCTACGCCCATGCGTACCGCCGCCGTCTGGTCGACGTGCTGGTCGATGCCTTTGCCAAGACCCAGGCTTTGCTCGGCGACGAAGCCTTCGACGCGGCGGCCATGCACTACGTGAACGAACATCCGCCCGAAACACGCAACCTGCGCTGGTATGGCCACGAATTCGCCACGCATCTGCGGCGCGTGTTCCCGGCACAGGCGGCGGTGGCCGAACTCGCGCAGCTCGACTGGGCCTTGCGCCAGGCCTTCGACGGGCCCGATTCGCCGGTGCTCGCGGCCGCCGATCTGGCCGGCGTGGCCGCCGAAGCCTGGGCCAGCCTGCGGCTCGTGCCGGTGCCTACCGCCAACCTGCTGCGCTTCGAGCACAACACCGTGGCCGTGTGGCAGGCCATCGATGACGAGGCCGACACGCCGGCCATCGTGCACGGTGAGGCGCCCGTCGACTGGCTGGTGTGGCGCAAGGAACTGCAACCGCACTTTCGGTCACTGCACCCGATCGAGGCGTCGCTGCTGCGCGCCATGCTGGCCGGCGCGAGCTTCGCGCAGGCGTGCGAAGAAGCGCAGGCGCAGACCGACGAAGACTGCACCAATCACATCGGTGCCGGGTTGCGCCAGTGGCTGGAAGACGGCGTTCTCGGCGCGCTCGTGGTTCCCGCCTGACCAGCCCCACCGCCGAGCGCTACGACAGGATCGCGCGCCGCACCGCCGCGAGCGGCGCGCTGTCGTCGAGCGTGCTGCCCACCACGCCGAGATCGCGCCACAGCGCGTCGAGCTCTGCCGGAGCGGGTGAATCCTTCATGCGCTGGTAAAGCGCGGTCAAGGTGTTCTGGCCCACGGCGGCATCGGCCGTGGCGAGGATGCGATCGACCGACCAGGCCACGCCGTAGCTGCCGCCGGCCGCGAGCACACCCTGCAGCGCCTGCTGCAGGCCGGCGCTGCGTTCGCTGCGCGAGAGCATCTGCACGTCGGCGAGCAGGCAGAACATCGCGCCGCCCCAATACGTGCGGCCCCAGGTCGGGGTGTGGTCGAGACCGGTGTCGCCGGCCTGTGGCTGGCCTTGCGGCATGGCCTTCGCCCAATCGCGCCACACGGTCGCTGCAGACACCAGGCCGGCGCGGCCGCGCGCCACGCTTTCCACGTAGGTCGCCAGCCCTTCCTGAAGCCAGTTCTGCGCGCGCGGCACGCGCGGCACGGCGAGGTGGATCATCTCGTGCACCATGATCCAGTCGTCGAGGAACTGCGCTTTCGTGGTCTCGCGGCCCACGCGCACGCGCACCAGCAGCGAAGGCTCGCCGTAGGTCACGCCACCGCGCACGCCGGAGCCTTCGGTCGGCACCACCAGCAGCACCGCCTTGTCCACCGGGAAGCGGCCGAAATAGCCGACCACCGCGTTGGACGAACGTTGTATCCACGCGCCGGCTTCGGCGCGCAGGCGGGCGTCGAACCCGGGCGCGAATTGCAGTTCGAGGCGGGCGTTGCCCACGCGCAAGTTCTCGATCAGCGGTTGGGCGTCGGCCGCCTGCGCGAGAAGCCGCGTCGGGCTGGCCGACATGGCGGTGCCGGCCAGCAGGGCCAGGAGCCCCCGGCGCTCGGGGCTGGCCCCAAGGAAAGTCTTCTGACGTGACATGCGATCTTTCGAGAGCTGCGAACTTGGTCGCGTGCGTGTCGGGCAACTTACCGCGTTTCCGGGCGAGCGGGCGGCTTCCGAGAAAGCGCCCGACAGAAGGCATCAGATTTGTCCTACGGACAGCGCGGCGGGCTTCTGGCGAAATGACCGATACGAGAACAACGCTTCGTCAGCTGGAAGGAGAGAAGTGAACAGCCCCATCAAAGACCCAGGAGTCGTCATCGCCGCGCTGAAAGCCGCCGCGCCCACCGAAGAAGGCGACGCCATCGTGTTGCAGGCCAAAGCGCTTGTGGCCGGCGAGCTCAAACACCTCGACATCGCGATCCAGACCGACCTGGCGCCGGCCGTGGCGATCGCCCTGCTGAACTCGACCGCCAGTGCGCGCTCGCGCCAGCAGCCGCTCGATCCGGCCTTGCTGTGCATCGCCGCGGGCGTGGCACCCGCCAGCACGCCTGACAGCGTGCGCATCCAGTTGCTCTTCGAAGGCGGCGCTGTGCTGCCGGTCGAGCTGCCCCGCCACGGCGCGCCTGCCTTGCTGCGGGCGCTGCAGGACGAGATCTCGCGAGAGTCTGCGAACGCAGGCTGAGTGATTCCACGGCCTCATCCACCACCGTCTGGATCCCGGGCCCACGACACATGACCGACATCTCGCAACCGCGGGCACAAAGCCCGCCCGATGTGCGAGATCCGCGCTGGGCCTTGCTGCTCGCAGCACTGCTTGCGCTGGCGGTGTTCATCATCGGTGAATCGTCGTATCGAAACACCCGCTCGATGATCGAAGGGCTGAACGCTCAGGCCACGGCGCGCAGCAACATCCAGCTGTTGTGGCGCGGCCTGACCGACGCCGAAGCCGGCCAACGCGGTTACCTGCTCACCGAACGCAAGGAATACCTTCAACCCTACCTCGACGCGCAGCAAGGTGTGCAGTCTTCGCTGCGCTGGCTCAACCGCTACTACGGCGCCGACCAGGCCCTGCGGGCCCCGATGCGCCAGCTCGAAGCCGCGGCACAGCAAAAACTCACCGAGATGGCCGACACCCTGCGCTTCCACGATGAAGGTGAAGACGAGCGCTGGCGTGCCGTCGTGCTCAGCGACCGCGGCCTGCAGCAGATGGAAGCCGTTCGTGCGCTGAGCCAGCAGCTGCTGGCCGACGAGTCGATCCGGGTGGCCACGGCACGCGGCGCGGTCAATGGCAGCCTCACGCTCACCCGTGCCACGCTGGCGGCCATGGCCTGCCTGAGCCTGCTGCTGATGCTGATGTACCTGCGGCAAACCGCCGCGCTCGACAAACGCCGGGCCGAGCAGGTGCTCGCGACCCAGCGCGAGTGCGAGGAACTGGAACGCCAGGTCATGGAGCGCACCTCTCAGCTCACCGAACTGGCCCGACACCTCCAGACCGCGCGCGAAGACGAGCGCAGCCGGCTCGCGCGCCACCTGCACGACGAACTCGGCGCGGTGCTCACGGCGGCCAAGCTCGACGTGGCGCGGCTCAAGTCTCGCCTGCCCGCGCCGGCGCCCGAACTGCTCGAGCGCGTGGCCCACCTGAGCGAGACGCTCAACAACGGCATCTCGCTGAAACGCCGCATCATCGAAGACCTGCGCCCGTCGACGCTCAGCAACCTCGGCCTCGTCACCGCGCTCGAGGTGCTGACGCGCGAGTGGGGCGATCACAACGAGCTGGATGTGAAGACGCACCTGGAGAAGGTCCACCTGAAGGCGTCTGCCGAGCTGACGGTGTACCGGCTCGTGCAGGAAGCCTTGACCAACGTCAGCAAGTACGCCGGGGCGAGCCAGGTCAGCGTCTCGCTCGAATCGGCCGAAGGCCAGGTGGTCGTGTCGGTGCGCGACGATGGTGCGGGGTTCGACACCTCGGTGCCGCGACGCGACGGGCACGGCTTGCTCGGCATGGTGTATCGGCTCGAAGCCGAAGGTGGCAAGCTGGCGATCGTCTCCGCACCTGGCGCGGGCACGCTCGTGGAAGCGACCCTGCCGGAGTCGGAATGACCCGGAAGGCCGCGGCTGCGGCCACCGACGGCCTCGCTCGCTACCGGGCCAAGCGCAACTTCGCGCACACACCCGAGCCCGCCGAAGGTGGCGTGAGCGACGCCGGTGGCTTGTCGTTCGTGGTCCAGAAGCACTGGGCGAGCAGCCTGCACTACGACTTTCGCCTGGAGCTCGGCGGCAGCTTGAAGAGCTGGGCGGTGCCGAAAGGCCCGAGCTTCGACCCGGGCCAGAAGCGCATGGCGATGCACGTCGAAGACCACCCGCTGTCGTACGCGTCCTTCGAAGGCAGCATTCCGCCCGGGCAATACGGCGCCGGCAAAGTGATCGTGTGGGACAAGGGCCATTGGATGCCTGTCGGCGACCCGCAGCAGGGCTACCGCGATGGCAACCTCAAGTTCGAGCTGCGGGGTCACAAGCTGCAGGGCCGGTGGGTGCTGGTGCGCATGAAGGCCCGCGGTGCAAGGCAGGAGCCCTGGCTGCTGATCAAGGAAAAAGACGCCTTCGCGCGCGCGGCCGGCGAGTTCAGCGTGGTCGACGAAAAGCCCGACAGCGTGGGCGCGCAGCCGCTCGCACCGGCAACGGTGGAGCGCGCGCCGACCCTGCCCGAAGACGCGCCGAAGGCCGCCTTGCCGGCTCGCCTGGCGCCGCAACTCGCCACGCTGGTCACCACGCCGCCCGGCGCGGGTGACGAGTGGCTGTACGAGATCAAGTTCGACGGTTACCGCATGCTTGCGCGCATCGAGGGCCGCAGCTTGCAGCTCTTCACGCGCAATGGTCACGACTGGACCGCCAAACTCGCCCCGCTGCGCAAGGCACTGCTGAAGATGAAGCTGCCGAACGGCTGGTACGACGGAGAAGTCGTGGTGATGAACAGCGCCGGCGTGCCCGACTTCGGTGCCCTGCAACAAGCCTTCGACGCGTCGAAGCCGGCGAACGTCGTGTATTACCTCTTCGACTTGCCCTACTGCGACGGGCGCGACCTTCGGCGCTGGCCGCTCGAAGCGCGGCGCGAGGTCTTGCGCCGCCTGCTGGAGCCTGCGGGCGGCGACACCGTGCGCTTCAGCGAGGTTTTCGATGCGCCAGCCGCCAGCGTGCTCGCATCAGCCTGCCGGCTCGGCCTGGAAGGCGTGATCGCGAAGCGCCGCGACTCGGTCTATGCCTCGCGCCGGTCGGCCGACTGGGTCAAGCTCAAGTGCGTGCAGCGCCAGGAGTTCGTGGTCGGCGGGTTCACCGATCCGCAGGGCGCACGCACCGGCATCGGGGCGCTGCTGCTCGGCGTGCACGACGAACACGGCGTGTTGCAGTACGCCGGGCGTGTGGGCACCGGGTTCGACGAGAAGACACTCTCGAACCTGACGAAAGAGCTCGACAAGCTGCGCAGCAAGAAGCGGCCATTCGATACCACCAACACCATCGAAGGCCGACCGCATTGGGTCGAGCCGCGGCTGGTGGCCGAAGTGTCGTTCGGCGAGTGGACGCGCGGGCAGCACATCCGCCACGCCGTGTTCCGCGGCCTGCGTGAAGACAAGAAGCCCGCAGCGGTCGTGCGCGAGAGGCCGGCGCCGGCGATCAGCGGGCCCGGCAAGGGCGCGGCGGCAGGCGGTGCACGTTCGGCCCTGGCGGGTGTGCGAGTGACGCACCCGGAGCGGGTGATCGACGCGGAAAGCGGTGCCACCAAGATCGAATTGCTGCGCTACTACCAACTCGTCGGTGCCTTGATGATGGTGCACCTGAAGGGCAGGCCGGTGTCTCTGGTGCGTGCGCCCGAAGGTGTCGGCGGCCCGCTGTTCTTTCAGAAGCACGCCGAAGCGCAGGCCATGCCCGGCATCCGCCAGCTCGACCCGGCGCTCTACATCAGCCACCCGCCGATGCTCGAGGTCGCCAATGCGCGCGGGCTTCTGTCGGCCGCGCAGTGGAACGTGATCGAGTTCCACACGTTGAACACCGGCACACGTTCTTTCGAACACCCCGACCGCATGGTGTTCGACCTCGACCCGGGTGAAGGTGTGGCCTGGGCGCAGGTCAAAGAAGCGGCTGAACTGGTGCGCGCCTTTCTCGAGCAGCTCGGGCTCACGTCGTTCCTGAAGACCAGCGGCGGCAAGGGCCTGCACGTGGTGGTGCCCTTGCGCAGGGTGCACGACTGGGACACGGTCAAGGGCTTTTCGCAGGGCGTGGTCGCGCACATGGCGCAAACGCTGCCGAAACGCTTCGTCGCGAAGAGCGGGCCGCGCAACCGCGTCGGCAGGATCTTCATCGACTACCTGCGCAACGGCCTGGGTGCGTCGACCGTGTGCGCCTGGTCGGCGCGCGCACGGCCGGGGCTCGGTGTGTCGGTGCCGCTGGGCTGGAACGAGCTGGCCTCGCTGCGCAGCGCGAGCCAATGGCACATCGGCAACATCCACGAGCGGCTGGATGTCGGCAACGCGCCCTGGAGCGCCTACGCCAAGTCGGCCAAGGCGCTGAATGCCGCGATGAAGCTCTTGGGCTGGCGACCTGCCACGGGCTGAGGCGGCGGGGTCAAGCGCGTTTGCGTGCCGGCCGCTTGGCGACGGGCTTCTTAGCCGGCGCCTCGGCCTTGCCCGAAGGCCCTGGCTTGCGTTTGGCCAGGCTGCGTGCGAGCAGCTCGGTCAGGTCGACCACGTTCGAGCTGCCGGCGTCCGGCGCGGCGTCTTGGAGCGCCGTGACCTTCTCAGTCTCGCCGGCTTCGAGCTTCTGGTTGACGAGTGCGTGCACGGCCGCGCTGAAGGTGTCGGCATGGTCTTCCGGCTTCCAGGGCGCCGTCATGTCGCCGATGAGCTGCGTGGCCATCTTCAGCTCGCCGGCATTCAGCTTCGCGGCGCTCTTGCCCGCGGGCGGCAGCTTCAGCTCGTCGGGCGAGCGCATCTCGCTCGCCCAGCGGATCGTGTTCAGCATCAGCGCCGGGCCCGAAGCGATCAGCGCGGCCAGGTGTTCCTTGGTGTGCATCACGACCCGCGCGATGCCGATCACACCGGCTTCCAGCATCGCCTCGCGAAGCAGGGCGTAGACCTTCTCGCCCTTGCCGGTGGGCTCCAGAAAGTACGGCCGGTCGAGCAGCACGAAGGCGATCTCGCCGGCTTTCACGAACGATTCGATCTCGATGGTCTGTGTGGCCTTCGGGTAGGCGGTCTTGATCTGCTCGTCGGTCAGCACGACGTAGTCGCCGTCGTCCTGCTTCACGCCCTTGACGATGTGCTCGCGTGCAATCTCCTTGCCGGTGCGCTTGTTGACGCGCTTGTAGCCCACCGGGTCCATCGAGCGTCCGTCGAGCCAGTCGAAGTCGACGCCGGCTTCCTGCGACGCCGGGTACAGCGCGACAGGCACGTGCACCAGGCCGAAGCTGATCGCTCCTTTCCAGATCGCGCGTTGCATGAAAGCTCCTCGGGTTGTTGTGGCTGCTGATTGTTCCGGCTGCCGTGCACGGCGACCGTAGGAACGCGGCGAAGTCGCTGTAGGAGAGGGCCACGCGTTGCGGGGCGCGTTCCCGAGGCGACACCGCTGTAGGCCGCATCCGACAACAAGACCTGCCTTGCGACGATGGTCTTGCGGGCGGCAGCTGCCTAGCATGCAGCGCATGAAAGCATCTGCCCGATTTCTCGTGTTGCTCGGCGGCTCGCCGCGCGCGCTGCTGCTCGATGCCGACCAGCGCCTGCTCGGCGAAGTCATCGAAGACGACGGCTTCATCGTCGACAGCTTGTTGCGCACCGCCAAGGCGTGCGCCTTGCCCTTGCTTCCTTTGCTGCTCGCCAGCATGTTGCCGCCGCTGGCCGGGCAGGCGGCGCGCTGCTTCGAACTCTGCTGAGTTCGGCGATGAGCGCTGTTGCACCGGCCGAAGACGCTGTGGCCACGCCGCGTGGCCTGGTCTACGTCAACGATCAGGGGCCGGGCATCTGCCGCATGCGGCGTGGCAAGGGTTTCAGCTATCGCGGGGCAGACGGGCGCCGGCTCACCGATGCCGCGCAGCTCGCACGCATCCGCAGCCTGGCGATCCCGCCAGCCTACACCAAGGTGTGGATCTGCCCCGTGCCCGAAGGTCATCTGCAGGCGACGGGGCGCGATGCGCGCGGGCGCAAGCAGTTCCGCTACCACGCCGACTGGCGCCGCGCGCGCGACGAGACCAAGTTCGACCGCATGAGCGCGTTCGGCGCGGCGCTGCCGCGCATCCGGGCGTGCGTGGCGCGTGACCTGGGCTGGCCTGTGGGCCAGCAGGTGCGGCGCGAGACCGTGCTCGCGACGCTCGTGCGCCTGCTCGACACCACGCTCGTGCGCGTCGGCAACGACGAGTACGCGCGCAGCAACGGCTCGTTCGGGCTGACCACCTTGCGCAACGGCCACGCCGTCGTGAAGGGCGGCGCTCTGAGGCTGCGCTTTCGTGGCAAGAGCGGCGTCGTGCACGAGGTGTCCGTGAACGACCGGCGTGTCGCGCGCGTCGTCGCGCGTTGCCAGGCGCTCGCGGGGCAGCAGCTGTTCGAGTATCTCGACGAAACCGGGGCCGTGCGTTGCATCGGCTCGGCCGACGTGAACGACTACCTGCGCGCGGCCAGCGGCGGCGACTTCACGGCCAAGGACTTTCGCACCTGGCACGGCAGCGTGATCGCCCTGGGCCTGGCGATCGCGGACCGTGAGGGCGCGGACTGCGCCGGGCCGCCGAGCGCCGCGCACGTCAAGCGCCTGCTTTCGCAGGTGGCGGCGCGCCTGGGCAACACCGTGGCCGTGTGCCGCAAGGCGTATGTGCACCCGCGCGTGCTGGCCTTGCTGTCGGGCGAAGCGCCGCCGCCCAACCCGCGCGGCCAAGCACCGCGTTCGCGCGCCCGTGGTCTGACCGTGGGCGAACGCGCGCTGCTCGAATTCCTGCGCGAATGAGCTCGAGGCTAGACTCGAGGCCACAGGAGAAAACAATGGCTTCAGTCGAAATCGAGATCGGCGCGCGTCTGTCCATGATGCAGGGCGTGCTGGAGCACATGCTCGCCGGCAGCCTGGCGTCCGACCCCGAAGGTGCGCGCAACCTGCAGTACCTGAAAGACAGCGTGAAGAGCGCGATCATCGACCACGCCCAGCTCAGCCGGACCGTGAGCGAAGCCGAGAAGGCCCAGTACTTCGACGAAGTGGGCAAGGTGACCGAACGCTTCTTCGCACGCACCGAGACCATGCGGGCGCGCCTGGTCGACGCGAAGCAGGCCGGCTGAGAGCCGCCTGCTCGCCGGCATCCGGTAGAGTGACGCCATGTTTGCGCGTTTCAGGGTCTTGATCGTCTGGCTGCTCGCGTTGGCGCTTCCGGTGCAGGTGCTGGCGAGCGCCACGATGCTGCACTGCGGCCCGAGCCACCAGCGCATGCACGCCGTGCAGCTCGGCACGGCGCCGGCGGCATCGGCCCACCACGATCACGCACAGCACCAGGCGATGGCTGCGGCCCAGCCCGCAGGGAAACAGGGCGCGCCATTGGCCGACCTGGGCAAGTACAAGTGCAGCGCCTGCGCCGCCTGCGGCTCGGCGTGTGGCTTGCCGAGCAGCATGCCCGCGGTGGCCGTGCCGCAGTTCGGCACCACGGTGTTCGTGGCCCTGGTGCCTGCCGTCGAGGCTTTCGCCGTCGACGGCCCCGACCGACCGCCTCGAAACCTTCTCGTGTAGCGGCGGCGCGTGCTTTTGCACGCGCATGCGCCGTTCGGTGGCTCCCCGTGCCGCGCTGCCGGCACGGGCCCGTTCTGCCTTCGACACGAGGACACGATGGTTCATTCCCACTTGTGCCGGCGCACGCCGGCAGAGGCCGTGTGCGTACATCGCGCGGCCAGGCGCCAGCGCGTTGCGTCGCTGTTGATTTGTTGCTCGTTGATCGCCGGTTGCGCCACGCCGGCAAGCGAGCTCGGCTTCGGGCCGGTGCAGCAAGCCGCCAAGGAGCGGCTCGGCCAGGACCTGCAGTGGCCGCGCACCGCCGCCGAGCGTGACCGTGTGGACCAGCGCGTGGCCGAGTTGCTTGCCGCGCCGCTGACCGTGGACGCGGCGGTGCAGGTCGCGCTGCTGAACAACCGCGGCTTGCGGGCCGGCTTCCAGGAACTCGGCATCGGCGACGCCGAACGGGTGCAGGCCGGGCGGCTGCCGAACCCCGGCATCAGCGTCGGCCGACTCCGGCGTGACAGCGAAGTCGAGCTCGAGTGGGGCGTGCACTTCAAACTCGCGCGTCTGCTCGCGCTGCCGATGGTCGGCCGCATGGAAGCGCAGCGCTTCGAGCAGATTCAGGGCCGGGTCACGATGAGCGTGCTCACGCTGGCCGCCGAGACCCGCCAGGCCTGGGTGCATGCGCTCGCCGCCGAAGAGACGGTGCGCTATATGCGCCAGGTGAAACAGGTGGCCGATGCGAGCACCGAACTCGCGCGCCGCATGGAACAGGTGGGCAACTTCAACAAGCTGCAGCGCGCGCGCGAGCAGGCCTTCAGCGCCGATGCGGCGTTGAACCTGGCGCGTGCCGAGCAGTGGCAGCGCGGGGCGCGCGAACGGCTGATCCGCCTGCTCGGCGTCTCGGCAGAGCAGACGCAGTTCAAGCTGCCAGAGCGCCTGCCCGACCTGCCGAAGGAAACGCTGGCCTGGCCCGACGTCGAACGCGCCGCGCTCGACCAGCGGCTCGACGTGCAGGGTGCGCGGCTCGACGCCGAGCGCACCGCGAAGAGCCTCGGCCTGACGCGCACCACCCGCTTCGTCAACGTGCTCGAAGCCGGCTATCTGCGCAACACCTCGAACCAGGCACCCGACCAGCGCGGCTGGGAAATCCGCTTCGAGCTGCCGCTCTTCGACTGGGGCGATGCGCGCGTGGCGCGGGCCGAAGCGGTCTACCTGCAGGCCGTGGACCGGGCCGCCGAAACCGCCGTCAACGCCCGCTCGCAAGTGCGCCAGGCCTATGGCGCGTACCGCTCGGCGCACGACATCGCGCGCCACCACGCCGAAGAGATCGTGCCGCTGCGCAGGCAGATCGCCGACGAGAACCTGCTTCGCTACAACGGCATGCTGATCGGCGTGTTCGAGCTGCTGGCCGACGCGCGCGCGCAGATCGCGAGCGTGAACGCGGCCATCGAAGCCAGGCGCGATTTCTGGCTCGCGCAGGCCGAGCTCGACATGGCACTCATCGGCCAACCCGCGCTTGCAGGCACATCGGCCCCGACGATGGCGGCTGAAGCTGCCGCGGCGGCCCACTGAAATTCAAGGAAACACCATGGTCTCGAGACGTTCTCTTCTCGGCGGTGCGGGCGCGATCAGCGCTGCGGTGGCCGCCTCCACGGTCAGTAAGGTGGCGATGTCCGCCTTGCCCGAGCCTGTCACCCAGACCCGGCCCGACACGATGCCGCCGCTCGTGCCGAACACCGGCCGGCCCTACAACCCGGTGGTCACGCTCAACGGCTGGACCTTGCCCTGGCGCATGAACCAGGGGGTGAAGGAATTCCACCTCGTGGCCGAACCGGTGGTGCGCGAGATGACACCCGGCTTCAAGGCCCGCCTGTGGGGCTACAACGGCCAGAGCCCGGGGCCGACGATCGAGGTGGTCGAAGGCGACCGCGTGCGTGTCTTCGTCACCAACAAGCTCGGCGAGATGACCAGCGTGCACTGGCATGGCCAGCGTGTGCCCAACGGCATGGACGGTGTGGCCGGCCTCACGCAGCCCGGCATCGCGCCCGGCAAGACCTGTGTGTACGAGTTCGTGGCGCGCCGCCCCGGCACCTTCATGTACCACCCGCATGCCGACGAGATGGTGCAGATGGCGATGGGCATGATGGGTTTCTGGATCACGCACCCGAAGAAGGCCCACGCGAAGAGCGTGCACCCCCTGATCGACGAGGTCGACCGCGACTACGTGTTCCTGCTCAACGCCTACGACATCGAGCCCGGCAGCTACACGCCGAAGATCATGACGATGCTCGACTTCAACCTGTGGAGCTGGAACAGCCGCGTGTTCCCGGGCATCGATCCGCTGGTCGCGCGCCGGGGCGACAAGGTTCGCATCCGCGTCGGCAACCTGACAATGACCAACCACCCGATCCACCTGCACGGCCACGAGTTTGTCGTGACCGGCACCGACGGCGGGCCCACGCCGAAGAGCGCACGCTGGCCCGAGGTGACGACCGACGTGGCGGTGGGCCAGATGCGCCAGCTCGAGTTCGTGGCCGACGAAGAAGGCGACTGGGCCTTCCATTGCCATAAGAGCCACCACACGATGAACGCGATGGGCCACGGCGTGCCGACGATGATCGGCGTCGACCACCGCGACGTGGCGCAGCAGATCACGAACCTGGTGCCCGACTACATGGTGATGGGCGAGCGCGGCATGCACGACATGGCCGAGATGCAGATGCCCTTGCCCGACAACACGGTGCCGATGATGACCGGCACCGGCCCGTTCGGCGCCGTCGGCATGGGCGGCATGTTCAGCGTGCTGAAGGTGCGCAAGGAGCAGAAGGCGGGTGATTACAGCGACCCGGGCTGGTACAAGCACCCGCCCGGAACGCTCGCCTACGAGTGGACCGGTGCGCTCGACGAGCCGGCGCGTGTGAAGGCCGAAGGCCACGGTGCCATGCCGCCGCTGGCGCGCCCGGCGCAGGACACGGAAGTCAACATCAGGAAGCCCGCCGGCGGGCATGCCCATCACTGACCGCCGCAGCGGCCTTCAGCCCGCGTGCAGCGTGCCGTTGCGTGCGGCGGGCTGCGCGTCTTCGAGTGGCACGAAGATCCAGAGCAGCAGGTAGGCCATGAAGCCGGTGCCGGCGCACAGCGCGAGCAGCGCGAACATCAGGCGCCAGAGCCAGGGCGCCAGGCCCAGCACCTGCGCCAGGCCACCGCACACGCCGCCGAGCCAGCTGTCGCTGCGGCTGCGGCGCAGGCGGTTCATCGCGGCGACGGCCGGGTCGGGCCGGGCAGGGCCGGCATCTGCGAGTACGCGCGCCTTCGCGGCGCGGAATTCTTCTTCACTGAGCACGCCACCCTGTTGCAGCGCGCCGAGCCGTTCGAGTTCTTCGCTGATCGACATGAGGTGCTCCTGGCGGTGGGTGGGGTTCAGCGCGCTTCCTGCGGCAGGCGCTTGCCGGTGACCACGACCGTTTCGAGCTGGACCACCCGCACCGCCTTGGCGGCCGGTGCGTCGTGGCGCGGCGTGGTGGCCACGGCGAGCGACGTGGTCGAGACCACGGCGAACAGGACGGCGATGGTGGTGATGCGGCTGATCATGGTGGGGCTCCTTCGGGTTCGGTGTGTTGCGTTGGAGTGAACTCTAGGCACGACCGGCCCACGCTCCCACCCGATTGCGACGAACTGCAGCGTGTGGCGCATGGGCTGCAGGGGCGGCTGACGATTGGCGCCGGGCAGGGCTCCAAACGCCGCTTGGGTACAGTCGACCCACACCAAACGGAGACCTTTCGATGATTCACGTTCTTGCCATCATCACCGCCAAGCCCGGCATGCGCGATCGCATTCTTGATGCCTACCGCGCCAACGTGGCCGCCGTGCGGGCCGAAGCCGGCTGCATCGCCTACGAGGCGGTGGTCGACGTGGCCGAGGCCAGCACCGGCTTCGCGCAGTTCGGGCCCGACGCTTTCGTGGTGGTCGAAAAATGGGCGTCGATGGACGCGCTGCGTGCGCACGCCGTGGCGCCCCACATGAAAGCCTATGCGAGCCAGGTCAAGGACCTGACCGCGAGCCGCGCGATCCACGTGCTGCAGCCGGCCTGAACGGCCACTGCGTTCAGGGCTGCGCAGGCCCGCGAGCTCCAACCAGTTCGTCGGCCTTCGAGCGGTAGTAGCCGATGCCGGCATCGAGGGCACGCTCGGCGGTGCCGAAGTCGGCTCGTGTGCCGAGGTGGGCGTCGGGCACCGCCACGGCTTCGATTCGCCCGCCCCAGAAGACCTCGAAACCCTGCAGCGCGAGCGCCTCGGGGCCGTGAACGAGTTCGACGCCGGCGGCGTGCATGCGGGCGGCGTCGGGTGCTGCCGTCCCCTGTTTTTGCAGCAGTTCCTGCCGTGTGGTGGCGCCGTGCGCATACATCAGCAGGCGCTCTGAAGCAGCGTGCGGCGCCAGCGGGCTGAAGAACAACGAGGTGATGTGCCGCAGCTTGGCCGCGTCGACCACTTCGGTCACCGCCGTGGTGCGCTCGGGCGCCCACTTCAGTATCGGCTGGTTCGGCTCGGCGTGCGGAGCCAGCCAGAGGTAGCGCAGCAGCGGGTCGCGCGCCTGGGCCTGATGCAACTGCTCGCACCATTCGCGCCGGCCCAGCAGGTTCGCCGCACTGGCCAGGGCGTCGTGGCCGGCGGTGATGGCGTGGAGCGCCGCGAACAACACCCGTTCGGCGTCGGCGGCGCGGGCATGGCGGCCGTGTTCGCGCATTTCGTCCCGCCAGGCACCGGCCCAGCCCAGCAGGCGTTCGGCGGTGTCGAGGTGGGCCTGGCCGGTTTGCTGCATGGTTCCCGAAGTTTCGCCGATGCGCGGGCGCCAGGTGTCGCCACCCGGAGCCGCGGGGCGATGGACAGTCGGAGCCTGAGGCCCGATCTTCCGAGAGCCGAGCCGCGTCGACTCAGTCGTTGCCCGGTGCAGGGCGACCGTCGCTGCGCAGCAGCGGCGCCGGCAAGGTCTCGACCAGAACCTCGCGCAGGTAGTCGGTCAGCGACTCGCGCGTGCCGGTGCGACCGACCGGGCGCCAGCCGGCCGGCGCCCGGCGCGTGATCGGCCACACCGCGAACTGTTCCTGGTCGTTGACGATCAGCTGGTGCGTGACGACCTGTTCTTCGGCTCCGCTCACCGGCCGACCTCGAGGTCGGCGTAGCGCTCGGCCGCATCTTCGGGTTCGAGATCGCACGCCGCTTCGAAGGCGGCGTCGCCGAGCATCACGGCCGAGGTGGTGTCGATCTCGTGCCGAATGAGCATCACGCGGTAGGCGAAGCGGCGTGACCACTCGGGGCGGGGGCAGGTGCGCGAGGCAATGTCAGTTTCCATCAAAGACTCCGGCTGGTGTGATCGCAGTGTCTTTGCAGCAGCGAACGCCGACTGTAGGACGATGTCCAAAGCAGGGTTCGGACTGTTCCGATCGTCGGCGTCTGCAGGAGGCCGTTCCCACACAGCGTGGCGACGCATTCCTACAGCCGGGCCGCACCGCGGCCCGAACAATGCAGGCATGGAACAGCACCAGTCCCACGCATGGATCGAGCAGTTCTGCGTTCAGTTGCTGCGCAGCCGGCCCGACCTGTCATGTCGATTCGTGGTCGCGCGTGCGATCGCGAGCTTCCCGCATGCTGCCGACCTGCACCCCGACGAAGCCGCCAGGCTGTTCGCGGCGGCATTGCCGGGCAGGGACGCTCACCCTCGGAGCGAGCGCGCAGACGAGTGAACGCGGTGGGCCGGCGGACCGCACCAGGCTTTCGAATCAGGCGCCGTGAGGCAGCGGCGCATCGCAATACGAACGCATGAAGCACGTCAACGTGCTGCCGGCAGGCCACCTGCGCGCCGGGCTCTTCCAGGCCCTGGGGCGCCAGCAGCTCAAGCGTGATATCGCCGTGTCGGTGACGCACTTCGTGTCCATCCCGGCCATCGTGGCAGCCACCGACCATTGCGCCACCCTGCCACGCCTGATCTGCCGCCATCTCGAACACGACCCGCGCCTGAAGCGGTTGCCCATGCCGGTCGACCTGGGTGCCTTCCCGATGCACATGGCGTGGCATGTGCGATATCGGCTGGATCCAGCGCACGCCTGGCTGCGCACCCTGGTCGCCGAACTGGCGGGCGCGCTCTGACCCGCGGGGCGCCTCAGGCCGAGGGCATTCTGTCGAACTTCGGCAAGCCTGGGTCGAGCTTGTCCCAAGCGTGTCCACGGACCGCATAGGTCACCACCTGCGGCTGAAAGCGCCCTGGGTCGTCGAGGCTTGCGGCGTGCACCGTGAAGATGTCCGGCATGGCAGAGAAGGTCATGTACACCGGGGACCCGCAGGTCGGGCAGAAGGCCCGGGTCTTGGTGTTGCCGCTGTCACCGCTGAGGTTCCAGAGCGTGGCTTCGCCGCTTTGCCGCACGCCGCCCCGCGCGAAGGTGAGGTACGAGCCGTGGCCCGTGCCGCTTTGGTGCTGGCAGTCGAGGCACTGACAATGATTCTGAAAGAGTGGCTCGCCCGCGATCTCGTAGCGGACCGCGCTGCACGCGCAGCCACCGGTGTAGGTTTGGCTCATCGGAATGACCTGTTTGCTTGACTCGGGTTTCGATCGGTTCTGGGTTTCTCGCCGGCGATGTTGCCCACCGTGTGAACCACCTTGTTCCAGCCTTCGCCCATGACCTTGAGGGCCGATGCATTCTTCGGCACGACGAAGCCGGCGTGGACGAGGCGCAGCTTCGTCCCCTGCTGAACCTTCGACAAGGTCCAGGTCACCACCGTCTGCAGGCGCGAGCCGTAACCCACGTTGGATTCGTGCCCACCCTCCCAGCTGTAGGCAAGGCGCTCGTTGGGAACGACGTCGAGCACGCGGCACTCGATCGTTCCGTCCCACTCGCCGGCGGGCTTGGTCTTGAAGCTGAATTGTTTGCCCGTCACGGGCTCGAAGCCCGTGGGCGCCATCAGCCAGCGGCTGATCAGTTCGCCGGTGGTGAGCACCTTCCAGATGACTTCGGGTGCGTGGGCGAATACCTCCTCGACCACGATGCTTTGAGTGGGCGTCGTCGTTGTTGCGGCGTCGTTCATGGATCCATCTCCTTCAGAAGCGTCTTGAGATTCGCAAACCGTTCGCGCCAGAACACGCCGTAGTGACTCATCCAGTCGATCAGCGGCGCCAGCCCCTTGGGTTGGGCGCGGTAGAACACGTTGCGGCCTTGTGAGCGGTCGGCGATCAGGCCGGCCAGCTTCAACGAACGAAGATGCTGGGAAACCGCCGATTGCGACACACCGCTGCCACTGGCGAGATCGCCAACACTGATTTCGCCCGACTGGATGATTCGCTCGAACACGGCACGTCGGGTGGGGTCTGCGAGTGAACGCATGACGGTGTCGATCGAGGCGGGGCGGGGCATGTCAAAAATATTAGCAGCGGCTAACGTATAAGTCAACACTTCTGGAAAATCGAACCTGCCCTGGATCGCGGATTAATTAAACCAACTGGTTGACAGTTGGAGCGGAGCCCCATACATTCAACAACATGGTTGAACAAAGAGGTCCACATCAAAGTCCCCGGCTCGACGCCGTCTTCCACGCCCTGGGTGATGCCACCCGGCGCCAGATGCTGCGTGATCTGAGCGAAGGCGAACGCACGGTGACGCAGTTGGCCGAGCCCTTCGACATGTCGCTGGCGGCGGCGTCCAAACACATCAAGGCGCTCGAAGGCGCCGGCCTCATCCGCAGGGAAGTGCGCGGCCGAACGCACATCTGCCGCATCGACGCACAGCCGCTTTCAGACGCGAACGAATGGTTGAGGTTCTACGAGCGCTTCTGGAACAGCCGCCTCGATGAACTCGAACGACTCTTGCGCGGTGGCAAACCCCGCACCACCGACCACCCCAAGCCGAAAGGAAAACGATGACGACGACCTGCCAAACCGACGAGTCCTCTTTCGGGGTTCTCGCCAGCCCATCCACCCTCGTGCTCAAGCGCACGCTGCCCGGCCCCGTGGAGCGCGTCTGGTCCTACCTGATCGACAGCGACCTGCGGCAGCAATGGCTGGCCGCAGGGCCCTTGAACCCGCAGCCCGGCGCCTCTTTCGAGCTCGTGTGGCGCAACGACGAGCTGTCGGAGCAGGGCGACGAGCGACCGGAGGGTTTCGGCGCAGAGCACCGGGCCACCTGCCGCGTGACCGAGGTCGACACACTGCGCAAGCTCGGTTATCACTGGCCCGGCGTTGGCGACGTGACGTTCGAGCTCGAGCCGGTCGGCAGCGAGGTCGTGCTGACCGTGACACACCGCCATCTGGCCAATCGCCATTCGACCTTGATGGTCGGTGCTGGCTGGCACACGCACTGCGACATCCTCGTCGCACGCATGAACCGGCAGAAGCCCGGTTCTTACTGGACCGACTGGGTGCGTCTGCGTGATGAATACGACCGCCGGATCCCGGCATGAACGCCTGAATGGAACGCACCATGCGCAAACTGATTGCAGCGATGAAGGTCTCCGTCGACGGCAAGACCGAGGGGCCCGAGGGCTATGCCGACTGGGTCGAAGGCTGGTCCGAAGACTACGGATTGACCGAGCGCATCGACACCTGCCTCCTGGGGGGCCGCATGTACCCGGGCTACGAGCAGTACTGGACAGCGATTCGCGATGCACCCGATCAGCCTTTGCCGATGACGGGCCAACTGCCGCTGCCGGCCGAAGTCGAGTGGAGCCGCTTTGCCGTCCGCACACCGCACTACGTGCTGTCGAAGACCTTGAATGCCGTGAACTGGTCGCACACCCGGATCCTGCGAAGCGTCGAAGAAGTGGCCGCGCTGAAGCAGCAGCCCGGCAAGGCCATCTACCTGATGGGTGGCGCCACCCTGACCGCCAGCCTGATCGATGCCGGCCTGGTCGACGAGATGCACTTCATCACTTACCCGCTGCTGGCCGGGCCAGGGGCGGCGCTGTTCCAGCAGCTGGGGCGCCGCCGGCAACTGCAGATGCTGGACATGCGCCCTTTGAGCGGGGGTCGTTTCAGTACCTCTTACGCGATTGCTTGAGTCACGCTTGCGGCGGACGGCCCGACTGTGCAGACCATCGACGCGGGCTGGCGAAGACCCCGCCACCTACGCGAAGTGGCAATTCGGCGACACACCACTGTCGGCCGCTCGATCGACAAGCTTCACCGCACGGCTGCAGCGCCTCGGCGTGTCGGTTCACCGAAGCGCCTCGTCGACGTGTCTAGGACGCGCTGACGAACGCCACGTCGCACTCCAGGCCTTCCACCGTGGCCAGCGCTCGCAGACGCTGGATGTAGGGTGCGAGGCGCGGGTCCTGGCGAAAGGCGGCGATGTCGTCTGTGCTGCGCCACTGCGAGTAGTTGATGGCGCGCCGCCCATCCCGGGCCGTCAGCACGCTCGACGAAACAAAACCGGGCATCTTGCTGAAGAAGGTCTCCGTGCCGTCGCGCAGAACATCGAGCAGGCTCTGCAAGCTGCCCGGCTCCACCATGAACAGGTTGACCAGCGTGATCACGCGGGCGTCGCTGCGAATCACGGCCTGCATGCTGAGCCCGCCCACGGTTTGAGCACGAACAAGGCTCGCGGTCAGCGCGATGCCGGTCGCAACGGCGCCGGTGGCGACGATGTTTCGGCGAGAAGCCGAATGTTTGGTGTGTGTCATCAGCTGGGCTCCTTGTTGCAATTTTTGCGGCACGCAAGACGGCCAGGCGATCGTTGGAGCCGGGTCCGTCGAGGCTCACCCAGCCCAAGACTTGCCGCATGACGAACCGGCGAAGTTGGACGAAACATTCCCGCGGCTCCTTCAGCCAAGCACCACCCAGTCGACCGACTCGAGCGCATAGGGTGCGAACAGGAAGTCGCGGATGCCTGCGATGTGTGCATCGCGCCAATCGACCAGCACAAAGTGCCCCGGCTTCTGCGCCGCGTCGCCGTCGAACACCAGCATGGCCGGGCGGCCTTCGACCGCGCCGAGCGAAAAGCGCCAGGTCGTCACTTCGGCGTAGCGGGTGAAGTAGGGGGCGATCTTGTCGCGTCCTTCGAGCTGCAGCCGGTTCACCAGGTCGAGCTTCACGTCATCGGCGAGCATGGTGCGTATCGCCTCGAAGTCGCCGCCCTGAAACAGCCGCACAAAGGCGGTGATCTTCTGCCGATCGGCATCGGACATCATGGGCAGCCGGGCATCGCCGGGGGCCCGCGCCAGCTGCCTCAGGGCCGCCCGGCCGCGCTGCAGCGCCGACTTGGCGGCCGCCTCGGAGCAGCCGGCCACGCCGGCGATCTCGTCGACCGAATGCCCGAGCACGTCCTTGAGGATGACGGCGCAGCGTTGCAACTCGGGCAGGCGAAGGAAGGTCTGGAAGCTGATCGCGACGACATGCGCCTCGGGCAGCGGTGCAGCCTCGACATCGTCGGTCAGCGGAACGACCGTGTAGCGGGACCTCTCGCGCAGGAGGTCGAGGCTCGTGTTGTGGGCGATGCGGTACAGCCAAGCCTCGAAGTTCTCTACTTCGAGGCCGGCGGCGCGGGCGTTCAGGGCCTTGACCAAGGTGTCCTGCAAGACGTCTTCGCCGCTCACCGTCGATCCCGTCATGCGGGCACAGTACCGATGCAGCCGCGGGCGCAGCGCCTTCAGGCGAAGCTCGAATTCTTCGTTGTTCATGCGTCGCGGCATCGCGTGGTGGTGTGCCGGGTTCCGCCACGAACCTGCCCCGCAGGCGAAGTCTGCGCCCCGGGCCAGTGCGTTGCGAAAGCCTTCACACCGGAGGGTTCTCTGTGGACCGCGCTCGATCGAGGCATCACTGTTCTCCTGGCTTGCACATGACGCAGCTCGCCCGCAAGCGTCATCAACGGCTGACGCTCCAGACGGCCGAACCTGCCATCGACACCAGACTCGCCAGTTCGGCAATCTTCGGAAAGTAGGCCTGCATGCGAGGGTCGAGGCGCATGGCGTCGATGGCGGCGGGCGTTTCCCACTCGGAGTAGATCGCCACGCCGCTGCCGTCTGCGGCGGCGATCAGCCGGGTGGTCTTCCAGCCATGCAGCGTTCGGACCACGGCGTCGGTATTCTCTTTCAGGAGCGCGAACAACTCGTCCTGTTTGCCCGGCTTGGCCTGGAGCAGATTGATCAGAATGACCGGCTCGTCAGACATGGCAGACCCCTTTTGTGTTTCGGATACGCCATTGACGATTGCGCGACCCAAAACGGATCGGTCGGCCGCACAAATCAGGGCGAGAGCAGACATGCGCCATCGTTCTGACCCCTCTGTTTCGACCTGCGCGGTTGCCTGGGTGCCGCATGAAGGCTTCTCCAAGGGCATGGGAGGCGCCCGCCGTGTGCACAGCCGATGTCCGGGAGAGCGTGTCGGCAGCGTTGCACGGAGTGGGCCCGGTCGAAGTACGGGCCGATGTCCATTCAGCCTGTCTACGTTTTCCCATGACGCCGCACACCACTCGTCGAACGACTTCGAATGCCTTGAAAAGGCTGAGTGCAGTCGGTCTTTGCGTTGCCCTGCTGGACGTTGCGTTGGTGCGCTGCGGTGAGCGACAGGGGTGTGCTGGCGGCGGGGACCGCATTCTGGGCCGCGCGGGCGCCGCGTCTGGGCCTGTTGTGCAGGACAACGCTGGCGTGAGTGCGTGCGAGTTGGCTGTAGGTCCCATCGACACAGGCCCGAAGAACAGGTGGTGCCTGGCACGGCGGCACGCGCAGGCGGGCGCGAAGCGAGCGGACCGCTCAAATTCAGCCTGTCGATAGGACTCGGCGCCGCCGGAAAGACAAAAGCCCCGCGTTCGCACGCGAGGCTTTGTGTTTTTTGGCTCCCCGACCTGGGCTCGAACCAGGGACCTACGGATTAACAGTCCCTGGGGATGGGATTTTCTGGGGTTTCCTGATACAAGTTGCTCCCGACATAGTCTTTACAAATCAATCACTTGCGTCCAAAGTCATTCCAAGCCGTTTCAGACCATCCACGCCAAAACTGGCACCAGACTGGCACCAGAACAGCTACGGACTATGGCAAAAGATCAACTTTCAGGTGCCGCAGCAGCGATCAAATCGCTCGACGGCGGCGCTTTCGTTACTCTTCACAGCAGGCTTGATCGAGGCGGTGCTTTGCAGGCTCGCAAGCTGGCCAACGGAGCGGTTCAGCTCTACTGGCGGTACTCGCACGCGGGCAAGACCAGCCGAGAGCCGATCGGTGTCTACGATCCGGTGGCACCCCCGAAGAAGCTGCAACCGACGCAACGTGGCTACGGCATCGCGGCGGCGCTTGAAAAGTGCAGGGCTCTTGCCGATGTGCACGTCGAGCGCGCCGACACGGGAGGTCTGCAGGAGGTCAAGGCAGAGAAGCGCAAGACATTCCTCGCCCAGAAAGCGGTCGAGACCGAGAAGTCCACGCGGACGCTGCAGAAACTTCTCGACGCCTATGTGGCACACCTGAAGACGCAGGGGCGCCGCAGCCATGTCGACGCGGCACAGATCTTCAAATTGCATATCACCGTCGCGTGGCCTGCCGTGGTGGAGGCGCCAGCTGTCGACCTGACGCCTGACCAGGTTCTCGACATGCTGCGACGGTTGATCGAAGCTGGCAAAGGCCGGACCGCCAACAAGCTGCGTTCCTACATGCGAGCTGCCTACCAGTGCGCGCAGGACGTCAGGACCACGGCGTCGATCCCTGTGGTCTTCAAGGGCTTCGGTATTGTTTTCAATCCAGCCGCCCAGACCCGGCGTTCGCCGCAGTTTGATCGCGCCGACAAGCGCCCATTCTCCAAGCCCGAGCTTCGCACCTATTGGAAGCTGATTCGGGACAGATCTGGAAGCGAAGCTGCGGTCTTGCGTTTGCACTTGCTGAGCGGCGGTCAACGCATTGAGCAGTTCGTGCGGTTGCGCTCAGGTGATGTGACCGATGACTCGGTGACAATTTTTGACGGGAAGGGGCGACCAGGACAGGGCCCGCGTCCCCATCAAATCCCGTTGCTTGACGAGGCACGTCAAGCGCTCGCAGTCTTGAAGCGGGAAGGGGTCTACGCAATCTCGACAACGGGAGGCAAGAAGCCAATCAGCGTTCGCACGATGGCCGGCTGGGCTCGCGCGATCGTCGGGAACGACATCGAAGGCTTCCAGTTGAAGAGGATTCGATCTGGGGTTGAGACGCTCCTTGCCGCAAACGGGGTCAGTCGCGACATCCGAGGCTATCTTCAATCGCACGGTCTGACCGGTGTGCAGGCGCGCCACTACGACGGGCACGACTACATGCCGGAGAAACGAAAGGCGCTGGAAATATTGGTGCGCGAGGTCTGCGCCCCATGAGCTGAAAAGTGCGTTGGACGACGGCGTTCGAATCTCGAATGTCCGTTCCGTCGTGCCCTCGTGTTCGTTCCAGGTATGTCAGCCGCCAAGGGTCGCGGCAAGGCGAACAATAACTCGGCGCGCAGGCAGAAGAGGTAGGCGATCAGCGACAGCGCGAACATGGCGAGCGCTGCGCGGACGGCCGGACGCCGGCCGGGGAGCGCTAGCTGCACGACATGAAACACGAGCACACCGCCTACCGCGCCGCGCAACAGCAGTTCCCAAACCCAGCCACTGTCCGACAGGCTTGTAATGGACGGGATTCTTGCGTGTCACGCGCATCACGACGAAATCCCTAAGAGCGAAGAAGCAGCTCAACTGCGAAAAACCTGCCTGAAAGTTGCACGCTGCACAGCGGCTTCAAAGAGGCGTGGAGAAGTTGAAGGGCCTCCCTCCTGATGATTGCGAAGGTAACTACCGTGCCGCCGGCCGCTTCGTTTTCAGATTCGCCTTCGGTGCCGCCATCCGGTTCTTCTGCGGGCGACGTGCCCCGGTTCGTGTGGCGCGGCGTTCCTCTTTCCACTGAAACCTCCCAGTCAGTGCGCGCCGCGGATGTGGCGGTGAGTCGAGGCCGCAACTCCGCCGGCTGCCGCACTGTCCAGCCCGTTCAGGATGCCGCATTCGTCGATGGAATGCGGTGAAAGACATCGCGCCCGCAGTTCCTTCAAGTCCGCTTCGAGCGCGCGAAGTTCGCGGATGCGGTGGGCGACATGCCCAATGTGAGCGTCGAGAAGCTTGTTCACTTCGCTGCAATCCACTGGCGGCGCATCCTTGAACTGAAGCAGCGAGCGAATCTCGTCGAGCGTCATGTCCAGATTGCGGCAATGCCTGATGAACGACAGCCGCTCGGTGTGCGCCGTCGTGTACAGCCGGTAGTTGTTGTCGGCCCGCTCTGCGGCAGGCAACAAGCCCTCGCGCTCGTAGAAGCGGATCGTCGCGATCGGTGTGCCGGTTATCTCCGCCAAGTGGCCGATTCGCATGTCCCTACTTCCAGAAAATCAACCGCTTGACTCTACACCGGCTTCAGGGTTCTTAATGGGCGTTCTCATGCGCAAGGACCCGCCGATGAACACCCCCGACACCACCACCAAGGCGACGCAGGCCGCTGGCGGCGACGCCTGCGACGCTTGTTGCGGGGCGCCAGCTGCAGCCCCAATTCCCGACGCGACTCTCCTGCCGGATGGTAGGGCGCGCGCGCGATTCAAGATACCGACGATGGACTGCGCGAGCGAGGAGTCCGAGATCCGCCGCGCCGTCGCGGGCATCGCCGGCATCAGGTCGATGACCTTCCAGCTTGGCGAGCGGACCATGGCCCTCGACGCCGCACCCGCGATCGTCGAACAAGCCCTCGCGGCGATTCGAAAGACAGGCTTCGATCCGCAGCCATTGGCTGCCGCAGCAACTACCGGCCAACCATCGGCAGCGACCGGTGAAGACGAACACGATCACGCGGCCGATGCTGGCGGGATTCGACGCCTTGGGTTCGCGCTGGCGGTGGCCGTCGGCGCCGAGCTCGTCGGTTTCTTTGCGCCTGACACCCGCATCTGGCAGGGCCTCGGGCTGGCGGTCGCCGCCGTCGCGATCTGGATGGCGGGCATCGATGTCTACAAGAAGGGCCTGACGGCACTGCTTCGCGGGCGCCTCAACATCAACGCCTTGATGACGGTCGCGGTCACCGGTGCCTTCGCGATCGGGCAGTGGCCCGAGGCTGCGATGGTGATGGTCCTGTACGCCATTGCCGAAGCCATCGAGGCGAAAGCTGTAGATCGGGCACGCAATGCCATCAAGGGCCTGCTGGCGATGGCGCCCGAGGAAGCCGCCGTTCGGCAGGTGGATGGTTCGTGGTTGACCGTGCCGGTGGCCGATGTTCCGCTGGGCGCGGTGGTGCGCGTTCGACCCGGCGAGCGGGTGCCGATGGACGGCACCATCACCGCCGGCACCACCAGCATCGACCAGGCGCCGGTCACCGGCGAGAGCATCCCGGTCGACAAGGCGGTGGGTGACCCAGTGTTCGCCGCCACGATCAATGCGACTGGAAGCTTCGAGTTCGAGGTCACATCCCCGGCTTCGAACTCCACTCTCGCGCGCATCATTCACGCGGTCGAAGAGGCACAGGGCGCACGTGCGCCGACCCAGGGATTCGTCGATCGCTTCGCGGCCGTCTATACCCCGGGCGTATTCGTGCTTGCCCTCGTGGTGGCCCTGCTCGGGCCCTGGTTGCTCGACTGGACCTGGATGCAGGCGATCTACAAGGCGCTGGTGCTGCTGGTCATCGCCTGCCCGTGCGCGCTTGTCATCTCCACACCCGTCACTGTGGTCAGCGGTCTTGCGGCGGCGGCGCGGCGCGGCATCCTGATCAAGGGCGGCATCTACCTCGAAGGCGCGCGCAAGCTCAAGGCGATCGCGCTCGACAAGACGGGCACGATCACCGAAGGCAAGCCCAAGCTGGTAGCGACGGAAGTGCTCGCCGCTGCGGCGAACACCCAACTTGCCGAAGGGGTAGCCGCTGCGCTGGCCGGCGAATCCGACCACCCTGTGTCGCGTGCCATTGCCCAAGGGCTGTCTTCCTCAACCTTGCCGGTCAGCGGCTTTCAGGCGCTTGCTGGTCGGGGGGTCGAGGCCGACGTAGACGGGATCCGCTACGTGCTGGGCAACCACCGCCTGATCGAAGAGCGCGGCCAGTGTTCGCCCGCACTGGAGGCCACCTTGAAGACACACGAGGAGGCCGGCCGCACCGTGACGTTGCTCGCCTCGAAGGACGGTGTACTGGCGTTGTTCGCGGTGGCCGACACCATCAAACCATCGTCGCGCGAGGCGGTCGCGTCGTTGAAAGCGCTGGGCATCACCCCAGTGATGCTGACCGGAGACAACCAGGCCACAGCGAGCGCCATTGCCCACGAAGCCGGCATCGATGAGGCACGCGGCAACCTGCTGCCGGAAGACAAGCTCGAAGCGATCAAGGCCCTGCAGGCACAGCATGGGCCGACAGCGATGACCGGTGACGGTATCAATGATGCACCAGCGCTGGCGCAGGCTGACATCGGCGTGGCCATGGGCGCGGCCGGCACCGACACCGCAATGGAAGCGGCCGACGTGGTCGTCATGAATGATGACCTGCGCCGCATTGCGGAGACCGTGCGCTTGTCGCAAGCCACACATGCCATTCTCTGGCAGAACATCACGCTGGCGCTCGGAATCAAGGCGGTGTTCCTGGTGCTGGCGGTGTTCGGCAACGCGTCCATGTGGATGGCGGTGTTCGCCGACATGGGCGCCAGCCTGCTGGTGGTGGGCAACGGCCTTCGACTGCTGCGCAAAGGAGTCAAGACACCATGAAAACAGTCTCGCCCCGGGTTGCGGCCTTCGAGGCCGCCCTCGCCGAGTCGGGCCAGCGCTGGGCCGCTGGCGATGCCGCTGCCGCGTTCGCGTCGCTGGAGCGCGCGCATGTGCTGGGGCAGCGTGACTTCGGGCCTCACCTGAAGGTCCACCTGCGCATGCTTTCAATCGCCACGTCGCTGCGCGACTGGCGCGAAGTGCGCGGCCAGGTGCTGCGCGTAGCGCTCGTTCCCCTCGGTCATCTGCTGGCGCGGCTGCCACGCGGCAACACGGGAGCAGCGAACGTCAGTGCCTTCGCGCCCATGGCCATCCCCCCAGATATCGAGTCCCTGCTGGACGACAAGGGGCCCTGAGATGAATGGTCCGGTCCATGCTGGTGGCCAAAACCGCAAGTCGCACTTGCAGGAACTGTTCGCTTGAATCCGCAACCATTCAATTCTCGCGATCACCGGCCGGTGATGCTGCTGCTGGCGGCGGGCCTCGTCGTGCTGGACCAGGGGATCAAGGGGGTCGTGGCGGACCAGTTGCCGCTGGGGCTCAGCGTGGCGCTGACGTCCTGGTTCAACATCGTCCACGTACTCAATCCCGGCGCGGCCTTCTCCTTCCTGGCCGACGCTGGCGGCTGGCAGCGTCATGCCCTCAGTGCCATTGGCATCGTGGTCAGCCTGGCGCTCGCCGGCATGTTGTGGCGTGGAGTACGAAGCCGATTGGAAACGGCGGGGTTCGTTGGAATGATCGGCGGCGCCATGGGCAACGTCATCGATCGGATACGCATCGGTGCGGTGATCGACTACCTCGACCTCTACTGGGGCCGCCTGCACTGGCCGGCGTTCAATCTGGCCGACGTTTTCGTGGTGGGCGGTGCGGGACTGTTGCTGCTCGCGTCATTCCAACCTGACCCAGCCGCAGAGCCGAGGGGGCGAACCGATGTCAGCTGAGGCTTTCGAGCTTGTAGGCCCGCGAGGCCGCTCTTTTTGGGTGCCCTTGTTCGGGGCCTGGCTGATTGCCCTTGTCGCGACGGCAGGTGCGGTCTTCCTGGGCGAAGTGATGGGCATGACTCCCTGTGTGCTGTGCTGGTATCAGCGCATTGCCATGTTCCCGCTGGTGTTGATACTGGGCATCGGACTGTTCGGAGCCGACGCTCGCAGCGTTCTATACGCCTCGCCGCTCGCAGGGCTCGGATGGGGCATAGCGGCCTATCACTGCCTGATCTTCTGGGGCGTGGTGGCCGAGGGGTTGATCCCTTGCGGCAAGGGTTCGTCTTGTGCCGACGCCGACGTTCAGGTAGCGGGTTTCGTACCGATCCCGTTGCTGTCGTTGATCGCGTTCACGGCAATACTTGCGTTGTTGTGGACTGCTGGAAGAAGGATGAAGACATGAACAAGAAGTGGATCGTCCTTTCCACGGTTGCGGCCGTGCTGCTGTCCTTTGTTGCTGGTGCCTTGGTCTACAAAGATCGTTCCCGGCAGGAAGTCACCCAGGCCGCGCTGACAAACAACGAGGCTTTGGTCCGAGCGCATTCGCCGGTCTTCGGCAATCCCGCCGCCAAGGTCACGATCGTGGAGTTCTTCGATCCGGCGTGCGAGACCTGCCGCGCTTTCTATCCGATCGTCAAAGGCATCGTCAACGCGAGTTTTGGTCAGGTCAAGCTGGTGGTTCGCTACGCGCCGCTGCACCAAGGTTCGGACCGGGCGGTTCAGATTCTGGAAGCTGTCAGGCTTCAAGGAAAGTATTGGGAAGCCCTCGAACGGACGATGGCCTTGCAGCCCCGCTGGGCTGCGCACGACAATCCGCAGCCCGAGCTGATCTGGGAACTGATCTCTGACATCGGAGTGGATGTGGCGAGGGCCAAGTCAGAGGCCGGCAGCGCTGCCATCGCGCAGTCACTGCGGCAGGATGTGGCGGACATGAAAGCCTTGAAGGTGGACAGGACACCGGGCTTCTTCGTGAACGGTACGCCACTGCGTGAGTTCGGTGAGGCGCAGTTGAAGGCGTTGGTCGATCAGGAGATCAAAAAGGCGAAGGCGCAGTAGCGCGAGCGGCACCGGCGGCTGCAACGAGAGCCGCCGTCCGGCAGGGCGGCATTGGTGCGCGCCGAGTCCGTGCGACCGGCGCAGTTCACGGGCCGAGCCGGACTCGAATGTTCAGTGCGGCTGGTGTCGGGTTGCTCCACATCCAGCAGAATTGCTGGTCGCTGCTCGGCACGAAGGTGCCCTGCGCAGCTCGCATCGCGGTCATCCGTTCGGGGTACTTCACCTCGTCTGCGACATGAAAGTGCGTGTTGAAGTCCAGTGGCCCGTCGGCTGCAAATGTCCAGGTCAGCGCACGGCCTCTCCGTAGCCCGGTGCACAGTTCGACAAACCCTCCCGGCAACGCGACGAGTTGACGAATCAGTTCGGGTCCGGCGATCGGCGGAAGCGGAACGATTTCGGGCAGGGCATGGCTCGTCAGGGGCAGGGTTCCGATGACGAGAGCTGCCAGTGTTCGTTGGCGAGTACCAGGCATGACTCTCTCCTTGCAAGCGCTGGCTGTCGCCCAAGTCGACGGGCCCGCGGCCTATTGGAGTCCGCGCTCGCAAGGATGTTCCCGATCGCGGCCTTGCGCCGTGTTCGGAATCCGCCGTTGGTTGGTGCTTTTTGGTCTACGAACGGGCGAGCGTCAATCCGATCGTGGTGAAGCCATCGGCAGACGCCGCGAATGGTCGCCCTCCATGCATGCGCGCGATCGCTGCCACGATCGACAATCCAAGCCCATGATGCTGAGCGGCATCACTGCGGGAGTGCTCGCTGCGAAAGAACCGATCGAACAAACGCGGCAGGTCCTGGGGTTTGATCGAGGGGCCCTGGTTCGATACCGCGATGCGTACTTCACCGGCCAGCGGCGTGTCGATATCGACGCGAACCACGGTAGCGCGTTGCGCGTACTGCGTGGCGTTGCCCACCAGGTTCGACAAGGCCCGTCGAAGCAGTTGAATGTCGAAGTCGCCGGACGCATCTCCCACGATGTCGAGTCGAAGGCCGGCCTCTTCCAGCGCTGCCTCGTGGTACTCCGCGACCGTGCCGACGAGCACTGCCAGGCTCGGCGTGGGCGCGCGGCGCGCGACCGACCCTCGATCTGCCTGCGACAGGAACAGCATGTCCTGAACGATGCTTGCGATCCGATGCAACTCTTCCAGGTTGGACCCGAGCACGTCGCGCAGGTCGTCGGCCGTGCGGGGTCTGCGCATCGCCAGTTCGGTGCTGCTGACCAGCGTGGCCAGCGGGGTGCACAGTTCATGCGCGACATCGGCATTGAAGCCTTCGAGCTGTTCGTATGAGTGGGCGAGGCGGCCGAGCAGCGCGTTGAACTGCGCGATCAAGGGCTGCAATTCCTCGGGCTGGGCCGACCCGTCCAGCGGCTGGCGCAAGTTGTCCGCGGCCAGTCGCCGCGTCTGCTCGACGAGGTGGTGCAATGGCTTGAGTCCGAGCCTGACCAGCAGGAACCCGCCGGCGGAGACGATCAGTGCGCCGACGATGGCCGCTGCGAACAGCGTGAAGGCAAGGCGTCGCAGCAGCACGGTGTCATCGTGGGTGTCCAGTGTCAGCATCGCCGTTACCTGCGGCGCAGACAGCATCGCGCGGGGCGCGTCGAACAGCGCCTCCAGTCGATCACGCGCTGATCCGTTGGCCACGGCACTTTGATAGAGCACGGTGCCGTCGCGTTGCCGCAGCACAAGAGTCATATCCTGGTGCCCGACGAAGTAGTCGTCGAGCTTGTGCTTTAACGTCGTCAGGTCGTGGTTACGCGCGGTTTCGTTGAGCAGGTGCAGTACCTGCTGCTGCTTCTGCGTCAATGTGTCCTGTTGCCGTTCGGTCAGGCTCAGCGCGGTGGCCGCATACACGGCCAGGCAGACGGCCATGAGCCCGCCAAAGCTCTGCCACGCAAGCCACCACGACAGACGGCGTCCCAGCGAACTCCCGCGTCTGTTCATTCGGCGCGCACCTCCAACACGTAGCCCATGCCTCTGACGGTGTGTAGCAGCGAGCGCTCGAACGGCACGTCGAGCTTGGCGCGCAGGCGGCGAATCGCCACCTCGACCATGTTGGTCTCGGTGTCGAAGTTCATGTCCCAGACCTGCTCCGCGAGTTCGGTGCGGGAGAGCACCTCGCCCTGTCGGCGGATGAGTAGCGTCAACAACACGAACTCCTTCGCTGTGAGGTCCAGGCGCTGACCGGCGCGTGTCGCCTTTCGGCGCAGCAGGTCGAGTTCGAGATCGGCGAGGCTCAGGACCATCGAGCCGGCAGCTTCGGCACGGGGCTGCGTGCGTCGCAACAACACTTCGATGCGCGCGAGCAGTTCAGAGAACGCGAAGGGCTTGATCAGATAGTCGTCGGCGCCTCCCTGCAACCCTCGCACGCGGTCTTCGACCTTGATCCGCGCGGTCAGCATCAGCACCGGCGTCTGCTTGCTTTGGCGCAGCGCAGCCAGCAGCCCCAGGCCGTCGATGCCGGGCAGCATGCCGTCGAGCACCAGAAGGTCGTAGCTGCCCTCCATGGCCATGTGCAGGCCGTCCACGCCGTTGTGGACCACGTCGACCACGTAGCCCTCTTCGGTCAGGCCCCTGCGCAGGTATTCAGCGAGCTTGACCTCGTCCTCGATGACCAGAAGCTTCATTGAGACAGTTCGTGGGGCAGGCTTCGCCACGATGACCAAATCGTCATATTTCGGGTGGGCTTTCGTCGGGGGTGAATTTCTAAAGTTCTCTCTGTGCCGCAAGGCATGACCCCGGCGGTTCGCCGCGGGCCGAACCCGAGACAAGGAACCATCCCATGAACTTCCGCAAATCTTTCCTGGCAGCTGCGTGCGCGGCAGCACTCGTCGCACCGGCCGTGTCTTTCGCCTCGTCGGAATTCCATCCCGCCAATGGCGAGATCGGCTACACCCAGCACCCCGACCATGTTGCAAAAAGCAGCCTGAGTCGCGATCAGGTGGCGGCCGAGGTCGAAGCCGCCCGCAAGGCGGGGTGGTTGTACTCGGCCAACCGCACCGGGATCTTTCCGATGAAGAATTCGGGCGCCGCCAAGACCCGCGACCAGGTGATCAACGAGCTGCGCAACGAAACTGCTGCTGAGCGCCGAACGCGGATGGAGCAGAACACTGGCGGCTGAAACGGCGCGTCGGTCCGCCGCCGACCAATGCCTCACCATGTGTCGGCCTGCACCGCGCGCAAGGGGACGGGTGCGTTGCAGTCATTGACCTTCACGTAGACAAGGTCGCCGGCCTTGAGGTTCGCGTCGGCTGCAAGCGGCACGATGCGCGAGGTGAGTCGACTGATGCCGCGGTACTGGACGTAGGCGTATCGCGTGTCGGCAGGTCGGGTCGTCGCGTCCTTGCGGCAATCCTGTGGCGAACTGCGGCGAAGCCCTTGAGCGGTTTCGACTTGGACGACTTTCCCCTTTCGCCAGGCATCGTAGAAATCGTAGCGTCCCTCGAACGGTGTCGTGCAGCCGACGCTCGCCGCACCGGTGCTCAGTAGAAGCAACACGCGCCACCGCGACCGATCGGTCGCGGTCATCCGCGTTCCACATGCCTTGGCGGGCGGCATCACCGGCGCGGTCATGGCGTCGCCCCGCTGGGGGGCCGAACCGCCGACCCTTCGTGGGATTCATTGCCGTGCGGCCGGGCCACATAGTTACAACCGTCGTCGGTGTGCTGGCATGGTGTGAATTCCAGTTGCAGCGTCGTGTGGAACACCTTGAACCGCTCGGCCAGAACTTCTTGAATGCCAGAGCGGATTGTCTCGGGACGACTCGACTCGGTCTGCACCACATGCGCGGTCAAGCTGTTCTTGCCGCTCGTCAGCACCCAGATGTGCAGGTCGTGAACGCCGGTCACGCCGGGCACCGAAAGGATCGCGCGCCCGACCTCGTCAACGTCTACACCGTCGGGTGCGCCTTCGAGCAGGATGTTCAGGCTCTCCTTCAGAAGAACCCAGGTTCGCGGCAAAACCCACAAGCCGATGCCGACGGCAACCACGGTGTCGACCCAGGCCCAGCCGGTGAAACGGATCACGAGCGCAGCGACGATGACGCCGATCGATCCGAGCATGTCGGCCCACACCTCGAGATAGGCGCCCTTGACGTTCAGGCTGCTGTCCTTGCCACTCTGCAGGAACCGCATGCTGAGCAGGTTGACCGCCAAGCCCAGCACGGCGACGATGAGCATGCCCGTCGGCTGCACTTCGGCAGGCGCACTGAATCGGCGATAGGCCTCATACAGGATGTAGATGGCCACGCCGAACAGCAGCACAGCGTTGAACGCGGCGGCCAGGATCTCGAAACGGTGATAGCCGTAGGTGCGTTTGGCGTCGGCCGGGCGCCGCGCGATGCGAACGGCCGCGACCGCAATCGCCAAGGCCGCCACATCGGTGAACATGTGCGCTGCGTCGGCCAGGAGTGCCAGGCTCTGGAACACGATGCCGGCGATGACCTCGGCGACCAGAAAGATCGACGTCAAGCCCAGCGCCATCCACAGCGCGCGCTCGTTGCCCGATTCCGGAATCGCGTGGCTGTGACCGGCACTCATCGCTGCGCCCGGGGGTGAGGCAGGAGGGAAGCGGGTCGGTCGTGCATCGTCGAACTCCTCAGTGCTTGTGGTGTTTGCCTGGCTTCTCGGCATCGGACGGGGCAGCGCCGAGGCGCTGCTTGTTCATCCTTTGCTGGAGGCGCTGCGTGTACGACTGCACCGGTTCTGGCTTCGGTTTCGGCAAGGGGTGACGTTGTCTCCACCACCGAAAGAGCCAGTAGGCCGCGAATGCCAGCACCACAAGGCCAACCCACATCAGCACGATCGTCAGGCCAATCGGCGAATCTGGGAGATGCTTTCGCACGGGGCTGTTTCCCAAAAGCGCGGCAATGGGCGGGGAACGTGTTCAGGCGGAGCGCAAGTGGTGCGCAGGGCGTCTTCGACCACTTGCCCCGCGACACTGCGACGTGCGTCTTACTTCAGCGTGAAGCGCGCCGACACCGCCGGCTTGCCGTTCAGCGAAACCTCGGCCAGCACCTTGCTGCCCGCGGTGAACTTGAAGCTGCCTTTGGCTTCGAGCTTGTCGCCGACGAGCGCGAGCGCTGCCTCGGTCTTCTCGTTGCCGTTGAAAACGGTCAGCTTGCCGCTGGCGCTGGTCAGCTTCATCGCCTTGCCGTGGTCGCTGACGTGAAGGACCATCAAGTCGGGCTTAGCCACCAGTTCGAGGTCACCCGCCTTGGTCTCGACGACCACGCCGCCGTGTTTCGGAACATGGTCTTCTGCGGCAAATGCCGGCAGTGCGATGGCGGATGCGAAGAACAGGGGGAGGAGGAATCGTTTCATGGTGTTGTCCTTTCGGGTTGGGAGAAGCTGGGGCATGAACTCAGTGGATCGCAATGGCTTGAGCGACTTCGGTGACGGTGATCCAACCGGCGACCGGTTGGCCCGTGCGGGCCGATGCCTGGACGGCGGCGACGATCTCGGCGACCTCGGTGTCTTCGCACAGCAGCTCGAGCTTGTATTCGTTGACGACCTCGTCGCCGAGGTCCATCGAGTAGTGCTGCTCGTTGGGGTCGAGCGGCAGCAGCGAGCCCTTCACCACATAGACCGCCAGGTTGTGCCGGCGGCCGGCGCGCACGCTGCCCCACGCCGGGCAGTCCTTCAAAGCCGCGATCACGTCGGCAACGCGGCTGCTGTGTACGTAGGCCTTGATTTCTTTCATGGTGTCTCCTTGGCAAGGGGTGGCAGTGCTGCGGCTTCGGCCGCGTCTTCAGACTCCGTGCGCGCGCGTTCCTTCGCTTCGGCGCGTGACTCGGACCATTCGTAGATCAGGGGCAGCAGCAACAGCGTCAGCAGCGTCGAGGTGATCAGGCCGCCGACGACCACCGTGGCGAGCGGTCGCTGCGTCTCCGCGCCCACGCCGGTCGAGATCAGCATCGGCACGAGGCCGAGGATCGCGACCGACGCCGTCATCAGCACCGGCCGCAGCCGCATCGCTGCGCCTTGGCGCACCGCGTCGCGGATCGCCAGCCCGCGTTTTCGCAAGTCGTTCAGGAAGGTCACCATCACGATGCCGTTCAGCATCGCCACCCCGAACACCGCGATGAAGCCGATGGCCGAAGGCACCGAGAGGTACTGCCCCGTGGCGAACAAACCGATGATGCCGCCGATGATCGCGAACGGCACGTTGGCGATGATCAGCGTGGCGTGGCGCACCGAGTTGAACGCGGTGTAGAGCAGGATGAAGATGAGGCCGATCGTCAGCGGCACGATCACTCCCAGCCGCGCCATCGCACGTTGCTGGTTCTCGAACGCGCCGCCCCACGTGACCCAGTAGCCCGTGGGCAGCTTGACCTTGGCGGCGATGGCGGTGTTGGCGTCCTTGACGAAGCTGTCGATGTCGCGCCCCTGCACATCCATCTGCAGCACCGCATAACGCTGCAGCGATTCGCGGCGCACGAAGGTGTAGCCCTCGTCGAGCTCGATCGTTGCCACGCTCGAGAACGGCACGATAGCGCCTTCGGCCGTGCGGATCGGGATCGCCGCGATGGCGGCCGGGCTGCCGCGGAACTCGTCGGCCAGCCGCACCGCGATGTCGAAACGGCGCGTGCCGTCGATCAGTGTGGACACCGTTTCTCCGCCGATGCCGGCTTGCACGATCGACAAGATGTCGTCGGCGTTGAGACCGTAGCGCGCCGCGGCCTGGCGGTCGACCTTGATCACCATCTGCGGCTTGCCCTTGTTGGCCTCGGCCGCCAGGTCGGCCACGCCCGGAACGGCGCCGATCACGCCCTTGATCTGCGCCGACAGTTCTTCGAGCTTGTCGAGGTCTTCGCCATAGATCTTCAAGGCCAGCGTGGCGCGAACGCCGGAGATCAGCTCCTCCACCCGCATCTGGATCGGCTGCGTCGCACCGAACACGGCGGTGGCGACCTCGCCCTCCAGAAACTCCTGCATCTCTCGGCCGAGTGCCGAATACGACTGCTTGACCGGCCATTCGTCCTTGGGTGCAAGGTCGAGCAGCACCTCCATGTAGTTGACGTCGGCCGTTTCGCCCTTCTCGGCGCGGCCGATGGTGGCCAGCACCGAATTCACCTGCGGGTACTTCTTGCGCAGGCTCGCGTCCATCACGTTGGCCACACGAATCGACTCGTCGAGCGAGGTCGAGGGAATGCCAACGACGCGGAACATGATGGCGTCTTCCTGCAGCGTGGGCATGAACTCCTTGCCCAGGAACGGGAACAGCGCCAGCGAGCCCAGCAGCAGCGCCACGGCAGCGCCGACGACGACCTTCTTGCGGTCGAGCGCCCAGTCGAGCAGGGGCAGGTAGAGCTTCTTCGCGCCGCGGACCAGCCAGGTGTCTTTCTCTTCCTTGGGCTTGAGGATCAGCGCCGCCAGCACCGGAACGAGGGTCAGCGACAACAGCAGCGAGCCCGCCATCGCGAAGGTGATGGTCAGTGCCATCGGCTTGAACAGCTTGCCTTCGAGCCCGGTCAGCGAGAACAGCGGCAGGAACACCACGATGATGATCATGATGGCGAAGGCGATCGGGTTGGCCACTTCGCGAGCCGCTTCCAGCACCACGTGGGTTCGGTTCACAGGGCGCCCCGATTCGCGCGCGTGCGAGAGCAGCCGGAACGCGTTTTCCACCATCACCACCGCACCGTCGACCATCATGCCGATGCCGATGGCCAGGCCGGCCAGCGACATCAGGTTCGCCGACATGCCGAAGCGCTGCATCATGATGAAGGCGAACAGCATGGCCAGCGGCAGCGTCACGATGACGACGATGGCCGAGCGGAACTCGCCGAGAAACAGGAACAGGATCACCGCCACCAGGATCGAGCCTTCGATCAGGGCGTTGGTGGACGTTTTCAGCGCCTTGTCGACGATCTCGGTGCGGTCGTAGGCGGCCTTCAGCACGATCCCTTTGGGCAGCGCGGACTGTGCGATGGCGAGCTTCTCCTTGACCGCCGCCACCACCGTGGCCGCGTTTTCGTTGATGCGTGCGAGCGCGATGCCGAGCACCGTCTCCTGCCCGTTGCGTGTCACGGCGCCGAAGCGAACAGCCGGCGCTTCCTTGACCTCGGCTACGTCGCGCACATAGACCGGCGATCCGTTGCGTTCGGCGACGACGATGGTGCCGATGTCGGCCGCGTTGCTGACGAGCCCGAGCCCGCGCACGAGGTATTGCTCGACACCGATGTTCAGGTACTGGCCGCCGACCTGCTTGTTGTTCGCCGTCAGCCGCTCCATCACCTCCTTGAACGACAGGCCGTACTTGACCAGCTTGCGCGGGTCGATCTGCACCTGGAACTGCTTCTCGTGGCCGCCCCAGGTGGTTACGTCGTCCACGCCCGCTGCGGTGCGCAGGATCAGGCGCACGGTCCAGTCGTGCAGCGTGCGCAAGTCCATTGCACTGAGCTTCTTGTCGGCGTCTTCGATCGTGTACCAGAACACCTGGCCCAGGCCCGAGCTGTTCGGCCCGAGTTCCGGCTCGCCGTAGCCGGCGGGCAGTCGGCCCTTTACCTCCTGCAACTTTTCACCGACCAGACGGCGTGCGAAGTAGATGTCGACGCTGTCCTTGAAGTAGACGCCGACGTAGGACAGGCCGAACAGCGAGACCGAACGCACCACTTCCACATCGGCCAGGCCCGCCATCGCGGCTTCGATCGGCACCGTGAGCAGGCGCTCGATGTCTTCGGCGGCCACGCCGGGCGACTCGGTGTAGATGTTGACCTGGGCCGGCGTCACATCGGGAAAGGCATCGACCGGCACCTGCTTGTAGGCCATCACGCCCAGGCCGATCAGCACGGCGAAAGCCACCATCACCAGCACCTTGTAGCGCAGCGAGGCATCAACGATTGCATTGAGCATGGTCAGTGGTCCTTCTCAATGACCGTGGCCGAGCTGAGACTTCAGCTTCCGGGCCTTGAGGGCATAGGTGCCAGACGTGACGACCTCGTCGCCCGCCTTCAGGCCCGACTTCAATACCGTGCGCCCGCCGATGCGTTCGCCGGGTTCGACCTCGCGTGCTTCGTAGGCGCCTTGCTCCAGCACGAATACGGTCGGTTTGCCTTCGAGCAATACGACCGCGGCGTCGGGCAGCGAGATCGCCTCGCGCTTGTCGCCGGTGGCCTCGATGCGCGCGGTGGCGAACATCTCGGGCTTCAGGCGGCCGTCGGCATTTGCCACCTCGATGCGGGCCGCGACGGTGCGGCTGTCCTTGTCGAGCGCGGCGCCGATGTGGCCGACCTTGCCGTTGAAAGTTTCGTTCGGATAGGCGGGCACGCTGACCTTGGCGTTGGCGCCGATCCTGATCTTCGCGAGTGCGGCTTCCGGCAGATCGGCCTGGATCCACACGCGGCTCAGGTCGGCCACGCTGAACAGCGGTGTGCTCGGGCTCGCCAACTCGCCCAGCGTCGCTTTCTTCTCGATCACGGTGCCGGCGAAAGGCGCGGTTACGGCGAATGTGGACACGGCGTTGCCACGCGCGTTCGGCGAACCGCCAAGCAGTCGGAGGCGGTCGGACGCCGCGCGCACGCCAGCGGCGGCCTTGTCGCGCTCGGCCTGAGCACGCAGAAAGTCCTTGCGCGGAATGATCTCGTCGGCGATCAGCGCTTGGGCCCGCTTGAAGTCGGCCTCGGCGATGCCGAGCTCGGCTTGCGCCTGGTTCAGCGCCGCGTGCGCTTCGCCCACCGCCACGCTGTCGAGCACCGCAAGCGTCTGGCCGGCGCGCACCTTGTCGCCCAGCTTCGCGGGCACCGAGGTAATGCGGCCTTCGATGCGTGCTGCCACATGCGCGAGCCGGTCCTGGTCAGGGCGGATCGTCGCGGTGACGACGACGGTTTCGCCGAGCGGCATCGGCTTGACTTTCTCGACCTTCACGCCCGCGCGCTCGGCCTCTTCGCTGGTGAGCGTCAGTTCCGCTTCACCTTCTTTGTGTTCGCCTTCCTTCTCACCCGCGTGATCGTCCTTCTTGGCGGCCGCTTGTTCGGCGGGCTTGCCGCCTTCGGCGGCAGGTGTGCCACCACCGCACGCGGACAGGGCGATGACCACGGCCAGGGCCGTCGTCAGCGTGGTGGCGCGCCGCGGGCGCACCATTTCTTCATGCAGGCTGTTCATCGTGCGTTTCCTTCTTGCGGCCAGCCGGCCGCGTGTTCGAGTTCGATTCGGGTTACTTGCAGTTCGGCTAGCAGCTCGTTCAGGTCACGCTCGGCGTCGAGCGCCTGACGGTTGACGATGAGCTGCTCGAGCAGGCCGATCTGCCCGGCCTGGCGTGACTTGACCGAAAGCTGCTGGTTGTCGGTGGCGGCCGGCACCAGTACGCGCTGCAGGCGCAGAAAACGGTCGCGCTGGCTGCCGAGCCGGCTCCAGAGCTGGCGTACCCGCGCCTGTGCATCGCGGCTCGCGCTAGTGCGCTCGATCTCTGCCTGGCTCATGTCGGTCAGCGCCTGGCCGATCGCCGCGTCGTTGCGCTTGAAGATCGGCAGTGGCACCGAGAGCGACAAAGTCGTGACCCGCTCGCGTTCGGTGCCCGGTCCTTCGCGGCCGACCTGCAGGCCGACCGTGACATCCGGATAGCGACCGCCGCGCTCGACGCCGAGCCGGGCCCGCGCTGCCTCTTCGCGCGCCGCCAGGGCGCGTTGTTTCGGCAGGTTCTGCACCGCCGCCAGCAGCTGTTCCAGGCTGTAGGGTGGCGTGTCGCCCACGGTCGTGCCGAGTTCGCCGGCCACCTCGGGCAACGCGGACGCCGGCAATTGAACGGCGGTGGCCAGTTCGCTGCGCGCCTCGATCAGCTTTTCGCCCGCCAGCGCCAGCGCGTTGCGTGCGCGTTCGGCTTCGACCAGCGCGACGTTGGCGTCGAGCCGCGTGTCTTCCCCGGCCGCACGCCGTTTGGCGATGGCCTGTGCGCTGCCGTCGAACAGGTCGAGCGAGCGTTGTTCCAACTGCACGCGCCGCTGCGCTGCCAGCACCGCGAAATAGCGTGCCGCGGCATCGGCGCGGGCTTGCCGGCGCACGTCTTCGATTTCGGCGCGCAGCGCGTCCAGGCCAGCGGCGGCGGCTTCACGGCGGCGCGACTGCTGCCCGCCGGTCTCGAAGGGCTGGCTCAGGCCGACGCTCCATTCGTTGGCGCGGCCGTCGGGCCCGCCAGCGCGGCGCCGGGTTCGGTCGGTGCTCAGCTCGGGGTTGTTGAAAAGCAGCGCCGAGGCTTCGCGCCGGCTGCCTTCGGCGGCGGCCAGTTGCGCTTCGCGGGCCCGCACCGAGGGGTGCGTCGTCTCGGCGAGGCGCATGGCCTCGGCCAGCGTCAGCGGGGCGGTGCCGGTCGCACTTTGTGCAAGGGCGGAGTGGGTATGGGCGGCCAGCGCAAAAGCCAGCGCCACCAATGGGAATCGCATCGAATCATCCTTCTCGTCTCACAGAGAAGCGATTCGACGGTGACGTCGGGTGTCGTCAGGCGGGATGCAGACTGAACTCGACGCCGCCGCCGAAGCGCACGGCAGCAGTGAGTTCAAGTCGATCGGGACGTTCGAGTCCGGAGGGAATGTGCGATCGGTACATGCTGCCGTGGTTGCCGTGGACGGCGCCGTGTGGCAGGGGGATGACGACCGGCGCTGGCGAGGGCACGGCCGCGCTGGTGCCGAGGTGGCAGGTTTCGCAATCGGCGTGATAGGTACCCGATCCGGTGCCACTGTCCGCAGCACCGTCGTTGTCGGCGATTGCCGATGTCGAGCCCTGATGCTGGTGTTCGTGGTGCCCGAAGTGCTTTTTGGCGGCCGCCTGGGTTTCATGCGCGCACACAGGCGCTGCAGCCGCCCAGACCAACTGGAACGGCAGAACGAGCAACATGAAAGCGATGATGGACCAGCGACGCATTGGGGAGGGATTCTATGGGATCAGAACGCGGTTCTCAGACTCAAGAGGTCATTGACCCTGAGCGTCCAAGGAAGAGGGCGCCATCGCGTCCTGCGAAGCCAGCGGTGCCTACCTCACCCGCAGCACGTTCGTGCGACTTGGACGGGCGGGCACTTCACCGAGCCGAACGAGCAGAACACGCAGCAATCGCCCGGCGCAGGGCGCAACAGCTCATTGCAGTTCTCACACTCGTAGAAGAACTGGCAGGCGTTCTCCGACATGGTCTCGCGCTTGACGTGACCGCATTTGGGACACGTCAGCTCCGACTCAAGCGCGGGACCCTTCATCGCTCCCTCTCGCGTCGTGTGTGGATCGCTCGCGACTGCACCACCGTGACCCTGCGAGCAGTGCCTGGGCCGCGGTCTGATCAACCGGCGTATGCGAGCGCGCAGCCGGATGGGGCGGTCGTCGGTACCTTCACGGCTCGGCCGGCCAGCACGTCATCCAGCGCGGCCCTCACGTAGTTGTGAGCGCGAAGCACCTTCTTGGCGTCCATGCTCTCGCCATCGTCGATGCCACCCGCATAGATCAGGACACCGGACCCATTGACGACGAACATGTGATTCGCGGTCTTGGCGCCATAGGCATGGCCGACATCACCACTGGCGTCGATGAGCAACGCCGTCGGCGAAGCGCCACGTGCGCGGTTGAACGTTTCCGCCCTTGCAGGTTCGAGGTAGTCTGAGCGGGACGGATGACTTGAGAGCACGCTGAGCCAGACCATGCCGTTCTTGGCCGACCACTTTTGCAGCTCCTGCATCCTTCCGCTGTCGTACTGCGCTTTGGCGAATGGACAGGACGGGCTTGTCCATTCCAGCACCACCGTCTTGCCCTTGAACTCGGCCAGGCTGCGCTTGTTCTTCGCGGCATCGATGACCTCGAACGCCGGCGCGGCTTTGCCGATCGCGGCCTGGGGCGCCGTGTTCGTGCCGGCGAAGGCTCGGCTCCAGGGCATCAACGTTGGAAGCGAGACCGCGGCCGCGACCAGGGCGCCTCTTCTGTTCAGTCGTATGGAGTTCATTGCACAGGTTCCTTTGTCGGGCTGCAGCAGGCGGCGGGCTTCGATGCCGCGGCTTGTTCTGCGGGATGTGTGAGGTCTTCAAGACTGGTGCAGTCCACGACCGTACCGCCTGCACAGGCGGCGCTGCAGCTCTCTACGAAAGCGGACAAGTTCGCCTCGAAGGCCTGCAGCTCGGCCAGCTTGTCGCGCACCTTCACGAGCTGCGCGGACGCGATGTCTCGGGCTTCGGCACAGGGTCGTTCCGGGTGATCGACAAGGCCCACCAGTTCACGCACCTGCTCGATCGAGAAACCGAAGTCGCGGCAGCGTCGGATGAAGGTCAATCGACGGACGACATCGTCCCCATAGTGCCGATGCCCCGTGTCCGAGCGCGCGACCTCTGGCAGCAGGCCGATCTCTTCGTAGTAGCGAATCGTCGGAACGGTGCAGCCGGTCTGCCTGGCGACGAATCCGATGGAAAGCGAGGAACCCACGGGTCATTCCTTTGTCGAGTGGACGCGCGTCAGCCGCATCTTGCGCCAGCCGTACAGCCGCACGTCGATGGCTTGAATTCGGCGACCGCCGTTGCCGGCAGAAACTGCGCAAACAGCCAACCCGACGCCTCGTCGGTTCCGCCCGGCGGGGTGATGGTCAACCGAACTTCTGCCGGCGTCGCTTCGATGGCAAAGTCGAGGAAGGCGCAGCAGCGCTGTTCGAGTTCGACGATGTGATGCACCTCGACAAGGGCGTCACCGCTGTAAACCAATTGCAGCGCGGAGCCGACAAGCTCGTGCGAGATCAAGCGGCGCTCGGTCAGCGCATGGATCTCTGCGAGGCGCAGGTTGAGGTCATTGCCTTCGAGCGTGCACGCGATCGGCGGGGCTTCGGTCATTTGCATGGCGTTCCTTCGACCGTGCAATGGGGCGGAGTTCCCTCGTCGACCCTGGCACACCCGCAGGCCGACCGATTGGCGGCCAGGCGACGCCGCCACCACCACACGCCGCCGGCCACGGCCGCGAGCGCGGCGGCGGCCCAGGCGATCGGCAGCAGTTCGTCGGCGCAGGCAAGCAGTGCTGCCGAGCCCGCACTCAAGGCGGCCACGCCGCCGACGAGGGGCAGTGCACAACATGCTGCACATGCGCCGCCAAATCCCAAGTGCACCTTCCAAGATTTCATGTCTAAGGTTCCAGAGAGGGCAAAACGCCCACCCACCGACAGTAATACCTCAAGTCACTTGAGGTGCAAGCGAAATCTTCCGGGTCCGGCGACAGCGGATCGCGCGGGCCGTGTTGCGCACAATGCGGACCATGGACTCGTACAAGACTTTCGGGCTGTTCGCGGCCACTGCCGTGGCGGAGATTCTTGGTTGCTACCTTCCCTACCTCTGGCTGAGACAGGGCGCCTCCGTGTGGCTGCTGTTACCCGGCGCGGCAAGCCTGGCGTTGTTCGCCTGGTTGTTGTCGCTGCATCCGACGGCGGCGGGCCGCGTCTATGCCGCCTACGGCGGCGTTTACATCGGGGTCGCGATCTTGTGGTTGTGGATTGTCGATGGCGTTCGGCCCAGCGTCACCGACGCGGTGGGTGTTGCCGTGAGTCTTCTGGGCATGGCAATCATCATGTGGGGGCCCAAATTCGTGCGATAGAAGCGGCGCCTGCGGCTGCAACATGAAGTCGCAGCGCAGGCGAGCCCTCCTGGTCGCACTGCGTTCGATTATTCATGCGCTTGCTTCGGATTGACCGTTTGTCCGCCAGAATCTGCGTGACCGCACGCAAGGTCATGCGCATGTCCTCCCTTTCGATTCGCTTTACACGTCTGCGACGTGTTTCCCGGTTTCGAACTGCGTTGATGTGACTGATGCTGCTCGCGTCGCCCACGCAGGGCTTAGCGGCTGCCACCCTGGTTAACTGCGGTCCGAACCACCACCGGCTGGCTGCTGTCGCCGATGAGCGCGGCGCTGGCAATGAGCATGAGTTCGGTGTGGGTGATCCGCGGCGGCTGAGAGGATTGAAGCACGCTGGCATCAGTGTGAAGAGCCTGCTGTGGACGCCTCCGGCGTCGGGGGGCGGTGGTGGTCATCGCCATTGATGCGCGACCCTCCCGAACGGAGGCTGGCGGCCTTTTCGTCACGGAGTCCAAGCCCCTGCTGTAGGGAATTCGGCGCGCGAGCGACTAAACTCGAAACGCGTCTGCGTTGAAATCCCCCTCGCTTCCGGTCAAACTCCAACGCCATGTTCAATCACCCGATCACAGCCGACGAACGTACCGATGCCTCGTGCGTCGACGTTGTTTCGGCCGTGGTGTGCGTCGACGAGAGCGGACGGGCGTCATGACGCGCCACTTCCCGAAAAGGGTCTGCCGCGCGGTGATCGGCGTGGTGTTTTTCGCGCAGTTGGCGGTTTCGGCTTATGCCTGCCCGGGGTTGGCGCGTGCGGTCGACATGCAGGTGGGCGCCACAGCTGTAGCAGATGCCAATTCGAACGATGACACTTCCGCGACGGCTGATTCACAGCCCATGGACTGCGCAAGCATGGCCGGTCCGATGGATCCGGAGTTCGCCAATCTCTGCGCCGAGCATTGCCGTCATGGCCAGCAGAGCGACCAGGCCGGAACGCTGACAGTGCCGACGGTATTGCTGACTGCGCTCTACTTCACTCCGCTGGCACCCGAGCCAGTTGTCGCGCCGCGCCCCGCAGCCGACACGACCAGTGCACTGGCTGTGGCGTCTCCGCCGCTCGCCATCCTGCACTGCTGTTTCCGAATCTGATTCTCCAGACGACGTTGCGCCGACGACCGAACAGGTCGGTCCGGCGCATCGGTCGCGCTCGTCTGCGCTTGCCGGCTGTTCGCAGCCGCAGCAGGTCGAGCCGACACGAAGCCCTCGTTTCGTTGTCTGGAGAAGTCATGTTTTCTGCCCCATCTCAACGGCTGCCACGTCAGCCGCGCAGCCACACTTTGACCTGCCTGGCCGTGCTGTGCGCTGCCTTGGCCAGTGCCAACAGCCACGCAGAACGAGTCTTGACGCTGGATCAGGCGCTGCGTGCTGCGCAGGACCGTTCGCGGCAACTCGTGGCCCAGGATTCCGTCGCGTCGGCGTCGCGCGAGATGGCCATCGCTGCGGGCCAGCTTCCCGATCCGACGTTGAAGGCGGGCATCAACAACCTGCCGATCAACGGCCCCGACCGTTTGAGCCTGACGCGCGACTTCATGACGATGCGTTCGATCGGCGTGGCGCAGGAAATCACCCGCAGCGACAAGCTCAAGGCACGCTCAGCGCGCTTCGACCGCGAGGCCGAAACCGCTGAGGCCGCGCGCGCCGTGACGCTCGCGGGCTTGCGCCGCGATACCGCCAAGGCCTGGCTCGACCGCCACTACCAGGAGCGCATGCTCGACCTGCTGCGCACCCAGAGGGCCGAGGCCGGTTTACAGATCGAAGCGGCGGACTCTGCGTATCGCGGCGGGCGAGGGTCGCAGGCGGACGTGTTCGCTGTGCGCTCCGCCGTCGCGCTGATCGACGACCGCATCCGCCAGACCGAGCGACAGGTCGCCACGGCCAAGATCAAGCTGGCGCGGTGGGTCGGCGTTGACGCCAATCAGGCCCTGGGATCACCGCCGCCGGTGACTGCCATTTGCCTTGATGCGGCAGCACTGGAGAGCCAGCTGGCGCACCACCCGCAGATCGCGCTGATGGTGAAGCAGGAAGCGATGGCGCGGGCCGATGCCGACATCGCGCAGAGCAACAAGCGCGCGGACTGGAGCGTCGAGCTGATGTACAGCCAGCGCGGCCCGGCCTACTCAAACATGGTGTCGGTCAACGTCTCGATTCCGTTGCAGTTCGATCAGAAGAACCGGCAGGACCGTGACGTGGTCGCGAAGCTCGCCGTGGTCGAGCAGATGCGCACACAGCGCGAAGAGGTCACCCGGGAGCACGTCGCCGAAACACTTGGCTGGCTGCAGGAGTGGCAGAGCGACCGGGACCGGCTGGCGCACTACGACAGCGAGCTGATCGTGTTCGCCGCCGAACGCACGCGGGCGGCGATGGCTGCATACCGCGGGGGCAGCGGCGCGCTGAACGCGGTGCTCGATGCGCGACGCATGGAGATCGACACGCGCATGGATCGGCTGCGCCTGGAGATGGAAGCCGCCGCCCTGTGGGCGCAACTCGAGTACCTCATTCCGCCCGAACACGAAGCGACTGCAACGTCACGCCCGACCACCCGCTCGGCCGATATCTCGGAGAAGTGAACATGAAACCCAAAGTTCTCACGACTGTCGTCATTGCCGTCGCGCTCGTCGTCGCAGGCGCCTATGGCGTCTACCAGCTCGGCATGCATCGCGGCATGGGCATGGGTGGTGCCCCATCGGCCGTGGCGCCAGGCGCGCCGGCCGCCGAGGCGATGGCCGCCAGTGCTGCCATCGAGGCCGTGCCGCAGAGCATCGCGCAAGGAGAAGACGCGACCCGTCGCCACATCACCTCCGGGATCAAGGCCGGCGATGTCGATCCGATGACCGGCAAGAAGGTCTTGTACTACCACGACCCCATGGTGCCGGGAAACAAGTTCGACAAGCCGGCCAAGTCGCCGTTCATGGACATGATGCTGGTGCCGGTCTATGCGGACAGCGACGGTGACGGCAGCAAGGTGACCGTGAGCCCGCGCATCCAGCAGAACCTGGGTGTGCGCACGGCCACGGTCACCGAAGGCACGCTGTCGCCGCAGGTGGCCGCCGTCGGCAGCATTGCCTTCAACGAACGAGACCAGGTGATCGTGCAGGCACGGGCGATCGGCTATGTCGAGCGCCTGCATGTTCGCGCCACGCTGGATCGCGTGGCCAACGGCCAGGCACTGGCCGAGCTGTACGTGCCCGACTGGATCGCGGCGCAGGAAGAGTTCCTGTCGGTGCGCCGGATGCAAGGCACTGACCTCGCGCCGCTCGTCGACGGCGCGCGCCAGCGGATGCGCCAGATCGGCATGAGCGACGCGCAGATTGCGCTCGTTGACAGCAGCGGTCGGACGCAACCGCGCATCACCCTGGTGGCACCGATCAGCGGTGTCGTCACCGAGCTGATGGCGCGCGAAGGCATGACGGTGGCGCCGGGCGCCACGCTGTTCCGCATCAACGGCCTGTCCACGGTGTGGGCCAACGCCGAGGTGCCCGAGAGCCAGTCGGCGCTGTTGCGCCCAGGTGCGAAGGTGCAGGCCAGGAGCCCGGCCGCGCCGGGTGCGATCTTCGACGGCAAGGTGCAGGCCATCCTGCCCGACGTCAACCAGACCACCCGCACGCTGAAGGCGCGGGTCGAGTTGGCGAATGCCAAGGGCACGCTGGTGCCAGGCATGTTCGTGCAGATGCAGTTCATGGACATGCGCAATCAGAAGTCGTTGCTGGTGCCGACCGAAGCCATCATCCAGACCGGCAAGCGCACGGTGGCGATGCTGGCCGAGGAGAACGGCCGCTTCCGACCCGTCGATGTCGAAATCGGAATCGAGAGCGGCGGGCAGACCGAGGTGAAGAGAGGGTTGCAACTCGGCCAGCGTGTCGTGGTCTCGTCACAGTTCCTGATCGACTCCGAGGCCAGCCTCAAAGGGGTCGAAGCGCGTCTAAACGTCGAGCCACCGCCGACGGCCGCGAACACCGCCCCTCGGCACATCGGCACCGCCAAGATCGAAGCGATCGGCCGCGACACGATGACCTTGTCGCATGGCCCCATCGCCTCGCTCAAATGGCCCGCGATGACGATGGACTTCAAGCTGCCGAAGGGCGGTGCCCCGCGCGGCCTGGAAGCGGGCGACCGCATCGACTTCGAGTTCTACATGGACGCGGAGAACATGGCGCAGCTGACCGCCACGACGCTGCTCCAGCCCGAACCGAAGCCGGCCGCCGCCGCAGCATCGCGGAGCAAGCCATGATCGCGAAGCTGATCCGCTGGTCTATTGCCAACCGCTTCCTCGTCCTGCTGGCCACGCTGATGCTCAGCGCCTGGGGTGTGTACTCGTTGCAGCGCACGCCGCTCGACGCGCTGCCCGACCTGTCGGACGTGCAGGTGATCATCCGCACGACCTACCCGGGCCAGGCACCGCGCATCGTCGAGAACCAGATCACGTACCCGATGACGACGACGATGTTGTCGGTGCCGGGTGCCAAGACGGTGCGCGGCTATTCGTTTTTCGGCGACTCGTTCGTCTACGTGCTGTTCGAGGACGGCACCGACTTGTACTGGGCGCGTTCGCGCGTGCTGGAGTACCTGAACCAAGTGCAGGCCAAGCTGCCTCCCGGCGCGAAGGCGACGCTCGGACCCGACGCGACCGGTGTGGGCTGGATTTACCAGTATTCGCTGGTAGACCGCAGCGGTACGCAGGACGCCGGGCAACTGCGCGCCTTGCAGGACTGGTTCCTGAAGTTCGAGCTGAAGACGGTGCCCAACGTGGCCGAGGTGGCCTCGGTCGGCGGCATGGTTCGGCAATACCAGATCCTGCTCGACCCGGACAAGCTGGCGGCCTACGGTATCGCACACACCAAGGTGGTCGAGGCGATCCAGAAGTCGAACCAGGAGGCCGGTGGCTCGGTGCTCGAACTCGGCGAGGCCGAATACGTGGTGCGGGCCTCGGGCTACCTGCAGTCGCTGGATGACTTCCGCAAAGTGCCGCTGGTCAGCACCGCCGCAGGCGTGTCGGTGCGCCTCGGTGATGTGGCCCGCATCCAGGTCGGGCCGGAGATGCGGCGCGGCATCGGTGAGCTCGACGGTGAAGGCGAGGCGACCGGCGGTGTGATCGTAATGCGCTCGGGCAAGAACGCCTTGGAGACCATCGCGGCCGTCAAAGAGAAGCTCAAGACGGTGCAGGCCAGCCTGCCAAAGGGCGTCGAGATCGTGCCGGTCTACGACCGCTCGGGGCTAATCGAACGGGCCGTGGACAACCTCGGCCACAAGCTGCTCGAAGAGTTCGCCGTCGTCGCTGTGGTGTGTTTCATCTTCCTGTTCCACCTGCGCTCGGCCTTCGTCGCCATCGTGTCGTTGCCGCTGGGCATCCTGATGGCGTTCATCGTCATGCACTACCAGGGCGTGAACGCCAACATCATGTCGCTGGGCGGCATCGCGATCGCGATCGGCGCAATGGTCGATGCGGCGGTGGTGATGATCGAGAACGCGCACAAGCACCTGGAGCGCTGGAGTCACGAGCATCCGGATCAGAAGCTGGAGGGCGAGGCGCGCTGGAAGGTGATCGGTGATTCGGCCGCCGAGGTCGGACCCGCGCTGTTTTTCTCGCTGCTCATCATCACGCTGTCCTTCATTCCGGTGTTCACGCTGGAGGCTCAGGAAGGACGGCTGTTCTCGCCGCTGGCGTTCACCAAGACCTATGCGATGGCGGCGGCGGCGGGGCTGTCGGCCACGCTGATCCCGGTGCTGATGGGCTACCTGATCCGGGGCCGCATCCCCGACGAGAAGACCAACCCGCTGAATCGCCTGCTGATCGCGATCTATCGGCCCATGTTGGACGTGGTGCTGCGCGCGCCGAAGACGACATTGTTGGTTGCTGCGGTGGCCCTGGTGCTGAGCTTGTGGCCGCTCCAGCACATTGGCGGCGAGTTCATGCCCAGGCTGGACGAGGGTGACCTGCTGTACATGCCGTCGGCGCTGCCGGGCCTGTCGGCGGGCAAGGCGGCCGAGTTGCTCCAACAGACCGACCGCCTGATCAAGACTGTGCCCGAGGTCGCGAGCGTGTACGGCAAGGCCGGCCGCGCCGAGACGGCGACCGACCCGGCACCGATGGAGATGTTCGAGACCACGATCCAGTTCAAGCCGAAGAGCCACTGGCGCGCCGGCATGACACAGGACAAGCTGGTCGATGAACTCGACCGCATCGTCAAGGTGCCCGGTGTGGCCAACATCTGGGTGCCACCGATCCGCAACCGCATCGACATGCTGGCCACTGGCATCAAGAGCCCGGTGGGGGTCAAGGTGGCCGGCACCGACCTTGCCGTGATCGACCGGGTAACTGGCGAGATCGAGAAGACGTTGAAGGACGTGCCGGGGGTCAGCAGCGCGCTCGCCGAGCGTCTGACCGGTGGCCGCTACGTCGATGTGACGATCAACCGCGACGCCGCCGCGCGCTTCGGCATGAACATCGCCGACGTGCAGTCGGTCATCACCTCGGCGGTCGGTGGCGACAACATCGGCGAGACGGTGGAGGGGCTGCAGCGCTTCCCGATCAATCTGCGCTACCCGCGCGAGCTGCGCGACTCGCTGGAGAAGCTGCGCGTGCTGCCCATCGTCACCGAGAAGGGCGCGCGACTGGTGCTGTCCGACGTGGCCGATATCCGCATCACCGACGGGCCACCGATGCTGCGCAGCGAAAATGCGCGGCTGTCGGGCTGGGTCTACGTGGACATCCGCGGCCGTGACCTGAAATCGGCCGTGCAGGACATGCAGCGCGTGGTTGCCGAGAAGGTCGTGCTGCCGGCGGGCTATTCGATCTCATGGTCCGGTCAGTTCGAGTTCCTGGAGCGAGCGACCGCGAAGTTGAAGGTGGTGGTGCCGTTCACACTGATGATCATCTTCGTGCTGCTGTACCTGACCTTCAAGCGCTTCGACGAGGCGCTGCTGATCATGGCGACCTTGCCGTTTGCGCTGGTGGGCGGTATCTGGCTGCTGTACCTGCTCAGCTATAACCTGTCGGTTGCGGGCGCGGTCGGATTCATTGCGCTCGCGGGAGTGTCGGCCGAGTTCGGCGTGATCATGCTGCTGTACCTCAGGCAGGCGTGGGACGTGCGCATCGCCCAGGGCACGACCAGCACGGCCGACCTGCTCGACGCGATCCGCGAAGGCGCGGTGCTTCGGGTTCGGCCGAAGGCGATGACGGTGGCGGTGATCCTCGCCGGCCTGCTGCCGATCATGTGGGGCACGGGCACCGGCTCGGAAGTCATGCAGCGCATCGCCGCGCCGATGGTCGGCGGAATGATCACGGCACCGCTGCTGTCGATGTTCGTGATCCCGGCGGCCTATCTGTTGATGCGGCAACGGCGGCAGCGCCGCTCGAACGGGTGGGCATTCTGGCGATCGTCGGGGCAAGCGGTGTGAGGCTGTCGCTGGCCCTCAGCGCCATCGCCGTTCGCCGGCCTTCCATGCGGCGGTGGCGCCGTCGTTTCTGGCGGCCACCTGGCTCGCTGGCCACAACAGTGTGAGCAGCAAGCTGACGGTCTCGGGCAGGCCGCCGGCGGCGATGCGATTCTTCCGCAGGAAGGCATGCCACTGGCGTTGCTTGCCATCGTCGTCACCGAACTCGCGAGTTAACGCCACCGGAGGCTGTTTCGGCACGCCGGTGCCGCGTCGCGCGAAGGTGGCTGCAATGGCTTGCGCCAGTGTCGTGCCGTCCAGGTCGGTTCGCTGCGCGATGGTGGCAATGTCGAAGAAGTCCTTCATGCGGGTGTTGGCCAGGCCCAGGATCACCATCGCGTGATATTTCTCGGCGATCACGGTGTAGACCGGATAGACCCTGAGCGTCGGCGCGGCGAGGTCGTCGAGCAGCACGGGAAACACGACGGTCTGCGGCGCAGGCGTGACGGCGTCGCCGAATCCAACGTCAATCTGCAGCGCGCAGCGCACGTTGGCGATGCGCCCGTTCAGGCGCACGCGCAGCCCGCCGTAGCGGTTGTCTTCGCGGATCGTGTCAGCGCGCACGGACTCGGGTTCGAAAGCAATGCCGTCGTCCAGGTCGATGGCGGCGATCTCACGGAACGCGGCGCTCAAGGTCACGGCGTCGTCGGGGCCGAATCCCAGCAGGTCGGCGTCGCGCGTGGGGCGGTGAGGGTGGTCGTACCAGAGCGAGAACAGCAGCGCTCCTTTGAGCAGGAAGCGGTCGGCGTGGGGTGAGGCGGCGACGCGACACAGCAGCCGTTCGAGCGCGAAACGGTTCAGCAGCAGGTTGTAGTCGTCGCCGCGCTGCTTGGCGAGGTTCAGCAACCGGGCCAGAACCGAGGCGCTGCGGTTCGACGTCATGCGGTGCCTATGCGACCACGGTTTCAAGGTAGGGCTGCATGACCTTCTCGACGCGGTTGATCCTGGCGAAGTGGGTGACCTGGTTCATATCGATCTTTCGTTGCTGCCAGGCATCCTTGAGCGCTTCGAGGGCCACGTCGAGGCCGACCTTGTGGCGGAACTTGAAGCAGTCGGTGATGGTCTTGGCCACGCTGTAGACGCGGATCGTTGAGCCATGTTCAACGAGAGTCTCGATGCCTTCGCTGTAGGCCTCGCCACGCAGGCGCGCGATGCGCAGCGCGGGGTTGTCCAGGGCGGGCGTCTGCGTCGCCTCGGGCAGGGCGATCCAGACTTCGAAGGGAAGCTGGGTGCCGATCTCGTGGAATTGAAGTGCGGAGAGCAGGCAGATGACGGCCTTGGGCACGCGTCGGCAGACTTCGATCAGGCTCTGGTGCTCGGTGATCGGGCTGTCCGGCAGGCTGTAGAGGCCGCGGGTGACGCGCTGCAGTTTGCCGCCTTGTTCGAGCTTGAAGAGCAGCTGTGGTGACCAGCCTCGTGCTCGCAGGTCGGCCGCGCTCAGCAGCGGCAGGCGCTGGGCGAGTTCGAGGATTTGTTGGGATTGTGTGAGTGCCACCCCGTCAGTTTAATACACGCATTACTTATTGGCAAGTCATGCGTCATTTCGCCAGCCAGAGAAAGGTGCCGATCAGCCCGAGTGCAACGGCGCCAGTCACCTGTGGGCTCTTTGGTTCTTCGCCCATCAGCCAGGTGGCGTAGTGCTCGCAGTTGCGATTCCACAGGTCATACGGCGCAGTGCGCCCAACCGACTGGTGAGCGCGCCAGTGAAGCTGATGATGGCACTCGACCGGTGCCGGTTTGTCGAACTGGACCGGGCGTCCTTGTGAGAACGCATTCAACGTGACGATCGCGGCTCCGTCAGGCGTCATGTGAGCGACTTGGCCATCGGGCAGCAGGACGCCTGCGTGCCTGCCGGCACCCGACAGCTTGACGCGGGAGACAAGCCCGACGAAGCGGGGTGGCTGTTGAAGGTACATCGCGATGCTCACTTTCCGGAACCCAGCAGCCAGACCAGGGCTGCCACCACACCGGCGCCGACCAGCAGGTTCTTCACCTTGTCCTGGTCTTGCGCCTTTTGATCGTCGGCTGTTCGCCGAAACTGCTGCATCAGCGCCTGCTGATAGGCGCTGGGCGACAGGACGGCGCGCTCCCATTTGCTGACCGTCATCGAATGGGCACCGAAGAGTTGACCGAACTCGCTTTGCGAGAGTCCGAGGTCGCGTCTGAGCGCCGCGATGAGCAATGAGTTCATAAGCTGAATAGTAACCCGTAAACTAAGCGAAAGCTTAGTTTTGTCCATTGGCAAAGTGTGGTTCGAGGCCATTGCTGCTGCCACCGAGGGTGTGCTGTCGGCCTCGCGCGGGGCGACGGGATTGGGCGTGTCCCCCGCTGCACGGGGCCGGGCTGTTGCGCTGCGCGTCGAGCCGCTGTCAAAAGCCCAGCGTCTCGCCCCTTCGGGCGGCCATCCCTCACGCGGGCTCGCCGCCACCCAGCGCGCTCGCTGGCGCGCAGCGTGGCGCCGGACTGCGGCCCTGTGGGCCTGACCGGTACGCTCGCCGATGCAGCGATCAAGGCTGCGCCTTCATCGCGACGCGAACAGCCAGGCCAGGCCGGCTGCGCCTGCGGAGTTGACGACAGCGGCCCGTTCCCGTGCCCGGGGATCGCGGGCCTTGTCTCCTTCACGGGTACGTGAACGCGAGGCCCGCTTGACGAACTGACCCGGTGCTCGCGTGCTGCGCGCCACTTCGCTGCGCTGCGTTCTGCTCCGCAAGCTGCGCCCGTGCCAGATCGTCACCCCGGTCACCCGCCACGCCCGATGCCGGGCCGCTGAATGCATTGAATGCAATGAAGTGATCGGCCCGGCTCGACCGCCGCGCCAGTCGCTGCGCTTGGTGTCACGTCGGCCGCAGGGGCGCCGGGACCTCAGAGGCTGGGCGTTCGTCTTCGCTGCAACCGCCGCGCCAGGCAAGCTGGCACATCGGCCGCGAAGCTGCGTCGCCCGAACCCGGGGCAGCGCGTGCGCCAGTCGTCCCACCGCGCTCCCCCCAGCTGCGCCCCCGTCAAGTGTGAGGGGGACTTGTGGGGGGATCTTCAAGCGGTGGGCCGGCGAACTGGCTCACTGCTTCGGCTGCTGAAGAACCCCACCCATCCCCCACCCCTTCCCGTGAGGGAAGGGGCCGTGCCCACCCCCCGCCCGCCCGTGGGCGGGAGCGAGGAAGTCCGAGCAGAAGGATCAGTTTCCAGCAGCCCAAGACGGGATGCGGCTGGTCCTTCCGATGAGGAGTTCCATCATGGCTTTCGTTCGTGTCGAGCAACGCAATGCACACCTGGCCGGCACCGTCCGGCTGCACACCGTGGAGGGCCGCGACGGCCCGATCAGCAAGGCCACGCTGACCGCGATCAGCAACACCCGGCGCGGGTCGGGCGACAACCGGGGCGAGGAGGCGACCGCGATCCAGTGGACGCTGTGGGGCAAGCAGGCCGAGAACGCGGTGCAGTACCTGGGCAAGGGCAGCCATGTCAACGTGGTGGGCCGGGTGCAGAACAACAACTACGACAAGGACGGGGAGACGGTCTACACGATGGCTTTCACGGCCGAAGAGATCGACTACCTCGACACCAAGGCCGAAGGCGAGGCGATCCGTGCGAAGCAGGGTTCGGCACCCGATGACGGTGCGCCCGTGCCGCAGGCGAAGCCGGCCCCGCGCGCCAGTTCGACGAAGCCGGCCCGCAGCCGCAAGGCCGCCGCGAAGGCGCCCGCCGCTGAGGAAACCGACGACATCCCGTTCTGACCACACCGGGCGGGACGCCTCGCGTTCCGCCCCTTCACATCCATTCCATTGATTGAAGGAACCGACATGTACTCAACACCCACACTCGCCACGCGCTTTACCCGCAACACCCGCGTGCTGCGCGCCGACGCGCCGCTGTCCGAAGACCAGATGCGCAACGCGGCACCGTCCGTGTTCGCCGAAGGCAAGCACGCCAGCCGTTCCGAGCGCTACACCTACATCCCGACCATCGACGTGCTGCGCGGGCTGCGCAAGGAAGGTTTCGAGCCCTTCATGGTGGCGCAGGGACAGAGCCGCGTCGAAGGCAAGGCCGAGTTCACCAAGCACATGATCCGCATGCGCCACGCGGGCCACGTCAGCACCAAGCCCGAGGCGAACGAAATCATCCTGATCAACAGTCACGACGGCGCCAGTTCGTACCAGATGCTCGCTGGCGTCTTTCGCTTCGTCTGCTGCAACGGTCTTGTCGTCGGCAACGTGTCCAACGACATCCGCATTCCGCACAAGGGCAACATTCAGGGCGAGGTGATCGAAGGCGCGTTCCGCGTGCTCGAAGACTTCGAGGCCGTGGACGCTTCGACCGAAGGCATGAAGGCGCTGACGCTGCAGCCCGAAGAGGAACACGCTTTCGCGACGGCTGCGCTGGCGCTGCGCTTCGGCGAACGCACCGAGGACCAACCGCCGCCACCGATCACGGCCGAGCAGCTGATCGAGGCGCGCCGACCCGAAGACCTGGGGCACAGCCTGTGGACGACCTTCCAGCGCGTGCAGGAGAACACGCTGCGCGGCGGCCAGCCCGGCCGAAGCGTGCAAGGCCGGCGCATTCATACCCGTGCTGTCGGCAGCATCGACCGGGGCGTGAGCCTGAACCGCGCGCTGTGGGTGCTGGCCGAAGAGATGCGCAAGATCAAGCGCTGACCTTGCCGTTCCACGCGATGATTTTTAGCAAAAAGTCATCGCGTCACCGGACCGACGCCGGCCCGATCATGGGCCGGCGTCCGACCCTTGTCGTTCGCAACAGGAGTCACGCGATGACCCAACCCGACGCCCTCATCGACGCGCTGGATTCGTTCGAGCCGCGTTCGCGCGACGCCACCGCCACCGGCGCGCAGGCTTTCGCCCGCTTGCTGGCGCTGGCCGAGCAGCGCAACTCGGGCCAGATCGTCCGCGTCGTGCAGTTCATCGCCGCGACCTATAACGGGCAGGCGTTCGCCTTCGACCTGTTCGACCTTCGCGCGCTCGACATCGAGATCAGCGACGACATGCTGCGCTGTCTCGATGCGCTGCGCTGGGCCCGCGCCGACCTGTACACGCTCGTGCCTGACGGCGAGGCGCGTGTGCGGTCTGTCATCGACCGCTGGGGCCTGCAATGGCCGGACGACGGCTGACACGCCGCCGGTCCGCATGCCGGCCCCTCGACTTCCCCACACCGCGCCGGCTCGATCCTCGGGCCGGCGTTTGCGTGTCTGGGCGCGTTTGAGTTTGAGGAGACCGACCCATGAAGACGCTCGTTCTCGCGAACCTGAAAGGCGGCGTCGGCAAATCCGCCGTCGCCACGCTGCTGGTTCACTACTTCGCGCAGCACGGCCAGCGCGTGCTGGCGATCGACCTCGACCACCAGGGTAACTTCAGCAAACCGCTGCGCATGTCCGAGCGCACCGCCGTGGCTGCGTGCACGGCCGACGTGTTGATGACCGGCAGCGTCAGCAGCTTGCCGCCGAAGCCGTTCGTGTTGGTGCCCAGCGACCGGGCGCTGCTGGGATTGGAACGCCAGCCCGCCATGCACACGCCGTTCGCGCGGGCCTTCCGCGCATTCTTGGCGAGTGTGGATGCGCAGTTCGACGTGTGCGTGATCGACACGAATCCGAATCCCGACATCCGGCTGATCGCTGCGCTTGCATCGGCCGACTTCGTGTTGTCGCCGATCCAGCTTAACCAAGAGGCGATGGACGGCGTGCATTGGCTGCTGAATCACGACCGCGTCGGTGTGCGCAAGATCAAGGCGGTGCTGAACCCGAAGCTGCAACTCATCGGCCTGCTGCCGACGATGGTGGAGCCGACGCCGTTTCAGAAGGCCAACTTCGTGCAGGTGATCCAGCAGTACCGCCCGCTGATGATCCAGGTCGGCACCGGCCCCGGTGAGTTCGCGTTCGTGCCCCGGCGCTCGGCCATCGCTGAAGCCCAGGCGAGCGGCGCCGTGCTGTGGGAAATGAAGAAGACCGCCGCGCGCGATGCGTGGAAAGAGATCGAGCCCGGGATCGCGCGAATCGCTGCGGTGCTCACCGCGCGGGAGAACGAACATGCCCCTGCAGCTTGACGATCTGGCCGCGCTGGACGAGCCCGCGCCGGATGCGACCGGACGGCCGATGCTGCTGCCGCTCGATTGCATTGACGAAGACCCCGAGCAGCCGCGCCACGAGTTCGATGCGAACGGCTTGCTGGAACTGGCCGCAACGATCCGTGACCGTGGCGTGCGGCAACCGATCTCGGTGCGCCCAAGCACACAGCAACCCGGCCGATGGGTGCTCAACTTCGGCGCCCGGCGTCTGCGCGCATCCAAGCTGGCCGGCCTGACAGAGATTCCGGCCTTCATCGACACGACCGCCGACAACTACGACCAGGTGATCGAGAACGAACAGCGTGAAGGGTTGAAGCCGCTGGAGATCGCGTTGTTCGTGCAGAAGCGCCTGGCGAGTGGCGACAACCAGGCCGAAATCGCGCGACGACTCGGCAAGAGCCGTCAGTACGTGACGCTCGCCACTGCACTGATCGAGCCGCCCGACTGGCTGCTCGATGCGTACCGGCAAGGCCGCTGCAAGGGGATGACCGAGCTGTACGAGCTGCGCCGCTTGCACGGTGAGCATGCCCAGCGCGTCGAGGCCTGGGCCTCGGGGCCTGAGCCGCTGTCACGCGAGCGCATCGCCACGTTCAAGGCCGAACTGTCGCAAGCTGTCGGCGACGTTCCTGGCATCAGTGCACCGGTGTCGTTGGAGGCGACCAGGAGTGACGAACCCGCAGCGCCGCTCGACGCGCTTCCGTTGCCTTCGTCCACTGACCGGCGCGTGCGACATCAGCAGACGAACCAGCGTCTGCACGTCGAGTTCGACGGTCAGGACTTCCAGCTCGTCGTATCGGTGGCCCCGGCCCAAGAGGGACACCTGTACGTGCGACCGCTCGCGGGTGGCCCGCGCCGTCTCGCGCCTGCCTCGGCCTTGAAGCTGCGCGGTTTTGTCGGTCGCTAGTGTGACGGCCGGGTTGCCCGGCTCTGACCAGAGAACGACCGAAGTTCCGACGCTGATAGAAAGGTTGGGAGTCTGCTTTCGGCAGGTGAGGCGAACAGCAGCAAGTGAGCCAAAGTTGACGGTCGACACTTGGTGTATGGCTCCGAAAAGCGGTCGCACAAGGCACGCCGCAGGCGCCGATCGCCAGCACTTGCAATGGGAAGCGCCCAATCCAAGTGGCGTTCGTGCCGAGGGTAGCGATCAATGTCGCGCAGCTCCGGAGACCGACTGTGAAGCGCTGGACTCGCCTTCGCGAATGGCGGCCAGCAACGTCTCTTTCTTGTCTGGCTCGCCCGCATGACGGGTCGGCTCACTTCGCAGCTTCGATGGCCGTGACGGCGATGACGCCGTTGACGCGCTCCGCAGTGAACTTGACCTTGTCGCCCTCCTTGAGGCCCTCAAGCAGCTTCGGGTCGGCGGCCTTGAAGACCATGGTCATCGCGGGCATGTCCAGGTTCTGAAGAGGGCCGTGACGCAGCGTCACTTTGCCTTGCTCCTTGTCGACTTTGCGGACCTCGCCCTCGCTTTGAGGCGCGGCGGCGGCAGCAGGATGATGCGCCGCATGGTCCGCTCCGGAGGCCGCGGTGGATTGGGCGTTGGCGGTCAGCGTGATTGCAAGAGCCGCGGCGGCGAGGATGTGGATGAGCTTCATGTCTGACTCCTTCTGAGTTTTGGGTAGCGAGCAAAGACGGTCTCTTGACCGCGTCTGTCGACGAGGAACACGTCGTACGAGTCCTCGCGGTTGCCGACTTCCATGCCCGGCGAACCCGGCGGCATGCCCGGTACGGCCAAGCCGATGGCAGCCGGCTTCATGGCCAGCATCCTCTTGACGTCGTCCGCAGGCACATGGCCCTCCACGACGTACCCGTTGACGACGCCGGTGTGGCAACTGCCGAATTTGTCCGGGAGCCCGTAGCGTTTGCGAGGCACGGTGGTGTCGCCGACCTCGGTCACCTTCACGGGGAAGCCGGCTGCCTTCAAGTGGTCCACCCAAGCGCCGCAACAGCCGCACGTCGGGCTCTTGAACACTTCGACCGAAGGCAAGGCCCTCGCAGCGAGGGCCGGCAGTGCAGTGACTGCGGCGCTCGCGGTCAGGGCTGTCAGGAAGTGGCGGCGCTTCATTTCACAACCACCTTCCCGACCATGCCCGCCTCGAAGTGGCCGGGCTGCAGACACGCGAACTTGAACTCGCCGGGCTTGGTGAACTGCCAGACGATTTCGCCAGACTTGCCGGGCTTCACATGGGCCATGTTGGCGTCGGCGTGTTCCATCTCGGGGAACTTCTTCATCAGTTCCGCGTGCTCGGCAATGGCCTCTTTGGTGCCGAGGACCATCTCATGCAGGATCTTGCCGTCGTTGTGCACGACGAACTTCACCGTCTCGCCGCGCTTGACAGTCACGTCCGACGGCGTGAAGCGCATGGTGTCCGTCATCTCGACCTTGACGGTCTTGGTGACCTTTTTCGGATTGCCTTCCTGACCGAAGTCAGTGGGTTCGACCTTGCGTGCGTCGAACCTGCGAGGTGCCGCGTGTTCCTCGTCGCCGTGGGCGAACGCACCGTCCACGCCGACCGTGAACACGGCGAAGAGTATTGCTTTCAGCTTCATCACGAATCTCTCTCAAACTCATCTGACGCACCGCAGGCGCGAAGCCAGCGGTGGAATTCCCGTGCGATGGACGCACGAGCCTCGTTCGGCCTCTCAGCGGAGGCCTGCTCGGGTCAGGTGGTTCGTGGAGGACGTTCCTGGCCGTCCGATTGGAAGGCCGGGATGCGCGCGGTGAGCGCAGGGAAGATGACCGTGGAGGTCAGACGGGGCCCACCGAGGGACGGCACCGTGCCGACCATGGAAGCCATGCAGCAATCGCTCGCGCAGGAGTGGCATGTGGCCGGGTGGTCAACCGAGGAACTGTCGGCGTCAGGCGCCTCTTCGCTGGCGTGATGGTGCGCCGTGGAGTGGTCCGCATGCATCTGAGGGTCAGCATTCATGTCGTGGTCGTCGTACCCGGCGACCACGGCCGGCGTGCCGGGGACCTCACCATCCGAGCACAGCATGGTCGCAGCCACCGCGCCCCGGATGGGGAGCAGCATGGCGAGCAGGACCAGGATGATGATGCGGAGGAGTTTCACGTTCAGCGATTATCGAGCAACCCTGCGATTTGGCCTGTGCCCGCAGGTTGGTGGACGTTCCATCCGTATAGCCTCGCTTCTTATCCGTTGACTCAATGGGCCGCGCGCGTCGTGGGGACTCGCCGCTTCGACGAACCATCGCGGTTTGCCACGGCACTCTCCGCGGCCAAGCCGTCCAGGATGGGACACTCCGGCCGCTCGTCGCCGTGGCAGCAGTGAACGAGGTGCTCGAGCGCGGACTTCATCGCCAGAATTTCCGCCGCTTTCTGCTCAAGCTCCTTGATGTGCGCTTCGGCCAAGGCCTTGACCTGACGGCTCGGTCGCCGGCGGTTTTGCCACAGGCTCACGAGTTCCGCGACTTCTGACAGCGAGAAGCCGAGGTCGCGTGAGTGCCGGATGAACCGCAGGGTATGAACATCTGCCTGCTCGTACTGGCGATATCCGGACTCCGTGCGGCGGGCTTCGGGCAACAAGCCCAGCTCTTCGTAGTGCCGAATCATCTTCGCCGACACGCCGGATGTGCTCGCTGCTTCGCCGATGTTCATCATGACCGTGCTCCTTGGGGACGCCAACACCGCGAACAGTCTAGACCTTCCCACTATGGCAATGTCAAGGCAAGACCACTTTTTCGGCGCATCGTGTCGAAACCGCTTGACCTTCCCATGGTGGGAAGGTCGACAGTTGGTCCATCGAAAACCAACTGGAGAGCTAAATGGTCACTTTCGAAGTCAACGACATGACCTGCGGTCACTGTGTCAGCGCCATCACCAAGGCGGTGGCGTTCGTCGACCCCGGCGCCAAGGTCCAGGTCGACCTGGCCTCCCACCGCGTGCAGATTCAGCAGACCGCGTCAACGGTGGCGGTTCTGGGCGACGCGATCGAGACAGCGGGGTTCACGCCGGTCGTCGTCGCGGGCGGAGCGGCTCGGCCGACACAGGCAGCGCCGCGCAAGGGATGCTGCTGCGGCTGACCGGCACAGCCCTTGGCCCTTTCACTTTCCGGCCTGTGACTTGATCTGCATCAACGGTTGGAGCGCTGGCCACGCGCAATCTGTCGAAGTGGGCCACTGCATGTGCGCCCGACACACACGGAGAAGACCATGAAACTCGTTATCGGTTTGAGCGCTCTCGCGGTGGCCTTGCTGGCTGGGTGTACGTCCATGCCAGGCAGCGCGTCGAAGGAGGCCGACGAACACGCGGCCCACCATCCGGCCGGGATCGCAGGCGCACCGGCGCCTGCTGCCTACGACCAGCAGATGAAGATGATGCAGGAGATGCATCAGAAGATGGCTGCTGCGAAGACGCCTGAGGAGCGCGCCGCGCTGATGAAGGACCACATGAAGACCATGCACGACGGCATGGGGATGATGGGCCAGATGCGGGGCGGGATGATGGATGGCAAGAGCATGGAACACGGCAAGGGCGGGATGCGCATGGACCCGGAGATGATGAAACGCCGTATGGACATGATGGAAATGATGATGCAGATGATGATGGACCGCGACGGGATGAAGCCCCCGGCGGCCAAGTAGAGCTGCGTCCGACCGGAGCGTCGACATGGACATGACCGACCTCGCGCCCCCACCGTTCTGGCGCTCGCGCGCGGGAATTGCGCTCCTCGTCGTCGTCGCCGTTGGCGGCTTCCTGCTGTTCACGGAGCACCGCGCCCACGTGCTGGGCGCCCTGCCGTTTGCGTTCCTGCTGGCGTGCCCGCTGATGCACGTGTTCATGCACCACGGCCACCACCATGGCGGCCACGGCCGCAGCGAGCGAGGCAACGATGAACGCCGCTGACAACGCCTACGGCCCTCGGGGGCTGGTGATACTGAACACAGTCATCTTCGTCGGGTTCGCCTACAGCTTCTTCAAGCCGACCACCTTTCGCGACTGGCGCAGCTTCGGCGCGTACGCGGCCTTCATCGTGGCGCTGTTTGCGGAGATGTACGGCTTCCCGCTGACCATCTACCTCTTCTCGGGCTGGCTGGGTTCGAAGTTCCCCGGCGTCAACTTGTTCGGTCATGAAGCCGGCCACCTTTGGTGGCTGGTGACGGGGCAGCACGGAAATCCTCACCTCGATGTCCTCCACATCCTGAGCGTCGTCGTCCTCTTCGCCGGCTTCATGCTGCTCTCGAAGGCTTGGCACGTGCTGTATCACGCCCAAAGGCGACATCAAGTCGCGACCGCAGGCCCATACCGGCTTGTGCGACACCCGCAATACATCGGCTTCGTCGCCATCATGTTCGGCTTCCTGCTGCAGTGGCCGACGTTGCTGACACTGGCGATGTTCCCGGTGCTGGTCGTGATGTATGTGCGCTTGGCCATCTCGGAGGAACGAGACTCCGAGCAGGTGTTCGGGGATGCATGGCGAGCCTACGCGGCTGTGACGCCCCGGTTCATTCCGCACTTCTCGAAGGATGACCGTGCACGGCCGGTCAACAGCCACTAAAGGGGCCGACCTCGCCTCGGGGCTCGGCGCCATCGTTCTGGGCGCAGGCCTCGCGCTGGTTGGGCCAGCTGCCTTTCAGGCCTACGCTGTTCCTCTGCTTGTCGCAGGCCTTCTGGTCCACGGGCTGGGCATGACGTTGAAGAACAGGCTCGAAGGCCGCGAGGGAGCGCCCCTTTGGTGGGAGCGCGTTCTCTTCTGGCTGTGCTGGGCCTGTCTGGCCGCGCTCGGACTTTGGATAGTTGTCGGCATGGCCTCTCGATAGCGCTCCGCTTGACTTTCCGACGACGGGAAGGTTCAAACTGCAAACAAGAACTGGAGAGCGCCATGCAAAGCACTACGGAAACGACCCACGACCATGCGCATCACGGCTCGCATGTGATGCCGGACGGTACGGTGATGGCCGGTGACCATCACGACCACAGCCACGCAGCTCACGCGCCCGCAGCGACCAAGCCCACGCCCAAGGGCGACCAGAGCGAGGTCGAGTACACCTGCCCGATGCACCCGCAGGTGCGACAGATGGGCCCGGGCAACTGCCCAATTTGCGGCATGGGTCTCGAGCCGGTCCTGGCGACGGCAGACCAGGGAGAAAGCCCGGAGCTGCGCGACATGACCAAGCGCCTCTGGGTTGGGACAGCATTGACGGTACCGGTCTTCGCGCTGGAGATGGGTGGGCACCTTTTCAACATTCACCATCTCATCGCCCAGCAGACCTCCAACTGGGTTCAGCTTCTGCTGGGTACCCCGGTCGTGTTGTGGGCGGGATGGCCGTTCTTCGTGCGTGCGGTGGCATCGGTCAAGAACCGCAGCCTGAACATGTTCTCGCTCATCGCCCTGGGCACGGGTGCGGCATGGCTCTACAGCATCGTCGGCACGGTTGCGCCGCAGTTGTTCCCTGCGAACCTGCGCATGGCCGATGGCGCTGTCGCCATCTACTTCGAGGCCGCCGCCGTCATCACCGTGCTGGTGTTGCTGGGCCAGGTGCTCGAACTTCGAGCGCGCGAGAAGACATCGGGGGCCATCAAGGCGCTGCTCGGCCTGGCGCCGAAAACCGCAGTCAAGGTGAAGGCCGGCGGCACCGACGAAACCGTTCAGGTCGATGCCATCCAGGTCAACGACCTCCTGCGCGTCCGACCTGGCGAGAAGGTGCCCGTCGACGGCGAACTCACCGACGGCAAAGGCAACGTCGACGAGTCGATGGTCACCGGCGAACCCATTCCGGTCGCGAAGACCGTAGGCTCCAAAGTGACCGCTGGAACGCTCAACCAGACCGGGGGCTTCGTGATGCGCGCAGAGAAGGTCGGCGCGGATACGCTACTCTCGCAAATCGTCCACATGGTGGCGGCGGCACAGCGCAGCCGCGCACCCATCCAGCGGATGGCCGACCAGGTGGCCGGCTGGTTCGTGCCGGTCGTCATCCTGATTGCGGCGCTCACCTTCGTCGTGTGGCTGGTCTGGGGACCTTCGCCGGCGTTCAGCTACGCGCTCGTCACGGCAGTGGCCGTCCTCATCATCGCGTGTCCGTGTGCGCTGGGCCTGGCGACGCCGATGTCCATCATGGTCGGTGTCGGCAAGGGCGCTCAGCATGGCGTGCTGATTCGCGATGCGGAGGCGCTCGAACGCATGGAGAAGGTCGACACGCTGGTGCTCGACAAGACCGGGACGTTGACCGAAGGTCGTCCGAAGGTCGTTCAAATCGAACCGGCCCAGGGGTTCAGCAAGGACGACGTGCTGCAGAAGCTCGCGAGCGTGGAGCGGGCCAGCGAACACCCGTTGGCCATGGCCATCGTCAACGCCGCGCAGGAGGGCAAGCTGAACCTGTCGGCCGTCACCGATTTCGACTCGCCGGTCGGCAAGGGCGTGGTCGGCACGGTCGACGGACATCGGGTTGTTTCCGGGAGTGCGAAGTTCCTGGCCGAGAGTGGCGTCGATGCGGCGCCATTGAACGAGGCCGCGGAAGCACAGCGCTCCATGGCGGCCACCGTCATCTTCGTCGGCGTCGACGGCAAGCTCGCCGGCTTCGTCGCCATCGCAGACCCCATCAAGGCCACGACGCCGCAGGCACTTCAGGCGTTGAAGGCCGCTGGCATTCGCATCGTGATGCTGACCGGTGATGGAAAGACGACGGCCTTGGCGGTTGGCAAGCAGCTCGGCATCGACGAGGTGGTTGCCGAGGTGTTCCCCGAAGACAAGGTCGCGGTCGTGCAGCGATTGATGAAAGAAGGTCGGGTCGTGGCCATGGGAGGTGACGGCGTCAACGATTCGCCCGCCCTGGCCGCCGCCACGGTCGGCATCGCTATGGGCACCGGCACCGACGTGGCCATGGAGAGCGCGGGCATCACGTTGCTCAAGGGCGATCTCATGGGCATCGTTCGGGCGAGGACCTTGTCGCAAGCGACGATGCGCAACATCCGTCAGAACCTGACGCTCAGCTTCGCGTACAACGTCGCCGGCATCCCCCTTGCGGCCGGGCTGCTCTATCCATTCTTCGGGCTCTTGCTGTCGCCCGTCGTTGCCGCGGCGGCGATGGCTCTGTCATCGGTCAGCGTGATCGGCAACGCGCTTCGCCTCCGAGCGCTGAAGCTGGAGTAGCTGAGATGGAGGGCCTCGGTCGTCGCGGGCTGGCGGAGTGGCTCATCGCGGCCTGCGGCATGTGGCTCATTGGCCTGGGGTTCTACTTCATGTTGCTGCGGCCGGCCCTATTGCCAGAAGACACACGCTTCATCGGCACTTCACTAGCTGAGGTTCGGGCGGCCCTGCCTGGTCTCGAACACTGGTTGCATCGCGTGTTCGCAGTTATGGGCGGATTCATCGCAGGCACAGGCGTTCTCACTGTGTTCACTGGCTTGGTTGCGATGCCCGTAGGGTTGAAGGGCACGACATGGGTAATCGCGCTCACGGGAGCGCTGACGGTGGCCCTCATGAGCGTTGCCAACTTCGCGCTGAACTCCGATTTCAGATGGTTGTTGCTAGCCCCGGTGATGGTCTGGCTCGCAGGCTGCCTTCTGCATATCGCAGGCCGAAGTCCACACGGTGATTGAAGCTTCCGGTCAAAGCGCCTCGAGGGCTGCTGCCGCTGACTTCATGGGCAACGGTGCGATGCCGCGCGCCTCGCGCTCGAAGATTGCTGCCATTTGTGACGGTCAGATATTGGCCGACAGGATGAACTCACCATCGGGTGAAGCGGACAGGGCGACGCCGACACGTTGAACAACCTCGAGCGCGCCACGCCGAGCTCAGCGCCGTTGTCAAGCTGCTTGACAAGTGAGGCGCCAGCCCTCGGCTTGACGATGATTCTTCGCCCTAAATCATCGGTTTGGTGACCTCGATTAGGGACGAATATAAATGCGTAGGTGAGTGCAGAGATAGGCGCGGTGGCGCCGGTGTCTGACACGCGCCGCATGTCAGGAGGCTCGGGCATGACACCCTCGTCGAGAGATCGAATCAGCGTCGACTTGCGCGGCTTGAAGGCCCCGCTGTTCGAGCGTGCTCGTGCCCGAGGCGTCTCGCCTTCCGGACTGGTCCGGGACGCATTGATCGACGCCCTCGGTCGGATTGAACCGTCGAGCCTTGATCACGTCGCAGCGGGCGCCCCGTTGCCGATGGGGGACCGGGTGAGGCTGTCGCTGCGCATGAGCCGCGAGGAGGCCAGCGCCACCCTTGCAGCAGCGCGTCAGGCCGGGCTTGCTCCCGGCGCCTTTGTGGCAGGCCTTGTGGCGGGCGTGCCCGCGTTGCTCGGTGGTGCGAGCCGCGACGCACACATCGCGGCCCTGATCGCGTCCAGCGCCGAGCTCTCGACCCTCAGCCGCGACATCCACCACCTAACCTCGTTGCTGCGCCAAGGCAACGTGCGCGCCGCTCAGGAGTACCGCGAGCGGCTCGACACGCTGGCCGGCGACGTGCGCAACCACCTGTCCCTGGCCTCCGGCGTCTTGACCGATTTGCGGCCGCGCAGCCGCCGCGCCGGCGTGTCGAACTAACCCATCACGTGATCGACTGGAGAACCTCATGTCTCAAGCACCGAACATCGACGGCGTCCTCATCCAATGGGGCGACCGGCTCTTCTACCCCGGCAACCGAATTGTCAAGACGAAGCCGCAACCCAAACTGGGCGCCAACGCCGCGCGACAACGTGCCGCTGCAATCCGTGAACGCATCGAGGCGACGGTGGTGCGCCGTGCGCCGCAGGTGATGGTCAAGGTCACAGGGGGCGGTCGCGGCATGAAGGCGATCGCCGCTCATTTTCGCTACATCAGCAAGAACGGCCGCCTCGACATCGAAGACGAGCGCGGCGAGACGATGCGTGGCAAGGACACGCTGCCTGAGCTGGCCGAAGACTGGCGTTTCGGCGGCACCTTGATCGACGATATCGGCGACCGACGCGAGGCCTTCAACATCATGCTGTCGATGCCGCGCCGGACCGATCCATTGATCGTGCAGAAAGCGGCGCGGGAGTTCGCGCAGATCGAACTGGCAGACCACAAGTACGTGATGGTGCTGCACGACCACCAGGCCAACCCGCACGTGCACGTCAGCGTGCGGGCGGAGTCCAAGCACGGCAAGCGCCTGAACCCGCGCAAGACCGACCTGCACCACTGGCGCGAGACCTTCGCTGCGAAGCTCCGCGAGCGTGGGATCGAGGCCGAGGCGACGCGGCAGGCGACGCGCGGTGTGGCGCGGCACTATCCGGATCTGTGGCAGGTCAAGGCGCGTGACGACGGCCGACTGCTGAAGACTCCCGCGACCGGAAAGCGCGGTGCTGCGAGCAAGGCCAGCCGCGATGCGGCGCGGAAGACCTGGCGAGAGCTTGCCGCCGTTCTCGCCACCACTGGCAGCGAGACAGACCGGCAACTTGCACGCTCGATAGAGGCCTTTGCTTCCGGCATGACACAGCAGCCCGCGCCCGCGCCAACGCGAGACCTTGGGGCGCGGCCGACGCCGGCGCGCGCGGATCGAATTCGGTAGCGCTTCATGCTGGACGTTTGTACAGTATCACGCTCGATCCCAACGCGACGGTCCACGAATGCCATGAACGCCCCGAACCAACTGATTCCCGAGCTGCTGCTTGGCGCGCAGCCCAACGATCAACCGAGACTGGACCTCGCCAGCGAGGGCGTGCAGCGCTACGTCTGGCAAAGCGCCTTCGGAGCGATGCTGATCGAGGTACGCGACGGAAACGCCTTCGTCAACGGCGCTCGGGTGGCTTCGATAGCTGAGCTGCGCGCCGCCGAGGCGTAAGCCTCGCCCTGCTGTCGCCAAGAGGTGCTGTGTGAGCGGACCAAGACCCCAGGCGCTGTTTCTCAGACCCAGCGTGGCGGTTGCTACTATGCTGCGGCGCCCGAGGAGCGCTCGCACACACATGAACGCCGTAGAAATCGAACAAGCTATCTCCGACCTGGCGCTTCAGCCTTTTGATGCCGCTGAGTTCCCCTTCGCCTTCCTGGCCGCTTTCGGTAACAAGGACACCACGCTCAGGCGCCTTCGCGCCGGCAATAACAACGCCTCCGACGTGCCCGGCGGCGTGCTCCAGCGCAACAACATCCACATCGCCGTCTGCCGGCCCGGCACCACCGGCGCCGGGCTGCATGCGCTGCGCCGCAGCCCGGCCACCGACAAAGGGAAGGCCAAGTTCATCCTCGCCACGGACGGCCAGACGCTCGAGGCCGAAGACCTCACTGCGGGCGAAACCATCGCCTGCGACTACCCGGACTTTCCCGACCACTTCGGCTTCTTCCTTCCGCTGGCCGGCATCTCCACGATCAAGGAGATCAAGGACAACCCCATCGACGTGCGCGCCACCGGCCGCCTGAACAAGTTGTACGTTGAGCTGCTACGCGAGAACCCGGACTGGGCTAGAGCCGAACGCCGCGGGGACATGAACCACTTCATGGCCCGCCTGATCTTCTGCTTCTTCGCCGAGGACACCGACATCTTCAATGGCGAAGCCTTGTTCACGCGCACCGTGGAGCAGATGACCGATCGCGACGCCGGCAACACCCATGAGGTGCTGTCCGAAGTCTTCCGTGCGATGAACGTGAAGATCGCCGACCGCGCCGCCTCGGGCCTGCGTCCGTGGGCTGACCAGTTCCCCTACGTGAATGGCGGGCTGTTCTCCGGCAGCACAGACGCACCGCGCTTCAACCGCATGGCCCGCACCTACCTGCTGCATGCGGGCACGCTGAACTGGAAGCGGATCAATCCGGACATCTTCGGCAGCATGATCCAGGCCGTGGCCGACGATGAGGAGCGCGGTGAACTGGGCCTGCACTACACCAGCGTACCCAATATCCTGAAGGTGCTGAACCCGCTGTTCTTGGACGACCTGCGCGCACAGCTGGGGGTCGCGGGAGACAACAAGATCAAGCTGCTGAACCTGCGCAAGCGGATGGCGCGCATTCGCGTTTTCGACCCCGCCTGTGGCAGCGGTAATTTCCTGGTCATTGCCTACAAGCAGATGCGCGAGATCGAGGCGGAGATCAACCGTCGGCGTGTCGAGTCACACTTCGGCAGCGAGATCCCGCTTACCAACTTCCGTGGCATCGAGCTGCGCGACTTTCCGGCGGAGATCGCGCGGCTGGCACTCATCATTGCGGAGTTTCAGTGCGATGTGCTCTACCGTGGGCAGAAGAATGCACTAGCGGAGTTCTTGCCGCTTTCAGCCGAGAACTGGATCGTTTGTGGCAACGCGCTCAGGTTGGACTGGCTCTCCATCTGCCCGCCTACCGGTACCGGCGTGAAGGTGACAGCAGACGACTTGTTTGGGACGCCACTTGAACAAGCAGAGATCGACTTCGAGAACGAAGGTGGCGAGACGTATATCTGCGGGAATCCTCCGTACAAGGGCGGTACTGAACAAAGCCGTGCGCAAAAAGATGACATGGAGAAGCTTCTCGCGGCTCGGACGGATAGTTGGAAATCGCTCGACTATGTGTCGGGTTGGTTCATTCAGTTCGCACGCTTTGCGAACGCGACGAAAGCCGCGTGCGCGTTTGTGAGCACTAGTTCGATCACGCAGGGAGAGCAAGTTGCCCGCCTATGGCCGCTCGTACTCGGCGACGCCCTTCGCATTCACTTTGCGTACCTGCCCTTCAAATGGGCCAACTTGGCTGCAAAGAATGCAGGCGTGACCGTCGTGATCGTGGGTGTCGGAAGTAAGAGTGGCAGCAAGGCTGTGCTGTTCGAAGACGACAGTACGCTGGGCATCAAGCGGCGAGATGTCGAGAACATCAACGCCTACTTGGTGCCGTACAGGGACTTGGTAGTTGAAGCGCGGTCGGCGGCACTGAGCCGGCTGGCGGAACTGACCTACGGAAATAAGCCCGCTGACGGTGGGCACTTGATCCTGACCGCGACTGAAGCCAGAGCAATCACTCGGCAGTACCCGAATGCAGCACCGTTCATTAAGCCGTATCTGGGCGCGCACGACGCGATACAGGGCGGATCAAGATTTTGCGTTTGGGTCAACGAGGAGAATGCGAAGGAGGCCATGAGTATTCAGCCCTTAAGGGAGCGGGCTGATCGAGTCGCCGACATGCGCACCAACAGTAAGAAGGCGTTGACCAATGCGGGCGCAAAAACTTCATATGCGTTTCAGCAGGTGCGTCAAACCGGCAATGAGTCGGTAATCTTAGTTCCGAGCCACTCTTCTGAATCGAGGGAATTTCTCCCTGTTAGCTGGTGTCCGAAGGGTGTGATCGTCTCCAATGCCGCATTCGTATTGTTCAACGCGGATTTGTGGACTCTTTCATTGCTTGCTTCTCGCACGCACCTCGTATGGATTGCCACCGTCTGTGGCAAGCTTGAAGCGCGCTACCGCTACTCCAACACCCTCGGCTGGAACACCTTCCCCGTCCCTCTGCTGACCGAGCAGAACAAGGCCGACCTGACTCGCTGCGCCGAGAACATCCTGCTTGCGCGCGAAGCCCATTTCCCCGCGACGATCGCCGACCTCTACGATCCAGACACGATGCCGGAGAACCTGCGCCAAGCCCACGAGTACAACGACGAGGTGCTGGAACGCATCTACATCGGCCGCCGCTTCAAGAACGACACCGAGCGGCTGGAGAAATTGTTCGACCTCTACACCAAGATGGTGGCGAGGCCGGGCACAGCCAAGCAGACCAAGGCAGCGCCATCGAAGAAGGCCGCTCGAAGGGAAGCTGCATGAGCAAGCCGAAGCGCAAGGCACTTCTCTCGGCGGCATCCGATTTGCCCGCTGGCCTTAGCCCGCAGCCAGAGGGGTACGCCGATTGGCTGGCCGATCTGAAGGGCCGCATCCACACCGCCCAGCAGCGCGCCACGCTGGCGGTCAATCGCGAGCTGGTGGCGCTGTACTGGCAGATTGGCTGCGACATCCTGGCGCGCCAGCAAGCCCAGGGGTGGGGTGCGAAGGTGATCGACCGGCTGGCGCACGACCTGCGCACGGCCTTCCCGGACATGAAGGGCTTTTCGCGCGCCAACCTGATGTACATGCGCGCCTTTGCCGAGGCCTGGCCGGATGAGGCAGTCGTCCAACAGCTTGTTGGACAATTGCCCTGGGGCCACAACCTGGTGCTGCTGACGCGCCTGAAGGACAGCGCGCAGCGACTGGCCTACGCCCGCGCCGCCATTGACCACGGCTGGTCGCGCAACGTGTTGAACATCCACATCGAAACCCGCCTGTTGGAACGCGCCGGCCAGGCGGTGACGAACTTCGGGTTGACGCTGCCCAGGCCGGAGTCTGACTTGGCCCGGGAGTCGCTGAAGGATCCGTACCGCTTGGATTTCCTGGGCCTCGGGCGGGAGGCCGGCGAGCGTGCCATCGAGCATGCGCTGGTCAAGCATGTCACCGAGTTCCTGCTGGAACTGGGTGCCGGCTTTGCCTTCGTGGGCCGACAGGTGCTGCTGGACGTGGGGGGTGATGAATTCTTCATCGACCTGCTTTTCTATCACCTGAAGCTGCGCTGCTATGTGGTGATCGAGCTCAAGGCCGGCAAGTTCAAGCCCGCACACCTGGGGCAATTGAGCTTCTACCTGACGGCTGTGGATGCCCAGGTGAAGCATCCTCAGGACAGCCCCACCATCGGGCTGTTGCTGTGCAAGAACAAGAACAAGGTCGTGGCGGAATACGCGCTGCGCAACAACACTCAACCCATGGGCGTGGCCGAGTACCAGTTGGTGGAGTCCTTGCCGCCCGAGCTGCAAACCAGCCTGCCGAGCATTGAGCAGATCGAGCGTGAACTGGGCGGGTTCGATAGCACCGACAACTCGGTTGAGGACGACAAAGCATCATGACAAACCCGATCAACACCTACACCGTGCCGTCGGTGTCCATCACCACGGCACGCACTGGCGCTTCTGCCAAAGCGAACGAACTGGGCATGCGCACGATGCAGGAGCGTGCCTATGCCAGGCGCGGTGAGCAGTACCTGCTCATCAAGTCGCCACCGGCATCGGGCAAGAGCCGGGCATTGATGTTCATTGCGCTGGACAAGCTGCACAACCAGGGCATTCAGCAGGCCATTGTCGTGGTGCCGGAGCGATCGATCGGCGGCAGCTTCGCCGATGAAGCCCTGACCCAGCACGGCTTCTACTGGGACTGGACGGTCGCGCCGCAGTGGAACCTGTGCAACGCGCCGGGCATCGACGAACCGCGCATCGCCAAGTCCAAGGTCGAGGCGGTCAAGAAGTTCCTCGCGAGCGACGCCAAGGTGCTTGTCTGTACCCACGCGACCTTCCGTTTCGCGGTCGAGGAACTGGGCATCCAGGCGTTCGACAACCGCCTGATCGCCATCGACGAGTTCCACCACGTCTCCGCCAACCCGGACAACAAGCTGGGCAGCCAGCTGGGCGCCTTCATCGCCCGCGACAAGGTGCATGTGGTCGCGATGACAGGCTCCTACTTCCGCGGTGACAGCGAGGCGGTGCTGGGGCCTACCGACGAAGGCAAGTTCGAGACCGTCACCTACACCTACTACGAACAGCTCAATGGCTACCAGTGGTTGAAATCACTGGACATCGGCTACTTCTTCTACACGGGCCGCTACGTTGATGCCGTGGCGAAGGTGCTGGACCCGGCGCTCAAGACCATCGTCCACATCCCGAGCGTCAACTCGCGCGAAAGCCTGAAGGACAAGGAGCGTGAGGTCAACGAGATCATGCAGGCACTGGGCGAGTGGAAGGGCATCGACGCGACGACCGGCTTCCACCTCATCGACGCCAAAGATGGCCGCACCTTGAAGGTGGCCGATCTGGTCGACGACAGCGACGCTGCCAAGCGCGCCCGCGTACTGGGCGCGCTGAAGGACCCTGCGCATAAGCACGACCGCGACCACGTGGACATCATCATCGCGCTCGGCATGGCGAAGGAGGGCTTCGACTGGATCTGGTGCGAGCACGCTTTGACCATCGGTTACCGCAGCAGCCTGACCGAGGTGGTGCAGATCATCGGCCGTGCCACGCGCGACGCCGATGGCAAGGAACGCGCACGCTTCACCAACTTGATCGCCGAGCCGACGGCCGAGCAGTCCGCGGTCGCCGAGGCGGTTAACGACATGCTCAAGGCGATATCCGCAAGCCTGCTGATGGAGCAGGTGCTGGCCCCGCGCTACGAGTTCACGCCGCGGAACGCCGGCCCTCAGGAAGGCTTCGACTACGGCCAGGATGGCTATGTGGACGGCGGCAAGAACCTGGGCGTCAACAAGGAGACCGGCGAAATCCACATCGAGATCAACGGCCTGGCCAAGCCCAAGAGCAAGGAGGGCCAGCGCATCTGCAAGGAAGACCTGAACGAAGTCATCGCTGCCTTCATCCAGGACAAGCCTTCGCTCGAGCGCGGCACGCTGGACCGGGAAAACACGATTCCCGAGGAACTGACCATCGAGCGCCTGGGCAAGATCGTGCGCGAGCGCTACCCGGAGCTGAGCGAAGCCGACCAGGAAGCGGTGCGCCAACACGCCGTTGCCGTCATCAATATCACCCAGCAGGCCAAGCTAGCGCTGGACACACCTGACCAGGCGCAGCCGCCGATCCCTACGCCGGATGGCAACGATGGTGGCACCCCCGCGAAGGGCAACACAGACCTGATCGAAGGCGTGCGGAAGTTCATCAACGTGCGCGACCTGGACATCGATCTGATCGATCGCATCAATCCGTTCGAGGCCGCCTATGCGGTGCTGGCCAAGACGATGGACGAGAAGTCCTTACGCCAGATTCAGGCCAGCATCGCCGGCAAGAACATCAAGATCACCGAGGACGATGCGCGCGAGCTGGCGAGGCGTGCCCTGCAGTTCAAGAACGAGCGCGGCCGCGTGCCGGACATGAATTCAGCCGATGCCTGGGAAAAGAGGATGGCCGAGGGTGTGGCCGCTTTCGCGCGCTATCGCGCCCAGGCCAAGGCAGCCCAGGCGCAAGGAGCCAAAGGCAATGGCTGACCTGGACGACGACGAACTGCTGGAGGCCTTGGGCGTCGAAGTCGCGCCCGTAAAGGCCGGCGGTCGCACGCCGCGCGAAGAACGCATCATCGCTGGCTTCGAGGACATCCTCCGATTTCACGAAGCGCATAAGTGCGCGCCTCAGCATGGCGAGGGGCGCGACATATTCGAGCGCCTGTACGCGATGCGTCTGGATCAGCTTCGCAAGCTGCCGGAGGCGCACGAACTGCTGGCCGAGCTGGACAAGCCCGGCCTCCTGTCCGGAGCACCAGCGACGCAGATCGATGTGAACGAACTGGACGAGGATGCCTTGCTCGCCGAGTTGGGTGTCAGCAGCGACCCATCCGACCACACCGACATCACCGTGCTCCGCCATGTGCGCTCTCTCGCAGAGAGACAGGTCGCGGAAGAGATCGCCGATCGCACCCCGTGCGAAGACTTCGACAAGTTTCAGCCGCTGTTCGAGCGCGCGGAGCGCGAACTGAACGACTGCATACGAAAGGCGATTCCGTTCAAAGGCGAAGCCAGTGTTGATCAGGGGAACTTCTTCATCGTCGGCGGGCAGTTCGCGTACGTTGCTGAGAAGGGTGAAGAGTTCGAGACCAGCAGCGGACAGCCCGATGCGCGGCTGCGGCTCATCTACGGCAACGGGACCGAAAGCAATCTGCTAATGCGGTCGCTTCAAAGGGCGCTGACCCAGGATGGCAACGGGCGGCGGCTGAGCGAGCCGGATGCCGGCCCGCTGTTCGGTGACGCCGCTGAACCGGACGACATCGAGTCCGGCACGATCTATGTGTTGCGCAGCCTATCCAAGCACCCGTTCGTGTCCGAGCACCGCATGCTGATTCACAAGATCGGCGTCACTGGCGGCAAAGTCGAGACACGCATCGCGGATGCCGAGAACCAGTCAACATATCTGCTCGCCCCGGTCGAGATCGTGGCCGAGTACAGGCTGCACAACCTCAACCGAACCAGGATGGAGAACATCTTCCATCGGCTGTTCAGCACCGTGCAGCTCGACCTCACCATCGAGGATCGTTTCGGCAAGCCGGTGAAGCCGAGAGAGTGGTTCGTCGTGCCAATGCACGTGATCGACGAGGCGGTCGAGCGTATTCGGGACGGGACGATCACGGAGCTTGTCTATGACCCGCAGACAGCTAGGCTGGCGAGTGACGCGAAGGGCCTCTAAATGCATGCCGACTCCCGAGTCGGCGCACCCTCAAGATCCGCTTTGCAGTCGGCCGACGTACTCCTGCGACTTCACGGTTCCAGTCGCATTGCAGCCGTTCCACCGCGAGATTCCATTACCCGCTCAACCGCAGAGCGTCGCCAAGTCCAGAGCGCGCTGTGATGGTCAAAGTGGCCGAGCTCGGCGTCGGAAACTACACGATCATCAATAGAGCTTCACGCTGCCGCGCTGAGGCGGGTCGACTGGCGGCACGGGCTTGCTGCTGCCAATGGGCATGGTCGCCGATCGGATGGAACTGCTCCAGGCCGGGCAAGACGCGAACAGCACCACAAAGGTCTGCTCCATGACTCGACGAGCGGCGACGAGCGCGGGTCAAGGTAGATTCCGTTCGCGTTTCGCGTTTCATGGAATGTGAATTACACTGAGGCCATGGACGACACCGACCGCCCCAACTTGCCCGACATCGAAACCGTTGTGCGCTACGCACGCGCGAAGCGGCGCTCGGCCGTGCACAAGATGCAGCAGGCGAAGCACTACGCTCGTCGCTCTGCCGATCTGGAGCGCGAGGCGGCGAATGAGATGCAGGAGGTTGAGGCTTTCGAGCGGCTCTTGAAGTCGATTCCGCAGTCGGAAGACGAACTACGGCGACTCGAACAGCAAGGCAACGCGGCGATGCACGGGATGCAGATGTCGCACTTTTACCCCGCGAACGCGAATCGCATGCTGTTCGCTGGTGGCGGCGAGCCGGATGCGGCGTCGTTCCGAACTCAGCGCGACATGGTCGCCGCGGCGTGCTTCCAGATTCTGAGCGATGGGTCGTGGCGTTCGACCGAGGATTTGTTGGAAGAGATGACGAAGCGTGGCGTGCAGTTGACCGCCGCGAACAAGCTCCAGCGGCTGAGCCAGATCCTAAGCATGGCGCCGACGTTTAAGAACGAACGCGGTCGCGGATGGGCACTGGATCTTTCATCAGTACGTGGTGAATTGTTGCGGAATGACAACGCTGAGGGTGAGCCGGAAAGAGACCCTCGCATGCTCGCACGTGCTAAGGAACTTGCAAGGGACGATGGAAATAGCGCTCGATGATGATCGGCGCGAGAGGTGGGTCGCAGGGCTGATCAGAGCCCCGCTTCCCGGTGTGCAACTAAGCCTGTCAGGGCACGAACAAGAAAGGACTCCATGCGGCTAGCAACCGTGGTGTGGAACTGGACCCATTGGTTTGGGCTCCAGCGAACCCCGCCGATTACCAGGTTACGTCGAGCTTCCCTGCTCTACGGCATTGCGACCGTAGAGCAATCATAGGCGTCACAGAGTGTCCTTGTCAGCTACGCGAATTGGTGGCCGTGATTTCTGTGGCGCATCACTGACATCAGTGCTGCACACGTTGCGGCGTTCTATGAAAGCTCAACATCATGAGTAAGACCCTGCCTCCCGGCACCAAGGCCGACGCGAGCGGCCAGTACAAGAACACGACCACGAAGACCGAAGTGACGGTGACCAAGGGTGAGCCCTTGCCGCCGACGCCAAAGTCGGGCCAGGGGTACGTGTTGGTCGACAAGACTAAGCACAAGAAGTAAGTCGTGAGACTTGAGCGCCAGTCGCGAAGGGTTGGCGCTCTTTCAGTGTGATGCTCGCTATCCGCTGAGCAGTAGCTTGGAGAATGGATCTTCTCGCTGGCGTCTCGCGTTAGATATTTCTCAACTGGAGAAACATTGGCTTCCAATCATGAGTATGCCGTCATTGGCCATAGCCGTGCAACGGTGGGCCGCTTCCTCGGTGTCGGCGCTGGACTAGCAAGCTCAGGTATCGCGCTCCTAATAGCCAGTGCGATCACCTACGCAGAGCGTTGGGGCTTCTTGCACGCGCGCGCGTTCTGGACACTGCCCCTCACTGCTACCGTCTTCTACACGCTCGGGCATCTCGCATTCGACAAGTGGGCGTGGCGGACTTGGCTAGTGCATTCCGTCCTCGATATTCCTGATCTGCGCGGAAATTGGGATTGCAGTGGCGAGACTATCGAGCCCAACACTGGCGAGATCAAATACAAATGGACTGCCACGGTGACTATCTCCCAAAGCTGGGAAAAAATAAGAATTTACTCCGAGACGAAACAATCCCGTTCGCGCAGCGTCGCCGCGTCAATCTTGGTAGAGGAGGACCTGGGCTACATCCTGATGTACAGCTATCGCAATGAACCCCGGGCTGGGGAGCCTGAACTCAAGGCACATCACGGCTATGCCGAATGGCATATTTCTGCTGATGGATCCGCCGCCGAAGCGACCTATTTCAATGGTGGCGGCCGATACACCGGCGGTCGCATGAACCTAACCAGGAAGACACGTGGCAACTGACTATTCCAGCCGCCTCGCCAGAGTCACTGCGCGCCGCAACGGTACGGGCGTCGCTGAGCTCAACAAAGGTCCCTCGCAGGCCGCAACCAGTTTGCTTCTGGACTCGGTGGCCCAGACTTATCAGAACAAGACCAAGTCAAAGAACTTCCAATATGCGCTGGTGTCCATGCAGGAAGTGGATGCGAAGTACACCGCAATCAGTTATCGGGAGGCCGAGCGTGTCGCAAAGCAGCTTGACTCCGGGCTCCTGAGAAACGGAAAAGTCGTGACGGTCGAACTGCAGGGGTCGCTACCGTTGAATGTGCATTTGAGACGCGTGAGCGACGTGGACATGCTCGTTTGGCCGTGGAGCTTCTTTGTCTATGACAGTCATGGTGTGGCCGCGTCCGGTTATGCAGGCAGCACAAGCAATGCAGTTTCCGAACTTGTCAAATTGCGTTCTGAATCGTGCACGGTCCTTCGTTCCGCCTTCCCTGCTGCAACGGTAGATGATTCTGGGGCGAAGTGCATCACGATGTCTGAGGGTTCGTTGCTTCGCCAAATCGACGTAGTTCCGTCCGTGCTGTACAAGACTGCGACCTATCAGCTGACCAATAGTGACGACGATAGGGGTGTGCAGATCTACGACAAGAAGAAGTACGCGCTGATTACCAACTTCCCCTTCAAGGTGCGCGCGTTGATCAACGCAAAAGACGCCCGCACGGGAGGTGGTTGTAAGAAGGCAATTCGCCTGCTTAAAAACATGAGGGAAGATTCCGACTTGACAATCGCATTGTCTAGCTTCGACGTCATGTCGCTGGTGTATGCGATGCGAGATTCCGACCTGATGCACCAGTCCTACTACGAGGGGAAAATCGTCGCGTCGTTGCAGAATTGGTTCTTCGCCCTCGCAAATAGCGAGAGTCATTTGCGAGGGCTCGATGCCGTGGACGGAAGCAGGAAAATCGTACAGTCAGCGGCCGATGTAGCGGCAGTAACGCAAATGTCGGAGGAACTAAACTTGTTGGTCCTGCGCATTGCGCAGGAGTTGCAGCCCGATGTCCCTACAAGTTTTCAGGCGTGGCGGAACAAGGTTGAAAACGAACTCTTGCTCTAGGCGCTTGCGGCCGGGTTACGCATCCGCAGCGGTCGAACGCAGCCCGCACCGTATTTGTGATCAGTCGTTCGAGACCTGACACCGCTCAGCGTCAGCTTCCGAAACGAGCGGACGCTGAGTATTTCGCCATCGAAGGGCTCGTCTCAGTCTGATGCCGAAGTGCGTGATTGAACGGAGTGCCACCGACGCAGCCGCTGCGGCGTTGACGCGGACCTCAATGTGAGGCAGCCACGCCGGCTGTGGCGGCAAGATTGGGCAAAGGAAACCGGGGCATGGCTTCTGACGCCGGCTTCCAAACCCAGACCGACGCATCGCCGCGAGGGTTCTCGCAGTTGGTGCCCTCGACCAATGCCGCTCCCTCGAGCCCTGGCGACACGACGAACAGCAAAAGCGCCGCGTCGCGCGTGTCCGTCAGCATGGCAGTGGCAACGCACTGGTCACGATGCAGGTTGTATCGAAGCCCCTTGATGAAGGCTCGCCCATCAGCAACGAGGTGCTCTACGAGTTGGCGCTCGAAGGAGTCCTCGATTGGCAGCCATTGCGCCGTGGCAGGCATCAGCGACATCTCGACGATCGCAGGAACTCCGGCACTGCTCACTCCGAAGGTCGCAACCATGACCATGTGGATGTCTTCGGTGGCGCCCCACAGTTCCAACTCCGATTCGAAGCGCCTGCCAAGCCGGCGGTAGAGCTGCTCGTCCAGCGCGAAGGCCTGGTCGGGAACATGCTTCACCACGGCCTTGAAGCCATAGCGCGCCGGCACGATCTCCTTCACTTCGGCGATCAGCAGCATCAGGCGCTGCGGCTTGCCGGGTGCAGCGATGGCTTGCGACCACTGCGCGAGGCGCCTGGCGTTGATCGCATCGCGCTGATCGACCGAGAACACCTCGGGGACATAGAGCCGCGAACGTAGTGAATCCCCGCGCGCGGTCTTGTTCTCGGCCGCCAGCAGCAAATGCTTGCGCACCGTGCCCCAAGTCCGCTTGCCGGCAAATCCGGGATGCCAGCGCGTCAGCTCGGCCTGGTCCCACAGGTAGTGCAGCAGCCCGCGCAGCGAGAGCTTCGTACCGCTACTCGTCACGCTGTCGCTGTCGCCACCCGAAGTGGGCATCGCAGAGCGCCCTGCGGTCTTCGACATTGAGAAGTCGAGCTTCAACGTCGTTTCGCCGGTGGTTAGGTCTTCGGTGATCGCTGACCCCAAGACTTGGCCCAGACCGGAGAACTCGGGCGGAGGTTCATAGGACGGGCAATCAGGCGCATGTTGGCTGCCGGTGTTCGGCATGCGTTTCACGATGAAGCCGTCGCCTAGCCGCGCCACGTACATCTCGATCCCGCCGTGCAAGCAGAGGCATCGAAGCCGATGGTGTTCGGCGTGTGCCGCCGCGATGGCTTCGGCGAAGCCTGACGAATCGATCCGGAACCGCAGGCCGGCGATGAGATACGCGGACTGCGACGCTGGCGCGACCGCCTCGGTCGTTGTCCCTTGCATGACCGTACCTCAACGCGCCGGGGCGGCACGCTCGCGGCTGCGCTGCACTTCTGGCGTTGGCACGACCGCCGGCCGTCGAGACGGTGCCGCCTTGTCGTACACCTTGACCTTGATCGACTGACCCTCACGCAAGCGCTGTGCGAGTTTCTCGGTGGCCGCCGCCATCACGGCCTCGCGCTGTTTGTCGGGTACACCCTTCGCGACCAGCACCGCCTCGATCGCGGCGAGCACGGCCTTGCGTCCGCTACCGCCGCGGGCGGACGCTTTCTCGATGGGTGCTGCCCCAGCAGCGGGGCTGTCCCCACGCGCCGGCTCGATCCGGTTGACCAACCGCGCCTCGCGTTCCTTCTGCAGCACTTCAAGGTCGGCCGGGTTCGGCTCGTATCCGAGCGCTTTGACGCCTCGCACCGAGGCTTCCAACCACACCATGCGTTTGAAGTCTTCGTTGCCCGAGACCCGCAGCGCGCGCCAGTTGCGTGCCTCGGCCACATCCACCATCGACCGCGCCACCGACGGGCTGTTGGTGTCGGTTGCCAGCCGAAATGTCGACTCGGTGAAGGCCACGCGCGACGTGTCGCCGCGGAATCTGTACTCGGTGCGGCCGATCGTCACGTCGCCGACAGTCACGGGTGCCCGTTTGATGAGGTACCGATCCACCAGTGCAGCTTCGAGCCTTGCCACCACGGCGGCCCGCTCTGCTTTCGCGTCAATGCTGGCGATGACCTTCGCGTCTGCGGCCTCGGCTTGCGGTTGTGCCTTGCCCAACGGCACGACATTCGTCGTCTGCGGTACTTCATCGCGTACCGGCGTGGCGTCGACCGGCCGCTCGGGTGCCGCCGAGCGCTTTGGGCCGCGCTGCCATTCGCCATTGACCTTCTGCACCGTCGTGCGTTTGCCCTCGGCGTCCAGTGCGATGAAGCGGCTGCTGCCGAGCTGGTCGGCTTTCGCGACCATCTCGGGGAAGTTATTCGCGCGGTACGTCACTTCCGCGAACGGGTCGCGCAGCTCGTAGCGCTCACCGGGTACGTCGAGCGGCGTCTGGAAGCGTTCTTTGGCGACTGTGGCACGGTTGACAGGCTCGACCGTGCCGCCCTGGGCCGAGGTCGGGCGACGAGAGGGAGAGGTTTCGGCATCCATGGTGTCCTCGCTGGGGTGTACGGTCCAAGGTGTGACGGCTCACGGCATGGCAGCGGCCGAAGAACCCATGGCGACCGGCAGTGCCCGGTACACCTCGATCTCGACGCGCCTGTTCAGGCCTTGGCCGGCAGGGCTCGAGTTGTCGGCGGCGTGGTCGCCCGCTGGCTGGTACGTGGCCCGGATGCGCGCCGCATCGACGCCAGCACCGACCAGGTACTCACGCACGGCAGCTGCGCGCTCACGGGCAATGCGGCTCTCTGCGGCGGAGTCGGTCGCGCCGTCCGTCCGGCCGCGCAACAGCACCAACGGCGCACTGCGGGCGCTCTCGACCAAGGCCGAGGCGGTATCCGCAGGAACGACGACGCGCGTGCTGCCGAAGGTGAAGCGGATCGTGAAGACCCCGTTGGCTGGCGACGATGCAGGCGTTGCCATCTGCGCCGCGGCGATGGCCTGCTGCTGCGCGGAAACACGTGCAAGTGTCGCAGCGGCCGATTCGGCGAGCCGACTCGATTCGGTGGCCAGGATGCGGGTGTTCTGCAGATCGCTCTTGCAGACCTGGAGATCGACGGCCATCGCCGAGTTCGCCGGCCGCTTGTTTGACTCATCAACCGTCGGCGGCTTCGGCGGCGAGCCGCACGAGCCCAGCACCAGCAGCAACGGGATCAGTGACGACGTAGGGCGCATGACAGGTCTCCGGTGCGTGGGTCAAGGAAGGCTGGGCGCCAAGGGCTGAGGCTCGGGTTCGACCTCATGCGACGTCAGCACGCCGTCCTCGTCGGCGACCGCTTCGATCGAACCGCCGGAGTCAACTGCGCTGCCGGCGCCGTGGTCGACCTGACCGAAGAAATTCAGCAAGTCGTCCGCGAGCTTGTCCGGCGCCGTGTCGAACATATCGGGCAGCAGCGTAACTTCGTGGGCTAGCGCCTCGACACTCAAGCCTTCGCCCGGTGCCAGTTCGTCGTTCGCAAAGCGCCAGCGTTGCTGCACGCGAGCCATGTGCAGGTCCATGTCGATCTGCGGGACGGCCGGCGGCCGACGAAGCCGCGAGGTGAACACCTTCTCGCGGTGGTAGCGAATCTTCTCGCCCAGGATCGGCTTGCAGTTCTCGAAGATCACCACCAGGCGTTCACTGCCGAGTTCCTTGAACTCCTGCGGCAGCAGCAGTGACCGGCGTTGTTCGCTTTCGTTTCGACTGACCGAACTGTGGCCGTGCTGGCTGAAAGACCGGCTGCGCCCGCGCGACGTGGCACGCTCGGTGAACTGGCCGAGCATCGCGCTGTACTCGTCGGCGTCGCGCTGCTCTCGCGGCGCGTAGAGGATCTGCAGACCGTGGTTGGTGGCGAAGGTGCGGGCGTCCTTGTCGCCGTACACCGCATCCAGTTGCGACATCGCCTGCACGACGGTCAGCAGCCGCAGGTTGTAGCCGGCCAGGAAAGCGGCAGCGGACGAGATGACGCCGACGCGACCCATCGCCGTGAACTCGTCGTTGACCAGAAGGCACTGCAGCTTGAGGCTTGGATCCTGCTCCGGCAGATGCTGCGTGTTGAGGCTGACCAGTTGCGAGAAGAACAGGTTCAGCAGCGGCCGGGCATTGGCCAGCCGGTTCGGCGGGATGCGCACGTAGATCGACATGCGCCGGCGCCGCACGTCTTCCAGCCGAAAGTCGTCGGCGCACGTCGCCGCGTCCACCACGGCATCGGCGAAGATCGTCAGCGGCGCGTTGAGCGTCGAGACGATGCTGGTGAGCGTGTTCTCGGAATTCGATAGCAGCCGCTGCAGCGCATCGGTGCACTCGTCCGACAGCGCGTTGCCTGCCGACTTGCGCTGTTCGATGAGCGCGGACAGATGGCCCTTCAGCGATTGACCGCGCCCGGACGACTGGCGCAGTAGTTCACCGATGGTGCGCGGCAGGTCAGGCGTTTCCAGCAAGACTAGGCCGAGCCCCAGGAAGAGGTTGCGAGCCTGATCGTTGAAGAACGCTTCCGACGACGTGCCGCTCCCGTCGTTCGGGAAGAACACCTGACCGATGGTGAGCAGATCACCAACACGGTGAAGTGGGCTGGTGCGGACGGCGGTGAGCGGATTCCATCGGTGGCTGCGCGCCGATTCGTCGAAGGGCGAGAAAGCATAGATGGCCTGTCCACGCTCGGAACGGTAGCCCGCCGTGATGTCGTAGTTCTCGCCCTTGATGTCGAGCACCACCACGGAGTCGGGCCAGTTGAGCAGGTTCGGCACGACCACGCCAACGCCTTTGCCGCTGCGCGTCGGTGCTGACAGCATCACCGAGAGCTGGCCGGGCAGCGCAAGGAACTTGCCGCGATACCGGCCTACCAGGATGCTCGGGCCAGGTCGCTTCGCACTTTCGATCAAGCCGGCGCACGCTACTTCTCCCGAGTTGGCAAACCGAGCGTCGCCGTGAAGCGGGCGCCGCTGCCGCGATGCCGCGAAGAGCGCACCAGGCAGCACGACAAGCAAGCCAAGGGCGGATGCTGCCATCGAACCGATGAGCTTCTTGCGGAGTCCCGCGTCGTCGGCGTAGAGCGCCCAGTAGTCCACGATGCTCATGAACTCGGCCTGGCGCGGGTTTGCCTTGTTGAGCACGAGGAACAACACCGCCGACACGTAGACTGCCGCGCACGCCAGCACCGAGAAGCCAGCGACCGCGAAGACGCCGGCTGCCGCCTTGCGCCCGATCGGCCAGCTCGACATCGGCAATGACGTGGCGCCGCTCATGCCGCAGCCTGTACCGAGTCATCCCAACGGCCGAGCCGTTGCCGACGCGGTTCGTAGAAGACTTCAGAAATGAACCGACCGCGCTCGTCGCGATCGAACTGCACGATCACGTCGACGACCACGTTCAGCAGCCACTTGATCTCGTTCATGCGCAGGCCGCCGCCGGCACCGCTCTCGCGGATCATCAGAGACATCTGCTCGAAGGCCAGCGCGCAACTGCCGGCGTGCAGGCTGGTGATGCTGCCCGGATGGCCGGATGCGGCGAGCCTCACGAAGTAGAAACACTCGTCGCCCCGAACTTCGGCGAGGAAGATACGGTCCGGCTTCATGCGCAGGCAGGCTTCGAGCAGCGACTTCGCCGTCACGCGCGCCGTGCCCTGCGCGTCCTTGCTGTAGAACAGGTGAACCACGTTTGGGTGGTTGGGCAAGGTCAGCTCGGCCGTGTCCTGGATCGTGATCAGCCGCTCGTGCTTTGGCACTTCCTCGACCAAACCCTTCATGAAAGTCGTCTTACCCGAGCCGGTCTTGCCGCTGACGACAATGGTCTGGTGCTTGCGAACGGCCAGGCGCAAGAACTCGGCGTAGCGGCCCGCGTCCTTGAGGGCGACGAGCTCTTGCTCGAACGGCAGCAGCTCGCTCGACGGCGTGCGAACTACCGTGGCCGTGCGCTCGAACAGGCCTTCGCGCTCGAAGTCATCGAGACGTTTGATCAGGTGCGAGGGCTTGCGCACCGTGATCGAGACGGTGCCCCGCGTGACGGCGGGCGGGATGACGAACTGGATGCGCTCGCCGCTTGGCAGCGTCGCCGACAGCAGCGGCCGTTCCTGATTCACTTGTTGATCGCAGAAGGTGGCCACCGCCGTTGCCAGCGACAGGCAGCGTTCCAACGTCATCTCCGGGGCTGACGCCACTTGCCATCCGCGCACGGTCTCGATGAGCAGTTCGCCGGGCCGGTTGACGCAGACCTCCAGTACGCCCGGTGCATCGAGCCGGTCGCGCAAGGGGCGCAGAAATTCGACGACCGAGGTGGCATCGCCGCACCAGCCTTCGGCGGCGATGCCGTGATCTTGAGCGGCGGCATTCATCGCGGTTCTCACCGAGCAACCGGCTTCAGTTCGTAAACCGATGAAAAGTCCACGTCGCGCGCGACGTAGATGCCGACGATGCCGCCCTGGTTTTGGTAGATCAGCGGCGGAATGTTGATCGTGCTGTCCAGCACCTTCTCGGCGAGCTTGCTGGTGTTCGCTGTGGTCGAGGGCAGCACGACCGTGTTGGCCTGTGTGTCCGCGTTTGACAGAGAAGCCTGGTTCTGGATGACCAGCTTGACCGAATCGTCGATCAGCGAGAGCAGCATCGCCGCGCCGATGCGCTCGAACCAGCGGTTGTCGACGTAGCCGTCGATGCCGGACTCGCCGAGCGGGCCGGTGCCCGGTGAGTCAATGTCCACGGTCACGCCGTTCGGCGTGCGGATGCGCGTCCACAGCACCGGGATCCGCACCGTGCCCGGACGCACCGAGGCGATGCGGTACTCGCCGTCCATGTGCGAACCGCGCTCGACCAACAGTACGCGGCCGTCGTCGCTGAAGACGTTGCGCTGGACCTGGCAGCTGACGAAGCCAGACGTGGCGCTGATGACCTTCGTCTTCAGGGCGCAGGTGAAGGCCGTGCCCTTCGGCAGGGTCAGGCTGCGGTTGCCGAGCATCGTGGCAGCGACGCGCGGCGTGGCCGAGCCTTGAAGTTGTCCCCCGAATAGGCCACCCCCTTGCGAGGGAACGGCACCCGTCGTGGGGCCGCCGGACGGGGGCACACTGAAGGATGTCGCTCCTGTGGGGGCTGCAATCGGAGACTGCCCGGTGGCCATCGCTGTACTTCGGGTCAGCGTGTCGAGCAGACCTTGCAACTGCTGTTGATAGCCCTGCAGATTGCGCGTCGTGGCTGCGATCGGATCGTTCGGGTCGACCTCTTGTTCCTGGACTCGACCCGCGCCAGTACGCATGGCCGCGGGATCAGTGCGCCCGGTGCCAAGCGTACTGGTTAGCCCGGCACCCGGTCGAGTGGTCACCAACAAGGCGGGCGCGTCCTCCGGAAGGGTGGGCTTCGGACCACCGGCCGCAGGCGCGCCCCGGCCGGTGCGCCGCACGCCGATCGGCTCGGCAACTTCTTGTGCCGCCGGCACCAAAGCTGGAATGCGTGGAGACGAGGCGGCGACTGCGGTCATGTCGAGCCTGCGGGGTTCGGCCGTCGCAGCCGTCGGCCGGTCGCCCACGCGCTTGGACTCGCCGTCGTCTGCCTTCTTCCCGCTGGACGCGAAGCGCTGAATCGAGAAGGCCGACACCGCCACAAGCGAGAGGATCAACAGCCCAACCGCCAGCAGACCCTTCTTCGACATCGGGGTGCGCGACCGCTCGGCGACGTTGGGGATGCCGGACTCGCCGGGCAGCGGGGCAATCGTGTTGCCGTCGCCCTCAGCGCTCGTGCCAGATCCCATGCTGGATTCCTCGCGCCGTTCGGAACGTTCGTTCACTGCGATGCTCCCAAGCGCCGTCCGGCCTGTGAGTCACGAGCTTCGGCCTTCAGAACGCGCTGGACGCCAGGCACCGTGGTGCCGCCGTCCGGAGGTACACCATCCAGATCGAAGGCTTCGTTCCACACCCCGACCACGGCCGAGCCGGAACGCAGCATTAGCCGACGGCTGACGCGATCGACCACCAACAGGTCTTCTTCCATGCGGGCGTTGACCAGCGTCTCGCTGCCGTCACCGAGCACATGGAACACGGCAGGCACTTCCCGATTACCGGGGAACCGGATGTAGGTGAAGCGGCCATCGTCGAAGACCAGAGTCGGCACGATGTCTTCGGAGCCTTTGCCCTCGGCGATCGAGTAGTGCGAGTTCATCACCAGCGGCTTGGCCTGCAGCCGCTCTGCGATCACTTCCTGCGGCGAAGGTGGAGGCGGCACAGCGGGCAGGGCCACTAGCGGCGTTGTATCTCGAAGGGCGAGCCGTCCCGCCGTCGGACCTGCAACTGCAGGTGCCTTCACCACCAGCCGATAAACCGGCGACTTCGGGTCGTTGTCCGCGAGCACGACGAATCGAAACGAGTGCGTGCGTCGGTCGGTGACGACGGCGAGGTTGTTCGGCGCACCTGCCGTGCTCTTCGCCTTGACGAACAGGTTTCGCCCGCCAGGCTGCGCGGCGACGCACCAAGCCGCATCGGGCTTGGCGCAATCGCCACCGAGCCCGGCGGCCACTTCGGTGATGGACTCGTCGGCATCGAGCACGACGAGCGTCACGACACCGCGCTTGACCGGCACGCTCACCACCGCTCGCGGGTCGTATTGCACTTCGCGCAAGCGAGGGTCCACGCCCGAGATGTCGGCCGAACTCGCGGCCGACGCTGAGAGCGCACCGGCCACGGCAATGGCGAACAGTGCGATGCGCTTCATGGCTTCGCGCCCGGAGCGGCGGTGTTGATCTCGGGGTCGGAGCGGTAGGCCATGACGACGAACCCGAAAGGGTTCTCCAGTCGGTCGCGCTCCTTGGCCAGTACCTTGGGCTGGTACTGGAAGACGACGCTGGCGACGTGCCGCGTCGTCACATCCGGCAGGTTGCGGTCGGTGAGGCGCACGACCTTGTCGTAGGTGACCGTTGCTTCACCGCGGTTGCCGCTGCGGCCTGACGCCGCCAGGCGCACGCCCACCACGTTGATGCGCCAGTCCTCGCTGGCACCCAGTTTTTTCTGCAGCGCTCCGTCGCCTTCGAACTGGCGGTTGTAGTCGATGAACACGCCGGGCACTGCCATGCGTGCGACCTGGTCAAAATCGCGTTGCAGGAACATCCAGCTGTAGGCCTCTCGTGCCCGAACGAAGATCGCCAGGTTGTGCTTGTCCAGCGCCTCCATCGGCGGGATCGTTTCGACATCGAGGCGCTGCTGAATCGTTGCCTCGCCGGTCACCCGGTCGACGACGATCGGTATCTCGACCACGCGACGCAACGGCCCCTGCACAAAGACAGCAGCGATGCCGATCAGGCCGAGCATCAACCCGGCGATGGCGACCCACCAGGCGCGACGCTCCGAGCGTTCCAGCATCACCGCCCGATCAATCTCCCACGCCCGATTGGCACCGAGGTGGGCAGATTCGTTCGCTTCGGCAGTGGCGCGGCTGCGATCAGGCAATGCAGCGGCTCTGCCCGGGTTGAGCACGGCGTTCATGGGTGGTCCGATCAGGGAAGGTAGTCGGCGATCCTGCCGGTGCGGCCGAGCATCTGGTACTGGCGCTCACGTTCGCGGGAGCGGGCGATGCGCTCCTCGCTGTCGGCCATGCCTTGCAGCATCTGCACCTGCGACACTTCGTGCGCAAGCAGCGCGTTCTCGGCGCCGATGCGCGCCTGAATCTCCTGGATGGCCTTCTGGTCGCTGGTGCCGTTGATCTGGTCCATCAGCGCATTGATCTGCGACAGACGCCCGGAAGCGGACTTCATCGCGTCTTGCAACAGGCCTTTCTGCTGATATGGCTGGGCGAGTGCCGCCTGGCAGTCCGTTCGAGCGCCGCCAGCGAGGTCCATGCAGTTGTAGACCATTCCGACGTCACGCAACGTCTTGGCGGTGGCGTTGAGCCCCGAATAACCGGAGGTGTTGACCGCGTTGAGGTAGGTGTAGGCCTCGGCAGGCACGTAGTTCTTCAACATCGGGTTGTTGAACACCTGACCCAGGTTGCGGATGCCGTTGATGCTGTCGACCTGAGTCTGCAACTGCTTGATCTGCTGTACCTGATTGCTGATCTCCGTGATGTCGTTGAGGACCTGCAGCAGGGTCTGGACAAGGTTCGCAATGTCGACGACGGGGATGCCAGATGCGCGGGCGTTACTAGCGCCGAAGGCAATGAGTACGGCGGCAGCGACTTTGAGACGTGTGTGCATTTCGACGCTCCTTGGTGGGTTGATCTACGCTCGCGCGCGCAGTGCGGCGAGCTTGTAGGCGGCGGCTCGGGCGACCCCGTAGCCTTGTCGAGCCATGGCGCCGGCGCCGGTGGCCATGGTTCCTGCGAAGCGGGCTCCGGCGACGGCCATCGCGCCGGTGGCGCGGCCTGCTGCGTGAGGGATGCCGGCCCCGGCGCGAACGACACCGCCCGCTGCGGCGGGACCGGCGCCCCTGGCCGCCGACGCTGAGCGCAGGCCGGCGACCATCATCGCGTTCTGGACCATCTGGATGCCTTGCTGGATCGCAGCACCGCCAGTTAAGGCGGAGGCAAGGCTCGGGGCCTGGAAGCAGATGATGGCCATCAGGATCATGACGACGCAGTAGCGAAGGCTCTCGCCGACCACGTTGAACGTCGGCCCTTGAAAGCCGCCCTGTGACTGGACGACCTGGACCATGGCTTGACCCATGTAGACGCTCAGCCCGAGCGCAAAGAACGCGAACCATGTGAGAACGACGGAGTTCAGCACCATCGACAGCCAGCTATCGAAGAATCGGGCCGTTGGGCGCCACGCCAAGGACAAGATGAATATCGGGCCGATGGCGATCACGAACGTGAGAAACAACTTCGCCAACGTCACGACAAAGAGTGCAATGCACAGGAATACGACGTTGCCGATCGAGCACACCACCGCAGCCAGCAGAAGGTCGAGGCGCGTGATGCCGGCATCCTTCAGCAGATCAAGCACCAGCAAGCTCGCCTGGTCGTTGAACGCGTCCAACATGGCATAAGGCGACGAGACCGTCAGCGGATTCGCAGCCGCAGGCAAGAACGTCGCCGCCACACCCGAGGCGAGCGCGTCGGCCGTATCCGAGACGTTAGAGATGTAGAAGCCCGCTTGGAGCGCGAACGCGAGAACCAGCCCGATCTTGAAGACCTTCCACAGAAAGGTCGGCACGGTCTCCGATACCTCGTTGCGAAGCACTGCCCAGCCGTACAACGCGACCCAGAGCGTCATTGCAGTGAGTGCGATCGGAGCGATGGCGGTCATGAGCGCGGAAACGACGCCCAGCACGTAAGTGCTGAGAATCGAATTGAACTGCGCGCCGACCCAGGTAAACATCTTTCCGCTCCAACTTATTGCACTGCGCTGAAAGGCAGGCTTTTGACGCTGACGCACTTGCTGGACATGTCTGGGTATTGGCAGTGCATCCACTGCGAACCCTTCTGGACGATCCACAGTCGCGAGAGCTTCTGAGTGCCGTACGTCGACGCGCGGCACGTGCCCGGGCGGGCATAGATTTCCGTGCACTCAGCCAATCCATCCGCTGTTTCGACCATCTTCCAGCCGCCCCCAGAGCAAGCCGGCTGAGCTGCCGGGCACGGCTTCGCAAGGAGTGCTCCCGTCGTGGGCGGTGTCTCGACACGCTTGCTCCCGTCGGGCATGACCTTGACGGCCTCGTTGCCCTTGACGAATTGCGCAATCGACGCCGTTGAGGCGACGGCCATTGCGACGCAGACGAGGAGTGATTGAACGATCTTCATGCGGCTCTCCTTGAGGTTCGGGTCTTGCGATCCTGAACCTCGCGAAGGAGAACGGGAAGCCATTGAAACGGATCGTCACCATGCCGTTCGCGCACGCTGTCGAGCAGTGCAACGTTGTCGGTCGTGGCCGACAACACGGTCACGAAATCGCTCAGGCCTGCCAGGTCGAGTTCGCAGATCGCGCTGGAGTGGCCTTGCTTCACAAGGAAGCGCCGGCCGCCCTGCGCGCCAAGGCTGCGGACGATCTCGAACTCGGCTTCGCTGAGCCCGAAACCGTCAACGTATTCCTCGCGCACCGCTTCGGGGTTGGCGAGGAACATCTTCGTCACGCTCTGCTCGACCATGGTTCGGCCGATGGGGTGTCGCAGCACGTCGGATGGGCTCTGAGTGTCGAAGATGCCCAGGCCGTTCTGCTTTCGGATCGTCTTCTGCTTCTGCTTGGCGAAGTCGCTGAAGATCTCGTGATCGAGCGCCTTCCAGAACTCGGAGATCACGTAGATCAGCCGTTCGCCGTTGACCAGCTCTTCCATCACCTGCAGCAGGTACATCATCACCGGCGTGCGCACCTCGGGCAGGTCAAGGAACTCGGTCGTGTCGAAGCCGATCACCGACGCAGCGTGAAGATCGAGCAGTCGGTCGTCGGCCTGGTCGAAGACCCACCCGAGCGCGCCGCCCTGGCACCAGCGGCCGAGCCGCTCGAAGAGGCTGTTCTCGCCCGACTTGGGCAGGTTCTGCCGCACCGTGGAGAAGCGGCGCAGGCTGGCCGGCATCATTGCGACCGCCTTCACGGCGTCAGCAATCGCGCGCTCGTCGGATGGCAGCAGCGGCATGGCCGGTGTGGCGATGCAGGTGCGGATCAGTTGCTCCCAGAACTGGATGCGGGCCGGCGTGGGCTCGCGTTGCAGCGGGTTGCAGCCGGTGGGCTTGCCGGCTTCGAGGGTGAAGTAGCGTCCACCGAGGGCTCGGATGGCGATCTCGCAGCCGCGGTCCAGGTCGAACAGCACGAGCCTCGGCGCCGGTTGCCATTTCCGCGTGAGTGTCAGCAGGAACATTTCCAACGTCGTCTTGCCGACGCCGGTCGAACCGATGATCAGCGTGTTGCCCGGCAGCTTCTTGTCGCCCGAGTCTTCGCCTTCGGGGCTGCTGTGCAGGTTCAGATAGAAGGGCTGGCCCGACGGCGTGCGCAGCAGGGCCAGCGCCTCGCCCCAGGGGTTGCCGTCGCGCTTGCCGCGTGCGAAGTTGTGGCCGCTGGCCAGGGCGGCGAACGCTCGCGACGAGAGCTTCGCATCCCGGGGCCGCCACTGCCAGTTGCCCGGCATCTGCGCGAACCAAGCAGCATCGGCCACCAGATCGACAGGCGACATTTGCAGGCTCGACGCTTCGCCCACCGCGCCGATGGCTTGTGCCGCGCGTCGCCCGGCATCGGCCACGTCGTCACCGAACACAACCAGGCTGTAGTGGTACTCGCCCATGCAGAACTGGCCGTCTCCGAGCTCGTTGAGTGCCACGTCCATTTCGGCGACCTGCGTCTCGACCACGTCATCGCTGGCGATGAGCTGGTCGCGTTGCAGTTCAAGCGAGCGCATGGCTTCGCGACGAGGCAGGATCGAGAAGCTCTGCGTTTCGATGAACTCGCTGGCTTCGTAGAGCAACGAGTTCAAGATGCCAGGCTCCACCGCGTCAGCGTATTCCTTGATGTCCACCAGAGCGGCGTATCGGCGCGCGTCCCCGTGACGCAGCTCGAGCTTGTCGCCGCCGAAGGAGAGGCGTGCCGTCGTCAGCGTGCGATACAGCGCGCCGGCTGCTGACGGAATCGCGCGCCAGCATCCGTTGACCAGGTAGCCAAAAAACTCGGCGACTTCGGAGTAGCTGCGTCCACGTTCCTCGCGCATCCCGAGCAACTGCGGCCCGAACCCTCGCAACACGCGCCCAACCAGCGCCGAACGCTCTTCCATCACCCGCAACGCATCGGCCTGCGCATCGGCAATGTTGGCTCGCGTGCGCTGCGTCGATTGCAGCGCGCGGCTCATGCGCGAGGCGTTGGGCCGGTAGACGAGCGTCAGGTACAGCTCATTGCTCATCATGCGGCGCTCGCCGAGCTTGGCGTGATACGCCATGGAGAGATCGCGCGCGAAACCCAGCTCGATTGGTTCCTGAAGCGCATCTCCGACGACGCGGTGCAGGCGGTGAGTCCACACGGCCCATTGCCCCCCTGCGAGGTTGCGCAAGAGGCTGCACAACGCCTCATGCCGCTCGGCGATCAGGTGCTCGTCCGAGCATTCGAATGGCACGCCATCGAGCCGCCAGACCCGCAGGTAGTCGCCGCCGCGCGTGATCACGTCGTTCGGACTGACCAGCGACGAAAAAGGCACGAACCGCGCGAGCGGGTTCTCGGCCTTCGCCTGCGCCCAGTGCCGAGGCCGAACGTCAGCGCGGACGGACGGCTCGACTGAGCCTGAGGCCTTAGACATGCCAAGCTTCACGGGCTCCCCGGTAGAGTGTGGGTGCATAGCTGCGCGCGTGCCAGAAGCGGCGATTGCGGTCGTGCAGGCGCAACTTCATGGCGACGAACATCTGCCGGAACCGCTGGTCGTCTTTGCTAGTGACGAAGCGCATCCACAGCAGTGCCGGCAAGAAGGCCAGCAGCACGGCCAAGGCGATCCACCAGCTCACCAGGATGCCGCCCCACATGATCAGCAGCATCCCCGCGCCGAAGAGGATGACCAGCGGCACCAGGGGTATGCCCAGCTTCATGGCGGGCCGCGTGGCGCCCTTATAGATGGCTTCGGCTTGCATGGTCCGGTTCCCCGTTGCCAGTCAGGCGACGATGTAGCTGGCGAACGCCGCGGCGCCACCAACCAAGGTGCCACCGATCAGCACATTGGCGACATCGGCCAGGCGGGCGCCTTGAAAGATCATCTTGAAGCCGGCCCAGATGATCGCGATGGTGACCACCGCGATCGAGATCGTCACCAGGATGGTGTTGACGTTGGTGACCGTGGTGTTGATCTTGTCGAAGCCCTGGGCGAAGGCGAACCGCGGCATGAGCAACGCCAGCGCCATCCCGATGGACGCGGGGTTGATGCGCTTCGGAATCGAAAGGTGAGCAGTGGGGTGCATGGTCAGTACCTCGATGGGGCCTTGGAGAAATCGCGCTGGAGTCTTCATCGCGATCCGCTCAGGGTGGGACGCCGCTGGGCCGGCGCTCTTGCGGTACGGCAAGCGCGATTCGTTGCACGTAGCCGTGGCGGAACCCAGTGACGAAGTTGCCGCTGTAGTAGCAGGACAGGGCTTGCCGGAGTGCCGGCTGCGGAAGCGCTTTCTGTGATGAGCGCTCGAAGCATTCGGCCAGCACCTTCTGCATCGCCCGCAGGTTCTCGCAAGGATCGAAGGCCGTGTTGGCGTTCAGCCCCAGTCGCTCGAAATTGCGCAGATTGATCTGGGCCAGCCCTACGCTGAAGTTCCAGCCGTTGGCTTGCAGGTGGCTCGCAGTCGCCAGCGCTTCGGCAAGGTTCCGAGGTTGCCGGTCGAGCGCGCCGCCGACCACACCGATGGCGTGCGGGTTGAAGCTGCTTTCGACGGCGACGAGCGCTTGCGTCGTGCTCGCGTGCACCAGCGGAGCGCACGCCATCGCCAGGGCGGAGAGAGTGGTGGCGTCCATGCTGGCCTCAGCAGGTCGGGCAGGGCGGGGTCGGCGGCGGCAACGATGCAAGCCAGGTGACGTAGTCGTCGTCGAATTTGGTGTTCCACGTGCCGAGCTGGGCCTTTGCTGCCGGCGTGAACTCGGTGACCGTGTCTCCGGCGAAGCTCCACCAAGTGCGTGCCCAAGGGACACCTTCGATGTTCACGGCGACAGCCCCTGAGTAGTCGCAGGTGTAGATCGGCCCGCTCTCGCCATCGACGACCCGGGTGTACTGGGGCGGGCAGTAGGACGGCGCACTGGACCATTGATGCGTGGCACTGTTCGCCGGGCCCGACATTCCGCAAGAGGGGAAGGGCTTGCCGCGTTCCAGATCGTGCAGCACCTCGTGGATGGTTGGCACGCATTGGGTAATGTCGCGCCAGCTCGGTGCGGCAAAGCACAACAGCACCTTGCAGCCGTCGGCGGCACGCGCCAGCGGTGGGAAATCGGCCAGCGTGACGAGCATGGCCAACAGCCACACGCATCGAATCACGTTGCTACGCTTGGCCGCGTTCGCAGCCAAGTCCAAGGTGATGAAGTTGTTCATGAGGGTCCTTTCGAAGGCGGCGCTGAAGGGGCTTCAGCCCACAGCACGCCATGTCGAAACTTTAGGTTCCCGATCCATCGCTTCACGCGATGACTTAGGCTCAAGAACCATCAAATCGTGGCTTCACCATCACTCCCGGTTGGGGCTACCGCCGATGGACGAACCGCCGGCCACGAAGAGCGCTTGCGGGTTTGGGCACGGTGATGATTCGGTGCAGGACGTGGGCGTAGACGTGCTTCGCTGGCACGGATCGTGAACGGCAGTGCGCGTGCCCAGAGAGGGTATCAGGTACCGTCGATTTGCCTGCAGGCCGGGGAGCGCGCGTGCTGGTCAGGCAAGCATTTAGATGCTCTGGGACAGCTCGCGGTCGCGTTCAACCACTCGTCGCGATCAGTTGAGGCGCCCGAAATACGATGACCTGAATTGCGCACGTCTATTCGCTCTGTCCGTCCGAGCCCGATCGATAGTGCGCGTTGGCATGCGCGGACGTCCACGCGGCTAGCACCGGATTCATGACTCGCCGCCAGAGAGGCGGCACGAGACAAAGAGGCACAAGGATCGCGTACTCGGCGGGAAGCGCAGGAGCGCCCGCAGTTGGCCCGTACGTGTAGTAAGGGCGCGCGGCATCTTGATGGTGTTGATGGTGGAACGATATTCCCAAGATGAGCCACGATTGAAACCGTGCGGTGTCATCCCATCCGACCTGACTGATGCCGCCTAACTTTGCTGCTGGAGAATCGTCGCCGAGTCCCCAGTGCTGGATGTACGTGATTGTGTTGAGCAAAAACGGAACGCCAAGTACCAAGACCGCATAGAGACAGAACCCGTAGAGGCGGCCGACCAGGGCGAACGCGCCCCAGAGAAGAGCTGTCAAGGCGATGTAGAAACGAAGGTCGTCGAGGATCGAGTGATCGCCGCGGCTTCGAGAGAGGTTGGCGTTGAGTCTGACCGCCTCAATTGGGGCAATCCAGCCTCGGCGCAGAACATAGGCCCAGACACTTTCGGTGGCTTTAGGGCAATGTGCGGACACGGTGTCGCGAGCGTGTGCGTGATGGGCCCAGTGTTCAAAGATGAAAAACGGGTAGCCTGCCACCGCGCTGATCAAATGCGCAGTGCGCCTGTCCCAGTTACCACGCCGATGCCCGAGGTCGTGAGCAACACATTCTGCGAGCCCACCAAGGACCAGTGTTGCGAGAACGAACTGCGCGCGGTCCGAGAATGAATGCGGGCGCTGAAACCCGACGACAAAGAGCACCCAGGCCATCGTGACCACGAACAGCAGTGCATAGATTCGCGGCAGCCAATCCAACAGCTTGCGCTCAGAGTCCGACCAGTCTGCTGTTTCGCCCGGGGGAACCGAACCAACTGCGAGGCGGAGTAACGGAAAGGCTACGAAGAAACACAGAGGCAGAAGCAGATAGAACTGAAAGGCGTGGCCGACTGCGAGAAGCGTTGGCGGGAGAAAGATCGCGGTGTATCCCAGGGCTCTTATCGTTTTCATCGCGTCGTCTTCGAGTCGCCTGGCTGCGTCGGGGATGAATTCGGGAGTCGCCGCGACGGAGTGATGCAAAGCACTCGCCGGCCAGGGTCGCACACACTCGACCGCCCATTCGCGAACGCATCCAACACGGGAAGCATGAGACGCCTCCACACGGCGGGGACGAGGCATGCATGGAGCATGACAACGTAGCAGCCTGGTTGGCGAGGTGCGTTAGGCGAAGGCTGAACGAAGAAGTACGGTACCTCTGCCGCGCGATGATGTGCCATGTGGAACGAGTTGTTCATGGTGATCCACGCCTGCATGAGGCAGTCATCCTCCCAGGCCAGTTCTCGCGTGCTTGCGTCGCGCATGCTGTCCTCACCGAGCCCCCAGTGCTGCACATAGGTCATCACCTGCATCGAGAAGAACACCGAGACGGCCACGCAGGAGTAGACGACAAGCCCCTGCACCCCGGAGGCGACGAAGAAGATTGAAGCGGTGACCACCGTCGCCAAGACGCCGACAGGCAGGGGGCGCACGAATGCCGGCCACACGCCCGACGCGCGCATCGCGTGGTCACCATCAACAGCAGCTATGACCGAAGCAACCATCCGGCGCCGGGCGAAATGCCAGACCGATTCGGTGACGCGCGCCCATTCTGGGTAATGGGTATCGCCCGGCCGGGCATGATGGACCCTGTGCTCAAGACCCAGGATGGGGTAGCCGCAGATTCCGGCGATGGCCGAGCCGGCCAAGGCGGCGGCCCTGCTCCTGCGATGGAGCATCTCGTGCGCCGGGAAGGTGCCGAACATCATCACGGTCCACAGGCTTAATGCGAAACCAGCGATCCCAAAGCCACCAGCGACCTTGGCATTGCCCAACTGGACCGCAGCGATCGGCAAGCAGAGCGCCAGCACACACAAGTACACCGAAGGCAGTGCAAAAAGGATCGAGGTTGCTCGCTCGCTCACGCGAAGCGCACGAGATCGGTAGGTGCCGAAGATGAACCTCGTGATTGGGGATGCGGCGACGAAGAGTACAAAGGTTGCCCACGGGTAGCCGGCTTGAATGCTTGTGACCAGCACGACGGGCGGGAGCAGCACAACGAAGTAGCCGACGAGGACAAGGTTTGAAAACATGGCGTGGAGCAGAAGTCTGCGTTGATCTAGATGAGCCCGTATTCGGCAGCAAGCTGAGACGCGGCACGGCGATTCGAAACCTTCAAGCGGGCGATGATTCGCTGAAATCGCGAGTCAACGGACACAGCAGAAATGCCAGTGGACCGAAAGATTTCCTTGCTCGACAGGCCGGCTCTCTCGAGCTTGAGCAGTTCGATGTCGATGTCAGTCAGCTTGCATGTTCGGCGCAACTCTTCTCTGACGAATGCTGTGTACCAATCAAGGAACTCGAAGGACACCGACCGCGCCAGAATCTTCAGTTTGGCGAAGTGGGCATTGTCAAAATGTCCGGGCTTGGAAGAGCCAAGCATGAGAACGCCGAGTCGGGTCAGCCCGCCAGATGCGGGCGCGGGGACGACGAGCGCAGACTGAACGTCGAAGCGTCTCGCCAACGCGACGATCTCGAACTGTTTGGCGGTGCGGCACGGAATGTCTACGTCTCTCGCAGGACTCGAATTGGCGCGGGCATAAAGGAGCCAAGGGTCGTCGGCGAACCATGCAAGGCGCTGGTACTGGGCGCACCAGCCGGGATGGCAGGCCAGGAGGAACCGATACGTTTGATGCCAAGGGTCATTCTGAAGAAAGGTCGCGAAGGCCGAACTCTCGCAGCCCAGCTCACCAGCAATGTTCTTTAGCAGGGCGCAGGCCTCACCAGGATCTGGCATGGAGGAGATCAGCGCAATCTTTCCGGCTACTCTGTCCGCAAAAGCAGGCGAGTCGAACAATCTCCCAATGTCGCCCGCCGCGTCAGCAAGGGGGGTCGAAGAGTTCACGGGCTAGCCTCTTTAACTGGTCCTGCAGAAATGGCCGCTCTCGCACGACCGGATCCTCGTCCAGCCATGATGTGAGGTCATCGAAAGTGCTGAAAAGTATGAAATGCTCGACCAGCGCCGGCTGCGTGTCACGGCTGCTGCGGCGCATAAACACGCCGTCATCCCGCTTGGAGAGATCGAAGTCGACCCCCTCGAACGGACCGACTCTCCTTCCCATGGCAACGGTCACATTCGATTGGACGTCGCTTCCGAAACGCGGGGATTGATGCGGCCTTCCCATGACTGCCAACACTTGAGGGGGTCTGGCTTGTGTCTTGTTTGAAGCGGACGAGCCCCTCTGCCGTGCCTCCCATGAAGAGTTCGGGTACCGACGACCATCGTGCGACGCCGCCATGTAGATCAGTGCATCATCGACAAAGACATCGTCAAGTAACGGGAGGGCGATTTCACGCAAGCGCCGGTTGACAACTTCCTGCGACAACCCCGAAGCTTAGGTCCTCGGTGAGCCGAAATCCAACCAGACTGAGACAGACGCAGTGGCTGGCGGCTTGGCGGTTCCTCGATAACTCTAACCCTGGCGCTAGATCGCAATCTAGCCGTGCTCGCTGTCAGACCGCGCGACGAATTCGGGATGTTTTTCAGCAGAACGAAACACCGTGTTACCGATGAAAGATCAACCATCGAATGACCTGGAAGTGAAGCCACTGCCGCACCCATCGCAGCTGGCGGTTCGCGACTTCGGTGCCTACGCAATGGTGATTGACGCGCGATCTCCGCGCGAGTACGAAGAGGACCACATTCCCGGCGCCGTGAACCTTCCGGTCGTGGATGACTTGGAGTACGCCGAGGTAGGGATCAAGCACAAGGAAGATCCCCACGCGGCCTACCTCATCGGCGTTGAGTATTCGCTTCAGAACATGGCCCGATACATCCGGCCGCTGGTCACGAAGTACGGCAAAGACGATCGCATGCTGGTCTACTGCTTCCGTGGTGGCAAGCGCAGCAAGCTCTGGGCGGACACGCTCCGCACGATCGGGTTCGAGGTCGACGTTCTCGCTGGGGGATGGAAGAGCTATCGACGTTGGGTCCGCGCCAGCTTGGACGTTCTGGCGGAGCGATTCGAGTTCCGCGTTCTGTCAGGCTCGACGGGGTGCGGGAAGACGCGACTGTTGCAGGCGCTCGGACAAGCGGGAGAACAGTCGCTCGACTTGGAGGGCCTTGCCAGGCATCGAGGTTCATTGATCGGGGAAATTCCAGGGGTTCGGCAGCCGTCACAGAAGACCTTTGACTCTTTGCTCCTGGATGCAATGCGAAAGTTCGATAGCGCTCGTCCGATCTGGATTGAGGCCGAATCAAAGAAGATCGGCAAAGTCCAGATTCCCGATGCATTGCAAAAGGCGATGCACAAAACTGTACCGATTCTTGTCTCGGCGCCCATGACCGAGCGGATTCAGCTATGGCGCGAGGACTATGCGGACCTCGCACAAGACCCCGTCGCGATGGTGAAGATGCTCGAGCCGTTGAAGCCTCTCGTCGGCGGCGAAGAGCTTGCCCTCTGGCAGACGCTCGCCGCAGGTGGCCGAGTCGATGAGTTATTCGAGCGGGTGATGACGAAACACTATGACCCGTGCTACGCCAGGTCGACTGCACGCTCGTTCGGCAAGAGCCTTGACAGTCGAGTCATCGCAGTTACGTCGCTTGCACGAGAGAGCTTGAGTGAGGTGGCTCGCGATCTCGCGAGTCGTACTGGCCTTTGACGTGAAATCCATCCCCGGCCCCGGCCCCAGTACTGCGCGAACTCAAGTGCGATAGTGGGCACCAAGCAAGGTCCGCGATCGAGGGTTGTTGGGCCCGTCACATCCGTGTCGCGATCTCTTGATCGGACGGGTGTTCGTGATACCGGAAGGTTCTGCAGCACGCCCTGCAGACGAGCAGGCTTAGCGCATCTTCCGACAAGGTGCTCGGCCACTCGAAGGCCTCTTCGTCACCACATCGATGGCACTCCATGACTGCAAACCAGAATGTGTTCCGGCAGCCTTCGCACTTCATTGAGCAAAGCGCGTCTATTTCGAGCACGTCGAACTCGTCTTCGTGCCTGTGTTCGCAGCGAGGGCAACGGAGTATCAACATCCAAGCGCTCTGGTGGTGACAGTCTGGCGTCTGAGATTTTGCGCCACCCGTGCGTGAGCAGTCGTAGCGATTTGTAGTCGCATGGCGTTCGATCCGAAAGTCTGCCCCGAGCTGAATTGCTTGGCTTCGCACTTTGAAGCGTGAGTGCCGCACCCGCGGCACTGGGGCATCGGCCGCCCGCTGCCGCGAGCGGCCGCATCGCTCGCCGGCATCGTTGAGCGGCCCCGCATCCGTCTGCCGCCTCCGGTGCGAACCGTAGCGCCGCGCGCTCGGGCGCAAGGACCTTTCGCGGCATAAACGGTCGCCTTCCCGCTGTCGCGGGCCCCTTCCATTTATTCCACGGTGCCCTTGCGCCCGCGCTTCACCGCGGCGCTCTCGGTCTCGCACGGCGACCGACGAATGCGGGGCAGACATCAGCTCAACAACACACCCGACGCCGAGGGATCAACAGCCACGAACGGCTCCCTCGGAAATTAGGGCAGGTGGTCTTCGGAGCCGGAAGGAAGGGCGACATGCAGAGGCGAAATGACATCGACGAGGACGGCCCGACATCACGGCATTTCCAAATCGTTGCCGCGTTGTTCGGCGGCTATGGACTTCCGTGGCCGGGCCTTCCGCCGTAGCGCTGCCTCGCGTGGAACCCGGGAACTGTCTTCAACGATTGGAGTTCATCATCATGGAACACACGAAGGAATTGCTGTCGGTGCCGTTGTCGAGCCTCGTGCCTTCACCGCACAACGTGCGGCGTCATACGACAGGACAAGTCGAGGAGTTGGCGGCGCTGATCGACTCGCAGGGGTTGCTGCACAACCTGGTTGTCACCGAGCAGATGGTCGGTCGCGGCGGGGCACGCAGGCTCAAGTTCGCGGTTGCTGCCGGTGAACGGCGGCGTCGGGCGATGTTGCTGTTGCAGCAGCAGGGGCGACTGCCCAAGACCCACGAGGTGCTGTGCGAGCTTGTGCCATCCGAGCGTGCTCTGGAAGTTAGCATGGCGGAGAACAGCGGCCGGGAGGCGCTGCATCCCGCCGACGAATTCGAGGCCTTCAAGGCCCTTATCGACGAGGGCAAGGGCGTCGAGGACGTGGCCGTGCGCTTCGGCGTTTCGCCGCTGACGGTACAGCGGCGCCTGAAACTCTCGGCGGTGTCGCCGAAACTGCTGGCGCTCTATCGGCAAGACGGGATCAACCTGGATCAGTTGATGGCCTTGGCGCTGAGCGACGATCACTCGGCGCAGGAGGGTGCGTGGTTCGACGCGCAACCCTGGGACCGCGCGCCCGCTGCGCTGCGGCGCACGCTGACGCTCGGAGAGATCGAGGCTGCTGGCAACGCGCTCGTGCGCTTCGTGGGCATCGAGGCCTACGAGGAAGCCGGTGGCGTCGTGCGTCGCGACCTGTTCGACGACGACAAGAGCCGGTTCCTGTCCGACCCTGCACTGGTTCAACGGCTGGCCGGCGAGAAGCTGGAAGCCATCGCGGCGTTAGTGCGCGAGGAGGGCTGGGCCTGGGTGGAGGCTCGGGTTGAAGTGGATTCGCACGCGTTGCGGCAATTCACACCCTGCGAGCACGGCATTCGCGCGCCGACGCCGCAGGAGCGGGCCGAATTGGTTGAACTGTCTCGCCGTGGCACCGAACTCGAACGACAGATGTACGCGCTGGAAACGGCGCCCGACTGGGCGGCCGAGGAAGCCGAGTGCATCGACCTCGAAGAGCAGGACATCGCGGCACGCCGCAAGGCAATCAACGACGGCATGAAGGCCTGGGTGCCGGAGACGATGGCGCATTCGGGAGTGATCGTCACGGTCAACCGCGAGGGCGACGCAGAGGTGATCCGGGGCCTCGTCCGCGAGGCGGATCGAAAGGCCTTGGCGTCGTCGCAGAAGAGCGCGGCGAAAGCAACGCAACCCGGCCACGGCGGAGCATCCGGTGACGGTGCATCCAGCCCCGTCGCGATCGAACGCAAAGCTGCGGGTTGCAGCGATAGCCTGATGCGCCGGCTGTCGGCGCATCGCTCGGTGGCCTTGCAGGTCATGCTGGCCCGGAACACGCCGGTGGCACTCGCGGCGCTCGCGCACGTCTTCGTACAACGGGTTTTCGGTGACGAGTTCCGGCGGCCCGGATCGGCGTTGCAGATCACGCCCCAATTGTCGGCGCACGCACTGCAAGCAGTCGCCGATGACATCAAGCCAAGCCCTGCCTGGGAGGCGCTGGAGGCGAGCAAGCTGGCGTGGAAGGAGCGACTGCCCGAGCAGCCGCGCGAATGGCTGTGCTGGTTGATTGCCTTGCCGCAGGCCGAGGTGCAGGACCTGCTGGCGCTCTGTGCAGCATCGACGCTGAACGCATTGCCGGGCACGGGTGCTGCGGGTGAAGCGAACGCGCTTGTCGAAGCCGTGGGACTGGACATGGCCGACTGGTGGGAACCGACAGCGCGGGGCTACTTGAACCACGTGCCCAAAGCCCAGATCGTGCAGGCGCTCAGGGAAGTCGGTCCCGGGCTTGCCGACGACGGCATGGGTGCCATGAAGAAGGACGTGCTGGTGGTCAAGGCAGCGTCGCGATTGGCCGGCAAGCGCTGGCTGCCTGAGCCCCTGCGACATCTACCGGGGTGACAGGATCGAGCGGCCAGGTTGAACCTGGTCGCTCCATCCTGATTGGAGTGAATCATGTGGTTACTGTATGCAAGGGCACCGCCACCGGACGCGCCTCACTGGCCCGGTCGGCGCCTGCTTGCGGCCATCGACGCCCTTGCGTGGCCACTCCTGTGGGTCATCGGGTTCAGTCATGTGCCGAGGCCGGTTGGCATCGTGGGGCCTGTCGTCGTCGCCGTGGCGCTCCTGTGCGCCATCGGGCGAGTTCATCGCGCGTTGTGGGTCAACCACCGCTATCGGTTCACGACCTGGCGCTGGGGGCGGATTGTTGTGGCGCTCCTGCTGATTGGCGTCGTGTTGAAGCTGATGTTGCCGGCGTGACTGGCACGGCGAATGCGCGATGTCGATGCGAGTCAGGCAGATCGAGCAACAGCACCTGTCCACGTCAGTGAGTAACGGTGGGACGGCCTTCGCTCCACCGCTCGAGGTCAGCGCGGCGCCAGGCGATGGCACGTTTTGCCAGCCGCACAGGTGACGGGAATTTGTCCTCGGCCATCAGTCGATAAATGGTTGAGCGACCCAACCCGGTTAATCGAACGACGCCCGTGATTCGCAGGAAGGGTGAGGCTTGAGCGTCTGCGGCTTGCTCGTGAACTTCGGGCTGAGGTTGACGCATGTCGTGGCTCCTGGGCTGTGTCGGGCCTGACAACTTTAGGCCGGGAACCCCCGCCGGGCAGCGATGACTTTGGGCGAAAAACTGGCGCGACCCGAGTCGTGCGTATTCCGATCAATTCCGCCACCGATTCCGGTCCAACGGCGGCAGAGTTTCCGATTCAAACGCGCCACAGTTTCCGATCCGCTTCCGCCACCCACTTTCCATGCACGTGTCCACATGCCACCTGCGCAGAGTTGTCCACGGCCGTCGCGGTGGGCAACCCGTGTTCAGCGCCCAGGGTGCGTGCCTTCGCCAGCGCCTTCTTCATTGAGTCAGGCGCTACCAATGTCAGCAATGTGTCGCATAGCCGGCTCTTAAGCGGCGATTCCCTGTGGCTCGACCCGGCCACAAGCAGCCGTTGGGTGGTGCGTCCGGAAGCGGACGTCGATTACCCAGACCAGCTCATTGCATCAAAGCTTCGATCAATGGGCAGGTGGGCGGAGCGGGCGTCGGCGCCTAGCTAGCTGAAGGGTAATCGCGTGTCGCCGAGGGCTGAACCTTCGACATGCGAAGCGGGGCCGGGACGTTAGCGGGCAGCCCCAGCGGTCGCATCTGCCTGGGCGATGAACGCCAGCAACGCGGGCGTCGACTGCTTCTCACGATGCACAACCAGATGACATTGCCGAAGCTGCCGCGGCAATGTCGTGGAGACGCGGCACAGACGTCCAGCTTCCAGCGCATCGTTCACTACCCAGGCGGACAGGCAAGCCACCCCCAACCCTTCCTGAGCGGCACGCTGGATGGCTTCCGAACTGCCTAGCTCGATGCTGCGCCGGTAAGAACGCAGGTGGGGCAGCAAGCTCTGGTCGGTGGCCTCGCGCGTGCCAGAGCCCGTTTCGCGAACCAGCCAGACCGCCTCACGCAGCGTGCGCAGGGGAATGCGCTCGCCTGCCGTACTCGACCGGGCCAGCGCACTGTCGGGCGCAGCCACGACCACCATCTCGTCTTGCAGCCAGGGGGTGACCACCAGCTCCGGCTGGTGGCTGGGCCCCTCGATCAGCCCCACGTCGAGTTCGAAAGCGGTCACGGCATCGCAGATGGCGGCGGTGTTCCCGATAACGACCTTCGACCGCCAGGCGGCGGCGCTGCCGGGCTGCTGTGCCCCCATGAAGCCAGCGAGCAGCTTGGGCAACACGTAGTTGCCAATCGTCGTGCTGGCGCCGATGCGCAGCGACTGCGCCTGCGCGCTGCCGTCGCGCGACATCTGCTCGATGCCTGCGGCGCCGTCGAGCAAAGCCAAAGCCCGCGGCAACAGCGCGCGGCCGTTGTCGTTCAACAGCAGGCGTTTGCCGGCGCGGTCGAACAGGCGCAGCGACAGCAGGCGTTCCAGCTCGTTGACGGCCGAACTGGTGGCCGATTGCGACAGCGCTATCTCAGCGCTGGCCGCCGTGGTGCTGCCGCTGCGCGCCACGGCGACAAAAATCTGCAGCTGACGCAGGGTGAGTCGAAGCACGTCCACGGTGATTGCCGTTGTTATCGATTTCGCAGGTACATCTTAGTCATACAACCCGTTGGACGGGTTGATTGCCAAGCTCTAAATTTGCCTGGCCGCTCGATCACGGGGCGGCGGCCCGCCGCGCCACCACCGGCATCTGGAGCCCGACATGCTGACCCTTGAACGAACAACCCCACGCCCCGCAGCACCCGGCCCGCTGGCCCCACAGGCACTGCATGCCCTTCAATGGGTTGCTGCCCGGCGGCCAGTGGCGGGCTTCATGGGGCCGACCCGCGACGTGGCCCATGCCGTCTCGACCACCTTGGCCGCCGACAGCAGCATCGACCCGCAGGTGCTGCGCTGGATGCCGGTCGCAGTGCCGATGGCGGCCGTGCTGCTGTGCGCCGGCATCGCCTTGATCTGGGTGCTGGCGTGATGCACGCGCTGTCGACCTCACAAGCCAGCCCTGGCCCGTCAGCCGGCCACCGGGCAGCGCGGTTGCGCTTGCAGTTGGCAGCCCTGCTGCCCGGCCTCGCCTTGAGCGGCGCCCTGGCCGCGACCGGCATCGCGCTGGGCCACATCGGCTGGCTGCAGGACCACGGCTTCAGTGCGCTGACGCTGGCCATCGTGTTGGGCATGCTGGTGGGCAACACGGTCTATCCGCTGGTGCCGCGCCTGGCCGCGGCCAGCGGTGCCGGCGTCAACGTGTCCAAGCAGAACCTGCTGCGCCTGGGGGTCGTGCTGTACGGCCTGCGGCTGACGGTGCAGGACATCGGCCACGTCGGCATCGCCGGCGTCGCCATCGACGCGCTGGTGCTGGGCTCGACCTTCGCGCTGGCCTGCTTCATCGGCACGCGCTGGTTGGGCCTGGACCGCAAGACGGCGATGCTGATCGGCGCCGGCAGCTCCATCTGCGGCGCCGCCGCGGTGATGGCTGCCGAACCGGTGGTCAAGGCGCGAGCCGAGCAGGTCACGGTGGCGGTGGCCACGGTGGTGGTGTTCGGCACGCTGGCGATCTTTCTGTACCCGGCGCTGTTCGAGCTGAACCAGCACTGGGCGCTGATTCCGGGTGGCGCCAACGGCTTCGGCGTCTACGCCGGCTCGACCATCCACGAGGTAGCCCAGGTGGTGGCCGCGGCGCGTTCGGTGGGCCCGGACGCGGCCAACTCGGCCGTCATCGCGAAGATGGTGCGGGTGATGATGCTGGCGCCGTTCCTGGTGATGTTGTCGGCCTGGCTGGCACGTGACGACAAACGCCACGCCCACACTTCCGCCGCCACGGGCCAGGCCCCAGGCAAGCTCGCCGTGCCCTGGTTCGCCTTCGGCTTCGTCGCGGTGGTGTTGTTCAATTCGCTGCAGTGGCTGCCGGCCTCGGTGGTGGCGGTGACCACCGAGATCGACACCGCGCTGCTGGCCATGGCCATGGCCGCACTCGGCCTGTCCACGCACATCGGCGCCATCCGCAAGGCCGGTGCCAAGCCGCTGTTGCTGGCGCTGATCCTGTTCGGCTGGCTCATCGTCGGCGGTGCCTTGATCAACCGCTGGGTACCGGCCCTGCTCGGCTGAAGCCTCGAATTCACGGCCCGACGGAATAAACCACGGGCTCTCCTCGTCCACCACAGCAAGCCTTTCCCTCTTTTCTCAACACTCTCCGAAAGACATCCCATGAATACCTTCTTCCGCACCACCGCGCTGGCCTTGTGCAGCACCTTCGTCCTCGTGACGGCCACCCTGCCCGCAGGCGCCGCCGAAGCAACCCCGGCCCGCGTCACCTTCGACGGCCAGATCCGCAACAACTCGCTGGCCCTGAGCCCCGACGAGGCCACGGCCGTCGTGTCCTACAGCGAACGGCCCGATGTCATCGTCTACGACCTGGTCACCGGCGCCGTGCGCGGTGTGCTGCGCGGCTACGTCACGCCGCGCAACATCGTCTTCGCGCCCGACGGCAAGAGCTTCTATGTCTCCGACAGCAGCCTGGGCACGGTGACGCGCCTGGACACCACCACGCTCAAGCCGCTGGCCACCGCGTCGACGCTGGCGGCCGGCCCCGGCGCCTTCGGCACCGCGCTCAGCAAGGACGGCAGCGCGCTGTACGTCAACAACCAGGCCAGCAGCACCGTGACGCGACTGGACACCGCCAGCGGGCAGGCCAAGGCCGTGATCACCGGCTTTGCGCAGCCGCGCCAGGGCGTGCGCCTGAGCCCGGACGGCGCAAAGCTCTACGTCACCAACTTCCTGGGCGATAAGGTCACCATCGTCGACACGCAGACCGACAAGATCGAGGGCGAGATCGCGGGCTTCAACAAGATCCGCGCCATCTCGGTCACCGCCGACGGCAAGACCCTGTTTGCGGCCAACAGCGGCAGCAACGACATCGCGGTGGTGGACATCGCCGCGCGCCGCGTCACCAGTACCGTGCCGGTGGGCCGCGACCCCTACGGCGCTGCGCTCACGCCGGACGGCCGCTTCATCTACTCGGGCAATCTGGCCGATAACACGGTGTCGGTGATCGACGTGGCCACGCTGAAGGTGGTGGCCACCATCGCCGGCTTCAAGCAGCCGCGCCAGGCCATCGTGTTCACGCGCGACGCCAAGACGGCCTACGTGCTGAACGAGGACCTGAGCATCTCCAAGGTCGAGCGTGCCGGGCAGCGAATCGTCGCCACGGTGGCCGCTGCGCAGGCGGTGGCGGCGTACTGAAAACCGGGAACTGTCAGAGAACCGGCGCACCGCACGACCGAGCCGGGGGCTTGCCGCTTCCGGTTCGCCCCGTTGTCGCCCCGCCCGCACAAAGGATCGAATGAAAACTCTGGCCAACCCCTGCCGGCGCCGCTTGGCGGCACTTTGTCTGGCCATGTGCACGCTGCCCGCCGCGTTCGCAGCTCAGGCCCAGACGGCCGCCCCGCCGGCGCTGGAACTCGTGGTGCTGGGCTCGGGCGGCCCGGGTGCCACCGGCCGCGCGGGCTCGGCCTTCGTGGTGTTGGTGGATGGCGTGGCGCGTGTTTTCGTCGACGCCGGCCCGGGATCTTTCGTGCGCCTGGGTGAAGCCAAGCTGGCGCTGGGTCGGGCCGACATCGTGCTGCTGACGCACCTTCATGTGGACCATGCCGGTGGACTGCCAGGCCTCTTTAAGGCCCGTGCGGTGTCCAACCGCGGGCCGGTCGATTTCAAGATCTTCGGGCCGGCCGGGCGGCGTGCGCTCGATGCCGACGATGCCGACTTCCCGGCCACCAGCCGCTTCATTGACCTCTTGTTCGGCAAGCAGGGCGCCTTCGGCTACCTGAAGGACTTCTCAACGCCGCTGCGCTTTCAAGTGACCGACATCGACGCACCCGCCACGGCGGCGGCGCTGCCCGAGGTGCGCACCTTGTTTGATGAAGGCGGCCTGCGCATCAGCGCCGTGGCCGGCCACCACCGCGACGCGCCGGCCGTCGTCTACCGCATCGACCACGCCGGCAAGAGCATCACCTTCAGCGGCGACATCGACGCCAGCGGGCTGGCGGGTCTGCGGCGAATCGCCCAAGGCACCAGCCTGCTGGTCTTCAACAGCGTGGTGCTCGACCCACCCGGCTCCCCCGACGTGCTGTACACGTTGCACACGCCGCCCAAGGCAATCGGCGAAGTGGCCGATGCGGTGCGCGCCGGCCAGCTGCTGCTGAGCCACTTGTCGCCCGCGCTCGACGCGCAGCGTGACGCTGTGAAGGCGTCGATCACCGCGCACTACGCCGGCGGGGTGGTGTTCGCGCAAGACGGTCAGCGGCTGGCGCCCTGAGGCGCGCAGCCGCCGGCAATAGTGGCAGTACCAGCCCCGAGTTCGACGCCCGTGCCTACCAACCCCACGAAGGTGATCACGCGAGCCATGCCGTCGGGCCACAGGAACACGGCGGCGTCGAACTTCATGCGCTGGCCGACCGATGGGCTGCCGCTCACGAAACCTTCGGTGCCGACACCGCGGTCCAGGCCCCGCAACTAGAAGGCGCCCGCCGTGGTGCCGAGGGCGTCGGCAAAGGTGCCCGAGAAGCTGAAGGTGTCGCTGGCCGGGTCGTAGCCGGCGAACGCGCTCGCCACATCCACGTCGCCGTTCTGCGGACCGATGTACGTGGGCAGTAGGTCGCCAATGGGGTCGGTGATGCCTTGCGCCAGCGCACCGGTCGCGGCGGTGAACAAGCTGGCCAGCAGCAGGAAGGTCAGGGTTCGCTTCATCGGAGCAATTGGTGGAGCGTGTCGGGCGGGTCAACTGCCGATGGCGTGACAGAAAAAGTTTTTGCGTGGGCCGGAATAGACCGCCTGCCGGCGCCGTCTGCCCTTGTGTCGGGACCTCATGGACCCTTCATCCACCACCGACCACCCCTCACTTCACATCAAGCCTTCAACGGAGCCCTCCATGTTCAAGACATTCGCCTTTGCTGCCACTGCCCTGACGCTTGCCGCTGGCAGCGCCTTCGCCGCCCCTTCCGACGACGCCCGCACGCACTTCCAGGCCATCGCTTCGGGCGACACCCAGATCGTGATGCGCGCCTACGCCGACCAGGCCCAGCTGAACTGGGTCGGCGGCCCGCTGGACGGCACCTACGCCACCACCGACGCCATCCGCGGCACCTGGGAAAAGTTCGGCAAGGCCGTCGGCCCGCTGAAGCTCACCATCGGCTCCATCGAAGAATCGGCCAACCCCAAGGGCTCGACGGTCTCCGCCAACGTCGTCTTCGAAGGCAAGATGCCCATCAAGGTGCGCTACGTGCTGACCTACCGCGAAGGCAAGATCGTCAGCGAAACGTGGCAGATCGACCCCAAGTTGAACGTCGCCCTGGCAGCCACGGCCGAAACCGCCGGCAAGACCGCGACCTACTGATCCACCAGCGCCGCGCCGCACCGGGCCAGACCGGGGGCGGTGCGCACCTGCGTCGTTCGGGTTCATTCCCCGCAGTTGACAACGGAATACCCGCAAGCGCCCGTGCGTCGACCTGACTGAAGTGGTTGACGCACTGCTCACCCATCCACCCAGGAGCTCCCCATGCGACACCCGCTTTCCAAACTTTCGGCCGTGCTGATGCATGCTGCCCTCGCGGCCGCGGCAGGCCTTGCTTCACTGCCCGGCCACGCTGCAGACGGCGCTGAATCGCTGACGTATCCGAACATCATCAAGATACGGGACGGCATGGGCGCACGCGGCGACCTCGCACCGATCGCACGCATCGTCTCGCCGCTGGCGGATTCGCAGATCGTGCCGGGCGAAGGCCGCATTGGCGCAGGCAGCGTGAATGGCACCGGCTTCGTGTTGAACATCGAGGTCGTCACGCGCGACGCGACACCGATCGCCGCGAAAGAATCGCTCAACATCAGAAACACCGCGCTTCTCGGCCAGGTCAACCCGAACATTCCGGGCCTCTATGTCTTCCTCGACACCGACCTCGTCAAGCCCGACGGTGGCGTGATCCCGAAGAACACCAACCTGGCGAACCTCTTCAACATCCTGGGCACCGACGACACGCCCGGCGCGGGCGTGACGCTGTGGCTGGGCTGGCACGTGCTTGAATCGCTGCCGCTCGACACGAGCCGCTTCAACATCACCACCGCCGTGGTCGACACCGCCGGTCGCATCGGCTTCGACAGGGTCTCGATGGCGGTGCTGCGCGGCGGTATCACATCGGGGCAGGCACTGACGCCCCTTCCGATCGATGTGTTCGATGACGGCATCGACGACGCGGACGGACCGGAGGTGACGATGATCGCGCCCCGCGTGCCGTCGCGTGTGTCACCCGGGCCGCAAACCGGCAATCCGACGCCGCCTGCGAATGCATCGCTGTTCTTCATTCAAGTGGCGGCGCTGGACCGCTCGCGTCACGGCATCGGCGTCAGCGAAAACGGCCAAGGCACGGCGGCCCGCTCGGTGTTGGGAACCATCCTGGATGGCAGCCAGATCCAGAACCCGATCACGCATCCCAGCAACGGCACGAACCGCAATTTCCCGGGTCTGAACGTGACCTTCGACGTGCCCTTGCGCCAGCCCAACGGCAACGTGGTGCCGGCGGGCTCGAACCTGGCGCCGATCTTCAACGTTGCCGGCAGCGAGCTGGACGCTGACGGCTATGTCGTGACGACGGCCGATTGGGTGGTGGGCGGATCGCTCCTGATGCCCGCGGGCAAGCGTTCGGTCACGATCACCGCCCGGGTCACCGACAACGCCAATCGCACCCGCAGCGTCAGCCACGTCGTGGGCATCAGCCCAGTCGAGAACGGCCAAAACCTGACGCCCGAACCCTGAGAACGAGGCCGCGCGGCTCCGACCATGGAGCCGCGCTCGACGCACAGGGCAGGGGCAGCCCGCCACCCTGCACAACCAACACCCCATCTTTTTTTCACGCCTGCGGAATAAAAGGCCTGAGCGTGCCGTCTGCCCCGATGTGAGCAACATCTCACCCACGCTGCCCAATCCGCCACCACCTCCACGGAGCTTCCCATGTTCAAAACCCTCGCCATCGCCGCATCTGCGGCAACGTTTCTGGTCACTGCCGGCTGTGCCAACATGGTCGAGCCGCCTGCCAAGGCGCCCGCCATGTTGTCTGGCGGCGCACTCGTCACACCCGGCGGCATGACCCTCTACACCTTCGACCAGGACGTGGCGAACAGCGGCAAGAGCGCCTGCAACGGCGGCTGCGCCGCGCTGTGGCCGCCGATGATGGCCACCGCCACCGACCAGACCACGGGTGCCTACAGCATCGTCACTCGCGACGATGGGTCACGCCAGTGGGCCTACAAGGGCAAGCCGGTGTACACCTACAAGGCCGACCAGAAGGCCGGCGACCGCAGCGGCGACAACTTCAAACAGGTCTGGCACATCATCAAGGAATGACGCCTGTACACCCGCCTGCACACCCAGCTTCGCGCGGGCTCACCCCATCGTCAACATCTTGATGAACGACGACCATCAACTGCTGAGCTGGGTGCCGCGTTTGCGCCGCTATTCCCGGGCGCTGGTGAACAACCGTGACGACGCCGACGACCTGGTGCAGGACACGCTGGAGCGGGCCTGGGCCAAGTCGGGCCTGTGGGGCAGCGTGGCGGACATGCGCGCCTGGCTCTTCAGCATCATGCACAACCTGCACGTCGATGGCGTGCGCCGGCCCAGGCTGCACACCGTGACCATGGACGATGACACCCCCGAGGTGCCGGTGATGCCGACGCAAGGCGACAGGTTGGCGGTGCTGGACCTGCAGGCCGCGCTGGACCTGCTGCCCGTCGAGCAGAAGGAAGTGCTGCTGCTGGTGGCGCTGGAAGACATGGCCTATGCCGACGTGGCGCAGGCCCTGGGCATTCCCATCGGCACGGTGATGTCGCGCTTGTCGCGCGGCCGTGAGCGCCTGCGCGGCCTGATGGAAGGTCGTGCCGAACCCGTGCGGCTGAAGGTCGTCAAATGAATGCATTGCGAAGCACCCTATGAGTACCGATCGCCCATCGCCGCCCACCCTCCCGCCCACCCCCCCGGTCACCGAGGCCGAGCTGCATGCGTTTGTCGATGGCCGTCTGCCCGCAGAGCGTGAGGCCGAGATCGCCGCCTACCTGGCCGCGCGCCCCGACGATGCGCAGCGCGTCGAGGCCTACCGTGCGCAGAAGCGCGAGCTGCACGCCCTGTTCGACCCCGTGCTGGACGAGCAGCCGCCGCAACGCCTGCTGAAGTCGGCGCGCCCGCGCGCCGTATCGCCGACGCCTTGGTACCTGCAGCGCTTGGCCGCCGGGCTGGCTATCGCCGTCATCAGCGGCGCCACGGGCTGGGGGCTGCGCGGCGTCGGACCTGGAACAGCCGGTGACGATGCCGCCCGCATGGCGGCTGTGCAACCGGCCCCAGGTGGTTTGACTTTGGTGTCTGCGGGTGGCTTCGCGCAGCGTGCCGCCGTCGCGCACGCGGTCTACAGCCCCGATGTGCGCCGGCCCGTGGAAGTGGACGCCGCGCACGAAGACCAGCTCGTGGCCTGGCTGTCCAAGCGCATGGGCGCGCCGATGAAACCGCCGCACCTGCAGGCGCAGGGCTACACGCTGGAAGGTGGGCGCCTGCTGCCAGGTGGCCAGGGGCCGGTGGCTCAGTTCATGTACCGCAACCAGCAGGGCAGCAAGCTGACGCTGTACGTGTCCAATGACGTGGCCGACGTCGGCAGCGCCGCGGGCTCGGGCGGGGCCGCGAAACCGGATGCGAAACCGGGTGCGAAGAACGCTGACACCGCCTTCCGCTTCGCGCAGGAAGGCGCCGTCAACGTGTTCTATTGGGTCGACGGGCCCTTCGGCTATGCGCTGTCGTCCGACGCCGACCGCAGCGTGCTGGCGCGGGTGTCGGCCGAGGTCTACCAACAGCTGGGCGCACCGCGCTGAAGGCCACGGCAAGTCCCGCAGCGCAGGCGGTTTGCACCGCCATGGAATGAATTGGCCTGAAGCGCGCTCTTTGCTGCGAGCGCCTGACGCACCGACACAGCCCTTCGTTGGGTGCAAGGTCGCGCGTCACGGGCCCCAGTCCACCTTTGCACTGAACAAAGAAAGCACCCATGACCACCCAACGTCGCGACATCCTCAAATACTCGCTGGCCGCCGCGGCAGCCAGCGCGCTGCCCGCAGCACAAGCCCAGGCACCGGCCGCCAGCACAAGCACCAGCACGACAGCGCCTGGCCCCGGCATCGACCCGCGCGACCGCGTCTTCATCACCAACGAAGACTCCAACACGCTCGTCGTCATCGATCCCAAGACCAACACCGTCGAGAGCACGATCAACCTGACCAGCTTCGACGAAGACCCGCGGCCGCCGTTCCGCTACGTCACCGCCGGCGTGGCGCCCACGCACGCGGCGATGATCCACAAGCCGCTGTACCACGGCTGCATCGACGCCCACGGCGCGGTGCCGTCTCCCGACGGCCGCCTGCTGGCCACCAGCGGGCGCGGCTCGAGCAACATCTACCTCATCGACGCCGAGCAGCGCCGCGTCATCGGCAACACGCCGAACCCGGCTGCCGGCCCCACCACCAACCCCGAACGCCTGAGCAGCGGCCTGCTGCTGGGCCGAGAACCGCACGAGCCCACCTTCACGCGCAACGGCAAGGAGCTTTGGGTGACGCTGCGCGGGGAAGACCGCATCGCCATCGTCAACGTCGAACTCGCCCTGCGTCAGTTGAAGGGCACCGACAACACAGGTTCGACGGCCATCCGCCAGTTCCTGCCGACGATCAACGGCCCGGCCCAGGTATGGTTCAACCGCGAAGGCACGCTGGCCTTCGTGGCCAGCCAGAAGGTGTCGCAGGTCGACGTGTTCCGTGTCAACCCGGGCGCCGATGGCCACAGCCAGCCGCAGCGCGTGACGACACTGGACATCAGTGCGCAGGACAAGCCCGGCTTCACGCCCTTCATGAAGACCACGCCCGACGGCGCCGAGGTGTGGTTCTCGCACAAGCTGGCCGATGCGCTGTCTTCTCGCTCGACGCGGGGCGGTTTCGACCTCATTGACAGCGTGCCGCTGGGCATGGGCGCGCGGCCCAACCACGTCGAGTTCGTCAGCAACGCGCGCGGCAGCGTGGTTTACGCCAGCCTGGCGCGCATCGACGACGGCGGCCCCGGCGGCGTGGCCTCCAGCCCCATCGCCATCATCGACCGCAGCGCCGCCGGCGGGCAGCGCAAGGTGGTGGGCAGCTTCTTCAGCCACGGCCGCGAAGCCCACGGGCTGTGGACCAACCCCGAAAACACGCTGCTCTACATCGCCCACGAGCAGGACGAACTGCCCGGCACGCCCAACGCCGGCCAGACAGTGTGCAGCGCCTTCGACGTCAGCGACCCGCTGAAGCCGGTCTTCATCGCGCAGATTCCGCTGGGCAACCTGACCCTGCCTTCCGGAGCGCTGCGCAACAAGAAGAGCATCAACCTGGTCTACGTGCGCGTGGGTGCCAAGGGGCAGACTGCATGAAGGGCATGAAGGGCATGAGGGGCGGACACGCCCAACATGGAGTCAGTGCCTTCGAGCGCGAGATGGACGCTTCGATGGCCCGCATGATGCAAGACATGCACGGCCCGGGCTTCGTGGGCCAGGCCGACATCGACTTCCTGGCGATGATGATTCCGCACCACGCCGGCGCCGTCGACATGGCGCGGCTGGTGCTGCAGCACGGCCGCGACCCGGCCACGCGGCAACTGGCGGAGGAGATCATCGCCGGCCAGACCATCGAGATCGAGAGCATGACGCGGCGGCTGGCGGCCTTGCAGCAGCGCTCTAGCGCGGGTTCGGCAGCCGAATTTCCATCGCTGGGTGGCACGCGCGGGCCGTGATGCCCAGCCTGAGGGTAAGCACTGACGATGGCGATGGAATGAACCGCAGCGCTGTCCGCTCTTGATCACCATGCTGTTCCAGTCTGCCGAGTCCCGCTACAACCAATGGGTGCGGGACCATTACCGCTTCCTGCTGCGCAGCGCCTGGGCGCTGACAGGCTCGCGTGCCATCGCCGAAGACGTGGTGCAGGACTGTTTTGCCAACGCCTGGAAGCACCGCGAGCAGTTGCGCGATGCGGCCTTGGCGCGGGCCTGGCTGTTCCAGATCATGCGGCGCGCCGCCTTCCGCCAGGCCGCGCCGGGCATGCAGTCGCTGGACGACGACGAGCAGCCCGAGCAGGCCGCCCCCGACGCCGGGCTGGACGACAAGCTGGACGTGGTCAAGGCGCTCGCGCGGCTGGCGCCCATCCACCGCGAGGTGCTGGTGCTGTTCTATTTCGACGACATGCCCACCGCGCAGATGGCCGAGGCGCTGGAGATTGCGCCCGGCACCGTGCTGTCGCGCCTGGCTCGCGCGCGCGACGCGCTGAAGCAGGTGATGGGCGTGCCAGTGCGGGCACCCGGCGGCGCCCAGGTCACGCCCTTGCGGAAGACCCCGTCATGAAGCGCGAACTCCGGCCGCCCGAGTTGCCCGACAGCGCGTTCGACTTGCGCACGCGCGCCGAACTGGCGCTGGCCTTCGAGCCCATCGACGCCCCGCCGCACTTGTACCGCAAGGCGCAGCCGCTAATGGCGCGGCGCAGCTTCCAGCGCGCCGTGCTGGGCCTGCTGCTGGCAGGCAGCGGCACCGGCGCCGTGCTGGCCATGCGCCCGCCAGAACTCGTGCGCGGCGCCATCGAACACGAATACTTCGAGCGCACGCTGCGCGGCACCTTCATGGCCAGCGCGCCCTTGCTGCAGCACCTGGGGCTGGCCGGCCAACAGGTGGTGCCCGGCTTCCCGCAGCTGATGCGGCCTTGCGACATCGACGGCCACCTCGTCTACCACCTCACCACCTTCTTCGAGAAGGGCGGCATGGTCACCGTGTTCGCCTTCGACAAGGCGGTGGCACTGACGGAGGGCAGCGGCTGGTGGGGCAACGTGCACTGGAAAGTCATCACCTCGCGCGACGGCAAGCCGCTGGTGCTGGTGGCGCAGAAGAAGCAGGCCCTGGCCGTGGCGCAAAGCCAGTTCGGTCCAGCCACCGACATGTCCCCACCGAATTCCACACCGACCCCCAAGGAGACCCGATGAACAAGACCTTGAACTCGCTGCCGCGGCGCCAGATGCTGGCCGGCAGCGCCAGCGCCCTGGCCGCGGCCGGCCTGGCCACTTTCACGCGCGGTGCCGCCGCGGCTGGCGAAACCCCAGTGGCCAGCGCCACGCCCAAGCCGCTGCCCGCCTACGTGGCGTGGAAAGACCCGGCCAGCGTCATCGTGCACAGCAGCACCACCATCGAGACCAAGCGCGCAGCCTTCGGCAGCGGGGTCATCACGCCGGGCGAGCAGCTCTACATCCGCAACAACCTGCCGGCGCCCGACGCGTCCATCGTCGCCGACCGCGACGCCTGGCAGGTGGCCATCGAAGGCGTGAAGGCGCCGCGCACGCTGACGCTGCGCGAGCTGAAGACGATGGGCGTGGAGACGACCGCGATGGTGCTGCAGTGCTCGGGCAATGGTCGCGGCTACTTCCCCAGCAAGCCCAGTGGCACACCCTGGCAGGTGGGCGCGGCGGGTTGCGTGATGTGGACCGGCGTTCCGGTGCGCGTGGTGGCCGAAGCGCTGGGCGGCGTCGTGCCGGGCGCCGGTTACCTGACCGGCACCGGCGGCGAGAAGCTGCCCGAAGGCCTGGACCCGCTGAGCATCATCGTCGAGCGCTCGGTGCCGGCCGCCGCGATGGCCGACGCGCTGCTGGCCTGGGAGATGAACGGCGTGCCGATCTCGCTGGCCCACGGCGGGCCGCTGCGCCTGATCGTGCCCGGCTACACCGGCGTGAACAACATCAAGTACATCAAGCGCCTGGCCTTCACGGCCAAGGAAACCGAGGCGAAGATCATGTCGCACGGCTACCGCATCTCGCCGCCGGGCGGCAAGGGCGACCCGAGCCAGCCGTCGGTGCAGGAGATGTCGGTCAAGTCGTGGATCAACTCGCCGGCGCCTGATGCATCCAGCGTCAAGGCCGGCCTGGTGCAGGTGCAAGGCGTGGCCTTCGGCGGGCTGAACGGCATCAAGCGCGTCGAGGTGTCGCTGGACGGCGGCAAGACCTGGAACGACGCGCGGCTCACCGGGCCCGACCTGGGCCGCTATGCCTGGCGACAGTTCGTGCTGGCCGCGAAGCTGCCCGCTGGCAGCCACACGCTGGCCAGCCGCGCCACCGACACGGCCGGCAACGTGCAGCCCGAACAGCGGATGGAAAACGCCGGCGGCTACAACAACACGAGCTGGGCCGACCACGCCGTGAAAGTGACGGTGGCCTGAACATGCGCAACACCATCCACCAGCACTTCGTGGTGCATGCCTTGAAAGTCGCGTCGGTGCTCGTCGCAGGCCTGGCACTGCCCGCTCTGCCCGCGCTGGCGGCCGACGAAAGCGCGCAACTCGCCCTGGGGAAGAAGCTCTTCCTGCAGGGCGTCGTCCCGTCGTGCGCCGTGTGCCACACCTTGCAGGCCGCAGGTGCCGAGGGCGCCGTCGGCCCGGTCCTCGACGAGTTGAAGCCCGACGCTGCGCGCGTGGCGAAGGCGCTGCGCAACGGGCTGGGCCAGATGCCCTCGTACAAGGACAAGCTCACCGAAGCAGAGATTGCGGCGCTGGCGCTCTACGTGTCGAAGGCCAGCGGGGGTGCCAAGTGAAACTTCAGGTGGGTGGAATCTGTGGTGCATCCCCACCGATAAAGGCTCGTCCGCGCGGGCCGCAAGACGCTGACTGGCACCGAAACGCAGGGCATCTTCATCGGTCGCCGCCGTCGGCAGCGACTGCTTCTCAACTCCTCGACAGACTGGATTGGGTCGGATCCGGATCTTCGATTTTCGCGCTTGAACGGCCGCTTCGCCGCATTGACCTGATGTTCAGCTGGAAGCGTCCTTTGGTTCCTCAGCAGCCGATGTCTGCGCCCGCCCCAGCGGGCCATCTTGATGACGGACCTTGGTCGGGTCCTGTGGCGGGATCGAATCGGAAATGTTGGCGGGTTTGGATCGGAATCACTGGCGCTTTTGGTCCGGAATACGCAATTCGCCCGGCGACGATCGCGGGGACAATCTCTGCCACATCCACGCGTGCCAAGCGCGAGGCGGGCGGCGTTGATAAGTCGCCGCATCGTAAGTCGAGGGCGACAGGCGGCCGCGTGCCTGAGCTGTGCACGGACATCGACGGGGGTTGGAGCGGCGCGCGCACAACGTTTCGTGCGTTGCGAGGGCAAAAGTGCAATCGCCGCAAAACTGGCACCAGACTGGCACCGACATCGGCCAGAAAACAAAAAAGTCAGCAGGCGCTAGCCTGCTGACTCTTGCCTATCTTGGCTCCCCGACCTGGGCTCGAACCAGGGACCTACGGATTAACAGTCCGGCGCTCTACCAACTGAGCTATCGAGGAACAGCCTCGAATTATAACCAGCTTTCGCAGGCCACTCAGACGTCGACCTGGACCGACACACGCAAGGTACGGGGCGCCAGTGGGTACAGGTAGGCGTGGCCGAACTGGTAGGGTGACTCGCGCCAGGCCCGCTTGTCGAACAGGTTGTCGATCCCTGCGCGCCAGGTCCAGCGTTGCGCCGCCCAGGTGTTCTCGTAGCGCGCTGCCACGTCGACACGCGTGTAACCCGGGATGTCGATGCTGTTGTCGGGCAGCACCATGCGGCGGCTTTCGTAGGCGGCATGGGCCTGCAGTGCCAGGCCGGGCACTGGTGGCACGCCGTAGGCCGCCTGCAGCTTGAGCGTGCGTGCCGGCACGTTGGTGGGTTGCAGGCCGTTGTCGAGCCGGGCACGCAACCACTGCGCACCGGCGCGCAGCGTCAGGCTGCCTTCGTGGAAGGCGCCGGTGACTTCTGCGCCGCGGTGCTTCGCGTTGCCCACCACTTGGCGCGTGCAGGTGTTGTCTAGATCGCAACTGCCCACGTCGGCGAAGTTCGGGCGCTCGATGTCGAACAGGGCCAGGCCCCATTCGAAGCGGGCGCTCGAACCCTTCAGGCCGAGTTCGATCTGCCGGCTCTTCAGCGCAGGCAGGGCCACGCCGGGGCCGTTGTAGCGCGGCCGGTTCGGCGTCACTTCCGACTCCACACCGCGGCCCCAGCTGGCATAGGCCAGTTGATCGGGCGCAAAGGCGTAGCTCAGCGCGAGCCAGGGCGTGTTGAACGACTGGCTGTAGGCGGTGGCGCGCGAGCCGTCGGTGCGCACGCTCTCGCGCGTGAGGCGGGTGTGGCGCAGGCCGAGCCAGGCGGTCAGGTCGCTGGTGATCGCGATGGCGTCGCGCGCGTAAAGCTCGGTCGAGCGCTCGTCGCGGTTGGTGTTCTCGTCGGTCAGCGACGGGTCGGCCGGTGTGACCAGCGTGCCGGCCACGTTGCCGGTGCCTACGTAGTTGTAGGCCTGCTGCTGGAAGCGGTTGCGCACCGTGCTGTGCAGCGCGCCCACCGTCAAGGCGTGGCTCAGCGCGCCGGTCTGCAGCTTGCCTTGCACCGACAAGTCGAGCGCGTCGCTGCGCCGGCGTTCGTTCTCGCTGCGAAAGTCGTACAGGTCGTAGGTGCCGTTCGGGCAGTAGCGGTCGGCGTAGTAAGTGCCGTCGGTGTCGGTGCAGCCGAACGGGAAGGCCAGGCGGTCGTCGGTGCGCAGTTGCTGCGTGGCGGCGTGGGCGATGAAACGCCAGTCGTTGCCGAGCTTCTGTTGCACGCGCAGCGACGCGGTTGTGGCCTTGAACACCACGGGTTGAGACCAGGGCTGGTTGTTCAGGTTCACGCGCGGGTCGCCAGGCGCGGGCACCGTGTTGCCGAGCAGGCTGAAGCCGGGTTGACTCGGCTGCGAGCGGCGGCTCGTTTCCGCCTCGGCTTCGATCAACGTGTCAGGGCTCACGCGCCAGTCGGCGGCCAGCGCGACAAGGCTGCGTTCGCCCTTGGCCGATTTCAGTGGCGGGTCGAGGTGCGCCGCGGCGGCGTTCAGGCGCACACCGAAGGCCTGGCCTTGCCCGAAGCGCTGGCTCAGGTCGAGCGCGCCCGTCACGCTGCCGGCCTGGCGCCATTCGAGCGAGGCCGATCGAACGGGCGCGTCGGTGGGCCGCTTCACGACGAAGTTCACCAGGCCACCCGGTGCGCTGGTGCCGGCCTGCATGCCGCTCGTGCCCTTGAGGATCTCGACGCGCGACTTGTTCTCGAGCGGGATCGGCGTTTCGGCGTTGATCGGCAGCCCGTCGCGCCGGTAGTTGAAGCGGTTGTCGATGACGAAACCGCGCACCGTCAGGTAGTCGACGTAACCCTCGCTGTTGTAGGCGTCGCTGATGCCGGGGTCGAAGTTGACCAGGTCAGAGAGGCGGCGTGCGCCGCTGTCTTGCAGCTGCTCCGACGTGAAGACGCTCGCCTGCAACGGGGTCTTCGCCAGGGGGATGTCGCCCCAGCCGCCCACGCTGGCGGGCGGCGCGATGCGGGCCGTGACGACGACCGGTTCGAGCTGGGTGGCCGCGGTTTGTGCGCAGGCGTGTGTGGCCACCAGCCATGCGGCGGCGGCGATCGGGGAGAGTTTGAATATCGAGAGTGATGCCATCGTGATTCCGTTTGCGATGGCAGGTCGGCGGGCCGAAGCCGCCACAGAACGTGACGGTGTGTTGGCCATGCTTCCCTGCGCGAGGATTACCTCAATCAGGTTCAAAGGGACTTTCTCAGTCGAACCACACGAAGCCGAAGCTGCGAGCGGGTCAACACCCCTAGCGAATGCCCCGCACCGAAGTGCGCAGCGGGCGGATTATGACTCAGTGATCGGCGCGACGCCGAGCGCCTTGTGCAGGCGCGGGCTGGTGGTCGTGTACTCCAGGTGCACCGGCTTGCCCGGGAACACGTGCGCAGCGGCGCCGAAGGCTGCGAGCGCCGCTTCGTGAAAGCCGCACAGGATCAGCTTCTTCTTGCCCGGATAGCTGTTCACGTCGCCCACCGCAAAGATGCCGGGCACGCTGGTCTCGAACTTCTCGGTGTCGACCATCAACTGCTTGCGCTCGAGCGCCAGGCCCCAGTCGGCGATGGGGCCGAGCTTGGGGCTCAGACCGGTCAGCACGATCAGGGTGTCGACGGGCAAGGTGCGGGTGTCGCCTTCGGCGGTGGCCACTTGCAGCGCCGTCAGTCGACCTTCGGCCTGTTCGATGCCGACGGTCTGTGCGGCGATGAACGCCAGCTGCTGTTGTGCGCGAAGCTGGCGCACGGCATCGATGGTCGCGGCTGCCGCCTTGAACTCGTCGCGGCGGTGCATCAGCGTGACGTTGGCGCGTTGTTTCCTGAGCGAAAGGGCACATTCCAGCGCCGCGTCGCCGTCACCGATCACCACCACACGCTGGCCTGCCAGCGACGTGGAAGGCACGCCGTAGAGCAGTTGTGTGCCTTCGAAGGCGGCGAGCCCTTCGATCTTCAAGCGGCGTGGCTGAAACGAACCCACGCCGCCGGCGATGAAGACCGTCTTGGCCAGCAGCGCGGTGCCCGCCGAGGTCTCGACCCGGAAGCGCCCATCGGCCTGCCGCTGCACGCGGTCGACCTGCTGGCCCAGGTGGAACGGGGTGTCGAACGGCTCGATCTGCTTCAGCAGGCGCTCTACCAGCTCGCGCCCGCTGCACACGGGCGTGCCGGGTATGTCGTAGATCGGCTTGTCGGCGTAGAGCTCGATGCACTGGCCGCCGGGCGCCGGCAGCGAGTCGATCACATGCGCCTTGATTTCCAGCAGCCCGAGCTCGAACACCTGGAACAGGCCGACCGGCCCGGCGCCGATGACGACGGCATCGGTCTCGATCGGCGCAGAGCTGTCGCTGCCGGCTGCCACGAAGGCTACTTGATCAGTTCGCCGAGCTTGCCGGTCTTGTCTTTCCAGTCATCGGCGTCGGGCTGCGGGGCCTTGCGCTTGGTGATGCTGGGCCAGTTCTTCGCCAGGTCGGCGTTGAGCTTGATCATGTGCTGCTGGTCGCCGGGCACGTCTTCTTCAGGCACGATCGCGTTGACCGGGCACTCGGGGATGCACACCGCGCAGTCGATGCACTCGTCGGGGTCGATCGTGAGGAAGTTCGGGCCTTCGCGGAAGCAGTCGACCGGGCACACGTCCACGCAGTCGGTGTACTTGCAGCGGATGCACGATTCGAGAACGACGTGGGTCATGTCTGGGCTCTTGGGTGGTGTTGGGGTCGCGGCACACTGCACTGCACCAGCGGCGAAGACGGTGATTTTACGGCTTCGTGGTGTCGGCCGCGAAGGCGGGGCTGGAGGCTCCCTGCGTCGAGACGGGCGCGGCCAGTGGCACCGCGCCCGCACCGACCGTCACGACCGTGGGCCGGCCGGCGTGCAACACGGTGGCATCGGCCAGCGCGTCGACCCGGTGGTCACTGCAAAGGCGGTCGGGCCAGCCGGCGCGCGAGACCACGCTGGCGGGCGTGTCTGCGGGCCACCCTGCCGCGATCAAGCGGCGCCCCAATGCGGCGAGTTGCCTGCCGGCCATGTAGAAAACCTCGGTGTCGGCCGTTCGTGTGGCGGTCAGCGAGCCTTCGCGTGTCATGGCCGTGGTCAGGCTCACGCTGCGGCCGCTGCCACGGCGCGTGAGCGGGCGCAGCGTGGACGCGGCAGCGGCGAGGGCAGACGTCACTCCGGGCACCACCTCGCAGGCGATGCCCGCCGCCGCCATGGCTTCCAGCTCTTCTTCGAGCCGGCCGAACACGCTGGGGTCGCCGCCCTTCAGACGCACGACCACGTTCGCCGCGCGCGCGTGTTTCACGAGCAGTGCGTTGATCGTGCTCTGGCCGGTGCTGTCGGCGAAGCCGCGCTTGCCCACGTGGACCCAGCGCGCTTGCGGCGCGAAGGCGCGCAAGGCGGGGTCGGTGAGCGCGTCGAAGAGCACCACGTCGGCGAGCGCCAAGCGCTGCGCGCCGCGCACGGTGATCAGGTCGGCCGCGCCGGGGCCGGCACCGATGAAGATCACGTGGCCCATGGGCGTGCTTACGCTGCTGCCTTGACGAGCAGCGCGCCGCTGGTGCGGTTGCTGGCCGGGTCGACGATGATCAAGGCGCCGCCGACGCGGTTGGTTTCGTAGGCCTCGATCGGCAACGGCTGCTGCGTCTCGATGTGCACATGGCCGATCTCGTTCACGTTCAACTCGTGCGCATCGGTCGCCTGCAGCGAATGGATATCGAGCCGGCTGTCGATCGCTGCGATGCGCGCCTGCACCCAGCGATTGCCGTGCCGCACCTGGTACTTGCGGCCGACGACGGCGGGCTCGGTGTCGAGCCAGGCGAGCGTGGCCGAGAAGCGGTTCGTCTCCTGCACCGCGCCGGGTGTCGAGATCCAGTCGCCGCGCGACACGTCGAGCTGGCGATCGAGGGTGATGCCGGCCGACTGGCCCGCTGCGGCGCTCTGCACCAGCGAGCCCGCCACGCGCACTTCGGCGACGATGGCCTTCTGCTTGCTCGGGAACAACTGCACTTCGTCGCCCGCCTTCACGCTGCCGTGGGCGATGCGGCCCCACAGCGTGCGTGGCTGTTCGCCGGTGCCACCACTCACCGTTTGACCGTCGTCACGGGCCACGTATTGCACGGGGATGAGCAGATCGCCGACCTTGCGCTCCTGCGCCGTGGGCAGGCTCTCGAGCAGTTGCAGCAGCGACGGGCCGTCGTACCAGTCGGCATCGAGGGGCTGGGTCACGTTGTCGCCACGCAGGGCCGACACCGGCACGATGCCGGCGACTTCCATCTTCGCCTCTTCGGCGAACGCGAGCAGCGCGGCGCGCACGGCTTCATAGGCTTGCGCCGGCTTGTCGACCGCATCGAGCTTGTTGACCGCGAACACGATGCTCGGCACGCGCAGCAGTTGCGCCAGCAGAGAATGGCGGCGCGTCTGCGCGAGCAGCTTCACCGGGTTGGCCGCGGTGGCCGACGAGGTGTCGAGCTTCGTGATGTCGACCAGCACCACCGCCGCGTCGCTGCCGGCCGCGGCCGTCACCATGTTGCGCGTGTACTGCTCGTGGCCGGGTGCGTCGGCGATGATGAACTTGCGCTGCTTGGTCGCAAAGTAGCGATAGGCCACGTCGATCGTGATGCCTTGTTCGCGCTCGGCTTCCAGGCCGTCGGTCAGCAGCGACAGGTCGATGGGCGCACCGGCGGCGCGCTTTTCCAGCGTGTCGAGCTGGTCGGCCAGGATGGCGCGGCTGTCGTACAGCAGCCGGCCGATCAGCGTGCTCTTGCCGTCGTCGACCGAGCCGGCGGTGAGGAAGCGCAGCGCGCGGTGGTCTTGCACCGGTGGGGCGGTGTGCGTGTTCATCAGAAGTAGCCCTCTTTCTTGCGGCGTTCCATCGAAGCGTCCGACGTGCGGTCGTCCATGCGCGTGGCGCCGCGCTCGCTGACGGTGACCTTGAGCGTCTCTGCGACGATCTCGGCGGCGTTCTCGGCCGGGCTCTCGACCGGGCAGGTGCAGGTCATGTCGCCCACGGTGCGAAAGCGCACCTGTTCGGTCACGACCGTTTCGCCGGGCAACACCGGCGTCACTTCGGTCAGCGGCACGAGCAGGCCCTTGCGGTGGACCACCTGGCGGTCGTGCGCGAAGTAAAGGTTCGGCAGCGGGATGTTCTCGCGGGCGATGTAGAGCCACACGTCGAGCTCGGTCCAGTTGCTGATCGGGAACGCGCGCATGTGTTCACCGGGCTTGATGCGGGTGTTGAACAGCGTCCAGAGTTCGGGGCGCTGCTCTTTCGGCAGCCACTGGCCGAAGCTGTCGCGGTGCGAAAAGATGCGCTCTTTCGCGCGCGCCTTTTCTTCGTCGCGACGCGCGCCACCCATCAACACGTCGAAGCGGTGCTCCTCGATCGCTTCGAGCAAGGCCACCGTCTGGTGGCCGTTGCGCGATTCGAGCGGGTGGCTCAGGCGCACGGTGCCGCGCTTGATCGAGTCTTCGAGGTGGCCGACGACGAGGCGCTCGCCCATTTCGGCGACACGCCGGTCGCGAAACTCGATCACTTCAGGGAAGTTGTGGCCGGTGTCCACGTGCAGCAGCGGGAACGGCAGGCGGCCCTTGAACTGGCCCGTCGCGTCGCGGTTCTTGAACGCCTTCTCGGCCAGGCGCAGCACCACGCAAGAGTCCTTGCCGCCAGAGAACAACAGGGCAGGGCGCTCGAACGCGGCCACCGTTTCGCGCAGGATGAAGATGGCTTCTTCTTCGAGCCAGTCGAGGTGCGTCTGGTCGAGTTGCGGCAGCAGCTGCTCGACCTTCAGGGCGGCGTTCATTGGTGGGCTCCGATCATCGAGACCTGTTGTTCGTCGTGCACATGCAGGCCGCACTCTTTCGCGGCTTCGTCTTCCCACCACCAGCGGCCGGCGCGGAACGGCTCGCCCACGGCGATGGCTCGGGTGCAGGGCGCGCAGCCGATGCTCGGGAAGAACTGGTCGTGCAGCGCGTTGTAGGGCACGTCGTGCAATTGGATGTAGTGCCACACGTCGGCCCAGCTCCAGTCGGCCAGCGGGTTGAACTTGGCGCGGCCCTTGTCGTCCTGCTCGCTGAAGGGCACGGTGCCGCGGTTGTCGGACTGTTCGCGGCGCATGCCCGTCACCCAGGCGGTGCGCTTGTCGAGCATGCGCGACAGCGGCTCCAGCTTGCGGATCGCGCAGCAGCCCTTGCGCAGCTCCACGCTCTCGTACATCGCCTTGGCGCCGTGCGTGCCCAAGAACTGGATCACCGATTCCTTGCGCGGCTCGTAGACCTCGACCTGCAGGCCGTAGCGTGACTCGATGCTGAGCACCAGCGACACCGTCTCGGCATGCAGCATGCCGGTCTCGAGCGTGCCGATCGCGATGGGCAGCTTGTGTCGCGCGATCAGGTCGGTGATGACCATGTCTTCGGCGCCCAGGCTGGTGGCCTGCACGATGCTGCCCGGGTGCGCGGCGGCCGCTTCGGTCAGCAGAGCCAGCGTGTGGGCCACACGCTCGTCGAACCCTTCGGTTGCCTTGGCGTACAGAGAGATGGCGCTCATATCGATGCTCCGTCGTTGACGAACTCGTGCACTGGCTTGCGCGCGAGCGCTTCGGCTGTGCCCGCGGGTTTGGCGAAGAGCGGCAGCGGGTCCGCCACGTCACCCTGGTAGTGCGCGGGGAAAAACGTGAGTGCCCGTTGCGCCGCGTCGATCGACTGGTCGGCGCGCATCTGCACGGCGGTGAACCCGCTGCGCTGCAGCAGCGGCAGCATGTCGACCAGCACCTCGCCGGTGGCGCGCACTTCGCCGCCGAAGCGGTAGCGCGAACGCAGCACATGGGCCTGGCTGTAGGCGCGGCCGTCGACCCATTTCGGGAACTGCAGCGCCACGAGCGCCAGGCGCGGCAGGTCGCCCGCGATCTCGCGCACTTCCACGTCGTTGGCCAGCAGCACGCCGACCGGCATGGCTTCGGGCCAATGGCTGCGCACGCCGTGCCATTGCAACAAGGTGAGCAGGCTGTGCGGTGCCGGCGTGAGCGTGACCATCGGGCCGTCGTCGCCGTCGATCGTGTGCCACGGGTCGCGCGGCTTGCTGCGGGAGTCGATGAACTTCATGGTCATTCTTTCAAGCCGGTTGCGCGGTGCTGCGGCGCGTGGCGTTGGCCGCCGTCTTGAACGGGTCGAGGCCGACGCGCTTCACGGTGTCGATGAACCGTTCGTTGTTCGCGCGCTGTTCGCGGTAGGTCTCGATCACGGCTTCGAGCACGTCGGCCACTTCGTCGGCGGCGAACGAGGGCCCGATCACCTTGCCGGCCACGGCGGTGGTGGCGAGCGCCGAGCCGTCGGAGCCGCCCAGCGACACCTGGTACCACTCCTTGCCGTCCTTGTCGACGCCGAGAATGCCGATGTGGCCGCTGTGGTGGTGGCCGCACGAATTGATGCAGCCGCTGATGTGCAGGTCGATGTCGCCGATGTCGTAGAGCGTGTCGATGTCGTCGAAACGCTGCGTGATCTCTTCGGCGATCGGGATCGAGCGGGCGTTCGCCAAGGCGCAGAAGTCGCCGCCGGGGCAGGCGATCATGTCGGTCAGCAGGCCGATGTTGGGGGTGGCGAAGCTGGCGTCACGCGCCGCGTTCCACAGGCCGAACAGGTCGGTCTCGAGCACCCAGGGCAGCACCAGGTTCTGGTCGTGCGAGACGCGGGCCTCGCCGAAGCTGTAGCGGTCGGCCAGGTCGGCCGCCGCTTCGAGCTGCACGTCGGTCGCGTCACCCGGCGCCTGGCCGGCACGCTTGAGCGACAAGGTCACTGCGCGGTAGCCGGGCACTTTGTGCGCGTGCGTGTTGCGCTCCAGCCAGCGCTGGAAGCCGGCCGGCGCATCGGCCGGGGCCACCCAGGCCGGCATGCCGGCGGCGCGCGGTGTCACGCCGGCGGGAGTGACGAAGCTCGCATTGACCCGGTCGAACTCGGCCTGCGGGATCAGGTGTGCCGTGCCCTGCACGTCGTCGTTCAGGATGTGCTCGAACTCCTCGTTCACGTCGTCGACGAAACGCTGGCCTTCGGCCTTCACCAGGATCTTGATGCGCGCCTTGTACATGTTGTCGCGCCGGCCGTGCTTGTTGTAGACGCGCACGATCGCTTCGATGAAGACGAGGATCTGCTGCCAGGGCAAGAACTCGCGGATCACGGTGCCGATCACCGGCGTGCGACCCATGCCACCGCCCACACGCACCTCGAAGCCGACTTCGCCGGCGGAGTTGCGCAGCACGCGCAGGCCGATGTCGTGCCACGCGGTCGCAGCGCGGTCTTCGGCGGCACCGGTGACGGCGATCTTGAACTTGCGCGGCAGGAAGGCGAACTCCGGGTGCAGCGTGCTCCACTGGCGCAGCACTTCGCAGTAGGGGCGCGGGTCGATCGCTTCGTCGGCGGCCACGCCGGCGAAACAGTCGCTCGTGGTGTTGCGGATGCAGTTGCCGCTGGTCTGGATGCCGTGCATGTCGAAGTCGGCGAGCAGGTCCATCACGTCGGCGCTGCGCTCGAGCGGGATCCAGTTGAACTGCATGTTCTGCCGCGTCGTGAAGTGGCCGTAACCGCGGTCGTACTCGCGCGCGATGCGGCCGAAGGCGCGCAGTTGCGTCGAGTTCAGCTCGCCGTAGGGCACGGCGATGCGCAGCATCGGCGCGTGGCGCTGCACGTACCAGCCGTTTTGCAGGCGCAGCGCACGGAAGTCTTCGTCGGGCAGGTGGCCGGCGAGGTGGCGCTCGAGCTGGTCGCGGAACTGCGCGGCACGCTGGTGCACGAAGAGTTTGTCGAAGGCGGTGTAGTGGTACATGAGGTCAGGAGATCACTTTGAGTCCGGCGCCGACCAGCGACACGCACAGCAGCGTGCGCACCAGCTTTTCGGGCATCTTGCGGGTGAGTTGCGCGCCGAGCCAGATGCCCGGGATCGAGCCGATCAGCAGCGCGCCGAGCAGTGGCCAGTCGATGTGCCCGAGCGTGGCGTGGCCGATGCCGGCCACGAGGGTGAGCGGCACGGCGTGGGCGATGTCGGTGCCCACCACCCGGTGCGATTCGAGGCGCGGGTACAGCAGCATGATCAACGTGGCGCCGATCGCGCCGGCGCCGATCGAGCTCAGCGACACCAACACGCCGAGGACCAGGCCGCACAGAAGCGTGAGCAGCGGCTTGCGGTGCTCGGGGATCCAGCGCTCCAGGCGCAGGCCGATGCCGTGCCAGACCTGCTTGAACGCGACGGTCACGGCGGTCAGCAGCAGCGCGATGCCGAGTGAAAAGGTGAGGGCACTCGCCCAGCCCTTGGTGATGCCGGTGAAGTGCATCAGCGCGATGGTGGCGAGCGACGCCGGGATGCTGCCGGCCAGCAGCCAGCGTGTGATGCGCCAGTCCACATGCCCGGCCTGGTGGTGCGAGAGCGAGCCGGCGGTCTTGGTGACCGCGGCGAACCACAGGTCGGTGCCGATCGCCACGGCCGGGTTGAGCTTGAAGACCGACAGCAACAGCGGCGTCATCAGCGAGCCGCCGCCCACGCCGGTCATGCCGACGATGGCGCCGACGCCGAAACCGCTCAAGATTGCAATGAAGTCCATGACATGCCCGGTTCGAAGCCTGAAAGCGAGTGCGCCCACGCTTCGGGAGCAGGGAATGTACTGATCTTTCATATGCCAAGGAATTACATTTTCGTTGGATGTTTATTCCTCATGAGAATGAAGAGCCGGCGCGGTGCTGACTTCTAGAATCCCCCGATGAACACGGAAGAGCGCCTGGAGCCCGGGCTGTCGATGCGGCGGCGCTGGGTGCTGGCCGGCCTGGCGAGCACCCTCGCGGCGTGCACGACCGTGCCCAAGCCCGTGGCCGTCGAAGCGCCGCCACCCGCTGCACCGCCGGCCGTGGCCGCGCCCAAGCCGCCGCCGCGCCCGCCCCGCATCGGCCTGGCATTGGGTGGTGGCGCGGCGCGTGGGTTCGCCCACATCGGCGTGATCCAGGTGCTGGAAGAAAGCGGCATCAAGCCCGATCTGGTGGTGGGCACGTCGGCAGGCAGCCTCGTGGCGGCGCTGTACGCGTCAGGCAAGAGCGGTGCGGAGCTGGCGCTGCTGGCCGACTCGATGGACGAATCGGCCTTCACCGACTGGTCGTTCCCCGGGCGTGGCCTGATCCGCGGCGAGGCGCTGGCCAAATACGTGCGCGACCACACCGGCGCGCGTTCGATCGAGCAGATGCGCACGCCGCTGGGCATCGTGGCGACCGACCTCGACAGCGGCCAGCCAATCCTGTTCCAGGTCGGCGACCCGGGGGTCGCGGTGCGCGCGTCGAGCGCGGTGCCGGCGGTGTTCCAGCCGGTGCGGATCGGCACGCACGAGTATGTGGACGGCGGCCTCGTGTCGCCGGTGCCGGTGCGCTTCGCCCGGCAGATGGGCGCCGAGGTGGTGATCGCTGTCGACATCTCGGCCGCGCCCGACGGCAACGCCACCGGCGACCCGATGCGCATGCTGCTGCAGACCTTCGCGATCATGGGGCGCAGCATCAACAGTTTCGAACTGCGTGATGCCGACGTGGTGCTGCGACCGAAGCTGCCTGGTGTGTCGGGCGCCGACTTCACCTCGCGCAAGCGCTCGATCCAGGCGGGCCGCGAAGCCGCACTCGCGGCGCTGGCGGCCCTGCGCGAGAAGATCGCGCAGAAGATGCTCTGACGCGCGCGCAAAACAAAACGGCCCGGTGCGAACACCGGGCCGAAAGGTACCTTGAAGGGAGGAATCAGGGTACCGAGGAGACAACCTTCAGGAAAACCACAGGCGTGGGCCCATGGTTCACATCAGATGGCCACTCCCCGGCAAAGTTCAAGCGGGCAACAAATGTTTACCCGGCCCGATCGCCAGAGGCCTGGCTTCGAAAAGCTCAGGCAGCGCGCTTGGCCTTGGTGGCCTTGACGGCGGTGGCGCTCAGCGACTGGAAGTTCGCTTCAGCAGCGTCGGTCGCTTGCTTGACGGCCTTCTGCACGCCTTCGAAAGCGTTGTTGGCAGCGGCAACAGCCGACTTCACCAGGGCGACGGCGTTCTCGCTGCCGGCCGGTGCGTTCTTGACGGCGCTGTCGACGACCGACAGGAACTTCGATTGCGCTTCCGAGGCGGTGGCTTCCACGGCCTTGCTCACTTCGGCGCCGGTGGCGGCAGCGATGTCGTACACGTGGCGGCTGTAGGCGGCAGCCTTTTCGGCGGCCGGTTGCAGCAGGCCGGCTTGCAGGGCCAGCAGTTCTTGCGCGTCTTTCACCGACAGGGCGGCCTTGGTGGTTTCGGCAGCTTCGCCCATCGCGGCCTTGGCCACTTGCAGGTTCAGTTCGACGAGCTTCTCGACGCCTTCGAAAGCCTTGCTGGTCAGGCCGAAGAGGGTTTCGACGTTCGACTTGTAGGCGGTAGCGACTTGTTCGGCGGTCATGTAGGACATGAGGATCTCCAGTGGTTGAAACGGATTCAGGGAGTGCTTTGCGGCTGAATGCTGCACTGCAACATGAACTGAAGTATATCGACGCCTGCCCGCATTGCAAGGAGTTTTTGCTGCATTGCAGCAATCTAGGGGTCGGGTTCTAACCGGGAGGCGTCGGCACAATCGGCTGAACCTCCTGTGCCGCGCCTCCCGATGCAAGCGTTCTATGCCGATCAGTTCGTCCTGCCGCTGCCGGCCGGCCACCGTTTTCCCATGCCCAAGTACCGCATGCTGCGCGAACGCCTCTACGGTGTGCCCGAGATCCGCATGGGCCAGGCACTCGAAGCCAGCGACGGCGAACTGGCCCTGGCCCACACGCCCGCTTACCTGAGCGCGGTGATCGACGGCACGCTCAGCACGGCCCAGCAGCGCGAGATCGGGTTCCCGTGGAGCGAAGCGATGGTCGCACGCGCCCGGCGCTCGGTGGGCGCCACGATCCTGGCGGCACGCGCCGCCCTGGCCCACGGTGTGGCGGCGAACCTGGCCGGTGGCACGCACCACGCCACGGCCGACAAGGGCGGCGGTTTCTGCGTCTTCAACGACGTGGCCGTCGCCGCGCGCCTGATGCAGGCCGAGTGGCACCGCACGCGCCGCCAGCTGCTGCGCGTGGCCGTGGTCGACCTCGACGTGCACCAGGGCAACGGCACGGCATCGATCTTCCGCGACGACACGACGGTGTTCACGCTCTCGATGCACGGCGCGAAGAACTTCCCGTTCCGCAAGGAAAGCAGCGACCTCGACGTCGACCTGCCCGACGGTTGCGGCGACACCGACTACCTTCGCGCACTCGACGCGGCGCTGGGCGAGCTCTGGGCGCGCCACGGCGCGAACCCGCCGCAGCTGATCTTCTACCTCGCCGGCGCCGACCCGCACGAAGGCGACCGCCTCGGCCGCCTCAAGCTCACAACCGAAGGCCTGGCAGAACGCGACCGGCGCGTGCTCGCGGCGGCCCGCGAGCGCCGCATTCCGGTCGCACTGTCGATGGCCGGCGGTTACGGCCGGGTCATCGAAGACACGGTGCAGGTCCAGTTCAATACGCTGCGCGAAGCGCTGGGCAGCTGGCGGCAATGGAACAATGCGGCCCCATGAACGAGCCCAGCACTGCGCCCGCCCGCCCCGCACCGCGCCCCCGCGCCGACTACCGCCACTTCACCGGGATCACCACCCGCTGGATGGACAACGATGCTTACGGCCACGTCAACAACGTCGTCTACTACAGCTACTTCGACACCGTGGTGAACCAGTACCTCATCGCTGCCGGCGCACTCGACGTCGAGCGCAGCCCGGTGATCGGCCTGGTCGTCGAGACGCACTGCAACTACTTCGCGCCGCTCTCGTTCCCGCACCCGGTGGACGCCGGCCTGCGTGTCGCGCGCATCGGCTCGTCGAGCGTGCACTACGAGATCGGCCTGTTCGCGGCCGGGCAGCCGCTGACCGCGGCGCACGGCCACTTCGTCCATGTGTACGTCGACCGGGCCACGCGCCGCTCGACGGCGCTTCCCGCCCCGCTCGTTCAAACCCTGCAAGGACTGCTGTGACCCCGACCCCCGAACAGACCGCCGCCGTCGACGCTGCCATCACCACCCGCCGCTCGCTGCGCGCCTTTCTGCCCACGCCGGTGCCGCGTGCCAGCATCGAAGCGATTCTTTCGGTCGCGGCGCGTTCGCCTTCGGGCACCAACACGCAGCCGTGGAAGGTCTACGTGCTGACCGGCGAGGCCAAGACCAGCCTGTCGCGCAAGATCCAGGCGGTCTTCAACGACCCCGTCGAGCGCGAGAAGCACAGCGAGGAATACGCCTATTACCCGACCGAATGGAAGTCGCCGTTCATCGACCGGCGCCGCAAGGTCGGCTGGGACCTGTACGGCCTGCTCGGCATCGCCAAGGCCGACAAGGCGCGCATGCACGCGCAGCACGGCCGCAACTACGACTTCTTCGACGCGCCGGTCGGGCTGATGTTCACCATCGACCGCGTGATGCGCCAAGGCAGCTGGCTCGACTACGGCATGTTCCTGCAGAGCGTGATGGTCGCGGCGCGCGGGCGCGGCCTCGACACCTGCCCGCAGGCCGCGTTCATGCAGTTCCACCGCATCATCAGCGCGCACATCGGCGCGCCTGAGAACGAACAAGTCGTGTGCGGCATGTCGCTCGGCTTCGCCGACCCGAACGCGGTCGAGAACACGCTCGTGACCGAGCGCGAGCCGGTGAGCGCCTTCACGCGCTTTCTGGAATGAGCGTCGACGCTGGTCAGCTCTCTGCCTGGTGGGGCCTGCCGTTCGCCGGCATGCTGCTGTCGATCGCGCTGATGCCCTTGCTTGCACCGAAGGTCTGGCACCACCACGTGGGCAAGATCGTCTTCGGCTGGTCGGCCGCCTTTCTCGTGCCGTTTGCGATCATGTTCGGTGTCGGCGAAGCCGGCCACAGCCTGGCGCACACGCTGCTCGGCGAGTACATCCCGTTCATCGTGCTGCTGACGGCGCTGTTCACTGTGGCGGGGGGCATCTACGTGCGCGGCAACCTGCACGGAAGCCCGGGCCTGAACACGGCGCTGATGGCGATGGGTGCGGTGCTGGCGAGCTTCATGGGCACCACCGGCGCAGCCATGCTGATGATCCGCCCGCTGATCCGCGCCAACGACAACCGCCGGCATGTGGCCCACGTGATGGTGTTCTTCATCTTCATCGTGGCCAACGCCGCGGGCTCGCTCACGCCGCTCGGCGACCCGCCGCTGTTCCTCGGTTTTCTCAAAGGCGTGGACTTCTTCTGGACCGCCGCGCACATCTTCCCCGAGACGCTGTTCCTGGTTGGCGCACTCCTGATCATCTTCTACGTGATCGACCGACACTGGTACGTCAAGGAGGGTTGCGTGCCTGTCGACCCCACCCCCGACAACCCGACGATCGGCCTCGACGGCGCCATCAACCTGCTGCCGCTGCTGGCCGTGATCGCGCTGGTGCTGATGAGCGGCCTCTGGAAGCCGGCCACGGTGTTCATGGTCTTCGGCACCGAGGTCGGCCTGGCGCAACTGGTGCGTGACGGCGGGCTGGTGTTCGTCACCTTGGTCTCGCTGGCCATCACGCCGGCCGGCGTGCGTGCCGCCAACGAGTATTCGTGGGCGCCGATGAAAGAAGTGGCAACGCTTTTCATCGGCATCTTCCTGACGATGATCCCGGTGCTCGCCATGCTGAAGGTGGGCGAGGCCGGTGCCTTCGCCGCCGTGGTGCGCGCGGTGACCGGGCCCGACGGCCAGCCGCTGCCCTGGGCCTACTTCTGGTTCAGCGGCGTGCTCAGCTCCTTCCTCGACAACGCGCCGACCTACCTCGTTTTCTTCAACCTCGCCGGGGGTGACGCGCCGACGCTGATGACCACGCTGGCGACCACGCTCGCCGCCATCTCGGCCGGTTCGGTTTTCATGGGCGCCAACACCTACATCGGCAACGCGCCCAACTTCATGGTCAAGGCCATCGCCGAAGACCGTGGCATCCGCATGCCGAGTTTTTTCGGCTACATGCTGTGGTCGGGCGCGGTATTGATACCGCTGTTCGTCTTGATCACCCTGATCTGGTTTCGCTGAGGAGTATTCATGAGTCGCCCCGCCATCCTGTTGTCGCGCGCCGTTTTCCCCGAGGTGGTGGAACGCCTGCGCGAGTTTTTCGACGTCGAGACCAACGACACCGACACGGTCTGGCCGCAGGCCGAGTTCGTCAAGCGTTTGCAGGGCAAGGTCGGTGTCTTCATGACCGGCACCGGCAGCGTGAACGCCGAACTGCTCGCCGCCTGCCCGCAACTGCGCGCCGTGTGCAGCATGGCCGTGGGCTACAACAACATCGACGTGCCGGCCTGCACCGCGCGCAAGGTGCTGGTGAGCAATTCGCCCGACGTGCTGACCGAAACCACCGCCGACTTCGGCTTCGCGCTGATGATGGCCACCGCGCGCCGCATCACCGAGAGCGAACATTTCCTGCGCCGCGGCGAATGGAAGCAATGGAGCTTCGACATGTTCGCCGGTGCCGACGTGCATGGCGCCACCCTCGGCGTGCTCGGCATGGGCCGCATCGGCCAAGCGATCGCGAAGCGTGGTGCGCTCGGCTTCGGCATGAAAGTGATCTACCACAACCGTTCGCACCTCGACGCCGCCACCGAAGCCGCGCTCGGCGCGCGTTACGTGAGCAAGGAAGACCTGCTGCGCGAGGCCGACCACCTCGTGATCGTCGTGCCCTACAGCGCTGCTTCGCACCACCTGGTCGGCGCGGCCGAACTGGCGCTGATGAAACCCACCGCCACGCTGACCAACATCGCACGCGGCGGCATCGTCGACGACGCGGCGCTGGCGCAAGCCCTGCGCGACAAGCGCATCGCCGCCGCCGGGCTCGACGTGTTCGAAGGCGAGCCGAGCGTTCACCCTGACCTGCTGACCGTGCCCAACGTGGTACTCACGCCGCACATCGCGAGCTCGAGCCTGCCCACACGCCGAGCGATGGCGAACCTGGCGGCCGACAACCTGATCGCTGCGCTCGGTTTCGGGCCGAACAAGGGCCGGCCGCCGACGGCGCTCAACCCTGAAGTGCTGGCTTGACCGGCCCAGCGTGTAGGAACACACCCACACGCCAAGCCCCTGCCCCCCGATGGCGGGGCGCTGGCGCCTGTGCGAGCATGGCCAGATGACTTCAGGCACCTTCCAGAAATATCGCGGGCGCCTGATCGCGGCCTTCTTGCTGGCCGCTGTGGCCATCGGCTTCGGCGTGGGCGAATCGGCGGGCTGGCCTTTTCTGGGCGGGCCCTTGCAGCGCTGGGTCGGTCAGACCATCGACCGCCGTGTCAGTTTCAGCGCCGACGCCGCGCTCAAGCCCGTACTGCGGATCCATCTGCTCGGCGGCGTGAAGGTCGAGGCCGCGCACATCGAGATCGGGGCGCCGGCCTGGAGCTCGGCGCCGCACATGCTGCTGGCGCGTGACGCGCAGCTGACCCTGGGTTACGGCGACCTGATCCGGGCCGGCTTCGGCGCGCCGCTGCACATCCGCGCGTTGCGCGCTGCAGAGCTCGACCTGCGGCTCGAGCGCCAGAGCGATGGCAAGGCCTCGTGGCAGTTCGGCGCCAAGACCGACACACCCGATCAGGCCGAACCCCCCGCACGCCTGCCGACGTTCGGCCGCCTGATGGTCGGCAACGGCACGGTGGCGGTGCGCGACGCATTCATCGACATGCTGCTCGACGGCAAGTTCGCCCTCACCGACAGTTCGTTCGCGGCGGCCGGCGGTGGCGCGAGCGGCCTGAAGCTCGACGCCACCGGCAAGTACCGCGGGCAGCCGATGAGCGTGGAGATGCAGAGCAACGGCGTGCTCGCGGTCGTGGCCGACGACGCAGAAACCGTGGCTCTGCCGGTCACGCTGACCGCGAAGTCGGGGGCGGCCAGCCTCTCGTTCAAGGGCACCGCGACCGATGCGCTGAAGCTCACGGCGCTCAAGGGCCGCTTCGTCGTGCAGGGGAGTTCGCTGGCCGCGGTGGGAGACCCGCTGCGCGTGACCTTGCCCACGACCGGGCCATTCCGCGCCGAAGGCCTGATCGCGAAGCAAGGGCTGGTCTGGAACGCGTTGTTCGACGAGGTCAGCATCGGCTCGAGCCGCCTGGCAGGCGCGTTCACCTTCGACCCGCGCCCGCGCCTGCCTTTGTTGTCTGGCCGGCTCACGGGCACCAAGCTCGCGCTCGCCGATCTGGGCCCCGCCGTCGGCACGCCGGTGCGTAAAGGGGCTGTGCCGGTGGCCACGCCAGCCTCTGCGCCGGCGCGCGCCGGCAAACGAAGCGGGCACGTTCTGCCCGACCGCGAGTTCGATCTGCCGGCGTTGCGCGCGATGGATGCGAACGTGCTGATCGCCATCGACAAGCTCGATCTCGGCAATGGCCTGCTGCAGCCGCTCGAGCCGCTGCGCACCCACCTCGTGCTGGCGGGCGGCGTGCTCACCTTGCGCGAACTCGAAGCCCGCACCGGCCAGGGCCGACTGCTCGGCACGGTGCAGCTCGACGGCAGCGACGCGCAGGCGCTGTGGACGGCCGACCTGCGCTGGGACGGCGTGCGCCTGGAAAGCTGGATCCAGCAAGACCGCAAGGACAAGGGCGCGCCGCCCTACGTCACCGGCAGCCTGAATGGCCGCGCACGCGTGGCGGGGCAGGGCAAGTCGACGGCGGCGATTCTGGGCAGCCTGCGTGGCGAGGCGCGCATGCACGTGGTCGACGGCACGATCTCGCACCTGGCGGTCGAAGCCGCGGGTCTCGACATCGCCCAGGGCCTGGGCCTGCTGATCAAGGGCGACGACGCGTTGCCGATCCAGTGCACCGTCGTCGATCTGGTCGCGGATCAAGGCTTGTTCAAGCCGCGCGCGATGGTGCTCGACACGGCCGACTCCACGCTGTGGGTCGACGGTTCTCTGTCGCTCGCCACCGAAGCGCTCGACCTGCGCGTGGTGACCACGCCCAAAGACTTCAGCCCGCTCGCATTGCGCTCGCCGGTGCATGTGCGCGGCACCTTCGCCGACCCGGCCATCTCGGTCGACAAGGGCAGGCTCGGCACGCGGCTCGGCGCTTCGGCGCTGCTGGGCTTGCTGAACCCGCTGGCCGCGGTGATACCGCTCATCGACTTCGGCAGCAGCGACGAGGCGAAGCGGGGCGGCGAGTCGTGCCGCGCGCTGTCGCAACGCATCAAGGCCCGGCCTGCACTCGCGGCGCCGGCCATGCCCGCCAAACGCGGCGGGTAGGACAAGAACTACGCAGGGCGGCGGCACCGTCCGCTGCCCTTCGGGCGGCCCGGTTCAGATACTTCGATCACTGTGTTTTTCATTCACCGTTTTTCGAAGGAACGCCTCACCATGATCACCCTCCAGCATTGCAAGACCGGCATCGCCACCGCAGCACTCGCCCTGTTCGCCACCACGGGCGCATTCGCGGCCGGCACCATGAGCAAGGCCGACATGGCCACCGCCAAAGACCGCATCTCTGCCGACTACAAGGCCGAGAAGTCGGCCTGCGACAAGTTCAGCGGCAACGAAAAAGACGTGTGCGTCGAGCAGGCCAAGGGCAAGGAAAAAGTCGCCCGCGCCGAGCTGACCTACAAGGACACCGGCCTCGCCAAAGACGCCAACAAGCTCGCCGTGGCCAAGGCCGACGCCACCTATGCGGTCGCCAAGGAAATGTGCGACGACAAGGCCGGCAACGTGAAAGACGTCTGCGTGACCGAAGCCAAGGCGACCCACGACAAGGCCCTGGCCGATGCCAAGCTCGACAAGAAGATCGTCTCGGCCGTGAAAGACACCGCCGAAGACAAGCGTGATGCAGACTACAAGGTCGCCACCGAGAAGTGTGACGCCCTGGCCGGCGACGCCAAGGCCTCGTGTGTCAGCGCTGCCAAGGCCCGCTTCAACAAGAGCTGAGTCGCTTCACGCCCCCAAAGAAGCCGGCCCGTGCCGGCTTTTTTCATGGGCGCCTTCACTCCATGTCGGCGCCCTGCAGCACCGACAGGAATGCAGCGAGCGCCGTGCCCTCCGCCAGACCGGGCGCCCTGTCGAACACTTCGAGTTCGTGGGCGTCGCAGTAGCCGCACACCCAGCGCTGCGAGTTCGGCCCGGTGGCCGACGGGCTGGCGAGCAGCAGCCGCACGTCGGTGTGGCGGGTGTCGCGCGCGATCTTGTCCATCAGCGCGCGCACGGCTTTCTCGTCACCTTCGATCAGCTGGCAGAAGCGCTCGCCGTCGAAGAGCAAGGCGCCGTTGATGCCCTGAGCCGGGTTGTTGCGGCGAGCCGTGTCGGCGATCTCTTTCATCACTTCCCAGTTGCAGTCGGGCGCGAGCCGGCTCACGTACAACAGCTGGAAGGGGTTTTCTACACTCAGCATGGAAGGCGAGGCCAAGGGCCCCAGCGTTGTTCAAGCGAGCCGAATGTAGCCGTGCGGGGCACGGTTCGATGTGTCGAATGACACAACGTGTACGCTCTGCCACGCGCACCCGCCGGGCCGGCGCAGCCCCAACGCCTGAAAGCCATGCCGTGAACATCGTCGCCTGCCAAGCTTGCCCCTTGCGCACCTTTCCGCTGTTCACCGGGCACTCCGAGGCCGAGCTGGCCTTGATCGAAACGCTCAAGCGCGACCAGCTCGTGCTGCCGGCCGAACACAGCGTCATCGACGAAGGCCAGGTCGACGCACCGCTCTACACGCTGCTGAGCGGCTGGGCCTTCCGCTTCAAGACCTTGAGCGACGGCCGCAGGCAGATCCTCAACTTTCTGCTGCCCGGCGACTTCATCGGTGTGCAGCAGAAGATGGGCGACTCTGCGGCGCACGGAGTTCAAACGCTCACGGAAGTGATGCTGTGTGTGTTCCGGCGCGACGCGCTGTGGGAATTGCACCGCTCGGCGCCGACCCTGGGCTTCAACGTGACCTGGCTGACGGCGCACGAAGAATCGCTGGTCGACGACACCTTGCTGTCGGTGGGCCGGCGCAGCGCCGAAGAGCGCATCGCCACGCTGCTGGTGCTGCTGTTCAAGCGCATGGCCGCGCTGCTGCCCGACGCTGGCGAGAAGGGCGTGCCGTTTCCGCTCACGCAGCAGCACATCGCCGACGGCCTGGGCCTGTCGCTGGTTCACACCAACAAGACCCTGCGCAAGCTCGAGCGGCGTGGTCTGCACCGCATCGAAGACGGCCGGCTGTGGCTGCGCGACGTGAAGGCGCTCACCCGCATCGCCGACCTGTACGGCGACGGCAAGCCGGCAGCACGGCCGCTGATCTGATCGTTCCGTCCTACACCGCTATCGGTGTGTTCCGATGGTGGGTGGCCCACGCGCTGCCTAGTCTTGGGGCATGAAACTCCACGACACAAAAAAGCGCACGGCAAGCAAGCCTGCTGCACCGCCGACCCCCGTGCCCTCGGAGCCGCCGCTGCCGCACGAACGTGACGAGAGCAGCCGCATGACCGGGGGCGTGCCGAGCAAGGTGGTTCAGCAAGGCGCGCGCGATCTGAATCGCGGGCTCGAAGACACGAGCCGCTCGCCCGAGGCCGACCGCGCCTACAAGAAGCTCAAGAAGTAATGCCTGGTGGTGCCAGCGATTTCGGTGGCCCGGCATGGCCTAGTTCCACCGCGAGCGCGGCACCCAGCAGGAAGATCTGGCTCGACCAGTACACCCACACCAGCAGCGCCGCGAACGAGCCGGCGGCGCCGAGTGCCGACTGCGTGGCGGTGGTCGCGATGTACAGGCTGATGCCGTAGCGGCCCACCATGAAGAGGCCCGCCGCCACCGCGGCACCGCCGAGCGCATGGCGCATCGGCAGGCGGCCGTCGGGCAGCCAGCGGATCAGCAGCGCGAACAGCAGCGCGATCACGCCCCACGACCAGATGTTCTCGGCGGCCACCAGCAGCGGCGCGAGCAGGGGCCACGACAGCGCGACCCAGCGCAAGGCCATCAGCGAGAGGCCTTGTGCGAGCATCGCCACCGACAACAGGAAGCCGCTGCCCAGCACCACGCCGATCGACAGCAGCCGAACGCGCAGCAGGCGCCACCAGCTGAACGGGCCGTCGGACTCGCCCAGCATCGCCTGCAGCGCGGCGCGCAGTTCGACGAACACGCCGGTCGCACCGACCAGCGTGACGCCGAGCGCGAGCCACGAGCCGAAGGCCGCCGGCTGCTGGCCGGCGCTGGCGATCGAACGCTGCGCGAGCAGGTCGGCGAGCGTCTTCGTTTCGCGCTCGCCGATCATGCGTGACACCGCGTCGAGCACCGCGGCCTGCGCCGCTTCGCTGCCGAGCAACCACACCATCACGCCGGTCACGACCACGAGCAGCGGCGCGATCGAGAACGCGGCATAGAAGGCCACGGCCGCACCCTGGCGCATGCCGCCGGCGTCCATGTAGCGGTTGACAGCGGCCCACAACACACGCGCGGCACGTGCCGGCAGCCGACCCGACGTCATCAGCAACTGGAACAGCGCTGCGGCGAGGTTGCGGGCCCGCTCCAGGAGTGCCGCCATACCGCGCTCAGCCCTGCATGAGCTGCGCGAGGCGCCGGCCCGGCCGCGTGTGCTCGGCCACCACTTTCAGCAGCACCACGAGCGCGGGGCCGAGCAGCAGGCCCCACACGCCCCACAGCGCGCCCCAGAACACCACGCCGATGAACACGGCAGCGGCATTCATCTTCGCGGCGCGGCCTTGCAGCCAGGCGGTGACCACGGTGCCGATCAGCGTCGACATCAGAACGATGAACGCCGCCATGCCGAGCGCGGCGCCGATCGAACCGTGCGCCAGAAAGGTCTCGGCCGCGCCCAGCCCGGTGAGCAGCGCCATGCCGAGGTAGGGCACCACGTGCAGCACCGCGGCGGTCACGCCCCAGCCGCCGGCGTCGGGCAGCCCGGCCATCGCGAACGCCGCCCAGACGACCAAGCCGACGACGGTGTTGGTGACCAGCAGCACGCCGCCGTAGATGTGGATCTGGCGCACGCACTCGTTCGCTGCGTGTTCGGCGCGCAGCTTGAGGCCGGGGCGCTCGTCCCAGAGCCCGAGAAAGCGGTCGGCCAGAGGCTTGCCGCCCGAGAGCACGAAGAAGGCGATGAAGAAGATGATGGTCAGGTCGCCAGCGAACTTGAGCAGGGCGCTCGAGCCGGTGACGGCGGTGTCGCGCAGCACCACGGTGGCGGTCTGCGAGATGCTCACCGGCGGCGTGGCCGCGGCTGCGGCGCTGGCGGCGATCTCGGCCTGCCTGGCGGCAGCGGCCTTGGCGCGTGCGGTCTGGATCAGCGGTTTGGCGCCCGCCAGCCGCTCGGCCGCGCGGTCGAGTTCGCGGAACGCGACCCGTGCGCGCTGCAATACCGAGTCGGCGCCGGGTTCGGAGTCGGAGACCTGTTGTGCGACCAGGCTGATCATTTCCGGAACACGCCCGGCCACGCGGCCGAGCTGGTCACCGAACGCCGCGGCCGCCAGCCCGAGCAAGGTCATCACGAACATCAGCGTGATCAGCGTGGCGGCGATGCGGCTGCGCAACCAGCGCTCCAGCCGGCTCGTGAGCGGCAGCACCAGCAGCGCGAGCATCAGCCCGGCGGTGAGCGGGATCAGGAAGCTGCGGCCCCACCACAGCGCCACGATCACGGCCAGCGTGGCCATCACGGTCACGGCGACGCCAGAGCCTGGTGTGTCGTGATCGTGGCGGTCGCCGTGCGGTGTTGCGGGGTCCATGGGTGCCTGCGGAAGAGGGCAAAACAATGCCCCGCGGTTCGGTCAGGAACCCGGGGCGCGAAAGACGCCGGCCGGTGCTGCCAGCCTGCGTCTTCGGTCGCAGTGCAGTTTACGGCCGCACGACGATCGCGTTCTTCACGCTCTTGACGCCGTTGGTCTTCATCGCGATGTCTTCAGCGGTCGAGCGCTCGTTCTGGTTCTTCGCGAAGCCCGAGAGCATGACCGTGCCGTTCAGCGTTTCGACGCTGATGGCGGTCGCGTCGACTTCCTTGTTGCCGACGTAGCGTGCCTTCACCGCGGTGGTGATGGCGGTGTCGTCGACGTAGGCGCCGGTGGTTTCCTGGCCGCGCTGCACAGCGCAGCCCGACATGGCGACGAGGGCGAAAACGGTGATCGCCGAAGCGAGTTTGGTGCGCATTTGCATGGTGAATCTCCTGGGAGTGGTTGTCGAGAGTTGTGACTTGTCAGGGTGGCGCTTGGCCCCACCACCCATGGGCTGGTATCTGTGCCGCTGACGCCGCTCAGGCCGTCATCCAGTCACTGAGTTCGTCGGCGTGCTCCTGCTCCTGGCTCAGGATCGTCTCGAGCAGTCGGCGCGTGGTGGAGTCCTTGTCGCCGATCAGCGCGATCATCTGGCTGTAGGCCTCGATGGCCACGCGCTCGGCGATCAGGTTGGCCTTGATCATGGCCTTCAGGTCGCTCGAATCGTCGTACTCGGCGTGGCTGCGTTCGAGCAGCGTGGCCGGCGAGAAATCGGGCTCGCCACCGAGCTGCACGATGCGTTCGGCAATGCTGTCGGCGTGTGCGCTTTCTTCCTGCGCATGCACCATGAATTCTTCGGCGATCTTCGGCGAGGCCAAGCCCTTGGCGGTGTAGTGGTGGCGCTTGTAGCGCATCACGCACACCAGCTCGGTCGCCAGCGAGTCGTTCAGCAGCTTGATGATGTCGTCGCGCCACGGTCCGTAGCTCGGGGTCACGGCGCCTTGGTCGAGCGAACGCTTCGCCGCCTCGAGACCTTCTTCGTTCAACGCCAGGCGGTCGTTCTTGCCGACGGGCAGTTGGGTGATGCTGGCGCTTTCTTTCTTCTGGCTCATCGCTGGCTCCTGATTGGCAATGAATGAACTGTAGGGAGCGGGCCGTGAGCGGCCCATCGGATTGCCGCGCTTGCCGCTGTAGGACAGCGCCGCGCTGACGAACGCGCTCAGTACGCGGCGCTGAGCACCGGTGGCTGTTGCGGCGCTGCGGCTTCGCTGGCCGGCAATTGCACGACGCAGGTGCTCTGCGCCGCGAGCGATTTCCAGTGCAGGCTCTGTCCACTGCGCAGCACGACCGCGCCGGCGCGCAGCGCCGCATCGATCGAGTTCGCGGCGCCCGCCCGGCAGAACAGCACACGCAAGACGCGGCCGTCTCGGCGCAGCGTGAGCTCGGCCTCGTTCCAGTGTGAAGGCAGGCAGGGCAAGAACGAGATCTGTTCACCACGCTGGCGCACGCCGAACAGGTGCTCGATGGCCGCGCGGTGCATCCACGCGGCCGAGCCGGTGTACCAGCTCCAGCCGCCGCGACCCGCATAGGGCGCCTCGGTGTAGACGTCGCCTGCCATCACGTAGGGCTCGATTGCATAGGCTGCGCCCCACGCGGTGCTCGCCGCGCGGTGGGCCGGGCTCAGATACGTGAAGTAGCGGTAGGCGGTGTCGGCGTGGCCGCTCTGCGCCTGCGCGATCACGGCCCACACGCCGGCGTGCGAATACTGGCCGCCGTTCTCGCGCACGCCGGGTGGGTAGGCCTGGATGTAGCCGGCACTCGGTTGCCTGTGCTGCAGCGGTGGGGTCAGCAGCTTGACGAGGCCGTGTTGGCGGTCGACCAGCTGGCGGTCGACCGCTTCGAGCGCCATGCGCTGGAATGCCGGCGGCGCCACGCCGGAGATCACGCTCCAGGCCTGCGCGATCAGGTCGATGCGGCACTCGGTGTCGGTCTGCGTGCCGAGCGGCGTGCCGTCGTCGAAATACGCGCGCTTGTACCATTGGCCGTCCCAGGCTTCGGCCTGCAGCGCGTTGCGCCAGCCGCGTGCCGCGTCTTCCCAACGTTGGGCACGCTCTGTCTCGCCACGCTGGCGCGCAAGCGGCGCGAAGTCGTCGACCAGGGCGCACAGAAACCAGCCCAGCCACACCGATTCGCCCCGGCCTTCGATGCCGACGCGGTTCATGCCGTCGTTCCAGTCGCCGCTGCCCATCAGGGGCAGGCCGTGCGCGCCGGTCCGCAGGCTGCGGTCGATGGCGCGCGCGCCGTGCTCGTAGACGCTCGCAGTCTTTTCGCTCGGCGCCGGCGCGTAGTAGGCGTCTTCTGCGCCTTCGGGGATGGGCGCGCCTTCGATGAAGGGCACGGCCTCGTCGAGCAAGCCGCTGTCGCCGGTGCATTGCAGGTAGTGAACGCAGGCGTGCGGCAGCCACAGCAGGTCGTCTGAAAAATGCGTGCGCACACCGGCGCCGGTGGGTGCATGCCACCAGTGCTGAACGTCACCTTCAGGGAACTGGCGCGACGCGTTCAGCACGATCTGCCGCCGCAGCATCTCGGGCGCGGCCCAGGCGAGGGCCATCGCGTCCTGCAACTGGTCGCGGAAACCGAAGGCACCGCCGGCCTGGTAGAAGCCGGCCTTCGCCCACAGCCGGCAAGCCACGGTCTGGTAGAGCAGCCAGCGGTTGACCATCGCGTCGAACAGCGGGTCGGGTGTCTTCACCTGGGTGGCGCCGAGCAGTTGGTCCCACTGTGACCGCACTTGGTCCTGGCGCTGTGTGGCGGGCAGGGCGGCCGCGGCGGTGGCGAGGTGGCGTGCTTCATCCGGGTTGGCGCCGAAGCCGATCAGAAAAACACACTCCGCCGATTCGCCTGCCGCGAGCGTGATCGGCGTGGCGATGGCCGCGCACGGGTCGAGCCCGGCACCGCTGCGCTGGCCGTACAGGTCGGGCACCGCCAGACGGCCGCGCGCATCGAAACACTCGCGCCGGTCGCAGGTCCAGTCGGGTGCTTCGTCGGCGTGGGTCGAGACGGCGAGAAAGGCGGTGCCGTCACCGAAGCCGGCCGAGCGGTCGCGCTGCGTGCAGGTGAGTGCGGTGAGCTTGCGGCCGGTGGTGGGGCCACGCGCGTCGGCCGGCGACACGTCGGGCAGGCGCTGCGTGAACGACGCGGTGTGCGTGCTCGCCCGGTCGCCGCGGCCGGCGCCCATCACCCACTCGGCGATGCCGATGGCGCGCAGCCGCTGCGTGCGCTGGCCGCGGTTGACAATGCGCAGCCGCACCTGTTTCACGGCGGTGCTGGCGTCCACGCACCAGGCCACGCTCACGTCGAGGTCACCGCGGCGGTGGCCGACCACGCTGTAGCCCTGGCCGTGCGCCACGCGGTAGGTGGCGCTCGGGTCGGCCCAGGCCGAAGGCGACACGCTCCACAGGTTGCGCGACTTCATGTCCTGCAGCAGGAACCATTCGCCCGGTGGGTCACCGACCGGGTCGTTCGACCAGGGCGTGAGCTGGTTCAGGCGGCTGTTCAGCGCCCAGGTGTAGCCCCCGCCGGCCTCGGAGATCTGTGCGCCGAAGCCCGGGTTCGCGAGCACGTTGACCCACGGCCTGGCGGGCCGCTGGAACACGCTCACGTCGAAGCGGAACTCGCCGCCTTCGGGCATGAAGTGGCCCTGCGAGATGCGGGCTTCGGCGTTCGCGCCGGCCGCGATGGGCAGCGCCGAGACCGACGTGGCCAGGCGCTCCTCGAGCGCTGTTTCGTGCTGCTCGATCCATTCCTGCATGTGGTGCGTGAGCGGCCGGCCGTCGGCGTTGAAGTGCACACGCGCCAGCGCACGCAGCGTGCTGCGCTCGTCGGCCGAGAGCTCGTCGGCGCGCAGCACGTGAAAGCCGATCTGCCCGGCGCCGGGCTGGCCGCCGTTCTGCGCGCTGAACTGCTCGCGCAGTGCCGCCACGTCACGCTGCAAGGCCATCAGGTACGAAGTGGGTTCGGCGTTCACGACGACCAGGTCGCAGGCGACACCGGCCCACGACCACAGGCGCAAGCCCTTCACGAGTGTGCGCAGCAGGCCCATGCCCTGCGCGGTGCCGGCCGACACGAGCACCAGCGGGCGGTCGCCCGAGATGCCGAAGCGCCACAGCAGTCGGCGGTCGCACACCTCGGTGCTGTTGTCACTGTCCAAAGGCAACGCGGCGCTGGCACGCGTCACGTTCATCACGACGGCCGAGGTCAGCGTCTGGATCGCGGCGAAGCTTTCGGCGTTGACACCCAGCTCGCGCAGGCGAATGCCGGCGAGCGTGGCCGACATCAGCGAAGCCCGCTCCACCGCGGTGCTCTGGCGGTACTTGTCGATCACCGCGTCGAGCGTGACGCGGTTGTCAGACGCCGCCGTGCAGAAGGTGAGTCTCAGCTTACCGTGCGGCGGCAACTGCAGCCGCACCGAGAGCGCACACACCGGGTCGAGCCCGGTGCCCTGCGAGTGCTCGGTCGTCGGCTCGGTGTAGACGTCGAAGGCCGGCGCGAACGAGGCCAGCGGCTGGCTCGTGTCGTGGTTGCGGCCGAGCCAGCCGAGGCGGTCGGTCTGCACCTGCAGCGAGCGCACGGCCGGGTCGTTCTCGACCAGGAAGTGCGCGGCGAGCAAGCCGCGTTCGGTGGGCAGCCGCGGCTTGCGTTCGAACACCAGCGCCTGTTGCGCCGGGCGCCAGCCGGCGCGCACGAAGAGGTTCGAGAAAGCCGGGTGCGCTTCGTCGGCGCGCGGGTCGGCCAGCGCGATCTCGAACGCCGACATCAGCTCCAGGTCGAGCACGCGGTCACTCAGGTTGCGCAGCTCGACCTGGCGGAACTCGATGTCGTCTTCGGGGCTGACCCACACGGTCGTGTGGGCGTCGATCTCAGACCAGGTGGCGTCGAAGCACACTCGGTCGGCATGGTAAGTGCTCTGGTAGTGCGCGGCCGGGTCGGGCGAGGGGTGCTGCGTGAGCGACACGGCCTGCGGCTGGCGGTCCCAGCGCAGGTGGAAGAAGCTGCCGTGCGTGTCGCGCAGGGCGTCGTCGCGCCAGCGGTTGATGCCCACGTTGCCCCAGCGGCTCCAGCCGGCGCCGTTGGCGCGCAGCGAGACGGCATAACGGCCGTTCGCCAGCAGATGGGTCGGTGCGAGCGCGGTCAGGCCCGGCAGCACCTCGCGCAGCAGGCCCGGCGCGCGGCGCGCCTGGGCATCTGGTGACGGGCCGCGCGGTGGTGCGAGCAACACCGAGACCTCGCGCGGCGTGCGTTCGTGCAGCAGCGAGGCCACCGCTTCGATGTGGGCGTTGCCCATGCCCCAGCGCCGCGGCGCGCCGTCGAGCAGCACGTTGGCGATGGCCACGATGCTCATGCCCTGGTGGTGCGCCATGAAGGTGTTGACGCGGGTGAAACCCACTGCTGCGGTGCGGCGCGCTTCGCTGAAGTCGAGCGCCTCGATGAAGCCGTAGCGCGCGCGAGTGGCCAAAGTTTCGAGCGCGGCGAAGTTCTCGACCGCGCAGTGCGGCGCCACCTGCGCCGCCAGCGCGGTGGCGTAGGGCGCGATCACCAGCTCGTCGGGCGGCGTGCGGCGCAGCGCCAGCCGGGGCACGCCCTGCGGCGCGTACTGGTAAGCGAGCGTGTGGTCGCTGGCGGCGTAGGCCGATTCCGAGATGCCCCAGGGCACCTGGTGCTCGCGTGCGAAAGCGATCTGCTCGTGCAGTGCCGCCAGGCAGGCGCCGTGCAGCACGCTGCCCTTGGGCTCGTCGAGCACCAGCGACGGCATCAGGTACTCGAACATCGAGCCTGACCACGAGCGCAGGCCCGCATGCGCACCGACGGCATAGAAGGGCCGGCCGAGCGCGGCCCAGTGGCTCACCGGCACGTCGCCCTTGGCGATGGCGAGCAGGCTGGTGAGGCGCGACTCGGATGCCAGCAGGTCGTAGTAGCTCGCGTCGAGCTGCTGTTCGGCGACACGAAAGCCGATGTGGAACAGGCGCCGCTTGCGGTGGTACAGGAAGCTGAAGTCGGCTTCCCAGGCCAGTTGTTCACAACGGCTTGCGACCGCGCGCAGGCGCTCTGCGGTGGTGGCTTCGGCAGAGCGAGCCAGGCTGTCGAGCAGCAGGCTGCGCAGCGTCGAGATGTGGTCGGCCGCCTGCCATGCGAACCGGTGCAGCGGGCTGGGTGCCAGCGCGGCGTCGTCGCCGGGCAGCAGCGGCGCCAGCTCGTCGGCGGCGCTGCGCAGCAGGCCCTCAAGGTGCTCGGGCGCGTCGAGCGCTTCGTTCAGCGGCTCGGGCAGGGCGAGCAGGCGCGCCAGCGCACCGTCGGGCAGGGCCACGCTTGCAGCGCTGCGCAGCGGCTCGATGCGTGCGAGCGAAGCGGCCAGCGCCCGTGCCGCCGCACTGCTGTCGAACGGCGCACGGGCCAGCTCGGTGCAGGCCTGGGCGACCGCGAGCAGGTGGCCGCTCAGGTTGCCGCTGTCGACGGTCGACACGTACATCGGCAGCAAGGCCGCCTTGCTCTGCGTGTCGTACCAGTTCAGAAAGTGGCCACGGTGACGCGGCAGCTCGGCCAACGTCTGCAAGGTGGCTTCGAGCCGCGCCAGCAGGTCTTGGGTGCCGACCCAGCCGAACTGGCGCGCGCACGCCGCACCGAGCATGTACAGGCCGATGTTGGTCGGCGAGGTGCGGTGCGCGACCATCGTCTGCGGCGTGAGCTGCAGGTTGTCGGGCGGAAGAAAGTGGTCTTCGGCACCGACGCAGCGCTCGAACAGGCGCCAGGTGTCACGCGCCGCGTCTTCCAGGTAGGCCTGGTCGGCGGCGGGCAGCGCGGCGTCGCGCTTCGGTGGGCGCGGCCGGCTGACCCACCAGGTCCACAGCGGCGACATGGCCCAGGCGGCGCACAGCACGCTGCCGAGCACGAGCGACGGCGCATCGGTGGCGAGCAGGCCGGCCCAGACGAGCACGGCGACGAGCGGCACTGCGCGGTGCTTGCGCAGCACGGCGCTGAACCGCGTCGAGGCCGACGCCTGTGCGGCCGCGGCGGTCGTCCATTCGAGCAGGTGCCTGCGGCTCACGCCCATGCGCCAGAGCGCGCGCAGCACGGCGTCGGCGGCCAGCATCGCCTGCTGCAGCAACTGGCCCATCAGCCACAAGCCGCTGCAGACCGCGCGCCACAGTTCGGTCAAGGCCTGGCGGTAGAAGTGCCGCTTGGCGATGTCGTCGTGGCTCGGCGCGAGGCCGGCCACCGCGCCCATCAGCGGGCCGGCGATCAGCGCGGCGAACACCAGCGCGAGCGCCGCCGCGGGCGAGACGGTGTCGGTGCCGATGGCCAGCACCAGCAGCGCGAGCGAGGCCGGCGCGACCAGCGAGCGGCGCAGGTTGTCGAGCATCTTCCAGCGGTTGATCGCACGCATGCGCCAGGCGCGGGGGTTGAACAGGAAGGGCAGCAGCTGCCAGTCGCCACGCGTCCAGCGGTGCACGCGCGAGGCGGCCACGTCGGCGTGGAAGGGCGCGTCTTCGATCACGGCCACGTCGGTCACGGCAGCGCAGCGCGTCAGCGCACCTTCGAGCAGGTCGTGGCTGAGCACGCGCCCTTCGGGCAGGCGCTTCGACAGCAGCGCGTGGAGCGACGCCACGTGCAGCAGGCCCTTGCCGGTGAACGTGCCTTCGCGGAACACGTCCTGGTAGACCTCGGACGACGCGGCGCTGTAAGGGTCGATGCCGCACTGGCCGGCGAACAGCCAGTGGTAGAGCGTGAAGTCTTTCGGTGCCGGCAGCGGCGTGACCACGCGCGGCTGCAGGATCGCGTAGCCGCGTGTCACGGTGCGCGTGGCCATGTCGACCTGCGGCTGGTTGTGCGGGTGCGCCGCCACGCCGACGAGCTCGCGCAGGCGCCCCGGCGGCAACTGCGTGTCGCCGTCGAGCGTGAGCACGTAGCGTGTGCCGGGTTCGACGCGCGAGGCGGCGCCGAGGTCGATGAAGGGCTTGCTGCCTTGCGCTGCCGTGTCGGTGGTGGCCAGCAGCTCGATCAGTTGTTCGAGTTTGCCGCGCTTGCGTTCCCAGCCGATCCACTTCTGTTCGGTTTCGCTGTACACACGGTCGCGGTGCAACACGATGAAGCGCGGCGCACTGCGGGGGTCGCCGGGGTAACGCCGGTTGAGTGTGTCGATCGCGTCGGTCGCCATCACGAGCAAGGGCGTGTCGGTGGCGAGCTCGCGCACCGGTGCGTCGGCCCAGTCGGTGAGCAGCGCGAACTGCGTGTTCTGCTCGGGGTTGGCGAGGTGGTGCAGCTCGAGACGGTGGGCCAATTCTTGGGTCGCGGCCGCACTCGTCAACATGCCAGGGATGACGACCATCACGCGGTGCTCGGGCGGTATGCCCTGCATCAGCGACAAGCGCGGCAGGTGGCTCGGCCGTGCCGATTCGCTGATGAGCCGGTTGATCACCGCGACCACCGCTTCCGAAGCCGGAAACAGCATCAGCGACGCGACCAGCAGGCTCAGGCCGAGGTGATTCGTGGTGTCGGGCAGCGCGCTGTGGCGCATCAGCAGCCACGCCACGATGGCCAGCGTGCCGCCGCCCAGGGTGGCCAGATAGGCCGGGAGCGCCGCACGGCGCTGCACGGCGCGCCACAGCACCGCGGCGGTTTCGTTCATGTCCAGCCGGCGCATCAGTTCGGGCCGTCCGGCACCCCGCAGCCAGTGGCTCGCCGCGGCGCCGGCGCCGCTCGTCTCGTCGCGGTGCATCAGGTCGAGCAAGGTTTGTGCGACCTGCTTTTCGGTGCGACGGCTCTTGCGCGCCAGCACTTCGATCTGGTGCAGCGTGTCGTCGCGGGTGTCGTCGCGCTCGGCCTCGAAGGCCGGCGAGCCGAGCAGGAGCTGCATCGTGGCGCTGGTGCGGCACACGATGTCGGGCCAGTCGGCGTTGCCGATCAGGCGCAAGGAGCCGATGGCGTTGCTGACGCTCAGGTTGTCGGCGGCCTGGTCGGCCGGTTGCTGGGCTTGCGCGGCGGCCAGGTCGGGCAGGCTGCGGTGCAGCCAGTCGTGGTGGTTCGACGCGTTGTGCGCCGACAGCCCCGGGCTGCGGTGGTCCTGCAGGCGCTGCGCCATCTGCACGAGAAAGGTGCGTGCGACGCCGCGCTGTTCGAGCAAGGCGACCAGTTCATCGAGGTCGGTGAAGCGGTAGCGCTCGATGTCGTCGCACACCAGGTTGGCGAGTTCGCGCGCGGCCTTGTTGGTGGCCAGGCGTTCGGCCAGGCGCCGCAGGTTTTCGATCAGCACCACACGCAGCGTCGTGGGCAGGGCCCACAACTCGCCGAGCGTGAGTTCGCGGCGCTGCTGGTAGGCCGCGAGAAACACGCCCAGCAAGTCTTCGTCGAAAGCGCTGTCGGTGTGGGCCACGAAGGCCCAGGCGACGCTGTAGACCCGCGGCAGGCCGGCCAGCGGTTCGTCGATCAAGACCGGCAGGTCACGAAAGTAGCGTCGTGGCAGACCTTCATGGATCGCCTTGAGCTGGCTCTCGATCAGGTGAAAGTTGTCGAGCAGCCACTCGGCCGCCGGGCTCACCTGGTAGCCCGTGTGGGCCTGCGTGCCGATGTAATGCTCGGACTCGCGCAGCACGCGGATGTTGTCTTGCAGGCGCGGAAAAAAGGCCGCAGAGCGGCCCGACGCGGTGTCGGCGTGGTGGGTCTCGGCGAGGCTCAGCCCGTGCTGCGCGAAGCGTTCGGGGCCGAAGATTTCTGATCGATTGGCCGGTTCGACGGCGCCGCGTGTGCCGTCGAGAATGTCACGCAGCGCTTGCGGTGCATCGGGGACCAACCGCAGCAGGCTGGCTTGCGTCATGCCTCAGGCTCATGCTTTACAGCGCGAGCGCTGCGAGCCCGGCGACGGTGCCGGCGACGAGCAAGGTGGTGACGAAGCGCGGTGCCACGAAGTCATGCACGGCATCGGCCACGCAGCGCAGCTGGAACCAGCGGCCACGGCACCCGTTGCAGCGCTCGATGTGGGCACCGAGCTCCGACAGTTCCATCGGAGAGGTGTCGGTCGCGTCGTGAAAGGCGGCGGTGTTCCAGCGGGGCGAGTTGAAGGCGTGCGTGGTCATGATGAGGTTCTTTGGGGTTCTGGTGGGCTGGTGTTGCCGGCAGCCGTGGCAGTGAAGGCAGAGAGCCAGGATTCGAGTGGCAGGTTGGCGACCACCCGTGAAACGAGCTGGGGCATGAGCCCCGCGAAGAGCGCCGGCTTGAGTGCCCAGCGCCACGGCCGGCTCCACGCGAAAACGATGCCGAGCAGGCCGGCTGCCAGCACCATCGCGAGCGGGTTGTGCTGCGCGATCGGTTTGGCGACCGCGTTCGTCGCGTCGCTGGCCACCTGCACCAGCGGCCGCATCGGGTGACGCGACCACCAGCCTTGCAGCGTGTCGATGATGACGGCGATGCTCGGTTGGTCCTTGATGCGTTCGAGCCAGGCGAGCGGGCCCGAACCAGGCTCGGGCGCCGGCAACGCAGGCGGCAGCATGGCTGCACGCAGCCGCGCCCGCGACAGCTCGATCCGCTCGACCGCGTTCATGCCGCGCTCACTTCGCGCAGCATCACGAGGTCGGTGGCGATCTGTTGTTTCAGGTCCTTGAAGACGTCGTCGGTCTCACGCTGGCCTTCGTAGCCGCACCACAGCGCCATCAGGGCGGGCAAGGCGGGTGCGGCGAGCAGGGCCCAGGGCGCGTGGATGCTCTCTGAGGGCAACGCGGCCCAGAGCATGAGCGCCACGCCACCGAGCACCGCCGCCACGCCGACGAGGCACAGCGCCGTGGCGTTCAGCAACACGCGCCGTTTCCACACCGTGGTGGTCTTGCCGAGTTCTTCGCCGACGAGGTCGGCATACGACTCGGCATGGTCCGCCAGCAGCTGCGGCTGCGTGGCGATCAGGCGCAACAGCGGGTGGATCATGGCGGTGCGGTCTCGTGCAATGTGGTGAATCAGTCGGCGCTGCGCGAGCGGCCCATCAGGCTGATGAGCGCCATCAGCGCGGCACCCGTGGCGGCCGCGATCAGCATGGCCTTGACCGGCTCGTCCTTGATGTACGAGACCGTGGTGTCGCTGGCCTTGAGGGCCTTCTCGCGCACTTGTGCGGAAGCGTCGCGCACCGCGTCGGCGCCACGGTGGGCGGCGTTTTCGGCTTGGCTGGTGAGGCGGTTGATCAGCGGCACCGCGTGTTCGCGCGCCGATTCGATCTTGTCGCTCAGGCGGTCGAAGGCCTGGTTGGCCACGCCCTGGGTCGAACGGACGGCGGTGTTGACGCTGTCGGCGGCCTGGTCGGCGACATGCGATGCTTCGTTGGCAACTTGCTTGATGGTGCTCATGGTGATTCCTTGGTGTGCGATGAAGGTGGTTGAAGAGAAGGCGGCGAGAACGCCGCTCAGCCCTTCTTGATCAGGCCGAACAGGAAGCTGGCCACGGCCAGGATCGCGAAGACCACGAACAGGATCTTGGCGATGCCGACGGCGCTGGCGGCGATGCCACCAAAGCCGAACACGGCAGCGATCAAGGCGATCACGAAGAAGACGACGGCGTAGTGCAGCATGGCGGGCTCCTGATTTCCGGAGCGGTGTCCGCTCCTGTTGAAGGGGTGTCACAACGGGTTCGTTGCGATGGAAGAAGTGTGTTCTTCCGCCCTTCGAATCAGGATCGGTGGCGTTGCCGCAGCACTGTCGGGGGAACGACCCCTTGGATGTAGGACGTCGCCGACGCGCGCCCGACGTGCGCCTCAGCTGCTCTCGGGCAGCCTGGCTTCGATCAGCGTGCCCTGGCCCGCCGACGACTTCAGCAGCAGCGTGCCGGCTTCGGTCTCGAGCCGGTAGCGCATGCCCAGCAGGCCGTGGGCGCTGGCCTGCGGCACATCGACGTCGAAGCCGACGCCGTTGTCACGCACGGTGACGAGCACCTGGCCTGCTTCGGCCGAGAGCCTGACGTGGACCTCGCTCGCCTTGGCGTACTTGCTGATGTTCGTCAGCGCCTCTTGCACCAGGCGGTAGACCGTGAGCTCGGCCGAAGGGCGCAGGCGCACCGGCTGGAAGTCGCTGTCGACCGTCACGTCGCTGCGATCGGCCCACTCGCGCACCAGGATCTCGAGCGCCGCCACGAGGCCCAGGTTGCTCAGAGACGAAGGCCGCAGGTCTTCGATGATGCGGCGCTTCAGGGCGATGCCGCTGTTCAGTCCGTCGGCCAGATGCTGCAGGCGATCGGCAACCTCCGGGGTCAGTGCGCCCAGGCGCGACTTGAGGCGCGCCACGTCGAGCTTGGCGGCGGTGAGCAAGGCGCCGAGCTCGTCGTGCAGCTCGCGCGCGAGGTGGTTGCGCTCGTCTTCGCGCACGGTCTGGAGGTGGCGCGCCAAGTCGGTCAGCTGGTCGGTGCGGCGCACCACTTCGCGCTCGAACTGGTCGCGCTCGGACTGCGCGACCCGGCGCTGCTCTTCGCGCAGGCGCACCAGTGCCGTGGTCTGGCGCAAGTACATGAACAACGCGAGCAGGCTCAGCGCGGCCATGGCGGTCACGCCGATGCGGTTGATCATCAGGGTCTGCAAGACGCTGCTGCGGCCTTCGGCGACCTTGATCGTCTCGTGCGCCAGCAACTTCTCGCTGTAGCTGCGCACCGTGTCCATCTGCTCGGCGCCGATGTTGCTGAGGATCAGGTCGCGCCAGGCCTGTTCGCGGCCTTCGTCGTGCAGGCGGTTGGTCTCGGCGAGTTCGGCCAGCTTGTTGTCGGAGGCCTTCTGCACTTGCGCCATCAGCGTCTGGGTTTCGGGCTCGGCGCTGTAGTACTGGTTCAACCACGCCAGCGACTGGGCTACCTTGACCTGCGCCGCTTCGTAGGGCTTCAGGTATTCCTTGCGGCCCGTGAGCAGGTAGCCGCGCTGGCCGGTCTCGGCATCGGTGAGGCTGCGCCAGAGTGTCTGGATCGTCGTGCGCGCCGTGCCCTGCGTGCCCAGCTCCTCGAAGCGTGCCGTGGCCTGTTGGTAGGAGCTCTCGCTGATCACGAACATGGCCAGGGCCGCGAGCGAGGCGAGCGGAAAGGTGAGGCGGCCGCCATGCAGCAGCGGAAGCAACTTCATTGGTGTCGACATGGCTTCGCCTTTAAACTCGACGCGTTGAAAACTTTCTTCGGGAACCGCACGCCATGATTCGAATCGCGATCATCGATGACCACGCCATCGTGCGGGCCGGGTTGCGCCAGTACTTTTCCGAGCAGGTCGACCTGACCGTGGTGGCCGAAGCGTCGAGTGGCCGAGAAGCCATCGACATCGTGCGCAAGGGCGAAGTCGACGTGATCCTGATGGACCTGTCGATGCCCGACCAGAGCGGTGTCGACGCGCTCGCGGCCATCAAGGCGCGCGCGCCCGACCTGCCGGTGCTCATTCTGTCGGGCTTTCCGGAAGAGCACTACGCGACCACGTTGCTGCGCCAGGGCGCGAGTGGTTACCTGAACAAGGAATGCGACCCGGAAGAGATCGTCAAGGCGATCCGCACCGTGTTCCGTGGCCGCAAGTACATCACCGCCGGTGTGGCCGAGCTGCTGGCCGACGGCCTGGGCGGCGGTGGCGACAAGCCGGCCCACGAGCAACTCTCGGAGCGTGAGTTCCAGGTCTTCCTGCGGCTGGCCAAGGGCGAGACGATCGGCCACATGGCCGAGAGCATGTCGCTCAGCGTGAAGACGGTGAGCACCTACCGCACCCGGGTGATGGAAAAGATGAGCCTGGCGTCGAACAGCGACCTGACCTACTACGCGCTGAAGAACGGCCTGATCCAGTAGCCCGAACATCGTCAGGCGAGCGGTGTGTGGCCGGTGTCTCCCTCGGCGAGGCGCGCGCAGTACTGGATCAGCGCGTCGATCTCGTTCGACTTGTCGAACACCCGGCTCGCACCGAGCTCCAGGCACTTGCGGCGCATGTCGGGTGTGGCGTAGTTGCTGAGCACCACGAGGCTCATCGGCTTGTGCAATTCGGTGGCGGCGCGCAACACGCCCAGGCCCGAACCGCGCTTCAGGAAGATGTCGATGATCACCAGGTCGCAACCCGGTGTTTCGGCGCCGAGCCAGTTCACGGCCGTGGTTTCGTCTTCTGCCGTGCCGACCACCTTGACCGGTGCGAGTTCTTCGAGCGCAGCGATGAGGTTCTCCCGGATCACCGGGCTGTCTTCGACGATAAAGGCGTTCAGGGCAGGCATGGAAGGCTGAGCTCCGGGAGCTCCGGGAAATCGGTCGTGCGGCGACTTGCCGGGTCGGGCATGTTCGTCGCACCCGTCAAGCGGATACTTGAACAGGCCCCTTATTGTTCCGCAGTTGCCGCGGTGGTTCCAACCGGGATTACCGCGACCCGCTGTCAGACGTGTCCTACAGCGTCTGCCGTGAATGTGACTTGCGCTGCCAGAATCGCCGGATGCGCAAGCCCTTCGCGATTGGTGCGGCCCTGGCCTTGTGGATGGCCCTGGCCGCCGCAGCCCAGCCGGTGCAGGTGGGGTCGAAACGTTTCACCGAGTCGTACGTGCTCGGCGAGATCGTGCGCCAGACGCTGCAGGCGCAGGGCGTGAGCGCCGAACACAAGCAGGGCCTGGGCAACACCGGCATTCTCGAGCAGGCGCTGGCCAGCGGCGCGGTCGACGTCTACCCCGAGTACACCGGCACCATCGTGCGCGAGTTGCTCAAGCGGCCGCAGACCGTGGGCAACCCGTCGCTCGAGCAACTCAACGAATGGCTGGCGCCGCGCGGCCTGAAGGTGGCGGTGCCGCTCGGGTTCAACAACACCTATGCGCTGGCGATGCGCGAATCGCGTGCGGCCGAGCTGGGGCTCGTGCGCATCTCGGATTTGCTGAAACCTTCGGCACAGGCGCTGCGGCTCGGGCTCTCGCACGAGTTTCTCGAACGTGGTGATGGCTGGCCGGCGCTGAAGGCGGCCTACAAGCTGGCACTGGGCACCGCGGCCGGGCTCGACCACGGGCTGGCCTACGAGGCCGTCAGCGCCGGCAAGGTCGACCTGATCGACATCTATTCCACCGATGCGAAAGTCGGCCGCTACCAGCTGCGTGTGTTGCAGGACGATCTCGGCTTCTTCCCGAAGTACGACGCGGTGCTGCTGATGCGATCGGCGCTCGACGTGCGACCGCTCGCGCGGCTCGAAGGCCGCATCGATGCCGCCGCCATGATCGCGATGAACGCGCAGGTCGAACTCGACGGGCAGAGCTTCGCCGAAGTGGCGAAGGGCTTTCTGGCCCAGGCCGCGCCGGCCACCGCGGTGGCGCGGCAAGGTTTCATGCAACGCCTGTTCGCGCCCGATTTCGCGCGCCTCGCGCTGCAACACCTGATGCTGGTGTTCGGCTCGCTCCTGATGGCCATCGCCGTCGGCGTGCCACTCGGCATCGCCGCGTGGCGCTGGCCGCGCAGCGCCGGCTGGCTGCTCGGTGCGGTGGCGGTGTTGCAGACGGTGCCCTCGCTGGCGCTGCTGGCGTTCCTGATCGCCCTGATCGGCAGCATCGGTCTGGTGCCGGCGCTTCTGGCGCTGTTCCTGTATGCCTTGCTGCCGATCGTGCGCAACACCCATGCCGGGTTGCGTGGCGTGCCGCAAGGGCTGGGTCAGGCCGCCTTGTCGCTCGGGCTCACGCCGCGCCAGAGCTTGCGCCAGGTGCAGTTGCCGCTCGCCTTGCCGACCTTGCTGGCCGGCGTGAAGACCGCGGCCGTCATCAACGTGGGCACGGCGACCGTGGCCGCTTTCATCGGTGCCGGGGGTTTCGGCGAGCGCATCGTCGCGGGCCTGGCGGTGAACGACAACGCGGCCATGCTCGCCGGGGCCTTGCCGGCGGCCGTGCTGGCCTTGCTGGTGCAGGCCGCGTTCGACGTGGTGGAGCGCTGGCTGGTGCGCGGGCCGAGCGCCGCCGGACGAAGCTGAACGCTGCTGCGACAATCGGGGAATGCCCCTCGACTGGATCTCGTTCGCGCTGCTGGCGCTGCTTGTTCTCCTGCTGCTGTTGACCCTCTGGCTCGCGCTGCGTCGCGCCGACCCGGCCCCGTTGCAGCGCCTGCGCGACGAGCTGCAGAATGGCCTGCGCAACGACGTTCAATCGCTCGAACGTGCGCTGCGCGACGAAGTGGCGCGCAGCGCCAGCGGCACGCGCACCGAGCTCACGCAAACACTGGCCAGCCTGCAGCAGACGCTGCTCACGCAGCAAGGCGACGTGGCTCGCACCCAGAACGAGCAGATCGACAGCTTTCGCACCCAGCTCGCCGCCACGCAGGCGAATCTGGCCGACACGCTGGCGCGCTCGGGCGAGCAGCAGGCGCTGTCGCTGAAGCGGTTTTCCGACACGCTGATCGAGCAGCTGCGTGCGCTGTCGCAGTCGAACGACCAGCGCATGGCCGAAGTGCGCACCACCGTCGAACAGAAGCTCGCCGCGATCCAGCTCGACAACGAGAAGAAGCTCGAGCAGATGCGTGCCACGGTCGACGAAAAACTGCATGCCACGCTGGAGCAGCGCCTGGGCGAAAGCTTCAAGCAGGTGGCCGACCGGCTCGATCAGGTCCACCGCGGCCTGGGCGAGATGCAGTTGCTCGCCAAAGACGTGGGTTCGTTGAACCGCGTGCTCACGAACGTGAAGACACGCGGCATCTTCGGCGAGGTGCAACTCGCCGGCCTGCTGGAGCAGGTGTTCACGCCCGAGCAGTACGCCGTGAACGTGGAGACCGTGCCGGGCAGCGGCGCGCGCGTCGAGTTCGCGATCAAGCTGCCGGGCCGGCGCGAAGACGGCGCGCCGCTGTGGTTGCCGATCGACGCGAAGTTCCCGCGCGAAGACTACGAGCGCCTGCTCGACGCGCAGGAGCGCGCCGATGCGCCGGGCGCCGAAGCCGCGGGCAAGGCGATCGAACAGCGCTTGCGCATGGAAGCACGAACGATCCGCGAGAAATACGTGGCGCCGCCGCACACGACCGAGTTCGCGATCCTGTTCGTGCCCACCGAAGGCCTGTATGCCGAGGCCTTGCGCCGGCCCGGGCTGATGGAGGCCTTGCAGCGTGAGTACCGCGTCACGCTGGCCGGGCCGACCACGTTGCTGGCCACGCTGAGCAGCCTGCAGATGGGCTTTCGCACGCTCGCGCTCGAGAAGCGCTCGGCCGAGGTGTGGGAAGTGCTGGGCGCGGTGAAGACTGAGTTCGGCAAGTTCGGCGAGGTGCTGGCCAAGACCAAGAAGAAGCTCGACGAAGCGAGCAGCACCATCGACCAGGCGCAGACCCGCACCAACGTGATGACGCGGCGCCTGAAGTCGGTCGAAGCACTTTCAGAACAACGCACGCAGATCCTGCTGCCGGGCGCCGAGGCCGACCCGACCGACGATGACAGCGCCTGAGGCTGCGCCACCGGCCGAGCCCGCCGCGGCGCAGCTTTCGCGCACCCTCATCGCGCTGATCGTCGGCCAGATCTGCCTGCACTCGTGCATGGCCGGCGTGCGCCTCGCAGCGCCGCTGCAGGCGCTGCGGCAGGGCGATTCGGCCTGGGCCGTGGGCGTGCTGCTCGGCCTGTTCGCGGTGGCGCCGATCCTGCTCGCGCTGCCCGCCGGGCGGCTCGCCGACCGCCACGGCTACCACTTTCCCTTGCGCGTGGCGGTGGCGCTCACCGTGGCTGGCGGCTTGCTCGCGCTGCTCTCGACCTGGTTGCCGCAGGGCAGCCGCTTCATCGTGCTGTGTGCCGCGGCCATGCTGACCGGCGCCGGCTCGAACGTCGGCCTGATCACGATCCAGCGCACGGCCGGCCGCAGCGCGCGCCACGCGACCGACCTGCGGCGTGTGTTCAGCTGGCTCGGTGTGGCGCCGGCCTTGTCGAACGTGGTTGGCCCGGTGCTCGCCGGTGTGCTGATCGACGTGGGCGGCTTCGCCGCCGCGTTCGGTGCGATGGCGCTGCTGCCGCTGGCCAGCCTGTGGTGGGCGCGGCGCGTGCCGCGCGAGACGCCGCCGCCGCGCACCAACGAGCAGCAGCGGCGCAGTTCTTGGGAACTGCTGCGCACGCCCGGGCTGCGCCGCCTGCTGGTGGTGAACTGGCTGCTCTCGGCGAGCTGGGACGTGCACACCTTCGTCGTGCCCATCCTCGGCCACGAGCGTGGCTTCAGCGCATCGGCCATCGGCACGGTGCTGGGCGTGTTCGCGGCGGCGGTCGCGCTGATCCGGCTGCTGATCCCGCTGCTCGCCCGGCACTTGCGCGAAGCGCAGGTGCTGGTCGCGGCGATGCTGGCCACCGGCCTCGTGTTCGCCGCCTACCCGTTCGTGCAGTCGGCCTGGATGATGGGCGTGTGCGCCGTGCTGCTCGGCCTGGCGCTGGGTTCGGTGCAACCGATGGTCATGACCACGCTGCACCAGATCACGCCGCACGACCGCCATGGCGAAGCGATCGCGCTGCGCTCGATGACGATCAACTTCTCGAGCGCGGTGATGCCGCTGATGTTCGGCCTGGCCGGCGCGGCGCTCGGCGCAGCCTCGCTGTTCTGGGTGATGGGCGCGCTGGTGGCCGCCGGCAGCCTGCAGGCGCGGCGCATCAGCGCCGAGCCGCCGCCGATCAGAACTTGATGCCGGCCGGGTTGTTGCTGCGCGTGGCGGCCGGCGTGTCGGAATTGGCCTGCTCGGGTGCACGCGGCGGGGGCGTGCGGGCCACCACGGGGGCGGCTGCCGGGTACTGGTAGTTCGCCGGCAACTGCGACTCGCGCGGGTAACCCGCGGCGTCGAGATACGACCCCCAGATTTCAGGCGACAGCCCGCGCAGCACTTGTGCGCCGATGCTCAGCGTGGGCGCGTCACGCCCGCCCGAGAGGCGCTCGAGCGCGTCGTTGTCTTCGGGTGTCTGCACCTGGCGTTCGCTGAACGGAATGCCACGCTGGCGCAGCAGCGTGCGGCCGGCGTCGCAGGGCTCGCAGTTGGCGCCGGCCACGAACAGCGTGACGGGGTAGCGTGACACCGCACGGCGCAGGTCGAGCGGGAGCGCGACTTCAGAGGCGCCGCTGCGCGCGTTGATCGAGGTGACCTTGCTCTCGCTGGTGATCGGCGGCCGGTCGGTGTAGGTGACCTTGCCGTCGGGCCCGGTGACCTTGTATTGCGCATGGCTTTGAAGCGCCACGAACAGCAACGGTGCGCAGCGCAGCAACTTGAGCATCGTCTTCATCGTCTCTCCGGCCAGAACAGGGGATGCGCGAATCTAACCCACGCCGAGAGGGCCTTCAAGCGGCGTGAGGCCGCAGTCTGCGCAAGGTTGCCGCTCTTGCGGCGCCTCGCACACTCTCAGGCCAGGCCCTGGTGGCGAAGCAGCGCTTCGATGCTGGGCTCGCGGCCACGAAAGGCCTTGAAGCTGTCCATCGTGCTGCGGCTGCCGCCGGTCTCGAGCACGGCCTCGCGGTAGCGGCGGCCGGTTTCGACGTTGAGCACGCCGGCCGCGCTGGCCGCCGACTCCTCGAACGCACCCCAGGCATCGGCCGACAGCACCTCGGCCCACTTGTAGCTGTAGTAGCCGGCCGCGTAGCCGCCGTCGAAGATGTGAGAAAAGGTGTGCAGGTTGCGTGCGAAGTCGGGCGGGCGCACCACGGCCACGGCGTCGCGTACTTCGGCCTGCAACTGCGCGATGCGCTCGGCGGCATCGGGTTCCATGTGCAGGCGCATGTCGATCATCGACAGTTCGACCTGCCGCAGCGTCTGCAGCCCGCTGTGGAAGTTCTTCGCTGCCAGCATGCGGTCGAACAGCGCGCGGGGCATCGGCTCACCGGTGTCGACATGGGCGGTGAGGCGCTTGAGCACGTCCCACTCCCAGCAGAAGTTTTCCATGAACTGGCTCGGCAGTTCGACCGCGTCCCACTCGACGCCGGCAATGCCCGAGACGCCGATGTCGTCGATCTGCGTGAGCATGTGCTGCAGGCCATGCCCGAACTCGTGGAACAGCGTGGTCAGGTCGTCGTGCGTGAGCAGGGCGGGGCGCAGTTGCCCGTCGACCACGGCCGGCGGCGTGAAGTTGCATACGAGGTGGGCCACCGGCGTCTGCAGCACGCCCTCGGGCCGGGCCCAGCGGCTGCGCACGTGGTCCATCCATGCGCCGGGCTGCTTGCCGGGCCGCGCGAACAGGTCGAGGTAGAACTGGGCGACGAGCTTCGGTGCCGCGTCGCCCGAGCCCGGGCGCTCGATGCGGAAGAAGCGCACGCTCGGGTGCCACACCGGTGCCGTGTCGGGCTGGATGCGCACTTCGAACACGGTCTCGATGATGTGGAACAGGCCGTCGAGCACCCTGCCTTCGGTGAAGTACTGCTTCACCTCCTGCTCGCTGAAGGCGTAGCGCTTTTCCTTGAGGCGTTCGCTGGCGAAGGCCATGTCCCAGGCCTGCAGATCGGGCAGGCCGAGCTCGGTGCGCGCGAACTCGCGCAGCTCGGCCAGGTCACGCTCGGCCCCCGGGCGGGCGCGCTGCGCCAGATCGGTGAGAAAGCGCAGCACCTCGGCGGGCGAGCCGGCCATCTTGGGCACCAGCGACACTTCGGCCGCGTTGGCATAACCGAGCAGTTCGGCTTCTTCCTGGCGCAGTTGCAGCAGCTCGCGCATCAGCGCGCTGTTGTCGAGTTCGGCCGGGCCTTGCTCGCTGGCGCGGGTGGCGTAGGCCGTGTAGAGCTTTTTGCGCAGCGCGCGGTTCTCGGCGTATTGCATCACCGGGATGAAACTCGGCAGGTGCAGCGTGAACTTGTAGCCGGGTTGGCCGGCCGCTTCTGCCGCCGCACGCGCGGCCAGTTTCACGTCGTCGGGCAAACCCGCCAGCTCGGCTTCTCCCGCGAAACAGGCATGGCCATCGGTGGCGTCGAGCACGTGTTCCGAGAACTTCTGGCCCAGTTCCGCTTGGCGGTCCTGCAGCTCGGCAAAGCGTGTTCTGGCTACGCCTTCGAGCTCGGCACCCGACAGTTTGAAGTCGCGCACTGCGTTGTTCACGGCCTGGCGGCGCGGGGCGCTCAGGCGGTCCGCCTGCGAGCCGGCGAGCACCGCCTTGTATTTGGCGAACAGCGCTTCGTCGGCGCCCACACGGGTCTGGAAATCGACCACCTTCGGCATGTTCTCGTTGTAGGCGGCACGCAGCTCCGGCGAGTCGGCCACGGCGTTCAGGTGGCCCACGACGCTCCAGGCGCTCGACAGGTGTTCGCTGGCCACGTCGAACACGGCCGACAGCGCGTCGTAGTCGGGCGGCACGGCGTCGCTGGTGGCTTTGGCCAGCGCGGCGTTGGCCGCGCCGAGCAGCGCATCGACGGCGGGCGTGATGTGCTCGGGCCGGATCTCGGCGAAACGTGGCAGGCCGGTGTGGTCGAGCAGCGGGTTCATGGTGGTGTTCGTCTGGTTCATGCTCTTCTTCCTTCAGCCGGCAGTGCGCTCGGCGGCTTCGATCGTGTTGACCAGCAGCATCGTGATCGTCATCGGGCCCACGCCGCCCGGCACCGGCGTGATGAAGCCGGCGACTTCGGCGACGCCGGCGAAGTCGACATCACCGCAGAGCTTGCCTTCGTCGTTGCGGTTCATGCCCACGTCGATCACCACCGCGCCGGGTTTGACCATGTCGGCGCGCAACACGTTGCGCTTGCCGACCGCCGCGACGACCACGTCGGCCTGGCGCGTGTGGTGGCCGATCTCGCTCGTGGCACTGTGGCAGATGGTGACGGTGGCGTTCGCCTGCAAGAGCAGCAGGGCCATCGGCTTGCCGACGGTGTTGCTGCGGCCGATGACCACGGCGTGCTTGCCGCGCAGGTCGATGCCGGTGCTCGCGATCAGCTTCATGCAGCCATATGGCGTGCAAGGGCGAAAGCCGGGCAGGCCGGTCATCAGTTCGCCGGCCGACAGCACCGAATAACCGTCGACGTCTTTGTGCGTGGCGATCGCTTCGATCACCTTGTGCGGGTTGATGTGCGCCGGCAGCGGCATCTGCACCAGGATGCCGTGGATGCGCGGGTCGGCATTGAGCGCGGCCACCCGCGCCAGCAGCCCGGCTTCGGTGAGCGTGGCGTCGTACTTCTCGAACACCGAATGCACACCGGCGTCGTGGCAGGCCTTGACCTTGTTGCGCACGTAGACCTGGCTGGCCGGGTCGTCACCGACCAGGATGACCGCCAGACCAGGCTGGTGGCCGCGCGCGGCGAGCGCCGCGGCACGCTGCGCCACTTCGGCGCGGATGCGGGTCGAGAGTGCCGTGCCGTCGATGAGTTGGGCCGTCATGAGAAGAATGGACTCCGTCAACGCGAAGGGCCGCTGATCAGGCGGCCCTTCTGAAATATGAAAACGATCAGACCTTGGCTTGTGCGCCGAGTGCGATCTTGAGCAGGTCGGCCACGGTGTTGGCGTTCAGCTTTTCCATGATGTTGGCGCGGTGCGCCTCGACCGTCTTGATGCTGATGCCCAGGTCGTCGGCGATCTGCTTGTTCAGCCGGCCGGCGACGATGCGTTCGAGCACCTGCGCTTCGCGGGTGGTCAGGCGCGACAGCAGCGCATCACGGCTGGCGGCTTCCTGGTGCTTGGAGAAGTCGACGCGGGCGCGGTCGAGCATCTTCTCGACCAGGGCCACGAGTTCGTCTTCCTTGAAGGGCTTCTCGATGAAGTCTTCGGCGCCCTTTTTCATCGTGGTCACGGCCATCGGCACGTCGCCGTGGCCGGTGATGAAGGTCACGGGCAAGGGAGAGCGGCGTTCGAGCAGACGGTCTTGCAGTTCGAGGCCGCTCATGCCGTCCATGCGGATGTCGGCGATCAGGCAGGCGACTTCGCGGGGGTCGAAGCGCGAGAGGAAACTCTCGGCCGAGTCGAAGCACTTGACGCGGTAGTCCTTGCCTTCGAGCAACCACTGCAATGAGTCACGCACGGCTTCGTCGTCGTCGACAACGTAGACCGTGCCCTTCTTAGGAATCAAGCTCATGAAGTGACGACCGGGTTGGTGGTGGTGGGGCGCTCCGCGAGGGAGCCTTGAACCGGCAGCGTGAACGAAAAACGGCAGCCCACTGCGGTGTCGCCATTGTAGAGGTTCTGGGCCTTGATCCGGCCCCGGTGGCTCTCGATGATGGTGCGGCAAAGGCTCAGGCCGATGCCCAGGCCGTCGACCTTGGTCGAGAAGAAGGCTTCGTACAAACGGTTGATCACTTCTTCTTTCAGGCCCGGGCCCATGTCGGTCACACTGAACTCGATCACGTCACCTTCTTCAGCGTTGCGCAGCGGCACCACGCGCAGCTCGATGTTGCGGCGCTCGGGCGGCAGGCGCGCGTTGTCGATCGCCTCGGCCGAGTTCTTCAGCAGGTTGAGCACCACCTGCTCGATCAGGATCGGGTCGACCAGCACTTCGGGCAGACGCTGCGCGACATACGTGCGGATCGACACGTTGCGGCGGCGCAGCTCGATGCCGGCCAGATCGACCGCGTCTTCGACGATGCTGTGCGCGTGGGCCGGCTGGCGCTGCGGCTCGCTGCGTTTCACGAAGGCGCGGATGCGGTGGATGATCTGCCCGGCGCGCTGGGCCTGGCGCGAGGTCTTCTGCAGCGCGGCGATCAGGTCGTCTTTTTCGATCGCGTTGTTCTTCACGCGCGTGACCATGCCGTTGCAGTAGTTGGTGATGGCGGTCAGCGGCTGGTTCAGTTCGTGCGCGACCGACGAGGCCATCTCGCCCATGGTGACGAGCCGGCTCGTCACCTGGGCCTTGTCGGCCTGGCTCGCGGCGAGCGTTTCGGCAGTGCGGCGCGCGGTGATGTCTGTCGCGATCAGCATCTGCGCCAGGCGTCCGTCGGTCCACTGCAGGTAACGCGCGCGCACGTCGAACCACTTCTGCAGCGACTCGATGTAGACCTCGCGCGAGTCGGAGCCGGCTTCGGTGAGTTCCTGCGTCGGCAGTCCGCCGAAGTTGTCGACCGAGTCGTCGACTTCGGCGAGGAATGGAATGCCTTCTTCGGCGCCCGCCAGCAGCGCGTGGCCTTGCGAGTCGGCGCCGAACCACAAGCGGAAGGAGCGGTTCGCGAACAGCAATTCACCCTGCTGCACCGAGAGCACCGACACCGCCGCATCCAACCCTTCGAGCACGGTCGTGAAACGTTCGTGCGAGGCCGAGAGCTGGTCGCGGATGCGCTTGGCCTCGGTGATGTTGGTCATCGAGGTCATCCAGCCGGTCTGCTGGCCTTTCGGGTCGATCAGCGGCGAGACGTACATGCGCGCGTCGAACACCGAGCCGTCCTTGCGCATCACCTTCACTTCGATGCCGCCCGCCGGGCTGCGGCCCTGCAGTTCTTGCTGCAGCAGGCGCGCGTTTTCTTCCAGCCGATCGGGCGGCCAGTAGGGCAACGGCGGCTTGCGGCCGACGAGGTCGGCTTCTGAAAAGCCGGTCATCGCGCCGAAGGCCGGGTTCACGTAGGTGATGCGGCCTTCCATGTCCATCGCGCGCATGCCGGTCAGCATGGAGTTTTCCATCGCGCGGCGAAAGTTCGTTTCTGTCACCAGTGCGCTCTGCATCTGCTGGCGCCGCCCCATGTGGCGCCAGGTGCCGAGCAGCATCCACACCGTCAGCACCGACAGCGCGGCGACCATCCAGAACAAGGTGTTGCTGATCAGGCCGATCGAGGTGCGGTAGCCGTGGCCGCGCAGCACCAGACCATTGCTGGCCGGCGCCAGCGGCAGGTCGTGCACGATCGACGGGCGCGGCGCCGCCGCTGCGCCCGGCATCGAAGTGACCGTGCTCGCCAGCACGTGCCCGCCGTCGTCGAGCAGGCTGATGGCGTGTCGCACCGAAATGTCCTTGGGCACGTTGCGCCGCATCAGGCTTTCGATCGAGTACTCGGCGATCAGCGTGCCCGCGAACGCGCTGCGCTCGATCAGCGGCACGTGCACCTGGAAGACGGCGTTGCCGAAGGTGTCGGCGAAGGGCCTCGAGTACGCCGGCTGGCGGTGGGTGCGGGCCGCGACGAAAGCGGCTTCGGGTGGCTTGTCGCTGCCTTCCACCGGGAAAGACGCCGGCGTGTCGTCGCCGGTGATCGCGGTTTCGGCAGGGAAACTGGTCGACGAGTAACTCGCCTTCACGCTGCGCGAGCCGGTGACCCAGATCAGGTTGGTGATCTCGGGGTGCTCGCGCGTGAAACTGCTGCCTTGCGCCAGGAACTGGTCGCGATCGATGGCGCGGGTGACGATCTCGCGCGCGATGCGCACCAGCTGTTCCTGGTTTTCGATCAGGCGCAGGCGGATCTGCTGCTGGGTGATTTCGGTGTCGCGCTTGACCGACTCCTGCTGGCGCTCGAATTCCTCATTGCGCAGATACCAAAACGCCAAGATGATCGCAGCGAGAAACAGCATCACCGAGACCAGCGGGCCGAGTGTCGCGAAGTGGTCTTGGCGGGTCGCCGACTGGCGCCGCCACCAGCGGCCGAAGAGGCGTTCGGGCCAGGTTCTGGGGGGGCGAGGCAGCGTTGCAGCCTTGAGGGCGGAGGTCATCGGCGGATTATCAAGGCTGGCCGGAGTGGCGACCGGCAGCGGGTCGCAGGAGCAGGGTTTGCAGCTCTACAAAATCACAATATGAAATCAACTCGCGCCATTTGGAAAATATTGGGAGTTGTGAGAAACTCCCGCCGACCCGAAAAAATCAACTCTGGAGACGAGCATGTCAGCAATGCCTGAGTCATTTGGTGCCGCCGCGAACGACGCCGACACCCAAGAAACCCGCGAGTGGCTCGACGCGCTGTCGGCCGTCATCGGGGCCGAAGGTGGCGACCGCGCCCACTTCCTGCTCGAACAGCTGATCGACCAGGCGCGCCAGGCCGGTGTCGACGTGCCGTTCTCGGCCAACACGGCCTACGTGAACACCATTCCCACCGACCAGGAAGAGCGCACGCCCGGCAACATCGAACTCGAAGAGCGGCTGCGCACGCTGATGCGCTGGAACGCAATGGCGATGGTCGTGAAGGCCAACCGCCTGCACCCGGCCGACGGCGGCGACCTTGGCGGCCATATCTCGAGCTTCGCGTCGCTGGCCACGATGTTCGGCACCGGCTTCAACCACTTCTGGCATGCAGAGAGCGAAGGCCACGGCGGTGACCTGCTGTACATCCAGGGCCATTCGTCGCCCGGCATCTATGCCCGCGCCTTCATGGAAGGGCGCATCAGCGAAGAGCAATTGCTGAACTTCCGCCAGGAGGTCGACGGCAAGGGCATCTCGAGCTACCCGCACCCGAAGCTGATGCCCGAGTTCTGGCAGTTCCCCACGGTCTCGATGGGCCTGGGCCCGCTGATGGCGATCTACCAGGCGCGTTTCCTGAAGTACCTGCACGCGCGTGGCATCGCCAACACCGAAAACCGCAAGGTCTGGGTGTTCTGCGGCGACGGCGAAATGGACGAACCCGAATCGCTCGGCGCCATCGGCCTGGCCGCACGCGAGAAGCTCGACAACCTGATCTTCGTCATCAACTGCAACCTGCAGCGCCTGGACGGCCCGGTGCGCGGCAACGGCAAGATCATTCAAGAGCTCGAGAGCGAGTTCCGCGGTTCGGGCTGGAACGTGATCAAGCTGCTCTGGGGCGGCTACTGGGACCCGCTGCTCGCCCGCGACAAGGAAGGCATCCTGCGCAAGGTGATGATGGAGACGGTCGACGGCGACTACCAGGCCATGAAGGCCAACGACGGTGCCTTCGTGCGCAAGAACTTCTTCGGCCGCCACCCCAAGTTGCTCGAGATGGTGGCGAAGATGAGCGACGAAGACATCTGGCGCCTGAACCGCGGCGGCCATGACCCGCAGAAGGTGTACGCCGCCTTCCACAAGGCCGCCAACACCAAGGGCCAGCCGACGGTGCTGCTGATCAAGACCGTCAAGGGCTTCGGCATGGGCAAGAGCGGCGAAGGCAAGAACACCGCGCACCAGACCAAGAAGCTGATCGACGAAGACCTGAAGATCTTCCGAGACCGCTTCAACATCCCGATCGCCGACGACAAGCTCGCCGACATCCCCTTCCTGAAGCCGGCCGACGATTCGCCCGAGGCGAAGTACCTGCACGAACGCCGCAAGGCGCTCGGCGGCTACCTGCCGCACCGCCGCACCAAGGCCGACGAAACGTTGACCGTGCCGCCGCTCGACACCTTCAAGGCCGTGCTCGACCCCACCGCCGAAGGCCGCGAGATCAGCACCACGCAAGCCTTCGTGCGCTTCCTGACGCAGCTGCTGCGCGACAAGGAACTGGGGCCGCGCTCGGTGCCCATCCTCGTCGACGAAGCGCGCACCTTCGGCATGGAAGGCCTGTTCCGCCAGATCGGCATCTACAACCCCGCGGGGCAGAACTACACACCGGTCGACAAGGACCAGGTGATGTACTACCGCGAAGACAAGGCCGGGCAGGTCTTGCAGGAAGGCATCAACGAACCCGGCGGCATGAGCAGCTGGATCGCTGCGGCCACGAGCTACTCGACGAACAACCGGATCATGATTCCGTTCTTCGTCTACTACTCGATGTTCGGCTTCCAGCGTGTGGGCGACCTGGCCTGGGCGGCCGGCGACATGCAGGCGCGGGGCTTCCTGCTCGGCGGCACCTCGGGGCGCACCACGCTGAACGGCGAAGGCCTGCAGCACGAAGACGGGCACAGCCACATCCTGGCCGGCACGATCCCGAACTGCATCAGCTACGACCCGACCTTCGCGCACGAGGTCGGCGTGATCC
>NZ_JAVTWP010000029.1:0-7845 GCF_032229685.1 Rhizobacter sp. | reverse complement strand
GCACCTACGCCGGCTTCCAGTTGCAGGTCGGCGGCCTGGCGCCGGCGGCGGCGCGTTACGCCGGCTTCTCGTCGCGCCGCGCCTTGTGGACGGCGCTGCTGCTGTCGGGCGGCATGGCCGGCCTGGCCGGTGCGCTCGAAGTGGCCGGCCCGCTCGGCCAGCTCACGCCGTATGTGCCGGCGGGCTACGGCTTCGCCGCGATCATCGTCGCCTACGTGGGGCGTCTGCACCCGGTGGGCATCGTGTTCTCGGGCGTGCTGATGAGCATGTTCTACATCGGCGGTGAGTTGGCGCAGTCTCGGCTCGGCTTGCCGAAGTCGTTGACCGGTGTGTTCCAGGGCCTGCTGCTGTTCACGCTGCTGGCCTGCGACACGCTGATCCACTACCGAATTCGCTGGCAGGCCGCGCGGCCGGCGCCCAAGGCCACCGTGCCAGTCGTTTCGTCGGCGAACACCGCCACCACCGGAAAGGGCGCGTGATGGACTCCTTTGCATTGCTTCTGGCCGCCACGCTCAACGCCGGCACCGTGCTCGCGTTCGCTTCGCTCGGCCTGCTGATCAACGAACGTGCCGGCATCGTCAACCTCGGTGCCGAAGGCATGATGCTGGTGGCCGCCGTGGCGGGTTACGCCACTGCCGTGCACACCGGCAGCGACTGGATCGCCTTCGCCGGCGGTGCCGCCGCCGGTGCGCTGCTCGCCGCCGCTTTCGGTGTGCTGGTGATCTGGCTCAACACCAACCAGTACGCCACCGGCCTGGCGCTGAGCCTGTTCGGCACCGGCTTCTCGGCCTTCGTCGGCATCCGCTACACGCAAGAGAAGCTGACCGAGCGGCCCCGTTTCGAGGTGCCGTTCCTTTCCGACATTCCTTTCATCGGCCCGGCGCTGTTCAAGCAGCACCCGATGGTCTACATCGCGATCGCGCTGATGCTGGGGCTCGCCTGGTTCCTGTACCGCTCGCGCGCCGGGCTGGTGCTGCGCTCGATCGGCGAGTCGCCGGAATCGGCGCACGCGCTCGGCTACCCGGTTCGGCGCATCCGCTTGCTGGCGGTGATGGTCGGCGGCGCGCTGTGCGGCATTTCGGGCGCGTACATCTCGGTCGTGTACACGCCGCTGTGGGTCGAAGGCATGGTGGCCGGCAAGGGCTGGATCGCGCTGGCGCTCACCACCTTCGCCACCTGGCGGCCGGCACGTGTCTTGCTCGGTGCCTACCTGTTCGGCGGCGTGACCATGCTGCAGTTCCACCTGCAAGGAGAAGGCGTGCAGATCCCGAGCCAGTTCCTGACGATGATGCCCTACCTCGCCACCATCATCGTGCTGGTGCTGATCTCGCGCAACGCCACCTTCATCCGCGTCAACATGCCGGCGTCGATCGGCAAACCTTTCTTCCCGGGCAGCTAGGGCCTGTTGGCGCCATGGGAGGGCACGCGTGACTCATCAAACAGCCGCCGGCAAGGCGCAAAGCGCAGGCGTAGCCGCGCCTACGGCGAGTATTTGCAACGCGGCCGGCGGCTGTTTGCTGAGATCACCCGAAGGGCCGAGCCCCGGCAGGCCGCAGGGCTGCGTTGCTCGGTCGTTGTGTGCCGCAGGCACACCGCCTTCCTCACGCCTTGCCCTGCGGCCTGCCGGGGCTCGGCGCGTGCCCTCCCGTGGCGCCAACAGACCCTCGCGCTTTCCGCTGCCACATAATTCGTGGCTCGGCGCCACCTTCCGAACCTTCAACCTGGAGACGACATGACCTTTCATTCCAAGCGTTCTTTAATCAAGGCAGCGGGCTGGGCCTCGCTGGCCGCCACCGCGGCCCTCGTGGGTTGTGGCAAGAAAGAAGAAGCCCCAGCGGCCGCTGCCGCTTCGGCTGCGCCTGTGGCCGCCGCTTCGGCCGCCCCGGCCAAGGCCGAGCCGCTGAAGATCGCCTTCGCCTACGTCGGCCCGGTGGGTGACGGCGGCTGGACCTTCGCGCACGACAACGCCCGCAAGGCGGTCGAAAAGGAATTCGGCGACAAGGTCGTCACCAGCTTCGTCGAGAAGGTGCCCGAGGCAGCCGACGCCGAGCGCGTGTTCCGCGACATGGCCGGCCAAGGCAACAAGCTGATCTTCGGCACGACCTTCGGCTACATGGAGCCGATGCTCAAGACCGCGGCCGACCTGAAAGACGTGAAGTTCGAGCACGCCACCGGCTACAAGCAAGCCGAGAACATGCGCACCTATGACTCGCGCACCTACGAAGGTGCCTACATGGCCGGTGTGATCGCCGGCGGCATGACCAAGACCAACACCATCGGTGTGGTCGGCTCGATCCCGATTCCCGAAGTCATCCGCAACATCAACAGCTTCACGCTCGGCGCGCAGTCGGTCAACCCGAAGATCAAGACCAAGGTCGTCTGGATCAACGAGTGGTTCAATCCGCCCAAGGAAACCGAAGCCGCGCAGTCGCTGATGAACGGCGGCGCCGACGTGCTGATGCAGAACACCGACTCGTCGGCCGTGCTGCAGACAGCCGAGAAGGCCGGCAAGCTGGCCTTCGGCTGGGACAGCGACATGACCGCCTACGCACCGAAGGCCCACCTCGCTTCGGCCGTGATCAACTGGGCTCCGTACTACATCAAGGCCACGGGTGACGCGCTCGAAGGCAAGTGGAAGGGCGGCGAATCGTCGTGGTGGGGCGTGAAAGAAGGCGCGATCGACATCGTGTCGATCTCCGACAAGGTGCCGGCCGAGCTGAAGGCCAAGGTCGAAGCCGTGAAGGCCGGCCTGAAGGACGGCAGCTTCTCGATCTGGAAGGGCCCGATCATGGGCAACGACGGCAAGGAAGTCCTCGCCAAGGACGCCGTGGCCGATGACAAGTTCCTCGGCGGCGTGAACTTCTACGTCAAGGGCGTCGACGGCAAGGTGCCGGGCGGCGACAAGAAGTAAGCCTTCAACCTTCGTTGAAACCGCAGGCCGCCATGTGCGGCCTGTTTTCTTGGGGAGCCTCGATGGTCGAGCGTGGTGGGTGGCACCCGGTCTGCGACGCCGCGGCACTGCTCGGCGATGCGCCGTTGGCGCTGGGCCTGCTCGGTGAAGACCTGGTGCTGTGGCGCGACGAGACGGGCACGCCGCAGGCCTGGGCCGACCGTTGCCCGCACCGCGGCACCCGGCTGTCGCTCGGGCGCGTGGTGGCGGGCGAAGGTGGCACGCGGCTCGAGTGCCCGTACCACGGCTGGCAGTTCGCGCCGGGCGGGCAGTGCATGGTGATTCCTGCGCTCCCCGCTTTCACACCGCCGCCGGGTCACCGCGCCTGCACCTTCGAGGCAAACGAAGCGCACGGGCTCGTGTGGGTGCGGCTGGAGCGCGGCGATACCGACATCCCCGCGTTCGAGGCAGAACACGACCCGCACTTGCGCAAGCTGCTGTGCGGGCCCTACCTGGTCGCGACCAGCGCGCCGCGCATCGTCGAGAACTTTCTCGACATGGCGCACTTCGGTTTCGTGCACGAAGGCTGGCTCGGCGACCGCGCCCACACGGCGCTGGCCGACTACCGGGTCGAGTCCACGCCGGCCGGATTCGTCGCGAGCGGCTGCCAGGCCTGGCAGCCGCAGAGCAACGCGCTGTCGGAGCAGGGCAGCCTAGTCGACTACCGCTACGAGCTCACGTCGCCGTTCAGCGCGGTACTGACGAAGCTGCCGCAAGCGCAGGGGGGCTACCGTGACGAGATCGGCTTGTTCGTCTGCCCGCAGGAACCGGAGCAGAGCGTCGTCTGGTTCCGCCTCGCCGTGACCGACCACGCGTCGAGCGACGCTGAGTTGCGCGCTTTCCAGCACACGATCTTCACGCAGGACCAGCCGATCCTCGAATCGCAGAGCCCGAAGCGCCTGCCAGCGCGCACGGGAGAATTGCACTGCGCCGCCGACCGGGCGAGCGCCGCCTACCGCCGCGTTCTGCTCGAACGCGGCATCACTTTCGGAGTGTGCTGAGCATGATCGATTTCGACGCCATCCCCCGCGCGCGCCTGCCCGAGCTGCTGCGCACGATGCCCAAGGCCGAACTGCACCTGCACATCGAAGGCTCGCTCGAGCCCGAGCTGATCTTCGCGCTCGCGCAGCGCAACGGTGTGGCCCTGCCGTATGCGAACGTCGAAGCGCTGCGCGCCGCCTACGCCTTCACCGACCTGCAGAGTTTTCTCGACATCTACTACGCCGGCGCCAGCGTGCTGCTGAAGGAAGAAGACTTCTTCGACATGGGGATGGCCTACTTTCGCCGTGCCGCGGCCGACCACGTGGTGCACGCCGAGATCTTCTTCGACCCGCAGACGCACACCGAGCGCGGGGTGAGCTTCGCGACCGTGATCGACGGCCTCTCGCGCGCGTGCGAAGCAGCGCAACGCGAGCTCGGCGTGAGCGCCTTGTTGATCATGTGTTTTCTGCGCCACCTGAGCGAAGAAGCGGCGTTCGCCACGCTCGAGCAGGCGCTGCCGCACCGCAGCCGTTTCATCGGCGTCGGCCTCGACAGTGGCGAGCGCGGCAACCCGCCTGAAAAATTCGCGCGGGTGTTCGCCCGCTGCCGCGAGCTCGGCCTGCGGCTCGTGGCGCATGCCGGCGAAGAAGGCCCGCCGGCCTACATCCGGAGTGCGCTCGACGTCTTGCATGCCGAACGCATCGACCACGGCGTGCGCTGCGTCGAAGACCCCGAACTCGTGAAGCGCCTGGCCAACGAGCGCATGCCGCTCACGGTGTGCCCGCTGTCGAACGTGAAACTCTGCGTCTACAAGACCATGGCCGAGCACCAGTTGCCCGCCTTGCTGGCCGCCGGGCTGTGCGCCACCGTCAACTCCGACGACCCCGCGTATTTCGGCGGCTACGTGAACCAGAACTACCTCGAGACCTTCGCCGCCTTGCCGCAGCTCGGCGCGCGCGAGGCCCATCGGTTGGCCGCCAACAGTTTCGAAGCGAGCTTCGTTTCGCAGGAACGCAAGCAGGCCTGGCTGCAGGCACTCGACTGCGCATTCGAGGGGCCGCTTGAATGAGCGACGAACTCGAAGCCGTCGGCGCCTTGGCGACCGCCGGTCTTGTCGCGTCGCAGGTCGGTGGCCCCACAGCGCCCGGCGGGTCGCCGGCACACGGCGCGCAGTGCAGGAACTGCGGCGCCGCGCTGCACGGCGCCTTCTGCCAGGCCTGCGGCCAGCCGGCTCATGTGCACCGCTCGTTGCTGCACCTGGCCGAAGAAGTGCTGCACGGCATCCTGCACTTCGACGCCAAGGGCTGGCGCACCTTGCCGCTGCTGGTGGTGCGCCCGGGCCTGCTGACGCGCCGCTACATCGACGGCCAGCGCGCGCGCCATGTGTCGCCGCTGGCCTTGTTCCTGTTCACGGTGTTCCTGATGTTCTTCGTGTTCTCGCTGACCAGCCTGTCGTCGGTGACCGTCAACGTCGGCCGCGTCACGCCGCAGGAGCGCGCCGACGCCGCCGCCGAGCTCAAGCTCGCCGAGGCTGCGGTGGCAAAGGCCGAAGCAGCGCTCACCGAGGCGCGTCGTCTCGGGGCCCCGCTCGGCGACGCACAGTCGGCGCTGGCCGACGCCAAGGTCGAGCAGGCCGCCAACGCGCTGGCGCTGAAGGCGGTGGATGCAGCGCTGGCCGGGGCGGCCAGGGCGCCGGGTGCTGCGGCCTCGAGGGGCGCTGCTGCCGCGTCGGCGCCCGCGGTGTCGATGGGTGCCGTGGCGCTCGGCAGCATGAAGCTCGACACCGGCAATGCGCGCATCGACGCGGCGCTGAAACGGGCCCAGCAGAACTCGGAGCTCACGCTCTACAAGCTCAAGAACACGGCCTACAAGTTTTCATTTCTGCTGGTGCCGATCTCCTTGCCCTTCCTGTGGCTGATGTTCTTCTGGCGCCCGGGCATCACGATGTACGACCACGCGGTGTTCTCGCTCTATTCGCTCTCGTTCATGTCGGTGCTGATCATCGTGGTGGCCTTGCTCGAGCCGCTGAAGCTGCACGGCGTTCAGGCATTCCTGTTGGGCGTGGTCGCGCCACTGCACCTGTTCATGCAACTGCGAGAGACCCACCGGCTGACCTTCTTCGAGACCTTGTGGCGCACTGTGGTGCTGTTGTGCGTGTGCGGCCTCGTGCTGGCCCTGTTCGTGCTGTTCATCATCGCCCTGACGATGGGTTGAAGACTGGGTTCGGCCGGCGCACATGCACGGCGCAGGCGTGGGGTCTTTGGCGCTCTGTACACTCGCGCCCGCCGCGGGCCAGCCCCTGCCCACCCACCGCCTGGAACCAAGATGATCGAACTTCTGACCGACCCGCAAGCCTGGATCGCCTTCGCCACGCTGACCGCGCTGGAGCTGGTCCTCGGCATCGACAACGTCGTGTTCATCTCGATCCTGGTCGACAAGCTGCCGGTGGCGCAGCGCGAGCGCGCGCGCAAGATCGGTCTGTTCATGGCGATGTTCATGCGCATCGGCCTGCTGCTGGTGCTGTCGTGGATCGTCGGCCTGGTGGCGCCGCTGTTCACGGTGCTGGGCCAGGAGATCTCGGGGCGCGACCTGATCCTGATCGCCGGCGGCCTGTTCCTGATCTACAAGAGCACCGGCGAGATCCACCAGTCGCTCGAAGGCGAAGAGGGCCACGCCTCGAGCGCGGTGAAAGCCACGTTCACCGCCGTGATCCTGCAGATCATGGTGATCGACATGGTGTTCTCGCTCGACTCGATCATCACCGCGGTGGGCATGGTCGACCGCATCGAGGTGATGATCGCCGCGGTGATCGCCTCGGTCGCGCTGATGATGCTGTTCGCGTCGTCGATCGGCCGCTTCGTCTCGGACCACCCGACGATCAAGATGCTGGCCTTGTCGTTCCTGGTGGTGATCGGCGTGGTGCTGATCGCCGAAGGTTTCGACCAGCACGTGCCCAAGGGTTACGTGTATTTCGCGATGGCCTTCTCGGTCGCCGTGGAGATGCTGAACATCCGCATGCGCAAGCGCTCGAAGAAACCCGCCGAACTGCACTCGGCCTACGCGCCGGAAAAGAAGCAGCCCTGACGCGTCGCGCTGACGCCTTACTGCAGCCGCTTCGGCGCGGCCAGCTGAAAGCGCGCCAGCCCGTCGCGTGCCGGTGCGGGCAGCGGGCTCGCGCAGTCGCACTCGCAGTCTTGCGCGGCCTGCGCGCTGCATTCGCTCATCGCGTGCCAGCGCCCTTGCAAGCCGAGCAGCACCTGCCTGAAGCCGAGCGATAGCTGCGGGTGGTCGACGAGCATCGACAGGTTGTCGCCGATCTTCAGGCCCATCTTCACGCGGTGTTGCGGGTCGAGTTCGGCCTGCAGCGCCTGGCTGTAGCCGGTCATCAGCGCCAGCGTGCCGGCGAGCACCGCCTCGACGCTGGGCAACTCGTGTTCTTCGATGTGGGCGGGGTGGTGCGCCATGCCGTTCTCCAGAAAATGTGCGTGAATCGATCCTAGTGCAAATGAGACCCATTCGCAAGTAGAGTTGAGGGGATCAGGCCGGTTTGCCGCCGAGCGTCTGAGACAATCGCGCCCGAGCCGGCCGCGTGCCCCCACGTGGCTCGAACCAAGCAACGGGGCCATGTAGAGGAACACCATGTTCAAAAACCTCGCCCGCGCCAGCGTTGTCTCGCTGGCCGCGATGTTCGCCCTCGGGGCCACCGCAACCCACGCACAGACCGCCGCGCCACCCAAGCCGCCGCTGAAAGTCGCGTTCGTCTACGTGAGCCCGATCGGCGAAGCCGGCTGGACCTACCAGCACGAACAAGGCCGCCTGGCGATGCAGAAGGCGCTCGGCGACAAGGTCGTCAGCACGGCCGTCGAGGCGGTGGCCGAAGGCGCCGATTCCGAGCGCGTGATGCGCGACCTGGC
>NZ_JAVTWP010000028.1:0-52432 GCF_032229685.1 Rhizobacter sp. | reverse complement strand
GCGCTGGTGCTGATGATCGACATCGACCACTTCAAGAAGGTCAACGACACCCACGGTCACCCGGCCGGTGACCTGGTGCTCAAGGCCGTGGGCCAGGCGCTGCAGGAATGCATCCGGCCGATGGACACGGTGGCACGTTTCGGTGGCGAAGAGTTCGCGATGATCCTGCCCAATTGCCCGCCGTCGTTCGGGCTCACCGTGGCCGAACGTGTGCGCCTGAAGGTGGCGGCGCGCAAGGTCGACATCGCCCCCGGCCAGCAGGTCAGCGTCACGGTGAGCATCGGCGGCGCTTTTGCCCCGCAGTGGGTGCGCTCGTCGGCGCCGCTGTGGGTCGAGCGTGCCGACCAGCAGCTCTACCGTGCCAAGGCCGAAGGCCGTGACCGCGCCTGCCTCGAGCAGCCGACCGTTTCCCACGTGAGTGCCGAAGAGAAGGGCTTGCTCTTCGGCACCTCGAAGTTTCAGGACCTCGAATGAGCCAGCCCGTGCCTCCGACCGAACCGGCCGTGGCCGACGCCGCGCCCGGCGTGGCCCGCCGCGCCCGCATCATGGCCATCACCAGCGGCAAGGGCGGTGTCGGCAAGACCTTCGTTTCCGCCAACCTCGCGGCCGCCCTGGCGCAGCGTGGCAAGCGGGTGCTGGTGCTCGACGCCGACCTCGGCCTGGCCAACCTCGACGTGGTGCTGAACCTGTTCCCCAAGGTCACGCTGCACGACGTGTTCACCGGCAAGAACACGCTCGAAGAGGCGATCCTGCCGGCGCCGGGCGGTTTCTCGGTGCTGCTCGCCGGCTCGGGCCTCGTCGAATACTCGCGCCTCACGCCCGAGATCCGCGAGCAGTTGCTGCAGATCATCGACACCGTGGCGCCGCGCTTCGACCACATCGTGCTCGACACCGGCGCCGGCATTTCCGACGTGGTGCTCTACGCTGTCTCGCTGGCCGACGACGTGCTCGTGGTCGCCACGCCCGAGCCCACGTCGATGACCGATGCCTACGCGCTGATCAAGGTGCTGGCCACGCAGCAGAAGCGCCAGGAGATCCGCCTCGTGGTCAACCAGGTCGGGCGTGCCGGCGAAGGCCGTGTCATCCGCGGGCAACTGCAACTCGTGGTCGACCGCTTCGTCACACCGCTGCTGCCACCCGGCACGCTCGCACCGCGCCTTGAACTCGTCGGCGAAGTGCCGCTCGACCCGGCGGTGCGCGAAGCCGTGAAGAAGCGCCAGCTGTTGCTCGAGCTCATGCCCGGCAGCAGCGCTTCGCAAGGCGTCGAAGCGATCGCAGCGCGGATCGACGTGTGAGGGCGCGCCGGTGATCACCGAACCGCTCAAGGGCCCGCCGGCCCTGCCTTACGACCGCGTCGGCGGCGAAGCTGCGGTCCGCGCGCTCGTCGATCGTTTCTACGACCTGATGGACCTCGACCCGGCCTACCGCGACATCCGCCGGCTGCACCCCGATTCGCTCGACGCTTCGCGCGACAAGTTCTTCTGGTTCCTGTGCGGCTGGCTCGGCGGGCCGCAGCACTACACCGATCGTTTCGGCCACCCGATGCTGCGGGCGCGCCACATGCCCTACAGCATCGGCATCCTCGAGCGCGACCAGTGGCTCGCGTGCATGCGCACGGCCATGCACGAAGTGAAGCTCGACCCGGCGTTCGCCGAACAGCTCGAGGCCTCGTTCTTCAAGACCGCCGACTGGATGCGCAACCGCGGCGTTTGAGCCGCAGGCCGGCGGCTTCGTTCAGGCGCGCCGGCCGTTCGCAGCGGCGCCGTGCACGCCGGTCTGGCCACGCAGCAGCACCATCAGCGCACCGTGGCCACCGTCGGCAGCGCGGGCCTGCGCAAAAGCCACCACCTCGTTCTTCTGCACCAGCCAGCTGCGCACCTTGGCCTTGAGCACCGGCTCGCGCCCGGGTGAACCGTGGCCCTTGCCGTGGACGACGCGCACGCAGCGCAGCCCGGCGTGGTGGGCTTCGCGCAGAAAGGCGGCGAGGCGTTCACGCGCTTCGTCGCGGCGCAGGCCGTGCAGGTCGAGCTGGGCCTGGATCGCCCACACCCCGCGCCGCAGCTTGCGCACGACCTCGGGCCCGATGCCGCGGCGGCGGAACGACAGCGCCTCGTCGGTCTCGAGCAGCGTTTCGACATCGAACTCGTCGGAGATCGCCTCGACCATCACCGCGGCTTCGTCGCGCAGGCGCTGGCGCGGGATCGGCGACGGGCGAACGGCCGACGACGGCGCGCGGCTCGGCTTCTTGAGCGGCGCCACCTCGCCCACGCTCAAGGCGAACAGGTTGCGTTCGCGGGCTTCACGCGCTGCGCGCTCCTGTTCGCGCGCCTGCAGTTCTGCCGCCTCCCGCGCGGCGAGCTGCAGCGCGCGCTTGAGCGGGCCGAGTTCGTCGAGGGCGCGCGCTTTCATCGGCGGCTCACAACAGGCCACGTTCGGCGAAAGAGATCACCTCGTGGTGGCCGACCACCAGGTGGTCGAGCACACGCACGTCGACCAGCGCCAGCGCACTCTTCAGCGTCTGGGTCAGCAGCTCGTCGGCGCGCGACGGCTCGGCCGCGCCCGAAGGGTGGTTGTGCGCGAAGATCACGGCCGAGGCCTGCAGCTCGAGCGCGCGCTTGACCACCTCGCGCGGGTACACCGCGGCCTGGGTCAGCGTGCCGCGGAACATCTCTTCGAGCTTGATCAGACGTGTCTGCGCATCGAGGAACAGCACCGCGAACACCTCGTGGCCGAGCGCCCCGAGCTGCAGTTGCAGGTAGGTCTTCACCTTGCCCGGCGAGTCGAACACCGGGCGCTGGTTCAGCTCGCGCGTGAGCGCGCGTCGCGCCAGCTCGAGCACCGCGGCGATCTCGGCACGTTTGGCCGGGCCCAGGCCCTTGATGCCTTTCAGCTCGTTCGGCCCCGCATGCAGCAGGCCTTGCAGGCCGCCGAAATGGTCGAGCATCTGCTGCGCCAGCTGCAACACCGACACACCCTTCATGCCGGTGCGCAGCAGCAGGGCGACCAGTTCGGCGTCGGCCAGCGAGGCCGGCCCGTGGGTGAGCAGCTTTTCGCGCGGGCGGGCGTCGGCGGGAATGTCCTTGAGCACCATGGTGGCCTTGCAGAAAGGCGCGTTCACGCCTGCTCGTAAAATCAGCGCCAGTCTAGGGCACCGCAGCGTGCACTCAAGGAAACCGCTTGAACCAAGTCGAACCCGGGTCTTTCCTGACCCTGCACTACCGCCTCGCCGGGCCTGACGGCGACGATCTCGTCAACACCTTCAACGACAAGCCCGCCACGCTCTCGATGGGCACGGGCGAGCTCGCGCCGGCGATGGAAAGGCGTTTGCTCGGCCTGCCGGAAGGCGCGCACGAGTCCTTCGAGCTCGAAGCGGGCGAGGCCTTCGGAGAGCGCAACCCCGACATGCTGCAGCGCGTGAAGCGCTCGCTGCTCGACGAACTGGGCGACCCCGACGAGCGCTACAGCGTGGGCGACGTGGTGCAGTTCCCCACACCCGACGGCAAATCGGCCTACGCCGGCGTGCTCCGCGAGATCGACGGCGACGTGATGGTGTTCGACTTCAACCACCCGCTGGCCGGGCGGCCGGTGACGTTCGAAGTCAAGCTGATCGGGGTGTTGTCATGAATGCCGATCTCGAAGAGATCGTGCTCGCCGAGCCGCGTGGTTTCTGCGCTGGTGTCGACCGTGCGATCGAGATCGTCGAACGTGCGCTCACGCGCTTCGGCGCGCCGATCTACGTGCGCCACGAGATCGTGCACAACACCTACGTGGTCAACGACCTGAAGGCCAAGGGCGCGATCTTCATCGAAGACCTGGCCGAGGTGCCGCCCGGGGCCACGCTGGTGTTCAGCGCCCACGGCGTGTCGCAGGCGGTGCGTGCCGAAGCGGCGCAGCGCGGCTTCAGCGTGTTCGACGCCACCTGCCCGCTCGTGACCAAGGTGCACGTGGAGGTGGCGAAGCTGCACAAGCAGGGCTACGACTTCATCATGATCGGTCACAAGGGCCACCCCGAGGTCGAAGGCACGATGGGCCAGTTGAACGAGGGCATCTACCTCGTCGAAGACGTGGCTGATGTCGAGCGGGTGCAGGTGGTGCAGAGCGACAAGCTCGCCGTGGTCACGCAGACCACCTTGTCGGTGGACGACGCGGCCGCCATTCTCGCGGCCGTGAAACAGCGCTTTCCGAAGGTGCGCGAGCCCAAGCAGCAAGACATCTGCTACGCCACCCAGAACCGGCAAGACGCGGTGAAGATCCTCGCGCCCAAGGTCGACGTGGTGATCGTGGTCGGCAGCCCGACCAGCTCCAACAGCAACCGGCTGCGAGAGCTGGCGCAGCGCCTGGGCACCGAGGCCTTCATGGTCGACGGCCCCGACGACCTGCGCGCCGAGTGGTTCGAAGGCAAGCGCAGCGTGGGGCTCACCGCCGGCGCCTCGGCGCCGCACATTCTGGTGCAGCAGGTGATCGAGCGGCTGCGCGCGCTGGGCGCGGTGGCGGTGCGCAGCATTCCTGGCGTGGAAGAGACGATCAACTTCCCGCTGCCGCTCGGCCTGGGTGACAAGTCGATGGCCGAAGCCGCGGCCGACAAGGCCTGAGCAACTCGCTCAGCGCCGCGCGCGCGGGTGGAAGGTGATGGCTTGCGGAGCCGCCGGGTTCGCGGCGGGCTTTTTCTCGGAGCGGTCGCAACCATCGCAGCCGCAGCCCGATACGGCTTGCACCACTTTCTGCAAACGTGCTTCGAGCCAGTGCGGCCTATGCGGCAGGCGCAGCAGGGCCGAGGCCATCGAGCGCCGCGCCGCCGAGGGCATCAGCGTCCAGATGGCGTAGACGCTGCAGGCGCCGACGAGCAAGGCAACGATCAAAGTCTGCATCGCCTCAGCCTCCGAAAAACAGCGTGAGCCGGTAGGTGGCGAACGCCGCCACGTAGGCCAGAACGAACAGGTAGGTGGCCATCGCCACCGGGTAACGCCAGGAGTTGGTCTCGCGCTTCACGACCGCCAGCGTCGAGATGCATTGCGGCGCGAACACGTACCAGGCGAGCAGTGAATAGGCGGTGGCCAGCGACCAGCCCTTGGCGATCACCGGCGACAGTGCATCGGCCACTTCGCCGCCGGCGGCCGACATCGAATACACCGTGCCGAGCGCACCCACCGCCACTTCACGCGCCGCGAGCCCCGGCACGAGCGCGATCGAGATCTGCCAGTTGAATCCGATCGGTGCGAACAGGTGCTGCAGCGCCTGGCCGAGCCAGCCGGCGAAGCTGTACTGGATCGCGGGGCCCGTCGCCCCGTCGGGCGGCCCGGGGTAGGTCGACAGGAACCACAGAATGACCATCAGCGAAAAGATGATGCCGCCCACACGCGCCATGAAGATGCGCGCACGCTCCCACAGCCCGAGCAGCAGGTTGCGCAGCCCGGGCACGCGGTAGGGCGGGAGCTCGAGCATCAGCGGCTGGTAGCGGCTCTTCATCCACACCCGCTTGAAGACCCAGGCGACCGCCATCGCTGAGACCACGCCGGCCACGTACAGGCCGAACAGCGTGAGCCCGCGCAGGTTGAAGATGCCGACGCTGCGCTCGGGCACAAAAGCGCCGATCAGCAACGCGTAGACCGGCAGGCGCGCCGAGCAGGTCATGAGCGGCGCGACCATGATCGTGGCCAGCCGGTCTTTCCAGTTGGCGATCGTGCGGGTGGCCATCACGCCGGGAATGGCGCAGGCAAAACTCGACAGCAGTGGAATGAAGGCGCGGCCCGAGAGGCCGACCTTGCCCATCAGGTTGTCGAGCAGGAAGGCGGCGCGCGGCAGGTAGCCAGAATCTTCGAGCAGCAGGATGAAGAAGAACAAGATCAGGATCTGCGGCAGGAACACGATCACGCCGCCCACGCCGGCGATCACGCCGTCGACGAGCAGGCTGCGCAACGGGCCGTCGGCCATGTGCGCGGTGACCCATTCGCCGGCCGCGGCCATCGTTTCCTTGATCGCGTCCATCGGCACGTTGGCCCACGAGAACACGGCCTGGAAGATCAGGAACAGCACGGCGGCCAGGATCACGAGACCCCACACCGGGTGCATCACGACCGCGTCGAGGCGGTGATGAAAGCGCTGGAACTGTGCCGCCCCGGGCGCGGCCAGTGCAAGGATGCGCCGCACCTCGCGTTGCAGCTCGGCCGACGAACTCGCTTCGGCGCTCGGCCGGGCGGGCAGGGCCGCAGGCAGCGGCGCGCCGTTGAGCTGGCGCTCGAGCAGCGCGAGCAGCCCGACGTGGCCGTCGTGCTTGACCGCGATGGTCTCGACCACCGGGCAGCCGAGTTCGGCCGCGAGCTTGTCGACATCGATCGCCAGGCCCTGTGAGCGTGCCACGTCGGCCATGTTGAGCGCGACCAGCATCGGGCGGCCGAGCTTCTTCAGTTCGAGCACGAGGCGCAGGTTCATGCGCAGGTTGGTCGCATCGACGACCGCCACGATCGCGTCGGGCGCGGCCTCACCCACGCGTCGGCCCTCGATCACTTCGAGCGTGACCTGTTCGTCGGGCGTGGCCGGCGACAGGCTGTAGGCGCCCGGCAGGTCGACCACCGAAACCGTCTGGCCGTTGCGCAAGCGCGCCAGGCCGACCTTGCGCTCGACCGTCACGCCGGCGTAGTTGGCGACCTTCTGGCGCGCGCCGGTCAGCAGGTTGAAGAGCGCGGTCTTGCCGCAATTCGGGTTGCCGACCAGCGCCACGCTCCACACGGCGGCGTGGTTCGGCGAATTCAGCGCGGTGCTCATCAGGCAACCTCCGTGCTGCGCACTGCGGTGTATGAGCCCTTCGGGCGGCCGTACGGGCTCATGACAGTTGCACTTCGATGCACTGCGCTTCGAGCAAGCGAAGGCCGAACAGCGTTTCGCCGATCAGCACCGCGAGCGGCTCGCGCCCGCCCGGGCCGCGGCGCAACAGTTGCAAAGGTTCGCCCGGAATGAAGCCGAGTTCGCCGAGTCGGCGCAGCGCCACCGCGTCGATGTCGGGCGACGCCGCGATCACACGCAGCACGGTGGCGTGCGCGCCGAGGGGCAATTCGTTGAGCAAGGTCATGGGGCAGGATCACGCCGCACAGGGCGCCGGGTCTTGAGCAATGTCAATGAGAATGATAATTGGTCTTGATTGAGCCTGCGATGAGTGGGTTTGCGCCATCAATGAGATTGATTCTCAGTCATAATTTGCCGGCTGGCAGGTGTGCGTCTCTCCATGCCGCGGCAGAATGGGGTGTCAAAAGGGTTGGCGAGGGGTCGTTGCAAGACGGTTGCCGCCGAACCCGCGCCACCGTCGAAACCACCAGGAGCACACCATGAAGGGTGACGCCAAAGTCATCGAGCACTTGAATGCTCAGCTGAAAAACGAACTGACCGCGATCAACCAGTACTTCGTGCACTACCGCATGCTCAAGCACTGGGGCTTCGACAAGTTGGCGAAGAAGGAATACGAAGAGTCGATCGGCGAAATGAAGCACGCCGACAAGCTGATGGAACGCATCTTCACGCTCGACGGCCTGCCGAACCTGCAGGACCTGGGCAAGTTGATGGTCGGAGAGAACGTGCCTGAACTGCTGCAGTGCGACCTGGGGTCTGAAACCGGCGCGCAGGCCACGATCAAGGCGGGGATCGCGCATTGCGAGTCGGTGCGTGACTATGTGTCGCGAGACCTGCTGCAAGGCATATTGGATGACACCGAAGAGCACATCGATTTTCTGGAAACCCAGATCGATCTCGTCGGCAAGGTCGGCCTGGAGAACTACCTGCAATCGCAGATGGGGAGCCCGAGCTGAGGTGTGAAGGCAGTGTGATTCCGGGGCGCTGGAGTTGTCATGATCGTTTGTGTTTGCCGCCGTGTTTCCGACCACCAGATCCGCCAGGCGGCGGCTGAGGGCGCGGTCAGTCTCGAATGCCTGCAATTCGAACTCGGCGTGGCCACGCAGTGCGGCCGCTGCGCCGATTGCGCGTCGCACGTGCTGTGCGACGCACGCGCCGCCAAGATGCAGGCGCATGTCGCGCAGCCGCAGCACCACGTGAGCCTCGGCCTGCACCCGCAGATCGCCTGAACGGCAGCGCGCAGGGCCGGCCCGCGCCGCTGCCTACAATTCGGGCTTCTCCAGCACCCTGCGGGGCCCGCATCGGCGGCCTGACCCATGCTCGACATCACTCTGCTGCGCAAGGACCTTGCGCAAGTCATCCAGCGGCTCGAAACGCGCAAGTCGCCGCAGCCGTTTCTCGACGTGGCGCGTTTCACTGCGCTCGAGTCGGAGCGCAAGACGATCCAGACCCGCACCGAAGAACTGCAGGCGCAGCGCAACAGCGCTTCCAAGCTGATCGGCCACCTGAAGGCCAAGGGCGAAGACAGTGCGGCGGCCATGGCGCAAGTGGCCGGCATCGCCGACGCGCTGAAGGCATCGGCCGAGCGGCTCGAGGTGATCCAGACCGAACTGCAGACCATGCTGATGGCGGTGCCCAACCTGCCCGACGCGAGCGTGCCGGTCGGTGCCGATGAACACGCCAACGTCGAGGTGCGGCGCTGGGGCACGGCCCCCGCATTTGCGTTCACGCCGAAAGACCATGTGGACCTCGGCGCGCCGCTCGGCCTGGACTTCGACACCGGCGCCAGGCTCTCCGGCTCTCGCTTCAGCTTTCTGCGCGGCCCGGTAGCGCGGCTGCACCGTGCGCTCGCGCAGTTCATGCTCGACGTGCAGACGCAGGAGCACGGCTACACCGAGTGCTACACGCCCTACATCGTGAACCGCGACGTGCTCGAAGGCACCGGCCAGCTGCCCAAGTTCAAGGAAGACATGTTCTGGGTCTCGCGCGGGGGTGCCGACGCCGGGCAGCAAGAGCAGTACCTGATCTCGACTTCCGAGATCTCGCTGACCAACACCGTGCGCGAACAGCTTCTCGCGGCGAGCGACCTGCCGATCAAGCTGACCGCGCACAGCCCGTGTTTCCGCTCCGAAGCCGGCAGCGCCGGGCGCGACACGCGCGGGCTGATCCGCCAGCACCAGTTCGACAAGGTCGAGATGGTGCAGATCGTGGCGCCCGATCAAAGTGACGCCGCGCTCGAGCAGATGGTTGGCCACGCCGAAGCCATATTGCAGAAGCTCGGCCTGCCCTACCGCGTGGTGCTGCTCAGCAGCGGCGACATGGGTTTTGGTGCGATCAAGACCTACGACCTCGAAGTGTGGGTGCCGGCGCAGAACACCTACCGCGAGATCAGCTCGTGCTCGAACTGCGAGGCCTTCCAGGCGCGCCGCATGCAGGCGCGCTACAAGAACGCGCAAGGCAAGAACGAGTTCGTGCACACGCTCAACGGCTCGGGGCTCGCCGTGGGGCGCACACTCGTGGCCGTGCTCGAGAACGGCCAGAACGCCGACGGCTCGATCACCATTCCTGAAGCCTTGCGGCCCTACCTGGGTGGCGCTGCGGTGCTGAAGGGCGAGGGCCGCGGCGCGTGAGATAGAATGCGCGGCTCGGCACAGACCCGCCGACGCAGTGGCCCGTGTCAACGGCCCGCTGCACTGCAGATACCGGAGAGGTGGCAGAGTGGTCGAATGTACCTGACTCGAAATCAGGCGAACCGCAAGGTTCCGAGGGTTCGAATCCCTCCCTCTCCTCCAGTATTTGTCAGACCGCTCAGGGCAGCAGGTGCCGCGTGAAATACGCCGCGGTCTTGCGGTCCACCTCCGGCAACACCCCGCGATCGAACCCGGGCGGGTCGTTCAGCATGTCGCCCAGCAGCCCCGTGAAACCCGGTGGCAGCGGTGACAGCAAGGCGCCGTGGCCGGCGTTGGGCAGGTCGGCGATGTGTTCGCAGTTCGTGCAGGCCTTCAACACCCGGTCGCTGTGAAAGCGCGGCACCAGCCAGCGGTCTTGCGCCAGAGTGATCAGGCCGAGCGGCACCGGCGGCGCGGTGAGCGTGTCCAGGTCGAAGTCGGCCGCGAACGGCGCACCGGCCACCACGGCCACCACGCGCGGGTCGGTGTGCGCCTGCGGGCGCTTGTCATCGAACTTGAAGCCGATCACCAGGCGCGCGACCCACTTTTTCAGGCCGTCGAGCGGCCCGCCGGTCAGCCGCGTGATCAGGCCGACACACGACTGGAAGTCTTCTTCCAGGTGCGCCTCGCAGTGCTGCCTGAACCGCTCTGGTGACCAGCGCCCACCGGCCAGGCTGAGGGCCGTGTGGCCACCCGCCGAAAAGCCGTAGACCCCGACCTTGTCGAGGCTCAGCAGGCCGGCGAAGCGCGTGTCGCGCCCGACGGCGTCGATCGCGCGCGACACTTCGGCCGGGCGCTGCGCCCAGCTTTCTGGGCCGGGGCGGCTGTCGTCCAGGTAGTTGTCGCCGCGGTGTTGCGGCATCGCCACCACGAAGCCGGCCTCCACCAGGGCGCGAGCCAGATCGGCATGCACCCAGGGCGCGGCGCCCGAGCCGTGCGAGATCACCACCAGCCGGCCGTTGCCTCGCGCCGGCGTGCCCTGCGGTGCCACGCTCAGCGTCACGAACCCGCGTTTGACCGGCTGCGCCGCGCTGCCCGAAGGGTAGTAGAGGGTCACCGGCCCGTCCTCGGCCGTCGCCGCGATCTCGCTCATGCCCATGCTGGCGTGAGCCCAGCCCGACAGCAGTGCCAGCATCACGCCGGCCAGCGTGCGGCGCCGTGCGGCGAGAGACGAAAACCTGAATGCGTTCATCAAAGTTGCTCCTCGACGAAGGCGAAGGCCTCCGGTGAGGTGCACGATGCCGAGTGGCCACCGCAGCGTCTCGCCGAAGCCTGCAAATGCAGGCCCGGCGCTGGCCGATTTCAGGAATCGGCCAGATGTTGCCTGCGAAACTCTGTCGGCGTGAGGCCGGTGGCGGTCTTGAACGCGCGGTTGAACGGGCCGATCGACTGGAACCCGGCGTCGAGCGCGATCGTGAGCACCGGCAGCCCGCCGCGCGCCGGGTCGGCCAGCGCGGTGCGCGCTTCGTCGAGCCGAAAGCCGTTGACGTAGGCGTTGAAGTTGCGGTGGCCCAGCCGCCGGTTGATCAGGCGGCGCACACGGTACTCGGGCGCCCCCAGGCGCGCGGCAAGGCTGGCCAGGCTCATGTTCTCGGCGCGGTAGGCGCGTTCCTGGGCCATCAGGCGTTGCAAGGCTTCGGCGAGGCGATCTTCGGCCGGGTCGGGCGGCGCTGTGGCCGCGTTCCCGAGATCCGTTGCAGCCGGCTCCGGCGGGGTTTCGCCCGGGCCGCTGCCAGTTGGTTCCAGCCCCGGCGCGGGCGGGAACAGGTCGGTGCCGGCCAGGCGCAGCAACGGGTAGGCCGACGCGGCCACGATCACCAGCAGAAGGGCCACGTCGATCGTGGCGGTCGCGCTCGAAAGCCTGCCTTGTGGCGAACCCAGCCGCGCAACGAGCATCACGAGCGTGTAGACCACGCCGGTCACGACGATGAAGACCCGCAGGCGGCGCCGCCCCTCGACGAGATCGGCGCGCCATTGCGACGCTGCTGCCAGCGCGGCCAGCACCGCGAAGAGCAAGGGCACGCTGCGCTGCAGGCCCATCGTGACCGGCGCCAGCACCGAGCCACTGCCCGCCGCCACGGCGCAGTTGAAGCCGCTCAGCCCTGCCACCGCCAGCCAGGCCAGCCCCTGCACCGGCCGGAACTCGAAGTCGTCGTCGAAAAGCGCCTGCGCGAAGACCCAGAACAACACCGCGTTGGCGACCGACACCCCCACCAGCGGCGCCTGCCACAGGCCCGGCACCCGCGCTTCGAAGAGCGGCGTGGAGCTCACGACCTGCACGCACAAGCCGAGCGTCATCGCCACGCCGGCCAGCGCCGCCGGCAGGCGCGGGCGGTCGCGCAGCAGCACGGCGGCCAGCAACAGCAGCAAGGCCACCAGCGTGCCACGCAACGCGGCGTCGACGAGGCTCAGGACAACAGGGTCGTGCATGCAGTTTCCGCAGAGTCGGCCCGCGGATTCTCGCGCAGCGATCAGCGGGCGCCAGGCTCGGCACACGCCCGGCCTTCACAGTTCTTTACCCCTCAGCCAAGCCGGCTTCACTGCCCGCAGCGAGCATCGCTGCATGGGCTCACGCCCCGGTCGTACCAAGGAGTGCACGATGTCGAAGTTGAAGTTGAAGTTTCTGTCGGTTCCGGCGCGAGGCGCCGGGGTCTTGCTGCGCTGGATGATGGTCAGCGTGCTCGTCGTCGCGGCTGCTGCGGTGGCGGTGTCGGCCGAAGCGCAGGAGCGCCCGCACGGCCCGCGCGGCGGCGAAGGCGGCCCGGGCATGATGATGATGTTCGGCGGCCCGCCCGCGCACATGGCCCGGCGCATCGACCACATGCTGGACGGCCTGAACGCGAGCGACGCGCAGCGCACCCAGATCAAGCAGATCGCCACGGCCGCCGCCACCGACCTGCAAGGCCAGCGCGAAGCCGCCAAGGGCCTGCATGAACGCAGCCTGCAGATCTTCACCGCGCCGACGGTCGACGCCACCGCCGCCGAGTCGGTGCGCGCACAAATGCAGGCTTTGCACGACCAGACCAGCCGCCGCACCCTGCAGGCCATGCTCGACATCAGCAGGGTGCTCACGCCCGAGCAGCGCGCGAAGATCGGCGAGCGCATGAAGCAGCGCAGCGCGAAGATGCAGGAACGCATGGACCGCATGCAGCGCGAGCGGCCGAAGCCATGATCGGCGCCCGGGCTATGCTTGGCAGCACGAGCGCGCTGGCGGCCATGGTGCTGCAAAGCGGCACTTTCCCTCACCAGTCCACGCCGAACACCCAACGCATGACTGCCCGCTTGCTGCTGATCGACGACGACGCCCGCCTCTCGGCGATGGTGGGCGACTACCTTCGCGGTTCCGGCTTCGACGTCGAAACCGCCGGCTCGCTCGAAACCGGCCGCGAGCGCCTGGCGGCTGAAAACTTCGACGCCCTGGTGCTCGACCTGATGCTGCCCGACGGCGACGGCCTCGACCTGTGCCGCGAGCTGCGCGCCGAAGCGCGCACCCGCCACCTGCCGCTGCTGATGCTCACAGCGCGCGGCGAGCCGATGGACCGCATCGTCGGCCTCGAGCTCGGTGCCGACGACTACCTGCCCAAACCCTTCGAGCCGCGTGAGTTGCTCGCGCGCGTGAAAGCGCTGCTGCGGCGCGCCACACCGCAGCCGGCGGCCGACGACGTGCTGCGTTTCGGCCGCCTCGAGGTCGATCTCGGTGCCCGCGTGGCGCGCCTCGGCGGTGTGGTCTGCGACCTCACCGGCCACCAGTTCGACCTGCTCGTCGTGCTGGCGCAGAGCCCCGGGCGTGTGCTCTCGCGCGACCAGATCATGGACTCGCTCAAGGGCCACCCGCTCGAAGCCTTCGACCGTTCCATCGACGTGCATATCTCGCGCATCCGTGCCGTGATCGAAGACGACCCGAAGCTGCCGCGACGGGTGCTCACCGTACGGGGTGCGGGTTATGTCTTCGCGCGCAAGCAAGACGCCGACGAGGCCGCCGCCTGAGTGTGCGGGGCTCAAACTGAGAGGCGGGCGCTCGGGCGCACGCCTGCGCTGATACTTGCGCCATGAAGAGCCTCTACCTGCGCATCTACGCCACCGTGGTGGTGTTCCTGTTGCTGTTCGCGCTCGCGTCGGGTTGGCTCTTTCAACGCCACATCGACCAGGAGCGCGAGCGGGCCGAGTCGGTGCAGACCGATCGCATGGGCGCCTGGGCCGAGCTGATCCAGCGCTCGCTGCCCGGCACCAGCGCCAGCCCCGACGAGCAGGCCGCAGCCTTGCGCGACTGGTCGCTGCGCCTGCGCCTGCCGCTGGCGCTCGACAGCCCGCAGGGCGAGCGCATCGGCGCATCGGAATCGTTCACGCGCCGCGCTGCCGAAGGCACGGTGCGCCCGCTGGCGCTGCGCCTCGAAGACGGCCGCACGCTGTGGATCATGCGGCCGGGCCTGCTGCGCCAGGGCGGTCAGCGGCTCGGCCCCGGCGGGCCGCCACCCGGCGTGCGTTTCGGCGGTGGCGAGCCGCCCCCGCTGGGCCTGCCGTTCGTGCCGCCGAGCTGGCAACGCGGCGTCGGCCTGATCGCGCTGCTGGGGGTCTTGTTCCTGGCCGTGGCCGCCGGCGCGTTCCCGGTGGTGCGCCGCCTCACGCGCCGGCTCGAAGCGCTCAAGCAGGGCGTCGAGAAGTTCGGAGCCGGGCAACTCGGCCACCGTGTCGAGGTGAGCGGCCGTGACGAAGTGGCGGCGGTCGCGTCGAGCTTCAACGTGGCCGCGGCCAAGGTCGAAACCTTGGTGCGCTCGCACCAGTCCCTGCTCGCCAACGCGAGCCACGAACTGCGCTCGCCGCTGGCGCGCATGAAGATGGCCGTGTCGATGCTCGACGATGCCAGCCCGGCGCAGCGTGACAAGCTCAAACGCGAAATCGACACCAACGTGGCCGAACTCGACGCGCTGGTCGAAGAAGTGCTGCTCGCCAGCCGGCTCGACGGCCCGCAGACGCTCGACCCGAACGAGCGTGTCGACCTGCTCGCCGTGGCGGCCGAAGAAGCGTCGCGTGTCGATGCCCAACTCGACGGCACGGCGCTCGTGGTCGCCGGCGACGAAAGGCTGCTCCGCCGTGCGCTGCGCAACCTGCTCGAGAACGCGCGCCGTTATGGCGGCCGCGAGGTGAACGTGGTCACCGAAGCGCACGCCGGGCGCGCACTGGTGCGGGTGTGCGACCGTGGCCCCGGCGTGCCGGAAGCGATGCGCGAACGCATCTTCGAATCGTTCTTCCGCCTGCCCGGCCACGCCGAGCAGGCCGGCGGCGTGGGCTTGGGGCTCAGCCTCGTCAAGCAGATCGCCGAACGACACGGCGGCAGCGTGCGTTGCGAGGCACGCGAAGGGGGCGGCAGTTGTTTCGTGCTGTCGTTGCCGCTCGCGGCCTGACGGGCCTCAGCCCGCAGCGCTGACCGGCGCGCTGCGCTGGTGCGAGCGGCGCAGCATCCACGCCAGGAACGCGCTCATGCCGGCGCCGGCGATCACCAGCCCGAGCGTGGCGGCCGACCAGAAGCCGAGCGCACCGCGCAACGCGACCGGCACCACACCGCTGCCGTCGAACGCGAGCGCATAACCGCCGCCCAGGCCCACGCCCCAGATCGCCACCGCGTAGATCACCAGCGGCACGGTCGCCACGCGGTAGGCCCGCAACACGAAGGCCGCGACCGTTTGCGCCGCGTCGGCAATGTGGAACACCGCCACCCACGCGAGCAAGGGCAAGGCCGCGCCGATGATGACGGCGTCGTGTGTGTACAGGCGCAGGATGTGTTCGCGCAACAGGTAGACCGCCGCGCCCATCGTCGCTGCGATCAATACGCCGGCTTCCAGGCCGTGCCAGCCGAGGCGCCGCGCGTCGGCCGCGTCACCGGCACCGATGCGCTGCGCCACCAGCGTGCTCGACGCGTTGGCGATCGCCAGCGGCATCATGAACATCAGCGACACCAGGTTGACCGCGATCTGGTGCCCGGCCACCGGCGTGGCGCCGATACGCGAAATGAAGAACGCCATGAAGGTGAAGCCGGTCACCTCGATCGCGATCGACAGGCCCATCGGCACGCCCAGGCGCAGCAGGTTGACCAGGCTGGCGCGCTGCGGCGGCGAGAGCCGCGCCGAGAATTCGAAACGGGCGTAGAACGGGTCGCGCTTGAGCAACTGCCAGGCGACCGCCATCTGCCCGAGCATCACGAGGGCCGTGGCCATGCCGCAGCCGGGCGCGCCAAGCGCGTCGAGCTGCAGCGTGCCCAGCGGCGTGGGCAGCGTGAAGCCGAACACGAGCAATGCCGTCAGCGGCAGCTTGACGCACAAGGCCACGAGCTGCAGCGCCATCACCACCTTGGGCCGCGAGACCGCGGTGTTGAAACCACGGAACGCGGTGAACAGCAGGGCAGGGGGCAAGGCGAACGCCAGCGCGCCGAGGTAGCCGCGCACCTTCTCGGCCACCTCGGGCGAGGCGCGCGCGAGGCTCAGAAAAGGCTGCGGGAACAGCAGCAGCGTGCAGCCCAGCACCGACAAGCCGAGTGCCAGCCACATCGCCTGGTGCAGCTGCTGCCCGCACTCGCGCAGCTTGCCGGCACCGAACAGCTGGCCGGCGATCGGGCCCACGGCCAGCACCACGCCCATCAAGCCGACGAAGACCGAGATGTAGGCCGAACCGCCGATCGCCAGAGCCGCGAGGTCGAGCGCGGAATGGCGCGCCAGCAGGATCGTGTCGATGGTCGAGAACGCCAGCACCGCGAGCTGGCCCACGAACACCGGCCAGGCCAGCGGCGCGATGCGGCGCGCGCTGTGCCACAGGCTGCTTCGCGTCACGCTGAAGCCACCGGCGGTGCGGTTGTTTGATCAGACCGTTCGTGTGCCCGTTCGGCGTACTTGTTGAAGCGCCAGGCGGTGGCTTCCATCGTGATGCGGCGCCAGGTGCTGCGCTTTTGCGCCGGTGTCATCTCGGTCCAGTGCTGTACCTCTTCGAAGGTGCGGCCGCAGCCCTTGCAGATGTTGTCGCCCTGGCTCGTGGAGCAGATCGCGATGCAGGGCGCGTCGGGTGTGCTGGCGTACCAGGCGAGCCAGGCCGCCAGCGCTTTCGGCGGCACGGCGTCTTCGGCCACTTCGGTCTCGTGGTAGTACACGAGCAGCGCGTACACGGTGGCCAGTGCGCGCACTTCGGCGCAGGCGGTGATGCCGTCGGGCGAGGGCGAGCGCTCGCGCCACCAGTTGATGGCGGCTTCGATGTCGGTGATGTGCAAGGCGGTCATGGGCGGGGCAAGCGGGCGCCAAGGATAACGCCGCCGGCGATGGCCGCAGAAGCGGCCACGACGGCAGACTTTGATACCCTGTGCCGGAGTTTTTCACCCACTCCGCGAGGCCCGCATGCTGCTGCTCAAACCCGGTTGTGAATGTTGCGACAAGGACCTGCCGCCCGGCACCGCCGACGCCCGCATCTGCTCGTTCGAATGCACCTTCTGTGTGGCGTGTGCCGAAGGCGTGCTGGCCGGCACCTGCCCGAACTGCGGCGGCGAGCTGTTGCCGCGCCCGCGCCGCCCGGCCGCCAAGCTGGCCGCCAACCCGGCGTCGACGCAGCGGGTCTTCAAACCCGCCGGGTGTGCGAAGCTCGCCCCATCGGCGGGTCTGCAGACCGTGCCCTGAACCTGTGCCCTGGAGACCCTGGAATGTCTGTCGCAATGATGAAGTGGTCGGCCGTCGGTGCCGTGCTGGTGCTGCTCGCCGCGTGTGCGACACCGCCGCGGCCCGAGCCCATGGTCGACCGCTACGGCGTGAACGTGACGGCCGATCACGCCGGCAGCAAGATCACGCTCGAGCCGGGCCAGGAACTCGTGGTGCGCCTCACGACGCTCGCGAGCCCCACCTCGGAGTGGACGCTCGTCGACTTCAAGCCGGGCGTGCTGACGGGCGAGACAGCGCCGAAGTTCGAGCGAGACATCGAAACGAGCAACCCGGTGCAGGCGGTCGGCAACGAGGTCTGGCGCTTCCGCCCGGCGGCTGCCGGCACGGTGACGCTGAAGTTCGACTACCGGCGCATGCGCACGCTCGACCCGGCCACGCAGACCGTGAGCTACACGGTCACGGTGCGCTAGGGCCGGGGCACATCGTCGGGGGGCACGCGTGATCTCCGACCTGACCCTGCGGCTGGCGCGCGAGACCGACGCGCTGGCCATCGCGCAGATGTCGCGCGACCAGATCGAGCGTGGCCTCGGCTGGAGCTGGACCACGCAGCGTGTGCTGCGCAGCATCGTCGACGCCGAGACCAACGTGGTCGTGGCGGTCGCTGCCGGCAAGCTGTGCGGTTTTGCGATCATGCGGTACCGCGACGACGAAGCCCATTTGCTGCTGCTGGCGGTGGCGCCGGGCGCGCGGCGCCAGGGCATCGGGCGCGCGCTCGTGGCCTGGCTGGAGCAGGCGGCATTGACAGCCGGTGTCGGCCAGGTGTGGCTCGAAGCGCGCCAGGGCAACGCTTCAGCGCGGGCGTTCTATCGCCAGCTGGGCTACCGCGAGATCCAGGTCTTGCCCGGTTATTACCAAGGCCGCGAGGCCTGCGTGCGCATCGCGCGCGACCTGTGGCTGGAACACTGGGAAATCGATTGAAGCGCCGGCGCTTCGCGCGCCAGCCAGAGCTTCAGGCCTGGAGCGAACTGCCGAGCGGGCTTCGATCGGCGGCGCCGAAGGTCGAGTACACCGCCGCGCTGTCACGCGGCAGCAAAACGTCGATCGCCCGGTCGAGCGCCGCCGTGGCGCGGGCCAGCGACTCGCGCTGAGCGGCGACCTGGCCGCTGGCGCTGGCCAGGCGCAAGCGCAGCGCCACGGGCACGCTGCCCGCGTTCGCGGCGCGTGTGAAGTGTTCGACGGCCCGCGCCAGAGCGCGGTGCAGTTCGGTCGCGTGCAGGTCGATGCCGGCGCTGTCGCGCGCGTGCAATGCCGAGCCCAGCGCCGACAGCCGCCCTTCGACGGCGGCCAGGGCAGCTTCCAGCTCGGGGCTGGGCAGGGAAGAGTGAGTGACCGGGGTGAGCATCGGCGGCGCGCGTCCGTGTTGGTCTGAAGGGGTGCCCGTGCGAAGCGGGCGGGAACAGCAAGCGGGGCCGCAGCGCAGCCCGCGCGTCATTTCTTGACCAGCAGCTCCTGCGCGTTGGTGATCAGCTTGTCGGCGATCACTCCGGCGTCGATCTTGAACGTGCCGTCGTCGATGGCCTTGCTGATGCGGGCCACCTTCTCGGCGTCGAATTCGGTGCTCGAACCACCCGCGACCAGGCTGGCGGCTCCGCTCGACAACGCGATCTTCGCGCTGGCTTCGGCCGTGCCCGGAATCGCGGTCGAGGCCTGGGCCTTGGCGGCGTCGTTGGCGGGTGCAGGGCTGTTCGCCGCGGGCAACGCTGCCGTTTTGTCTGGGTTGTGGCCGATCTTCATGGTGCTCTCCAAAGCGTCCGGGAGGGGCCCGGACCTTTCAACATGCACTGTGTATCGGTGCGGGCCAGACCGACTTTAGGCTTTTCTTGAGCCACCGCACGACCGAATGCAAATTTCACAGCGCCAGCTCCACCCGGCGCTCGCCGACGGCCTGGCCCGTGAGCACACGCCCACTTTCAGTTCGCACTCGCACGGGCTGTCCCTCGATGCCGTTGTTCAGGGCCTGGCCTTCGCCCGACACGCTGAACCCTGCACCCTGCGCCAACACCGTCACGGTTTCGCCCGCGGCGAACCACTGGCGCGCCTTCAGGTGTGACTGGCGCAGGCTCTGGCCGGGCTTGAGCGCCTGGGTCAAAGTGCGTCCCACGGCCATCCGAAGGTCGGTGACGGCCGGTGTGTTGGTTTCGGCCAGGTCGACTTCGCCTGTAGTCAGTTGGCCTTCATTCAACACGCTGCCACCGGCAATAGGGCCGGTCACGACCAGCCCCGGGCCGAAGGCCTTCACGGTGACCGGCAGGTAGACGTTCCAGCGGCTCGTGCCTTCGGTGCAGCGCAGCCCGATGCGAGCCTTGCCCCACAGCCGCATGCCGTCGGGAAGATAAGGCTCCACACGCGCGCAAGGCGCGAGGCGCAGGCGCGGGTCGAGCTGGCCCACACTCACTTCGAGGCGCGGCGCACCGGTGCCGGTGGCGGGCTGGCCCTGGGCGGCGAGCTGGCGAATCTGTTGCGCCAGGCCCGCGTCGATCGGGTTCGGCGAGTCGCTGCCGGCCTCTTGCGCGGCCACCAGCGTTGCGGTCAGCACGAGCAGGGCAGCGCCGAGCGCGCGCACGGAGGCACCGAACAGTCGAGGGAATGCGGGCAGGTTCTGCATGGCTGCCAATGTAGTTGCGGCAAGTCCAGCGCAAGGCCCGGAATTGGCTGCCCTTTGGGCCGCTGTTCGCGCTTATGTTTTCCGGGGCGCTGCCCACAATCCCGTCACATCGCCCATGGGCTCTTGCCTCGGGCACCACCGCAAAGGGCAGCCATGCTCAACCGACTGACCGAATCGCTCGACTTCCAGGCCCAGGCGCTCAGCCTGCGCTCGGAGCGCCAGCGCCTGATCGCCAGCAACATCGCCAACGCCGACACGCCGGGTTATGTGGCCCGCGACATCAACTTCGCGCAGGCGCTGCGTGAAGCCACCGGCAGCGGCGCACCGGCCGGCCTGATGCGCACGAGCCAGCCCGGGCACATCGGCGGCGGCAGTGCCAGCGGCGGCCGCACCACGAGCACGCTGAATTTCGCCGCGCCGAGCCAGACCAACCTCGACCGCAACACCGTCGACATGGACCGCGAACGCGCCAGCTTCGCCGACAACTCGGTCAAGTACGAAGCCACGCTGCGTTTCATCAACGGCAACGTGCGCACCACGCTCAGCGCCATCAGCGGCCAAGCGTAAGGAGATTTGAATGTCGATGATGAACATCTTCAATGTGTCGGGCAGTGCCGCCAGCGCGCAGAGCCAGCGGCTCAACGTGGTGGCCAGCAACCTGGCCAACGCCGACACCGTGGCCGGCCCCGACGGGCAGGCCTACAAGGCGCGCCAGGTCACGTTCCAGACCGAGCTGATGGGCGCGACCGGCAACGACGCTTCGAGCGCCGGCGTGCGCGTGAGCACCATCAGCGAAGACCAGACCGCCGGTCGGCGTGTGCACGACCCCAAGCACCCGGCCGCCGACGCCGAAGGCTACGTGACCTACAGCAACGTGAACGCGGTGGAAGAGATGGTCAACATGATCTCGGCCTCGCGCTCGTACCAGAACAACGTCGACGTCATGAACACGGCCAAGAGCCTGCTGCTCAAGACCTTGCAGATGGGTCAATGAGCATGGCAGCAGTCAACAATGTTTACGGCGGCTCGGCGAACAACGCGCCGGGTTCGGTCACCAACCCGTCGGACGCCGGCAGCCAGGACCGCTTTCTGAAGCTGCTCGTCACGCAGCTGAAGAACCAGGACCCGCTGAGCCCGATGGACAACGCGCAGCTCACGAGCCAGATCGCGCAGATCAACACCGTGACCGGCATCGCCACGCTCAACACCAGCGTGCAGGGGCTGTCGAGCCAGTTCCTGCAGATGCAGTCGCTGCAGGGTGCCACGCTGCTCGGCAAGGACGTGATCGTCGCCGGCAACCGGCTCGACATCACCGAAGGCGTGGCCCAGGGCGGATTCGAGCTGACGGCCGCGGCCGACGCCGTGAAGGTCGAGATCATGAACCCCGCCGGCAAGGTGCTCGACACCATGAACCTCGGCGCGCAGCGCACCGGCATGCACAGCTTCGACTGGCCCGCCGGCACTTACGACGGCACGAGCAAGCTCACCTTCCGCGTGACCGCGACGAGCGGCGCCAACACCCTGACCACCACCGCGCTGATGCGCGACAAGGTCACCGCCGTGAGCACCTCGGGCAACGACCTGGTGCTCGAACTGGAAAGCGGCGCGTCGGTCGCGTATTCGAGCGTCAAGGCGATCAACTGATATCCGCCCGCAGTCGCCCGCAGTAGCCGTTCACCCCCAACACTCCCCCACCAAGGAACACCCATGAGCTTCCAGCAAGGCCTGTCCGGTCTGAACGCCGCGAGCAAGAACCTCGAAGTGATCGGCAACAACGTTGCCAATGCCAACACCATCGGCGCCAAGGCCTCGCGGGCCGAGTTCGCCGACATGTACGCCAGTGCCATCGGCGGTGGCGGCGGCACCAGCATCGGTATCGGCGTGAACCTGAGTGCGGTGACGCAGCAGTTCACGCAGGGCAACATCACCAGCACCGAGAACCCGCTCGACGTGGCGATCAACGGCAACGGCTTCTTCCAGGTCACGAACGGTTCGCAGACGCTCTACACCCGCAACGGCCAGTTCCAGGCCGACCGCAACGGCAACATCATCAACAGCGCCGGCATGAAGCTGATCGGCTACCCGGCCAACGCGCAGGGCGTGATCCAGCCCGGCGCGGCCGTGCCGCTGCAGCTGCCGACCTCGGGCGTGCAGCCCAACCCGACCGGCCAGAACGTGGTCGAGATGAATCTCGATGCGCGCAAGGCCGTGACCGTGGCCGCCGCGGCGCCGCTGATCGACTTTGCCAACGCCAACACGTACAACGACGCGACGTCGGTGACGGTGTTCGACGCCAAGGGCCAGGACGTGGCGCTGACCTACTACTTCCAGAAGACCGCGACCGACACCTGGAACGTGTTCGCCACCGCCAACGGCACGCCGGTGAGCGTGGACGGCGCCGGCAACCCGCTGCCGGTAACGACGATCAACTTCCCCGGCAACGGCGGCACCCCCACCTCGCCGACGGGCACGGTGAACATCGACATCCCGACCACGACCAACGCCGCCGGCTCCGCCACGCTGGCGATCACGGGCGTGTCGCTCGACCTGACCGGCGCAACGCAGTTCGGCTCGCCGTTCGGCGTGACGCGCATGACGCAGGACGGCTACGCCGCCGGCCAGCTCTCGGGCGTGTCGATCGAAGACAACGGCGTGGTCACCGCGACCTACTCGAACGGCCAGTCCAAGCCGGCTGGGCAGATCGAGCTCGCCACCTTCCGCAACGTGCAGGGCCTGAGCCCGCTCGGTGGCAACCTGTGGGCGCGCAGCTTCGCTTCGGGCGATCCGACGGTGGGTGCTTCGGGCACCGCCAACTTCGGTGCGCTGCAGTCGGGTTCGCTCGAAGAGTCGAACAGCGACCTGACCGGTGAGCTCGTCAACATGATCACCGCGCAACGTGTCTACCAGGCCAACGCGCAGACCATCAAGACGCAAGACCAGATCCTTCAAACACTTGTGAATCTGCGCTGATCGCTTGACCCACTGAAAGGCCGCCATGGACCGCATGATCTATTTGTCGATGTCGGGCGCGAAGGCGACCATGCAGCGGCAGGACACGCTGGCCAACAACCTGGCCAACGTGTCGACCCCCGGCTTTCGCGCCGAGCTGCAGGCCTTTCGTGCCGTGCCGGTGCAAGGCAGCGGCGCGAGCACGCGCGTCTATGCGCTGGAGACGACCACCGGCTACGACGCCTCGCAAGGCCCGGTCACCGGCACCGGCCGCAACCTCGACGTGGCCGTCAAGGGCAACAGCTGGCTGACCGTGCAGGCGCTCGACGGCACCGAGGCCTACACGCGCGGCGGTTCGCTCGAACTCTCGAACGACGGCACGCTCACCACACGAGGCGGCCTGCCGGTGATGGGTGATGGCGGTCCGCTGCAGGTGCCGGCGAATTCCTCCGTCAGCATCGGCGCCGACGGCACCGTGAGCGCCAAGGGCGCCGACGGCCGCAGCACCGCGGTCGGCAAGCTCAAGCTCGTGACGCCCGACGCGGCGCTCACGCGCGGCGAAGACGGCCTGTTCCGCGCCGCCAGCGGCGACCTCTCGGCCGACGACACGGCCCGTGTGCAGGAAGGTGCGCTCGAAGGCTCGAACGTGAGCCCGGTCGAGACCATGGTCGCCATGATCTCCGCGGCGCGCCAGTTTGAAGCGCAGATGAAGATGCTGCAGACCGCCGAAGCGAATGAGAAGGCCGCTGCGCAGTTGTTGACGATGACCTGATCAGCGGCGCGCCGGCGCGGGTGGCTGCACCCGCTTGCGGCGCACGGCCACCGGCCTGCGCGACACGGGCCCGTCGCTGGCCGCCACCGCCGCGTGGCGCAGCCCCTCGAGTGCCGGCGTGATGACCGCCGCGTCAGCGCCATCGGCGAACACCGCATAGGCGGGGTAGAGAAATTCGGGCGCACCGGGGATCCGGTGCAACCGGCCGCTCTCGAGGTGGGCACGAACCACCGCGAGGCGGAAGTAGCCCGAACCCCCTGCCGCCAGCACGTACTCACGACCGAGCGGGCCGAGGCCGGCCATCACGCCCACGTTGCCGAGCTCGGGGAACGCCAGGCTGTGCTGGGCCGCGAATTCCGGCCCCCAGTCCACGTACACATAGTCGGCCGGGGTGGGCTTGCGCACGCCCTTGCGTGTGCTCACGAGCACCAGCTTTTCCTCGATCAGCAATTCGATGCGCAGACCGGGCCGCTGCTGCGGTGCATAGACCACGGCGATGTCGAGCATGCCCGAGGCCACACGGTCGACCAGGTCGGCCGGGAAGCCCACCTCGGTGCGCAGCGCGAGCTCGGGCGCTTCGGTTCGCATCCACAACAGCCAGTCGAGCAGCAGCGGGTCCCACAGGCTCTGCTCGCAGCCCACGGTGAGCACCGACCGCCGGCCTGGCGGAACGGCGACATGGTGCCGTGCGCGCTCCCACACCTGCACCAGCATCGATGCGTAGCGCACGAACTGCTCGCCGGCCGGCGTGAGCGAGGCGCCGGCCTTGTTGCGCACGAACAGCCGCGCGCCGACCTGCTCTTCGAGCGCCCGCACCCGCGCGCTCACGGCGGTCTGCGTCACGTGCACACGTTCGGCGGCGCGCACGAAGCTGCCCGTGGCAACGATGTCGAGGAAGGTGCGGGCCAGCGTGATGTCCATGGGGTTCGGGCGGTGTCGGCCTTGAATGCAATATTGTTGCATTCAAATGGCAATAAAACTCGCTTTACTTGCTGATCGCCAGCGCCGAAGATTTGTTCGACGGATTCGCACAGGGCGACCTTCGTACAGGAGTGAAGTGATGAGAGAACATGTCGTGAACACGGGCCTGGGCCAGGCGTCGTTGTGGAGCAACCTCAAGTCGTGGTGGTCACCGGTGTCGGGTGCGGTGCGTCATGTCGCGGCAGACCCCTGGTCGCCGAACCCGGCCGACGCCGCGATCCGCAAGACCTTGCTCGGCCGCATGGCGGGGCAGGCCTGGTGGCACCCGCTGGTCTCGAACGTGGTGGTCATTCGCGGCGCCGTGATCTACCAGGGCCTGTACTACGGCAACGACGACAAGCTGGCCGCGCGCCGGGCCGTGCAGGGCATCCCCGGGGTTCGCGAGGTGCGAGACGCCCGCGTTCGTGCCAGCGCATAGACGGCCACGGCCGGCCAAGGAGGAGTCGCCATGTTCACTGCCCGAACCGACACATGCCATGTCTGCGCCAGCTACGCCGGCCGCGCCATCGACGTCGACGTGCTGAAAGACATGGCCTGCGAGGGCAGCCACATCGTGGTCAGCATCGGTGCCGAGCCCACGGGTGCGGGCCCGCAGACGGTCGAATACATGACCGACCATGCGAATGTCGACGAAGCCCTCGAGGCCGGGTTGGAGATTGCGCGCGAGGTCATCGACCAGAGCCGGCGGCCGCAGCGCGGGCGCGCGCCCTCGTGATCGGCGGTGGCGAGCGCGCCAGTGCAATCGATCACGATCCGGCCCATTGCATCGGCATGACGTGAATTTGTGCGCCAACTTCGCGGCCCACCGCGAATGGCTGCCCCCCTAAGCTGCGGCGCGTTGCACGGGGCCCGGCATGTTGCTTTCGGCCCGCGCGCAAGCGCCACCGCCGAAAGGGTCTGCCATGAAAAAGAGTCTCGCCAGCCTGGTGTTCGCCATGGTCGCCGCGCAGCCCGCGCTGGCGCAAGACATCGTGGTCGGCCAATCGGTCGCGCTCAGCGGCTCGAACGCCGACATCGGCCGAGACATGCGCGATGGTGCGCTCGCCGTGTTTGCCAAGGTCAACGCCAGCAACGTGCTCGGCCGCAAGGTGCAGCTGGTGACGCTCGACAACGCCAACAACCGCCAGCGCGCCACCGAGAACACCCAACTGCTGCTCGGCCAGCACGCGGCGATGGTGCTGTTCGGCTACAACTCGGCGACCAACAGCCTCGACTCGCTGCCGCTCGTGGCGCAGAACAACATGCTGTTCTTCGCGCCCTTCAGCGGTGCCACCAAGCTGCGTGGCCACCCCAACGTGTACACGCTGCGCGCTTCGTACAAGGACGAAGCCGCCAAGGTCGTCGAAGCCAAGCGGGCGGTCGGCGCCGACAAGGCCGTGGTGCTCTACTACGACGACGAAGTCGGCCGCAGCAATTTCGAAGCCGTGGTCGCGGCGTTCGCCGACGCCGGGGTCGCCAAGCCGGGCGGTGTGGCCGTGAAACGCGGCGCCAAGCTCGAGCAGGCGTCGATCGACGCGATCGGCAAAGACGCTCCGCACTACGTGCTGGCCACCACGCAATACAGCGTGGTGAGCGACTACCTCAAGGCCGCCGGCGAAAAGGGCAGCCCCGTGCCGGTGGCCGCGCTCTCGTTCGTGAACCCCGACGAGCTGGCCGAGTCGGTCGGCCCGCTGGCGCGCGGCACGGTCGTCTCGCAGGTGATGCCTTCACCCCGCGCTTCGAACCAGGTCTCGATGCCGCTCGTGAAAGAGTGCGCCGAAGCGCTGCAGGCGCTCAACGGCTCGAAGCTGAACTACACCTCGCTCGAGTCTTGCATTGCCGCCAAGGCGCTGGTGGTTGCGCTGAAGAAGGCCGGCCCCAAACCCACGCGTGAGAGTGTGCTCGCGGCGATGAGCACGCTCGGCCGGGTCGACCTCGGCGGCTTTGCGCTCAACTACACACCCGGCAGCCACAACGGCAGCAGCTGGGTCGAGCTCACGATCCTGTCGCGCGGCAATCGTTTCGTGCAGTAACGCAAGCGACAAATCTTGCGGCCCCGGACTTCGGCAACTTTTCACTCCGCAGCGAACACATCGAGCGCCGACCGTGTGCAGGTGTGCGCTTGTGCCACCCGGCCGGTCGGCCCGCCTCGTAGAGTGAAGCTAACCACATGAAGTAGTGGTGTGCGGCGCAGCAGCAACGGCGCCTTCCGTCCCCTACCGACAACCGACCGGAGAAACCTGCCATGAACAAGTTCAATGCCTTCTGCGTCGCGGCCGCACTGGCCGCTTCTTTCGTTTCGCTGGGCCCGGTGGCCGTGGCCGCAGAACGTGCTGCCGCACCTGCCAACAAGGTCAGCGGCGAAAAGATCGACAGCGGCCTGGGTGACTTGCCGCACTACAGCCAATGGGCCAAGCCGGCCAACAAGGTGAGCGGCGAAAAGGTCGACAGCGGCCTGGGTGATCTGCCGCACTACAGCCAGTGGGCCGATCCGACGGGCAAGAACCCGTCGCAGCGCCAGTCGGTGCAGGTTTCTCAGGCCCGGTGATCCGGCGCGCGGCCGAGCCACGCCAGCAACGCCTGGTTGAACGGCTCGGGCCGCCGGCTCATCACCCAGTGCCCGGTCTCGAACGCGAGCACCTGGCAACCCGGCCGCTGCGCCAAGGCATCGGCCCAGTCCGGTGAATGGAACATGAAGGGCTTCTTCGTTCCGTAAACGTAGAGCATCGGGCAGGCCGGCACGAAGCCCGCTGCCTCAGGCTGCGCCGCACCACCGGTCCATTGCCGGTGGTACGGGTAGTTCATCTGCGAACCGATGAACGCCGGGTCGGAAGGGCAGTGCAGTGCACGTGCCATCCACCGCGTCATCCACTCGCCCGCGCGGCCACCGAGCCACCACGCGATCGCGAGCCAGCCCTGGTAGGCCGCGATCATCAGCTTGTCGACGAAGCGCAGCGAGCGCAGGTGCGCGCGCGAACCCGCGTCGCCGATGTCGACGCCCACGATCTTCGCGACCAGTTCGGGGTGCTGCGCCGCGAAGGCGTAGCCGAACACACAACCCCAGTCGTGCAGCAGCAGCGTGACACGCTGGCCCGGGCAGGTTTGTTCGACGATGGCCTTGAACGTGGCGACCAGCTCCTCACTGGCCCACGAGCGCCGCAGCGTGCCCGGCTCGAAACCCGGCAACGTGAAGCGAATGCAGCGGTGGTCGTTGCGCAAGGCCTGCACGGTGGCGTCCCACAGCCGGTGCGTGTCGGGCCAGCCGTGGATCATCACGATGCTCTGCGCGCCTTCACCTTCGATGAAGACCTCGACGCCGCCAATGCGGCGCGCTGCCGTCACGCAGCCGGCCGCTCGCCGAGCGCGATGTCGAGCATCATCTCGTTGGCCAGGCCCTCGAGCTTGCCGCGCAGCGCGTCGGAAGACAGCGCCTGCGGCACCAGCAGGTGCGCCAGCACCTTGAAGGTGGGTTTGCCCGGCCCCTTGCCGCCCGCGATTTCGGTGTGGATGTGTTCGATGCTGATGCCGCTCTCGGCCAGGATGCGCGTGAGGTTGCTGACGATGCCGAGCCGGTCTTCGCCCACCAGTTCGAGGTCGACACCACGCAGCCCGGGCGGCGCGCCGGCGCCGTCGCTCTTGGCGATCACGAGCCGCAGGCCCGACGATTCGAGCCCCTTGAGCGCGGTGGCCAGCGCATCGGCGTTTTCGCGCGGCACCTCGAAGTGCACCATGCCCGCGAACTCGCCCGCCAGGTTGGCCAGACGGCTCGCGGCCCAGCTGGCGCCGAAACGCTGCGCGCGGTCGGACAGAAGGCTCACGATGCCCGGCCGGTCGGGGCCCATCACGGTGACGACGAGCGAGGTGGTGGTCTGCGGCGCGTCTTCGGTCAGCACGACCGAGCGGCGGATCATCGGCGCCTTGGTGGCGAAGCGCTGGTCTTGCGTGTGCGCCGGCACCGTGCCGTGCACGCTGGCATGGCGCACCACCTGGCCCAGCAAGGCCAGGCCCATCGGCGCAAGCGCCCGTTCCCACAGCTCGCGCGCGGTTTCGCCCTTGGCCACGAAGCACCAGTCTTGCGCGGCCACGGCGCCGGCGTCCCAGCCGTCGGCCAGGTGGTAGACCGAACCACCGGCGACCGCGTCGCCTTCGAGGATCGTCCACTCCACCGCGGCAATGCCACGGTGCCGCGGCAGCAGCGAAGGGTGGTAGCCCACACCGCCGAGCCGCGAGCGCGCCAATGCTTCGTTGCTCACGCGCGCATGCGTGTGCGCGGCGAGGATGAGCTCGGTGCCTTCGGGGATGGCCTCACCCGGCACGATCTTCGGGTTGGCCATCACATGCACGTCGAGCCCCGCCGCGCGGCCGGCGATGGCCAGGCGGTCATCGGCCGCCGGCACCACGATGCGGGTGAACTCGGCAATGCCTTCCTTGAGTAGCGCTTCCAACACCGTGGCCCCGAAGTAGCGGGAACCCACCAAGACGCACTTCATCGAGAGACTCCTGAATGAAAACAGCCGGACGGACGACGGGCTATTCTGGCCGAGGCTGCGGCGCCTCGCCGCGTTGCCGGTAGGCGCCTGCCACGGCGCGGAATGTCGGCACGGCCTGGATCAGTTGCTCGCGATCGGCAGCGTCGGTCAACTCGGCGGCGTCGGCCAGCTCGCCGGCGCAAAACTGGACATCGGCGAACAGGGCGTCGAGCATCGGAGCCGCCCGCGCATCGCCCGCGCTCGCCAGCACTTGCTGGCAGGTCCAGCGCACATCGAGGTGCGTGCCCGGGTCTTCACTCGGATTCGCTGCCACGTAGGCCAGCACCCCTTCCACTTCCGGCAGCGCCGTGCCCATGTCGCCGAGGTGGGCCTGGCACAAGCCTACCGAAGCTCGCGCCTCGAAGACCTTGTGCACGAGCCCCAGTGTCTCGAACGCGGCACCCGACTGGCCGAACCAGTGCTGCGCCTTCACTGCGTCCTGCAGCGCCAGGTGCGATGTGCCCAGGGTGAACATCACGAAGGCCTCGAAGTACCGATCGCCGACGGCACGGGTGATCTCCAGCGCCTGCTCGCGCCAACGCACCGCCGCGGCATGGTCGTCACGCCCCTGTGCGGCACGCCCCAGTATCCCGAAGGCCTTGCCCACCATCGCGCGCAGGCCGGCGGGTTGAGCCAGCTCGCGGATGGTTTGCGCGCAGGCGGAAGCTTCGTCCCAGCGGCCCAGGTATTCGGCGAGCGTCGCCAGATGCAGAAGCGCAGAGATCTGCATCATGGAGGACGCAAGTTCTTCGCCGCGCGACAACACCGCACGCAGCGTTTCGCGCGCCACCGCGAACCGGCCGAGTGCGATCGAGACCTGCGCCGATCGGGCCATCAGCTGCGCCTCGGTGACGGCGCGCAGGTTGTCGGCACCCGGCTCGAGCCTGGCCGCCCACCGCAGCCCGATCTCGACATGCTCGAGCGCGCCCGCATGGTCGCGGTCCAGATGCTTCAGGTAGGCCAGCTCGTTCTGCGACATGGCCGCGGGGTGAGCCGCTTCGCAGCGCTCGGCCAGCTCGAAACTCTGTCGTGCCAGCCGGCCTGCAGCGGCGAAGTCGCCAAGCCGGTCGGCCAGAAGGGACTCGCTGAACCACAGGCGCGCCCGGTCTGCTTCGGCGGGGTGCCGGTAGAGCAGGGCCGCCATTTCCGCGTGCAGCCGGCCCTGGCCTTCCCGGTCGGCCACGGTATCGGTGATGACGGCCAGGCGATGCAGCAGGTTGAAGCGGCGGGGTGGGTCTGATTCACCGAGCAAGACCACCGCGCGGCGCAGCAGTGACGTGGCCGCCGCATTCGAGTAGCGCTTCTGAGCCTCCTTGCCGGCCTGCTCGAAGCAGTCGACCGCGAGTGCCGTGTCACCAGCCCGTTCGGCGTGCTCGCCGGTCATGGCCAGAAACTCTGCGCCGCGCCCCTTGGTGCGCTCGGCGAGCCAGCGCGCCGCGGCGCCGTGGCCCAGGACGCGCTCGGCCTTGAGCAGCGTGTCGTAGGTGACCTGGTGCAGCAGGTGGTGGTCGAACTGGCGCTCGGTGGTGCCTTCGAAGTCGCTCGCCTCGTGCGCACGTACGAAAGCGGCGCGCTCGAGCGCGGGAAGGGCTCGCGTCGCCTTGTCGTCCAGTGACTGAAGCGCATCGTCCCAGAACACATGCCCGATCACGCTGGCCTGGCGGGCGGCGAGGCGTTCGTGCGCGGGCAAGGCGTCGAGTCGGGCCTGCAGCAGGCCGACCAGCGTGCCCGGTAGTTGCAGGTTCTGCAGCCGCTCGCCCTGCATGCGCCAGTGCGTTCCATCCACGGCAATCACGCCGTCGTCGATCAGGCGGCGCACCAGTTCTTCCATGTAGTACGGGTTGCCTTCTGCGCGGCCGACGATGAGCTCGGACAAGGCCTGCGGCACCTCGTCCATGCGCTGCAGCAGCGCGCGCAAAAGTTCGTCGCTCTGCGCCTCGGGCAGCGCCGGCAGAGGCACGACCGCCTCTGCCGCGGCCCAATCGGGCCGGCGTGTCAGCAGCTCGGGGCGGCCACTCATGATCAGCGCCAGCGGCAGCTCGGCGGCGTGCGCCAGCCAGTCTTGCAGCAGGTCGAGCGAGCCGTCGTCGGCCCAGTGCAGGTCTTCCACGATCAACACCGGCAACACCTCGCCTCGGGTTGCGAGCGCTTGCAGCCAGGCGCGCAGGGCGGCGAACGCCTGGTCACGCAGCGAGCGCGGGTCGAGGCCACGCACGTGCGGGCTGTCACCGAAGTCCAGGCCCGACAACTGGCCGATGAGTTGGGCGCGGCGCTCGCCGTATTCGTCGAACCACGGGCTCAGCCCTTCGACCACCTTGTGCCGGGCCACTTCGGCGCTGTCGGTGTCGGCCACGTCGAACTGCGTGGCCAGCAGCGCGCGCACCAGGCCCCAGGGGCGCAGCATGCCGTCGGGCTGCGAGCGCAGCATCACCACCTTGCAGCCTTGGAGGCCCGCCACCAGTTCGCGCAGCAGCCGGCTCTTGCCCAGCCCGGCGTCACCCACGAGCGTGAACGCCTGCAGTTGCCGGGTCTCGCGTGCACGCGCCACCGCGCCCAGCAGGCGCTGCAGTTCGGCATCGCGGCCCACCATCGGGGTGCTCAGGCCTTGCACGCCGCGTTCGATGCCGGAGTGCCGGCGGTCGAGCGCCGCGCGCACCAGGTGGGTCTGCAAGGGCGCAGCGATGCCCTTGACCTGCAGCGGCGGCTGAACCTCCATGTCGAACAGGCCACGCACCTGGTTCCAGGTGTCGTGGCTGATGCGCAAGGCACCCGGCGGCGCGCTCTGTTCCATGCGCGCCGCGATGTTCACGGCCGTGCCGACCGCGCTGTTGTCGGCCTCGACGCCGGCACCGAGCACCACGTCGCCGGTGTGCACGCCCACGCGCAGCGCAAAGTCGGCCACGCCATGCAGACGCAGCGCCTCGCCAGCCAGTTCGCGCCCGGCGTTCAGGATTGCCAGACCGGCACGCACCGCCCGTTCGGCGTCGTCTTCGCGCGCCCGCTCCATGCCGAACGCGGCCTTGATGCCGTCGCCGGTGAAACGCAGCACGCGGCCTTGGTGGTCTTCGATGCAGCGGGCCATGCGCTGGAAAGTGGCATCGAGAAACTGCAGCCGGTCTTCGGCGTCGGCTGCCTGGGCGTTTGCGGTCGAACCGACGGCGTCGGCGAACAGCACCGTCACCTGGCGCCGTTGCAGGCCGGCCAGCCGTGCGCGCAGCGGCGCCACGGCCAGCTCGAGCACCGCGTCGCCGAGCGTGGCGCGCTGCGCTTCGAGCGCCGCGATGGCGGCGCGCAAGTCTTCGATGTCTTTGTCCTGCATGTGGGGTTGTGCCGTGCGAGACGAGGGTTCAGGCCGGCGCCTGCTGATCGCCGCGCCGCTGGTAGGCGGCCACGACGCCGCGAAAATCGGTCAGCGTCTGGATCAGGCGCTCGCGGTCGGCGGGGCCGGTGAGGTCGGCGGCGCTGGCCTGCACGTCGGCGTGCAGTTGTTCGAGCAAGGGGGCGGCGCGGGCATCGCCCAGCGCTTCGAGCACCTGCTGGCAGATCCAGCGCGGGTGGATCTTCTTGGCGGGATGAAACGCCGCGAGTTCGCCGTCGAGCCGGTCGAGCAATGCGTGCACCGCCGGCCGGGCCACTTCGGGCCGGCCGAGCAGAAGCTCGCAGCGCGCGGCATGCGCCGCGACCGCAATGGCCGACAGCGGATCGGACAAGCTCTGGTGCAAGGCCTGCGCCTCGGCACAACAGCGCGAGGCGGTCTCTGCGTCGCCTTGTCTCAGGTGCAGGTCGGCCAGGGGCTGGAGCGTGTACGCAACGAGGCGCCGGTCGCCGATGGCGCGAAGGATCGTCAGGCTGTCTTCGTACCAGCGGATCGCCGTGGCGTGGTCGCCCTGCGCCGCGGCACTTCTGCCCAGCGAAGCCAGCGCCCAGCCCACGCCACTCTGCACCCCCGCAGCGAGCGTGACCGTGTGCATGCGCTCGGCCCACGCACGCGACTCGTCCCACTGCCCGACGGAGGCCGCGATGTCGGTCAGCGCGCTCAGTGCGTTGATCTGCAGGCGCGGCGCGCCCAGTGCCTCGCCACGCGACACCACTGCGGTGAGCGCGCTGCGCGCTTCGTCGAAACGGCAACACCGTATGGCGATCTTCCCCTGCAGGGTCAGCAACTGGGCTTCGACCTTGGCCCGGTTGCGCTCGGCCGGCACTTTGGCGGCCCATTCCATGCCGATCTCGATGTGCCGGGCCGTGACGCTCTCGTCGGCTTCGGCCCGCATGGACAACCACGCCAACTGGCATTGCGACTCTGCGGCCGATTCGGCGGCGCCGCAGCGCTCGGCCTGTTCGAAGGTCTGCTGGGCGAGCCGCACCGAACCGGCCATGTCGCCGAGGTGGTCGGCCAGCAAGGCCATGGCCATGGACAAGCGGGCTTGGCAGGCGCCGTCGGGTTCGCGCTCGAGCAGCGTGGCCATTTCGGCATGCAGCGCTTTCTGGGTGGCGCGCTCGCCCGCGGCGTCGGCGATTCTTTCGAGCCGCGCCAGCAGATCGAAGCGGCGCAGTGGCTGCGAGGCCCCCAGCAGGCCCAGCGCTCGCCGTGTCCACGACACCGCCGCAGTGTTCGCAAAACGCGCTTTCGCTTCTTCGCCGGCCTGCTCGAAGCAGTCGACGGCGAGAGCCACCTCGCCAGCGCGCTCGGCGTGCTCGCCGGTCATCGCCAGAAACTCTGCGCCGCGCCCCTTGGTGCGCTCGGCGAGCCAGCGCGCCGCGGCGCCGTGGCCCAGGACGCGCTCGGCCTTGAGCAGCGTGTCGTAGGTGACCTGGTGCAGCAGGTGGTGGTCGAACTGGCGCTCGGTGGTGCCTTCGAAGTCGCTCGCCTCGTGCGCACGTACGAAAGCGGCGCGCTCGAGCGCGGGAAGGGCTCGCGTCGCCTTGTCGTCCAGTGACTGAAGCGCATCGTCCCAGAACACATGCCCGATCACGCTGGCCTGGCGGGCGGCGAGGCGTTCGTGCGCGGGCAATGCGTCGAGTCGCGCCTGCAACAAACCGACCAGCGTGCCCGGCAAGCGCACGCCCTGCAGGCGTTCCGCGTGAGTCGTCCAGTGGGGCTCGCCGACCATGATGACCGCGTCATCGATGAGCCGGCGCACCAGCTCTTCCATGTAGTACGGGTTGCCTTCGGCCTGGCCGACGATGAGCGCTGTGAGCTGGGCTGGCACCTCTGCCATGCGCTGCAACAAGGCCCGCGCCAACTCGTCGCTCTGAGCTGCGGCCAGTGCGGCCAGCGGCACCAGCGTGTCTGGCGCGCCCCAGCCGGGCCGGCGCTGCAGCAGCGCCGGCCGGCCGGTCATGATCAGCGCCATCGGCAGCTCGGCGGCATGCGCCAGCCAGTCTTGCAGCAGATCGAGCGAGCCGTCGTCGGCCCAGTGCAGGTCTTCGACGAGCAGCAGCGGCAGCGCCCCTTGCGTCGCCACGGCACGAAGGTAGCCACGCACGGCAGCGAAGGCCTGGTCGCGCAGCGCGCGCGGGTCGAGGCCCTGCACGTGCGGGCTGTCGCCGAAGTCCAGCCCCGACAGCTGCCCGATGAGTTGGGCCTGCCGTGCGCCACGCTCTGCGAACCACGGGCTCAGACCCTCGACCACCTTGTGGCGAGCCGACGCTGCGCTGTCGGTGTCGGCCACGCCGAACTGCACGGCCAGCAGGCTTCGCAACATGCCCCAGGGCCGCAACATGCCGTCGGGTTGCGAGCGCACGGCGATCACCTCGCAGCCCTTCGAGCCCGCCACCAGTTCGCGCAGCATGCGGCTCTTGCCGAGGCCCGCTTCGCCCACGAGCGTGAACGCCTGCAACTGCTGCGTTTCGCGTGCACGTGCCACCGCGCCCAGCAGGCGCTGCAGTTCGGCATCGCGGCCCACCATCGGGGTGCTCAGGCCTTGCACGCCGCGTTCGACACCAGCGACGTGGCGGTCGAGCGCCGCGCGCACCAGGTAGGTCTGCAGGGGCGCGTCCACACCTTTGACCATCAGCGGTGGCTGGGGCTCGATCGTGAACAGGCCGCGCACCTGGTTCCAGGTGTCGTGGCTGATGCGCAGCGTGCCGGGCGGCGCGCTCTGTTCCATGCGTGCGGCGATGTTCACGGCCGCGCCGCCGGCGCTGTTGTCGGCCTCGACGCCCGCACCGAGCGCCACGTCGCCGGTGTGCACGCCCACCCGCACCGCGAAGTCGGCGACGCCGCTCAGGCGCAGCGCTTCGTCGGCCTGCTCGCGCCCGGCTTGCAGGATGGCGAGGCCGGCACGCACCGCGCGCTCGGCATCGTCTTCGCGCGACGCGTCCATGCCGAACGCGGCCTTCACGCCGTTGCCGTTGAAGCGCAGCACCCGGCCCTGGTGCGCCAGCACGATCTCGGCCATGCGCCGCAGAGAGCGGCCCATCGTGTCGTCGGCCTCCGGGTCTTGCGCCACCGCGGCGGAGCCGACCACGTCGGCGAAGAGCACGGTGATCTGGCGCCGCTTCAGTCCGGCGGGCGGCAGCAGGCCGGCAAGGCGCGCGCGCAGCGGAGCCACGGCCAGCTCGAGCACGGCGTCGCCCAGTGTGTCGCGCTGTCCTTCCAGCGCCGCGATGGCGGCGCGCAGCGACTCGATCTCGGTGTCATTCATGCCGTACTGCGTGCATGGGTGGGTGTGCAGCCGAGTCTAGGGCTTGGGATAGACGTGCCCGACCATGGTGGGCATCGGCTGCCGCGCGAGTTGCGCCCAGGCCGTCAACTGATCCTGCGTGGTGTCCCAGTCGCGGCCGAACAGCGCCGGGCCGTGCAGGTACATCCACAAGGCCATTTCGGCCGAGGGCGCGTGCCCGGCATCGGCCAGGCGGATGAAGCGCCCATAGGCCTCGGGGAAGCGCGCCTGGCGGAACGAGGCCACGGCATTGGCGTGCAGGCGTTCGCTGACGCTCGGGGCCGGCTGCGCGAACGCAGCAGGCGCATGGCTGGCCAGCACAAGCAAGCCAGCAGAAATCCATTTGAAGGCGGTGGTCGACATGAGGTGATCTCCTGAACGGGTGGGGGTGCTGCCATCGGCGTGGCCTGGTGCAGGGCTGAAGGCATGTTCACGCATGAACGCGCACGCCGGCACGGCGAGTTCAATAGTGAACAGGCGGCCCGCGCGCGCCGCTACAGTCGCTGCATGGAACGCGCCCCAGGCGCGCCGACGAGCAAGGGCAGCAAGGGTGGAACAAGCAGACGAGATCCTGGCCGAGCTGGCCAAGCTGGGCGAGACGCGCACCTGGGAGCCCGGTGCCGCCGTCGTCACCGAAGGCGACGAGGCCGACTGCATGTACATCGTGCACGCCGGTGAACTGCGCGCGGTGGTGGCCGGCGAAGGCGGGCGCAACGTGGAGCTGAACACGCTCGGCGCGGGAGATGTCTTCGGCGAGCTGATGCTGAGCGGCGCGCGACGGGCTGCCACCGTGGAGGTGACGCAACGCGCGCAGCTCACCCGCGTGACGCGGGCCGAAGTCGAGCGTGTGCTGGCTTCGCGCCCCGACCTCGCCTTTCACCTGATCCAGCGCATGGTGCAGCGCGTGCGCACGCTCACGCACACCGTGAGCCGCCTGGCCTCGGTCGACGTTTACGGCCGCTTGGTCGGCCTGTTCGAGGCGCTCGCGGTCGACGTGGAGGGGCAGCGTTTCGTGCCCGGGCCGCTGAGCCAGGCGCGCATCGCCGAGCGGCTGGGCGCATCGCGCGCGATGGTCAACCGCCTGCTGCAAGACCTGACGCGGGGTGGCTACATCGAGGTTTCGCGCGGCCGCATCGTGCTGCTGCGCGAGCTGCCGCGGCGCTGGTGAGGCGTCCGCGAGGCGCCAGAAAGTCAGCTGACCAGCGCCGCGAGGTTGAGCGTGTGCGAGCGGCCCAGCCAGAGCGCAGAGTCGCGGTGGTCACGCAACGCGTCGCCAGTGTTGGGGTGCACGAACACGTCAAGTGCGCCATGGTTCAACGCGAGCCAGCCCACCACGTGGGCGAAGTGCCCCGCCGCGAACGCGAGCTGGTAGCTCCACATCGGGTGCGGGCCGACGGGCTTCTCGTGAAAGCGGCCCATCTCGATCCGGCCTGCCAACGCTGTTTCGATGATGGCCCGCAGGGCCCGGGCCGCATCGCGGCTGGTGGCGCCGAAGTACACGTGGGCATGCCAGCTGCTGATGGTGGAAGGGTCGAGGGTTGGCATGGCTGCTCCTTGGTGCAAGCGCCGACGCCAGGGGCGGGCGGCGGGCGGCGGGCGGGAAGCACAGACTTCGGGTTCGGGATGGCCCGGTGTTGTGCCCATCGTGGTGACGTTTTCGGTCAGTTTGAGTGCGTGGGGTGAGTGTGGCAAGTTGGATCGAGTCTGAATGCCCACCGAACGGCAGCGTTCGAACGTGAGCGGGCCGTCCACCTTCGCATCCGGCGTCGGCCTGCTGACGTTCATTCCCGACAGAACCTCAACCCCGAGGCCACTGGCTTGAGCGAACGCAGGTACGCGATCAGCGCCCCATCTTGGCATCACCGATGTTCTTGTCGAACCCGAAGGCCCTTGGCGGCCGGTACGGCTTGCCGTTGCGGTCGACGCCTTCGCGCCGGTCGCTGCAGTCGTCGCGCCGGTACGCTTTCTGCACGGTCGGGTCGAACGCTGCGGCGACCGGTCAGGCTGCAGCGCCAACGGCGCGCCGTCCGGCAAAGTCCGTCCAGCGGCGCGCCTCGAAGTCGTAGAGCTTGCAGTGCCGCGCGGTCTCGGCATACCACCGCCACGAGAAAGGCTGCACCACGATCGCGCCCGCCAGCCGGGTCTCGAGCAACGCCTGCGCGCGCTTCAACCGGTACAGCGGCACGCTCATGTCGACGTGGTGCGCGGTGTGCTCCATGATGTGGTGCAACAGCGTGCCCATCGCCGACCTGAACGTCAGGTGCACGGTGGTCGAGACGAACGGTTGCGAGGCCGACCAGGCCGCCTTGTCCTCGTACCATGCGACGCCCGGGTGCGTGTGGTGCACGTAGACGACGAAGCCGATCATGCCGTTCCAGACGATGAACGGCAGCACGAAGCCCACCGCCAGCAGCCACGCGACCGACTGGCCGGTCGCGGCGGCCGCGGCAACGAGCGCCGCAATCCACGCGAGCGCGAACGCCGAGACCAGCACGCAGTCCCACATGAAGACGGCACGCCGTGTCGGCATCGTCGCGCGGCTCGGAAAGAACATGCGCCGCCACCAGATCTCGACCAGGTAGTACAGCCACGGCGCCCAGCCGCTTCGGTAGACGCGCTCGAGCCCGCGCCGCCAGCGCGGCATCGCGCGAAACTCGGCCAGCGACAGCGGCTGCCAGACGAAGTCGAAGCCGCGCAGGTTGGTGTAGCCGTGGTGGACGACGTTGTGCCCCACCTCCCACAGGCTGTAGGGCGTCAGCGATGGCAGGAACACGAGGCGCCCGAGCCAGCGGTTCAGGCCTCGGTGCGGCGTGAAGCTCTGGTGGCAGGCGTCGTGGCCGAGGATGAACAGACGGCTGATCACGAGCCCGGCGGCGACGCCCGCGATCGCCTGCAGCGGCACGCTGCGCGCCAGGACTGCAGAGGCGAGGCAGGCCGCGAACAGGAGCACGTCCGCCACCACGAGGGCGAGTGCGAGCGCCGTGCTGCGCGCCGCGAGCGGCGCGAGCCACGACCGGATGACTTTGCGGTGCGGGATTGCCATCGGCTTCAGAAGCGCCATCCGATGCCGACGCCGAGCAGCCACGGGTCGACCTTGAAGGTGCCGACCTGGGTGCCCGCCGAACTCACGTCGGTGCGGATCTGCACCTTCTTCACGTCGACGTTGAAGTACGTGTTCTTCATGAACTCGTAGTCGAATCCAGCCTGCAGCGCGAGGCCGAAGCTGTTCTTGCTCAGGCTCGGCTGCAGCGCCGTCTGCACCGCCGGATCGAATCTCACGCTCGAAAAGCGCGTGTAGTTCAGCCCCGCGCCGACATAGGGCTTGAACGTGCCCAGCGTCGTGAGGTGGTACTGCGCGGTGAGCGTTGGCGGCAGGTGCTTCAGCGAGCCGATGTCGGTGCCGCCCGAGCGGATCGTCTGCTTCTGCGGGTAGGTCAGCACCAGCTCGACGGCCCAGTTCGGCGTGACGAAGTACGAGAAGTCGATCTCGGGGATCACCTTGTCGTTGATCGACAGATCGAGCCCGGTCGAATCGTTGTTGGCGCTGCGCAGATCGACAGCGCGCACGCGCACCAGCCAGGGCGCGTCCTGCGCCTGCGAGGCGAGCGGCAACGCTGCGCCGGCCGCCAATGCCAGGGCCATCGCGGCGCGATGGAAACGGGGGGTTCTCATGATCGGATCCTGTCGTGTGTTGACGAATGCTTGTTGACGACAGCGATTTCAGCGCGGCGCGCAGGCGCGCATGTTGCGCCGCGTCAAAGGTTGGTCGCGTGTGTCGCGCCTTCGACATATGACGGAGATCAAGGACGGCGGGTGCCTGCCCATTGCACGATGCGTCGACCCGACAATTGAAGGATCGATCCGATGAACCGACTGACATGGTCCGATGCGCTTTCGCTGAGTCTGCCGGAGATGGACGAGACGCACCGCGAGTTCGTCGAGATGCTCGCCGCGGTGAGCGACGCGCCCGACGACCGGCTGCTCGCCGCATGGGCCGCGCTGGTCGATCACACCGACCGGCACTTCGCGCAGGAGGACGAGTGGATGCGCCAGGCGCGCTTTGCCTCTGGCAACTGCCATTCGACGCAGCACAAGGTCGTGTTGGTCGTGATGCGCGAAGGGCTCGCCCTTGGCACCCAGGGCCGGCTCGATCCGATACGGCAGATGGCGAGCGAACTGGTGGACTGGTTTCCGAAGCACGCGCAAACGATGGATGCCGCACTCGCGCTGCACCTGCGCGGCATCGGATTCGATGCCGCCACCGGAGCCCTCGCCCGACCCGGTCTCCTGCCCGCGCAACCGATCACCGGCTGCGGGTCGGCCTCCTGCTCGCCGGCGGTCGCTGCGAGCGAGCTCCAGGGCGCCTGAGCCTGCGCTCTCGCGCCGGCAGCTCGCTTGAGCCGGGGGCGTCAGGCGATCCGTGCGTCGCCACGTGTTCCCGACCGAACGTCACCCTGAAGATCAACGCGCACCCGAGCTTTCTCGCCCGGCCGGCGGTGGGGTCCACCATCGTCAAGTCACCTGGCGCCAATACGGCTTCGCGGCCGTCCAGCTTCACACGCCAACGACTTTCTGTGTTGCCGAGCAGGTAAAAAGAAACTGTCGCGGCTGTGGGCGATGCCACGCGAGGTGCGCGCAACTTGCCCTGGATGGTGAGTTTGGGCGTCATGGTGTGTCGGTCAAGTTCTCAGAACCGCACGGAGGCGCCGAGCCCCCAGGCGAGACGGGGCGTCTCGTGGGTCAGGCCGCGAGCGAGCGACAGATCGAATTGCAACGTGTCGTTGACGAGGTGCGTGATGCCGGTGTCGAAGGTCACGACCGACCCGCCGTTCGCCGTCAAGGCGAGTTGCTGGCCGGCCAGTTCGACATAGCTGCGCCAGGCCGGTGTCCAGGCCTTGCCCACGGTGATGGCCAGGATGCCGGCGGCAAAGCGTTTGCCGGCCTCGTTGTTGCTGGCCGCGATGCCTGGCATCACGCCCACGGACAGGTCGTTCGGCAGGTCCCATTCGGCGACGAAGCGCAGCGACGGCCTCCAGCCCTGCGCGCGAAACGGCGCGCTGCCGGTGTCGCCATCGAGGTGGAAGAGCCAGGCCATGCCGGGCAGGCCCTTCGCTTCATCGCCGTCGGCCATGTGCCACTTGAGGCCGATCGATGCGTCGGCCCAGCCGCGTTTGCGAGTCTGCAAGCCGCTCGAATCTTCGGCGCGCGAAGTCGTTCGCCCATCGGTGTCGATGCGAAATTCCAGCGACTCACTGACGCCAAAGCGCAACAGCGTCGGTGAGGTGCGGGTCCGGGACTTGGCGCCTTCGGCCGTGTCGCGCTCCGACTGGACGCCGAACTCGATTTGAAACCGTCCCGGGCCGACAACATCGCTCGATTCGACGAAGTCCGGCCGGTCGGTCGAGATGGCATCGGCGGCGAACGCGTCGCTTTGCAAGAGCGACAAAAGAAGGGCGGTTGCCGGCAGGCGGATTGGGATTGAGCGCAAGGAAAGACTCCAGAGCAGTGAACCGTGGAGACCATCTCCGTGCGCTGTTTATCTGCCTGGCTCCCTTCGACTTGAGCGAGATCTCGCACGGGCCGATCCAGGCGACTGAACATCCTGCGCGTCGAAGCAGACCACAACGGCAAGCCGCCACCCGCAAAGCATCTCAACCCGAACGCCGACGGCAACCCCATCAAAAGAAAAGAAGCCCCCCAACCCCGCTCTTTTCAACGCATCCACCCCGCCACCGGCCCGACATCATCGGCACCATTGACCGGAGCCCCACCATGATGCGTTCCCTGTGGATTTCGAAGACCGGCATGGAGGCCCAGCAGACCCAGCTGGACACCATCGCCCACAACCTGGCCAACGCCTCGACCAACGGCTACAAGCGTTCGCATGCCGTGTTCGAAGACCTGATGTACCAGAACCTGCGCCAGGCCGGCGCCAACAGCAGCGACCAGACCACGCTGCCCACCGGCTTGCAGGTGGGCCTGGGCACCCGCGCCGTGGCCACCTCGCGCAGCTTCAGCCAGGGCAACCTGCAGCAGAGCAGTGGCCCGCTCGACGTGGCGGTGAGCGGCCAGGGCTTCTTCGAGATCCAAATGCCCGACGGCACCACCGGCTTCACGCGCGACGGCTCGTTCCAGGTCAACGCCACCGGCCAGCTCGTCACCAACAACGGCTACACCGTGCAGCCCGGCATCACCATCCCGGCCACCGCGCAAAGCGTGACGATCGGCTCCGACGGCACCGTGAGCGTGGTGTTGCCGGGCCAGGCCGCGCCGCAGAGCGTGGGCCGCCTCACGCTCACCAGTTTCATCAACCCGGCCGGGCTCGACCCGAAAGGGCAGAACATCTACACCGAGACCGCGGCCTCGGGCACGCCCAACACCGGCACGGCCGGGCAGAACGGGCTGGGCCTGATCCAGCAGGGGTTTGTCGAGACCTCGAACGTCAATGTGGTCGAAGAGCTGGTGGGCATGATCCAGACGCAGCGTGCCTACGAGTTGAATTCGAAGGCGATCAAGACCTCCGACGAAATGTTGCAGCGCCTGTCGCAGATCTGATGAGGTCGATGATGATCATGATGATGAACCACAACAGTCACCGCTTCACCCTGCTCGTGTGCGCGCTGGCCCTGGCTGGCTGCGAGATCCTCAACGCCCGCCCGCCGGTCGACATCGCGCAGCCCACGTCGGCGCGGCCGGCGCCCGTGGTGGCCCAGCCCGCTCCGAACAACGGTTCGATCTTTCAGTCGGGCCAGTACCGCCCGCTGTTCGAAGACCACCGCGCGCGGCTGGTGGGCGACATGATCACGGTGCAGATCGTCGAGAAAGTCAGCGCCACGCAGAAGAGCACGAGCTCCATCGACAAGAGCGGTGGCCTGTCGGGCGGCATCACCGCGCTGCCGGGCATTTCGGCGAACTCGTTCACGCCGGCGCGCGCCAGCGTGGGCGCCAACGCGAGCAACACTTTCGCCGGCAAGGGCAGCACCGAGAACAGCAACGACTTCTCGGGCACGATCACCGCCACCGTGGTCGAAGTGCTGCCCAACGGCCACCTCATCATCGCCGGCGAAAAGCAGATCGGCGTGAACCACAACGTCGACGTGCTGCGCTTTTCGGGGCAGGTCGACCCACGCGCCATCGTCAGCGGCAACAGCGTGCCCTCGGCGCAGATCGCCAACGTGCGCATCGAGCAGCGCGGCCGCGGCGCCCAGGCCGACGCGCAGGGAATTGGCTGGTTGGGGCGCTTCTTTTTGAGCGTTCTGCCGGTTTAAGTCTCTTCAGAATCGGGAACATCAACGGATGCTCCCACCATGCTCACCCCCTTTTCCGACCCCTCGGCCAGTGCCACCGACAAGCTGATCCGCGCACTCATCGTGCTCGCCACGCTGATGGCCAGTGCCGCGCTGTGGTGGCCGGCACCGGCCCACGCCATGCGCCTGAAAGAAGTGGCCAGCGTGCAGGGTGTGCGCACCAACCAGTTGATCGGCTACGGCCTGGTCGTCGGCCTCGACGGCACAGGCGACCAGACCACCTCGGCCCCGTTCACGCAGCAAAGCCTGAACGCGCTGCTGCAGCAAATGGGCGTGAGCCTGCCGCCAGGCACCAGCATGCAGCTCAAGAACGTGGCGGCGGTGATGGTCACCGCACAGTTGCCACCCTTCGCGCAGCCGGGCCAGCAGATCGACGTGAACGTCTCGTCGCTCGGCAATTCCAAGTCGCTGCGCGGCGGCATGCTGATCGCCACGCCGCTGAAAGGCGCCGACGGCCAGATCTATGCGCTGGCCCAGGGCAACCTGATCGTCGGCGGCGCGGGCGCTTCGGCCGCCGGCTCGAAGGTGCAGATCAACCACCTGAGCGCGGGCCGCGTGCCCGAAGGCGCCACGGTCGAGCGTGCGGTGCCCACGCCGCTCAACCAGGGCGACACGCTGCAGCTCGACCTCAATTCCAGCGACTACAACACCGCCCGCGAAGTGGCCCGCATCATCAACAAGAAGATGGGCGACGGCACGGCGCAGGCGCTCGACGGCCGGGTGGTGCGCGTGCGCATGCCCGAAGGCTCCGACGCGCGGGTGAGCTTTCTCGCCGAGATCGAGAACCTGCCGATCGAGCTGGCTGCGGCCAGCGCCAAGATCGTCATCAACGCACGCACCGGCTCGGTGGTCGTGAACCAGAACGTCACGCTCAACGCCTGCGCGGTGGCGCACGGCAGCCTGTCGGTCACGATCAGCACCTCGCCCGTCATCAGCCAGCCCGGCGCCTTGTCGGGCGGCGGCACGGTGGCGAAAGAAAAGGCCGACATCACGATCAAGCAGGACCCCGGCTCGCTGATCCAATTGCCCGCCGGCACCAAGCTCGCCGACGTGGTGAAAGCGCTCAACTCGCTCGGCGCCACGCCGCAAGACCTGCTGGCGATCCTGCAGGCAATGAAGACGGCGGGCGCCTTGAACGCCGAGATCGAGGTCATCTGACATGGGCATCTCGCGCTTGCTACCCAGCGGCATGGACGCCAGCGCCTCGCTCGACGCGCTGCGCGACCCGGCGGCCAATGCGCTGAAAGCGCGCGCCGCCAGCGACCCGAAGGCGGCCATCAAGATGGCCGCCAAGCAGTTCGAGGCGCTCTTCATGCAGCAGCTGATGAAGAGCATGCGCGAAGCGACCATGTCGTCGGGCATGCTCGACAACGCCGGCACGCAGATGGGCACCGAGATGCTCGACACCCAGTTCGCGAACCAGATGACCGGCCTGAAAGGCGGGCTGAGCGAGGTGATCATGCGCCAGCTCGAACGCCAGATGAACGGTGCCCCGGCGCCAGCGCTGGCCGTGCCCGCGGCGGGCGCTGCCGGTGCGCCGCAGCGCAGCGAGCCGGCCGCGGCCGACAAGCTCAGCAGCGCGCAGAGCGAGTTCGTGCGCGCCCACACGCAAGCGGCCAGAGCCGCCGAAGCGGAAACCGGCATCCCGGCCACCTTCATGGTGGCGCAGGCGGCGCACGAGTCGGGCTGGGGAAAGCAGCAGATCCGCAACGCCGATGGTTCGAGCGCGAACAACCTGTTCGGCATCAAGGCCGGCCCCGGCTGGAAGGGCGCCACCACCTCGATCACCACCACCGAAGTGGTCGACGGCCAGGCCCGCAAGGTGGTCGCGAAGTTTCGTGCCTACGCGAACGCCGAAGCCTCGTTCAAGGACTACGCGCAGCTGATGAAAGACAACCCGCGATACGCCGCCGTGGTGGCCGCCGGCAACAACGCCGACGGCTTTGCGCAAGGCCTGCAACGGGCCGGCTACGCCACCGACCCGGCCTACGCCGACAAGCTCACGCGCGTGATCAACACCACCTTGCGGCTGCAACGGGCGAGTGCCTGAAGCGGCTGACGAACAGATTCAACATCCATGAGTGGACTTCTTTCGGTCGGCAAGTCGGCGATGTTCGCGAACTACGCGGCCTTGCAGACCACCGGCAACAACATCGCCAACGCCAACACCGCGGGTTATTCGCGCCAGAGCGTGCAGCTGGCCGACGCGGCAGGGCAGTTCACGGGCGCGGGCTTCTTCGGCAAGGGCGTGAACGTGGTGACGGTGCAGCGCGCCTACAACGAGCTGCTGACGACCCAGGCCGGCGCCGCCAATTCGGTGGCCGCCGCCGACAGCGCGCGGCTCGACAAGCTGAAGCAGCTCGAAGGCGTGTTCCCGATCGGCAGCAACGGCCTCGGCGCCGCAGCGGGCAACCTGCTCAATTCTTTTGTCGACATCTCGAGCAACCCCACCGATTCTTCGGCGCGCCAGGTGGCACTGAGCGCAGCGCAGGAACTGGCCTCGCGCTTTCGCAACGCCGGCGAACAGCTCACTTCGCTGCAGGGCGGCGTGATGCTCGACATGCGCTCGGCCGTCACCGCCGTCAATTCGCTGGCGCAGCAGGTGGGCCGGCTCAACGAACAGATCAGCGCGCTCAAGGGCACCGGCCAGCCGCCGAACAACCTGCTCGACGAGCGCGACCGCGTCATCAGCGACATCGGCAAGCTCATCAACGTGACCACGCAGCCGGCCGAAGACGGCAGCCTCGGCGTGTTCATCGGCGCCGGCCAGAACCTGGTGCTCGGCAACGTGGTGAACTCGCTGAAGGTCGTGGCCGACACCTTCGACCCGGCCAAGGCGCAGGTGGCGCTGCGCGACGGCGCAAGCGACCGCATGATCCCGGCGTCGTCGTTCTCCGGCGGCACGATCTCGGGCCTGCTGCGCTTTCAGAACGAAGACCTGAGCGAGGCCACGCGCCTGCTTGGCCAGATGGCCACCGCGGTGAGCGGTGCGCTGAACAAACAACAGTCGCTCGGGCTCGACCTGGGGCAGCCGGCTGGCCGCGGCGCGCCGATCCTGGCGACCAGCGATGCGCGTGTCTTGGCATCAACGGCCAATGCCGGCAACGCCCAGGTGAGCGCGTCCGTGAACGACCCCGCACAGGTGCAGGCCAGCGACTACGAGCTGCTGTTCGACGGCGCCAACTACAGCATCACACGCCAGCCCGAGGGCCAGGCCGTGACCGGCAGCCCGTTCACGCCGGCGCTGCTCGCGGCCGGCGTCAACATCGACGGCTTGACGATCCGCTTGAACGCTGGCACCGCGCAGACGGGCGACCGTTTTCTCGTGCAGCCGGCGGCCACCGCGGCGCAGAACATGCGGCTCGTGTTGACCGACCCGCGCGGCCTGGCGGCAGCGTCACCTTTCACCGGCAGTGCCGGTGTCGACAACCGCGGCACCGCCACGGTCGCTTCGGTGTTGGCCACGGGCGCAGCGAACGTGCCCAATCTTTCGGCCGACTTCGTGTTCACTTCGGACACCGGCAACTACAACTGGACGCTCGACGACGGCACGACCGTGACCACCGGCACCGGCACCTGGACGGCAGGGTCGCCGATGACGCTCGGCGGGTTTGCGATGAGCCTCGACGGCGTGCCTCGCAGCGGCGACACGCTGCGCGTGGCCTCGACCGTCTCGCCGGCCGGCAACAACGGCAACGCGCTGGCGTTCGTGAAGCTCGGCGAGACCGCGCTCGTCGGCCGCAGCGCCACGCAGACCGGCATGAACATCACCGACGCCTACGCCAGCGCGCTGGCGAGCGTGGGCGTGCGGGTGCAGGGCGGCAGCATGGCAGCAAAGATCTCGTCGGTGCTGGCCGACGACGCCGAAACGGCACGCTCGAACGAGGTCGGCGTGAACCTCGACGAAGAAGCGGCGCGGCTGATCCAGTTCCAGCAGAGTTACCAGGCCGCGGCCAAGATCCTGCAGGTCGCGCAGACCATCTTCCAGACCCTGTTGCAGACCGGCGGCGCCTGACGCGCGCGGCCGTAGGACGCCCTGAGCAGAGAGATTCATCACCATGCGCATCAGCACTTCCAACGCGTACAACCAGTCGATCGACGCGCTGCAGGACCGGCAGGCCGCGCTCATCAAGGCCAACGAGCAGATGACCACGGGGAAGCGCGTGAACCGCGCCGGCGACGACCCGGCCGCGGCCGCGCGCGCCGAACGTGCACTCGCCAGCGAAGCCCGAATCACCGCTAGCCAGCGCGCCGTGGACGCGAGCAACAACGCCGTCACCCTGACCGAAGGTGCGCTGGGCGACGCCGAAGGGCTGCTGCAGCAGGCGCGCGAGCACCTCGTGGCGGCCGGCAACGCCACCTACAACGACGCCAACCGCGCGATCCTGGCCGACCACCTGAGCGCGATCCGCAACCAGCTGTTCGCGGTGGCGAACCGCGACGACGGTGCCGGCAACCACCTGTTCGCCGGCCAGGCCGTCGACCAGCGGCCTTTCGTCGATGCCGGCGGCGGCGTGCAGTACCAGGGCGGCGAAGGTGCGGCATTGGCCGGCTCCGGCGAAACGCTGCCGCTCAGCATGGACGGGCAGGGCCCGTGGATGCGTGCGCGCACCGGCAACGGTGTGTTCGAGACCCGACCCACCACCGCCACCGGCACCGCGTGGATCGACAGCGGGCGTGTCACCAACCCGAGCGCGCTCACCTCGTCGACCTACAGCATCCAGTTCAGCGTGGCCGCCGGCGTGACCACCTATTCGGTGCTGAAAGACGGCCTGGCCACGGCGCAGACCAACGTGGCCTTCACGCCAGGCCAGTCGCAGGCGATCCAGGTCGACGGCATGAGCGCCAGCATCACCGGCGCGCCGGCCAACGGCGACGCATTCGAGCTGCGCCCGGCGAGCAGCAGCCTGAGCGTGTTCGATGCGCTCGACCAGGCCATCGCCGACCTGAAGACACCTTCGCGCAGCGCCACCCAGATCGCGCAGAGCAATTCCAGCAACCTGTCGAACCTCGACGCCGTGCTCGGGCAGATCCAGGGCGGGCGGGCGCAGATGGGCACGGCGATGAACCGCGTCGAGGCCGTGACCGGGCGCCTGGCGTCGCAGAAGCTCGCCGCCACGACGGAACGCACGAATGCCGAGTCGCTCGACCTGACCGAGGCGATTTCGGACTTCAAGAACCAGGAGACCGGCTACGATGCAGCGCTGAAAGCGTATGCGATGGTGCAGCGCCTGTCGCTGTTCAACTACGTGAACGGCTGAGCCAACCTCCAACCACCGGGGAACGTTCTTGAGTGACCCTGCCATCCTGGGCCAGATCGCCCTCGGCTACTCGCCCTTCATCGACCGCAACCGTGCGGTCTCGGCCACCCGCCTCACGGTGTTCCCGTTGCGCCCCGACGCCGAGCTCGACGTGGCGCAACTGCTGCACGCGGTGGGCAGCGTCTGGCCGGCCAGTGGAGCACGGGTCTCGCTCAACATCGTCAGCGAAAGCCTGCTGCAGGAACTGCTGAAGTCTCAGCCCTCGGCCAACCTGATGGTCGAGGTGCCGGCCTTCATGGCCGCCGACCCGGCGAATTCGCAGGCCATCACCACGCTGCACGCGAGCGGCAGCACGCTGCTGATCAAGGGCCGGCCGCTGAAAGAATTGCCGCGCGAAGTGCTGCCTTGTTTCAAGTACTCGATCATCGACCTGTCCGACGAACGCCGGGTTCCCGACAGCAGTGCGCCGCCGGGCGTGACCCGCAGCATCCTGCACGTGCAATCGGGTGTGCGCACGATCGCCGACATGGAGACGAGCTTCGCGCGCGGCGCCGAAGCGGTGCTCGGCTGGCCCATCGACGACGCCGTGGTCACGAGCGGCAAGGCCGCTGCCGGCGGCAAGCAGGTGGCCGCGCCGGGCATGCAGGTGATCATGGAACTGATCCACCGCGTCGACAAGGAAGAGCCGATCGAAAAGCTCGAGAACACGCTCAAGCGCGACCCGCCACTCGCTTTCAAGCTGCTGCGCTACATCAACTCGCCGGCCTTCGGCCTGCGGGTCGAGATCAGCTCGTTCCGTCACGCGATCATGATGCTGGGCTACAAGCGCCTGAAGCGCTGGCTCGCACTCTTGCTGGCGACCGCGAGCAAAGAGGTCAACCTGAAGCCGGTGATGTTCGCGGCGGTGCGCCGCGGCCTGCTGATGGAAGAACTGGCGCGTGGCACGGGCGATGAAGAAACCCGCAACGAGGTCTTCATCTGCGGGGTGTTCTCGCTGCTCGACCGCATGTTCCAGCAGCCCTTCGAAGAACTGCTCAGCACGATCCCTGTGCCCGAGCGCGTTTACCAGGCACTGGTCGAACACGCCGGACCCTACGAGCCCTACATGAACGTGGTGCGTGCGATCGAAAGCGAATCGCTGTTCGACTTCCGCGAGGCCGCCGACAATCTGATGATGAGCGTGAGTGAAATCAACCGTGCCCAGCTGCGGGCACTGATGGCGGCCAGCGAGATCGAGTGACACCTGCGCAGACGTGGTCGAGCGCGCCGGGTTGGCGCGACTTCTTCGACCTGCTGTCGGACGCCGTCGTGGTGTTCGACCCGCAGGCGCGCGTGGTCATGCTCAACACCGCGGCACTGCGGCTCCTGCCCTGCGAGGCCGGCGCGTCGCTCGACCAGCTGAAGCCAGCGTTGGGCAGCGCCGCGACCCAGTGGCTCAAGCGCTCGGCGATGGGTTCTTTCCCTGGCACGGCCGCGCCGCTGGCGCGCCTGGCCGACGGCCGCAGCGCCACGATGGCCTGGCGCCGGCTCGATGCCCAACATTCGGTGCTGCGCCTGTCGCCCACGGTGGCACCTGCCACCGAGCCCGCGCCGGGCGTGCCCAACGTGGCCAGCGTGCGTGAGGCGCTCGCGCTGTTCTGGGAGTCGCCTTTTCCCGCGTCGCTGCAAGGCCCCGACTTTCGCCTGATCGACGTGAACCAGGCGATGCTCGACTACACGGGCTTTGCGCGCGAGCAGATGATCGGGCAAGACCCGCAGGCGCTGATGCCGCCCGAAGACCAGGAGGCTTACGCGGCGCGGCGCGAGCGCCTGCAGGCCAGCCCGGTCGACGTGAACGAGCCCGGCCTGAAAGACGCCCGCCTGTTCGACGCCAGCGGTCGCGAGCGGCGCTACCGCGTGGCGCGGCGCACCTTGCGCGGCGACGATGGCCGGCCGCTGTACCTGGCGGTGCTGCAAGACGCGACCGCTGAACACCTGGCGAGCGAGCGTGCCGACCGCTCGCTGCGCGAGCTCGACGACTGGTTCGACCTGAGCCCGGTGGGCATGGTGCTGTTCGACGGCAGCGGCCTGCTGCTGCGCACCAACCCGGCCTTCGACACGCTGGCCGGCGCGGTGCCGGTGGCACTGGCCGAGGCACCCGCCGGCCTGCAGCAACTGCTGGCCTGGGACGAAGGCGGTGTGTCGGCGCAACTGCTCGCGGGGCCGACCGCCCTGCAGCGCCAGGGTTCATTGAAGGCGGGTCGTGGCGCGCCGCGCTTGTTGCGCTCGGTCGTGCGCGGCTACAACACCTCGGGCGGCCAACGCCGCTACATGGCGGTGGTCGAAGACCGCAGCGTCGAAGAAGAACGCGACCTGGCGCAAATGCAGATCGGCGCGCTGATGGACACGGCCGGTGTGGGCCTGGCCACGTTCCAGGACTCGGGCTGGGTGCCGCAGGGGCGCGCCCCGCGCAGCGAACACGCCGGCTCGGCGGCGCTCGAGTCGATCGGGCGCGACATCGTGGCGGCCGAGTCGCTGCCCGAGTTCGAGAAACTCCAGATCGCCTTGCGCCGGGCCCAGCGGGCCGAAGTGCGCTACGCGATCGACCACCCCGAGCTCGGCCGGCGCTGGCTGCTCACGCGGGTGGAGCCGGCCACGCTCGCGTCGGGCAAACGCACCACCTCGGTCGTCACGCTCGACATCACCGAACAGCACCAGAGCCAGCTGCGCGGCGAACAGCTGCTGCACGAGCTGAGCACGATTCTCGAGAGCACGACCGCCGGCATCGCCTACCTTCGGGGCGACGCGCTGCAACGCTGCAACCGGCGCTTCGAGCTGATGCTCGGCTGGCCCGAAGGCGCGGCGCTCGGGCTCGGGGTGCAGGCGCTGTTCGCCCGCAACACGCAGGCCGCGCGCATCGCTGCCGATGCCGCGGCCGCGCTGGCCGAGAGCCCGATCTTCGAGACGGAATTCGACGTGCCCGCTGCCGGCGCCGACATGCCGCCGCGCTGGTACTCGCTCTCGTTGCGGCGCACCGTGGCAGCCGATGGCGAAACCGAGACCGTCGCGGTGCTGTCCGACGTGACGCGGCTCAAGACCCAGCAGAGCGAGCTGGAGATCCTGGCGCGCGACCGCGAACTGATGTTCAGCCTCTCGGGCGTGGGCATCGCTTTCATCCGCGGCCGCCGCATCCAGCGCGCCAACCAGGCGCTGGCCCACCTCGCCGGCTGCACGGTCGAGGAGCTGTCGATGCTCGACATCGCCGCGTTGTTCGCCGACCGCGTCGACTTCGAGCATTTCTGGCCCCAGGAAGAAGCCGAACTGCGCCAGCATGGCCGCTGGACCGGTGAGCGCCAACTGCGCCTGCGCGACGGCCGTCTGCGCTGGGTGCAGGTGAGCAAGCGGCTGGTCACGCAAGGCGACGTGGCCGGCGGCATCATCGCTTCGTACGTCGACGTCGACGCGCGCCACCGCGCCGAGCGCGCCGTGGCCTTGCAGGCCGACCGCACCCGCTCGATCCTCGACTCGGCGCTGGTCGGCATCGTGACCGTCGGACCGCAGGGCATCGAGTGGATGAACCGCTCGGCGCGGCGCATGTTCGCCGGCGAGCTGGCCGACTTCGTGAACCTGCCGATCTCGACCGTGGCGACACCCGAGCCCGACCACCCGTTCCGCCGCACGCAGTACCTGACCGAGCTCGTCGAAGGCCAGGCGCAGACCTTCGAGTGCCGCGTGCTGGCGCGCGACGGGCGCGAGTTCTGGGTCGTGGGCAACGCGGTCTCGACCGAACGCGAATCCACCGGCCGGCAGCTCACCTACGCCTTGCTCGACATCGAACGCCGGCGCCTCGCCGAAGCGCGGGTGACCGAAGCGCAGGCTTCGCTGCAACGCATCATCGAGGCGGCTCCGCTGGCGATCACGCTGTACGACGCGCACACGCTGAAGATCGTGCAGATCAACGAGGTGGCGGCGCGTGCCACCGGCCACACGCCGCCACAACTCATCGGCGCCGCGCCCGAAGACATCGTGACCCCCGAGTTCGCGCAGGCGCTGCGGCGTGACATGGGCCACGCACTCGGCTCCACCGAGGTGACCACGCGCGAATACCCGGTGCTGATCGACGGCGAAGACACGGTCTGGGACGCGCGTTACCTGCCGCTGGCCGCCGGCCCGGGCCGTGCGCCCGACCAGCTGCTGCTGGTGGC
>NZ_JAVTWP010000027.1:0-8421 GCF_032229685.1 Rhizobacter sp. | reverse complement strand
TGGACGAGATCGCGCTCACGCCGAGCGGCAAACGGCGGGTGACGGTGCGCGAGATTCCCGAACCCGTGCGGGTTTGAGCGACGAAGTGCGCGCTGGGTCGGCAGAGGTGCTCCGACCGGCTGTTTGAGGGGGTTCCGCCCTGCCAGAATCGGGCCATGATCCGCTCTCGGATCCAACACGCCCCATTCAAAGGACCGGCACTTGTACGAAACACTCTTCCGGAGCGTCCTGTTTCCGGCCTACGAAACCGGGGTTCGGCGCCGTGGGACGGCGAGTCACATCGCCGAGTACGAAGCGAGCCAGTGGCTGGGCCCGGAACAACTGGCCGCGCTGCAGCTGAAGAAGCTCAACGCCCTGCTCGCGCACTGCTGGGAGCACGTTCCCTTCCTGCAGAGGCACTGGCGCGACGCAGGCTGCCGGCCCGGAAACCTTGGTCACGCCGACGAACTGGCGCGCTACCCCACGCTCACCAAGTCGCTCATCTCGGCGAACTACGAAGACATGATCGCCGTGCCCTGGCGCGGCCGCACACTCAGCAAGGTGACGGGCGGCTCCACGGGTGACCCGTTCCGGTTCGAGTACACGATGGACGTGTACGCGCGCCGCACGGCCGTGATGTGGCGTGGCTACGGGTGGGGCGGCGCAGGCCTCGGCACGCGCACGGCCTATCTCTGGGGCACCGGCTTGCGCAAGGGGGGGTGGGGCGGCCTGAAGGATCGGCTCTACCACGGCGCCTTCAATCGAAACTTCTTCGACGCTTTCACGCTCAGTGGCGCCAACATCGATCACCGCATCGACGAGATTCACGCTTACGGGCCGCGGGCTGTGGTCGGCTATGTCACCCCGGTGGCCGTCGTCGCGCGGCGCATGATCGAGACCGGGCGCACGCTGAGCGGCGTGCGCGGCGTGCTGACAGGGGCAGAAGCGCTGTTCGAGCCCGAGCGGCGCGACATCGAACAAGCCTTCGGATGCCCGGTGTACGACACCTACGGCTCGCGCGAAGTGATGCTGATGGCGTCGGAGTGCGAGCAGCACGAAGGGCGGCACGTGAATGCCGATCACCTCGTGCTCGAAACACTGGGTGCCGACGGCGTGTCGACGGGGCCCGGCCATTCAGGCGACGTGGCCATCACAGACCTGCACAACTTCGGCATGCCGATGGTGCGCTACCTGAACGGCGACCGGGCGACCTACCGGGGCGTGGCCTGCAGTTGCGGTCGGGGCCTGCCCTTGCTGGCGTCGATCGACGGCCGGGTGCTCGACCTGATCGAGACGCCCGACGGGCGGCACGTGCCCGGCGAGTTCTTCGTCTACGCCATGCTCGACTGGCCTGACGTGAAGCAGTGGCAGGTGGTGCAGACGGCACGCGACTGCGTGCAGTTCCGGCTCGTCGTGCCGTCACCGTGGACCCAGGAACGGCGCGACAAGCTGACCGCCAAGGTTCAGTCGACAGCCGGCTCCGCGATGCGCGTGGAAATCGTCGAGGTCGACACAATCCCCACCACCAGTTCCGGCAAACGCCGGCTGACGATCTCGCTGGCCAACGCACACATGGTGCGCTGAGCCAATGCGAGCCTAGTTCGCGAACAGCGCCGGCGCCTGAACGGTGGTGGGCAGGGCACCGCTGGTGACCACGCCGCCGCCGGCGTCGCGAATCTCGAGCGTGCCTCCGGTTCCGGTGGTGCTGAAGCGAACGGTGGCGGTCCGCCCGCCAGAGAGCGTGATCTGCGCGCCGGTCTGACCGCTGGCGTCGGAGCGCACGGCCTGGGTCACCGAGCCGTCGGTGCCCATCACGTGCAGGTACACCGACGAGCCACCGTTCGCGTCGATCACATCGACACGGCTGCCCGACGACACGCCGGCACCCAGAGACGCCCAGGGCGTGACCGTCGTCGTCAGGCCGGCCGGGGCGAGGCGCATCACGTCGAGCCGGTTGGCCCCGCGCACGAGGCTGAAGTTCTCGCCGTTGACGGTGGGGGCGGCAGGCAGGTTGAGTGTCCAGACGCGGCGTGTGCCGGCGCCGACAGAATCGGCGCGATCGAGGATCACGAACGTGCTCGGCTTGATGAAAAGGAACTCGCGTTCCACCTTGCCGACGGCCGCCTTGCCGTCGTAGATCGGGGTCACCCGCGCCAGGCCGTAGGCGTAGTTCGCGTTCTCGGCGAGCGCCAGCATCTGGCAGGGCGACGCGCCTTCTCTTTGCGTCACGGTCGTGCCGTTGTCTTCGATGCGCACGAGGTTGTGCAGCGGCTCGGCCTGCTCGATGCCCGACGCCGAAGCGATGTTCGAGTCATACGCCAGCCAGCTGCCCTTGAACAAGGTGAAGCTGCCCTGGTCGTGGTGCGCGTGGCTCTCGGAGTAGGGGCCGCAGATGAAATTGGCGTAGGCCGCATCGCGCGCCCACGACGAGCGCATCGCGAACTGCCCGGTGCCGCTGGCCCAGTAGGCAGTGGCGAGGTTGGTCAACGGCTGCGCGGCGATGTCGGTCTGGTCGTACAGGAAGTCGCTGTAGTACATGAAGCTGTTCGCCATGCGCGGCACCGACGATGCAGCGAGCAGCGACTTGGCCGTGCCGGACATGCGCTCGTTCGGGAACAGCCGCATCAGCACCTGCAGGTAATCGCGGTGGTAGTCGAACAGCGCTGCGGTCGAGTCACGCGCGTGGTCACCGGTGGGCGTGAGGTAGTCGAGCGTCGGCACGATGCTGTGCATCAGGTGCGACATCGAGGCGAGCGTGTGCGGCGTTTGTGTCGCCACGCGTTCGCCGGTCGACTTTTCCCACCAGTCGTACAGGCGCCACAGGTTCTTCATGGCGGTGCCGTAGCCCGTGCCCTCGCGCGAGCCGCCACCGGTCAGGTCGCGGTTGAAGGTGGGGAACAGTTGGTTCTGCAGCTTGGTCGTGCGGAAGCGGTCGATCCACGCCTGGGCCTGGCTGTTCTCGCCATAGGTCGCCAGCCCGAGCAGCATCGTCGCTTCGAGGAAGGAGTAGTAGTAGTTGTTGACCGGGTTGTCGATCGACCAGCCGCTCCACGTGTAGGTGGTGTTGCCCCAGCTCGCGGTGTTCGGGTTCCAGACGTTGTTGACCGCGCGGTTCGCGTAGGTCATCCAGCGTGTGCGCTGCGCGGCGGTCATTGAGCTGCGGCACCAGTCGTAGACGAGCGCCACGTTGCCGATCATCGGGCCGACCTCGAGGTAGCTGTCGGAAGCCACGGCAGCGCGCTGGTTGGCATTGTTCAGCACTTCTTCGGAAGCGACGAAGCTCTCGGTGCGCGCCACGGCGAAGGTGCAGTACGACGCGGTACCCGTGATCTGCGCCATCAGGGCGGCATACCAGGGCTTGAAGTCGTAGGCTCGTGCACCGCCGACTTCGGCGTCGACCAGTGCTTTGAAGCGCACCGCAGAAGCCGCTTGCGAGTTCATCAACGAGCGGTACCGCGTCAAGGTGGGCGCGTTCGAGATGAGGATGCGCGGCGAACCGAGCGGCGTGATCGTCACCGTGCCGGGCGCAGGGGCCGGAACGGGTGCCGGGGCAGGCGTCGGTGCCGGGGCGGGCGCCGGAGTTGGAGCGGGTGCCGGGGCAGGCGCAGGTGTGGGCGCCGGTGCTGGCGAGGGCGCAGGCGCCGGGGCTGGAGCGGGCGCCGGCGTGGGCGCATTGGTCGCTTGGGTGTCGGGGCTGCTGCTCCCGCCGCAGGCGCTCAGCGCCAGTACCGAAGAGAACAGGAAATGGAGTCGCTTGCTGGATGTCATACACGAGATCATAGGCATCGGCCACCCCGGAAAGTACCGGAAACAAACAACCTGTGACAAGAGCTACGCGCTCTGTTTCGTGGGGGGTGAAATCACTCACGCTCCAGCAGCAGGTCGGCGATGACGGGGCGGTGCTCCGAGCCTTCCTTGCTGCCGACAAAACAGTCGAGCACGCCGAGCTTGGCGTTGACCAGAATGTGGTCGATCCGCAGAAAACTGATCCCCGGACGCAGCGCGTGGCCCTGGGTGTAGCCGTAGCCCTTTCCGGCGCTCGAGAACGCATCGCGCACGCCGGCCGAGAACAAGGTTCCCACCACCGGGGAGCTTTCAGGCGCGTTGAGGTCGCCGGCCACGATCACCGGGCGTCGGCTGGCTGAAACCACATCGGCCAGTGCGCTGGCCTGGGTCATGCGGTCTTCGAAGTTCTGCCGCCAGTCGTCGAGCCCGGCAACGCCTTCGTGCCGAGTCGCATTCAGGCCCTCGCGCGGCGACAGGAAGTGCACCGCGAACAGGTCGATCTCGACACCTTGCGCCACCACCACACAGCGCACGTAGGTGTGCGTGCGACCGCGAAAACTGATCTCGCCCGGCCCGCATTCACGCAAGGCGTAACGACTGGCAACAATGTATTGACCGTAGGTGTGCACGTTCCGGTCGCCGAGCATCTTGCGCACCGGCTCGGGCATCGCGCCTTTCGAATCGATGAGGTGCTGGGCGTCCTGCAGAACCAGGATGTCCGGGTCGTTCTGCAGCACTTCCCAGGCGATGCGCCCGTACGACTCGGGGCGTTCGTCGGCAAGGTAAGACTTGACGTTGTAAGTCATCACGCGCAGCCGCTGCGAGCCCTTGTCGGGGCTGCCCCAGACAAAGCCCATGATCACGCTGGCCACCAGCGCGAGTGCGATCAGGGCGGCGATGCGCCAGGTCTTCGAAAGCCAATATGAGGCCAGCAGCGACAAGCCCGCGCCGAGCAGGTAGATCGGATAGGGAACATAACGCGCCAGTTCGAGCCACCAGGTACCCGGGTCGTACACGGCATAGGCGGCTGACAGCAGCACGATCGCGCCGGTCACCGCGCCCACGAAACACTTGAGGGCACGCAACAACAATGAAGGGCCGGCGCTGGCGATGGGACTCTCCGTGTGGTGGTGGCTCGGTTGCGTCGCGCGCCGGCGACACAGCCGCGCAGCCTACACGAAGGGGCGCCCGGAAACGACAAGGCCGACCGTCTGAGACGGTCGGCCTTGTTTCATTCCGGGGCTGGCGAGCCCCGGCAGAAGATCGCTCAGTTCGCCAGGCGCGGGGGCGTCTGGATCGTCGTCGGCAAGGCGCCGGTCGACGTGACCTGCCCCGCCTGGTTGCGGATCTCCAGCGTGCCCCCCGTGCCCGCGGTGCTGAAGCGCACTGTGGCCGTGCTGCCGTTGGCCAGCGTGATCAGCGCGCCGGTCTGCCCGGTCGCGTCGGAGCGCACCGCCGTGCTGAACGCACGGTCGGCGCCGAGCACGTTGAGGAACACCGAGGTGTCGCCGGTCGAATCAGCCACGTCGACGCGCGAGCCGGCACTCATGTCGGAGTTGGCCGAAGGCCACGAGACCACCGTCGATGCGAGGCCGGTCGGCGCGAGGCGCACCACGTCGAGCTGGTTGTTGCCGCTCATCGACGTGAGGCGGTCGCCCGTGACCGTTGGCGTGCCCGGCAGGTTCAGCGTCCAGACGCGCCGCACGCCGGTGCCAGTGGTCTGCACGCGGTCGAGTACCACCAGCGTCGACGGCTTGATGAGCAGGAACTCGCGCTCCACCTTGGCGACCACGGCCTTGCCGCTGTAGACCGGCGTCACTCGCGCCAGGCCGTAGCTGTAGACGGCGTTGTCGGCCAGCGCGAGCATCGAGCAGCTCGAGTTGCCCGGCTGCGTGACAACGGCGCCGTTCTGTTCGATGCGCACGAGGTTGTGGTTCACCTCGTCCTGGGCGATGCCCGAGTGCGAGTTGATGTTCTCGTCGAACGCGAGCCAGTTGCCCTTGAAGAGCACGAAGCTGCCCTGGTCGCGGTGCGCATGGCTTTCGGTGTACGGGCCGCAGATCAGGTTGGCATAGGTCGCGTCGGTCGCCCACGCTGAGCGCATCGAGAACTGCCCCGTGCCGCTGCCCCAGCGGGCTGTCGGCAGGCGGCTCAGCGGCTGCGCCGTGATGTCGGCCTGGTCGTAGAGGAAGTCGACCCAGGCTTCGAAGCTGTTGTACATGCGCGGCACCGACGATTGCGCCAGCAGCGTCTTCGACACGCCCGCCATCACGTCGGTCGGATACAGCCGCGAGAGGATTTCCAGGTACTCGCGGTGGTAGTCGAACAGCGACGCGGTCGAGTCGCGTGCATGGTCGCCGGTGGGCGCAATGCGGTCGAGCGTCGGCACCACGTCGTGCATGAACTTCTCGAGCGAAGCCAGGGTGTGCGGCGTGAGGTCGGCGATACGTTGCCCGGTCGACTTTTCCCACCAGTAGTACAGGTCGAACAAGCCCTTCATCGCCACGCCGTAGCCGGTGCCTTCGCGCGAGCCGCCGCCGGCGAGGTCGCGGTTGAAGGTGGGCACGAGCTGGTTGGCGATCTTCTCGGTGCGGAATTTGTCGAGCCAGCCCTGCGCCTGGGTGTTCTCGCCATAGGTCGCCAGGCCGAGCAGCATGGTGGCGCGCAGGAACGAGTAGTAGTAGTTGTTCGACGGGTTATCGATCGACCAGCCGCTCCATGCGTACGTGGTGTTGCCCCACTTCGCCTGGTTGTAGTTCCACACGTTCCACACGGCCTGGTTGCCATAGTTGGCCCAGCGTGTGCGCTGCGCGGCCGTCATCTGCGGGCGGCACCAGTCGTAGACGAGCGCCACGTTGCCGATCATGCCGCCGACTTCCAGGTAACTGTCGCCCGCCACCACGGCGCGCTGGTTGTTCTGGAACAGCGCTTCTTCGGAGGCGACGAACGCTTCGGTTCTGGCGACCGCGAAAGTGCAGTACGACGTGGTACCCGTGATCTGCCCCATCAGCGCGGCATACCAGGGCTTGAAGTCGTAGGCGCGGGCGCCGGCGACCTCGGCGTCCACCAGCGCCTTGAAGCGCGTGGCAGCGGCCGCATTGGCACTCAACGAGGTGCGCAGCCGGCTGATCGTGGCTGTGTCGTTCACCAGGATACGGGGCGAACCGAGCGGCGCGATGGTGATCGTGCCGGGAACTGGCGCCGGTGCGGGGGCCGGAGCGGGAGCGGGAGTCGGAGCGGGAGCTGGAGCCGGAGCGGGGGCCGGAGCGGGGGCCGGAGCGGGAGCGGGAGCGGGAGCCGGAGCCGGAGCGGGGGCCGGAGCGGGAGCGGGAGCCGGAGCTGGAGCGGGGGCCGGAGCCGGAGCAGGTGCAGGTGCAGGTGCGGGTGCGGGTGCGGGTGCGGGAGCCGGTGCAGGCGCGGGAGCGGGAGCGGGAGCCGGAGCCGGAGCCGGAGCCGGAGCCGGAGCCGGAGCAGGGGCCGGAGCCGGAGCCGGAGCAGGGGCCGGCGCGGGTGCTGGGGCCGGAGCGGGAGCCGGTGCAGGTGCGGGTGCATCGGCGCGTGTCACCACCACGGTGGTCTTCGCGGAATTCCCGGCCGCGTCTTCGGCGGTCACGGTGATGGTGTTGGCACCTTGTTGCAGTTGCAGCGACGGGACGGTCCAGCGAGCCGACACTGTCGTGCCACTTAACGAGGCGCGGCCGTTGCCACCGCGGTCGTTCTGCCAGCGAACCCGGTACAGCCGCATGTTGTCGCTGGCGTCACCGGCCAGTCCGACGAGGCCGGTCGACGCCACCGGCGTCTGGCTGGTGACAGCGACGACCGGCGCCACGAAGTCCATTTGCCGCCAACGCAGGCGCTCCGCCTGGTCCATCGTGGTGTCGTCGGTGGCCGAACTGTCGACCGACGCATCGACGCTCTCGCCACCACCACAACCCACCAGGGCGACGCACATCGCGGCCTCCGCCAGCGTGAGCGCCACATAGTTCAGCGAAATCTTCATGTAAGGGAGTCCCAATGTTGTAGTTGCCGCGGCTCGGTCGCGGCACGAGGCTCGGGCCTCGTTGTCAAAAGCCAGGCCCTTGGGACCTCGGCAAACCTGTGAAGCGCGAGGCTACGGGCGCTGGTGCTGTCGGGCGTAACGGAAGCGTCGGGTCTGTAACAGGCTCGCTTCTCAAGCCGTGTGCTGTCCGGTGACGGTGCATGACCCCCAGACCGGGCATGCACCACAGATGGGCCCCCTAATTTGAAGTGGAGAGCCGGAGGTCCGACCTGCTTGATGTGAACCACATGCGTCGAAGCAGACGCATCTGTTACAGAGGCGTACCGGAATTCGACCGGCATCCAACGCTGTCAGAGACGCGGGTCTGCCGCGTTTTGTGGCCGCGGCACTCCATGCATACTCTTCTGCCAGCGGCTCTACGGCCGGTGTGAACGGACCATGACGAACTCCCCATCCCCTTCTGCTGCACCCGTCGACGGTGCTGCGGCGCCGTCTCGACGTGGCGTCTTGTGTGCGCTGTCGGTCTGGGCCGGGTTCGCCGCTTCGGCCGCTTCCTTGACGGCTTGCGGAGGCGGAGGCGGTTCTTCGCCGACCCCGCCTGCGCCAGCACCGACCCCGCCTGCGCCAGCACCGACCCCGCCTGCGCCAGCACCGAC
>NZ_JAVTWP010000026.1:0-9016 GCF_032229685.1 Rhizobacter sp. | reverse complement strand
AGATATCGCCGGCTTCGACTCCACGGCTGGGAGCATGGGTCGCCAGCACCGCAGAAACACCGTCTGGCACAAAGTGGCTTGGAGAGGCCTGACTCCTCGCTCGGCCGGGCCCGCTGCGACAGGCCGGTCATCCCAGGCGTTAGGCGCCACACTCGCGAATATTTGCTCCGCTCATGCCATGGACCCATCAACGCCTGGTTCTGCTGCCACACCCGATGCCGACTTCTTCTGCGCACTAGAGGTCGAGAGAACCCAAGCCATCGTCGCCCGCGACATGGCAGCGATAGAGCGGCTTCACGCGCCTGGGTACGAGCTCATCAGTCCACCAGGTCGCGTGATGACCCGCGAAAGGTACTTGTCCCTCATTGCGGCTGAGCCGTTCTATGCGAGTTGGGAACACGGCACCATGAGGGTCCGCTTTTCCGCGGGCATGGCGGCGGTTCGGTACCGGGCGAAGATCACATTTCCGTCTGGCAACGTTGTCGATTGCTGGCATACCGACATCTATGAGCTTCAGGCGGGCTCATGGAGAGCAGTCTGGTCGCAGGCGACCCGGTTGCCGCAAGAGCCGCAAACTTCGGCCTGAGATCAATGACGCGCAACCATTCCTTCAGGCAGGCCCGCCTTCGGCGGACTGCTTGAGTCAGACGTCAGGCCTCTGGAACCAGGCGATCGCGCATGTCACGAGAGACCTACCTGCTCTATGCCCTGATCGTGGCGTGCGAAGTCGGCTTCTGGATCGTCTTGCTGCTGGGTCTCGGGGCTCGCTACTTGTTTCGCCGGGAGGCACTCAGCCGCGTGCTCCTGCTCAGCCTGCCTCTGATCGACATGCTCCTCCTGGCTTTCACCGCGATGGATCTGCGCGGGGGAGCCGCACCGACTTTCGCCCATGGTCTGGCCGCAGCCTACATAGGCTTCACAGTGGCGTTCGGAGGAATGGCTGTTGGTTGGGCTGACGTGCACGTTGCCCACCGGTTTGCTGGCGGGCCCGCCCCGGCCAAGAGCCCGTCTCGCGGTTGGCCGTTGGTGCGCTACGACCTCCTGCTTTGGGCCAGAAGCCTGCTGGCCTGCGCCATTACGGTGGCGCTGATCGAAGCCCTCGTCTGGTTCGCCGGCGAAGGCGCGGCAACGGAGGCACTGCTCTCATGGCACAAGCGTGCCTTCGGATGTGTCGTGCTCTGGTTTTTCTTCGGCCCGGTCTGGAGCATGGCAACGGCATGGCGCCGTGCGAACTGACGCCTACCCGATCGGACGAGACATCACTCAGGTATCGCGCCTCGCTGACAATGAGCTCGGAGACAACTTTCGGGATGTAGACAATGCCAGCTGATTCGATGACTGCCGCTGCGTTCGACGACTTCCGCGGCCGGCTGGATGCGCGTGGTGTTCGGGATGCGCTCGCGTACCTGGCGCACCGGTCCGACTTCCGCTTCATCGGCATCTGGGGTTTCCAGGACGGGATGGCCGATGCCCTTGTCCACTACGACAAGGAGAACCCGGAGGTGACACGCGCCACCGCGGTGCCCGAAAACGCGACCTACTGTTGTTTCGTTCGCGACTCGAGAGGGCAGTTCACGACCGCGAACGCGATGCGCGACCCACGCACCGAGGGCCATCCGGCGCGCCATTCCGTCCCTTCCTATTGCGGCGTGCCGATCATGGATGCCGAGGGCACTCTTCTCGGCACCTTGTGCCACTACGATCTGGTGCCCCGTGATCCTTCCACGCTCGATCTCGAGTTGCTCTTGCAGGCTGCGAGCGCGCTCGCGCAAGGAGGCTTCGTTCCACCCTATCCGCCACCGGAGACGAGTGCGTCGTCGGGCGTCTGAACTGGGCTCTCGAACGCCACGGTACGCGATCGTCGACGATCGGGCACGTCCGTACTGCGAGCATCGATGGGCTGCACGGACCGCCTTGAACCATTGACTCCGATGCCTCTTCAGACCCAGCGCCGACCCTTCGATGTCGGGACCGACTTCCACATCGCCGACACGACGCTCGAAGCGGTCGTTGAACGGCCTCGCCCCCATCGTCTTCGCGTGGTGGCCCTGGGCTTCGTTTTCCTGTGGTTCTTCGTGGGCGGCATCGCGCACTTCGCGGCGACCGATACCGAGATGCGCATTGTTCCGCCCTACATACCGTGGCCGCGCGCTGCGGTGCTGGTCAGCGGTGTTTTCGAGCTGATGGGTGCGGTGGGCTTGCTGTACTGGCGTACGCGTCGACTGGCCGGCATCGGTCTTTTCTTGCTGACGATTGCAGTCACGCCGGCGCACATCTACATGCTGCAGGTGCCAGAGCTGTTTCCGGCTGTGCCGGTCTGGGCGCTGTGGCTGCGTCTGCCGATCCAGGTGGCGTTGCTGGCGCTGATCGCCTGGTGCACCGTCGCGTCGGACGACTCCAGAAGACTGTTCGGTCGAGCGCGGTCCTAGCGCGACGGCCAAGGTCCCGCCGCTTGGGATTGGCGTCCCGGCAGTGCCTGCCGTCGGGCTCACGGGCGATGCCCACGCCTCGGCGGCGTGGGCGCTGACGGCGCCTTGTCCCACACGACTCGGCGTCACCGCGCCATGGACGCGGGCCCGTGTCCTAGGCAGAGCCGGTTCTTCGGGCCGCATGATCGTCGAATGAAAAACGAACAGCACGTCAGTTACAAGGGCCGCAACATCACGACTCGATGCATCGAGATGTTCGACTGGTCGGCTCGTCCGGGAACCACCAAGGCAACGCACACGCCGCTTCATTACTTCACCGGTAGCTTCTCCATACGAGAGACCCACAGCGATCTCGCGTGGCAGCAGTTCCAGCGCGCTGGCTTCGGCTCCGCCGATGCCGCGCTGGGCAATGCCTTGAGTGCGGCTCGCCGCTCCATCGACCAGCGGCGCTCCGGTTCCTGAATCGGCCACTCCGGATGCTGGCTGCGGCGATTCACTTCCCGGAGGCTCCTGTGAGGCTGAGGGTTTTTTGTCGGGGAGCACGCCAAGAGCGCCGCGAACCTGAATAACCCCACCACAAACCCCACAGGTTGCGCACGCTTCGCTGCGACGCCCTGGGACGGCCATCCTTACACGACAGTGGGTTAGCTCAACTTCAGGGACCTCTCGGGCCCCCGAAAAGCTACTCGAGGTTTTGCACCTGCTCGCGCATCTGCTCGATCGCCACTTTCATCTCCACCGAGATGTTGGTCAGCTCGAGCGCCGAAGCTTTCGAACCGAGCGTGTTCGCCTCGCGCAGAAGTTCCTGGATCAGGAAGTCGAGCCGTTTGCCGACCTCGCCGCCGGCCGTCAGCAGCCGGGCGATCTCGTCGAGGTGCGAGCGCAGGCGAGCGAGCTCTTCGGCCACGTCGATGCGGATCGAATACGCCGCCGCTTCGTTCAAGGCACGTTCCTGCGAGGCTTCGCGCGATATGGACTGTGCCGCCCCGGTGCTTTCGAGCGCTTCTTGCCAGCGTTCGAGAAAACGTTGCTGCTGGCGCTTCACGACCGCCGGCACCAGAGGCTCGGCCTGCGCCGCCAGTTCACGCAGCCGCCCCACGCGCTCCATCAATACGGCCACGAGGCGCTCGCCTTCGCGCCCACGCGATTCGCGCAGGCCGGTGATGCAGCGTCTGGCGGCTTCCATCGCCGCTTCGTCGAGCTTCTCGCTCGGCGCGCTGCCCTTGCACCACTGCAACACCTCGTGCACCGACAAGCCTTGCGCTTTCGGCAGCCAGCCCTGGACCGTGCTTTCGAGGCGCGTCAGGCGGTTGAGCTGGTCGGGCTGGGGTTGAGGCCAGTGCGTCTCGGTATCGGTGCGGGTGTTCAGCCGCAGTTCGATCTTGCCGCGCCGGAAGGCCACGGTGAGCAGCTCGCGCAGCGCCGGTTCGAGCGCACGAAACTCGTCGGGCAAGCGAAAACCGAGGTCGAGGAAGCGGCCGTTCACAGAACGTAACTCGATGCTTACGCCGCCGTGCGACTGTGGTGCCAAATTGTCCGCAGACGCTGTTGTTTCATGGGTGGAAGCAGGCCCGGAACTGGCGCTTGCAAAACCGGTCATGCTGTAGACTGCCATGAGAATTTACCCACCAAAAACCGGATTATGTCAAAGCTCAAACCCGCTCCTTTGCCATCCGGCACGGTGGTGGGTGGCTATCAGGTCATCAAGAAACTGGCGGCCGGCGGCTTTGGTGTGGTGTACCTGTGCGAAGACCCGGAACGGCACCTCGTCGCACTGAAGGAGTACCTGCCTTCATCGCTGGCCGAGCGCTCGCCGGGTGAACTCACACCGCGCGTCAAGCCCGAGAAGCAGCCGCTGTACCGCCTGGGCCTGAAGAGCTTCTTCGAAGAAGGCCGCTCGCTCGCGCAGATCAGCCACCCGAGCGTGGTGTCGGTGCTGAACTTCTTCCGCGAGAACGAAACCGTCTACATGGTGATGAACTACCTGCAGGGCGACACGCTGCAGGACTTCATCGTCACCGCCCGCGACCTCAAGCGTGACAAGGTGTTCCGCGAAAGCACGATCCGTTCGTTGTTCGACGAGATCCTGCGTGGCTTGCGCATCGTGCACCAGCACAAGATGCTGCACCTCGACATCAAGCCCGCCAATATCTTCATCACGAACGAGAACAAGGCCGTGATGCTCGACTTCGGCGCCGCGCGCGAAGTGCTGAGCAAGGAAGGCAACTTCATCCGCCCGATGTACACGCCAGGCTTTGCCGCGCCCGAGATGTACCGCCGTGACGGCACGCTCGGCCCCTGGACAGACATCTACGCCATCGGTGCCTGCATCTACGCCTGCATGCAGGGCTACCCGCCGAACGACGCGCCGCAGCGCATCGAAAAGGACCGCCTCGCGCTGAGCCTCTCGCGTCTGCGGAACGTGTACTCCGACAACCTGATCGAGGTGACCGAGTGGTGCATGTCGCTCGACCCGCTGTCGCGCCCGCAAAGCGTGTTCGCTCTGCAGAAAGAACTGGCGCGCGAGACCGAGCGCCGCTACACCAAGCTCAGCTTCAGCGAACGGCTGAAGCTGCAACTTGAAAACCTGACCACGGGCGCCAAGGCCTGATCGACACTCTTCATGCGCTTCTCCGTCTACCAGGTCAGCCGCAAGGGCGGCCGCGAAAAAAACGAAGACCGCATGGGCTATTGCTACACGCGCGACGCGGGCCTGTTCGCGCTCGCCGACGGCATGGGTGGCCACCCCGAGGGCGAGGTCGCTTCGCAACTCGCGCTGCAAACGCTGGCCGCCATGTTCCAGCGCGACTGCAAGCCCACGCTGCCCGACCCGCTGCGCTTCCTGAACGAAGCCATCATCGCCGGCCACCACCAGTTGCTGCGTTATGCGACCCAGAAGGCGTTGATCGACACGCCGCGAACCACCATCGTCGCGTGCATGCTGCAGGGCAACGCGGCCTACTGGGCGCATTGCGGCGATTCGCGGCTGTACCTCGTGCGCGGTGAGAAACTGATCGCCCGCACGCGCGACCATTCCTATTCCGAGCTGCAGCAGACCATGAGCCAGGTCGTGCCGATGAACGACCGCTTCAACCGCAACGTGCTTTTCACGTGCCTGGGCAGCCCGGGCAAGCCGGTGGTCGACACGGTGGGCCCGTTGATGCTGCAGAGCGGCGACCGCCTGCTGTTGTGCTCCGACGGCCTGTGGGGCACGGTCAGCGACACCGTGATCACCGAACAGCTCGCGAACCACAGCTTGTCCGATGCCGTGCCCGAACTGGTCGAGCAGGCGTTGCGCAACGGCGGCGCCAAGAGCGACAACGTCTCGGTGCTGGCGATGGAATGGGAATCGGCCGAAGACAACGACAGCACCGGCGGCATCTCGACGCAGTCGCTCGGTGAAGAGGTCTTTGCCTCGACCATCCAGGCCAGCGTGCTCGGCCAGGAAGTGCCCGACGAACTCGACGACGCCGAGATCGAACGTTCGATCCGCGAGATCAACGAAGCCATTCGCCGCTCGTCGCAGGCCAAGAAGTCGTAGCCGCACATCGTTTCGCGCCGCGCGTGGACAATACGCGCCATGACTTACCAACGCTCCGATTCCCGCCGTGCCGACGCCCTGCGTCCGGTCACCATCACCCGCCACTACACACGCCACGCCGAAGGTTCGGTTCTGGTCGAGTTCGGCCACACGAAGGTGCTGTGCACCGCCTCGGTGGAAGAAAAAGTGCCACCGCACAAACGCGGCAGCGGCGAAGGCTGGGTCACGGCCGAGTACGGCATGCTGCCGCGCGCCACCCACACCCGCAGCGACCGCGAGGCGGCGCGTGGCAAGCAGAGCGGGCGCACGCAGGAAATCCAGCGCCTGATCGGCCGTTCGCTGCGCTGCGTGTTCGATCTGAAAGCGCTCGGTGAGCGCACCATCTCGCTCGACTGCGACGTGATCCAGGCCGACGGCGGCACCCGCACGGCGGCGATCACCGGCGCTTTCGTCGCGGCGCACGACGCGGTCAGCTGGCTCCAGGCGCAGGGCAAGCTCACGGCCTCACCGATCCGCCAGTTCGTGGCCGCCATCTCCGTCGGCATCGTCGAAGGCACGCCGCTGCTCGACCTCGAATACACCGAAGACTCGTCCTGCGACACCGACATGAATGTGGTCATGACCGCGGCCGGCGGCTTCGTCGAGCTGCAAGGCACGGCCGAAGGCGCGGCGTTCTCGCGCAGCGAGATGGACGGCTTGCTCGGCCTGGCCGACAAGGGCATCCGCGAACTGATCGCCGCACAGCGGGCCGCGCTGGGGCTCTGAGCGTGCGGCTCGTCCTCGCGTCGAACAACCAGAAAAAGCTGGCCGAGCTGCAAACGCTGCTCGCGCCCGCTGGCGTGACGCTCGTGACCCAACAATCGCTGGGCATCACCGAGGCCGACGAGCCGTATTCGACCTTCATCGAGAACGCGCTCGCCAAGGCGCGCCATGCAGCGCAACACGCGCAAGGCCCCGCCATCGCCGACGACTCCGGCCTGTGTGTCGATGCACTGGGTGGCGCGCCGGGCGTGATTTCGGCGCACTTCGCGGCGGTGGATTTGCCTTCAGGCAACCGCGAGACACAACGGCAGTTTCAGGACGCGGCCAACAACCGGCTGTTGCTCGAACGCCTGCGGCCCGCCACGGATCGCCGCGCCCGCTTCGTCAGCACGCTGGTGGCGGTGCGCTCGGCCGACGACCCCGAGCCGCTGGTCGCGGTCGGCCGCTGGCACGGCGAGATCCTGCATGAAGCGGCCGGCCACGGCGGCTTCGGCTACGACCCGCTGATGTTCATTCCGGCGCTCGGGCGCGCCGTCGCCGAACTCGGCCCCGAGCTGAAGAACGCGCACAGCCACCGCGCCATCGCCGCGGGACAGATGCTGCAATTGATGCGCGACGCGTGGCACCTTGGCTGAGATCCCGATCCACGCCGAGGCGCCCGCGGCAAGCACCGAGCCGGTGAGCGAGCGCCTAGCGCGCTACATGCGCCCGGGCACCTTGTCGCTCGCGGCGCTGCCGCCCTTGTCGCTGTATGTGCACTTGCCCTGGTGCCTGAAGAAGTGCCCTTACTGCGACTTCAACTCGCACGAGCTGAAAGGCGAGCTGGCGCAGGCGAACTACCTCGACGCGCTGCGCCACGACCTGGAGGCGGCTTTGCCCTTCATCTGGGGCCGGCGAGTGCACACTGTCTTCATCGGTGGCGGCACGCCGAGCCTGTTCGCGCCCGAGGCCATCGAACAGTTGATCGGCGACATCCGTGCCCGCCTGCCGCTCGAGCCGGGCTGCGAGATCACGCTCGAAGCCAACCCGGGCACGTTCGAGCGCGACCGTTTTCGCGGCTACCGCGCGGCCGGCGTCACGCGGCTGTCGATCGGCGTGCAGAGCTTCAACGACGCCCGGCTCGCCGCGCTCGGGCGGGTGCACGACGCGGCGCAGGCGATCGCCGCGGTCGAAGAAGCCCAGCGCTCTTTCGAGACTTTCAACCTCGACCTGATGTACGCATTGCCGGGCCAAAGCCTGGCCGAGTTCGACGCCGACCTCGCGCAGGCACTGGCCTTCGAGCCGCCACACCTGTCGGTCTACCACCTCACCATCGAAGCCAACACGCTGTTCGCGAACCAGCCCCCCGCACTGCCCGACGACGACACCGCCTTCGAGATGCTCGACCGCATCAGCGCGCGCACGGCCGAGCGCGGCCTTGAACGCTACGAGGTCTCGGCCTTCGCGCGCCCCGGCCACCGCTGCGCGCACAACCTGAACTACTGGGAGTTCGGCGACTACCTGGGCATCGGCGCCGGCGCCCACAGCAAGCTCTCGTTCCCGCACCGCGTGGTGCGCCAGACGCGCTTTCGCGACCCGGCCACCTACGTGCGGCAGGCGCTCGCCGGCCAGTGTGTGTCGAACGACGAAGAGGTGGCCCGCAGCGCGCTGCCTTTCGAGTTCATGCTCAACGCCACGCGTCTGAAAGAAGGCTTCGAGCTCGAGCGTTTCAGCGAACGCACCGGCCTGCCGCGCAGCGCATTGCAAGCGGCGCTTGCGCTCGCCGAAGAGCGCGGCCTGATCACGCGCGATTTCGTGCGCGCCCGGCCCACCGAGCGTGGTTTCGACTTCCTGAACGATCTGCAGGCCTTGTTCCTGCCCGCCTGAGTCGACACGATTTGCGGCGCTTTTCACCGGCTGTTCTCGTGCAAGCGCCGCAGGGCCCGCTGCTAGACTCGGCCGCACGCAGGCGCACGCCCTGCATCCCATTCGCCATTGCGTGCCAGGACTGACCTCATCGCCTCCGACCACCCTTCGCTGAAGCTGGCAGACGCACTGCAGTTGCTGCAGCGCTCCGGCCACCCATTGCCAGACCGTTCGCAGGTCGGCGACGTGGTCTGGCTGCAGGCCTTGATCGATGCGCTGTGCGAGATCTCGAGCCGCGACCCGCTCACCGGCCTGTCGAACCGCCGGCAGTTCGAGCTGGCGCTGGCCAGCGAGATCGACCGCGTGGCGCGCGCCGGCGAGCCTGCGCTGGTGCTGATGATCGACATCGACCACTTCAAGAAGGTCAACGACACCCACG
>NZ_JAVTWP010000025.1:0-58839 GCF_032229685.1 Rhizobacter sp. | reverse complement strand
AGCGTCGTACACATCACGAACGCATTGCATGGCGGGCCATCAAAGTGAGCCCCTCCCGCCCCTTCATCCTCCGCCCCGTCGCCACGTCGCTGCTGATGGTGGCGATCGTGCTCGCCGGCTTCGTCGGCTTCAAGTTCCTGCCGCTGTCGGCCCTGCCGCAGGTCGACTACCCGACGATCCAGGTGCAGACGCTCTACCCCGGCGCCAGCCCCGAAGTAATGAGCCGCACCGTCACCGCGCCGCTGGAGCGCCAGTTCGGGCAGATGTCGGGGCTCGACCGCATGAGCTCGACGAGCGCAGCTGGTGTCTCGATCGTCACACTGCAGTTCACGCTCGGCCAGACGCTCGACGTGGCCGAACAGGAGGTGCAGGCCGCCATCAATGCGGGCGGCTCGCTGCTGCCGGCCGACCTGCCGGCGCCGCCGGTCTACGCCAAGGTCAACCCGGCCGACGCGCCGGTGCTCACGCTCGCGATCACCTCCGACACGCTGCCGCTCACCGAGGTGCAGAACCTCGTCAATACCCGGCTGGCGCAGAAGATCAGCCAGGTCACGGGCGTGGGCCTGGTGTCGCTGTCGGGCGGGCAGCGGCCGGCGGTGCGCATTCAGGCCGACACCCAGGCGCTGTCGTCTTACGGCATCGGGCTCGACACCTTGCGCAGCGCCATCACGGCCGCCAACTCGAACAGCGCGAAGGGCAGCTTCGACGGCCCGAAGCGGGCCTACACGATCAACGCCAACGACCAGTTGTTGACGGCGGGCGACTACAAGAACCTGATCGTGGCCTACAAGAACGGCGCGCCGGTGCGGATGATCGATGTGGCGAGCGTGGTCGACTCGGCCGAGAACACAAAGCTCGGCGCGTGGGCGAACGACAAACCCGCCATCATCCTCAACGTGCAACGCCAGCCCGGCGCGAACGTGATCGCCACCGTCAACGCGATCAAGGCGCAACTGCCCGAGCTGCAGAAGGCGCTGCCCGGCAGCCTGAACGTCGAGGTGCTGGCCGACCGCACCACCGGCATCCGCGCGTCGGTCGAGCACGTCGAGATCGAACTCGTGCTCGCGGTGGTGATGGTGGTGCTCGTGATCTTCGCGTTTCTCGGCAGCGTGCGCGCGACCGTGATCGCCAGCATCGCGGTGCCGATCTCGCTGATCGGCACCTGCGGTGCGATGTACCTGCTCGGCTACAGCCTGAACAACCTGAGCCTGATGGCGCTGACCATCGCGACCGGCTTCGTCGTCGACGACGCCATCGTGATGATCGAGAACATCTCGCGCTACATCGAAGAAGGCGAAGCGCCGATGGCCGCGGCGATGAAGGGCGCGGCGCAGATCGGCTTCACGATCATCTCGCTGACCGTGTCGCTGATCGCGGTGTTGATCCCGCTGCTGTTCATGGGCGACGTGGTCGGCCGCCTGTTCCGCGAGTTCGCGGTCACGCTGGCGATCACGATCCTGATCTCGGCCGTGGTCTCGCTAACACTCGTTCCGATGATGTCGGCGCGGTGGTTGAGGGCCGAGCCGAAGGAGCGCGAACGCAACGCCTTCGGCCGCCATGCCGAAGACTTCTTCGGCGGTGTGATGCAGCGCTACGACCGCGGCCTGCACTGGGTCTTCGCGCATCAGGCGCTGACGCTGATCGTCGCGCTGGCCACGATGGCGCTGACCGTGTTGCTCTACATCGTGATCCCGAAAGGCCTGTTCCCGACGCAGGACACCGGCCAGCTGCAGGCCCGCATCGAAGCGGCGCAGGACGTGTCGTTCGAGCGCATGGCGCAGCTGCAGCAGGCCGCTGCCAAGGCGATCCTGCAAGACCCCGAGGTGCTGAACCTCAGCTCTTTCATCGGCGTCGACGCGGCCAACAACACGATGCTGCACACCGGCAGCATGCTGATCAACCTGAAGCAAGACCGCAGCAACCAGCAGGACACGATGCAACGCCTGCGCGAGCGTGTGAAAGCGGTGCCCGGCGTTACGCTCTACCTGCAGCCCACGCAAGACCTGACCATCGACGCCGAGACCGGCCCCACGCAGTACCGCGTGTCGCTCGAAGGCGCCGACACGGCCACCGTGAACGAGTGGATGGGCAAGCTCGTCGCGCAACTGCAGGGCGCAACCGGCACCGTGCGCAACGTCAGCAGCGACGCAGGCGCCGAGGGCCTGGCGGCCTACATCGCGGTCGACCGCGACACGGCCTCGCGCCTGTCGATCACCGCGAGCGCAGTCGACGACGCGCTCTACAGCGCCTTCGGCCAGCGCATCGTCTCGACCATCTTCACCGAGACCAACCAGTACCGCGTGATCCTCGAAGCCAAGCCCGGCCTGCTGACCAACGCGCAGTCGCTCGGCCAGCTGAACCTGAAGACCGGCTCCGGCGAGGCGACGCCGCTCTCGGCTTTTGCGACCATCACCGAACAGCGCGCGCCGCTGCAGATCACGCACGTCGCACAGTACCCGGCGAGCACGCTGAACTTCGACACCGCGCCGGGCGTGTCGCTGGGCGCGGCGGTCGACACGGTGCGCCAGGCCGCGAAAGACATCGGCCTGCCGAGCAGCGTGAGCATGACCTTCCTCGGCGCCTCGGGCGCTTACGAACGCTCGCTGACGAACCAGCTCTGGCTCATTCTCGCGGCGGTGATCTGCGTCTACATCGTGCTCGGCGTGCTGTACGAAAGCTACGTGCACCCGCTGACGATCCTGTCGACGCTGCCTTCGGCCGGCGTGGGCGCGTTGCTCGCGCTGATGCTGACCGGCAACGACCTCGGCGTGATCGGCATCATCGGCATCATCCTGTTGATCGGCATCGTGAAGAAGAACGCGATCATGATGATCGACTTCGCGATCGACGCCGAACGCCACCAGGGCATGGCGGCGCGCGAGGCGATCCACCAGGCGGCGATGCTGCGCTTCCGGCCGATCCTGATGACGACGCTGGCGGCGCTGTTCGCTGCGTTGCCGCTGATGCTGGGCTGGGGTGAAGGCTCCGAGCTGCGCCGGCCGCTGGGCCTCGCGATCTTCGGCGGGCTGGTGGTGAGCCAGCTGCTCACGCTCTTCACCACGCCGGTGATCTACCTCGCGTTCGACAACCTCGGCCAGCGGCTGCGTGGCTCCAAGCCGCGTGCCGCCAGCGCGGCGCCGGAGACGGCAGCGTGAATCTCTCGAGCCCGTTCGTCCGCCGGCCGATCGCCACGGTGCTGCTCACCGTGGGCGTGGCGCTCGCCGGCATCGGCGCGTTCTTCGTGTTGCCGGTGTCGCCGCTGCCGCAGGTCGACTTCCCGACGATCTCGGTCAGCGCCAGCCTGCCGGGCGCGAGCCCGGAGACGATGGCCACGAGTGTGGCCACGCCGCTGGAGCGCCACCTCGGCACGATCGCCGGCGTGAACGAGATGACCTCGAACAGCGGCTCGGGCTCGGCCCGTGTGACGCTGCAGTTCGACCTGAACCGCAACATCGACGGCGCGGCGCGCGAGGTGCAGGCGGCGATCAACGCGTCGCGCGTCGACCTGCCGGCCACGCTGCGCAGCAACCCGACCTACCGCAAGGCCAACCCGTCGGCCGCGCCCATCATCATCCTGGCGCTCACCTCGAAGACGAAGACGCCGGGGCAGATCTACGACGCCGTGTCCAACATCGTCAGCCAGCGCCTGGCGCAGGTCGAAGGTGTGGGCGATGTCGAGATCGGCGGCGGCTCGCTGCCGGCGGTGCGGGTCGAGTTGTTGCCGTTCGCCTTGAACAAGTTCGGCATCAGCACCGAAGACGTCCGTGCGGCCATTCAGGCGAGCAACGCGAACCGGCCGAAGGGCGAGATCGCAGGCGACGGGCGACGGCTGCAGATCTACACCCAGGGCGCCGCGCGCCGCGCTGCGGACTACGCGGCGATGGTGGTGGCCTGGCGCAACGGTTCGGCGGTGCGTTTGCAAGACGTGGCCGAAGTGGTCGACGGCGTCGAGAACGAGCGCACGCTGGGCCTCTTCAACGGCGAGCCGGCGATCGTCATCCTCGTCACCCGGCAACCGGGCGCGAACGTGATCGAGACGGTCGACGGCGTGCGCGCGCTGCTGCCCGAATTGCAGGCGCAGCTGCCCGCCGACGTGCAACTGCAGGTCGCGTCGGACAGCACCAACTCGATCCGCGCTTCGCTGCGCGAGATCGAGGTCACGCTGCTGATCTCGATCGCGCTCGTGATCGTGGTCGTCAGCGCTTTCCTGCGCAGCACGCGCGCCACGGTGATCCCGGCGGTGGCCACGGTCGTGGCGCTGCTCGGCACCTTCGGCGTGATGTACCTGCTCGGCTTCTCGCTCAACAACCTGAGCCTGATGGCACTCACGGTCGCGACCGGCTTCGTCGTCGACGACGCGATCGTGGTGCTCGAGAACACCGCGCGCCACGTCGAGGCCGGCATGGGGCGCATGGAAGCGGCGCTGCTCGGTGCGAAAGAGGTCGGGTTCACGGTGCTGTCGATCAGTGTCTCGCTGGTGGCGGTGTTCATTCCGCTGCTGTTCATGGAAGGCCAGACTGGCCGCCTGTTCCGCGAGTTCGCGATCACGCTCTCGGCGGCGGTGATGATCTCGCTCGTGATCTCGCTGACCACCACGCCGATGATGTGCGCGTGGTTCCTGCCAGAGGGTGGCGCGCAGGCCAAGCCGCCGGGGCGCGTGGCGCGGAGCGCCGAGCGGGTCTACGGCTGGGTGCTGCGCGGCTACGAGCACAGCCTCGACTGGGCCCTGGCGAGCAAGGGCCTGGTGATGCTGATCCTGCTCGCCGTGATCGGCCTGAACGTCTACCTGTTCGCCGCCGCGCCGAAGGGCTTTTTCCCGCAGCAGGACACGGGGCAACTGAACGGCGGCCTGCGTGCCGACCAGAGCATCTCGTCGAAAGAGATGGGCACGAAGCTGCGCCAGGTCGTCGACATCATTCGCGCCGACCCGGCCGTGGCCACGGTGGTCGGCTTCACTGGCGGCGGGCGCTCGGGCGGCGGCTTCATGTTCGTGAACCTGAAGCCCGCCGGCCAGCGCACCGACAAGGGCCTGGCCGTGATCGCCCGGCTGCGCCCGCAGCTCGCGAAAGTGACCGGCCTGTCGGTCTTTCTCGGGCCGGTGCAAGACGTGCGCGCCGGCGGCCGTTCCAGCAACTCGACCTACCAGTACACGCTGAAGAGCGACAACCTGGCCGACCTGAAAACCTGGGCGACCAAACTCGCCGACGCGATGAAATACAACGCCACCACGATGCTCGATGTCGACACCGACCAGGCCGAGAACGGCGTCGAGACCATGGTGAAGGTCGACCGTGACAGCGCGGCCAAGCTCGGCATCAGCTCCACCGCCGTGAACGCCGCGATGTACGACGCCTTCGGCCAGCGCCAGGTCGCCACCATCTACGACGAGCTGAACCAGTACCACGTGGTGATGGAATGGCACCCGCGCTACACGACCGGACCGAACGCCTTGCGCGACGTGTACGTGGTGGCGAAGACGCCGGTGGGCAGCGTGGCACCGGGTGCCGCCGCGACGACCGCCAGCACATCGACGACGACGGCCGTTTCCGCGAACCCCGGCTCGCGCGACGCGTCGACCGGCAACGCGCTCGCCAACAGCGTGACCTCGCTGGTGCCGCTCTCGGCCGTGGCCAAGTTCAGCGAAGAGTCCACGCCGACCTCGATCAACCACCAGGACGGTGAACTCGCCACCACGGTCTCGTTCAATCTTGCCGAGGGGGCGACACTCGACGACGCGAGCCGCGAGATCGCACAGATCGAAGCCGACATCGCGATGCCCACCAACGTGCGCGGCGCCTTTGCCGGCACCGCGCTGGCAGCGCGCCAGTCGCAAGGCCAGCAGACGCTGCTGATCATCGCGGCCATCGTCGTGATCTACATCGTGCTCGGCATCCTGTACGAAAGCCTGGTCCACCCGATCACGGTGCTGTCGACGCTGCCTTCGGCCGGCGTGGGCGCGGTGCTCGCGTTGCTGCTGTTCAAGATGGAGTTCTCGATCATCGCGCTGATCGGCGTGTTCCTGCTGATCGGCATCGTCAAGAAGAACGCGATCCTGATCATCGACTTCGCGCTCGACGCCGAACGTTCGCGCGGCCTCAGTGCCTTCGACGCGGTGCGTGAAGCCTGCCTGCTGCGCTTTCGGCCGATCCTGATGACCACGCTCGCCGCGGCGCTCGGTGCGCTGCCGCTGGCCATCGGCTTCGGTGAAGGTTCCGAGCTGCGCCAGCCGCTCGGCGTGGCCATCATCGGCGGCCTGATCGCGAGCCAATTGCTGACCCTGCTGACGACGCCGGTCGTCTACCTGCTGCTCGACAAGCTGCGCCGCCGCGGCGCCGACGAGCGCCACCTGAGCCGCGTGGGCGACGGCCCGCTGACCCCGGCCGAATCGACATGAACACACCACACCTTTCGCGCTTTCGTTCGACGCCGGCGCTGCTCGCCGTGGCTGCAGTGCTGTCGGCCTGTGCCGTCGGCCCCGACTACCGGCGACCCGACTCCCCGTCACCGGCAGCTTTCAAGGAAGCACCCCAGGCCGATGCCGGCTGGTTCCCGGCTGCGCCGGCCGACACGCTCGACCGTGGGCCGTGGTGGCAACTGTTCGGCGACGCAGAGCTGAACGCGCTGGCCGGGCAGGTCGAGGTGTCGAACCAGAACGTGGCCGCCGCGGTTGCGGCCTATGCGCAGGCACGGGCGCTGGTGCGCGAGCAGCGAGCGTCGCTGTTCCCGCAGATCACGCTCGACGGCAGCGCGCGCCGCAGTGGTGGCGGCGGTGCCACCGCCACGGCGAGCAGCCTGCAGCTCGGCCTCGGCGCGAGCTGGGCGCCCGACCTCTGGGGCAAGCTCGGGCGCGGTGTCGAGAGCGCGCAGGCGAACGCGCAGGCGAGTGATGCCGAGCTCGCGGCCGCGCGCTTGTCGGCGCAGGGCGAGCTCGCGACCAATTACTTCTCGCTGCGCGATGCCGACACCGAGCTGGCGCTCGTTCGCAGCACGGTCGAAGGCCTCGAACGCTCGCTCACGATCACGCAGAACCGCTACGACGCCGGCATCGCGCCGCGCACCGACGTGCTGCAGGCGCAGACGCAACTCGCGAACACCCGTGCCGACATCGCCACGCTGAGCAACCAGCGGGCCCAGCTCGAACACGCGATCGCGGTGCTGGTCGGCAAGGCGCCGGCCGAGTTCACGCTGCCGGTCGCGGTGTGGACCATGGCCGTGCCAGCGGTGCCGCTGTTCGTGCCGTCGGAACTGCTGCAGCGCCGCCCCGACATCGCTGCCGCCGAACGTGCGGTGGCCGCGGCCAACGCGCAGATCGGCATCCAGCGTTCGGCCTACTTCCCGAGCCTGAGCCTGAGCGGCTCCATCGGCAACAGCGGCAGCCGCGTGGCCGACCTGTTCGGTGCGTCGACGAGCCTGTGGTCGCTGGGCTTGTCGGTGGCGCAAACCCTGTTCGACGCGGGGGCGACGGCAGCGCGTGTCGAAGGCGCCGAAGCCGCGCGCGACGTGGCCGTGGCGCGCTACCGGCAGACCGTGCTCAGCGCCTTTCAGGCTGTCGAAGACCAGCTCTCGACCAGCCGCGCACTCGCCGAGCAGGCCGAGCTGCGCCGCGCCGCGTCGGCGGCGGCCGACCTGACAGAACAGCAACTGCTCAACCGCTACAAGGCCGGGCAGGTGAGTTACACCGAGGTCGTGACGGCCCAGGCTTCAGCGCTGAGCGCGCGCCGCACCTTGTCTCAGTTGGCCGCGAGCCGGCAGGCTGCGGCCATCGCGTTGATCCAGGCGCTCGGCGGCGGCTGGCGCCAGGGCGCGGCTACGACAACGCCTTGAGCGCGGCGCTGGCGATCGGCGCGCCCCATTCCTGCACGAAGTGGCCACCCTCGGCCACTTCCATCGGCGCTGGACAGCCGCGAATCTGCGCGGCCACGGAGCGCATCACCACCGGCCCGAGCACCGGGTCTTGCATGCCGACGGCCATGAAGCTCCTGCCTTGCCATTCGGTGCGGAACCATTCACGCGCCTGGCGTGACAGCGCGGCGCCTTCGGCCCCGGGATGGTCGGGCACGAGGTTGGGAAACCGGCGCACGCCGGCCTTGTAGGAAGCGTCGGGAAACGGCGCGTCGTAGGCCGCCACTTCGGCCGGTGTGAGATGGGGGCACGAGCGCGCCATGAGCTTGCCAACGGCCATGTCGGGGTTCTTGTTGTTGTAGGCGCGCCAGTCGAGAAAGCCTTGACCGAGCGGCACATCGCCGGTCGCGAACATGGTGTTCATGACGAGCAGGCCGGCATAACGTTCGGGCGCCTGCATCGGCAGTGTCAGCCCCAGCAGGCCTCCCCAGTCTTGCACCACGAGCACGATGCCGCGCAAATCGAGCCGCTCCACCAGCTCGCACAGCATCGCACGGTGGAAGTCGTAGGTGTAGCGGCTGTCGTCTGCCGGCTTGTCACTCTTGCCGAAGCCAGCCAGATCGGGCGCGACCGCGCGGTGCCCGGCCGCGGTGAAGACCGGGATCATGTGGCGGTAGAGGTAGCTCCACGTCGGTTGGCCGTGCAGGCAGAGGAAAACACGCGCCGCGTTTTGCGGGCCTTCGTCCAGGCAGTGAATCCGAACGCCCGGGCAGGCTTCGAGGCCGTCGAGGTAACGGCCCGCGAACGCATAGCCGGGCAGGCCGAAAAAGCGCTCTTCCGGTGTGCGCAGAACCTGCGTCATGGGCTCGTCTCCTGGCTGTGTGAGTGCAGTGTCGGGTCGGGGGCGCCGCACGGCAAGGGCATTTCACAGTGGCTTCACACACTTCATACCGGGTTCACCGGTGCCGGCAAGACTGTGCGCACCTCCACAGCGCGGATCTTTCCATGAGCCACCTGATCGTGCACGGCGGCCGCCCCTTGCGGGGCCACGTCGTTCCTTCGGCCAACAAGAACGCGGTGTTGCCGGTGCTGTGCGCCAGCCTGCTGACCGACGAGCCCGTGCTGCTGCATCGTGTGCCTGACATCACCGACGTGCGCAAGCTGCTCAGCTTCTTCCGCGAGCTCGGTTCGTCGGTCGAAATGGACTTCGTCAGCGGCACGCTGAAGCTGCAGCACGGCGGCCGGCAGGGCGCCGGCAGCGCCCGGGTGCCGACCGGCATGCGCTCGTCGATCATGCTGGTGCCGGCCCTTCTGCGGCGCTTCGGGCGCGTGCGGCTCGAAGACGACGTCACCGGCTGCACGCTGGGTGTGCGCGAGCTCGACCCGCACATCGACGTGCTGCGCGCCTTCGGCGCCGAGGTGGGTCTCGAACCGGGCGTGTTGAGCATTCGTGCGCGCAGGCGCTTCGCCGCCAGCGAACACTGGCTCGACTACGCGTCGGTCACCACGACCGAAAACTTCCTGCTCTGCGCGGTGCTGGCGCAGGGCCGTTCGCGGCTCACCAACGCCGCCTGCGAGCCGCATGTGCAGGAGCTGTGTGCGTTCCTCGGGTTGATGGGCGCGCGCATCGCCGGTGCCGGCAGCTCTCAGCTGCTCGTCGACGGTGTGGACGCGCTCGGCGGCGCCGAATACAGCTTCGACGACGACTTTCACGAGGTGGCCACCTTTCTCGCGCTGAGCGCGATCACCGGTGGCGACGTGGCCGTGCAGAACGGCGCATCGCTGCAGTTCCCGCTCCTCGACCGCAGCTTTGCGAAGTTCGGCGTCGAACTCGAACACCACAACGGTTGCAGCCGAGCCCACGTGAGCGGGCCGTTGAAGGTCCGCCCGACGCTCACCGCGAACCTGCTGCAGAAGGTCGAGGCCGCGCCCTGGCCCTATGTGCCGGCCGACTTGCTGCCGATCTTCATCGCGTTGGGTGTGCGCGCCGAGGGCTCCGTGATGTTCTGGAACAAGGTTTACGAAGGTGCGCTGGACTGGAGCCCGGAGCTCGGCAAGTTCGGCGCCGATGCATTGCTTTGCGACCCGCACCGGCTCATCGTCCACGGTGGCAAGGCGCTGGTTCCCGCCCGTGTGGAGAGCCCCTACATCATCCGCGTGGCGATCGCGCTGTTCATGCTGGCGGCCAGCATCGAAGGCCGTTCGACGATCCTGAACGCGCTGCCGATACGCCGCGCCCACCCACGCTTCGTCGACAACCTGAACGCATTGGGTGCGCAGGTGGAATGGACCACGGGTGATTGAAACTGCGCGCCGAAGGACGAGGGCCTGCCCCGTCACGGTGCCGGCCCACGTATCGAAAAACCCTAGGCCGGGCGTGGCTGCGCTCCGTCAAAATCCGCGCTGGTTGAGGGAGCCCCTGATGGAAAAGACCTGGTTGAAGCAGTACCCCGCCGGCGTGCCGGCCGAGATCAACGTGGAGCAATACGCCTCGCTGGTCGCCTTGCTCGACGAGAGCTTCAAGAAGTTCGGATCGCGGGTGGCCTACAAGTTCATGGGCAAGGCGATCACCTTCGCGCAGGTCGACGATGCGTCGCGGGCGATGGCCGCCTACCTGCAGTCGCTCGGTCTCGAGAAGGGCGACCGCGTTGCGATCATGCTGCCCAACGTGCCGCAGTACCCGGTGGCGGTGGCGGCGATCCTGCGCGCCGGCTACGTGGTGGTGAACGTGAACCCGCTCTACACGCCGCGCGAACTCGAACACCAGTTGAAGGATTCGGGTGCCAAGGCGATCGTCATCGTCGAGAACTTCGCGACCACGCTGCAGCAGGTGATCGCGAATGTGCCCACCAAGAAGATCATCGTCACGGCGCTCGGCGACATGCTCGGCTTCCCGAAGTCGATGATCGTCAACTACGTGGTGCGCAAGGTGAAGAAGATGGTGCCGGCCTTCGACCTGCCCGGTGCCGTGCCGTTCAACACCGCCATTTCGCAAGGGCGTGGCAAGAGCTTCAAGCCGGCGCAGGTCGGGCCCGACGACATCGCGGTGCTGCAGTACACCGGCGGCACCACCGGCGTGAGCAAGGGCGCGGTGCTGCTGCACCGCAACCTGGTGGCCAACATCCTGCAGGCCGAAGCCTGGTACCAGCCGGCGCTGAAGAAGATCCCGGCGGGCCAGCAGATCGTGACCATCTGCGCGTTGCCGATCTATCACATCTTCGGCTTCAACACGAACATGATGCTGGCCATGCGCATGGGCGGCTGCAACATCCTGATCGCCAACCCGCGCGACCTGCCGGCCATGTTCAAGGAACTGGCGGGCGAGAAGTTCCACAGCTTCCCGGCCGTGAACACGCTCTTCAACGCCATGGCACACCACCCGGAATTCAGCAGCGTCGACTGGAGCGGCCTCGTGATTTCGGTCGGTGGCGGCATGGCGGTGCAGAGCGCCACCGCCAAGCTGTGGCTCGAAAAGACCGGCTGCCCGATCGTCGAAGGCTACGGCCTCTCTGAAACCAGCCCGTCGGCCACCTGCAACCCGGTCGACAGCACCTCGTACAGCGGCAACATCGGCCTGCCGATGCCCAACACCGAACTCAAGCTGCTCGACGACGACGGCGCCGAAGTGCCGCTCGGCACCCCGGGCGAGATCTGCATCCGCGGCCCGCAGGTGATGGCCGGCTACTGGCAGCGGCCCGATGAAACCGCCAAGGTGATGACGGGCGACCATTTCTTCCGCAGCGGCGACATCGGCGTGGTCGACGAGCGCGGCTACTTCAAGATCGTCGACCGCAAGAAAGACATGATCCTGGTGAGCGGCTTCAACGTGTACCCGAACGAAGTCGAAGACGTGGTCACGCAGATGCCCGGCATCCTCGAGTGTGCGGCGGTCGGCATCGCCGACGCGAAGGCCGGTGAAGCCGTCAAGCTCGTGATCGTGAAGAGCAACCCGGCCGTGACCGAAGCCGATGTGCGGGCCTATTGCGAGGCCAACCTCACCGGCTACAAGCGGCCCAAGGTCGTGGAGTTCCGCGCCGACCTGCCGAAGACGCCGGTCGGCAAGATCCTGCGCCGTGAGCTGCGCGACAAAGCTTGAGCCAACGACCACACGAGCGTGAAGATTGACCGCCTTCTGGCTGTTCCAGACTGATACATTCACGCTTTTGCAGCGCCACCCCACGAGGGAAGCGCGCAGGGCGTTGACAGGAACATATCGGTGATCTGGACCAAGACCGAAGCCGGGCGAATCGAGATTCAGGCACGCAACGTCGTCAAGGAGCGGCCGCAGCGCAACCTGTTGCTCGTGATCGACGGCGTCAAGACCGAAGAGATGCTGCTCGCCAACCTGGCCGGCATCTCGGCCAAAGACTTCGTCGACTTGCACGGGCTGGGCCTGATCGCGCCGCTGGCGCCGAGCGGGCGCGGTGCCACGCAGCAAGCCCGCTCGGGCAGCGCGCCGGTGGCAGAAGCCCCGCCGGCCAGCGTCGACGTGCCGCTCGACTACGCGCAGTTCACCGCCACGCTCACGCAGATGATCTCGAAAGAGCTCGGCCTGCGCGGCTTCGTGCTGACGCTCGCGGTCGAAAAGGCCGGCACCGCACAGGAACTGCAGGCCGTGGCCCAGCGCACCATCGAGCAGATCCGCGAGCGCAAGGGCGAAGCCGCTGCGGCCGCGGCGCAGCGCGCGCTGTTCGGCGGCTGAGGGCCGGGGCGCGCCACGGGCCGTGCCGGCAGCCCCCATCGGAGAAGCCGCGCCGCTGGCGATCGTCAGCGCCATGCACCAGGAACTGCGGGCCTTGCTGCCCCTGCTGGGCCAGGTTCGTCGTGTCGAGCTGGCCGGCCGCAGCTTCCATGTGGGCGAACTGCACGGGCACCCGGTCGTGCTGGCCCTCTCGGGCATCGGCAAGGTGGCCGCGGCCACCACCACCACGCTGCTGCTCCACAGCTTCCGCGCCCGCGCATTGGTGATGACGGGTGTGGCCGGTGGCCTGGGCACCGGCGTGAACGTGGGTGACGTGGTGGTGGCGCAGCAACTGCTGCAGCACGACTTCGACGCTTCACCGCTGTTCCCGCGCTTCCAGGTGCCATCGAGCGGGCGTTCGCACTTCGATGCCGACACGTCGCTGACCGACGCGCTCGCCGCTGCCGCGCAACGTTGCCTCGACGGCGCCGATGCCTTGCTCGGTGCCGCCACGGTGCAGGCCTTCAAGCTGGAGCAGGCGCGCCTGCACCGCGGGCTCGTGGTCAGTGGCGACCTCTTCGTCTCGAGCGCGGCCCAGAGCACGGCCCTGCGCGAGTTGTTGCCCGACGCGCTGGCGGTCGAGATGGAAGGCGCGGCCGTGGCGCAGGTGTGCGCCGAATCGGGCGTGCCGTTCGCGGTGCTGCGCTGCATCTCGGACCGGGCCGACGACAGCGCGCACGTCGACTTCTCGCGCTTCATCGACAGCGTGGCGAGCGCCTGCACGGCCTCGATCGTCGGCGACTGGTTGAGACGCAGCGCATGACGTTCTTCAAGGGGCTGTGGCGGCTGCTGCGTGGCCTGATGCTCGCGCTGGCCGCCGTGGTGCTGTTCCTCGAAGAGTGGGGCTGGCGCCCGCTGACGGCCTGGGCCGCGCGGCTGGCGAAGTGGCCGCCGCTCGCGCGGCTGGAAGCGCGCATCGTGCGGGTGCCGAGCCGCTGGGCGCTGGTGCTCTTCCTGGTGCCTGCGGTGCTGCTCTTTCCGGTCAAGCTGCTGGCGCTGTGGCTGATCCACAAGGGCAGCGCCCTGCTCGGCCTGTCGGTCATCGTGGCCGCCAAAGTGCTCGGCACGGCGCTGGTCGGGCGCCTCTTCGTCCTGACCGAGCCGCAGCTGATGCAGATTGCTTGGTTCGCGCGGGCCATGGGCTGGTGGCGCACGACCAAGGCGCGTGTCAGGGCCGCGATCGACAGCTCGGCGTGGTGGCTCAGCGTGCGGGCGGTGGTGCGGCGCTGGCGCGTGCGCATCAGGAGGATGGTGCGCGGCTGAGCTGCATGCGTGCTGAGGCACACTCGCTGCATGCCGCCGCGTTTTTTCATCGACCAGCCATTGCAGGCCGGCTCGAGACTCTCCTTGCCGCCCGGCGCCGCGCGCCATGTCCAGGTGCTGCGCCTGCAACCCGGTGCGGCCATCACGCTCTTCAACGGTGACGGGGTCGAGTGGCTGGCCAGTGTCGTGCAGATGGGCCGCAGCGACGTGGCGGTCGAACTCGGCGCGGCCACCCGGGTCGAGCGCGAACTCGCGCTGCCCATCACGCTGGCGCTCGGTGTTCCGGCCAACGAACGCATGGACGGCCTGATCGAGAAAGCCACCGAGCTTGGTGTGGCTCGAGTCCAGCCCCTGATGTGCGAGCGCTCGGTGCTGCGCCTGGCGGGCGAGCGGGCGCAGAAAAAGCTGGCGCACTGGCAAGGCGTGGCCGTCGCGGCCTGTGAGCAGAGCGGGCGTGCCCGTGTGCCACAGATCGAGCCGGTGCTGTCGCTGGGCGACTGGCTCGCGAGCCTGGGCGCCGCGGCCGATGGCGCGCGCTGGGTGCTGAGCCTGCGCGACGCGCAGCCGCTGCACCGGCTGGCGCCGCCGAAGGCGCTGATCTCGCTGAGCGGCCCGGAAGGCGGTTTGACAGAAGGCGAAGAAAATGCGGCCGCCGCCGCCGGCTTCCAGGCTGTTTCGCTCGGCCCGCGCGTGCTGCGCGCCGACACCGCGCCGCTGGCGCTGCTCGCCCACCTGGCCCTGAGTGCCCAAGGAGTCCGATGAACCTGCAACTGCTGTTGCTCACGCTCTGCCAGGGCCTGTTTCTCATCAACAACGTCACCTTCATCGCGATCAACGGGCTCGTCGGCCTGAGCCTCGCGCCGAGCCCATGGATGGCGACGCTGCCGGTCACCGGTTACGTGGCGGGCGGTGCCTTGTGTGCCGGGCTGGTGGCGCGGCACCAGCGCGCGTGGGGCCGCAAGCGCGCGTTCCAGGCCGGCCTGGGTGTGGCGATCGTGTCGACCGGGCTGTGTGCCTACGCGGCCGTGGCGCATCAGTTCTGGTTGCTGGTCGGTGCGACGATGCTGGCGGGTTACTACAACGCGAACGCCGGCTTGTACCGTTTTGCCGCGACGGAGATCGTCGCGCCGGCGTTCAAGGAACGTGCGATCTCGTGGGTGCTCGCGGGCGGCATCATCGGCGCCGTGGCCGGGCCGAACCTGGCGAGCGCGACACGCGACTACTTTCCCGTCGCCTTCGCCGGCGCGTACGCCGCGCTCGTGGGCGTGGCCTTGCTCGCGCTGCTGGTGCTGTCGTTCATCAACTTTCCGCCGCTGCCCCTGCCGAGCGCCACGCGGCCCGGCCGGCCGCTGCGCGAGATCGCGCGACAGCCGGTGTTCATCGTCGCGGTGATGGGCTGTGCCTTGGGTTACGGCGTGATGAACCTGCTGATGGCGGCCACGCCGATCGCCATGTCGCAATGCGCGCACCCGTTCAAGAGCGCGGCGCTGGTGCTGGAGTGGCACGTGCTCGGCATGTTCGTGCCGAGCTTCTTCACCGGCTCGCTGATCAAGCGTTTCGGCTGTCTGCCGGTGATGGCCGTGGGCGTGGCGCTCAACGTGGTGTGCATTGCCGTGGCGCTGTCGGGGGTCGACCTGATGCAGTTCCTGGTGGCGCTGTTCGCGCTCGGCGTGGGCTGGAACTTCTTGTTCATCGGGGGCACGACCTTGTTCACCGAGGCCTACAAGCCGGAAGAAAAGACCACGGCACAAGCGGCGATGGACACGGTGATCTTCACGACCATGACCGTCACGTCGTTCAGCTCGGGCGCGCTCGTCACCACGCAAGGCTGGACGCTGCTGAACCTCGGCTCGATCGTACCGGTGCTGCTGGCCGGCGCGGCGCTCGCGTGGCTCGCCTTGCTGCGCCGTGGTGCTCAGAATGGTCTCTCAACTTGAAGGGGTGGGTCATGGGCTTGCTTGATTCGGTGATCGGTGCGGTGGCGGGTGGCCTGGGCGGGCAGCAAGGCGGTGGCGGCGCGCAAGGCGCGTTGCTGAACGCGGTGATCGCGATGCTCGCGAACGGTCAAGGCCAGGGCGGCGCCGGCGGTGGGCTCGGCGACCTGATCGGCAAGTTCACGCAGGGCGGCCTCGGCGATGTGATCGGCTCGTGGATCGGCCCGGGGCAGAACGCGCCGATCTCGGGCGGGCAGCTCACCGACGTGCTCGGCTCCGACATGATCAGCGACCTCGCGGCGCAGCTCGGCCTGTCGCACGAAGAAGCGGCGGGGCGGCTCTCGCAGGTGTTGCCGCAGGTGGTGGACCGGCTCACGCCCCAGGGCCATGCGCCTGCCGGGGGCCTCGGCGGCATGGACGACCTGCTCGCGCAGCTGTCGCAGCTCTCTCAAGGGCGCTGAGCGGGCACCGCGGCCCGCGCCGCGTCAGCGCTTGCGTGCCGAGCCAGCCACCAGGTCGAAGCGGAACAGCCGGCACTCGATCGGCCCGTTCCACATGGGCACGCGGCGCGATTCTTTCAGCCGCATCGCGCTCGGCAGCTTCATGTCGGGGCTGAGCACATAGGCCGTCCAGCCAGCGGCGTGTTGCGTGTAGGCGTGTTTCCAGTGCGAGGCCAGACGCGGGAAGAAGTCGCTCGGCGTGTCCCTGTCTTCGGCCGACGCGCGCGCGGCCTTGCCACCGACTTCGATGCGCTCGCCGTACGGCGGGTTGATCATCAGTGTGCCGGGCATGCCGGGCGGCAACTCGGGAGCAGGCCGTTCGAGCGCATCGCCGCCGTTGAAAGTGATGGCTGCGTCCACGCCAGCGCGCTGCGCGTTGCGACGCGCGAAGTCGACCATGCGGAACGACACGTCACTCGCGAAGATCGGCACCGCGCTCGCGTGGATGCGCGCTTGGGCCAGGCTGCGCAGGCGTTGCAGTTGCGAGCGCATCGCTTCGGTCGCGAAAGGCATCAGGCGCTCGAACGCGAAGCGGCGCTTGAGCCCCGGCGCCACGCCGCAGGCGATCTGCGCCGCTTCGATCGCGATCGTGCCCGAGCCGCAGCACGGGTCGTGCAGCGCGCCGCCTTCGGTCGGCGTGCCACGCCACCCGGCCGCGGCGAGCATCGCGGCGGCCAGCGTTTCTTTCAGCGGCGCGTCGCCCTTGTCTTCGCGCCAGCCGCGCTTGAAGAGCGACTCTCCCGAGCTGTCGACATACAGCGTGGCCTCGAGTTCACCGAGGTGCAACACGAGCTGCAGGTCGGGCTGCTGCGTGTCCACGCTCGGGCGCTCGCCGGTGGCTTCGCGCAGCTGGTCGCAAACAGCGTCCTTCACACGCAGCGCTGCGAAGTTGAGGCTCTTGAGCGGGCTGCGGTGCGCCGTGGTGTCGACACGCAGCGTGTGCTGCGGCGTGATCCACTCCGACCAGTCGACGGTGCGTGCGAGTTCGTACACGTCGTTCTCGTCGCGGTAGGAGCCGTGCGCCACTTCGACGAGTACCCGCTGCGCGAGCCGGCTCTCGAGGTTGAGCGTCATCACTTCGAGCGGGTCGCCCGCCAGCGCCACGCCGCCGCGGGCGGCGTGCACGTCGGCCTTCGGCAGCACGCGCTGCACTTCGTCGGCGAGCAGCGCTTCGACGCCGGCGGCGCAGGGCAGGAACAGGGGCAGCGGCATGGAGCTACATCGCCTTTCGCAACTGCGTGGGCGCGATCTTCAGCGCGTCGCGGTATTTGGCCACGGTGCGCCGCGCGACCTGGATGCCCTGCTCGTCGAGCATCTGCGAGATCTGGCTGTCCGAGAGCGGCTTGGCCGGGTTCTCGGCTGCGACGATCTGCTTGATCAGCGCGCGCACGGCCGTGCTCGACGCGTTGCCGCCGGCTTCGGTGTTGAGCGACGAACCGAAGAAGTACTTCAGCTCGAAGGTGCCGTAGGGCGTGGCCATGTACTTGGCGGTGGTCACGCGCGAGATGGTCGACTCGTGCAGGCCGAGCTCGTCGGCGATCTCGCGCAGCACCAGCGGCTTCATCGCGATCGCACCGTGCGTGAAGAAGCTCTTCTGGCGTTCGACGATGGCTTGAGACACGCGCTGGATCGTGTCGAAGCGCTGCAGGATGTTCTTCATGAACCAGCGTGCTTCCTGCAGCCGGGTGTTCAGGCCCGCGCCCGCACCTTCGCCGCCGTTGCTGCGCGAGCCTGCCCCACGCTGCTGGCGGATCGCGTTGGCGTAGAGGTCGTTGATGCGCAGCTTGGGCATCACGTCGGGGTTGAGCACCACCTTCCAGCCACGCCCGGCCTTCTGCACGATCACGTCGGGGATCACGATGTTGGCTTCGGCGCGCGCGAACTGCCGGCCCGGCTTGGGCTCGAGCGCCACGATCATCGCCTGCGCTTCGCGCAGCAGATCGTCGTCGGCACCGGTCGCGGCCATCAGCTTCTTCAGGTCGCGGCGCGCCAGCAGCTCGAGATGATGCTTGCAGACGATGATCGCGATCATCTGCGCTTCGCAGCGCGGTTGTGCGCGCAGTTGCAGGGTCAGGCATTCGCCGAGGTTGCTCGCGCCCACGCCGGTCGGCTCCATGCTCTGCAGAAAGCGCAGGCCGCACTGCAGGCGCTCGAGCAGGTCTTCGCGGTCTTGCTCGGACGCGCCGTCACCGAGAAGCTGCGCGGCGATGTCTTCGAGCGGGTCGTCGAGATAGCCGTCGTCGTTCAGCGATTCGATCAGCACCATCACCGCGGCCGCGTCCATCGGCGACAGGCGCATGCTCGAGAGCTGATCGCGCAAGTGGTCTTGCAGGCTCGGCAGCGGGGCGTCGCGGTCCTGGCCGTCGAACTCGTCACTGTCGTTGTTGGTGCTGCCCTTGCCGGGGGTTTCGCGGATGCCGTCGAAGTCTTCGCGCTCGGTGCCGTTTTCCCAGTCTTCGCGCTCGGTGCCGCCGAAGTCGGCCGCGTCAATCGGCGCGGCTTCGTCGCCGCCGCCTTCGGAGCCGGTCTCGGCCGCACGCTCGGTTTCGCGCTCGCCGGCGCGTTCGGCGCTTGTGAGGCGCTCGGTCAGCGGCTCGAAGGCCGAACCGGCGTCTTCTTCGACTTCGAGGAAGGGGTTCTGCTCCAGCATCTGCTCGACTTCCTGGTGGAGTTCGAGCGTGGAGAGTTGCAGCAACCGGATCGACTGCTGCAGCTGAGGGGTGAGTGCAAGATGCTGCGAGAGCCTGAACTGCAGGGTGGGCTTCATGCGGAAAAACCCATCACATGCGGAAGTGTTCGCCGAGGTAGACCTTGCGAACGTCGGCGTTGTCGACGATCTCGGTCGGCGTGCCTTCGGCCAGCACGCGACCTTCGCTGATGATGTAGGCGCGGTCGCAGATGCCGAGCGTTTCGCGCACGTTGTGGTCGGTGATCAACACGCCGATGCCACGGCTCTTCAGGAAACTGATGATGCGCTGGATCTCCAGCACCGCGATCGGGTCGACGCCGGCGAACGGCTCGTCGAGCAGGATGAACCGGGGCTGCGTGGCCAGTGCGCGTGCGATCTCGACACGGCGCCGCTCGCCACCCGACAGCGCCGGTGCCGGCGAGGCGCGCAGCTTGTCGATCGACAGGTCACGCAGCAGGCCGTTCAGCAGCTCTTCGATCACCGCCGGCTTGAGCGCCTTGCCATCGGGGCCAACCTGCAGCTCGAGCACGGCGCGCACGTTCTCTTCGACCGTCAGCTTGCGGAAGATCGATGCTTCCTGCGGCAGGTAAGACAAGCCCATGCGCGAGCGCTTGTGGATCGGCAGCCTGTCGACACGCTCGCCTTCGATGCTGATCTCGCCGGCATCGGCACGCACCAGGCCCACGATCATGTAGAAGCTCGTCGTCTTGCCGGCGCCGTTGGGCCCGAGCAGGCCGACCACCTCGCCGCTGTCGACGGCCAGGTGCACGTCTTTCACGACCATGCGCGCGCCGTACGACTTCTGCAGGCCGCGGGCTTCGAGCCGATGCGCCGATGCGCCCACCTCCGCCACGGTCAACGTTTTTCTCCGAGCGCCGGGCTGAGCTTGAGCGTCGGCGTGGGGGCGGACGCGGCCGAAGCGGCTTCGGCCGCCGCCTGCGAGCCTTCGCGCGGCGTGAGCACGGCGCGCACGCGGCCGCCGGGGTTGGTGGCCGTGGGTGCGGCGCCGCCCGAGACGCTGAAGACTTCGGTCGTGCTGTCGTAGGTGACGAGGTTGCCGGCGATCTCGTCGGCCACGGCCGCGCCGCGCAGGCGCCGCACCGAAGCATTGGTCACGAAGCGGATCGTGTCGGTCTTGCCGTCGTATTCGAGCTTTTCGGCTTCACCGGCGATGTATTCGTCCACGCCGTCGCGCTTCTGGCGGAACGTGGCGGGTTTGCCCGGCGAGCCCGTCGCCACCGCGGCGTGGTACCCCCCCGGCGTTTCGCGCACTTCGATGCGATCGGCCCGGATCAGCATCGTGCCCTTGCTCACCACCACGTTGCCGTTGAAGACGACGAACTGGTTCTGCAGGTCGATCTTGCCGGGCTGGTCGGCCTCGACGTTCAGCGGCTTGAAGCGGTCGGCCTTTTCAGCCTGGGCCGGAAGGCACGCCAAAGCCCCCACAAGCGCCAGCGCCAAGGCGCCGCGACAGGCCGGGATTGCGCCAAGATAGAGAGCGTGAAGTGTGGGGGTCATAGAGGCATGAAACTTGCAGAAATTCTAGCCCACAGAGTTGGTTTGCTCGCGGATCAACGAGCTGGCTCCCCTCCGCGGCCGCGCTGCCTGTCCTGATAGCGACGCCATGTGCGTGGCACTCGAAGGACCCCCTCGTATCCCCGGAGCACCACGTGATCCCTGACTCGTTCGTCGTCGCGGGCCGCAGTCCCGTCAGGTGGGCCTGGGCGGCGCTGCTCGCGCTGTCGGCCGGTTGCGGCGGCGGTGGCGCCGGCAGCAGCCCGCCACCGCCCGCGCCGTCGAATTGCCTGAACCTGCCCGCCGAAATCACCTGGTTTCGGGGCGAGGCCTCGAACGACTGGAACGACGTGCATGTCGACGCGCGGAACCGGGTCTGGCTCGCCGGTTATGCCGGCGGCAGCCTCGGCGCCACGACCATCGAGCCGGGCGGCAACAGCCGCGCCGTGTTGCGCCAGCTGGCGGCCGACGGCACGCTGCTGTGGGAGAGCGGCTCCGAATTCGACTCGCCCGGCACCGACGTGGCCGAGGCCATCACCGTCACCGCCCAGGGAACGGTGGTGGTGGCCGGCCGCACCACCGGCGCCTTCGCGGGGGCGGCCAACGCCGGCCAGTTCGACACCTTTGTCGCCTGGGCCGACGCCGGTCCGCAGGGCAGCGCATGGCGCTTTTTCCAGGCCGGCAACCCCAGCCCGCAGCACCCGCGCCGCGTGGCCATCGCGCAGGACGGTGACATTCTCATCGCCGGCCAGGACGACATCTTCGTGCCGACCAACTACGTTGCCGCCTGGCCCGACCCGTTTGCGTTGCGCTTGAGACGGCTGGACGCGGGCACCGCCAACGACCGGCTGCAACTGCGCTGGCAACACCAGTTCGCCAGCAGCGTCGACGACATCATCGACGCGCTGGCCGTGGAATCCACGGCGCAAGGCAACGCCACCTACGTGGCGGGCTCGGTGGCGATGGGGCCGGAACGTGGCATGTTCGTGCGCAAGCTCGACGCCGATGGGCGGGTGCTGTGGAATGTTCGACCCGGCGGCACGCAGCTCGACAACATCGCCTCGCTCGCCGTGCTGGCCGACGGCACGCTGCTGATCGCCGGTACCGTGTATGGCGCGTTCCAGGGCGGCAACGCCCAAGGTGCGCAGGACGCGTTCGTCGCCCGCCTGGCCGCTGCCGACGGCAGCGTGCTGCAGGCCTGGCAGTTCGGCTCGCCCGACTCGGAGTGGCTGACCGACATGAAAGTCGGCGCCGACGGCAACATCTACCTGTTCGGCGAGACCCTGGGTACGGTGGCGCCCGGCCGGCCTGCCGCCGGCGAGACAGATCTGTTCCTGATGAAGATCTCGCCGAGCGGGCGGTTGCTGGCCTCGCAGCAGTGGGGAACGCCGAACGACGAAGGCGCCCGGCACCTGGCGGTCGACGCCTGCGGGCAGGTGGTCGCGGTGGGCAGTTCGACCGTCAACCGCCAGCGTTCTGCGCTCATGTGGTTCTGGCAGCCCGCGAAGTAGAACAGCGATGGGCCGCCCGGGCGCCACCGCAGTGGTTACGCGCCCTTGCGCACCCGCTCGATCAGGAAGTCGGCGACGGCCAGCGACTTCTCGTTGTTGCCTGCCAGCGGCCCCGAGGTGTAGTAACGCCCCTGCACGCCGATCGCCGGCACGCCGTCGATCTTGTAGGCCGCCGACAGCTGCGCCGCCTGGCGCGCCTTGGTCTGGACCGAGAACGACTCGAAGGCTTCGCTGAACTTGGCGCCGTCGACGCCGTTCTTCGCCATGAAGGCGGCAATGTCGGCGGCCTTGTCGAGTCGCTGGCGGTCGCTGTGGATCGCGTAGAACACCCGGCGGTGCAACGCCGGCAGTTGCCCCAGGCTTTCGAGGGCGTAGTAGATGCGCTGGTGCGCGAAGAACGGCTCCTGGCTGAACGCGACCGGCACGCGCCGGAAGGCCACGTCGGCCGGCAACTGCTTGACCCACGGTTCGAGCGCCGGCTCGAAGGCATTGCAGTGCGGGCAGCCGTACCAGAAGAACTCGATCACTTCGATCTTGCCCGGCACGGCGGTCGGCACCGGCTGGCTCAGCCGCACGTAATGCGTGCCCTCGACCGGCCCGCCCTGGGCGTGGGCCGCCACCGAAACGGCACCCACACCGGCACCGATCACCGCAGCAGAAAATTCACGACGTTTCATGTTCATGGGGTCCAGCCGGTCTCGAAGTTCGCAGCACACAAAGAGTCACAGACGCCGAGCAAAGTTCAGGCCATTGGCGCAGCGGGTCAGCGCTGCACCCGCACCAGCGCCGACTCGACGCCCGAATCGCCGAGTCTGGCCTTGGCATTGTCGGCGTCGTCTTTCTTCTCGAACGGGCCGAGCCGCACCCGGTACACCGTGCGGCCCGACTGCTCGCGCTCGGTCACTTTCGATTCCAGGCCCATCATCGCCAGGCGAGCGCGCTGTTGCTCGGCGTCTTCGGTCTTGCCATAGGCGCCGGCCTGCACGAAGTAGACGAAAGGGTCGGGGCCGGCGGGGGTGGACGCCTTCGGGGCAGGGGCCGCGGGAGCGGCGCCGCTCAGGATCGCTGCCGGGTCGCGCGCGGCGGCCGGCGACAAGGGTTTGGCGGCGGAGGCGGCCGCCGAGGCCGGCCCGGCCACGACCGGCGGCGCCGAAGCCGCTGCCGCGGCGCTCGCAGGCTTGGCCGGGTTCTTGCCGTAGAGCGGGCTGTTCGGGTCCCAGTTCTTGTTCTTCTCGGTCTCGGCCGCGTCTTGCCCAGCCGTGCGCTGCGGCACCTTGTTGACGAAGGGCACCGGCACCTTGGTCACGTAGAGCGCCACGCCCAGCGCGAGCGCCAGGCCGATCAGCAGGCCGACGATCAGGCCCACGGCAAAACCGCCGCGCTGCGAGGCTTTGGCGAAAGCGCGTTTCGAACTGCTCTGGAGTGTCATGTGTTTTCCATCTCGACGGCCACACCTTCGCGGGACATGCGCTCCGGCGCGCTCACTCCGAGCACGCCGAGCGCGTTCTGAATGACCTGCCGGGTCGCGACCAGCAGCGCCAGCCGGGCCTGCGCGAGCTCGGCATCTTCGACGAGAAAGCGTTCGGCCGCGTAATAGCTGTGAAAAGCGCTGGCCACGTCGCGCAGGTAGAACGCCACGTCGTGCGGCGCCAGGTCGGCGGCGGCCGAGGCCAGCATGGCCGGGTAGGCGGCGAGCTTCAGCATCAACGCCGCTTCGCTGGGCGCGGTGAGCCGGGCCAGCTTCGCGTTGCCCAGTGCCGCGAGATCGCCGCCCTTGTCGGTGAACTGGCGGATCACCGAGCAGATGCGGGCGTGCCCGTACTGCACGTAGAACACCGGGTTCTCGTCGTTCTGCTTGAGCGCCAGGTCGACGTCGAAGGTGAACTCGGTGTCGGCCTTGCGGCTGAGCAGGAAGAAGCGCACCGCGTCGCGGCTGGTCCAGTCGATCAGGTCGCGCAGCGTCACGTAGCTGCCGGCGCGCTTGGAGATCTTGACCTCTTCGCCGCCCTTCATCACGGTGACCATCTTGTGCAGCACGTACTCGGGGTAGCCGGCCGGCACGCCCGCGCCCGCCGCCTGCACGCCGGCACGCACCCGCGCCACGGTGCCGTGGTGGTCACCGCCCTGGATGTTGATGGCCTTGCCGAAACCACGCTCGAACTTCTGCACGTGGTAGGCCACGTCGGGCACGAAGTAGGTGTAGGTGGCGTCTTGCTTGCGCATGACGCGGTCCTTGTCGTCACCGTAGTCGGTGGTGCGCAGCCAGAGCGCGCCGCCTTCCTCGAAGGTCTTGTTCGAGGCGATCAGGCGTTGCACCGTGTCGTCGACCCGCCCGCTCGAGTACAGGCTCGACTCGAGAAAGTAGTGGTCGAAGCGCACGCCGAAGGCCTGCAGGTCGAGGTCTTGTTCGTGACGCAGGTAGGCCACGGCGAACTGGCGGATGCCGTCGAGGTCGTTCGCATCGCCCGACGCGGTGAAGGCGCGGTCGTCGGCCTTCACGGTCTTGCCGGCCAGGAAATCGGCGGCGATGTCGGCGATGTACTCGCCGTTGTAGGCCGACTCGGGCCACTGCGCATCGCCCGGCTTGAGGCCGCGCAACCGCGCCTGCACCGAATTCGCCAGCGTCGCGATCTGCACGCCGGCGTCGTTGTAATAGAACTCGCGCGTGACGCGCCAGCCCTGGGTCTCGAACAGGTTGCAGATCGCGTCACCCAGCGCGGCCTGGCGCGCGTGGCCCACGTGCAGCGGGCCGGTCGGGTTGGCCGAGACGAACTCGACCAGCACCTTGGCGTCGCGCGCGGGCTGCAGCCCGAACTGTGCGCCACCGGCCAGCACTTCGCTCACCACCGCCTGCCGCGCGGCAGGCTTCAGGCGCAGGTTGATGAAACCGGGGCCGGCGATCTCGAGCGCGTCGACCCAGCGCTGCACGGCCGGCTGGCGGTTCAGGGCCTCGACGAGCGCGGCGGCCACCTCGCGCGGGTTCTTCTTCAGCGACTTGGCGAGTGGCATCGCCGCGGTGCAGGCGAAGTCACCGTGCGCGGCCTGCTTCGGGGTTTCGAAGGCGGCGGCCAGCGTGGCGCCCGGTTCGACCTCGGCCATCGCGGCGCCGAGCGCGGCGAGCAGGTCTTGTTTGGCTTGGATCATCGGCCGATTCTACGGGGCGGCCACGCCCGCCACGCCCCGCGACGGGCCGCGTGACGGGCGCACGAAAGGCGGCGTTTTGCCCCGCTGATCGGGGCAGCGCACACGCGCCGCCGGTGCGAAGATGCACGCTGGCGCGCCCGCGGCTCTTCATTCGTTCATGTCTTCGTCCTCGACCACGACCCCCCTCCCGCGCACGCTCGGCGCCGGCGCCGCACCCTTGCCCGCGATGATCGGCAAGTACCGTGTGCTCAAGCTGATCGGCGAAGGCGCGACCAGCGAAGTCTTTCTCTGCCACGACGACTTCCAGGACCGCGACGTGGCGATCAAGCGCGTGCGGCCCACGGCCGTGACCGCCGACTCGATGGACGGCCACTTCTCCGAGCGCTTCTACGCCGCCGAGGCCGCGCTCGTCGGCCGCCTGAACCACCCGAACGTGGTGCAGATCTTCGACGCCGTGCCCGACCCGGTGTCGCCCTACCTGGTGATGGAACACGTGGCCGGCAGCACGCTGCGGCCGTATTGCCGCGCCGACCAGTTGCTGTCGCTCGAGCTGATCGTCGAAATCGGCTTCAAGTGCGCGATGGCGCTGGGTTACGTGTACCGCCAGGGGCTGATCCACCGCGACGTGAAACCGGCCAACCTGCTGGCCGTGCTGCACAACGGCAGCGTCACCGACGTGAAGATCAGCGACTTCGGCAGCGTGCTCAACCTCGCGTCCGACGTGACGCAGGTGCACCGTGTGGGCTCGCTCGCCTACATGTCGCCCGAGCAGCTCGAAGGCGACCCGCTCGACGCGCGGGCCGACATGTATTCGCTCGGCGCCGTGCTGTACCACCTGATCGCCGGGCGCCCGCCGTTCGATGCGCAGGTGCAGTCGGCCATGATGCAGCAGATCTACCACGTGCAGCCCGGCCCGCTGGGCGCGCTGCGCACCGGCGTGAGCGCCGGGCTCGACGCCGTGGTGCAGCGGGCGCTGGCCAAGAACCCCGCCGACCGTTACGCCACCTGGGACGAATTCGCCCAGGCGCTCTCGGGCCTCATCACCAACCAGCAAGTACCGCGCGGGCAACTGCAGGGCGTGCTCGATTCCGAACGCTTCAACCTGCTGCGCTCACTCGACTTCTTCGCTGGCTTCGGCGACGTGGAGCTCTGGGAAGTGGTGCACCGCGCCAAGTGGCAGCGGTTTCATTTCGGGCACGCGCTGTTCCGCAAGGGCGAAGAAGGCAACAGCTTCCACATCCTGGCGCAGGGCGAGGTCGATGTGTTCCGCGACGGCAAGAAGGTGGCCCAGCTCGGCGCCGGCACCTCGATCGGCGAAATGGCCTACCTGGCGCCCAGCCCCGACCTGAAAAAACACAGCACCGACGTGATCGTGACCGAGCACGCCACCACCATCTCGTTCACGCCCGACACGCTGGTGCAGGTCAGCCCGAACTGCCGGCACCGCTTCGACGCCGCGTTCATCGGCGTGCTGGTGCGCCGGCTGCACGCTGCGCACGAGACCCTGGCGCACCCGCGGCGCATCCTCTGAGTTGATCCGGCGCAACAAGCGCCGAATGTGTCTCGCGGCTGTGTCCACCGCAACACACCCTGCAACGTTTCTGCCTTGCTGGCCCTCGGCCTGCATGCTTCAATCGTCGCCGGCAAACATGCCCCCGGGAATTACTTCAAGGAAAACCCATGAAACACCTGATGACCGTTCTGGCCCTTTCCGTGGCCGCCCTCTCGACCTCGGCTTTCGCCACCACCCACAAGGAAGCGCCCGACATGGCCAAGGGCGCCAGCGCCCCGATGGGCAAGCAGCAGACCAAGATGGGCGACTGCAACAAGGAAGCCGGCGACAAGAAGGGCGACGAGCGCAAGGCGTTCATGAAGACCTGCCTGTCGGCCAAGCCTGCCACCCAGCAAGACAAGATGAAGAGCTGCAACGCCGACCCGAAAGCAAAAGCGACCAAGGGCGACGAGCGCAAGGCCTTCATGAAGGAATGCCTGAGCAAGTGACCTGTCGGCCACTCGGCCTGCACTCAGAAGAGCCCGCCCCGCGCGGGCTTTTTTGTGCCCGTCAGGCGCGCAGGGCCGGGGCCTTGTTCCAGTAGGCACTGTCGCCGTAGCTGTGCTTCAGGAAGTCGATCCACAAACGCACCCGCAGCGCCAGGTGCTTGGCGTGCGGGAACACGGCGTAGATGCCGTTCGGCGGCGCCGCGAAGTCGTCGAGCACGCTGACGAGTTCGCCGCGGTTCAACTCCTGCTCCACCTCCCAGGTCGAACGCCAGGCCAGCCCGAGCCCGGCCGAGCACCAGGCGTGCAGCACCTGGCCGTCGGTGCAGTCGAGCCGGCCGCGCGGGCGCAGGTGCACGAGCTCGCCGTCGACCGTGAAGGCCCAGCCGCGGGTCTGGCTGGCGTCGCTGCTCAACACCAGGCATTCGTGGCGTGACAGTTCACCGGGGTGCTTCGGCGTGCCGGCGCGCTTCAGGTAGGCCGGCGTGGCGACGCAACGGCGCCGGTTGTCGGCCAGCCGCACGCTCACGAGGCTGCTGTCGGGCAGGTCGCCCACGCGCACCGAGCAGTCGTAGCTCTCGCGGGCGATGTCGACGACACGGTCGCTCAGGTTCAGCGACAGGCTCACGTCGGGGTGCAGCGCGAGGAAGCGCGGCACCAGCGGCGCCACGTGCCGGCGCCCGAACCCGGCCGGCGCGGTGATGCGCAAGTGCCCGCTGGCTTTCACGCCGCCGGCACTCACGCTGGCCTCGGCATTGGCAAAGTCTGAGAGCAAGCGCTGACAATCTTCGAGAAAGGCGCTGCCTTCGTGCGTCAGCGTGATGCGCCGCGTGGTGCGCAGCAGCAGCTTCACGCCCAGGCGCTGTTCGAGCGCGTCGATGCGCCGTCCGATCACCGCCGGCGCCACCCCTTCGGCGCTGGCCACGGCGGTCAGGCTGCCCTTGGTGGCCACCGCCGCAAAGGATTCGAGCTGCTTGAGTCTGTCCACGATTCAACCTGTTTGTGTCATGAATAAGTAGATGAGATCGTACTTAATGCTGATCGAGGCATCGAATAGAGTGCGGCTTATGGAGAAAACATCCGCTGTTCACCCCCCGCGCGCGGTGCTGTTCGACGCCTACGGCACGCTGTTCGACGTCTACAGCGTCTCGCTGCTGGCCGAGCAGATGTTCCCGGGGTTCGGCGAACGCCTCAGCGTGTTGTGGCGCGACAAGCAGATCGACTACACGCGGCTCACTTCGATGAGCGGCCAGTACAGGCCGTTCTGGGAACTGACCCGTGCCGGCCTGCGTTTCGCCGCCCTGCGCCTCGGCCTGGAGCTGACGCCGGCCGTCGAAGACCGGCTGATGAACCAGTACCGCCACCTCAGCAGCTTCCCTGAAAACCGCGAGGTGCTGGCCGAGCTGAAATCGCGCGGCATTCCGGCCGGCATCCTCAGCAACGGCGACCCCGAGATGCTGGGCGTGGCGGTGAAGAGCGCCGGCTTTTCCGGGCTGCTCGCGCACGTGCTCAGCGTGCACGCCTTGCGCAAGTTCAAGACCGACCCGGCGGCGTATGCGCTCGGGCCGCAGGCACTGAACTTGCCAGCGAAAGACATCCTCTTCGTGTCGAGCAACGGCTGGGACGCGATCGGCGCCACCTGGTACGGCTACACCACCTTGTGGGTCAACCGCTTCTCGCTGCCGCTCGAACAACTCGACACCCAACCCACACGCACCGGCACCAGCCTGCGCGATGTGCTCGACTTCTTTCCCACCTGAACCAGGCCAAGACCATGACCCAACGCACCCCTGCCCACCGCCTCCAGGTGGCCACCGTCCTGCACCAGTTCATCGAAGAGCAGGTGCTGCCCGGCACCGGCGTCACCAGCGCCGCCTTCTGGCAAGGCTTCGACGCCCTCGCGCACGACCTCGGCCCGAAGAACGCCGCGCTGCTGAAGGAGCGTGACCGCCTGCAACTCGAACTCGACGCCTGGCACAAGGCCCACCCTGGGCCCATCGGCGACATGCCGGCCTACCGCGCCTTCCTGAAGAAGATCGGCTACCTGGTCGAGCCCACCGGCCCGGTGAACTGCGACACCGCCAACGTCGACGACGAACTGGCCAAGCTGGCCGGCCCGCAGCTCGTGGTGCCGATCCTCAACGCGCGCTATGCGCTCAACGCCGCCAACGCACGCTGGGGTTCGTTGTACGACGCGCTGTACGGCACCGACGTGATCAGCGAAGCCGGTGGCGCAGAGAAAGGTGCCGGCTACAACCCGGTGCGTGGTGCCAAGGTCATCGAATACGCGCGCTACGTGCTCGACCGCGTCGCGCCGCTGGCCCAGGGCTCGCACATCGACAGCACGCGTTACTCGGTGGCCAACGGCGCGCTGGCGGTCAAGCTCAAAAACGGCTCGACCACCGGCCTTGCCCAGCCGGCGCAGTTCGTCGGCTACCAGGGCGGTGAAGCCGTGCCCACGTCGGTGCTGCTGCGCAACCACGGCATCCACATCGACATCCAGATCGACCGCAGCACGCGCATCGGCAAGACCGACGCGGCCGGCGTCAGCGACCTGATGGTCGAAGCCGCGCTGACCACCATTCTCGACCTCGAGGATTCGGTCGCCGCCGTCGATGCCGACGACAAGCTGCTGGGCTACCAGAACTGGCTCGGCATTCTGAAAGGCACGTTGACCGAAGAAGTCGGCAAGGGCGGCAAGACCTTCACGCGCCGCCTGAACCCCGACCGCAACTACCAGCGCCCCGCCGGCGGCCAGCTCACGCTGCCGGGCCGCTCGCTGCTCTTCGTGCGCAACGTCGGCCACCTGATGACGAACCCCGCCATTCTTTATGGCGACGGCAGCGAGATCCACGAAGGCATCATGGACGCCGTGATCACGGTCGCCATCGCGATGCACGACCTGAAGCCCGCCAAGGGCCAGACCCTGCGCAACTCGCGCAAGGGCTCGATCTACATCGTCAAGCCGAAGATGCACGGCCCGGCCGAAGTGGCGTTCGCGACCGAGCTGTTCGGCCGCGTCGAGGCCATGCTCGGGCTGAAGGCCGACACGGTGAAGCTCGGCATCATGGACGAAGAGCGCCGCACCAGCGTGAACCTGGCGGCGTGCATCGAAGCCGCGCAGCACCGCGTGGCCTTCATCAACACCGGCTTCCTCGACCGCACCGGCGACGAGATGCACACCGCCATGCAGGCCGGCGCGATGGTGCGCAAGCCGCTGATGAAGAACTCCACCTGGCTGCGCGCCTACGAGTTCAACAACGTGCAGATCGGCCTGGCCAGCGGGCTGCGTGGCCGCGCCCAGATCGGCAAGGGCATGTGGGCCATGCCCGACCTGATGGGCGACATGATGAAGCAGAAGCTCGCGCACCCGCAGGCCGGCGCCAACACCGCCTGGGTGCCCAGCCCCACGGCCGCCACGCTGCATGCGCTGCACTACCACCAGGTCGACGTGGCCGCGCTGCAGAAGAGCCTCGACGACTTCGCCCACGGGCCGAACGCGAAGCTGCTCGAAGAGAAGCTGCTCGACGCGATCCTGCAGATCCCGGTCGCGCTGGTGCCGTTCTGGACCCCGGCCGAAGTGCAGCAGGAGCTCGACAACAACGTGCAGGGCATCCTGGGCTACGTGGTGCGCTGGATCGACCAGGGCGTGGGCTGCTCGAAGGTGCCCGACATCCACAACGTCGGCCTGATGGAAGACCGCGCCACGCTGCGCATCAGCAGCCAGCACATCGCCAACTGGCTGCTGCACGGCGTGACCACGCGCAAGCAGGTCGAGGCCACGTTCGAGCGCATGGCGGCGGTGGTCGACTACCAGAACTCGGGCGACCCGGCCTATACCAAGATGGTCGGCAACTTCAACGGTGCCGCGTACCGTGCGGCCTGCGACCTGGTCTTCGAAGGCCTGTCGCAGCCGAACGGCTACACCGAACCGCTGCTGCACGCGTGGCGGCTGAAGGTGAAGGCGGCGGGCTGAACGCAAGCCGAGCCCATGACGTGGCTGACTGCGGCGCCTGCGGGCGCCGCAGTTCATTGCGCCAACCGCTAAAGTCTGGCGTCGTGCCCAGGAGACCCGATTGACGCTGCACAGATTCACCGGCCCGTTCGTGTTGCTCGCCGCCTTGTCGTGCTTCGCGCCGGCGGCCACGAGGGCGCAGCCCGCGCCGCTCTCGAGTGGCGTCGAGCGCAGCGGCATGGACCCGGCCGTGCGGCCGCAGGACGACCTGTACCGCCACGCCAACGGGCGCTGGCTGAAGGCCACGCCGATTCCGGCCGACCGGGCCTACATCGGCGGCCTGTCCGACATCCACGAGCGCACCCAGCAGCAACTGCGCGTGCTGGTCGAGCAGGCCGCCGCCAGCCGCAGCACCGACGCCGACGCAGCGCGCATCGACGACCTCTACGCGAGCTTCATGGACGAAGCCACGCTCGACAAGAAGGGCCTGGCGCCGCTGGCGACCGAGCTCGCCGCGATTCGCGCCGTCACCGAACGCCGCCAGCTCGCGGCCACGTTCGCGCGCCTGGTGCGGCTTGGCGCGGGCGCGCCGTTCTCGGTCACGATCGGCGTGGACGACCGCGATTCGAGCCGCCAGGTGCCCACGCTGTGGCAGGGCGGCCTCGGCTTGCCGAACCGTGATTACTACCTGCAGGAATCGGACGCGCGCTTCCGCGAGGCCCGCATCCGCTACGTCGAGTACGCCGGCCGGCTGCTCACGCTGGCCGACGAACGCGACACCGAGACGCAGGCCCGCGCCGTGCTCGTGCTCGAGGCCGAACTCGCGAAAGTGCAGGCCTCCGAGGTCGAGAACCGCGACCCGCAACGCGTCTACAACCGGGTCGAGCTCGGCCGCCTGCCCGAACTGGCGCCGGCGCTCGACTGGCCGGCGTTTCTGGCCGCCGCCGGGCTGGCCGGCAAGACGCCCGACGTGCTGGTGGGCCAGCCGGGTTACCTGCGCGGCCTGAGCGCGCTGCTGCAAAGCGCGCCGCTCGAAGCGTGGAAGGCCTATGCCACGGTGCGCCTTCTGCATGCGTACGCGCCCTACCTGGGCAAGGACTTCTCGAGCGCGCGCTTCGTGTTCAACGGCATGGTGCTGCAGGGCCGCACGGTCGAAACGCCGCGCTGGGAACGTGGCGTGGCGCTGGTCGACGATTCGCTCGGCGAGGCGCTCGGCCGGCGTTATGTCGAGAAGCACTTTCCGCCCGCCGCCCGCGCGCGCATCGAGGCCATGGTGGCGAACCTGCTCGAGGCCTGCCGCCAGAGCATCAGCGCCAGCGACTGGATGAGCACCCCCACGCGCACCGAAGCGCTGGCCAAGCTCGCGAGCTTCCGCTCGAAGATCGGGCACCCGACTCGCTGGGTCGACTACTCGGCCGTGAAGATCGACCGCAACGATCTCGTCGGCAACGTGGTGCGCGCCCGTGCTTTCGAGTTCGAGCGTGGCCTGTCCAAACTGGGCCGGCCGGTCGATCGTGACGAGTGGGGCATCACGCCGCAGACCGTGAACGCCTACTACAACGCCTCGTTCAACGAGATCGTGTTCCCGGCCGCGATCCTGCAGCCGCCGTCTTTCGATGCCGGTGCCGACGATGCCGTCAACTACGGAGCCATCGGCGCGGTCATCGGCCACGAGATCAGCCACGGCTTCGACGACGAAGGCAGCCAGTACGACGGTGCCGGCAACCTGCGCGACTGGTGGAGCAAACAGGACAAGGCGAGGTTCGCCGCCAAGACCGCCGCGCTGGTCGAGCAGTACGGGGCTTACTCGCCGCTGCCTGGCTACAAGATCGATGGCGAACTCACGCTCGGCGAGAACATCGCCGACAACGCCGGCCTGGCCATCGCCTACAAAGCCTGGAAGCTCGCGCTCGGCGGCAAGCCGTCGCCGGTGATCGACGGCTTGTCGGGCGACGCCCGCTTCTTTCTCGGCTGGGCCCAGCAATGGCGGGGCAAGGTGCGCGACGAAGCGCTGCTGCGGCAGATCAAGTCCGACCCGCACTCGCCCGACGAATACCGCGTCAACGGCGCGGTGCGCAACCACCCGGCGTTCGGCCCGGCCTTCGGCGTGAAACGCGGCGACCCGATGTACCTGGCGCCCGAGGCGCAGGTGTCGATCTGGTGAGCATGGCCAGCACGCCCGTCCGCCCGCATTCGCGCGCGGCCCTCGAAGAGCGCTTCGGCCCCAACTACCGCTGGCGCGTCTTGCTCACGGTGATGATCGGCACGATGGCCTCGATCATGGCCTCGACCATCATCAACGTGGCGGTGCCCGACATGAGCCGCGTCTTCACGCTCGGGCAGGAACGCGCGCAGTGGCTGTCGGCCGGTTTCATGGCCGCGATGACACTCTCGATGCTGACCACGCCCTGGCTGCTCGAACGTTTCGGCTACCGCCACACCTACTGCGGCGCGGTCGGCCTGCTGCTGCTCGGTGGCGTGGCCGGCGGCTTGTCGAACTGGTTCGAGCTGGTGCTGGCGATGCGCGTGGCCGAAGGGCTGGCGGCGGGTGTGCTGCAGCCCATTCCCGCCATCATCATCATGCGGGCCTTCGCCAAGGGCGAGCAGGGGCGGGCGATGGGCATCTTCGGTTTCGGCGTGGTGCTGGCGCCGGCGCTCGGGCCGAGCCTGGGCGGCGTGCTGGTCGAATGGTTCGGCTGGCGCTCGATCTTCTTCGTGGTGGTGCCGTTCTGTCTGGCCGCGCTCTGGCTGGCGCGGCGCTATCTGCCGATCGGCGCGCCCGGTGGCGGCGAGGTCGACCGGGCCGGCGCGCGGCTCGACTGGGGCGGGCTCGTGCTCGTCACCGTGGCGGTGCTGTCGCTGCTCAACGGCATGGTGCAGCTGCACGGGCCGGTGCCGCTCGCGGGCTGGGGCCTGATCGCCAGCAGCTTCGGTGCGATGCTGGTGTTCATCAAGCTGCAGCGCCGCAACCCGCACCCGCTGATGCAGTTGCGCCTGTTCGAGCACCGGCCGTTCGCGATGGGCGGCGTGGTCGCGTTCATCTACGGCATGGCGCTGTTCGGCTCGACCTACCTCGTGCCCGTGTTCATGCAGATCGCGCTCAAGCTGCCGCCCTCGCAGGCCGGCGCCGTGCTGCTGCCGGCCGGGCTGGTGCTGGCGGTCACGATCCCGCTGGTCGGGCGCGCGGCCGACAAGCTGCCGCTGGCGCGCATCCTGTCGACCGGGCTGATCCTGCTCGCCGCGTCGTTCCTGCTGATGATCACGGTCGGCACCGCCACTTCGCTGTGGCTCATCATGCTGTGGGCGATCGTCGGCCGCATCGGCCTGGGCTTCGTGCTGCCGTCGCTCAACCTCGGGGCCATGCGCGGCCTGCCCGACACGCTGATCTCGCAAGGCGCCAGCACCATCAACTTCCTGCGCCAGCTCGGTGGCGCTGTCGGCATCAGCGCGGTCGGCATCGTGCTCGAATGGCGGCTGCAGGCGCAGCCGGCGAACCCGATGCGGGCCTTTCACGAAACCTTTGCGCTGGTCGGCTTCATCACCGCCTGCTCGGTGTTCGCCGCACTGCGCATGGGCGTGCCGCCGGCCGCCGGAGCACGCATGCCATGAACCTCGGTCCCGAACAACTGCCTGCCGCCTGCGACGTGCTCGTGGTCGGTGCCGGCCCGGCCGGCAGCGCCGCGGCATTGACGCTGGCACGCGCCGGGCTCGGCGTGGTGCTGGTCGACCAGCATGCCTTTCCGCGCGACAAGGTCTGTGGCGACGCACTCATTCCCGATGCCCACAGCGCGCTGCGCCAGCTCGGCGTGCTCGACGCGGTGATGGCGCAGGCCGAACCGGTCTCCTTCGTCGGCTGCATCGGCCCGCGCGGCGGGCGCGTCGACGTGCCGGGCACGCTGGCGGTCTTGCCACGCCAGCAGCTCGACCACCTTCTCTGCCGTGCCGCCGTGGCCGCTGGCGCGCGCATGTTCGCGCCGTTGCGTTTCGTGGCGCCGATCGAAGAGGGCGGGCAGGTCGTCGGGGCGAGCCTGCAACACGGTGACGCCACGCACTCGGTGCGTGCGCGCTGGCTCGTGCTGGCCAGCGGCGCGGTGCCGCAGGCGCTGCTGGCGGCCGGCATGTCCGAGCGCCACACGCCGAGCGGCGTGGCGCTGCGCGGCTATGTGAAGAACGACGCGATGGTCGGGCGCATCAGCGCGCTCGAGATCGTGTGGCACCGTGCGCTCACGCCCGGCTACGGCTGGATCTTCCCGTGCCGTGACGGCGTGTTCAACATCGGCGTCGGCATCTCCGACAGCCATGCCGAAAACAAGAACGGCAAGCTCGCGAAAAAAGAAGTCAACCTGCGCCGGGTGATGGATGACTTCCAGAAGGTCCATGCACCGGCGCGAGAGCTGATGCAGGGCGGCACCTTGCTCGGCCCGATGAAAGGTGCGCCGCTGCGCTGCACGCTCGACGGCGCGCGCTTCACGCGGCCAGGCCTGCTCGTCACCGGCGAGGCGGCGGGCAGCACCTATTCCTTCACCGGCGAAGGCATCGGCAAGGCGATGGAAACCGGCATCTATGCCGCCGAAGCGCTGCTGGCCGGGCACGCCAGCGGTTCGAGCGATGCGCAGGTGCGCGCCGACTACGAGGCGCGCCTGCTGGCCCTGAAGCCACGCTTCGACCTGTACCAGCGCGCCAACATCGTCAACCGCCACCCGTGGCTGGCCGACCTGCTGATCTGGCGTGCCCGCAAGAACCCGCGCATCGTGCGGCGCATGAGCGGCGTGCTCGACGAGACCAGCAACCCGGGCAGCCTGCTGAGCGTCAAGGGGTTCGCGCGGCTGTTTCTGAACCGCGCCTGAGCGCCGCCGCAGCGGGGCTCATCGCCCCGATGCGTAGCGCCGGACGACGATGCGCGTGGCGCCGTTCGACGCGGCAATCTGTGTCCAGGCCAGCACCGCGTTGCCGCGCTCGTTGAGCGCCAGCGCCGGGTCTGTCGTCGGTTCGACATTTTCCTGGCGTGACGGTGCTGTCCAGGCGCCACCCGGCGCGCGCTGCGAAACCTGCACGCCTCCGGCCGAACCGGTCTCGGTCCAGCTCGACATCGCGTCGCCCTGAGCCGCGATGCCCGTGCGCGGCAGTGTCGTCACGCTCTGCGCCGCAACGGGGCGAACCGTCGCCACCGCGCCGAAGCCCGAGCCAGGCGCGGCCGCGGCCGAGACAATCGACTGGTCCTGGCCGACCCAGCTCACCAGCGACGTCCCCGCGGCGTTCATGCTCAGCACCGGGTTGCTGATGAACCCCTGCCGGTTCGGGACCGGCGCGGCGACGCGCGTCGAGGCCGACTGCCAGCTCCCCGCCGTGAAGCGCTTGAACCAGATCGCGTTGTTCCAGTCCGCCGTGCCGCTGACCAGGTCGGCCTGGCCCCACACCAGCACGGCCTGGCCGTTGGTGTCGATCGACAGGTCGTGCGTGCCGAAGGACTGGCTCGTGCCGGTGTCGGTCACGATCTGCGCTGCCGTGCCCCAGCCGCTGGCCGGCACATAGCGGTTGCTCCAGAAGTGCACGCCATTGTCCGAGCGCTTCCAGACCGTCACCGCTTCGCCCGAAGGCGCGACCGCGACGATCGGGTCGCCATCGGTGTCGCCGACGCTGTCATTGGTCTCGATCGCGGCGGCGCTACCCCAGGCACCGCTGCGGTACTGGTTGGCAAAGATGCTGAACCGATTGCGCGCGTCGATCTGGCTCCAGACCGCGACCGCGTTGCCGCTCGCGTCGATGCCCACGCTGCTGACGCCCACCGTGCCGCTCAGCGTTTCGATGCGCGTGCTGGTGCCCCAGCCGGTGGCCGGGTCGAACACACGAGCCCAGAGGTCGTAGGCACCCGGCGTGGTCAGCTGGTGCCAGATCAGCATCGCCCTGCCACTGGCCCGGTCGATCGACAGGTGCGTGCCGGCAATGTCGCCGACGTTCGATTCCAGGCGCGCCGGGGCGCTCCAGCCACTGGCTGGCAGGTAGCGGCTGCCCCAGACGTGCCCGGTCGGGGTACCGCTGTCGAGCTGCTCCCAGATCGCGAGGGCGCGGCCCTCGGCGTCGATCACCACCTTGGCCGCGCCGGCGCCGTCGGCCGACAGCACCTGGGGCGCGCTCCAGCCCGACACCGGCGGCGGCGCCGCGAACGTGGCGATCACCGAGCGCGCTTCACTGATCGTCAGCGTGCAGAGCGTCGCGCTGCCGCTGCAGGCACCCGTCCAGCCGCTGAAGGTTTGGCCGGCGGCCGGCGTCGCGGTCAGCATGACGCTCGTGCCGGCGGCATACGAGGCGCTGCAGGTGACGCCGCAGTCGATGCCTGCCGGTTGCGAGCTGACCGTGCCGCCGCCAACGACCTGCAGGAGCAACTCGTGCCGCGTGAGCGCACCACCGTCACCTGCATCGCCCCCACCGCCGCCGCATGCGACCAGCCAGGCCGTGGCGGCCAGCGCGGCCCGTCCCCGGGACATTCTCATCATCTCGTTCCTTCGTCGTAGGGAACCGGCGTGTGCTCGATGAGCGCCGGTCGTTGCACAGGGTCTGAATCCTAGGAACGTGTTCGCGCGGCGCCCATAGCACCTTCAGGCAGTCACCTTTTGAACCGCCGCATGCACCGCCGCAAGAGCGCGGCGCGCGCCTGCCCGAAGGTGCTATTCATCGCCACGCTGTGCTTGCCTAGGATCGCTTTGCCCGACTCCTGCCAACTCGAAAAGTCCCCTGAAAGGAATTGCAATGAAGGCTGAACAAGCGATGACGTGGCTGCTGGCAGCCCCACTGGCCGGGCTGCTGTGCGGCTGCGCGGCGAGCACCGGTGGGGCGACGGCCTCTGCACCCGCGCCGTCGTCGTCGGCTGCCGCCGATGACGGCGGCAAGGCCGAGAAGAAGATCTCGATGGCCATCGGCCGCGAAGTCGGCAAGTTCTCGGTCACCGCCCGGCAGGAGGTCGAGGCGCCTGCGGGCTACGTCGGCACCCAGTACACCGTCAAGACCACGGCTGGCGAGACCTACAAGTGCGAAATCCTCGAGCCCTCGGGCCTCGGCAGGATCGCGACCTGGGGCATGGCCAGCGGCGCCAGTGCCATGTGCACGAACTTCACCGAAGGCTCGAAGGACCGCGGCAAGACCAACAAGGCGAGCTGCAACGATCTGCTGCGCGCGGCCGGCAAGTGCTGATGCGCCGAACCCGCGAACACGTCACCACCTGTTCGGGAAGAAGGGTTCGCCGCCATTCCTGAGGTGGCCCGGCCCGCAGGCCTAATTGCATTTGATGCGAAATTGACGATCTCGCGCTTCCTTGCGCTCGGCAGAGATTCGGTCCTGGCTCGGGCCGGACTGAGGCCTGCGGGCCAGGGCGTCGAGGTGCCGGATGCGTGCATCGAGCGCTGCGCATTCGTCTTTGGTGTCCGACGACGCGAATCCATTCGCGCTCCGAACAGGCTTCGGCGGCGCTGCCAGCCGGCGGCCATCCCTTCTGGCTTGTTCGCCGAGTGCGATCTGCTGCTCGAAAGGCAGGCTGTCGGGTACGTTGACGATTCTCTCCACGACCGCACTGTGCTGGCCACAGTATTCCTGCGACCAGAATGTGCCGCCGCCGTACGACTTGCACAGGTAGAGCGAAGCGGCATTGGCCGCACCAGGGAACACCAGAAAAAGCAGCCAGATGCGTGACATCGAATGAACCCCGACAAGTAGTTTTCGAACCCGGATCGTCATTTTGAGCGCTGCTTCCGGATGACGCTCATTGCAGCGCGAAAGCCTGGTTCAGAAACGCGCGAATCTGCACCGGCCGCACCGGCTTGACGAGAACCGCGAATCCCTCGGCCTGGGCAGCGCGCATGCGTTCGCCGCCCACGTCGCCCGTGACGATCGTGGCCGGCAGCTCGGCACCCGCCGCGCGGCGCAACGCGTGGATCACTTCGGTGCCGCTCGCCCCGTCGGGCAGGCGCAGATCGACCACCAGCGCATCGGGCCGGCAGGCGCCACTGCGCAGCAGCGCCACGGCGCTGGGCCCGCACGCTGCGGCGTGGGCATCGTAGCCCCAGGCCCGCAGCAGCCCGAGCAAGGCGTTGCGCGAATCGCTGTCGTCCTCGACCACCAACACCTGCTGTGTGCCGAGACGCGTGGCTGGAAGATCGTCTGTCGTGGCAACCGGTGCGACGGCTTCGTCGGGTGCCGCGATTGGCAGTGTCAGCGAGAACACGCTGCCCTGCCCGGGCGTCGAGCGCACGCTCACCTGCAGCGCGAGCTTGTCGCTGAGCCGCTTGACGGTCGCCAGCCCCAGGCCGAGCCCGAGACGCCGGTCGCGCGCCGGGTTTCCGACCTGGTAGAACTCTTCGAAGATGCGCGGCAGCTGATCCTGGGCCATGCCGATGCCACTGTCTTCGACGCTGAGCAGCACCTGCTGCCCGTCGACGCGGCTCAGTACGCGCACCGCGCCGCTCGGCGTGTAGCGGATCGCGTTCGAGACGAGGTTCGAGATCACGCGTGCCAGCAGCGCGCGGTCGCTGCGCACGTACACCGGCTCGCCGAGCACGACGAGCGAAAGCCCCTTGCCGCGCGCCACCGTGCCGTACGGCCGGCAGGTTTCGGCGAGCAGTTCTCCGAGCGCGAAAGCCGACCATCGCGGCGTCATGTTGCCGACATCGAGCCTTGTGATGTCGAGCAGCTCGTCGACGACCTCCGTCATGCCCTCGACGCACTCGATGATGTGGTCGCCAACGTCGGCCACCGCCGTCTTCGACCGCGGGCTGCGCAGTGTCTGCGCGAGCAGCCCCATCGCGTGCAGCGGCTGCCGCAGGTCGTGGTTGGCGGCGGCCAGAAAGCGCGTCTTCGCGGCGTTGGCTTCCTCTGCCCGGAGGCGAGCGGCTTCGCTGCGTTCGTTCTCCTGGCGCAACGCCTCCACGAGCTTCGCGTTGCGTCGGCGCTGCGCGAGCAGTTCGTTCAGCGCACGCGACTGATGCCGACCATTGATCAGTGTGTAGGCGCCGACCAGCACGCCGAGCGCCGCCAGGTAGCCGTGGTATTCACCGCCGATCAGGAAGTCGCGCACCAGCAGCGGCCCGAGCGTGAGCGCCACGTGCGCGGCCTGGACCCGGAAGAAGCCCGCCAGCGGCACGCTCGCACCCATCGTGACGGCCAGCAGCACCACATGCAGGGCCGACTCGTAGTGTGCGTTGCCCTCTTTCAGCAGCACGACGCAGACCACGCCCCACAGTGCGGAGTGCAGCAGCATGCCGCCGACCGCCCAGACCGCCCAGGTGCGAAGCTCAGGCCCGGCCGCCACGCTGTGCGAGATGCAGCGGCCGACCGCGATGCGGGCCACGCTGACGCAGCCGAAGCCCACCAGCCAGACGATCAACGGGCAGGTGAAGATCTCGACCAGCGCCGCGCTGGCCGCGCCGACCAGAGACCCGGCTGACGCGACGCGGGCGAGCCGCGCTCCCAACTCTGCGTCGACCGCGGTGACCAGGCCGACGGCGATCGTCGTCAGCAGCAGCACCCCGAGGCCGGGGCGCAGCAGGCGCTCGAGCTGCTCAGGCTCGGCGCCGTCCAGCCCGGCGAGCCGGGTCAGTCGATCGAGAGCCCTGGCCGTCATGACAGCCCCAGTTCGCGTGCCCGCACGAGAAGGTGGGTGCGGTTGCGCGCCTTCAGCGTGTCGAACAGGGCCGTGACGTGCAGTTTCACGGTGCGTTCGGCGATGCCGAGCTCGTCGGCGATCTGCTTGTTCTGCCGGCCACGGGCGATCAGCGTCAGCACTTCGAGCTGACGCGCGGTCGGCCCGGCGCCGGCCGACGCCATGGGCGATTCGGCGCGCGTCAGCTCGAAGTGCTCGCCGCCCTCGCACACGGTGTGCAGCGCCGCCAGCATCTGCGAGATCGCCAGCGACTTGCCGAGGAAGGCCGACGCCCCGGCAGCGCGGGCGCGGGCCGCCAGTGCAGCGTCTTCGTCGCCCGAGATCAACACCCTGGCGACCAGAGGGTGCTCGTTGCCGAAGCGGCGGATGCCGGCCAGACCATCGCCTTGCCCGAGCCGGTAGTCGATCAGCGCGATGTCGAGCGCGGGCGCCGACGCGGCCAGCGCCAAGCCTTGCTCGATGCTCGCGGCGGTCTGCACCGCGACGTCGGGGCGCGCGTGGGCCACCGCATGGGCGAAGCCGACGCCGAACAGCGGGTGGTCGTCGATCAGCAGGAGGTTCATGGTCAGATGGTGTCGGCGGCACGGTCACCGTCGACCCGAGTCGACGGACGACCCGGATTCTGCGCCGCCGGGCACCTTCGGGCACCTGCCCTTTCGGGCAGACCGGGCAGGTCGGCACCCGAACGGCGTGGCCGACAATGCCGAGGACACGATCACCCTTGCCCCTTCGCCCCACCCATGTGCCAGTTGCTCGGCCTGAACGCCAACACCCCGACCGACGTGATGTTCAGCTTCACCGGGTTTTCCACGCGCGCCGAAGAGCACAAGGACGGTTTCGGCATCGCTTTCTTCGAAGGCGCCGGCGTGCGCCTGATGGTCGACGCGCAGAGCGCGCGCCACTCGCCGGTGGCCGAGATGGTGCGGCGTTACCCGATCAAGAGCGACAACATCGTCGCCCACATCCGCAAGGCCACGCAGGGGCGCGTGGCGCTCGAGAACACGCACCCCTTTGTGCGCGAACTGTGGGGCCGCTACTGGGTGTTCGCGCACAACGGCGACCTGAAGGGTTTCGAGCCGCGCCTGCACGGCGCCTTTCGCCCGGTGGGCGGCACCGACAGCGAGCGCGCGTTCTGCTGGCTGATGCAGGAGCTCGCCAAGGCGCACGCCAGCGTGCCGCCGATCGCCGAGCTCACGGCCACGCTGCGCGAGCTGGCGCCCGTGGCCGCGAAACACGGCACCTTCAACTTCATGCTCAGCAACGGCCAGGCGCTGTGGGCGCACTGCTCGACGCACCTGCACCACCTGGTGCGCCAGCACCCGTTCGTGCGCGCTTCGCTGCAGGACGAAGACGTGACCGTCGACTTCGCCGAGCTCACCTCGGCGAGCGACCGCGTGGCCATCGTCGTGACCGAGCCGCTCACGAACAACGAAGCCTGGACCGCGTTCGCGCCGGGGGAGCTGCGGGTTTTCGTGGACGGTGCCGTGGTGGGGGGCTGAGCCGCCGCCCGGCGAGGCTGCTGTAAGCTGCATCGACTCTCGCCCCCGCCGCCGCCCATGACCACCCCCGCCCTGCCCACGCCGCATTTCGACACCTTCTACAAATACACCGAGCTCTCGCGGCTGCTGTTCGACTACGCCGACGCGCGGCCCGACCTGGTCTCGGTGGCCTCGATCGGCAAAAGCTTCGAGGGCCGCGACATCTGGGTCGTGACCGTCACCAACACCGCCACCGGCGGGCACCAGGACAAACCGGCCTTCTGGGCCGACGGCAACATCCACGCCGCCGAGCTCACCGCCAGCACCGCGGTGCTGTACTACCTGCACCGGCTGGTCGTCGGCCACGGCCTCGACGACCAGGTCACGCAGCTGCTCGACACCCGCACCGTCTACCTGTGCCCGCGCCTGAACCCCGACGGCGCCGAACTCGCGCTCGCCGACAAGCCGCGCCACATCCGTTCCAGCACGAAGCGCTACCCGTTCGACGAAGAGCCGGTCGAAGGCCTCACGGTCGAAGACGTGGACGGCGACGGCCGCGCCCTGTTCATGCGCATCCCCGACCCGCACGGCACCTACCGCAAGAGCACGCACGACCCGCGCCTGATGGTGCCGCGCCAGCCCGGCGAGTTCGGCGGCGAGTACTACCGCGTGATGCCCGAAGGCCTGATCGAGAACTACGACGGCCTCACGATCAACGTCAACAAAGACGTGGAAGGCCTCGACCTGAACCGCAACTTCCCGGCCTTCTGGCGCCAGGAATTCGAGCAGGTCGGCGCCGGTGCCTACCCGGCCAGCGAACCCGAAGTGCGCGCGATGGTCGACTTCGTGATCGCGCACCCCAACATCGGCGCAGCCATCAGTTACCACACCCACAGCGGCGTGATCCTGCGGCCCATGGGCACGATGAGCGACGACGACATGATCCCCGAAGACCTGTGGTCGATCAAACGCTTCAGCGCGCTCGGTGCCTCGCTCACCGGCTACCCGGCGGTGAGCATCTGGCACGACTTCAAGTACCACCCGAAAGAAACCATCGGCGGCACGCAGGACTGGTTGTACGAACACCTCGGCGCCTTGTTCTGGGTGGTCGAGTTGTGGGCCCCGAACAAGGCGGCCGGCATCACCGACTACAAATGGGTCGACTGGTACCGCGACCACCCCGAGGCCGACGACCTGAAGCTGCTGAAGTGGAGCGACGAGCATTGCGAAGGCCGCGCCCACGTCGACTGGAAGCCCTTTCTGCACCCGCAACTCGGGCAGGTCGAGATCGGCGGCTGGGACAAGATGAACTTCTGGCGCAACCCGCCGCCGCACCTGCGCGAAAAAGAGGTCGAGCGTTTCCCGGCCTGGATGAACCAGATCGCGCTCAGCCTGCCCAGGCTCGAACTGCTGCGCACCGAAGTGCGCGCGCTCGGCCCCGACACCTGGCGTGTGCGTTTCGCCGTGGCCAACAGCGGCTGGCTGCCGGCCTACGTGACCAAGCGTGCGCTGGCCCGCAAGACCGTGCGCGGCGTGGTCTTCGAATTGCATCTGCCAGAAGACGACCCGAGCGTCTCGCTCGTCAGCGGCAAGCCGCGCATCGAAGGCCCGCAGCTCGAAGGCCACGCACCCAAGGCGACGATGCAGGCCTTCCTGCCGAACCGCGAAGTCACGGCCGACCGCGCCGTCGTCGAGTGGGTGGTGCGTGCGCCCAGGGGCACACGCCTGGCGATGACCGCGCGCGCCGACCGGGCCGGCGTGGTGCGCACCGATGTGATCCTCGATTGAATCGACGCGCATGGAACTCGACATCAACGGCCAGAGCCGCAACCTGCCCGATGCGGCCGTCGACCCCGCGATGCCCTTGCTCTGGGCCTTGCGTGACGTGCTCAACCTCACCGGCACCAAGTTCGGCTGCGGCGTGGCCGCCTGCGGCGCCTGCACCGTGCATGTCGACGGCGCCGCCCTGCGTTCCTGCGTGACGCCGCTCTCGGCGCTGGCCGGCAAGCGCATCGTCACGATCGAAGCGCTGGCCAGCGCCGACAAACCGCACCCGCTGCAAACCGCGTGGGCCACGCACCAGGTGCCGCAATGCGGTTATTGCCAGAGCGGCATGCTGATGGCCGCGGCCGCGTTGCTGGCGAAGAACAACAACCCGAGCGACGCCGACATCGACGCCGCCATCACCAACATCTGCCGCTGCGGCACCTACCCGCGCATCCGTGAAGCGATCAAGACCGCCGCGGCCGCGGTGCGCGGCGACAACAGCGGCCAACGCACCATCGTGAAGGCCCGCGCATGAAGCGCCGCACGCTCATCCTCAGCGGCCTGGGGGCCGCTGCCGCGCTCGTCGTGGGCTGGGGCGTCTTGCCACCGCGCAGCCGGCTCGGCGCGGCCGGCACGATGCCGAAGGCCGATGAAGAATTCGGTCTGAACGGCTGGATCAAGATCGCCGCCGACGGCACGGTGCTGCTGGCGATGAACCGCAGCGAGATGGGGCAGGGCGTGCACACCGCGCTGGCGATGCTCGTGGCCGAAGAGCTCGACGTGTCGCTGGCCAAGGTGAGGCTCGTCGACGCCGGGGCCGACAAGCTCTACGGCAACGTGGCCATGTTCGTGGCGAGCCTGCCCTTCCACCCCGGCGACAGTGAACCCGGTGCCGAGTCGCGCCTCGTGAAGACCGGGCAGTGGGTCGTCTCGAAAGTGGCGCGTGAACTCGGCATCAGCGTGACCGGCGGTTCGTCGAGCGTGGCCGATGCGTGGGACGTGCTGCGCCTGGCCGCGGCCACGGCGCGTGCGCAACTGCTCGGCGTGGCGTCGTTGCAATGGAAGCTGCCGCTCGAAGAGCTCGTCGTCACCGACGGTGTGGTGAGCCACCCGTCGGGCCCCAAGGCGCACTACGGCGAGCTCGCGAAGACGGCCGCGGCCACGCCGTCGGGTAGCGTGATGCTGAAAGACCGCAAGGACTGGAAGCTCATCGGCACGGCCGCGCCGCGCACCGACCTGGCGGCCAAGAGCAACGGCAGCGCGCGCTTCGGTATCGACGTGCGCCAGCCCGGCCAGGTGTTCGCCGTGGTGCGCCACTGCCCGATGTTGGGTGGCAGCCCGGGCGTGGTGAATGTCGAGGCGGCGATGAAGCTGCCGGGCGTCGAACGTGTCGTGCGGCTCGGGCCGTATGCCGGCTCCACCGCGGCCGTGGCCGTGGTCGGGTCGACCTACTGGCACGCCAAACGCGGTGCCGACGCGCTGCAGATCGAGTGGCAGGCGCCACCGGCGGGCACGCTCGACAGCGCGGCGATCATGCAGTCGCTCGAAAGCGCAGCGCGCCAGGCTGCCGAACGCGAAGGCGGCCTGGCGTTCCACACGCGGGGTGACGTGAAGCAGGCCGCCGCCAGCGCGCCGCGCAAGCTCGAGCAGGTCTACCGCGCGCCCTACCTCGCGCACGCGGCGCTCGAGCCGATCAACTGCACCGTGCAGGTCAAGGACGGAAAGGTCGAACTCTGGCTGCCGACGCAGGTGCCGAGCATGGCGCGTGCCACCGCGGCGCAGGTGGCTGGCGTGGCGGCAGATGCCGTGACCGTGCACGTGACCTACCTGGGCGGTGGTTTCGGGCGCCGGCTCGACGTCGACTTCGTCGGCCAGGCGGTGCGCATCGCCATCGAAACCGGCGGCCGCCCGGTGCAGTTGGTGTGGCCGCGCGAAGAAGACACCACGCACGACTTCTACCGCCCGGCCGGCGTGGCGCTCCTGCAGGCCAGCCTCGACGCGCAAGGCTTGCCCGTGGCGCTCACGATCACGAGTGCCGGCGACGCGATCACGCCACGCTGGATGGAAAGAACCCTGCCGGCACTGGCCGGCCCGGTCGACATGCCCGACAAGACCACGGCCGAGGGCCTGTTCGACCTGATGTACGCGGTGCCGAACCAGCGCATGGCCCACGTGGCCACCCGCAGCGGTGTGCCGGTGGGTTTCTGGCGCTCGGTCGGGCATTCGCACAACGCGTTCTTCTCCGAAGGCTTCATCGACGAACTCGCGTTCGAAGCGAAGCAAGACCCGGTGCAGTTCCGGCTGGCGCTGCTGAAAGAGGCACCGCGTTATGCGGCCGTGCTGAAGCTCGCGGCTGAAAAAGCCGGCTGGCCCGGCTTCGGCGCCGCGCGTGCGCTGCCCGCCGGCCGCGCGCGTGGCGTGGCGCTGCACGAAAGTTTCGGCAGCATCGTGGCGCAGGTGGTCGAGGTCTCGCTGGTCGAAGGCAAACCGCGCGTGCACCGCGTGGTGTGTGCGGCCGACGTGGGCACGGTCGTCAACCCCGGCATCGTGGCGCAGCAGATGGAAGGCGCGGTCATCTTCGGCCTGAGCGCGGCGCTGCACGGCCGCATCGACATCGACGCGAGCGTGGTGAAACAGAAGAACTTCCCCGACTACCCGGTGGTCAAGCTGGCCGATGCACCGCGCGTTGAGACCTACCTGGTGCCCAGCACCCGCAGCCCCGGCGGCGTGGGCGAGCCGGGCACGCCGCCGATCGCACCGGCGCTGGCGAATGCGCTGTTCGCGCTGACGGGCAAACGCCTGCGCGAGCTGCCGCTGGCCGTCTAGATTTTTCTTCATCGATCGAAGCCCATGAGCGAACTCCGTTGTGTGTGGGAAGCCGGCGCCACGCTCGGCGAAGGCCTGTGCTGGTCGGCACGCTCGCAGTCGCTCTGGTGGGTCGACATCCTGGAGCGCAAGCTCTTTCGCTACCGCCCGGCCGACGGTGCGCGCGGCGAGTGGCGCTTCGACGAAGAGATTTCAGCGGTGGCCGAACGGCGCGATGCCGCGGGCCTGATCGTCACGCTGCGGCGCGGCTTCGCATCGTTCGACCCCGACGCGCCGGGCGCGGTACCGCGCTACCTCTGCCGGCCCGTGGAAGAGCCGGCGGGCAACCGGTTCAACGACGGCCAGTGCGACAGCCACGGCCGCTTCTGGGGCGGCACGATGGACTTCGCGTGCCAGGCCCGGACCGGCGCGTTCTACCGCTACGACGCCAGCGGCGCGTGCGTGCGGCACGCGCTGGGTTTTGCCGTGACCAACGGGCCGACCTGGTCGATCGACGATCGCACCATGTACGTCAACGACACGGTGCGGGGCCGCGTGCACGCGTTCGACTTCGACGCGGCCAGCGGCGCGCTCACGAACCAGCGCGAATGGTTGCGCTTCGCCGCCGGCGACGGCCTGCCCGACGGCATGACGACCGACGCGGCCGGCCGCCTCTGGATCGCCCATTGGGGCGGCGCCTGCGTGAGCTGCCACGACCCGGTGAGCGGCGCGGAGCTGGGCCGCGTGAAGCTGCCCACCGACCACATCACCAACTGCGCGTTCGGTGGCGCCGACCTGCGAACCCTGTACATCACGAGCGCTCGCTCCGACCTGTCGGCCGCGCAGCTCGCGGCGCAGCCACTGGCGGGCGCGCTGTTCGCGATCGAGCTGCCCGAACCGGGCCTGCCGGCGCCGATGTTCGCCGGCTGAAGCGCGCGTTCAGATCAGGCTGTTGCCCGACTCGAGCACCTCGCTCAGGTCGACCCGCGTTTCTTTCAGCTGCACCAGCGTGGCCTGCTGCGCCGCGAGCGGGTCGCGGTTGAGCAGCGCGGTCAGGATCGCCTTGTGCCGTGGCAGCGAGAGCGCGTGCGTGTTCGGGTGTTTGCTGCTGAGCTTGATCGACTCGCGCAACGCGAGCGACAGCATGTTGCCGATGTAGGCGAGCAGGTCGTTGTGGGTGGCCTCGGCGATGCGGCGGTGGAAGGCGAGGTCGGGCTCCAGCAGTTCTTCGGGCGTGCGCGCCGCTTCCATGCCGGCGTAGGCCTCGGCAATGCCTTTCAAGTCAGCGTCGCTGGCGACCTTGGCCGCCAGGGCGGCGGCGGCCGGCTCGAACACGCGGCGCGCCGTGAGCAGGGTCTCGACGAAGGCCGGCGGTGGCTGCGTCTGGATCAGCCAGTACAACACGTCTGGGTCGAGCAAGTGCCACTCGCTGCGCGGCCGCACCGTGGCGCCGGCACGCTGGCGCGAGAGCACCAGGCCTTTGGCCACCAGCACCCGCGTCGCTTCGCGCAGCACCGGCCGGCTCACGTCGTATTCGGCCAGCAGCGCGGCTTCGGCCGGCAGGCGCTCGCCGGGCGCGAACTCGCCGGCCACGATGCGCATGCCCAGGTCGCGCACGATGCGCGCGTGCATGCTCTTGCGGTCGGGGGGCTGGCGGTAGTCGCGGTGACCGTGGGCGGCGTTCAATTCTTCCTCTTGTTGTAGACGTCGACGAACACCGCGGCGAGCAGCACCAGGCCCTTGATGACCTGCTGGTAGTCGATGCCGATGCCGAGAATGGACATGCCATTGTTCATCACGCCCATCACGAACGCACCGATCACCGCCCCCAGCACCTTGCCCACGCCGCCCGAAGCCGACGCACCGCCGATGAAACAGGCGGCGATCACGTCGAGCTCGAAGCCGGTGCCCGCCTTGGGCGTGGCGGTGTTCAGCCGGGCCGCGAACACCAGCCCGGCCACCGCGGCCAGCACGCCCATGTTGACGAAAGTCCAGAACGACAACCACTCGGTCTTGATGCCCGACAGCCGCGCCGCCTTCTCGTTGCCACCGATCGCGTAGATGCGCCGGCCCACGGTGCTGCGGGTCATGATGAAGTCGTAGAACAGCATCAGCGCCGTCATGATGACCAGCACGTTGGGCAAGCCCTTGTACGAAGCGAGCTTCCAGCTGAACGCGACGATGATCGCGACGAAGACGAGGTTCTTTGCCACGAAGAAGGCACGCGGCTCGGTGGCCATGCCATGCGCCGTCTGGTGGCCGCGCTCGCGCAGTTTTGCCACGAGCAAGGCGAACGCGCCGATCACACCGGCGAGCAGCGAAGTCGTGCGCAGCGACTCGCCGCCCAACCAGTCGGGAATGAAACCCGAGCTCAGCAACTGGAAGCTCTCGGGGAACGGCCCGACCGACTGGCCCTGCAACAACGCCAGGCTCAGGCCCTTGAACACCAGCATGCCCGCCAGCGTGACGATGAACGACGGGATGCGAAAGAACGCCACGAACCAGCCCTGCGCCCCGCCGATCGCGGCCCCCGCGAGCAGGCACACCAGCGTGGCCGGCACGAAATGCCAGCCGAACTGCACCATCAGCACCGCGGCCAGCGCGCCGATGAAACCGACCACCGAACCCACCGAGAGGTCGATGTGGCCGGCCACGATCACCAGCAGCATGCCCAGCGCCATGATCACGATGTAGCTGTTCTGCAGCACCAGGTTCGTGAGGTTCAGCGGCTGCAGCAGCGTGCCGTCGGTCAGGAACTGAAACAGCGCCATGATCACGACGAGCGACATCAGCATGCCGTACTCACGCAGGTTCGACTGCAGGAAACCTGCGCGGGCAGGTGCGGCGGCGGTGGTCGGCTCGGCCATCAGGCGGCTCCTGCGGTGACGATGGAACGCATGATCTTCTCTTGCGACGCTTCGGCGCCGCTGAACTCGCCGACGAAGCGCCCTTCGTTCATCACGTAGATGCGGTCGCACAGGCCGAGCAGCTCCGGCATTTCAGACGAGATCATCACCACGCACTTGCCGGCAGCGGCCAGCTCGGCCATCAGCGTGTAGATCTCGAACTTGGCGCCGACGTCGATGCCACGCGTCGGCTCGTCGAGGATCAGCACCTCGGGGTTCGCGAACAGCCACTTCGCGAGCACCACCTTCTGCTGGTTGCCACCCGACAGGTTCACCACCGGTTGTTCCACGCCCGAACAGCGGATGCGCAGCTTCTGGCGGTAGTCGGTGGCGACCTTGAACTCGCGCCCGTCGTCGATCACTGCCGCGCGCGACACGCCGGCCAGGTTCGCCAGCGTGATGTTGCGCTGGATGTCGTCGTCGAGCACCAGCCCCAGGCCCTTGCGGTCTTCGGTGACGTAGGCGATGCCGGCGGCGATCGCCTTGCCGATCGTGCTCACGTCGACCGCGCGCCCGCCCAGGCGCACTTCGCCGCTGATGCGGCGGCCATAGGAGCGGCCGAACACGCTCATCGCGAACTCGGTGCGTCCCGCGCCCATCAGGCCGGCGATGCCGACGATCTCGCCGCGGCGGGCGTGCAGGCTCACGCCCTTCACGACCAGCCGGTCGGCGTGTTCCGGGTGGTGCACGCGCCAGTCGATCACCTCGAACACGGTGTCGCCGAGCTGCGGTGTGCGCTTCGGGTAACGGTCGGCCATTTCGCGGCCGACCATCGCCTGGATCACCTGGTCTTCGCCCACGGTCTCGGTGCGGCAGTCGAAGCTCTTCACGGTGCTGCCGTCTCGGATCACGGTGATGCTGTCGGCCACCTTCGCGATCTCATTCAGCTTGTGCGAGATCAGGATGCAGGCGATGCCCTGGTCTTTGAGCCCCATCAGCAACGCGAGCAGCGCATCGCTGTCGGTCTCGTTGAGGCTGGCGGTCGGCTCGTCGAGGATCAGCAGCTTCACTTCTTTCGACAGCGCCTTGGCGATCTCGACCAGCTGCTGCTTGCCCACGCCCAGGTCGGTGACCAGCGCACTCGGGCTTTCGTTCAGGCCGACCTTGCGCAGCAGCGCCTGCGTTTTCGCGAAGGCCGCGAACCAGTCGATCACGCCGCCGCGCGCCACCTCGTTGCCGAGAAAGATGTTCTCGGCGATCGAGAGCAGCGGCACCAATGCGAGCTCCTGGTGGATGATGATGATGCCGGCACGCTCGCTGTCGTGAATGCCGCGAAAGTGCCGCTCGGCGCCCTCGAAGTGGATCGCGCCCTCGTAGTCGCCGTGCGGGTACACGCCACTCAGCACCTTCATCAGCGTCGACTTGCCGGCGCCGTTCTCGCCCACCACGGCGTGGATCTCGCCGGCGCGCACCGCGAGGTTCACGTCGTTCAGCGCGGTCACGCCATGAAAGCGCTTGGTGATGCCGCGCATCTCCAGAAGACTCATCGAACGCCCTATTTGATCTGCGCTTCCTTGTAGTAGCCGCTGTCGATCAGGACCGGCTTCCAGTTCGACACGTCCACACTCACCGGCTTGAGCAGGTACGAAGGCACGACCTTCACGCCGTTGTTGTAGGTCTTGGTGTCGTTGATGTCGACCTTCTTGCCGCTGAGCATCTGGTCGATCATGGTCACGGTGACCTTGGCCAGCTCACGCGTGTCCTTGAACACGGTCGAGCTCTGCTCGCCACGCAGCATCGACTTCACCGAAGCCACCTCGGCGTCCTGCCCCGAGACCACCGGGATCGGCTGCTTCGGCGTGCCGTAGCCCACCCCCTTCAGCGACGACAGGATGCCGATCGACAAACCGTCGTAGGGCGACAGCACCGCATCGACACGGGCGTTGCCGTAGTAGGCGCTGAGCAGGTTGTCCATGCGCGCCTGGGCGACGGCGCCGTCCCAGCGCAGCGTGCCCACCTTGTCCATGCCCATCTGCTTGCTGCGCACGACCAGCTTGCCGCTGTCGAGGTAGGGCTTGAGCACGCTCATCGCGCCGTCGTAGAAGAAGAAAGCGTTGTTGTCGTCGGGCGAGCCGCCGAAGAGTTCGATGTTGAACGGGCCCTTGCCTGACTTGAGCCCCAGTTTGTCGACGATCGAGTTCGCCTGCAGCACACCGACCTGGAAGTTGTCGAACGTGGCGTAGTAGTCGACGTTCTTCGAGCCCTTGATCAACCGGTCGTAGGCGATGACCTTGATGCCCGCGTCGGCCGCCTTCTGCAGCGCGTTCGACAGTGTGGTGCCGTCGATCGCCGCGATCACGAGCACCTTCACCTTCTTGGTGATCATGTTCTCGACCTGCGCCAGCTGGTTCGGAATGTCGTCGTCTGCGTACTGCAGGTCGGCCTTGTAGCCCTTGTCCTTCAGCGACTTGACCATGCTGTCGCCGTCGGAGATCCAGCGCGCCGACGACTTGGTCGGCATCGACACGCCGACCGTGCCCTTGTCTTGCGCCTGCACGGTGCTGCCGAACAGCAGCGCACTCGTGGCGGCGATGAGCGTGAGCGTCTTGGTGAACTTCATGGGTGTGTCTCCTTCTCGGTTTGTGTGAAGAGCGGGTTCAGCGGCCCCAGCGCAGCACCAGCGGGTCGAGCCGGCGTGCGGTCTCGATCAGCCCGGCGCGCGTGGCGGGGTGCATGGCGGGGAAGGGGTGGCGCGGTGCTTCGCAGGCGATCACGCCGCCTTCTTGCATCAGCGCCTTGGCCGACAAGAGCCCGCCCTGGCGGTTTTCGCAGTTGATCAGCGGCAGCCAGCGGGTGTACTCGGCGATGGCTTCGTCGCGCCGGCCGGCCGCATAGGCGTCGACGATGCGGCGGATGCCGTCGGGGTAGCCGCCGCCGGTCATCGCGCCGGTGGCACCGGCGTCGAGGTCGGGCAAGAGCGTGATCGCTTCTTCGCCGTCCCACGGGCCTTCGATCGCAGCGCCGCCCAGGCGGATCAGCTCGCGCAGCTTGGCCGCCGCGCCCGGCGTCTCGATCTTGAAGTAGGCCACGTGTTCGAGCTCGGTCGCCATGCGGGCCAGAAAGGGCGCGCTCAACACGGTGCCGCTGACCGGCGCGTCCTGCACCATGATCGGAATCGTCAGCGCGCCCGACAGTTCGGCAAAGAACTCGAAGGTCTGCGCTTCGGGCGCGCGGATCGTGGCGCCGTGGTACGGCGGCATCACCATCACCATCGCCGCACCCATCGCCTGCGCGCGGCGGCTGCGCTCGACACACACGCGGGTGCTGAAGTGCGTGGTGGTCACGATCACCGGCACGCGGCCGTTCACGTGTTCGAGGATGGTCTTCGTGAGCAGCTCGCGTTCTTCGTCGGCGAGCACGAACTGCTCGGAGAAGTTCGCCAGGATGCACAGGCCGTTCGAGCCGGCGTCGATCATGAAGTCGATGCAGCGCTTCTGGCTCGGCAGGTCGAGCTCGCCCGATGCGGTGAAGGTCGTCGGCGCGACGGGGAAAACGCCGCGGTAGCGTGGCTGGTTCATGGGTGCGCCCTTCAGTGCGAGTGCGGGGGCACGGCCGCACCGCGGCAGCCGACCAGAAAGTCGAAGTCGCAGCCTTCGTCGGCCTGCAACACGTGGTCGACGTAGATCTTGCGGTAGCCCGCGCCATCGAGCGGGCGAGCTTGCTTCGCTGTCTGCCAGGCCGCCAGGCGCGATTGCAGTTCGGCGTCGCTGATGTCGAGGTGCAGGCGCCCGCCGGCGCAGTCGAGCTCGATCCAGTCGCCTTCCTGCACCACCGCCAGCGGGCCGCCGGCGCGCGCTTCGGGCGCCACGTGCAGCACCACCGTGCCGTAGGCGGTGCCGCTCATGCGCGCGTCGCTGATGCGCACCATGTCGGTCACGCCTTGCGCCAGCAGCTTCGGTGGCAAGCCCATGTTGCCCACCTCGGCCATGCCGGGGTAACCGCGCGGGCCGCAGTTCTTGAGCACCAGCACCGAGTCTTTGTCGACGACGAGTTCGGGGTCGTTGATGCGGGCCTTGTAGTCGTCGAGGTTCTCGAACACCACGGCGCGGCCGCGGTGCTGCAGCAACGACGCGGTGGCGGCCGAAGGCTTGAGCACCGCGCCGCGCGGTGCGAGGTTGCCGCGCAATACGCACATGCCGCCGTCGGCGACCAGCGGTTTGTCCAGCGGGCGGATCACCTCGTCGTTGAGCATGGGCGCGTCTTTCACGTTGTGCCACAGGCTCATGCCGTTGGCCGTGAGCGCGCCGGGGTGCGGCAGCAGCCCGGCCTCGCCGAGGCGGCGCAGCACCGCGGGCAGGCCGCCGGCGTAATAGAACTCTTCCATCAGGAAGCGGCCCGAAGGCTGCAGGTCGACGAGCGTGGGCGTGCCCTTGCCGATGCACGTCCAGTCTTCCAGATCGAGCTGCACGCCGATGCGGCCGGCGATCGCCTTCAGGTGGATCACCGCATTGGTCGAGCCACCGATCGCGGCGTTGACGCGGATCGCGTTCTCGAACGCTTCGCGCGTGAGGATCTTCGACAGCGTGAGTCCCTCGAGCGCCATCTGCACGATGCGCATGCCGCTCATGTGCGCGAGCACCGAGCGACGCGCATCGACCGCGGGGATCGCGGCGTTGTGTGGCAACGAGACGCCGAGCGATTCGGCCATGCAGGCCATCGTCGACGCCGTGCCCATCGTGTTGCAGGTGCCGGCCGAACGCGACATGCCGGCCTCGGCCGACAAGAACTCGTGCATCGAGATCGTGCCGGCCTTGACCTCCTCATGGAGCTTCCACACGACCGTGCCGGAGCCGATGTCCTTGCCGTGGTGCTTGCCGTTCAGCATCGGCCCGCCGGTCACGCAGATGGCGGGCACGTCGCAACTGGCCGCGCCCATCAGCAGCGCCGGCGTGGTCTTGTCGCAGCCGACCATCAGCACCACCGCGTCGATCGGGTTGCCGCGGATCGCTTCTTCCACGTCCATGCTGGCGAGGTTGCGCGTGAACATGGCCGTGGGGCGCAGGTTCGACTCGCCATTGCTGAACACCGGGAACTCGACCGGGTAACCGCCGGCCTCGAACACCCCGCGCCGCACCCGTTCTGCCAGCTGGCGAAAGTGCGCGTTGCAAGGCGTGAGTTCGCTCCAGGTGTTGCAGATGCCGATGATCGGTTTGCCGTGGAACTCGTGGTCCGGGATGCCCTGGTTCTTCATCCAGCTGCGGTACATGAAACCGTTCTTGTCGGCGGTGCCGAACCAGGCGGCAGAGCGGAGCGGGGGGCGCGGGGCGGTCATGGGCAAGGGGTCGCGGACGTGGTGGCGTGCGAATAATAAAGTCTATCTTTATGTTACCGACAGTGAGTGTTTTCCCTCTGATTGCCGTTCAGACTGTCTTTTAGTATGACCTTATAGCGCAGCTTCCTTGGCCAGCCCATGACCTCATTCGCTCATTACCCGAGCCTGCAAGACCGCGGCGTGTTGATCACCGGCGGCGCCACCGGCATCGGCGCGACCCTGGTCGAAGCCTTCGTGGCGCAAGGCGCGCGGGTCGGCTTCATCGACATCGACGCGGGCGCCGGCCAGGCCCTCGCTGCGCGGCTCGGCACCGCGCGCCACGCGCCGGCCTTCGTGGCCGCCGACCTCACCGACATCGCTGCGCTCGACCGCGCCATCGGCACGCTGCGCGAGCGCATCGGCCCGATCACCGTGTTGCTCAACAACGCTGCGAACGACCAGCGCCACAAGATCGAAGACACCAGTTCCGAAAGCTGGGACGCCGGCGTCTCGGTGAACCTGAAGCACCAGTTCTTCGCCGCCAAGAACGTGTCGGCCGACATGAAGGCCGCCGGCGGCGGCTCGATCGTCAACTTCGGTTCGGTGAGCTGGAAGCTCAAGCAGGGCGGCATGCCGGTCTACACCACGTCCAAGTCGGCGGTGCAGGGCCTCACGCGCAGCCTGGCGCGCGACTTCGGGCCGTTCAACATCCGCGTGAACACGCTGGTGCCGGGCTGGGTGATGACTGAAAAGCAGATCCGCCTCTGGCTCACCGACGCCGGCAAGGAAGAGATCGCCCGCGGCCAGTGCATCAACCAGCCGCTGCTGCCCGAGCACATCGCGCGCATGGCGCTGTTTCTCGCGGCCGACGACAGCGCCATGTGCACTGCGCAGGACTTCATCGTCGATGGCGGCTGGACCTGAGCGCGTGGCCACGGTGCGCCTCTTCGGCCACCTGCCGGATGGCCGCGCCGTCTTCGAGTACACGCTCGACAACGGGCGCGGGCTGGTGCTGCGCGCCATCAACCACGGCGGCATCGTCACGGCGCTGCACTGCCCCGACCGCGAAGGCCGCAGCGCGAACGTGGTGCTGGGCTTCAGCGAACTGAACGACTACGTCGAGCGCAACCCGAACTTCGGCACGCTGGTGGGCCGCTTCGGCAACCGCATTCGCGGCGGGCGTTTCATGCTCGACGGCGAACCGCACCAGCTCTCGCTCAACGACGGGCCGAACGCCCTGCACGGCGGGCCGGGCGGCTTCGGCAAACGCTGGTGGGCGATCGAGCCGCTGGCGCCGCAAGCCGACGGCAGCGTGGCCCTCGAACTCAAGCTCACGAGCGAAGACGGTGACGAGGCCTACCCCGGCCGGCTCGACGTGACCGTGCGCTACACGCTGACGCCAGCGAACGAATGGCGCATCGACTACCGCGCCAGCACCAGCCGCGCGACGGTGCTGAACCTCACGCACCACGGCTACTACAACCTCGCCGGCGCAGGCAGCGCGCTCGACCATGAGCTCACGCTCAACGCGAGCTTTTTCCTGCCGGTCGACGCCACGCTGATCCCGACCGAGATCGCCGAGGTCGACGCCACACCGTTCGACTTTCGCCAGCCCACGCGCATCGGCGAGCGCATCCGCAGCGGCCATGCACAACTCATGGCCGGGCGCGGCTACGACCACTGCTTCGTGCTCGACCGCGCCGGCAGCAAGGGCCTGGTGCACGCCGCGCGGCTGGCCGAGCCGGTGTCGGGCCGGGTGATGGACATCGAGACCACCGAGCCCGGCATCCAGTTCTACAGCGGCAACTTTCTAGACGGCCGGCTGCGTGGCAGCGCCGGCCAGGCGTACCGGCAAGGCGACGGCGTGTGCCTGGAGACCCAGCACTTCCCCGACTCGCCGAACCGCCGCGAATTCCCGTCCACCGTGCTGCGGCCCGGCGAGACGTTCCAGAGCACGACCGTGCACCGATTCAGCACCGACTGAGTACCACCACCCCACGAGGAGACAAGAGACATGAACATCCAACGACGTACCGTTGTCCAGGCCCTGATCGCTGCCGGCCTGCCGATCCCCGCCTTCGCGCAAGGCAAGATCGTGCTCGGCTTTTCGCAGGTCGGCGCCGAAAGCGAATGGCGCACCGCCAACACCGAGTCGATCAAGTCGTCGGCCAAAGAGGCCGGCATCGAACTCAAGTTCTCCGACGCCCAGCAGAAGCAGGAAAACCAGATCAAGGCCTTGCGTGCCTTCATTGCACAGAAGGTCGACGTGATCGCGTTCTCGCCGGTCGTGGCCTCGGGCTGGGGCACGGTGCTGCGTGAAGCCAAGGCCGCGAAGATCCCGGTGTTGCTCTCAGACCGCGCCGTCGACGAGAAAGACGACAGCCTGTGGGTCAGCTTCATGGGCTCCGACTTCGTCGAAGAAGGCCGCCGCGCCGGGCGTTGGTTGGTCGAGAAGACGAAGGGCTCGACCACGCCGGTGAACATCGTCGAACTGCAGGGCACCGTGGGCTCGGCGCCGGCGATCGACCGCAAGAAGGGCTTCGAAGAAATCATCAAGGCCGACCCGAAGTTCAAGATCATCCGCAGCCAGACCGGCGACTTCACGCGCGCCAAGGGCAAGGAAGTGATGGAAGCCTTTCTGAAGGCCGAGGGCAAGAAGATCAACGTGCTCTACGCGCACAACGACGACATGGCGATCGGCGCGATCCAGGCGATCGAAGAAGCCGGCATGAAGCCCGCAAAAGACATCGTCATCATCTCGATCGACGCGGTGAAGGGCGCCTTCGAAGCCATGATCGCCGGCAAGCTCAACGTGAGCGTCGAGTGCAGCCCGCTGCTCGGGCCGCAGCTGATGCAGGCCGTGAAAGACCTGAAGGCCGGCAAGACGCTGCCCAAGCGCATCGTCACGCAGGAAGGTGTGTTCCCGATGGAAGTGGCGGCCAAGGAGTTCCCGAACCGCAAGTACTGAGCGTTGCGCTGACCGTATTTGCCGACTCGGCCCTTGAGCTCGAACGTCGTACTCGAAGCGCGCGGGCTCACGCGCCGCTTCACCGGTGTGCTGGCCCTCTCGGGCGTGGACTTTCGCCTGCGGGCCGGCGAAGTCCACGCCCGGATGGGGCAGAACGGCGCCGGCAAGTCGACGCTGATCAAGCTGCTGACCGGCGTGCACGCGCCCGACGCCGGCGAGCTCACGCTGAACGGCGTGGCGATTCGCCCGGCCTCGCCGGCCGCGGCGCAGCGCCTGGGCATCAGCACCGTGTACCAGGAGGTGAACCTCTGCCCCAACCTGTCGGTGGCCGAGAACATCTTCGCCGGGCGCTACCCGCGCAAGGGCGCGGCCGGGCTGTGGCGCATCGACTGGGCGCGCATGCAGCAGGGCGCGCGCGCGCTGCTGGCGCGCCTGAACCTCGACATTGACGTGACACGCCTGCTGGCAAGCTACCCGGTGGCCGTGCAGCAGATGGTGGCCATCGCGCGCGCGCTCGGGGTCGACGCGAAGGTGCTGATCCTCGACGAGCCCACCTCGAGCCTCGACGAGCAGGAGGTCGAGCGCCTGTTCGCGGTGCTGCGCCAGCTGCGTGGCGAAGGCATGGCGATCTTGTTCGTCACGCACTTCTTCGAGCAGATGTATGCCATCTCCGACCGCATCACGGTGTTGCGCAACGGCGAGCTCGTGGGCGAATACCTGAAGGCCGAGTTGCCGCCGGCCGCGCTGATCACCGCGATGGTCGGGCGCGAGTTGAGCGCGGCCGCGGGCCGCAACGAAGCCGCCGCTGAAAGCACCGGCGCCGCCTTGCTCGAAGCCGCGGGCCTGGGCCGGCGTGGCACGCTGAACCCGGTCGACCTGAGCCTGCGCCGTGGCGAGGTGGTGGGTGTGGGCGGCCTGCTCGG
>NZ_JAVTWP010000024.1:0-9720 GCF_032229685.1 Rhizobacter sp. | reverse complement strand
TGTTCGACACCGTCGACACGCTGAAAGACACGCTGCGCATCTTCTGCGAGCTGGTGGCCGGCATCACGGTCAAGCCCGAAGCGATGGAACGTGCGGCGCTGAAGGGCTACGCCACCGCCACCGACCTGGCCGACTACCTGGTGAAGAAAGGCCTGCCGTTCCGCGACGCCCACGAAGCCGTGGCGCACGCCGTGAAGCTGGCCTTGTCGAAAGGGGTGGACCTGAGCGAGCTGCCGCTGGCCACGCTGCAGGCGTTCAACGCCGGCATTGGCGCCGACGTGTTCGCGGCGCTCACGCTGCGCGGCTCGCTCGACGCGCGCAACGTGCTCGGTGGCACGGCGCCGGCACAGGTGCGCGCGCAGGTCGCGCGGCACCGGGCCCGGCTCGGGTGAGCCGGCTTCAGGTCACTCAGATCGACCAGGTTCCCGCCAGCTCGGCCGGCACGGGTGCGGCTGCAGCCGCAGGCTCGGTGCCATGCACCGCCACGCAGTTGCGGCCCTGGCGCTTGGCGGCATAACAGGCAGCGTCGGCGGCGCGCAGCACGTCTGCGGCGGTGGCGTACGACCCGTCCACCGGCACGAGGCCGATGCTGGCACCCACGCCGAACACATGGCCTTCCCACAGCAACTGGTAGCCCACCACGGCGCTGCGCAGTTTTTCCGCGATCGTTTCGGCCTGCGGCGTCGGGCAGTCGCTGAGCAGCACCGCGAATTCGTCGCCACCGAGCCGCGCCACAGTGTCGGACTTGCGCACGTGCTCGGCCAGTGCCTGGGCCACGTCGCGCAGCAGTGCATCGCCGGCCGCGTGACCGCCGGTGTCGTTGACGAGCTTGAAGCGGTCGAGGTCGATGAACAAGGCGCAGAACGGCGCCGCATCGGCGCGTGCCGTGGCCTGTTCGAGCAGCACCTCGAAGGCGGCGCGGTTCGCCAGCCCGGTGAGCGAATCGTGGCTCGAGGCCCAGGCCAGGCGCTCGCGCTGCTCGCGCATTTCAGTCACGTCTTCGATGATCCAGATCGTGCCCTGCGAGCGGTCGCCCGGCACCACGGCACGGCCGCGCATGTGGGCCCAGAAAGTCTGGCCCGAGCGGCGCATCAGCTCGAGTTCACCGTCGAAGGCGCCGTGTTCCATGAAGGCCGGGCCCGCCCGTTCCGCGAGCGCATCGAAAGCATGGTCCGAAGCGTAGATCGAACGGGTGCTCTGACCGACCGCGTGCTGCTTCTCGCAGCGGAAGATGCGGCAGAACTGGCGGCTCACCAGCTCGAACTGGCCATTGCGCGTGAGCGCGATGCCGATCTCGGCGTGGTCGAGCACGGCTTCGAGCTGCTGCAGCATCGCCTGGGTTTCACTCTGGCGCTGCTGGCGTTGCTCGATCACATGCTGAAAGGCCCGTGCCAGCTCGCCGACCTCGCCGTTGTGCTGCGGCCAGGCGTCTTCAGGCGCGCCCTTGTCGTGCAGCAGCGTTTCGGCACGCGAGCGCAGCTGCGAGATCGGGCGCGTCATGGCCCAGGCCAGCAAGCCGGCCAACAGTGCCGCCACGAGGCCGACGCCTGCGGCGGCCTGCCAGGCCGTGCGCCGCGCCGCGGCCAGCGGCTCCAGCGCCACGGCCTGCGGCGTGAGTCGCACCAGCGTCCAGTCGGAAGCCGGAATGCCGGCCATGGACACCAGATGACCACCCGACAGCAGCGAGCTGCCTTGCGTCTCGATCGGGCTGCCAGAATCGCGCCAGCGCGCGTACACCTCGGCCAGGCCGGGTTCGTCGGCCGCGCTGGCCATCACGCGGGCCGGGTCGGCGTGTGCCAACAACTGGCCCGAGCGGTCCATGACCAAGGTGCGCGACGCGTCGGCCTGGCTCGTGCCGTCCACGTTGGAAAACAGGCTGCTCGATCGCAATTGCAAAGACCCGCCGATGACGCCGGCCACGCGGCCGTCGGGCGCCAACACCGGCACGGCGATCACGACGAGCGGCACTTCGTTCAGCTTGCCGAGCACCGCGCGCGAGACCACCGGCTGGTCGGTCTTGAGCGCACGCTGAAAGTATTCGCGCTCGGCGATGGCGACTCGGCCGGCATTGACGTTGTCCTTCTCGACCCGCGCCAACATTTCACCGTCGACACCGGCGGCGAAAACGCTGTCGAACAGCGCCACCGCGGCCGGCTTGTCGACCAGGTAGCGCGTCATGCTCTCCTGGTCTCGCCACTTCTCGGGCGTGGCCTGGCGCGCCACGCTGCCGAGCACGAGCTGCAGCATGTCGAGCTTGTTGGCCAGCAGCGCCGCGGTGCGTTCGCTGTCGTCGGCATCGTGGCGCAGCAGCAGGCCTTCGATCTCGGCCTGGGTCTTGCTCAACACGATCTGCGTCGTGCCCATGGCCGACACCACGCCCGTGACGACAGCGATCGCGACGATCTTGAACTTGAGCGTGGCGAGCCAGCGCAGCGGGGACTTCTTCGGCGGTGCCATGGTGCAGATGACGGTCAAAAATGCGCAAACAGGATCGCACGAGACCACCACGCCGAAGGCCCGAACAAAACGCTCTTCGCCGCCCTTTTCGCTGCAGGGTGCCAACCGCCGCGGCCACGTGGACCTGGCCGAGCCGATAAAGTCGCCCTGCATCCGAACCGCCCGCCAAGCCGTAGAGCCAGGCAGATCGTCACCACGAGAACACCTTGCAGACCCTCAAGCTCCTGTTGCTCTGGCTCGTCCTGCCCGTGCTGGCGCTGGCTTCGCTGGCCGCCTGCTCACCCACGGCCACGCTGAACGCGCTGGCCTCGCGCGGCACCCACAGCTTCACCGAAGGCGTGGCCTACGGCCCGCTGCCGCGCCAGAAACTCGACGTCTACCAACCCGCCAGCGACACACCCGCCGGGGGCTGGCCGACAGTCGTGTTTTTCTACGGCGGCTCCTGGAACAGCGGCGAACGCGCCGACTACAAGTTCGTGGCCGAAGCGCTGGCCGCGCGTGGTGTGCTCACGCTGGTGGCCGACTACCGGCTCTACCCCGAAGTGCGCTACCCCGAGTTCCTGCGCGACAGCGCCCTCGCGCTGGCCTTCGGCCTGAAAGAAGCGGCCCGGCTGGGCGGCAACCCGAAGCGCGTGTTTGTGATGGGCCACAGCGCCGGCGCCTACAACGCCGCCATGCTCGCGCTCGACGCCCGCTGGCTCGCGCCCACCGGCCACTCGCCCGCCGAGCTGGCCGGCTGGATCGGCCTGGCCGGCCCCTACGACTTTCTGCCGATGACCAACCCCGACGCGCAGCCGGTGTTCTTCCACCCGAACTACCCGCCTGGCACGCAACCGCTGGAACACGCGAGCGCCGCGGCGCCACGCACCTTTCTCGGCGCAGCGATCAAGGACTCGCTGGTGAACCCGCAGCGCAACACCGTCGGCCTGGCCAACAAGCTGCAAGCCGTTGGCGTGCCGGTCACGCTGAAGTTGTACGAGCGCGTCAACCACGTGACGCTGGCGGGCGCCTTCGCGGCGTCGCTGCGCTGGCTCGCCCCGGTGCGCGACGACGTGGTGGCCTTCATCGAGGCCACGCCGGCGCGGCCTTAGTTCATCTGATACAGCCAGACGCGGCGGCCGTCTTCGCAGGCCAGCACCCGCGTCGGCACCTCGCCTTCGGCATCGAACTCCAGGCTCGCGAGCCACGCACCGGGGCGCAGTTCGCGGCGCGCTTTTTCCACGGCGCGCGGCAGGCTCTCGGGGCGCTGAAAAAGATAGACCAGGTCGAAGCCCGACCAGTCGGCGGCCCAGATGTCGGCGCGACGCACGCGTGCAAAGCGGCAGCGCAGCGCACACACGAAGCGCAGCGGCCAGCTCCATTCCAGGCCGTGCAATTCGGCCTGCGGATAGGCGCGCTGCAATTCCTGCAAGCCGGCACCCAGGCCGCAGCCGGCGTCGAGCACACGTGCTCGGGGCGCCAGCGGCACGAGCGGCGCCAGGCCGAGCAAGGCGCCGCTGGGCGTGGGGAACAGCGGCGCGTCACGCCACGCGTTGACCGGGTACATCAGCAGCAACGCCACCAGCGGCAGCAGCCAGCCCCAGGCCGGCATCGCACCGGCCACACCCGAAGCAGCCAGCGATAAGGGGAAGCCCAGGGCCACGAAGACCCGTCGCCAGGCCGTGTTGCCGACCACGCTGAACGCCGCGCCGAGCGACACGGCGAGAAAAATCGCCACCACCAGCGGCGCGCCGAGTGCGCGCAGGCCGGCGAACACGGCCCAGCCCAGCGCCCAGGTCAGCAGCGCCGGCAACGGCCAAAGCACACGCATCAGGAGACCTTCGTGCTTCGCACTGCGGCGAGTGAGCCCTTGGGGCGGCCTGGCAGGCTCACGACATTCAGAACTTGAACGCGAGCCGCACGCCGCCCCAGTGGCGGCCATTCACGGTGATCGGTGCGGCGGCTTCTTTCATCACGATGAAGTTGCCACCGCCCATGTCGCGCCGGTAGGTCTGCAGCAGGAACGGTCGTGTGTTGCGCGCCGAAGCGAGGCCGGTGCGGTCGTTGAAGATGCGGCGGTAGCGGCTGTTGGCGCTGTCCCAGGCCAGGTCACCGCGCTGCGGGTGGTTGTACTTCTTGTTGTGCGTGGCCACGTAGCCGTTGCGATCGACGGCGATGCAGAACACGACCTTGTTGCTCAGCTCCAGCATGCGTTCCTGCACCGGCGGGAACAGGCGGTCGGCCAGCTCCACGAAACGGGTGGTGTGCTGCGCGGGTTGCGTGCCGGGGATCGGCTGGTAGGTCTCGTCGAACAGGTGCGCGAGCGACAGGCTGCCTTGCGCCACCACCTCTTCGAGCAGCGCGCTCAACTGGCCGGCCGCGTTCATCGCGGCGTTGATGTAGGGCGTGTCTTCGGTTTCCACGTCGCATTGCGCCACGAGCTCGATCAGCTGTTCAGACACATCGAGCAGCGTTTCGCTGCGTTTCATCGCCGCGCCCAGCGCGCGGCCGGTCTGGCCCATCTCGGTGGCGATCGAGGCCATCTGCGAATCGAGCCCGCCGCAGATCGTGCGGCTCTGTTCGGCGGCGCTGATGATGCTGGCCACGGCGCCCTGCACGTCGCCGAGCGCATGGTGGAACTCGCCACGCTGGGACTGGTTGGCGTCGACCTGGATCTCGCGCGCCAGCGCGTCGATGCGCTTGTCGAGCAGGCTCACGGTGCGCATGATCTCGATCGACGACGACTCGACCTTGCCGGCCAGGTCTTTCACCGCATCGGCCACCACGCCGAAACCGCGCCCGGCGTCGCCGGCACGTTTGGCCTCGACCGAGGCGTTGAACGCGACCAGCCGGGTCTGCAAGGCGATCTGGGTGATGCTCTGCGCCGCTTGGGCCACGTCGCGCAGCGTGGCGACGATGCCGCCCACTTCGCGGCCCACGTTCTCGACCGCCACCCGCACGCGGTCGACCGCGCCGAGCCCGGCTGTCGATGCGGCGCCGATGCTGTTCTGCGCACCGGTGATCTCTTTCACCTGCGAGGTGAGTGCTGCCACGGCCTGCACGCCACGAGCCGAAGCCTGGGTCGTGTCGTCGAGCAGGCCGCGCGCTTCGGCCGATTCACGGCCGATGGTCGAAGCCTGCCGGGCGAAGGTCTGGATCGCGCCGCGCAGGTCGCCGGCCGAGAGGTCGGGCGTGGAATCGGCCCACGGCACCGGCGCCGGCACCGGCGCGCTGCGTGCCCACATCGAAGACAACATGCCCATGGCCGGCTCCTCAGTAGGCGCGCAGCTTCACGCGCAGTCGCGCGATCGACTGGCTGTGCAGCTGGCACACACGCGACTCGGTGACCTTGAGCACGGCCGCGATCTCTTTCAGGTTCATGTCGTGTTCGTAGTACATGCTCATCACGTACTGCTCGCGCTCAGGCAAGACCTTGATGGCTTCGACCAGCGCTTCGCGCATGCGGTGGTCTTGCAGTTGCGCGAGCGGGTTGGCGTCTTCGTCGGCCACGTGGCGGTCGAGAAAGTCGTTGTCGCCTTCGTCGCCCGACATGTCTTCCAGGTACACGAGCTGGGTGCCGCGCACCTTGCCCAGCAGTTCCTGGTATTCGGCCAGGCTCACGCCCATCTCGCGAGCGATCTCGCTTTCGACCGGCGCGCGGCCGAGCTTCTGCTCGAGCTTGTGCACCGCCGATTCGATCGTGCGCTGCTGCTTGCGCGTGCCGCGCGACAGGTAGTCGTTGCCGCGCAGCTCGTCGAGCATGGCGCCGCGGATGCGCTGCGTGGCGAAGGTCTCGAACATCACGCCCTGCGCCGCGTCGAAGCGCGCGAGTGCGTCGGTCAGCCCGATCATGCCGACCTGGATCAGGTCGTCGATCTCGACGTTGGCCGGCAGCTTGGCGATCATCTGGTGGGCCAGGCGCCGCACCAGCGAGCTGTACTGCTTGAGCTGCGAATTGAGGTCCAGCTGGCCTTTGGCGGTGTACATGCAATCGCTCCGGGAAGATTCAGTGGGCTGCACGGGCCGGTGCAGGGTTCGAGCGGCCCGGGGCTCGCGCCACGTGGGTCGGACGGGCGAGGATTCGTGCTGATGCGGGCGGCGCGGCTTCGGCCAGCGCGGCTTCGCCGAGCGCGCTGCGCAGCTGCTCGCGCACCAGGCGCCGCAGCTCGGGCGTGGGTGCTTCGCGGGCGTCTGTGGCCGGGTCGATCTGCACCCAGTCGCGCAGCACGGCGCCCAGAAAGTCGTCGGCGCAGGTGGCCAGTTGCATCGCGATGCGCTCTGAACGTGGCGAGTGCGCGGCGGCGCCGAGCAGCAGGTCGTGCACGACCAGGCCGGCGCGCTGCGTGAGCAGCTTCATCGCGGCGAAAGCGTGGGTCACGCTCGCCGGCCGGTCGTCGGCCAGCAGCAGCGGGCGCACGGTGTGGGTCTCACCCTGGCGCATGAACAGGCGGCACAGGTCGGAAGCACTGGCGTGCACCAGCAGCACGTCGCAGCCCGGCGCAGCCTGTGTCGCGGCTTGCAGGAAAGAAGCGGTCGAACCGGCCGCGTTCACGTGGCGCAGCGGCAGACCGCGCGCCGCCAGGTAAGAGACCTGCGGCGCAAGCGGTTCGATGCAGGCCGACAGGTCGATCGCCGCCATTTCGAAGGGCTCGCTGGCGCGCTCGGAAGCGTCGATCACCAGCGTGTGCTTGCCGTGCTCGGCAAACGCGGTGCACAGGCGCTCGAGCATCACGCCGCCAAAAGCGACGTTCGGGTTCGAGACCACCGGCACCATGCACACACGGGTGTGCGCGAACAGGCGGCGCAGGCCGTCGGCCTGGTCGAGCGGCATCGGTCGGGAAACGGGTTCTTGCATGGCGGGGCGCTGGCTCGGGTCGGGGCTTCGGGGTTCAGGCGTGCAGCGCGCGGCGCGGCGCGGTGTTGCCGTGCGCAGCCGTGAAGATGAGGCTCACGTCGCTCGCGTCGAGCTTGTAGGCGGTGCTGCCACCGCCACGCATCGAGCGGTGCACGAGCGCGTTGGCCGAGAGGCGGTGCCAGTCTTCGGGCACCCGCTGGCCGTTGGCCACGCCGACCACCTTGAGCTTGTGGCGGATCATCGCGTCGAGCGCCGGGCCGAGCTTCACGGCTTCGTCCATCTTCGACAGCACCACGCCGGCGCAGGCCGTGGCGCGGTAGGCGATCAGCACGTCTTCGATGGTCTCGCCCTGCGAAGCGGCGTTGACGACCAGCAGCTTCTGGATCGAGCGGTGCGAGAGCATGTCGAGCAGCTCGCGGGTGCGGGTGTCGCGCTGCGCCATGCCGGCGGTGTCGATCAGCACCATCTTCTTGCCCGCCAGCAGCTCCAGCAGGTCTTCAAGCGAAGCGCGGTCGTGCGCGGTGTGCACCGGCACGCCGAGAATGCGGCCGTAGGCGCGCAGCTGTTCGTGGGCGCCGATGCGGTAGGCGTCGAGCGTGATCAGGCCGAGGTTGGCGGCACCGTACTTGGTGGCGAAGGCGGCGGCGATCTTGGCCGTGGTGGTGGTCTTGCCCACGCCGGTGGCGCCGACGAGCGCGTACACGCCGCCCTGGTCTTCGAGCGGTGCGTCGTGTTCGGCGGTGACGAGGTTGCGTTCGAGCACGCTCGCGGCCCAGGCCGATTCGTCGGAAACGTCTTGCGGCAGGCTGTCGCCGAGCTTGCGGATCAGGGCCGGCGAAAAGCCGCAGTCGAGCAGCTTCTGCGTGAGGCGGGCCTGGCCCGGCTGGCGGTTCAGCTTCTCGATGAAGGCGAGCGCGCCGAAGCGCTCTTCGATCAGGCCCTTCACCTGGCGCAACTCGTTCATCATGTCTTGCTGGTCGCGGCGCGCGGCGCTTTCGCTCGCGGCCTGCGCTGCGAGGTCGGGCACATGGATGTCGCTCTGGCGCTGCGGCGGGTTGTCACGCAACACCGGCAGCGGTTCACGCTGCACGGGCGGCTGCGCGGCCACCACGGGCGGCGCCACCGGCGCACGCTCGGTCATGCGCTGTTCGAGCACGCTGGTGCGTTCGAACAGGGCTTCGGTTTCTGCCGGCGGCGTGCCACGCGGCTCGTTCGACATGGCCGACTGGCGGCGCTTGAGCATGCGCTCGCGCACGTAGTCCTGGAACGAGAGCGTGCTCATCGAGAGCTGCGCCACGTCGTCTTCGACCGCCTGCACCGAGTTCACGAAGTCGGGGCGGGCGTTGCTGCGTGCCGGCGCAGCCGCCGCCGGTTCGGCCTGCGAAAAACGTTCGACCTGGCGCATGCCTTCGGGCGCCATCGCGAGCACCTCGATGCCGTCGGCGCAGGGTTTGGTGGAGAGCACCACCGCGTCTTCGCCCAAGGCTTGCCGAACCAGAACAAGTGCGTCACGCGACGTGCGCGCTGTAAACCGTCGGACGTTCATGCGTTCGCTCCAATGATCGACCCGATGCGGATCGAATGTGTCTCGGGGATTTCAGAGTGGCCGAGCACGCGCAAACGCGGTGCGGCCCGTTTCAGCAGGCGCGCCATGGGCGCGCGGATCATGTCGGGCACCAGCAGGCAGGCCGGCAGGCCCAGGTCTTCCTGGCGCTTGGCCGAGTCGGCGGCGCTGCGTGCCAGCGTGTCGGCCACGCCCGGGTCGAGCGCCGCGCCGTGCGGCGAATTCAGGGCGTGGGTGACGAGGCGTTCGAGTTCGGGCTCGAGCGCGATCACGTCGAGCTCTTTGGTCGGGCCGTAGATCTGCTGCACGATGCTCGGCGCCAGGTGGATGCGGATGCGGCGGGCCAGCTCGGCCGGGTCGGTCACGGTGGCGGCGTGTTCGGCCAGGCTTTCGACGATGGAGCGCATGTCGCGGATGTGCACGCCTTCTTCGAGCAGAAGCTGCAGAACCTTTTGCAGTGCGGCGATGACGACCATCTTGGGGACCACGTCTTCGATCAGTTTCGGGGCCAGTTTCGTCACGTGCTCGACGAGTTGCTGGGTTTCCACACGGCCCAGCAACTTGGCAGCGTGGAGTTGCATCAAGTGTGAAAGATGGGTGGCCACCACGGTCGAGCAATCAACAACCGTAAACCCGGCCATTTGGGCTGCTTCGCGCTGGCGCTCTTCGATCCACACCGCGGGCAGGCCGAAGGCCGGGTCGGTGGTGCGCGTGCCGATCAGCTGGGTGCTCGCGCCGCCCGGGTTGATGGCCAGCAGCATGCCCGGGAAGGCCTCGCCCTCGCCCACCACGGCACCGCGCAGCGTGAGGCGGTAGGCACTGGGCTTGAGCTCGAGGTTGTCGCGGATGTGCACCGGCGGCGGCA
>NZ_JAVTWP010000023.1:0-9726 GCF_032229685.1 Rhizobacter sp. | reverse complement strand
CGATCGACAGCGGCACGTGCACGGCCATCTGGTCGCCGTCGAAGTCGGCGTTGAACGCCGCGCAGACCAGCGGGTGCAGCTGGATCGCCTTGCCTTCGATCAACACCGGCTCGAACGCCTGAATGCCCAGGCGGTGCAGCGTCGGCGCGCGGTTCAGAAGAACCGGGTGCTCCTTGATGACTTCTTCGAGGATGTCCCAGACCACCGGCGTGCCGGACTCGACTTCCTTCTTCGCCGCCTTGATGGTCGTGGCGATGCCCATCGCCTCGAGGCGCGAGAAGATGAAGGGCTTGAACAGCTCGAGCGCCATCAGCTTGGGCAGGCCGCACTGGTGCAGCTTGAGCGTCGGGCCGACCACGATGACCGAACGGCCGGAGTAGTCGACGCGCTTGCCCAGCAGGTTCTGGCGGAAGCGGCCGCACTTGCCCTTGATCATGTCGGCCAGCGACTTCAGCGCGCGCTTGTTCGCGCCCGTCATCGCCTTGCCGCGGCGCCCGTTGTCGAGCAGCGAGTCGACGGCTTCCTGCAGCATGCGCTTTTCGTTGCGCACGATGATTTCAGGGGCCTTCAATTCCAGCAGCCGCGCGAGGCGGTTGTTGCGGTTGATGACGCGGCGGTACAGGTCGTTCAGGTCGCTGGTCGCGAAACGGCCACCGTCGAGCGGCACCAGCGGGCGCAGGTCCGGCGGCAGCACCGGCAACACTTCCATCACCATCCACTGCGGCTTGATACCCGACTTCTTGAAGGCTTCCATCACCTTCAGGCGACGCGAATTCTTCTTGACCTTGAGCTCGGAGCCGGTCATGTCGCCACGCAGCTTCTCGATCTCGACGTCGAGGTCGATCTCGGCCAGCAGCTTGTGCACGCCTTCGGCGCCCATCAGGGCAACGAACTCGTCACCGAACTCGGTGCGCTTCGCGTCGTAGTCGTCCTCGGACATGATGCTGAACTTCTTCAGCGGCGTCATGCCGGGGTCGACGACCACGTAGGCTTCGAAGTACAGCACGCGCTCGATGTCGCGCAGCGTCATGTCGAGCACCAGGCCCAGACGCGACGGCAGCGACTTCAGGAACCAGATGTGGGCGCAAGGCGCGGCCAGGTCGATGTGGCCCATGCGCTCGCGGCGCACCTTGGTCTGCGTGACTTCAACGCCGCACTTCTCGCAGATCACGCCACGGTGCTTCAGGCGCTTGTACTTGCCGCACAGGCACTCGTAGTCCTTGATGGGCCCGAAGATCTTGGCGCAGAAGAGACCGTCACGCTCCGGCTTGAAGGTGCGGTAGTTGATGGTTTCCGGCTTCTTGACTTCGCCGAAGGACCAGGACCGAATTTTTTCGGGGGAGGCCAGGCCAATCTTGATGGCATCGAAATGCTCATCGGGAGTGAACTGGCGGAACAGATCGAGTAAACCCTTCATGTCTGTTTCCTTCTTTCTTAGTTGCGCTCGAGTTCAATGTCGATGCCCAAGGAACGGATTTCCTTGACCAGCACATTGAACGATTCCGGCATGCCGGCTTCGATGGCGTGTTCGCCCTTGACGATGCTCTCGTACACCTTGGTGCGGCCGTTCACGTCGTCGGACTTGACGGTCAGCATTTCCTGCAGCACGTAAGACGCGCCGTAGGCTTCGAGTGCCCACACTTCCATTTCGCCGAAGCGCTGGCCGCCGAACTGGGCCTTGCCGCCCAGCGGTTGCTGCGTGACCAGCGAGTACGGGCCGGTGGAACGGGCGTGCATCTTGTCGTCGACCAGGTGGTGCAGCTTCAGCACGTGCATGTAGCCGACCGTGACGGGGCGCTCGAAAGCGTCGCCGGTGCGGCCGTCGTGCAGCGTGGCCTGGGTGCGCGTCGCGGTCAGGCCCTTGGCCTTGGCGATGTCGTCCGGGTAGGCCAGCTTCAGCATCGCGCGGATTTCTTCTTCGGCAGCGCCGTCGAACACCGGCGTCGCGAACGGCACGCCCTTCACCAGATTGCCGGCCATCTCGATCACTTCGGCGTCGCTCAACTCGTCGAGGCGCTCGGTCTTGCCGCCCGACTTGTTGTAGAGCTCGTCCATGAACTTGCGGATCTCGGCGACCTTGACCTGCTCTTGCAGCATGGCGCCGATGCGCTGGCCGATGCCCTTGCCGGCCCAGCCCAGGTGCACTTCGAGCACCTGGCCCACGTTCATGCGCGAAGGCACGCCCAGCGGGTTGAGCACGATGTCGCACGGCGTGCCGTCGGCCATGTAGGGCATGTCTTCGACGGGAACGACCTTCGAGACCACACCCTTGTTGCCGTGGCGGCCGGCCATCTTGTCGCCAGGCTGCAGGCGGCGCTTGACGGCCAGGTACACCTTCACCATCTTCAGCACGCCCGCGGGCAGCTCGTCGCCTTGCGTCAGCTTCTTGCGCTTCTCTTCGAACGCGAGGTCGAAACTGTGGCGCGTTTGCTCGAGCGAGTTCTTCACGCTCTCGAGCTGGCCGGCGACGTTCTCGTCGGCGGGGCGGATGTCGAACCAGTGGTACTTCTCGACGCTGGCGAGGTACGCCTTGTCGATCACGGTGCCCTTGGCGATCTTCTGCGGGCCGCCGTTGGCGGGCTTGCCCACCAGCAGCTTCTCGATCCGGTCGAAGGCGTCGCTCTCGACGATGCGCAGCTGGTCGTTCAGGTCGAGGCGGTAGCGCTTCAGCTCGTCGTCGATGATCTGCTGGGCGCGCTTGTCGCGCGGGATGCCTTCACGGGTGAAGACCTGCACGTCGATCACGGTGCCGTTGGTGCCCTGGTCGACCCGCAGCGACGTGTCTTTCACGTCGGAAGCCTTCTCGCCGAAAATCGCGCGCAGCAGCTTTTCTTCCGGCGTCAGCGTGGTCTCGCCCTTGGGCGTGACCTTGCCGACCAGCGTGTCGCCCGGGTTCACTTCGGCGCCGACATACACGATGCCGGATTCGTCGAGGCGGCCGAGTTGCTGCTCGCTCAGGTTCGGGATGTCGCGGGTGATTTCTTCCGAGCCCAGCTTGGTGTCGCGCGCCATCACGACCAGCTCTTCGATGTGGATCGAGGTGTAGCGGTCGTCGGCGATCACACGTTCGCTGATCAGGATCGAGTCTTCGAAGTTGTAGCCGTTCCAGGGCATGAAGCCGACCAGCATGTTCTGGCCCAGCGCCAGCTCGCCGATGTCGGTGGAAGCACCGTCGGCGATGATGTCTTCGGCCGACACCTTGTCACCGCGCTTGACGATCGGGCGCTGGTGGATGTTGGTGTTCTGGTTGGAACGCTGGTACTTGATCAGGTTGTAGATGTCGACGCCGACTTCACCGGCCACCGTTTCCTTGTCGTTGACGCGGATCACGATGCGGTTGGTGTCGACGTAGTCCACGACACCGCCACGCTTCGCAGCGACCACAGTGCCCGAGTCTTTCGCGGCGACACGTTCGACACCGGTACCCACGAGCGCCTTTTCGGGGCGCAGCGTCGGCACGGCCTGGCGCTGCATGTTGGCGCCCATCAATGCGCGGTTCGCGTCGTCGTGCTCCAGGAAGGGCACGAGCGAAGCGGCCACCGAAACGATCTGCGTCGGCGCCACGTCCATGTACTGGATGCGCTCGGCCGAGGTCAGGATCGACTCGCCGTTGTCGCGGGCCGAGACCAGTTCGTCGATCAGCTTGCCTTCCTTGTCGAGCGTGGCCGAAGCCTGCGCGATCACGTACTTGCCTTCTTCGATCGCCGACAGATAGTCGATCTGCGTCGTCACTTTGCCGTCGGCCACCCGGCGGTACGGCGTCTCGAGGAAGCCGTATTCGTTGAGTTGCGCGTACAGGGCGAGCGAGTTGATCAGGCCGATGTTCGGGCCTTCAGGCGTTTCGATCGGGCACACGCGGCCGTAGTGCGTGACGTGCACGTCACGCACTTCGAAGCCGGCGCGTTCGCGGGTCAGACCGCCCGGGCCCAGAGCCGAGACACGGCGCTTGTGCGTGATCTCGGAAAGCGGGTTGGTCTGGTCCATGAACTGGCTCAGCTGCGACGCACCGAAGAACTCCTTCAAGGCTGCCGAGATCGGCTTGGAGTTGATCAGGTCGTGCGGCATCAGCGCTTCGGTCTCGGCCTGGCCGAGGCGTTCTTTCACGGCCTTCTCGATGCGCGCGAGGCCCGAGCGATACTGGTTTTCGGCCAGTTCGCCCACGCAACGCACACGGCGGTTGCCGAGGTGGTCGATGTCGTCGACTTCGCCGCGGCCGTTGCGCAGCTCGACGAGGATCTTCACCACGTCGAGGATGTCTTCGTTGCTCAGCGTCATCGCGCCTTCCGGCACGTCGCGGCCGACACGGGCGTTGAACTTCATGCGCCCGACGCGCGACAGGTCGTAGGTGTCTGCCGAGTAGAACAGGCGGTGGAACAGCGCTTCGACCGCGTCTTCGGTCGGCGGCTCGCCGGGGCGCATCATGCGGTAGATGGCCACGCGCGCGGCCAGCTGGTCGGCGGTTTCGTCGGCGGCCAGCGTCTGCGAGATGTAGGCGCCTTCGTCGAGCTCGTTGGTGTAGAGCGCGGGGATTTCCTTGATGCCGGCCACGCGCAGCTTCTTCAGCAGCGTTTCGGTCAGCTCGTCGTTGGCCTTGGCCAGGATCTCGCCGGTGTCGGTGTCGACCACATTGCGGGCCAGCATGCGGCCCAGCAGGTAGTCTTCCGGCACGCTGATGAACTGCGTTTCAGACTGTTCGATGGCGCGCACGTGGCGCGCGGTGATGCGCTTGTCTTTCTCGACGACGACGTTGCCGTTCTTGTCGGTGATGTCGAAGCGGGCGATTTCACCGCGCAGGCGGTCGGCCACGAATTCGAGCTGAGCGCCCGAGTCCATGAGGCGGAAATTGTCGAACACGAAGAAGTTCGCGAGGATCGATTCCGGGTTCAGGCCGATCGCCTTCAGCAGGATCGTCACCGGCATCTTGCGGCGGCGGTCGACGCGGAAGTACAGGATGTCCTTCGGGTCGAACTCGAAGTCGAGCCACGAGCCGCGGTACGGAATGATGCGGGCGCTGAACAGCAGCTTGCCGCTGGAGTGCGTCTTGCCCTTGTCGTGCTCGAAGAACACGCCCGGCGAACGGTGCAGCTGCGAGACGATCACCCGCTCGGTGCCGTTGACGATGAACGAGCCGTAGTCGGTCATGAGCGGCACTTCGCCCATGTAGACCTCTTGTTCCTTGATTTCCTTTACCGTCTTGGCCTGCGGGCTCTCACGGTCATAGATGATCATCTGCAGCTTCGCGCGCACGGCGGCGGCGTAGGTGAGACCACGCACCTGGCACTCGCGCGTGTCGAACGCGGGCTTGGCCATGTTGAATTCGATGAACTTCATCTCCACGAACCCGTTGTGCGACACGATCGGGAAGGCGGAAAGGAAGGCGGCCTGGAGGCCTTCGGGCTTGCGTTTCTGCGGCGGCGTGTCCTTTTGCAGGAACGCGACGTAGGACTCTTTCTGCATCGTCAGCAGATAGGGAACGTTGAGAACACTCTCGCGTTTACCGAAGCTCTTGCGGATCCGCTTGCGCTCGGTGTAGCTGTAGGGGGTTTGTTGCTGCGCCATGTGTCGTTTCTCACTCCGTCTCAGAGAACTCGGCCCGGCCGGAGCTTCGTTCTCGTCGGCGACTGTCGCTCGCTGCCGGGTTGCGGTCGCAAGGCAATTCGAAGTCTGGTGGTTGGCCACTACCAACCGCTGGCGGACAACCCCGGCATTGCACCAGGGCCCGACCAAACTCGCCCCCTGCAGTCGGATCAGGGGGCTTTTGAAATCACTTGAAAGAACCCTCGATTGTCGAGGTTCGTGCTTTCAAGTGCTCTCATGGGGCCAATCGCACGCGACGGCCCGAGAAAGCACAAAAGGCTGGGTGCCGAAACCGGCCCCAGCCCCGTGCGCAGAGGCGAATTACTTGATCTCGGCCTTGGCGCCGGCGTCGACCAGCTTCTTCAGCGCGGCTTCGGCATCGGCCTTGGCCACGGCTTCCTTGACGGCCTTCGGAGCGCCGTCGACCAGGTCCTTGGCTTCCTTCAGGCCCAGGCCCGTCAGTTCGCGCACGGCCTTGATGACCGACACCTTGTTGGCGCCGGCTTCGAGCAGCATCACGTTGAATTCGGTCTGCTCTTCAGCCGCTGCGGCCGCGCCGCCACCACCGCCGCCGGCAGCCGGAGCCGCCATCGCGGCGGCCGACACGCCGAATTTCGTTTCGATGGCCTTGACCAGGTCGTTGAGGTCCATCACCGACATGCTGTCGAGGGCGGTCAGGAATGCGTCTTTATCGAATGCCATTTTGATTTCCAGTTCAGTTGATTGATTGCAAAGATCGGTCGATCAGGCGGCGGGCGCTGCTTCTGCTGCCGGAGCTGCAGCCGCTTCGGCACGCTTCTCGGCAATGGCCGCCAGCACTCGCGCCATGCGCGACACCGGCGACTGCATCAGGCCGAGCAATTGCGCCAGCAGCACTTCCTTGCTCGGAACCGAGGCCAGGGCTTTCACCCCGTCAGCGTCCAGAGCCTTGCCTGCGTAGGCGCCACCCGTGATGACCAGCTTGTCGTTGCCCTTGGCAAAGTCGGCAATGACTTTGGCCGCGGCGACAGCGTCTTCGGAAAAGCCGTAGATCAGCGGGCCGACCATGGTCGCCGAGGCCACTTCGAACGGTGTGCCGGCAACGGCGCGACGGGCGAGCGTGTTCTTCAGGACATGAAGGTACACACCCTTGTCGCGCGCCTGCTTGCGCAGCACGTTCAAGTGTTCCACGGTGAGGCCACGGTATTCAGCCAGCGCCAGCGTCTGCGATCGGGCCACCTGGGCCGACACATCCGCCACCACGGTCTGCTTCTCGCTCTTGTTGAGACTCAAGGTCTACTCCTCACAACATGTGGTCTTCGGTCGTTGCCGACGTCCGACCACCCTAAGGTTCAGCGAAACAACCGAACTGGAATTGATCATTCCTTTTCGGTGGAACCGCCATCTGCGCTGGCTTGTTGCCGGCGCGGTTCTGAGGCCGCGCCAAGCCTTCCATTAAGTGGCCACGAAGGGCCGCACCAGCGGTCTTGGATGACCTGCGTTCGCCTTGCGGCTGGCGCAGTCCACCAAACTCTTCAGGCCAGCACCAGACTCGTGCCGACCTTCGATTCACATTACCCGGCCGTCGCCGACGCGTTGATCGACGCGATTTCGACCCGGGCGCCCACGCCCATCGTCGAAGACAGCGCGACCTTGCGCAGGTAGATGCCCTTGCTCGAAGCCGGCTTGGCCTTGTTCAGGGCCTCGATCAGCGCGCGCAGGTTGCCCACCAGCTTGTCGGACTCGAACGACCGGCGGCCGATCGTGGCGTGGATGATCCCGCCCTTGTCGACGCGGAACTGCACCTGGCCGGCCTTGGCGTTGCGCACGGCCTGGGCCACGTCGGGCGTGACCGTGCCGACCTTCGGGTTCGGCATCAGGCCGCGCGGGCCCAGGATCTGGCCGAGCGTACCGACGATGCGCATCGTGTCGGGCGAAGCGATCACGACGTCGAAGTCCATGTTGCCGGCCTTGATCTGCTCGGCGAGGTCTTCCATGCCGACGATGTCGGCGCCCGCGGCCTTGGCATCTTCGGCCTTGGCACCCTGGGCGAACACGGCCACGCGCTTGGTCTTGCCGGTGCCGTTGGGCAGCACGACGGCGCCACGCACGACCTGGTCGGACTTCTTCGCGTCGATGCCGAGCTGCACCGCCACGTCGATCGACTCATCGAACTTCGCGGTCGCGCATTCCTTGACGATGGCGAGGGCGTTGTCGACGGGGTAGAGCTTGTTGCTGTCGACTTTGCCGGCGACAGCCTTCTGGCGTTTTGTCAAAGCAGCCATGTCAGACCACTCCTTCCACGGTGATGCCCATCGAGCGGGCGGTGCCGGCGATGGTGCGAACGGCGGCGTCGAGGTCGGCGCCGGTCAGGTCTTTCAGCTTGATCTTGGCGATGTCTTCGACTTGCGCGCGCGTGAGCTTGCCGACCTTGTCGGTGTGCGGCTTCGGCGAACCCTTGTCGAGCTTGAGCGCCTTCTTGATCAGCACCGTGGCCGGGGGCGTCTTCAGGATGAACGTGAACGACTTGTCCGCGAAGGCGGTGATCACGACCGGCAGCACGAGGCCGGGTTCCATGCTGGAGGTCTGGGCGTTGAACGCCTTGCAGAACTCCATGATGTTCAGACCGCGCTGGCCGAGCGCCGGGCCGATCGGGGGCGACGGGTTTGCCTTGCCCGCCGGGACTTGCAGCTTGATGTAGCCGACAATTTTCTTTGCCATCTTCACTCTCCAATGCAACCCGCTCGGCGATCAGCTCGCGTCGAGGGTTGTTGAGTTCAAACGCCAAGGGCTGGTTACCTTGGCTCCTCTTGCCGGTGTCTCGTCACCAGCAGCAACGGGTGATGAACGAACACCTTGCGGTGCCCGGCCCCATCACCAGGGCCGATTTCTGTGGCTCAGACCTTCTCGACCTGCGCGAAGTCGAGCTCGACCGGGGTGGCGCGGCCGAAGATCGTGACCGCCACGCGCACCTTCGACTTGTCGTAGTTGACGTCTTCGACGGCGCCATTGAAGTCGGTGAACGGGCCTTCCTTGATGCGCACGAGTTCGCCCACTTCCCATTGCACCTTGGGCCGGGGCTTCTCGACGCCCTCTTGCATCTGGTGCACGATCTTCAGCACTTCGGCTTCAGAGATCGGCGACGGCCGGTTCTTCGCACCGCCCACGAAACCCGTGACCTTGCTGGTGTGCTTCACCAGGTGCCAGCTGTCGTCGGCCATTTCCATCTCGACCAGCACGTAGCCGGGGAAGAAGCGACGCTCGCTGACCGACTTCTTGCCGTTCTTGAGCTCGACCACTTCTTCCATCGGCACCAGGATGCGGCCGAACTTGTCCTGCATTTCGGAGCGGTCGATGCGCTCGCGCAGGTTGCGTTCGACGGCTTTTTCCATGCCTGAATAGGCATGCACCACGTACCAACGCTTGTTGGTGGCCGGGGCCACCGTGGCAGCGGTCACTTCGGGCGTGTTGAGTTCTTCAGTCATGGCGATTTCCCTCGAAGCGCTTCAACGCTTCCAGCCCAGGATCAGGTCGTACAGCAACCACTCGAGCGTCTTGTCGGTCATCCACAGGAAGAGCGCCATCACGAACACGAAAGCGAAGACGTAGCCCGTCATCTGCAGCGCTTCCTTGCGCGTCGGCCAGACGACCTTGCGCACTTCACGCACCGAGTCGCGGCCGTAGGCGATCAGCTGCTTGCCCGACTCCGCCGTGAAGAACGTGGCCACCGCCGCCGCGAACAGCACGACCAGGGCCACGACGCGCAGCCACAGGTCCTGCTTGCCGAGCGCATAGAACGCCCCGACCCCGGCGACGACCAGCACCGCAGCCACCGCGAGCTTGAGCTTGTCAGCGCCGGTGGAGATGGTTTCGACTTGTGGTGGGTTCGCCATGTGTGTTCACTGTTTCAATCTGCCGAAGGGGCCCCGCCAAGGTGGCGCCGCCTCTGACAGCAAGGCCCGCAAGCGCTTTTGAGTGCGTTCGCGGGCCGCTGTGGTCGCCAGACGCCGGCCTCTTCAGACCCGGGATCTGGCAGGGGCGGAGGGCATCGAACCCCCAACCTCTGGTTTTGGAGACCAGCGCTCTGCCAATTGAGCTACGCCCCTTCGGATCTTCCTTACTCGATGATCTTTGCCACGACGCCGGCGCCGACGGTGCGGCCACCTTCAC
>NZ_JAVTWP010000022.1:0-9785 GCF_032229685.1 Rhizobacter sp. | reverse complement strand
TCTGTGGCGACGAGGAGCGCAGGCTCGGGGTCGGCGCGCGCAGCGCGCTTCGTCAACTGACTTGTCGCAGCTGTCTGAGTGCAGTGAGCGAAGCGAACGTAGCGAGTTCTGCGGCACGACCCCGAGCCGAGCACCGCAGTGCAGTCGAGGCGCAGCATCGACCGCCACAGCATGAGCCCCCGCCGGCTGCCGCCCGCCGCGACGCCCCCATCGCCGCAGGACACAAAGCATGACGACAACTCCAACCCGAGAACAAATGCAGCGCCACCTGCGCGCCGCGAACAAGATCGCACAACGCGCGCTAAATGCCGGCCACCACCCGTTCGGCGCCGTGCTCGTTGGGCCTGACCACGAAACCGTGCTCATCGAACAAGGCAACGTCGACAGCGTGAACCACGCCGAAGCCGTGCTCGCCCGCAGCGCAGCGCAGCAGTTCGATGCAAAGACGCTGTGGGACTGCACGCTCTACACCACCGTGGAACCTTGCTGCATGTGTGCCGGCACGCAGTACTGGGCCCACATCGGCGGGCTGGTCTACGGCATGGAAGAGCGCCGCTTGTTGCAGCTCACCGGCAACCATGCCGAGAACCCGACGATGGACCTGCCCTGCCGCGAGGTCTTCGCACACGGGCAGAAGGCCATGCGCGTGTGGGGCCCGATCACCGAAGTCGAAGAAGAGATCGCCCCGTTGCACCTTGCCTTCTGGAAGCGCGGCGCCGGTTCATGAGCTGGCGCGGATCGCTGAAGCTCGACTACCGGCGCGACCCGCACAGCGAGCTGCCGCGCACCGTGGTGCTCGACCGCCACGACGGCCCGCTGCGCGTGCTGGCGAGCCTGTACCCCGAGGCGCCGGCGGTGTGCCACAACGTGCTGGTGCATCCGCCGGGTGGCATCGTCGGTGGTGACGAACTGGCGATCGACGCCACGCTCGCAGAAAGCGCCCACGCACTCGTCACCACCGCGGGCGCGACCCGCTTCTATCGCAGCACCGGCGCACCGGCGCTTCAGACCTTGCAGGCCAGCGTGGCCGAAGGTGCACGCCTGGAATGGCTGCCGCTCGAGACCATCGCCTACAGCGGCTGCATCGCCGAGAACCGCCTTCGATTCACGCTCGCGCCGGGCGCCGAGATGATCGGCTGGGACGTGCTCGCACTCGGCCTGCCGGCCTCGAACCAGGCCTTCGAGCGCGGCTCGTTCCGGCAGAGCATCGAACTGCCCGGCCGCTGGCTCGAACGCGGCCTGATCGACGCGGCCGACACCCGCCTGCTCGACTCGCCGCTCGGCTGGGCCGGCCAGCGTGTGATGGGCACGCTCTGGTTCGCCAGCGGCGCGGCCTTGACCAGCCCGCGGCGCGACGCGCTGCTCGACGCGGCGCGTGCCGTGGCCGACCAGCACGCACTCAAGGCCAGCGCCGGCGCCACATCGCCACAAGACGGCGTGGTCGTGCTGCGTGTGCTCGCGCCGCGCGTGGAGCCGCTGATGAATCTGCTGGCCGGCGTGTGGGCCGAATGGCGCCAGGTGGCGTGGCGGCTCGCACCCTGCACGCCCAGGGTCTGGCGAACCTGAACTGCGGCGCTGCGAAAAGCTCTCATGGCCTGGCCCGGCGGCTCGGCGAAGCCGCAGCGTGCAGGTGGCTCAGGAATTCGGTGGCGATCGGCGACAGTTGTTTGCCCTTGGGATACAGCACGAACCAATTCGAGTGAACCGGATAGCCGCGCACGTTCAGAACCGTGACGATGTCGGTCGCGGCGTCCGGCTGCAGCGCGTGACGCGACAGAACGGCCAGGCCGAGCCCGGCGGCGACGGCATGCTTGATGGCCTCGTTGCTGCCGAGCTCGAGGCGCACATCAGGGCGAAACTTCAAGGCCGCAAAGTGCGCGTCGCAGGCCATGCGCGTGCCCGAGCCCTGTTCCCGCAGAATGAAACGTTCGCTCGCCAGCGCCTCCATGGCCACCGCGCGTCGGCCCGCCAGGCGGTGTGATGTGGGCGCGACCACGACCAGCGGGTTCGGCAACAGCATGCGCTGCTCCAGCTCGATGTCGTCGGGCGGCATCGACATGATGTAGAGATCGTCGCGGTTCTCGCGCAGCCTCGCCACCACGCCGTCGCGGTTCAGCACCTGCAGCGCGATGTCGATCTGCGGGTGCATGGCGCAAAACGTTCCCAGCATCTCCGGCACGAAGTACTTGGCGGTGCTGACCATCGACACCCCGAGCCGGCCCTGGGTCATGCCCTTGAGGCCGGCGATCATCTGCTCGAACGCCGACCATTCGCTGGTCATGTTCCGTGCCGTCTTCAACAGCGCGTCACCGGCCACGGTCAGGTGCAATCGCTTGCCCAGCTGTTCGTACAGCGGCAGGCCCACCGCGGCGGTCAGGTCCTTGAGTTGCATCGACACGGTGGGCTGCGTGACGTGGCAGGCGCGCGCAGCGGCGGTGATGCTGCCGTTCTCTGCCAGTGCGATGAACAACTGCAATTGCCGGAACGTGGTGTGCATAGACATAAGTCGATTATCAGCATCAGAACAATCGACTTTACCCGACTCATTATTCACCCTAGCATCGCCCGGCGTTTTGCTTCCAGCCTCATGTCATGCACAGCTTTCTCGACCCGGCCATCCTCTTCTTCGCGTTCGGTGCGCTCGCCGGCACGCTCCGCTCGAACCTCGAGATTCCACCTTCGATTTCGCGCTTCCTGTCGCTCTACCTGCTGATGGCGCTCGGCCTGAAGGGCGGGTTCGCGCTGGCCAAATCGGGCCTGACGTCGGAAGTGGCCGTCAGCCTGGCCTGCGCGGTGGCGCTCGCCATCGTCATCCCCGCGTTGAGTTATGTGTTGCTGCGACGGGTCGTCTCGGGTTTCGACGCGGCGGCCGTCGCCGCCACCTACGGGTCGGTGAGCGCCGTCACCTTCATCACGGCGGTGCAATATCTTGAGACTCATCACCTGCCTTTTGGAGGCCACATGGCGGCCGCCATGGCCTTGATGGAGTCTCCCGCGATCGTGCTCGCCATCGTCACCGCGAACATGCTTCGGCAGCAGGCAGGCGGCGGCGTGGTGCTGGCCGCCAGCGGCAGCGCGGCAATCGTGCCTTCGCGGCTGTCGATGGGCCGCGTGCTGCACGAGTCCTTCACCGATGGTGCCCAACTCTTGCTGCTCGGCTCGATGCTCGTCGGGATGCTGAGCGGCGAATCCGGCCAGGCTTCGATGCAGCCGTTTTCCGGCGATCTCTTCAAGGGCATGCTGGCGTTCTTTCTGCTCGACATGGGCTTGCTCACTGCACGCAACGTGGGGCAGCTCAAGGGCAAGGCGCCCGCGCTGATCGCCTACGGCCTCTGCGCACCGCTGCTTCACGCGGGGCTCGCTCTGGCTCTGGCGGCCTTCGTCGGCATGTCGGTGGGCAACGCCACGCTGCTGGCCGTGCTCGCGGCGAGCGCCTCTTACATCGCCGTGCCCGCCGTGCTGCGCCATGCCCTGCCCGAAGCGAACGCGTCGCTCTACTTCGGCATGTCGCTCGGTCTGACCTTTCCCTTCAACATCCTCATCGGCATCCCGCTGTACGCGGCCGCCGCCAGGCACCTGTTGACCTGAGGCATCTGCTCGCCGGGCGGCCTGACGCCCCACCGTGGTGGGCGGCGACGTGGGCGCGGACGCGTGCCGCGTGCACACCGACTTTCGCGTTCTCGACCCGCCCCAAGGGTCTGCATCCGATCGAATCCACCGCGCGTAGGGGCCTGAAACAAGCGCCCTGACCGGAGGAATCGCCGTGGCCCTGAACGCCTCTTCTGCTTCTGCCCCTGCCGCCTTCGGCTGGCAGCCGCATTGGCCGGAATCGCAGCGGCTGGCGGAGTCGCTGCGCTGTTGCCGCCTGACCCTGCTGTGCGGGGCCGCCGGCTCGGGCAAGAGCTCACTGCTGGCCGAGGGGCTGATGCCGCTGCTGCAGCGCCGCGCGGTCGATGCGGCGTTGCGCAGGCCGCGAGACGGCTCGCCGGTGATCATGCCCTTCCCCGAGCGCCGCAGCGCGGCGCGCGCGCGGCTGGCCGAGATCGTGATCCTGTTCGACGCGGCAGGCGTTGCCCCGCTCGATCGCCTGCACGAGCGCATCGACGAGGCCTTGCGCGCGGCCGGCGTGCTGCCCGAGCCGCACGCCTCGAGCCTGCCCGACCGGGTGCAGGCGCTGGCCGACCGCTGGGGCACGAAGTTCCTGTTCGTCTTCGACCGCTTCGAAGAACTGCTGAAGACCGGCGCCGGTGTGACCGGTCGAAGCGCCATGCTCGACGAGCTGGTGGCCTTGCTGAACCGGCGGCTGCCGGCCCATGTGCTGGTCGCGCTGCGCTCTGAAGACCACGCCTTGCTCGAGCCGTTCGAGCGCCGCCTGCAGGCCGTCGACCCCGAGATGATGGTGTTGCCGTCGCCGCAAGGCTCCGACACGTCACCGCCGACACGCCACCACCTCGCCGTGGCGCCGGCGTGGGTCGAACGCAGCGCTGCCGAGCACGCACGCTGGCATCAAGACAGCCAACTCCCGCTGCTGGAAGACGCCGCGCCACCCGAGCCGCCACCCTCGTTCGTGACCCGCGCCCGGCACCGCGCCGACACGCCTTTCGGGACCGGTTCACGGCTGTCGAAGCGTTGGCGCTGGCAGGTGCCGCTGGTGCTGGCGCCACTCGCGATGGTGGCGTTTGCGCTGCCGGTGGTGTGGTCGGGATCACCGGGTCGCGCCGCGCCGGATCGAAACGCGACACCGGACGCCAGCACCCTGGCGCTGGCCGCTCCAACGACACAGGCAGCACGCGTGACCCGGCCGGCGCTCGACTTGCAGATCGAGCGCGACGGCGCTACGGCGGCTCGCTTGCCTGCCCAACTGGCCAAGGCACTCGCCGCCGACGCCGCGCAGCCGCTGAACCTGCGTGCCGGCCCCGGCGGCCCGGCCACGCTGGCGGCGCTGGCAGCCGGCGATGGCCCGGCACGCCTGGCGGTCGTGCGCTACGACGCACTGCAAGCCGCGGCCCGCGCCACGCCGCAGCGCCCGATCGCCGTCGTGGCCCCGCTCTACACCGAAGAGATCCACGTCGTCGTGCGCGCCGATTCCACGTTGCGCTACCTCCACGAGATCGGCGCGCAGCGCATCAACATCGGTGCCGCCGACAGCGCTCGCGCGCTGACCGCGGGCAACCTGTACCGCCGCCTGTTCGGCGCACCGGTGCCGCAGACCGCCGACGGCACGCTCGACGCCACCGAAGCGCTGCAACGGCTGGTCTCGGGCCAGACGCTCGACGTGGTGGTGCTGGTCGCGGCCAAGCCCGCTGACGCGCTGGCCGCGTTGCCTGCCGGGAGCCGGCGTGCCCTCAAGCTGCTGCGCCTGGCGCCCGACCACCCGGCCAGCGCCAGGGCCTTGCAGGCCTACCTGCCGGCCACCGCGCAAGTGCCCGGCGGCGCGCCCGTGCCCACGCTCGCGGCCATGGCCTTCATGGTGACGAGCGGCGCGCCAGACGCTGCCTCGTCCGAAAGCATCACGCGGTTCACCCAGGCCTTGTGCGGCAGCCTGCCCGGCCTGCAGGCGCGCGGTGACGCCAAGTGGCGCGAAGTGCAACCCGGCCTGCAGCTCCCGACGCCCTGGCCGGTGGCTGCGGCGGCCGAAGCGGCCTGGGCCGATTGCCGGCTGCCCGCGACGGCCACGCCTTCATCACTACCGCAGACCCTGGCGGCCCGCGTTCCACCCACCCCCACGACAGGAGATCGACCATGAACAACACCCGCTTCGCCCTTCACTCTCTTGCCGCGCTGAGCGGCCTGCTCTGGCTCGCGGGCGGCGCCATTGCTGCCGACGCGCCGGTCGAAAAAGTCAGCGTTCGCGCGGTGGCCTATTTCGACTTCGACCGCGCGAGCATCCGCCCCGAAGACCAGGCCTTGATCCTGGCCGACGTGGGCAAGATGAAGAACGTGACCTGGCAGACCGTCACCGCCACCGGCCACACCGACAACGTGGGCGCAGCGAGCTACAACGCGCGCCTGGCCACGCGCCGGGCGCAGGCGATCAAGACTTACCTGGTCGGCAAGGGCCTCGACGGTTTGATGATCAAGACCGACGCCCGTGCGGCGCAACAACCGGCTGCCGACAACCAGTCGAGCGACGGCCGCGCGCGCAACCGGCGCACCGAGATCGAGTTCCAGGGGGTGCAGACGGCGGCGCGATGACGCGGCGCGGGCCGAGTCGGCGGCTTCAGTCGTTCGCGAAGCTGTACGGGCCGCCGCGCTCCAGCGCCCTTTGATAAGCGGGACGCGCGTGGATGCGCTTGAGCCAGCCCATCAGCCTGGGCCGGCTCGCGTCGAGCCCGGCGCGCTGCGCAGCGGCTTCGATCGGGAAGCTCATCTGCACGTCGGCCGCGCTGAATTCATGGCCGACGAACCATTCGCTTTGGGCCAGTTCGCCTTCCATGAAGTCGAGCTGGCGTCTCAGGTTCGGCGAGACCATCATCGACTGCACCTTGGCCGAGATGCCGCGCGCGATCGGCTTCACGAAGAAGGGCATGGGCGCGCTCGCCACCTTGTCGAAGATCAGCTTGAGCAGCAGCGGCGGCATGGCCGAGCCTTCGGCGAAGTGCATCCAGTAGCGCCAGCGCAGGCGCTCGGGGCTGCCGATGGCCGGTGCGAGCCGGCCGTTGCCGTAACGCTCGACCAGGTACTCGATGATCGCGCCCGACTCGGCCACGGTCACGTCGCCGTCGGTGATCACCGGCGACTTGCCGAGCGGGTGCACCTTCTGCAATTCGGGCGGCGCCAGCATGGTCTTGGCGTCACGCTCGTACTTCTTGATCTCGTAAGGCACGCCGAGTTCTTCGAGCAGCCACAGCACACGCTGCGAGCGGGAATTGTTGAGGTGGTGAACGATGAGCATGAGAGCTGCCGGTAGACGAAACAGACCGCATTGTCCAACGCCCGGTAACGTTTTGCGATTTCCGCGCCCGGCCCGAGTCTTTTACAGTGCAGGGTACGACAGCCCGACGCGAAAGACCGACCGATGAAACTCACCCACTCGATAGCCTTGGCCTGCGCGCTCATCGTGGCAGCCTGCGGCGGCACCGACGAACTGGCACCGCCGGCGGTGCGCCTCGTGCACCTGGCCCCCGACTCGCCGCGCCTGTCGCTCTACAAGGACGGTGACCGCCAGCGCGATGCCGACGACCTGTACTACAAAGAGGCTTCGGACTACTACAGCACCGCACCCTCCGACGACACCTGGGCGGTGCGCACGAGTTCGGGCGGCTCCACGGTGGGCAGCGTCGACATCGACACACACCTCGGCCACCGCTACTCGGTCGTCGTGATGCCGGCGAGCGCGACCGACAACAGCCTGTACGTCATCAACGACCCGTACAACAAGCCGATCGGCAGCAGCAGCACGCGGCTGCGCATCGTGAACGCCTCGCCCAGCGCACCGAGCATCGACCTCTACATGAACCTGAAGAGCACCGACATCAGCGCACCCGGCATCAACCCGTTCGTCGCGGGCACGGCCTACCGCAGCGCCGGGCCGAGGTCGGGCGACGACTCGAAAGACATCCCGGGCGGGCTGTTCCAGCTGCGCATCACCGCGGCCGGCTCGAAGACGGTGTTGTTCTCGGGCGCCATCGACTTCAGCGACGACGAAGACCTGCTGGTGATGACGGTCTCCGACCCCACCACCGCCAGCGGCTTGCGCGTGCTGGCCAAGGTTGACGGGCGCGGCGGCGTGCGCGAGGTGCTGCCCGACCCGCTGTAAACCCGCGACAACAAGACCACGCGGCAAACGCGTAAGCGTTTGCTTTCAAGCGCGGTCTTGTCCGACAAGAGCTTCGGGCATGGCCGACGCGGCAAGGCCTTCGTGCCTGACACGGCGCCCGGGGGGTGGAACCTAGAGTGAGGCGCTTCAACGCTTTCCTCAAAGGACCCCCATGAAACCCGTTCTGAAACTCCTGCTCGCCGCCGCCCCGGTCGTCTTCATCGCCGCCTGCGGCGGTGGCAACGACCTCGAAGACCGCCTCGACGTGGCCGACCCCGTCGTGCGCTTCGTGCACGCTTCGCCGCTCGCGCCGAACGTGACGCTCTACCGCGCCGACGTGGCGCAGCCGAACGCCACCGACGTGCCCTACCTGAGCGCCAGCAACTACGACTACACCAGCACGGCCGCGGCCGACTGGACGCTGAAAACCGCTTCTGGCAACGTGCAGATCGGCAGCAGCATCAACGTCGACCCGCAGCGTGGCAACAAGTACACCTTCGTGGCCCTGCCCACGGCCACGGGCAACAGCATGTACGTGATCCGCGACCCGTACAACAAGCCGCTCACGAGCGAGAGCACCAAGCTGCGCGTGATGAACGCGTCGTTCAACGCCCCCAGCATCGACGTCTACATGACGACCGGCACCGACGCCGACCTGAGCGCGGCCAACCCGCTGATTCCGGCGACGGCCTACAACACCTCGGGGCCGGCTTCGGGCAGCGACTCGATCGACATTCCGGGCAACAACGCCACGTCGAACCCGTCGTACCAGTTGCGCATCTTCACGGCCGGCACCAAGACCAACCCGTTGTTCTCGGGCCGCGTGACCTTCGGCAACAACCAGGACGTGTTGCTGCTGACGGTGCCCGACCTGACCAGCGGCGGCATCAAGGTGCTGAAGAAGGTCGAAGGCACGGGCGCCGCGACTGAAGTCGCGCCGGGCTGATCTGTTGAGACCGAGCGGGAGCGCGTTGCGCGCTCCCGCTTTTTTTCGTCAGATCGACATCAGCCGGCGCACGCCTTCGGCTTCCATGTCCTTGCCGCGGCCACGCTGGATGATCTCGCCACGCTCCATCACGAGGTACTGGTCGGCCAGTTCGGCGGCGAAGTCGTAGTACTGCTCGACCAGCACGATGGCCATCTTCTGGCCACCGGCCATTCCCTTGTCGGCGAGCATGCGGATCACCCGCCCGATGTCCTTGATGATGCTCGGCTGAATGCCTTCGGTCGGCTCGTCGAGGATCAGCAGCTTCGGCCCCGCCGCGAGCGCGCGCGCAATCGCGAGCTGTTGCTGCTGGCCGCCCGAGAGGTCACCGCCGCGCCGGTTCAGGAACTGCTTCAGGATCGGGAACAGCTCGAACAGCTCGGGCGGGATCGGCGTGCTGCCGCTCTTGTAGGCCAGGCCCATGCGCAGGTTGTCTTGTACCGTGAGCCGGCCGAAGATCTCGCGGCCCTGGGGCACGTAGCCCACGCCCTTGCGCACCCGCTCGTAGGGTGTGTCTTTCGTGATCGGCGCGCCATCGAGCACGATGCTGCCGGTCTTCACCGGCACCACCCCCATCAGGCTCTTCAGCAGCGTGGTCTTGCCCACGCCGTTGCGGCCGAGGATCACGGTCACTTCACCGAGCTTCGCTTCGAACGCGACGTTTCGCAGGATGTGCGAACCGCCGTAGTACTGGTTGACGCCTTCGACTTTGAGCATGCTGTGTTCGTCTCAGCGCCCGAGGTAGACCTCGACGACCTTGTCGTTCGCCTGCACTTCGCTGAGCAGGCCTTCGGCGAGCACGCTGCCTTCGTGCAGCACGGTCACCTTCTTGCCGTTCTTGCCGTTCTGCGTGAGTTCGCCGATGAACTTCATGTCGTGTTCGACGACCACGAGCGAGTGGTTGCCTTCGAGCGAAAGAAACAGCTCGGCGGTGCGCTCGGTTTCTTCGTCGGTCATGCCGGCCACAGGTTCGTCGAGCAGCAGCAGCTTCGGGTCCTGCATCAGCAGCATGCCGATCTCGAGCCACTGCTTCTGGCCGTG
>NZ_JAVTWP010000021.1:0-62743 GCF_032229685.1 Rhizobacter sp. | reverse complement strand
TCGCGCAGCTTCTTGGCGATGATGTCGTAGTGGAAGTCGATGTTCGAGAAGATTTCAAGGTCGGGCAAGAAGTGCACTTCGGTGCCACGCTTCTCGGTCTCGCCCGTGATCTTCATCGGCGACACAGCCACGCCTTCACGCACCTCGACCACCCGGTCTTGCGGAACACCCTGCTTGAATTCCATGAAGTGCGTCTGGCCGTCGCGGCGCACGGTCAGACGCAGCCACTTCGACAAACCGTTCACGCAGCTCACGCCCACGCCGTGCAGCCCGCCCGAGACCTTGTAGCTGTTCTGGTTGAACTTGCCACCGGCGTGCAGCTCGGTCAGCGCGATCTCCGACGCCGAGCGCTTGGGCTCGTGCTTGTCGTCCATCTTCACGCCGGTCGGTATGCCGCGGCCGTTGTCGGTCACGCTGATCGAGTTGTCGGTGTGGATCGTGACGACGATGTCGTCGCAAAAACCGGCCAGCGATTCGTCGATCGAGTTGTCGACCACCTCGAACACGAGGTGGTGCAAGCCGGTGCCGTCGGAGGTGTCGCCGATGTACATGCCGGGGCGCTTGCGCACCGCTTCCAGGCCTTCGAGGATCTGGATGCTGCCTTCGCCGTACGCGGCGCTGTCGGCGGCGTGCTGCGTCGAGCGTGCGGTGTCGTCGTCGGGAGAAGTCGGTTCACTCATGGGTTGGCTTTAAAGGGCCCGCAGGGCCTGGTCTCATTCAAGGCAGAACCCCCCGCTTGGCGGGGGGCAGGGGGGAGCGCAGTCATCGCGCAGCGGAACGGCCACCGGCAGGCGGCTAGATCCGCATCGGCATCACCACGTACTTGAAGCCAGCCTGGTCGGGCACGGTCATCAGTGCGCTGGAATTGGTGTCTTGCAGCTCCAGTTTCACCATCTCGACGCTCATGTTCATCAGCGCATCGATCAGGTAGGTGACGTTGAAGCCGATCTCGATCGCATCGCCGGCGTAGTCGATCTCGAGCTCTTCTTTCGCTTCTTCCTGTTCGGCATTGCTCGACGCGATGCGCAAGGTGCCGGGCTCGATGTTGACGCGAACGCCCTTGAACTTCTCGCTGGTCAGGATCGCGGCACGTTGCAGGCTCGCCAGGAAAGGCGCGCGGCCGAGCGTGACATGGTTCTTGTGGTTCTTCGGGATCACGCGGTTGTAGTCGGGGAACTTGCCTTCGACCAGCTTGGTCACGAACTCCATGCCGCTGAAGCTGAACTTGGCCTGGTTGCCGGCAAAGCGCATCTCGATGGCGGTGTCTTCGTCTTTCAGCAGGCGCTGCAGCTCGAGCACGGTCTTGCGCGGCAGGATCACCTCTTGTTTCGGGATCTCGACGTCGAGCGTGGCCTGGGCCAGCGCCAGGCGGTGGCCGTCGGTCGCCACCAGCGTGAGGTTCTTGCCTTCGGCCACGAACAATATGCCGTTCAGGTAGTAGCGGATGTCGTGCACCGCCATGGCGAAGTGCACCTGGTTGATCAGGCCCTTCAGCGCCTTTTGCGGCACGCTGAACATCGGGCCGAAATCAGCCGCCTCTTGCACCAGCGGGAAGTCGTCGCTCGGCAAGGTCTGCAGCGTGAAGCGGCTCTTGCCGCCTTGCAGGGTCAGCTTGTTCTGGTTCGCGGTGAGGGTCACGACCTGATCGGTCGGCATCGAGCGAAGAATGTCGATCAGCTTGCGCGCTCCCACGGTGGTGGCGAAGTTGCCACCGTCACCACCGAGCTCAGCTGTGGTGCGCACCTGGATCTCGAGGTCGCTGGTCGTGAGCTCGAGCTGCGAGCCGGTCTTGCGGATCAGCACGTTGGCCAGGATGGGCAAGGTGTGGCGCCGCTCCACGATGCCGGCCACCGCTTGCAGGGCACTCAAAACTTTTTCTTGTGCTGTCTTCAAGACAATCATTTGAACCTCTCAACTTGGTCGTAATAGTAGAGCGAGCCGTTTTCTGTGGACAGGGCCATTTTCGCCTGCCGGATCAGGCACTTAGGTGCCTGAAAACCATGGGGGTGAAGGCCTTGTTCGGCACGGCGCGAACGACAACAACTTCGTGGCCCTGCCCTGGCCTGTGGACAGCTCGGTGCTTGTTCCAAAGTTGTCCCCAGCCTTGTTGCTTGACAGATGCCGCATTCGTGTTCACCCCTTGAGCGTTTGTTCGAGCACGTGCAGTTGCTGGTTCAGCTCGGTGTTCTTCTGGCGTTCGGCACCGATCTTGCGCACGGCGTGCAACACGGTCGTGTGGTCGCGCCCGCCGAACAATTCGCCGATCTCGGGCAGGCTCTTCTGCGTCATGTCCTTGGCCAGGTACATCGCGATCTGGCGCGGGCGGGCGATGCTGGCCGGGCGCTTCTTGCTGTACATGTCGGCGACCTTGATCTTGTAGAAGTCGGCCACGGTCTTCTGGATGTTCTCGACCCCGATCTGGCGGTTCTGGATCGACAGCAGGTCTTTCAGCGCCTCGCGCGCCAGACCGATGTTGATTTCTTTATGGCTGAAACGCGAATACGCCAGGATCTTGCGCAGCGCGCCTTCGAGCTCGCGCACGTTGGCGCGCACGTTCTTGGCCACGAAGAAGGCCACGTCTTCGGGCATGGGTGTCGCTTCGAGCTCGGCTTTGCGCATCAGGATCGCCACGCGCATCTCGAGCTCGGGCGGCTCGATCGCGACCGTGAGCCCGGCGTCGAAGCGTGAGGTGAGGCGCTCGTCGATGTCGACCAACCCTTTCGGGTAGGTGTCGCTCGTCATGATGATGTGCGCCTTCTTGGCCAGCAAGGCCTCGAACGCGTTGAAGAACTCTTCTTGCGTGCGCTCCTTGCCGGCGAAGAACTGCACGTCGTCGATCAGCAGCAGGTCGAGCTGGTGGTACTTGGCCTTGAGCTCGTCGAAAGTCTTGCGCTGGTAGTTCTTCACCACGTCGGTGATGAACTGCTCGGCGTGCAGGTAGAGGATGCGCGCGTCGGGCTTGTCGGCCAGCAGCGCGTTGCCCACAGCGTGGATCAGGTGCGTCTTGCCCAGGCCCACACCGCCGTAGATGAACAGCGGGTTGTACATCTGCCCCGGCGCACCAGCCACGTGCAAGGCGGCCGTGCGGGCCATCTGGTTGGCGCGGCCCGGCACGAGCGTGTCGAAGGTCAACACGTTGTTCAGGCGGCTGCGTGAAGGCAGGGCCGCCGGCTGCACCGAGGTGAGGGCCACGGCGTTGCGCGCGGTGGGGACCACGACACCTTTCAGTGCCTGCGCCACAGCCACGCCTGCGGGCGCCGCGGCAGCGACGCCGCCGGTGCCCGGAACACCCTGCTGGCCATCGCGCGCCGCCAGGGTCACGTCGAGGCGCACCTGCTTTCCGGCGATCTCTGCGAGCACGGCCTCGATTCGCCCGGCGTACTGGTTTCGAATCCAGTCGAGCTTGAAGCGGTTGGGCACGCGCAAGGTGACCACGACGCCGAACTCACCCTGATCGGTGACGTCGGCCGCGGGCAGCGGGCGGATCCAGGTGTTGAATTGTTGTTCGGGCAGCTCGGCGGCGAGGCGCTCGCAGCCGCGCTGCCAAAGGTCAGCGCTCATTTGTGGAAAAGTTCTTCTGTGGAGCCTGCGAATTGTACGTTGAGCGGGCTCCATTTCAGCAGTTATCCACAGTCCGTTCGGCACGACGAGAGGCCTTGCAGAGCACGGGCATTCGACCTAACTCATTGACGGGCAAGGGTGTTTTTGGTGTAATAGTGGGTTTCCCGGAGCTCGCTGTGCCTTTGCCGCACCGAGCCGCTGGTCGCGCCGCTCAGCCTCGAATGACTCGAGGAATGAATTGAGCGATGCGCGGTGCCGCGAAGGCCGGGGCTCCCATCAGACGACCTACCAGACAGAGTTGAACAGATCATGAAACGCACCTATCAAGCCTCCAAAGTTCGCCGTGCACGCACCCACGGTTTTTTGGTCCGCATGAAGACCCGCGGGGGCCGTGCCGTGATCAATGCGCGCCGCGCCAAGGGCCGCAAGCGCCTGGCGGTCTGAGGCTTCACCGCCCGCTGCGTTCTTCGCCCTGCCCGATCACCGGATGCGCGGCCTGGCCGCAACCTCACCGTGATGGGCCGTCTTTTGCGTTCCGCTGATTTCGAACGCGTGCTGCGCACCCGGAGCCGGGCCAGCAGCGCGCACTTTGCCGTTCACCACTTGGCCGACCGCCCGAGCCAGGCTTACAAGCCTGCCCGCGCGCCGCTCCCGCCGCAAGCCGAGACCGAGTTATCAACAGATGGCGCACCGAATGAGGTCGCGGCTGTGGATGAGTTGCTCGTTCCGGCCCCGTTGGGGCTGTGGTTGGGTGCAGTTGTGCCCAAACGACACGCGCGCCGCGCCGTCACCCGCACACTGCTGAAGCGCCAGATCCGCTCGGTGGTGGGCGCCCGTGCGCCGGCATTGCTGGGCGGCCTGTGGGTCGTCAGGCTGCGTGCGCCGTTCGACAAGGCCCGGTTCCCCAGCGCGGCGTCCGACGCGCTCAGGCAGTGCGCCCGCGAAGAGCTCGAACAACTGTTCAGTGCGACAGCGCTGCGCGCGGGTCTGGCATGAGCGCGTCCAGCGCGGGCCTGGCGCAACGCGCCCTGACGTCGCTGGTGCGGGCCTACCGCTATTTTCTGAGCCCCTGGCTTGGCAGTAGCTGCCGCTTCGAACCGACCTGCTCGGCCTACTCGCTTCAAGCGCTTGAAACACATGGCGCCGCAGCGGGTACTTACATGACATTGCATCGCCTGGCGCGTTGCCAGCCGTGGTGCGACGGCGGGCACGACCCCGTGCCCACGCAGCCGCCGGCGCTGTTCAGAGCTTTTTCTACCGGTGTGCCCGCGCATCGCGGCGCCGCTTCCTCTTCTTCGACCGACAAGACCTCCCCATGACCGATATGCGCCGCACCCTGCTGTGGGTGGTGTTCTCCATGTCCTTGTTCCTGATCTGGGACGCCTGGAACAAGCACAACGGGCAGCCGTCGTTGTTCAGCCCGCCGCCCGCCAAGGTCGCTGCGCCCGCCGCTGCCCCGCCTGCCGGCGGCGTGCCGCAGCCGGCGGTGGCGGGTGCCGCGCCGGTCGCGGCGCCTGCCGCAGCTTCTGCCCCGGCGCCTGTGGTGGCGGCGCAGATCACGATCGAGACCGACGTCGTCAAGGCCACGCTGAGCGGCGCCGGTGGCACGCTGACCCGGGTCGAGCTGACGAAGTACGCCGATCACGTCGAGAAAGAGTGGTACGCACCGTTGCTGGCGCTCTTCGGCCGTGCCGCGGCGGCACCGGCGCCGGAGTCGCCGGTGGTTCTGCTCGACGCCAGCCCGAAGCGCCTGTACGTGGCGGAAACCGGCCTGATCCCGGCCGCCGGCGGCAGCGGGCTGCCCAACCACCACACCCTGATGACCTTGCTGCCCGGTGAGCGCAGCCTGAAGCCGGGCGAGAACGCGCTTCAGGTGAAGTTCGAGTCGCCGGTCGTGGGCGGGGTCAAGCTGATCAAGACCTACACCTTCAAGCGCGGCGACTACGTGATCGACGTGAAGAACGAAGTGGTCAACGAGTCGGGTGCGCCGGTCTCGCCGCGCCTGTACCTGCAGCTGGTTCGCGACGGCATCCCGCCGCCCGGCGAATCGAGTTTCTACTTCACCTTCACCGGCCCCTCGATCGACGACGGCAACAAGTTCCAGAAGGTCGAGTTCAAGGAAATCGAGAAGCGCACCGCCGCCGACAAGGCCGACCACACGACCACGTCAGACGCGGGTTGGGTCGCGATGGTGCAGCACTACTTCGCTTCCGCCTGGTTGATCGACAAGGCCGACGGCAGCAAGCAGACGCGCGAATACTTCACCGGCAAGGCCGACGTGACCAACCCGGGCACCGGGCAGAGCGCTCACGTGTACTCGGTCGGCATGTTCGTGCCGCTCGGTGAAGTGGCGGCGGGCGCCACCAAGACCTTCGACGCCAAGCTGTTCGTCGGACCGCAGGAAGAAGAAAAACTCGCCAAGCTCGCGCCTCGCCTGGAGCTCGTCAAGGACTACGGCATCTTCAAGATGCTGGCCGAGCCGCTCTTCTGGCTGCTGACGCAACTGCACAAGATCCTGGGCAACTGGGGTTGGTCGATCGTCGGCCTGGTCGTGCTGCTGAAGATCGCGTTCTATTGGCTCAACGCCAAGGCCTACAGCTCGATGGCCAAGATGAAGGCCGTGAACCCCAAGATCACCGAAATGCGCGAGCGGCTGAAAGACAAGCCACAGCAGATGCAGCAGGAAATGATGCGCATCTACCGCGAAGAAAAAATCAACCCGCTCGGCGGCTGCCTGCCGATCCTGGTGCAGATGCCTTTCTTCATCTCGCTGTACTGGGTGCTGCTCTCGACCGTTGAAATGCGCGGCGCGCCCTGGCTCGGCTGGATCACCGACCTCTCGGCGAAAGACCCGTACTTCATCCTGCCGATCCTGATGACGCTCACCAGCCTGCTGCAGACCTGGCTGAACCCGACGCCACCCGACCCGGTGCAGGCCAAGATGATGTGGTTCATGCCGCTGATCTTCTCGGTGATGTTCTTCGTCTTCCCGTCGGGCCTGGTGCTGTACTGGCTGACCAACAACATCCTGTCGATTGCGCAGCAATACGTGATCAACAAACGCCTCGGGGTGCTCGGCAAGTAGCCGCGCCGCCTGCACAGGCCCTGAAATGCCCCGCCCTGCGCGGGGCATTTTTCATGGGGCGCTGCGCGAGAATCACCACATGTTGCCGCGCCACCAGGACCCGATCGTCGCCGTCGCCACGGCCAGCGGGCGCGGCGCGGTCGGCATCGTGCGCGCCTCGGGGCGCGATCTCGGCGCGCTGGTCGCCGCCCTGTGCGGTCGCCCGCTCGAAGCGCGCCGCGCAACCTACCTGCCCTTCGCCGATGGTGCTGGCGGCGCGATCGACCAGGGCCTGGCGATCCACTTCCCGGCGCCGCACTCCTACACCGGCGAAGAGGTGCTGGAACTGCAGGCGCATGGTGGCCCGGTGGTGCTGCAGTTGCTGCTGGCGCGGTGCCTCGAAGCCGGTGCGGCGATCGGGCTGCGCCTGGCCGAGCCCGGTGAATTCACCGAACGCGCGTTCCTGAACGACAAGCTCGATCTGGCGCAGGCCGAAGCGGTGAGCGACCTGATCGAAGCCAGCACCGAAGCCGCGGCGCGTTCGGCCGGGCGCTCGCTGAGCGGCGCCTTCTCGGCCGAGGTCAACGGCCTGCGCGACCGGCTCGTCGCGCTGCGCATGCTGGTCGAGGCCACGCTCGACTTCCCCGAAGAAGAGATCGACTTTCTGGAAAAGGCCAACGCCCGCGGCCGCCTGAACGCCATCACCGACAGCGTGGCCGCCGTGCTCGACCGTGCTCGCCAGGGCGCGCTGCTGCGCGAAGGCATCAAGGTGGTGATCGCTGGCCAACCGAACGTGGGCAAGAGTTCGCTGCTCAACGCGCTGGCCGGCGCCGAGCTGGCGATCGTCACGCCGATCGCCGGCACCACGCGCGACAAGGTCAGCGAAACGATCCAGATCCACGGTGTGCCGGTGCATGTGATCGACACCGCGGGGCTGCGTGATTCAGACGACGAGGTCGAACGCATCGGCATCGCCCGCAGCTGGAGCGAGATCGAAGCGGCCGACGCCGTGCTCTTCATGCACGACCTCACGCGCGCGGGCGAGCCCGGCTACGAAGCCGGCGAAGCGCGCATCCAGGCGCGTTTGCCCACCGCGCTGTCGAGCGCGAACCGTCTGCTGCACGTGTTCAACAAGGCGGACGCCGCGCCGGCTGTCGGCGCTGGCCTGGCGATCTCGGCGCGCACCGGTGAAGGCATCGAGGCCTTGCGCCACCAGCTGCTCGAACTGGCCGGCTGGCACGCGCAGCCCGAGGGTGTGTTCATCGCCCGCACCCGCCACGTGCAGGCGCTGCGCCGCACCGCCGACCACCTGCAGCGTGCGCAGACTCAGGCGGCGCGCGCCGATGCAGCACTCGACCTGCTCGCCGAGGAGTTGCGCCTGGCGCACGACGCGCTTGGCGAGATCACCGGCGCGTTCACGCCCGACGATCTGCTCGGCGAGATCTTCAGCCGTTTCTGTATCGGCAAGTAAACCCGCGTCAAAAGTCGACAGGCGGGGGCCTGGCGGTGACGGAAGGGCGCTTCGTGCAGGCGCCTGCGGTTGTGGATCGCCGTGCAGCGCATCGATAATCGTCACCGCACAGGGACCGATAAAGCAGCCCGCGTACGCGACGAGGCTGCCATAAGAGAGAAGTCGATGGAAATCAACGAGCTGGTGCAAGCGATCCAGACACTCAACGCCGAAGACGCGTTCCGCGCCCGGCTGAATCTGGAACAGTGGCGCACGATCGCGCCCTACCTCACGCGCCACGACATCCGTTCCGGCGACTTGCTCATCAAACAAGGCGACGCCGATCGTTCGATGTACTTTCTGGCCCAGGGCAGCCTGCAGGTCTTCGTGACCGGCGGCCCACCCGGCAGCAGCCGCATCGCGATCCTGCGCGCCGGCTCGGTGGTGGGCGAGCCGGGCCTGTTCGGCGAGACGGCGCGCATGGCCAACGTCGAAGCCATGACACCCTGCGTGGTGTGGGCCTTGCGCGGCCCGCGCCTCGAAGAGCTGGCGCAGCGCTCGCCGGCGCTCGCGCTCGAACTGCTGCGCACCGCCGGCTCGGTGATGGCCACGCGCATGCGCGCCAACCTCTCGAAGCAGACACCCTTCAGCTGAGCGGCTTCAGCTGCGCCCCAGCAGCTTGCTCTCGGCCAGGGCGAGCGGCTCGGGCAGGCCCGACAGCACCAGGGTGTCGCCGGCCGCGAGCACGAGCGAATCGTCAGGCTCCGTCACGGCACCCGCCGCGTGCCGCACCGACACGACCGTGACGCCGACCGCGTGCAGCGCCTGGTCGGCCAGCGTCTGGCCGAGGTGGCTGCCGGCGGCCGGCAGCGTCACGCTCAGCAAGCGCGCGGTCTGCAGCTCGTCGACGGTGTCGTCGTCGGCGCCGTGAAAGTACCCGCGCAGCAGGCCGTAGCGCGCGTCGCGCTGGTCTTGCACGACGCGGATCACGCGCCGCATCGGCACGCCCACCAGTGCCAGCGCGTGGCTGGCGAGCATCAGCGAACCCTCGATCGCTTCGGGCACCACCTCGGTGGCGCCGGCGGCGCGCAGGCGCTCGATGTCGCTGTCGTCGATGGTTCGCACGATCACCGGCACTTTCGGCGCGTGCTCCTGCACCTGGCGAAGAATCTTCAAGGCTGAAGGCGTGTCGTGGTAACTCACCACGACGGCGCTCGCACGCGCCAGGCCGGCGGCCATCAGGCTCTGCAGGCGCGCCGCATCGCCGAACACCACGCTCTGCCCGGCGGCAGCGGCCTGGCGCACGCGGTCGGGGTCAAGGTCGAGCGCCATGTACGGAATGTGTTCACCTTCGAGCAGGCGCGCCAGGTTCTGCCCGCTGCGGCCGTAGCCGGCGATGATGATGTGGGCCTCGGCATTGATCGATCGTTTGGCGATCGAGGTCATCGCGACCGACTGCATCAGCCAGTCGCTCGCGCTCAGCCGCATCACGATGCGGTTGCTGTACAGAATCAGCAGCGGCGTGGCCAGCATGCTGAGCACCATGCTGGCGAGCACCGGGCTGACCCAGCGCGGGTCGATCAGCTGCCGCTCGGCACCGAGCGTCAGCAGCACGAAGCCGAATTCGCCGGCTTGCGCGAGGTACAAGCCGGTGCGCAGCGCGACACCCGGCGCAGCGCCGAACAGGCGCGCCAGTGTCGACACCAGAGCGAACTTGGCGAGCACCGGCAGCAGCGTCAGCAGCAGCACCAGCGCCCACTGGTCGAGCACCGGCCGCCAGTCGAGCTTCATGCCGATGGTGATGAAGAACAGGCCGAGCAGCACGTCGTGAAAAGGGCGGATGTCGGTCTCGACCTGGTGCTTGTATTCGGTTTCGGCGATCAGCATGCCCGCCACGAACGCGCCGAGCGCGAGCGAGAGGCCGAAATGTTCCGTGAGCCACGCCAGGCCGAGCGTGACCAGCAACAGGTTCAGCACGAACAGCTCTTCGCTCTTGCGCCGCGCCACGATCGTGAGCCACCAGCGCATCGCCTTCTGGCCGCCGACCAGCAGCACGCCGAGCAGCACCGCCGCTTTCAGCGTGGCCCAGGCGAGCGAGGTCGCCATGTCGACGCCGCCGGAGTTGAGTGCGGGGATCAGCACCAGCAGCGGTACCACGGCCAAGTCCTGGAACAGCAGCGCGCCCATCACGCGTCGGCCGTGTTCGCTCTCGAGCTCGAGCCGGTCGGCCATCATCTTCACGACGATGGCCGTGCTCGACATCGCCATCGCGCCGCCCAGCACCAGCGAGCCACGCCACGACAATTCCCAAGGCGTGCCGGTGAACGAAAAAAGCCACGTCAGCAGAAAGTGCCCGGCCACCGAACCGGCGATCGTGAGAAACACCTGTGCCAGGCCGAGCCCGAACACGAGCTTGCGCATGCTCTTGAGCTTGGGCAGGTTGAACTCGAGCCCGATCACGAACATCAGGAACACGACGCCGAACTCGGCCAGGTAACTCACGCCGCCCGAGTCCTTGGCCAGCGCCATCGCGTTCGGCCCGATCAGCACACCCACCGCGAGGTAACCCAGCATCGGCGGCAGCTTGGCGAGCCGGCACACCACCACGCCACCCACGGCAGCCACGAGGTAGAGCAGAACCAGTTCGAGCGTGGATGCCATGGAAGGTGGATTGCAAAGCCTGTGCCGCTGGCGGTGTTCTCGCGTGCGGTGGGTGAGGGTCAAACCCTAGAATCGGCCGATCCTACTGGACGCACCACTTCGGCCCATGCCTGCAAAACCCGCACCCCCCGCCTTCGATGCCGCGCGCGCGTTGCAGCTCGCGCGCAGCACCTTCGACATCGAGGCGCAGGCGCTGCTCGGGCTGAAGGCGCGCCAGGGCGACAACTTCGGCGCGGTCTGCCGGGCGATCCTCGAATGCCGTGGGCGCGTCGTCGTGATGGGCATGGGCAAGAGCGGCCACGTCGGCCGCAAGATCGCGGCCACGCTCGCTTCGACCGGCACGCCGGCGATGTTCGTGCACCCGGCCGAAGCGAGCCATGGCGACCTCGGCATGGTCACGCCGGGCGATGTGGTGCTGGCCATTTCCAATTCTGGCGAGAGCGACGAGCTCGCCGCCATCGTGCCGGCGATCAAGCGCCTCGGGGTCACGCTCGTCGCGATGACCGGCCAGCCCGAAAGCAGCCTGGCGCTTCACGCCGACCACACGCTCTCGAGCGCGGTCGATCAGGAGGCCTGCCCGCTGAACTTGGCGCCCACGGCCAGCACCACGGCGCAGATGGCGCTCGGTGACGCACTCGCGGTGGCCTTGCTCGACGCGCGCGGCTTCCGTGAAGAAGACTTCGCCCGCTCGCACCCGGGTGGCAGCCTCGGCCGGAAGTTGCTGATACACGTGCGCGACCTGATGCGCCATGGTGACGAGGTGCCACGCGTCACCCCCGACACGTCGTTCACGCTGATGCTGCGCGAGATGACGGGCAAAGGTCTGGGCTTCACTGCTGTGGCCGACGCCGCCGGCCGCGTGCAGGGCATCTTCACCGACGGCGACCTGCGCCGCCTGATCGAGCGGGGCGCCGACCTGCGCGCGCTGCGCGCCGTCGACGTGATGCACCCGCGCCCGCGCCTGGTGAGTGCCGACGCGCTCGCCGTCGATGCCGCCGACCTGATGGAGCAGCACCGCATCACGAGCGTGCTGGTCGTCGACGCGGCGGGGCTGCTGGTCGGCGCTTTGAACTCGAACGACCTGATGCGCGCCAAGGTGATCTGATGGCCGCGGCCTTCCACGCACCCGCACTCCGGTACGCACCCGAGCTGCTGCTCAAGGCGCAAGGCATTCGCTGGGCGATCTTCGATGTCGACGGCGTGCTCACCGACGGCCGCATCTACATCAGCGAGCGTGGTGAAGAGTTCAAGGCGTTCAGCACGCTCGACGGCCACGGCCTGAAGCTGCTGGTGCAAGGCGGCATCACGCCCGTGGTGATCACCGGGCGCGATTCGCCGGCCGTGCGGCGCCGCGTCGCTGACCTCGGGATTCAGCACGCCGTCTACGGCGCGCACGACAAACTCGCGGCAGCGAACCAGCTGATGCCGACACTCGGTCTCGCGTGGGACACGCTCGCCGTGATGGGCGACGACTGGCCCGATCTGCCCTTGATGACCCGCGCGGCCTTCGCCTGTGCGCCGGCGAACGCGCACAGCGAAGTCATGGCCGTGGCGCACCACGTCACGGCATCACAGGGCGGCCACGGCGCTGCACGCGAATGCTGCGATGTGCTGCTGATGGCGGCTGGCCGTTATGCCGCGCTGCTGAACGGCCACCTTCAAACGCTGGACGGCGGCGCGTGAGACAACGACTCCGGGCCATGCCATGAGCCTGGCGACCGATTCGCCGACCCCGGTGCCATTGGCCCTCGCCGCGCCGGTGCCAGGGGGGCCGGCCGACCTGCGGCGCTGGCCGCGCCGCATCGCCGACACAGCCTCGGCCTACTTGCCGCTGATGTTGATGGCGTTGCTGGCGCTCGGCACCTGGTGGCTGGTCAAGAACACGCCCTTGTTCGAGAGTGCGCGCCCGGCCGCACCCCTGACGCACGATCCCGACTACACGATGTCGCAGTTCATGGTGCAACGCTTCGCGCCCGATGGCGCGATGCGCGTGCAGATCGAAGGCGACGAGATGCGCCACTACCCCGACACCGACACGCTCGAGATCGACAACCCGCGCATCCGCTCGATCGGGCCGGACGGGCGCGTGTCGGTGGCCACGGCGAAGCGCGCACTGTCCAACGGCGACGGCAGCGAAGTGCAGCTCAGCGGTGGCGCGCACGTCGTCCGCCTGGCCACGCCGAAAGAAGCGGCGATCGAGTTTCGCGGCGAGTTCCTGCACGCTTTTCTGCGCACCGAACGGGTCCGCTCGCATCTGCCGGTCGTGGTCACCCAGGGCGCCACCGAGATCCGCGCCGAAGGCATGGCCTACGACCACCTTGCCGGTGTGCTCGACTTCAAGGGTCGGGTGCGCGCGGTGTTCACTTCGCCCGGAGCCAAGGCGCCTTGACCACACCACTCGTGTTCATCACCGGCGCATCGAGCGGCATCGGCCAGGCATTGGCCGCGCGCTTCTACCGCGCCGGCTACCGCCTCGCGTTGGTGGCACGCCGCGTGGCCGAGGTGCAGGCCTGGGCCGCCAGCCAGGGGTTCGAGCCGGGCCGCTTTGCCGTCTACGCGGCCGACGTGCGCGAGATCGGGGCCATCACCAGCGCGGGCCAGGCGTGCGTGGCTGCGCAGGGCCTGCCCGATGTGGTGATCGCCAGTGCCGGCATCAGTGTCGGCATGGACACGGCCGTCGCCAGCGACCTCGAGGTCATGCGGGCCGTGCTCGAGACCAACACCCTGGGCACTGCGGCCACCTTCCACCCTTTCGTGGCGGCCATGAGCGCGCGTGGTTCGGGGGCGCTGGTCGGCATTGCCAGCGTCGCTGCAATCCGCGGCTTGCCTGGGCATGGAGCGTACTGCGCGAGCAAGTCGGCCGTGGTTGCGTACTGCGAAAGCCTGCGCGGTGAGCTGCGTGCGAGTGGCGTGAAGGTGGTGACCATCGTGCCCGGCTACATCGACACGCCACTCACGCGCAACAACCCCTACGGCATGCCGTTCCTGATGCCGGTCGAAACGTTTGCCGATTGCTCGTTCGAGACCATCGCCGCGGGCACGAGCTACCGCGTGATTCCCTGGCAGATGGGCGTCGTGGCCAAGCTCTTGCGGCTGTTGCCGAACGCGCTGTTCGACAAGGTGCTCGCCGGCCGCGGCCGAAAGCCGCGGCAGACCGACCAGGCATGAAAAAAGCGGTGGGCTGACGCGCCACCGCTTTTGTCTTTGAACCGGCCGGAGCCGGTTCACCGCTGTGAAGGCTCAGTAGCCGCCGCGGCTTCCGCCGCCACCGCCACCACCCGAGCGGCCGCCACCACCGCCGCCGTAGCCGCCGCCACCGCCGGAGCGGCCACCGCCACCACCACCGTAGCCGCCACCACCGCCGCCGCCGAAGCCGCCACCGCCACCACCCGAACGGCCACCGCCGCCGAAGCCACCACCGCCGCCACCCGGGCGGCCGCCACCGAAGCCACCCGGACGCTCTTCGCGCGGGCGGGCCTCGTTGACGACGATGGCACGGCCGTCGAGCGACTGGCCATTCATGCCGTTGATCGCCGACTGCGCTTCCGCGTCAGAGCCCATCTCCACGAAGCCGAAGCCCTTGGAGCGACCGGTGTCGCGGTCCATCATGACCTTGGCGGAAGAGACGTTGCCGTACTGAGCGAACGCTTGCTGCAGATCGTCGTCGCGAACGTTGTATGAGAGATTACCGACGTAAAGTTTGTTGCCCATGGGTGAGCCCCTTTCCATTTCCTGAAGACCATGTGGAGCTTCTACCCATCGTGAACCATTCAAGCGAAGGCGCTGCTTCCATACACAGATTTGCGAATATAAGTGAATTGATGTCAGCTGAGCACATCGCGCTTGCAGAAAGTGTTGTTTTCGGGCAGCCGCTCGCGCAGCCCGCGCCGCGCATCGCCAGCCTCGTGCCGAGCTTGACTGAACTCGTGGTCGCGCTCGGCCTCGGTGCGCAACTCGTCGCCCGCACCGGCTTCTGTGTTCACCCGGCCGACGCGGTGCTCGGCGTGCCCAAAGTCGGGGGCACCAAAGATGTGAATCTGGCCAAGCTGCGCGGTTTGCGCCCGACCCACGTGCTCGTCAATGTGGATGAAAACCGGCGCGAGACCGTCGACGCGATCCGCGCGTGGCCTGCCGAGCAGGCGCCGCAGATCGTGGTCACCCACCCGCTCGGCCCGGAAGACAACGTCGCGCTCGTCGCGCAGCTGGCGGCTTGCTTCGGCGACGTCGCGGGTGTGCCCGAGCGTGCGGCCGACCTCACGCGAGCGCTGCAAGACGAGTTGGTGCAAACCCGAACTCGCGACTGGCCCGAGCAGCGTGTGCTCTACCTGATCTGGCGCGAACCGTGGATGACTGTCGCGCGCGACACCTACCTGTCGAACATGCTGGCGCGCGTGAACATGAAGACGTGGCCCGAGGTGGTCGGCGGCGACTCCGGCGCGGCGCGCTACCCCGCCTTGACCGGCACCGAACCGTGGCTCGCGCAAGTGCAGCAAGTGCTTCTCAGCTCCGAGCCCTATGCCTTCGGCACGCAGCACGTCGACGAAGCCCGCCGGCTGTGCCCGAACGCGCAGGTGCGCCTGGTCGACGGCGAAATGCTCAGCTGGTTCGGCGCGCGCGCCGTTCCGGGTTTGCGATACCTGCGCGAGCTCGCGGCCGCGGCCTGAGCACGCCCGACAATCCGCCATGGACCTCTACAAGCCCCTGCTCGCGCTGCTGGCCATCGTCAACCCGATCGGCGTGATCCCGTTCTTCATTCACTTCACCCAGGGCTTCACGCGCCAGCAACGCCAACGCACGATCCGCATCGCGGCGTTCAGCGCGTTCGTGGTCATTGCGGTGAGCGCCGTGGCCGGGCTGAAGATCATCGAGTTCTTCGGCATCTCGCTCGCGTCGTTCCAGGTCGGTGGCGGCTTGCTGCTGCTGATGTCGGCGATGCAGATGCTCAACGCCCAACCGGCCGAAAGCCGCAAGGACGACCTGAGCGAAGGCGGCGACAAGGCCGACGCCGGCGCCAGCATCGCGATCGTGCCGCTGACGATCCCGCTGCTCACCGGCCCGGCCACGATCTCCACGATGGTCATCTACGCAGAAAAGACGCGCCACTGGTGGCAGCTCGGCGTACTCGTCCTGTACGGCGTGGTGATCGGCCTGGCAGTGTGGGCCGCGTTCAGCCTGTCGGGCCGCATCGCCAAGGTTCTGGGCAAGACTGGCATCAGCGTGATGACCCGCCTGATGGGCCTGTTGCTCGCCGCGCTCGCGGTCGAGGTGATGTCGGACGGGCTGGTGAAACTGTTCCCCGTGCTCGCCGGCAACGTGCGCTAAAACCCAGACATGACGACCCCCACGACTTACGACTACATCATCTGCGGCGGCGGCACCGCCGGTTGCCTGCTCGCCAACCGGCTGAGTGCCGATCACACCAAGACCGTGCTGCTGATCGAGGCCGGCGGCAACGACGACTACCACTGGATTCACATCCCGGTCGGGTACCTGTATTGCATCGGCAACCCGCGCACCGACTGGCTGTTCAACACCGACGCCGACCCGGGCCTGAACGGCCGCAGCCTGCGCTACCCGCGGGGCAAGGTGCTGGGCGGCTGCAGCAGCATCAACGGCATGATCTACATGCGCGGCCAGGCGCGTGACTACGACGGCTGGGGCGCTGGCGACGGCTTCGGCGCCAACCCCGGCTGGAGCTGGGCCGAGTGCCTGCCGCACTTTATGAAGCACGAAGACTTCTACAAGGGCGCCGACGCTTTCCACGCCGCGCCCGGTTTCGACCGCACCGGTGCGCGCAGCGGTGGCGAGTGGCGCGTCGAGAAGCAGCGACTGCGCTGGGACGTGCTCGACGCGTTTTCGCAAGCGGCGCAGCAGGCCGGCATCCCGGCCAGCAGCGACTTCAACCGTGGCGACAACGAAGGCGTGGGCTACTTCGACGTGAACCAGAAGGCCGGTGTGCGCTGGAACGCCACCAAGGCCTTTCTGCGCCCGGCGCAACAGAAGCGCCAGAACCTGCAGGTCTGGACCGGCGCGCAGATCGGCCGCGTGCTGCTCGAAGGCGGCCGCGCCGTCGGCATCGAAGCACTGCCCGCCCAAGGCGGCGAGCCGGTGCAGGCGCGCGTCGAGGCGAACGGCGGTGAAGTGATCCTGTGCACGGGCGCCATCGGCACACCGCAGCTGTTGCAGCTCTCGGGCATCGGCCCGGCGGCGTTGCTGCAATCGCATGGCATCGCGGTGCAGCACGCGCTCGAAGGTGTTGGTGGCAACCTGCAGGACCACCTGCAGATCCGCGCCGTCTATCAGGTCGAAGGCGTGAAGACGCTCAACACCATGGCGAACTCGATGTGGGGCAAGGCCATGATCGGGCTCGAATACGCGCTCAGGCGCAGCGGCCCGATGAGCATGGCGCCGTCGCAACTGGGAGCCTTCACGCGCAGCGACCCCGGCCGCGCCCACGCGAACCTCGAGTACCACGTGCAGCCGCTGTCGCTCGACGCCTTCGGCCAGCCGCTGCACACCTTCAACGCGTTCACCGCGAGCGTGTGCAACCTGAACCCCACGAGCCGCGGTGCCGTGCAGATCCGCTCTGCAAATGCGGCCGACGCCCCCTCGATCGCGCCGCGGTACCTCAGCACCGATGAAGACCGCCTGATCGCCGCGAACAGCCTGCGCCTCACGCGCCGCATCGTCGGCCAGTCGGCGCTCGCCAGGTACAAACCGAATGAAGTGAAACCTGGTGTGCAGTACCAGAGCGACGCAGACCTCGCCAAGCTCGCCGGCGACATCGGCACCACGATCTTCCACCCGGTCGGCACCGCGAAGATGGGCCCGGCCGCCGACCCCATGGCCGTGGTCGACGCGCACCTGCGCGTACACGGCGTGCCAGGCCTGCGTGTCGTCGACGCGAGCGTGATGCCCACGATCACCAGCGGCAACACCAATTCGCCGACGCTGATGATCGCCGAGCGTGCGGCGGAGTGGATCCTGAAAGGGGAGTGAGGTGAATACGCTCGAGATCAAGGCGTTCGACGCGCCGCTCGGCGCCGAGGTGATCGGCCTCGACCTCGGCCAGCCGCTGGCGCCCGAAGCCTTCGCGCGCATCCACCGCGCCCACCTCGACCACCACGTGCTGGTGTTCCGCCAGCAGCACATCACGCCGGCACAGCAGATCGAATTCAGCCGCCGGTTCGGGCCGCTGCAGATCCATGTGCTGCACCAGTTCCAGCTTGCGGGCTGGCCCGAGGTGCTGGTGGTCTCGAACATCAAGGATGTCAACGGCCAGCCGATCGGCCTGGGCGACGCCGGCGTGTACTGGCATTCCGACCTGTCGTACAAGGAACACCCGAGCCTGGGGTCGATGCTGCACGCACAGGAGCTGCCGGCCACCGGCGGCGACACGCTGTTCGCCAACATGCACAGCGCCTGGGACACACTGCCCGCGCCGCTGCGCAGCGCGGTCGAACACCTGAAGGCCGAGCACACCTACCTCGCCAAATACGCTGACCTGCAAAAGCGCAGCCCATGGCGCCCCGACCTCAGCGACGAACAGAAAGCGCAGGTGCGGCCGGTGTTCCACCCGGTCGTGCGCACCCACCCTGAAACCGGCCGCAAGGCGCTGTTCGTCAGCGAGCACTTCACGACCCGGCTGGTCGGTGTGCCCGAAGACGAAAGCCGCGAACTGCTGCAACAGTTGTTCGCGCACAGCGTGCGGCCCGAGCACCTCTACCGCCACCGCTGGCAGGCGCACGACATGGTGTTCTGGGACAACCGCTCGCTGATGCACCAGGCCACCGGCTGCCCCGACGACCAGCGCCGCAAGCTCCACCGCACCACGATCGAAGGCGACGTGCCGTACTGAGCTCCTCGCCGGCTTCGGGGCCGGCGCGGACACGGCTTGAAACACCGTGCCGGGTGCCGCGGGCCCGTGGGTTGCTAACATGCTGCCGCGTCCCCGAATCTGCCAGGAATCACCATGAATCTCTTCAGCAAGTGCCTCGCTTCCGCCGCGTTGTCGATCGCCATGCTGCCGGCGATGGCGGCCAGCACCGCCACGTCGTCGGCGTCCGACAGTTCCACCACCTCGGTGGGCAGCGTCTCGGGTTCGATCCAGAAGTCGAGCGCCGCATCGTCGAAGCCGCCCACACCCTTGCTGGCCGGCGACTACCGCGTCGTCAACGTCACCAACGTCGCCGAGCGCCCGGGCACGCTGCGCCTGACGCTGCAGTCGCTCGCCGACCCGAGCGTCGACGGCGAATTCCAGCTCTTCGTGCCGCAGCAGGCGCTCGAGCGCAGCCCGCTCGCGCAAGGCCAGGTGGTCACGGCACGCGAGCGCGCCTACGGCATCGAGTTCTCGGTGGCCGCCACCAAGGAAGCCTTCTTCCTCGTGCTCGCCGACGACTGGTACCGCGAGCTGCAGAGCAACGCTGTCGTGCTCTGACAGGCGTGCGCGGCCAAGCACGCCGCCTGCGTTCCTGGCTGCTGCCCGCGCTGGCCGCTTTCGGCCCGTGGGCCGTGGGCCACGCGAGCCTGGTGCGCACCTGCGACGCACCCGAGCGCCTGAGCCCGGCGCAGAAAGACACGCTGCTGCGCTTCGGCGGCATCGTCAAGGACGAGCTCGAGAAGTCGGGCCAGCGGGTGGCGCTGATCGCGCGTTCCGGGCTCGACCTGAGCCGATTCTCGATGCGTTATTCGCATGCCGGCGTGAGCCTCAAGGCGAGCGAGAACACACCGTGGTCGGTGCGCCAGCTCTACTTCGCCTGCGACGAGCAGCGCCCGCGCATCTTCGACCAGGGCATGTCGGGCTTCGTGCTGGGCACGAACGAACCGGCGCTCGGTTATGTCTCGATCGTCTTCCTGCCCAATGCCGAAGCCGACGAGCTCGAGCGCGCCGCGCTCGACAACCGCCAGGCGCTGCGATTGCTCAGCCCGGCCTACAGCGCCAACGCCTACCCCTTCAGCCTGAAGTACCAGAACTGCAACCAGTGGCTGATGGAACTGCTGGCCACCACCTGGGGGCGCCTGGAAGGCGACGACCCGCCGCGCGCTCAGGCCCAGGCCTGGCTGAAAGACCAAGCTTATGCGCCCAGCGTGATGGCGCTCGGTTCGCAACCGATGATGTGGCTCGGTGTTTTCGTGCCCTGGGTGCACAGCGACGACCACCCGGCGGAAGACACCGACCAGGCGCTTTACCGCGTGAGCATGCCGGCATCGATCGAGACCTTCGTGCGCGCCCGGGTGCCGGGTGCTACCCGCATGGAGCTGTGCCACACCGACCGCCACGTGGTGATCCGGCGTGGCTGGGAGCCGATCGCCGACGGCTGCGAGCCGGGCGCGAGCGACACCGTCGTCACGCTCGATCCGTAGCCTGCGCACGCTTGCGGTAGCGGCGCGCGATACCACGCGGCGCGGCTGCGGCGACGTTCGCGGCCGCGGCCCACGGGCGCCTCGTGCACGTGCATCCTCGGTGCCCGTTCACTCCCAAACGAAGGGCCATCATGAATCACCGAGACCACCGCGGCGCAGCCTTCTTTGGCGCGGCGCTCCTTGTCGTCGCCACGTTGCTGGCGCCGTTGCCGAATGCGGCGCGAGCCGAGCCCGCCCCCGTGGCGGTGGGCGCCCTGGCACCGGCCTTGGACGTGGGCGACGTGGTCTTCATCCGCGTTGCGGCCCGGCCGTTTCGCGAAGTCGCGGCCGCGACCGGTTCCTGGACCAACCACGTCGGCGTCGTGACCGACACCTCGGGTGAAGAACCGCTCATTGCCGAAAGCACCTTCCCGCTGTCGCGCACGACGCGGCTCTCGACATTCGTGGCGCGGTCCGAAGGCGGTCGCGTGGTGGTCGCGCGGCTCACGACCCCTCTCAGCGACGCGCAACGGCAGCAGATCGTGGCCAGCGCCGAGCGCCGCACCGGCATCTTCTACGACACCGGATTCGACCTGCATTCGCGCCGCCAGTTCTGCTCGCGCTTCGTGCGCGAAGTGATCGAAGAAGCCACCGGCATCCAGGTCGGCGAGGTCGAGACCTTCGCCGCGCTGCTCACGCGCCGCCCGCAGACCGAGCTCGGGTTCTGGCGCGTCTGGTACTTCGGGCAGATCCCCTGGCAGCGTGAAACGGTCACGCCCGCGAGCCTGTTGAACAGCCCTGAACTGGTGCCGGTGTTCGATGGCGTCGCGCTGAAAGACAAGGCGCTTTGAACCCCTTGTAACGCGCTGCTGCGTTACGCTTGTGGCCGCCCAAGAATCCGCCGACGAGAGACCGCGCCATGCCCGAGCAAGCCATCAGAATCACCCCGGTTTTCACGACCGACGATCAGGCCTGGCTGCGCCGTGAAGGCGTGGCGGTGCCATCGTTCTGGCAGGGCCACACGGTCGCGCCGGCGCTCGGCGACGTGTTGCGCATCGGCGGGCGGCAGTTCGTGATCCAGGCGCGCGTGTGGGAACACGACGACACGCTGCCGGTTCTGCGCCTGTACATCGGCAGCGGTCACGCGCAGAGCGACACCGCCTTCGGCTGAGCCGGTCACCAGCCCTGCCAGTCGCCTGCCGCGCCACCCGCGCGCAGGTCGTCGAGCCGGTCGCGCCTGGCCTGGCGGCGACGCATCGCCCGAGCCTGCAAACCCTCGGGCGCGCCGATGTCGCGCAAGGTGCGGGCGTCGAGCTCGAGCAGGCCCGCCTGCCGATGTGTGCTGTCGGCATCACCCGCGCGCCGCAGACGCAAGCGCCAGTCACGCGCCGCACGCAACCACGCCCCAGACCACGCCAAGGGCCACGCGAAGCGCACCCACCCGAAGGGCCGCAAGAGCTTGCCGGTGTTCATCTGATCACTCCAAGGCTGACGCGTCGGTCAGGATAGGTGTACAGCGCCTGCTGAAGAAGCGACCAAATCTGGACACCATGGTCGGCTATGCTTACCAGCACGATGCGCCTCCCGCTGCAGACCCTGCCCGCGTTCCGTGCGGTCGCCCGCCTGGCCAACCTGCGCGCGGCGGCCGAAGAGTTGCACCTCACGCACAGCGCGGTCAGCCAGCAGATCAAGCTGCTCGAAGCGCAACTCGGCTTCGAGCTGTTCGACCGGCCGGGGCGGCGCATCGTGCTCAACGCGGCCGGCGAAGCACTGTTGCGCGCGGTCGAGCCGGCGCTGGCGCAACTCGACGACGGCATGCGTGCTGGTGCCGCGGCCGCGAGCGGCGCACAGCACCGCATTCGCATCACGCTCGTGCCTTCTTTTGCGCAGCGCTGGTGGTTGCCGCGCATGGCCTCGTGGCGCGCGCTTCACCCCGAGATCGCGATCGAGGTGCACACCTCCCAGCAGATCGTCGACCTCAAGCGCGAAGGTTTTCATGCGGCGCTGCGCCAGGGCAGCGGCCAGTGGCCCGGGCTCGAGGCCGAGCGGCTGATCGATTCGCCGCTGATCGCGGTCGGCGCGCCCAGCGCCGCACGGCGCCTGCTCGGCCGCGGGCCGGCCGCGCTGGCCGACGAGCCGCTGCTCGGCAACGCCAAGGTCTGGGAGAGCTGGTTCGAGCTCGCCGGCTTGCGCTGCCGCGTCAACCCGGTGGCTTTTTTCAACGACGCCGGGCTGATGCTGCAGGCGGCCGAGCAGGGCCTGGGCCTGACGCTCGCCCGCGAACTGCTCGTCGCCGACGCCTTGCGCGACGGCCGGCTGATGCGTCTGTCGCCAGTGGCTTTGTCGAAAGACCAGGCCTATGCGCTCTGGTTCGCCTACCCGAGCGGGCTGGGCGACTGGCCGCCACTGCGCGCGCTGCGCGCCTGGCTGTTTGAAGAACTGCAGCGTTCCGAGCAGGAGCTGCGTAACCCGCCGCCCGCGATCAACGAGCCGCCAAACGCTGCGCCAGCGCGGGGAGCTCGGGTGCGTCGGTCAGTGGCCTGAGCTCGCCGGCCAGCGCGCCCTGAACCAGACGAGTGAGCGTCTGTGCATGGGGTGTGACCGTGCCGAAGAACAGCACCTGTTCGCCGCGCGCGATGAGCAGGGTCGGAAAGTTCTCGACGTCGACACTGCCGAGCAGCTCGGCATCGTCTTCGATGTCGACCCGCTCGAAGGTCGCCTGCGGCGCGAAGCTGGCAGCGGCCGCATCGAAAGGGGCGGCGTAGTCGCGGCACACGCCGCACCACGCCGCACAAAGGCACACCACCCGCAACTGGTCGTCGTCCATGGCCTTCAGTGTGCCGTGCCGACGGGCGCGCGGCGCGACACGGGTTTCTGCCCGCCCGCCAGGCGGTCAGGAGAGCAGTTGTTTGCGGGCGCGGTGGATGCGAACGAACAGGTTCTCTTCGCTGATGCCGAGCTCGCGGCACACGTCTTCGGTCGACTGTTCTTCCAAAACCCGCAAACGCATCGCGTCACGCAGGCCCGGCGGCAGCGCTTCGATGCGTTGCAGCGCCAGCATCAGCAGCTGATGCTGCTCGGCGATCTCGTCGGGGCGCGGTTGCGGGCATTCGACCGCGAGCGCGCCGCTGCCCTCGCCATCGTCTTCGAACGATTCGAAACCGACGCTGCGGCGCACCATGTCGACGATCTTGTTCTTCAGCACCGCCGTCAGCCACGAGCGCAGCGCGGCGCGGCCGGCGAACACCGCGCGGCCCGAAAGCACGGCTTCGAACACGTCGTGCACCACGTCTTCGGCCATCAGCGGGTCGCGCAGCTTGCGCTGTGCGAAGCGCACCAGGTAGCTGCGGTGCTCCACCATCTCGGCCCAGCCCACGGTCGGGGTGAAGCCGGTCTGGAAGGCGGGGCTCAGGGCGGTGGTGGTGTTCATGGTGGTTCCCGGGGGTGTTTGTCGGTGAGTGAACTTTGCGCGGCGCACCTCGCGCCCACCTCACCGAAGCTCACAGGAAGATCACATTTGTGTAAGAGGGGCGTGCATCGCACGACAATCGGGCATGCCGCCGAACACCGCCGCCCACATCCTGGTTGCCGAAGACCAGACCGACATCCGCGAGCTGCTGGTGATGAACCTGCGCAGCGCCGGCTACGAGGTCTCGGCCGTGGGCGACGGGCGCGAAGCGCTGGAGCGCTTCAACACGCGGCCCGCCGACCTGCTGATCCTCGACCTGATGATGCCGCGCATGGACGGCCTCGAAGTCTGCAAGGCGCTGCGCGCCCAGGGCAGCGCCACGCCGATCCTGATGCTCACGGCCAAGACGACCGAGCTCGACCGCGTGCTCGGCCTGGAGCTGGGCGCCGACGACTACCTCACCAAGCCCTTTTCTCTTGCCGAACTGCTGGCGCGCGTGAAGGCGCTGCTGCGGCGCGCCGACCTGCTGGCCACCGCGCAGGCCAACGCGCAAGCGGCGGGGCTGAAGGGCGCGGGCGTGATCCGCAACGGCGAGCTGGAGATCGTGCCCACCAAGCGCCAGGTGCGCTACCGCGGCGAGGCGCTCGACTTCACCGCGCTCGAGTTCGACCTGCTGCTGCACTTCGCCTCGCACCCGGGCCACGTGTTCTCGCGCGCGCAACTGCTGAACGCGGTCTGGGGCTACACGCACGACGGCTACGAACACACCGTCACGACCCACATCAACCGGCTGCGCGCCAAGCTCGAGGCCGACCCGATGCGCCCGGAGCTGATCCTCACCGCCCGTGGCGCCGGCTACAAGATGCGCGATGTGGTCTGACCCGGGCCCATGACCGTCCGCCTCAAACTCGCGCTGACGATCTTCGCCACCGGCATCGTCACGGCGCTGATGGTGATCGTGACCGTGGTCTACGCTTTCCAGCGTTTCGAGCACGAAACCGCCTACCGGCGCGGCAGCGCTTTCCTGCAGCGCGTGGTCGGCAACTACGACAACCTGTTCGAGCTGTACGACCGTCGGCCTGACGAGTTCCAGGGCTGGTTGCGCAACATGGTGCTGTTCGAGCCCGACACCCAGCTCTACCTGCTCGACACCCAAGGTGTCGTGCTGGCGTGCAGTGGCACGCCCCTGCCGCCGGGATTCAAGGTCGACCTGAAGCCGGTGTTGAAGGCGCTGGGCCAGAAAGACATGCCTTACGTGATGGGCGACGACCCCGAGCGCATGGACGCCGACGCCGTGATCGCCGTGCAGCCGGTGCGCGGCACGAGCATCCGGCAGGCCGACCCGGTGATGGGCTACCTCTACCTCGTCGTGCACACGCAGCAGTTGCCCGAAGGCCGCTGGGACGCGCTGCGCAGCAGCTTCGCGCGACCGGTGATGTGGCTGGTCGTCACCGTGGTGGCGCTCACGACCCTGCTCGCGGTGTTGATCATCGTCTCGGTCACGCGGCCGCTGCGGCGCCTGACCGGCGCGCTGGCGGAGATCTCGCAGCGTGGCCTCGACGACGGCATGGCCGGCGCCAAGGCGCTCTTGCCGCCGCGCACGCGCGACGAGTTCGGCCAGCTCACGGCGGCCTTCGAGATGATGCTCGACCTGTGCCTGCGCCAGTGGAACGAGCTGCGCCGGCTCGACCACTTTCGCCGCGAAGGCGTCAGCAACCTGTCGCACGACCTGCGCTCGCCGCTGACCGCGACCGTGGCGTGCCTGGAAACGCTCGACGGCCGCTGGGCCGGCGCGCCGGAGCCCGGCCGGGCCGAAGACCGCCGCCTGGTCGAGATCGCCTTGCGCAACACCCGCAACGCGGCCCGGCTGGTGCAGTCGCTCGGCGACCTGGCCAAGCTCGACGAGCCGGAATTCAAGCTGCGCCTTGAAACGACCGACGCCGGCGAGCTGCTCGACGACATCTGCATCCGCTTTGCCGAGCGCGCGGCATACCAGGGGGTGGTTCTGCGGGCCGAACACGGCAGCGCGCCGAACGCGGTGCCGCCGTTCGCCAGCGTCGACGTCGAGCTGTTCGAGCGCGCGATCGCCAACCTGGTCGACAACGCGCTCAAATTCTGCGCCGCCGGGGCCCGCATTGAGCTGGCGGCCACGGTCGATTCGGGGTGGGTCAAGGTGCGCGTCACCGACACCGGCCCGGGCATCGCCGCCGACGAACTGCCGCACCTGTTCGACCGCTTCTACCAAAGCCGCCAGAGTGTGGCGCCGGCCACCGGTGAAGGGGGCAAGGGCCTCGGCCTGGCCATCGTCAAGCGCATCGCCGAGCTGCACGCCGGCGCGGTGGCGGTCACGAGCCGGCTCGGGCAGGGGACCGAAGTGGTGCTTTCGGTGCCATGCGCTGCGCCGTGATGGGGCGTGGCCGAGCCCGGGAAGCGGCGGGAAATCCCTAGTGCGCCCCCGGCGCCGGGCGCCTAAAGTCTCGCTTCTCGCGGCAGGCACCGGCATGGTGCCTCGCAGGACGGGGCTGAGGGGACAAAAGCAGGTCCGGCGGCCGCCCGAGTGGCCGTGCGAAGACGATGGAAACGCACAGGCCGCAGCGCACACTGCACATGGCCGAAGAAAAAATTCGAAGGGCGCCAGGCAGAGCTTGGCGCCCTTTGTCATTTTTTCAATGGCGGGCACAAATGCCGGGTGAGTGCGGGCCTGTTCTGCGCTTCGGCGCCGCGCTGCGCTCGTAGCATCGAACCCACCATGCCCGTAGATCCCCAACTCCGTTCGCTCAACATCGACATCCCGGCCCAGCCCGAGTCGCTGGTGAAGCTGTCGCTGATGCTGGCCGATGACCAGGTGAACCTGAACGCCGTCAGCGCGCTGATCTCGTCCGACATGGCGCTGGCCTCGGCGGTGCTGAAGGCGGTGAACTCTTCGCTCTACGGCCTGCGCGGCCGGGTGGCGAGCGTGCAGCAGGCGATCACCTACCTGGGCACGCGCGAGGTGGCTTCGGTCACCTTCGAGATGGGCTTGCGCGCGGTGTTCCCGCATGCGCCCGAGCTCGAACCGATGTGGGAACGCGCCAGCGTGCGCGGCCTGCTGATGGGCCGTATCGGCCAGGCGCTGAATGTGGACCCGTGGGCCGCGCACTCGGCCGGGCTGTTCGAGGAATGTGGCAAGGCGGTGCTGTTCCGCCACGCCACCGAACGTTACCGCCCGATGCTGGCGAAGGCCGCCGACGACGAAGAGTTGCTGATGCTCGAACACGCCGAGTTCGGCGTCAGCCACGACGCGCTCGGCGCCGCCCTGTGCGAAAGCTGGGGCCTGGCGCCGCACGCGGTGGCCAGCGTGCGCTTTCACGTGATCGTCAACGCCACGCGCGAACTGCCGATGCAACTGCAGCGGCGCGGCATCTGCGCGCTCTCGGCACTCGCCTGGGCACTGATGACCGACCCGGACTCGCTCGACGAAGTGGCCCTTCTGGTCGCGCCCCAGGCCGACCTCGACCCGACCCTGGTGATGCGTGGCGCCCGCAAGGTGCAAGAGCAGATCGAAGCCGCGGTCGCGCGCGAAAAAAGCGCCTGAGCCGGCGCCGCCTTCGATTCCGCTCTACAGTCCCGGCTCGGCCCATGGCCTGGCAAGGAGACGAAAGAAATGCAAACCCGCAGAGAGCTGCTCGCCCGCAGCGCCGCCGTGGCCGGGCTGCTGGCCGCGGCCGGCCTGTTGCCGGCGCATGCGCAGGCGGCCTGGAACAAGGCCGCTTTCGATTCGAAGACGGTCGACGACGCGATCAAGGCGCTCGGCATCGCCCGCCCTGTCGAAAGCAAGGACATCAACTTCACCGCACCCGACATCGCCGAAAACGGCGCGGTCGTTCCGATCGCTGCGGCCACCACGGCCCCGGGGGTGAAGCGCATCGCGTTCTTCGTCGCGAAGAACCCGACCCCGCTGGCCGGCATCTTCGAGTTCGGCGACACGCTCGAGACCAATGTCTCCACACGCATCAAGATGGCGCAGACCTCGAACGTGATGGCGGTCGCGATCACCGGCGACGGCAAGGTGCTGTTCGCGCAGAAGGAAGTCAAGGTCACGCTCGGTGGCTGCGGCGGGTAAACAAGGAGACCGAACATGTCCGACCCGATGCGCATTCGCGCCCAGGTGCAAGGCAACAGCGCAGTGGTGCGCGTGCTGATGAGCCACGAAATGGAAAGCGGCCAGCGCAAGGACGCGACCGGCGCCACCATCCCGGCCTGGCACATCACCGAAGTGGTGGCCACGCTCAACGGCAAGCCCGTGCTCACGGCGCAGTGGGGCACCGCGATGGCCAAGAACCCGTTCATGCAGTTCACGATCAAGGGCGCCAAGAGTGGCGACAAGATCGGCATTTCGTGGACGGACAACCGCGGCGACAAACGCAGCGACGAGGCCACGGTCGCCTGAACCTCAGAGGCCCTGCACCGGGTAGTCCCACTCTTGGCGGGGCCGGCGTGATGCCCTACCGTGCGCTTCGACGGCGGCGCACGAGGCGTCGCCCCGACCGAGGACCCGCACGATGCCGACCGCCCGTTCCGATGTTGTCCCTGCCGATGCGCTCGCGCTGCAGCGCCTGTACCACTGGGAAAGCACCGCCCCCGACCAGACCCTGCTGACCCAGCCGCTCGGCGGCGGCGCGGTGCGCGACTACACCTGGGCGCAGGTGATGGACGAAACCCGTCGCATGGCCGCGCACCTGAAGGGCCTGGGCTTCGAGCCCGGTTCGCGCATCGCGATCCTGTCGAAGAACTGCGCGCACTGGCTGATGTGCGACTTCGCGATCTGGATGGCCGGCCACGTGTCGGTGCCGCTCTACCCCACGCTCGCAGCCGACACGATCCGCCAGATCCTCGTGCACAGCGAATCGAAGCTGCTGTTCGTCGGCAAGCTCGACGGCTGGGACGCGATGAAACCCGGCATCCCGGCCGACCTGCCCTGCATCAGCACGCCGCTGTCGCCGCCCAACCCGTACCAGACCTGGGAGAGCATCGTCGCGGCCACGCCGCCGCTCGCCGGCAACCCGGTGCGTGACGGCAACGAGCTCGCGACCATCATGTACACGTCGGGCACGACCGGCATGCCCAAGGGCGTGATGCACAGCTTCGCCACCTTCGGCTGGTCGATCAGCACCGCGCTCAAGCGCGTGCCGATCAACCGCCAAGCGCGCATCCTCAGCTACCTGCCGCTGGCCCACGTGGCCGAGCGCACGCTGGTCGAACACGGTGTGCTGGCGACCAGCCTGCACGTGTTTTTCGCCGAGAGCCTGGAGACCTTCACGAAAGACCTGCAGCGTGCGCGGCCGACGGTGCTGTTCTCGGTGCCGCGCCTGTGGGTCAAGTTCCAGCAGGGCGTGAGCGCGAAGATGCCGCCCGAGAAACTCAAGCGGATGCTCAAGATCCCGATCCTGCGTGGCATCGTGCGCAAGAAGATCCTCACCGCGCTCGGCCTGCAGGAATGCGAGTTCGCCGCCGGCGGCGCCGCGCCCATGCCGCCCGAATTGCTGAACTGGTACGCGAGCCTCGGCATGCCGATCATCGAGGTCTACGGCATGACCGAGAACTGCGGCGTTTCGCAGGCCACGCTGCCGGGTGTGCAGCGCCCCGGCACCGTGGGCAAGAACTACGACGGCGTGCAAAGCCGCATCGACCCGCAGACCGGCGAGATCCAGATGACCAGCCCCGGCGTGATGCTCGGCTATTACAAGGAACCCGAGCTCACGCGCGAGGCCTTCACCGCCGACGGCTGGTTGCGCACCGGTGACAAGGGCAAGCTCGACGCCGAAGGCAATCTCATGATCACGGGCCGCGTGAAAGACCTGTTCAAGACCAGCAAGGGCAAGTACGTGTCGCCGGCCCACATCGAAGACAAGCTGGTGATGAACGGCGCGGTCGAAGCCTGCGTCGTCACCGGCGCGAACCTCGGCCAGCCGCTGGGCATCGTGATGCTCAATGCCGAAGCGGCGCAGCGTGCCGGCGATGCCGGGCAGCGCCAGGCGATGGAGGTGTCGCTCTCGGCCCACCTCGACGCGATCAACGCGCGGCTCGACCCGCACGAACAACTCGACTGCCTGGTCGTTGTGAGCAAGCCCTGGACGGTGGAGAACGGCTTCATCACGCCCACCTTCAAGGTCAAGCGCAACCGCATCGAAGAGGCCTACGGCGCGATGTTCGAGCGCTGGACCTCGGCGCACAAGCCGGTGGTCTGGCACCAGGGGTGAGCCCGCGCGCAGGCCAGCGCCTTCGCGCTGGTCTGCGACAGGCAAACGACCGAGCGCTTGCAAGCGCTCAGGCTGGGCGGGGTGGCATGATGCCGCCACCCTCTGCCATGACCTCCACCGCCCGCCCATGAAGGTGCCCGACCCGAAGCCCGCGCGCACCCTGGCCGTGTGTGCCGACGATTTCGGCCTGTCGCCCGGCATCTCGGCCGGCATCGTGCGCTTGGGTGAAGAACGGCGCCTGAACGCGGTGGCCTGTGTCACCAATTCGCCGCACTGGGAAGCGAGCGCGCCCTCGTTGGCACGGCTGCCGAACTCGGTCGACACCGGTCTGCACATCAACCTCACCGAAGGCCGGCCGCTGAGCCCGCGGCTTGCCAAACTCTGGCCGCGCCTGCCCTCGCTGCCGATGCTGACCGCGCGCGCGCACCTCGGGTGGTTGCCGCGCGCCGAACTGCGCAGTGAGGTGCACGCGCAACTGGCTGCGTTTCGCGCCGCCACCGGCGCAGCGCCGAGGTTCATCGACGGCCACCAGCACGTGCACCATCTGCCCGGGCTGCGCGGCATCATTCTCGACATGGTCGAGCACGTGCAGCCGCTGCCCGCGCTGCGCAACACCGGGCGTGTGCTCGGCCCGGGCGCGGGCGTGAAGCGCTGGCTCATCGAACGTGGCGGCGGGCGCGCGTTGGCGCGCGATCTGGCGCAACGCGTGTTGCTGCACAACCCGGCCTTGGTGGGCACACGCGATTTCGCCGACCCCGACTACCGCGCGTCGGTGCAAGCCTGGCTGGCCGAGCTGCCACCCGAAGGCGGGCTCTTGTATTGCCACCCGGGCAAGAGCGCCGCCGGCGACCCGCCCGACCGGATCGCCGCGGCGCGAGGGCGCGAATACGCCTACCTTCGCAGCGAGACCTTTCTGCAAGACCTGGCCGCCGCGGGCGTTACCCTCGGGCGCGTCTGGCAGGCCGGCGCGGCACCGGCGCAGGCGCGCTGACCGAGCCCGCGCGCGCCGCAGGGCCAACCCCGGCCGCTTAGCATCGACGCATGAGCTCGCCGTATTCCACCCTGAAGCAGCTGCCGCTGTTCCCGCTGCAGAGCGTGCTGTTCCCGGCCGGCTCGTTGCCGCTGCGCATCTTCGAGGTGCGTTATCTCGACATGATCGGCCGCTGCCACAAGGCCGGCGAGCCTTTCGGCGTGGTGTGCCTGAGCGAAGGCAGCGACACGCGTCGCCGCGCGCCCGACGATGGCAGCGGCAAGCCGACCGGCGACGGCTTTGCACGCGAGGCCTTCCACCCCGTCGGCACGTTGGCGCGCATCACGAAGTTCGAGCGCCCGCAGCCGGGCCTGATGATGATCGGCTGCGTCGGCACGCAGCGGTTCAGCGTCCAGCGCAGCGAGCAGCTCAAACACGGGCTGTGGGTGGCCGACGTCGAGCTGATCGCCGACGACAACGAGGTGCCGGTGCCCGACGACCTGCACTTCACGCGAGAAGCGCTGCAGGGCCTGGTGCGCAACATCGAAGACAGCATCGAACAGAACGGCGAAGCCGGCTTCGAGATGCCGCTGCTCGAACCCTACCGCTGGGACGACTGCGGCTGGCTCGCCAACCGCTGGTGCGAGCTGCTGCCGCTGGCGCCGGCCTTGAAGCAACGCTTCATGGCACTCGACAGCCCGGTGCTGCGCCTGGAGCTCGTGGCCGACACGCTGGGGCAGATCGGCTTCAAGCTGCCGGGCTGACGCGCTGAAGCGCGGTCTGCCCACGACACCCGCGGGTACGATTGCGCGCATGCGGCGATACGACCTCGACTGGCTGCGCATCGCCGCCTTCGGCCTGCTGATCGGCTACCACGTCGGCATGCTCTACGTGCCCTGGAGCTTTCACGTCAAGAGCGACTACCGCGGCGGGCCGGGGCTGACGGCGGTCATGCTCGCCTTGAACCCGTGGCGGCTGCCGCTGCTGTTCGTGATCTCGGGTGCCGCCACGGCCTTCATGGCGCAAGGCCTCGGGCGCGGCGCGCTGGCCTGGCAGCGCGTCAAGCGGCTGCTGATCCCGCTCGTCTTCGGCATGCTGGTCGTGGTGGTGCCGCAGGTTTATTTCGAGGTGACCGAAGCAGGCCGCTACAGCGGCAGCTTCGTGGCGTTCTGGGGCCGCTACCTTCAAGGCGACCAGAGTTTCCGCACGCCGATCCCCACCTGGAACCACCTCTGGTTCGTGGCCTACCTGCTGGTCTACACGCTGATCGTGGTGGCGCTCGCGCCGAAGCCGCGTGGGGCCGAAGCGGCGCCTTCGGAACCCTCGCGCGCGGCGGCCGTGGCCTTGCTGCTCGGCCCGTGGTTCGTGCTGTGGGTCTTGCGCATGACGCTCTTCCCGCTGTTCGGCAGCAACCACGCGATGGTGCGCGACTGGTACGACCACACGCTGTACTTCGGCATGTTCCTGTTCGGGTTCACGCTCGTCCGGCAGCCCGCGCTCTGGCTCGCGATCGACCGCCTGCGCTGGCCGGCGCTGGTGCTCGCCGTGTGCGGCGCGCTCGTGTTCATCGGCCTGTCATTGGGTTGGGGTGACGTGTTCGCGCCGGGCGAATGGCAACGCGCCGTCGGCCGCGCCGGGCGCGAGGCGCAGGCCTGGGGCGCGGTGCTGGCCGCGCTCGGCTTCGGCCACCGCCACCTGAACCACGACCACCGCTGGCGCGCCTACCTCGTCGACGTGGTCTTCGCGTACTACATCGTTCACCAGACCGCGCTGATCGCGCTCGCTGTCTGGCTCAAGCCGTTACAGCTGGGCGGCGCGCTCGAAGGCACGCTGGTGATCGCCGGCACCGCGATCGCCTGTGTGGTCACGGCCGAAGTGGCGCGCCGCATCGCGTGGTTGCGGCCGCTGTTCGGCTTTCGGCCCGAGCCGCGCCCGCTCAGTCGACCTTCGCCCCCGACACCTTGACGACCTGCGCCCACTTCTTCGTCTCGGCGGCGATGAAGCGGGTGAACTCCGCGGGCGGCTGACCGCCCGGGATCGCGCCTTGCGACAGCAGCCGCTCCTTGAACGTCGGCGACTCGAAAGCCTTGGCGGTTTCCTGCTGAATGCGGTTGACGATGTCGGCCGGCGTGCCGGCCGGCGCCAACAGACCGAACCACGAACTCGCGTCGAACCCTTTCAGGCCGCCGGCTTCGGCCACGGTGGGCACGTCGGGCAGGGCGGCGCTGCGCTGCGCGCTTGTCACCGCCAGCGCCTTCAGTTTGCCGGCCTTGATCTGCGGCAGCGCCGAGGGCAGGTTGTCGAACATCACGTCCATCGTGCCGCCGATCAGGTCGAGCAGCGCCGGGCCCGAGCCGCGGTACGGGAAGTGCAGCATGAAGGTGCCGGTCGCGCTCTTGAACAACTCGCCCGACAGGTGGATCGAGGTGCCGTTGCCGCTCGACGCCATGTTGAGCTTGCCGGGGTTGGCCTTGGCATAACGGATCAGGTCGGCCACGTTGTTGACCTTGTAGGCCTCGGCCTTGGCCGGGTTGATCACCAGCACGTTGGGCACGCCGGCCACCAGCACGATGGGCGCAAAGTCTTTCACCGGGTCGAACGGCATCTTCGGGTACAGCGCCGCGTTGATCGACTGCGTGCCCACGGTGCCCATCAGCAGGTTGTAGCCGTCGGGCGGTGACTTGGCGATGAGGTCGGCGCCCAGGTTGCCGCCGGCGCCGGGCTTGTTGTCGATGATGAAAGGCTGGCCGAAGGCCTTGCTCAGCTCGGGCGCGAGCGCGCGCGCCAGGATGTCGGTGGTGCCGGCCGGGGCGAAGGGCACGACGATGCGCACCGGCTTGTTCGGCCAGGCGCTCTGCGCGAACAAGGCGCCCGGGATCAGGGAAGCGCCCACGCTGGCGAGCAGGTGGCGGCGGCGAATCGAATGCATGTGTGAACCCTCGTCAACGCAACGCACCCATGCGCGCGAGCACGGAGTGTCTCGCAGCGGCGTGGCGGTGGTTCTGAGGGCTTGCCCGCGGTGAGGGGCGGGCAAAAAAATAAGGGGAGCGGGACAGATTTTGCCGGGGCTCGCTCTCGACTCCCCCCAGGCCTGCCCGCTCCCCTGTGGACCGTGTGCGTCCCCCGGAAAGTGGTCTAACGAATCTTCTGCTTCAGCGTGCGGCGCCGGGCCGCTGGAACAAGGACAGCTGCGCCGGAGCGCGGCGGCTCTGCAACACATGCGACGTGCTCGGCGGCAGGGCCGCCAGCGGCGCGCGGGGCATCGCCTTCAGGCTGACGCCGGGAATCGGGGCGAGTGCGCGCGGAGGTGCCATGGTGCTCTGCTCCGCCGGGCTCATTGGCCGACGCCGTGGCCGAACTCGCTCTGCGCGAACGCTGCGAGCGGGCCCGTCACCGGCAGGAAGATGCTGGCCGCACGACCGACCCAACCCGACAAGTCCATCGCCGTCGGCAAACGCGCCGCGGTCGGCTGCGACAGGCGCAGCAGCGACGACGCGCCGCTGCGGCAGCTCGGGCCTGTGGGGCGCGCGCGGCGCGCGAAGGCGGTGGGTTTGGTGCGGATCAGCGGCATGGCAACGACGTCCTTGTAAGCTGGTTTCGGCGCGGGCTTCGCAGGCTTCGGCTCGAACTCTCTGTGCCAAGCTTTTCGCAACCTCTGTGCCAAGCCGGGGCGCCGAGCAAAGTGCGGCTTATTTCACGTTCTGCGCCGCGAGTCGTTCTGGCCCACTGTCGAAATGCGGCCGAACAGTAAGCAAACGCTTACAGCGTCGACTTGTTTGGTCGTGGCCCCGGTCAGGCCGCCGCGCGGTAGCCGCGCGGAATGGCCCCGAGCAGCCGCCGCGTGTACTCCTGTTGCGGCGCGTCGAGAATCTGCGCCACGCTGGCCTGCTCGACCACTTCGCCGTCTTTCATCACCAGCACCTCGTCGGCCATGAAGCGCACCACCGCCAAGTCGTGGCTGATGAAGATGTAAGCGAGCCCTAGCTCATCTTGCAGGTCTTTCAGCAGGTTGAGCACTTGCGCCTGCACCGACACGTCGAGCGCGCTCACCGCTTCGTCGAGCACCAGCACTTCGGGGTCGAGTGTCAGGCAGCGTGCGATCGCCACGCGCTGGCGCTGGCCACCGGAAAACTCGTGCGGGTACTTGTCCATCGCCGCTTCATCGAGGCCCACCTTGAGCAGCAATGCACGCGCGCGCGCTTCGCGTTCGTCGTTGTCTTTGCCGATGTTGTGAATCGTCATCGGCTCGACCAGCGTCTGGCCGACCGTGAAGCGTGGGTTCAACGACGCGTACGGGTTCTGGAAAACGACCTGGATGCGCTTGCGCATCGGCAGCATCTCGCTCTTGCTCAAGGCCAGCAGGTCGACGCCGTCGAAGGTGACGCTGCCACCCACTGGCCCGCCGCTCGGCTCGTGCAGGCGCAGCAGCGCCAGCCCCATCGTCGTCTTGCCCGAACCCGACTCGCCGACCACGCCCAGCGTGTGGCCCTGGCGCAGCTTGAAGGTGGCGCCGCGCACGGCCTTGAATTCCTTGCGGCCGAACACGCCGCTCTGCAGCCAGAAGCTCTTGGTCAGGCTGCTCGCTTCGATGATCACGCGGGCGTTCGGGTCCTTCGCTTTGCTCGTGCTCGCGGCGGCGCGGCCGGCGATGTGGTCGTCGATCACCATCAGGCGCGGCGCGCGCTGCTCGAGCGTGGGCCGGCAGGCCAGCAGCGCCTTGGTGTACGCGTCTTGCGGCGCCTTGAAAATGCCGGCCACGGCGCCCTGCTCGCGCACCGTGCCCTGGCGCATCACGACCACGTGGTCGGCAATCTCGCCCACCACGCCGAGGTCGTGGCTAATGAATAGCATGCTCATCTGGTGACGCGCTTTCAGCCCGGCCAGCAGCTCCATGATCTGGCGCTGGATCGTCACGTCGAGCGCCGTGGTCGGCTCGTCGGCGATCAGCAGCTTGGGCTCGCAGGCCAGCGCCATCGCGATCATCACGCGCTGCTGCTGGCCGCCCGAGAGCTGGTGCGGGTAGGCCGAGAGGCGCCGCTTCGGCTCGGGCATGCCCACTTCGTTGAGCAGCGCTTCGGCGCGGGCCATCGCCTGCTTCGCGCCCAGCCCCAGGTGTTTCATCAGCGGCTCGCAGATCTGCTGGCCGACCGTGAACACCGGGTTCAACGAGGTCATCGGGTCCTGGAACACGCAGGCGATTTCCTTGCCGCGCAGTTTCTGCAGCTCCGCCAGCGGTGTGGCCAGCATGTCGCGGCCCTGGAACGTGATGGCGCCGGCGCGCTCGGCGTTGTCGGGCAGCAGGTTCAGGATCGACATCGCGGTCACGCTCTTGCCCGAACCCGATTCGCCGACGAGTGCGATGGTGGTGTTCTCGGGCACGTCGAAGCTCACGCCCTTGACGGCCTCGAAGCGCTGCACCACGCCATTGGTCTTGCCGAGGCGGAAGGCGACCCGCAGGTCTTTGATACTGAGGAGCATCTTCTTATTCCAGTCCGCGCAGCTTGGGGTCGAGCGCATCACGCAGCGCGTCGGTCATCAGCGAAAACGCGGTCACGAACACCGCCATGAACAGCGTGGCCGCCGCGAGCTGCCACCACTGGCCGAGGATCAGCTGGCTCTGCGCTTCGGCGAGCATCGTGCCCCACGAGACCTGGTCGACGCCGACGCCGAGGCCCAGGTACGACAGGATCACTTCAGACTTGATGAAGCCGACCACGTGGATCGAGAGCTGCACCAGCACCACGTGGCTCACGTTGGGCAAGATGTGCCGGAACATGCGCGAACTCGTGCTGGCGCCGATGGCTTCGGCCGAGCGCACGTAGTCGCGCACCGCGTGTTTGATGAACTCGGCCCGCACCAGCCGGTAAATGCCGGTCCAGCCCGCCAGACCGAGGATCAGCACCACCGAGCCCACGCCGCGCGGGAACACCGCCGCAAAAGCGAAGATCAGCAGGATGCTCGGGATCGCGGTGAACACGTTGTAGAGCCACTCGAGGAAGTCGCCCGCCCGCCCCCCGAAGAACCCGGCGATGGCGCCCAGCAGCGTGCCGATGAAGGTGGCAAGCAGGGCGGCCGACACGCCGACCAAGATCGACACCTGCGCGCCCTTCACCGCCTTGGCCAGCACGTCGCGGCCGAGCCGGTCGCCGCCGAAGGGCAGCGTGAGCGCCCGCACCGCTTCGGTGGTCTGGTACTTCTTGGCCGCTTCGTCCCATTCCTTGTAGCGCGGTGCGAGCGGGTCGATCGCCGAGATGTCGATGTTCGGGCCGGTGGGCGCGGCGACAGCGGCGCTCTCGGTGGCCGCGGCCGGGCCCATGAAGGTGGGCGGCGCATCGGGCACGCCGGTTTCGGCTTGCCAGTCTTTCGCCACCAGGCCGAGCCCGGAAGCGATCACGAGCAGCAGGAACAACACCACGATCACGAGCGAGACCATGCCGACGCGGTCGGTGCGAAAGCGTGTGGCCGCGGCCGACCACACGCCGCGCGCGCGGTTCTGGCTCACCGTGAGTTGAGGACTCACCAAGCTACCGCTCATTTCAGCACCACCCGTGGGTCGACCAGCTTGTAGAGCACGTCGGTCAGCAGGTTCACGAACATCGTGATCACCGCTGTGTAGATCGCGAAGGCCTGGATGACGGGGTAGTCGCTGCGGTTCACCGACAGCCACAGTTCACGCCCCAGCCCGGGGATGGAAAAGAACACCTCGATCAGGAACGAGCCGACGAAGATGCCCGGCAGCGCCACGGCCACGTTGGTCAGGATCGGGATCATCGCGTTGCGCAGCACGTGCTTGAGCAGGATCGTCTGCTCGGTCAGGCCCTTGGCGCGGGCCGTGCGCACGTAGTCGTGGCCGATCTCGTCGAGGAAGAAGCTGCGGTACAGGCGCGTGGTCGGTGCGAGCGACACCGCCACCGCCAGCAGCACCGGCAGCGGCGAATACACGCGCAGGTTGGTCCACAGGCTGTCGCTCCAGCCCTGCACCGGGAACATGCCGAGCTGGAACGCGAACACGTACTGGCCGACGATCACGTAGACCAGGAACGAGATCGAGAGCGCCACCGTCGTCAGCATCATGATGCTGCGGTCGGTGAGCGAGCCGCGCACATAGGCCACGCCCATCGCGAACGGAATGGCGAGCAAGGTGTCGAGGATCAGGATCGGCACCATCACCGTCAGCGTGGCCGGCAGTCGCGTGGCGAACAGGTGGCCGACGGCTTCGTTGGTGGCCCAGCTCTTGCCCCAGTCGAAGGTGACGATCTGCTTGATGAAGATCCAGAACTGCGTCCAGAGCGGCTCGTTCAGGCCCAGCTGCTGGCGGATCGCATCGACCTGCGCCTGCGTGGCGTTCAGGCCACCGAGAATTTCGGCCGGGTCACCACCAAAGCCCTTGAACAAAAGAAACACCAGCAGAACGACGCCGAACAAAGTCGGGATCATTTGCCACAGGCGTCGAATCAGGTAGGCCGCCATGGCTCGAAATACTCCTCATCCAGTCAAGTCGGGGCACCGCGCATCACGGCAACGCTCGTGGCGGGCCGGGGTGTTCAGGTGCAAGCGCCGGCGAGTCTAGGGCCTGAACAGCCCGCGACTCCCCCGCATTTGCCCTGTTTCACGCCGGGCGCTGCAAAGCCTGCGGGCACGCAATTCGCGTGCCTCTGGCACGGCGCGCGGGCCGAAGCATAGTGCTTGCACCGGGGCCGATAACCCGGCGCGCCGCCTAGACTCGCGCCTTCGATAGAGTTCACGAGCCCATCCGCCCACCGGCGAGGGCCGAGGTCTTCACGTGATCCCACAAGGAACGCTTTCCATGCCGATTCGCGCCATGCTGCGCCTCTTGCACTTGCTGCGCGCCGGCGTGGTGGCGGCGTGTCTTTCGCTGCCGGCCGGTCCGGCCCTGCTGGCGGCCGACGCGCCCGCCGCGGCGGCGCCGCTCAAGGTGCTGCGCTACGCCTTCCGCGTCGCCGAAACCGGCTTCGACCCGGGGCAGATCTCCGACCTGTACTCGCGCACCATCGCCGCGAACATCTTCGACGCGCCGCTGCAGCTCGAATTCCTGGCCCGCCCGGTGCGCGCCCGGCCGAACACCGCCGCGGCCATGCCCGAGGTCTCGGCCGACTACAAGACCTTCACGTTCACGATCAAACCCGGCATCTACTTCGCCGACGACCCGGCCTTCAAGGGCAAGAAGCGCGAGCTGGTCGCGCAGGACTACGTCTACTCGATCAAGCGCCACTACGACCCGAAGCTGAAGAGCCCGAGCCTGTATTCGTTCGAGAACGACAAGATCCTCGGCCTGAGCGAGCTGCGCCAAGAGCTGATCAAGGCCGGCAAACCATTCGACTACGACCGCGAGGTCGAAGGCCTGAAGGCGCTCGACCGCTACCGCTTCCAGATCAAGCTTGGCGAAGGCAATCCGCGCTTCGTCGAAGACATGACCGACGGCTCGGTGGTCGGCGCGGTCGCGCGCGAAGTGGTCGAAGCCTATGGCGACAAGATCATGGACCACCCGGTCGGCACCGGCCCGTTCAAGCTCGGCGAGTGGCGCCGCTCGTCGCGCATCGTGCTCGAACGCAACCCCGGTTACCGCGAGGTCTACTACGACGAAGAAGCGCCGGCCGACAACCCGGTGGCGCAAGCCATCGCGGCCAAACTCAAGGGCCGGCGCCTGCCGATGATCGACCGCGTCGAGGTCGGCATCATCGAAGAAAACCAGCCGCGCTGGCTGTCTTTCCTGAACAAGGAATACGACCTGGTCGAAGAAGTGCCAGCCGACTTCGCCGACCGCGTGATGCCCGGCGGCCAGCTTGCGCCCAACCTCAAGCGCAGCGGCATCCAGATGGTTCGTTATGCGCGTGCCGACGTGGCGTTGTCGCTCTTCAACCTCGAAGACCCGATGGTCGGCGGCTACACGCCCGAGAAGGTGGCGCTGCGCCGCGCGATCAGCCTCGCGGTCGATCTCGACAAGGAAATCCGCCTCGTGCGCAAGCGCCAGGCCATGCCCGCGCAAGGCCCGATCGGCCCCGGCACCTGGGGTTACGACCCGGCTTTCCGCAGCGAGATGAGCGAGTTCAACCTGGCCCGCGCCAAGGCTTTGCTCGACCTGTACGGGTACAAGGACAAGGACGGCGACGGCTGGCGTGACCAACCCGACGGCTCGCCGCTGCTGCTCGAGTACGCCACGCAGGCCGACGGCGAAAAGCGCCAGCTCGCCGAGCAGTGGCAGAAGAACATGGACGCGCTCGGCGTGCGCATCAAGTTCCGCATCGCGCAGTGGCCCGAGAACCTGAAGGCTTCGCGCGCCGGCAAGCTGATGATGTGGGGCGTGGGCTGGAGCGCCGGGCCCGACGGCGCCGGCTTTCTCGAACTCGGCTACGGGCCGAACAAGGGCCAGGCCAACCATTCGCGCTTCGACCTGCCGGCCTTCAACGCGCTCCATGAGAAGCAGAAGGCCCTGCCCAACGGCCCCGAGCGTCAGGCTGTGATGACGCAGGCGCAGGCGCTGATGGTGGCCTACGTGCCCTACAAGATCCACGTGCACCGCATCTGGACCGACCTGGCCCAGCCCTGGGTCGTGGGTTACCAGCGCAACGTGTTCCTGCGCGAGTTCTGGAAGTTCGTCGACATCGACTCGGCCGAGCTGGCCCGGCGTTCACAGTGAGATGACATGAGTTCGTTGAAGACCGTATTCCTGGGCGCGGCCATCGCGCTGGCGGTGGTGGCGCCGAGCAGCGCGCAGGCGCCTTCCGCGCCGGCCAAGAAGGTGTTGCGCTACGCCTTCGAGGTGGCCGAGACCAGCCTCGACCCGGCCAAGGTCAACGACCTGTACTCGCGCACGCTCACGCCGCACATCTTCGAGGGCCTGTACAAGTACGACCACCTCGCGCGGCCGATCAAGATCAGGCCGCTCACGGCGGACGGCATGCCGCAGGTTTCGAGCGACTTCCGCACCTGGACGGTGAAGGTCAAGCCCGGCATCTACTTCGCCGACGACCCGGCGTTCAAGGGCAAGAAACGCGAGCTTGTCGCGCAGGACTACGTCTACTCTTTCAAGCGCCTCGCCGACCCGGCCAACAAGAGCCCGGTGTGGTCGGCGATCGAGACCGACAAGATGATCGGCCTGAACGAACTGCGCCAGTCCGGGCTCGACAAGAAACAACCCTTCGACTACAGCCGCGAGATCGACGGGCTGAAAGCGCTCGATCGCTATACGCTGCAGATCAAGCTCGAAGACCCGCGCCCGCGCTACATCGAATCGCTCGCCAACAGCGACATCCTGGGTGCCGTGGCGCGCGAGGTGATCGAGTTCTATGGCGACAAGGCCGAAGAGCACCCGGTGGGCACCGGCCCGTTCAAGCTGGTGCAGTGGCGGCGCAGCTCGTTCATCGCGTTCGAGCGCAACCCCGACTTCCGCGAGATGCTCTACGACGCCGAACCCACCGCAGACGACGCCGAAGGCCAGGCGCTGCTCGCGCGCTTCAAGGGCCGGCGCCTGCCGATGGTCGACCGCGTCGAGATCTCGGTCGTCGAAGAAGAGCAGCCGCGCTGGTTGTCGTTCGTCAACGGCGAGGCCGATCTCGCCTACCGCGTGGGCTACCAGTTCGTGAACCAGGCGGTGCCGGGCGGCAAGGTCGCGCCGAACCTGGCCAAGCGCGGCCTGCGCGCCTACCAGGTGGTCGAGCCGGCGAGCAACTACCTGATCTTCAACATGGACGACCCGACCGTCGGCGGCTACACGGCCGAGAAGGTCGCGTTGCGCCGCGCCGTCAGCCTGGGCATGGACACTGCCAACGAGATCGCCTACGCCTACAACGGCCAGGGGGCGGTGGCGCAGTCGGTCTTGCTGCCGTTCACCTCGGCCTTCGACCCGAAGTTCAAGAGCGAGTTCGGCGACTACGATCCGCCGCGCGCCAAGGCCCTGCTCGACCTCTACGGCTACAAGGACAAGGACGGCGACGGCTGGCGCGACATGCCCGACGGCTCGCCGCTGGTGCTCAACATCGCCAGCGAAGCCGACCAGCGCCGGCGCAAGATCATGGAGATCATGAACAAGAACATGAAGGCGCTGGGCATCCGCACCGAGTCGAAGATCGCGCAGTGGCCCGAGAACCTGAAAGCCGCGCGCGCCGGCAAGCTGGCCATGTGGTCGGTGGGCGCTTCGGCCGACGCACCCGACGCCATCGGCGCGCTGGCGCGCTACGACAGCCGCGAGTTCGGTGGCCAGAACATGGCACGTTTCAAGATGCCCGAGTTCGACAAGCTCTACGACCGCCTGCAGGCTGTGCCCGACGGCCCCGAGCGCACGGCCATGTTCGAGCAGGCGCAGAAGATCGCGCTCGCCTACATGCCCTACAAGTTCAAACTCAACCGCATCTCGACCGACATGAGCTACCCGCAGCTTCTGGGCTACCGCCACCCGGTGTTCTGGCAGGAGTTCTGGCACTACGTCGACATCGACGACTCGCTGCGGCCACCCCGATGAAGCTGCTCTGCCGCATCGGCCTGGCGGCGCTGCTGGGCGCGCTCGCGCTGCCCGGCGCGCAGGCCGCCGAGGCGGCGCAGAAAGTGCTGCGCCTGGGCTTGCGCAGCGCCGAGACGGGCTTCGACCCGGCGCAGATCAACGACCTGTATTCGCGCCAGGTCACCGCGCACATCTTCGAGGGCCTGTACACCTACGATCACCTGGCGCGGCCCTACAAGCTCAAGCCGCTGACGGCCGACGGCATGCCGGAATCGTCGGCCGACTTCAAGACCTGGACGATCCGCATCCAGCCGGGCATCCACTTCGCCGACGACCCGGCCTTCGAAGGCAAGAAGCGCGAGCTGGTCGCGGCCGACTACGTCTACAGCTTCAAGCGCTTCTTCGACCCGGCGCTCAAGAGCCCGGCCTACAACGGCCTGGCCGAAGACGGATTTGTCGGCCTGGAAGCGCTGCGTGCCGAAGCTTTGAAGAACAAGCGACCTTTCGACTACGGCCGCGAGGTCGAAGGCGTGAAAGCACTCGACCGCTACACGTTGCGCTTCACGCTCGCCAACCCGCGGCCGCGCTTCGTCAACACGCTGACCGACAGCAGCATCTTCGGCGCGGTGGCGCGCGAGGTGATCGAGCGCTACAAAGACGACCTGATGGCGCACCCGGTCGGCACCGGCCCCTACGTGCTGAAGCAGTGGCGGCGCAGTTCGCTGATGGTGCTCGAGCGCAACCCCGGCTACCGCGAACGCGTGTTCGACGCCGAGCCGAACGCCGACGACGCCGAAGGCCAGGCGCTGCTGGCGCGCTTCAAGGGCCGGCGCATCCCGATGGTCGACCGCGTCGAGCTCAGCGTGATCGAACAGAGCCAGCCGCGCTGGCTCGCCTTCCTGAACGGCCAGATCGACCTGATCGACCCGGTGCCACCCGATCTCGCCAAGGCCGCGGTGCCGAACGCCAAGCTCGCGCCGAATCTGGTGAAAAGAGGCATCGCCGCGCACAGCATCGTCAATTCCGACGTCGGCTTCACCTACTTCAACATGGACGACCCGCTGGTCGGCGGCCTCACGCCCGAAAAGGTGGCACTGCGCCGCGCGATCAGCCTGGCCTACGACGTGGAAGCCGAGATCCGCCTGGTGCGCAACGGCCAGGCGATTCCAGCGCAAGGCCCAGTCGTGCCGAACACCTATGGCTACGACCCGAAGCTCAAGACCGCCAACAGCGAATTCAACCCGGCCCGTGCAAATGCGCTGCTCGACCTCTACGGCTATAAAGACCGCGACGGCGACGGCTGGCGCGAAACCCCCGACGGTTCGCCGCTGGTGCTCGAAATCTCCACCCAGGCCGACGAACTGCAGCGCCAGCTCGACGACCAGAAGCGCAAGAGCCTGAGCCTGATCGGCATCCGCTCGAAGATGCGCATCCAGCAGTTCGCCGAGAACCTGAAGGCCGGGCGCGCCGGCAAGCTGATGGTGTGGTCGCTCGCCAGCTCGGCCGCGTCGCCCGACGGCTTCGGTGGCCTCGCGCGGGTCTACGGCCCGCAGTCGGGCGGCCAGAACTTCGCACGCTTCAAGCTGCCGGCGGTCGACGCGATCTACCAGCGCATGAACGAGCTGCCCGACGGGCCGGAGCGCCTCGCGCTGTTCAACGAAGTGGTCAAGCTCGTCGTGGCCTACGCGCCCTACAAGTACCACACGCACCGCATCTACGTCGACCTGACGCAGCCCTGGCTCATCGGCTACCGGCGGCCGCTGTTCTGGCAGGAACAGTGGTCGTACATGGACGTGGACATGGCGCTGCGTGCCGCCAGGGTCGACGACTGACACCACCGCCGCATCAGTGAAGCATCAGAGAAGCACGATGGCCGCCACCCACCTGCCCGAGCCCCGCATCGAGCCTTACCTGCGCTGGCTCGCGCAGGAACGAGGCCTGCACTTCGACGCGTCGACGCCCGGAAACTACGACAAGTTGTGGCGCTGGTCGGTCAACGACCTGCCCGCGTTCTGGGCCACGATCTGGGACCACTTCGGCATGCAGTCGCCCACGCCGTTCGAGGCGGTGCTGGCCGACGCGAAGATGCCCGGCGCGCGCTGGTTCCCCGGCGCGCAGGTGAACTACGCGCAGCATCTGTTCAGCCATGCCGACGCCGCCCACGCGGCGGGCCACCCGGCCATCGTGTTCGCCAACGAGGCGATGTTCGAGCGGGGTGAATTGACCGAGATCAGCTGGCCCGAATTGCGCCGGCAGGTGGCGTCGCTCGCCGCCGCACTGCAGACGATGGGCGTGCAGCCGGGCGACCGCGTCTGCGCGATCCTGCCGAACATTCCGCAGACCGTGGTCGCCTTTCTGGCCTGCGCCAGCCTCGGCGCGGTGTGGTCGGTGTGCTCGCCCGACATGGGGCCGGTGGCGGTGCTCGACCGCTTTCGTCAGATCGAGCCCAAGGTATTGATCGCGTGTGACGGCTACACCTATGGCGGCGTGGTGCACAACCGCCTCGAGGTGCTGCGTGGTCTGCTGGCCGAGTTGCCGAGTGCGCGCGAAGTGGTGTTGCTGCGGTATCTGGACACCGCGCAGGTTGCGCCGGCAAGCCTCGTGCCGCCGCACGGCAGGCTGCACGACTTCAGCGAGCTCACCTCGCACGACCTGCCCTTCGCGCCGGCCTGGCTGCCCTTCGACCACCCGCTGTGGGTCGTCTATTCGAGCGGCACCACCGGCCTGCCCAAGCCGATCGTGCACGGCCACGGCGGCGTGATGATCGAGGCGCTGAAAGCCAACGCGCTGCACAACAACGTCGGCGCGAGCATCGACACCGGCGACCGCTACCACTGGTACAGCAGCACCGGCTGGATCATGTGGAACTCACAGGTGGGCGCGCTGCTCGGCGGCACCACGATCTGCATCTACGACGGCAACCCCGGCGGGCGCGTCGGCGCCACCGACATGTCGACGCTTTGGCGCTTTGCGGCCGCGGCCGGCACCACGTTCTTCGGCGCCGGCGCGGCTTTCTACGCGAACTGCCTGAAGGCCAGCGTCGAACCGATGAAGCAGGCCGACCTGTCGAAGCTGCGCGCGATCGGCTCGACCGGCTCGCCGCTCGCGGTCGAGTCGTACCGGTGGGTCTACGAGCAGATGCCTCAACGCGATGGCCGGCCCATCTGGCTTACCGCGATCTCGGGCGGCACCGACTTTGCGGGCGCCTTCGTCGCCGGCATGCCCACGCTGCCGGTCGTGATCGGCGAGATGCAGGTGCGCTGCCTCGGCGCTGACGTGGAAGCGTGGAACGAAGCCGGTCAGCCGCTGGTCGGCGAGGTGGGTGAGCTGGTGTGCATCAAGCCGATGCCGTCGATGCCCTTGTACTTCTGGCATGACAAGAACAACCAGCGCTATCACGACAGTTACTTCGACATGTACCCCGGCGTCTGGCGCCACGGCGACTGGCTCCGCATCACGCCGCGCGGTGGCGCCATCATCTATGGGCGCAGTGATGCGACCATCAACCGCCACGGCATCCGCATGGGCACGGCCGAGCTCTACAGCGCGGTCGAGGCCCTGCCCGAAGTGCTCGACAGCCTGGTCGTCGACCTCGAATACCTCGGCCGCGAGAGTTACATGCCGCTCTTCGTGGTGCTGCGCGACGGGCTGGTGCTCGACGCCGCGTTGACGAAGCAGCTCAAGCACAACATCAAGGCCGCGCTTTCGGCACGCCATGTGCCGAACGAGATCTTCCAGGTCAGCGCCGTGCCGCGCACGCTGTCGGGCAAGAAGATGGAGCTGCCGGTGAAGAAGCTGCTGATGGGCACGCCGGCCGAGCAGGTCTTCAAGCTCGACGCAATGGCCAATGCCGACTGCGTGGCCTGGTTCACCGCGTTCGCGGCGGCACGCCACAAGGGGTGAGCCGGTTCGTTCAGCGCGGGTCGTCGGCCACGTCGTCGTCGTGGCGCCAGACCGGCAGCTTCCAGTCGCGCCACAGCGCCAGCACGCGCAACAGCGTGGCGCACGCCGCGCCGGCGGTGAGCGTGGCCCAGTCGGGCCAGTGCAGCGCGGTGCCGCCCACCACCACCCAGCCGCCGGCGAAGGAACACACGGCATAGGGGCGGTGGCCCTGGAACGCGGCCGGGATCTGGTTGCAGGCGATGTCGCGCAACACGCCGCCGAACACCGCCGTCACGACACCCATCAACACCGCCACGAGCGCCGGCATCTGCAGGGCCAGGGCGATCTGCGCGCCGCTGGCGGTGAACAGGCCGAGGCCTAACGCGTCGGGCCACTGCATTGCCTGTTCGGTGGGCTGGAAGTGGCGCGTGCGCAGGAACACCATCGAAGCCATGCACAGCAGCAACACCGCCCACACGTAGCCGTGGTGTTCGACCCAGAAGAACGGGCGACGGTCGAGCAGCACGTCGCGCACCGTGCCGCCACCGAAGGCGGCCAGGCCGGCGACCACGCACACGCCCACCGCGTCGAGCCGGCGCCGCGCCGCGACGATCACGCCCGAGAGCGCGAACGCGGCGGTGGCCGCGACCTCGATGGCGAGGTGCGCGGTCGAGAGCGACCAGACCAGCGGAACCGACAGCGCCATGGCCCGCCGTCAGAGCGGCAGTTCGGTGAAGTAACGCCCGCCGTGGAAGATCAGCGGCTGCGAGCCTTCGCGGCGCTCGCAGTGTTCGACTTCGCCGACGAAGATCACGTGGTCGCCTTCTTCGTAGCGGCTGCGGTTGAAACACTCGAACACCGCTGCCGCGCCTTCGATGATGGGCGCGCCGCCAGCGCCTTCGCGAAACGCCAGGCCCTTGAAGCGGTCGGTGTCCTTGCTCGCGAAGCGTTCGGCCAGGGCGTGCTGCTCGGCGGCGAGGATGTTGATCGCGTAGTGCGAGCCGCGCTCGAAGGCCGGCATCGAGCCGGCGCTGCGCGCCAGGCTCCACAGCACCAGCGGCGGGTTCATCGACACCGAGTTGAAAGAATTGGCGGTCAGCCCGACTGGCACGCCGCCGGGGCCGCGCGCCGTGACGATGGTCACGCCGGTGGCGAACATGCCGAGCGCGGCACGGAACTCGGGCAGCGCGAAGCTCGGGGAAAGGGCGCTTTTCGGGGGCGTCATGCCGGCCATTGTCCGGGATCGCGCGCGGCCGTGCTGCGGGCCTACACTGGCCGCGGGCCGCAGCGCGGAATAAGCGGCCGCTGCCCGACGTAGACCCCCTGTGGACGCCCCGACCGCCTTTCGCCAGCAACTGCTCGGCGCGATCCCGCGCCTGCGGCGCTACGCCCGCTCGCTGGTGTTCGACCCCGGCGCGGCCGACGACCTGGTGCAAACCGCGCTCGAGCGTGCGCTGGCGCACTGGCACCAGTTCGACCAGCGCCGCGACATCCTGGTGTGGGCCATCAGCATCGCGCACAACGCCCACATGGACGAACGCCGCCGCAGTGCCCGCATGACGCTGGTCGAGCCGCGTGACGGCGTCGATGCGATCGACGAGCTGCCGGCGGCCACGAACCCCGACATCGGGCTGCGGCTCGACCTGGTGGCCGCGCTCAAGCAGCTGCCGCTCGAGCAGCGCGAGCCGCTGCTGCTGGTCACGCTCGAACAACTGTCTTACGCCGAGTGCGCCGAGCTGCTGCGCATTCCGATCGGCACCGTGATGTCGCGCATCTCGCGCGGCCGCGCGGCCTTGCGCGCGCTGCTCGACGGCCGCCGCCCGAACCAGAACGCGGCCGCCCACACGCTGCGCCGCGTGAGCTGAACCGCCATGAACATGCCTGACGACACCCTGCTGAGCGCCTGGCTCGACGACGAGTTGCCCCCCGAGCAACGCGCCGAAGTCGAAGCCTGGCTGCGCGAGCACCCCGAAGACGCGGCGCGCGTGCGCTTGTGGTCGGCCGACGCCGAAGCCTTGCGTGTCCGGCTCGACACGGTCTTGTCGGAGCCTGTGCCGCAGGCGCTGACGCAAGTGGCCTGGCGCAAGGCGCCCGACACCTTGCCGGGCGTTCGCTGGCAACGCTGGGCGGCGGCGCTCGCCGTCTTCGTGCTCGGGGGCGCCGTGGGCGCCGCGCTGGTGTGGCGGCTGCAGCCTGAATCGCCCCTGCTCGCCCGCTCCGGCGAGCCGGCGTGGGTTCACCGCGCAGCGCTGGCGCACACCGTCTACGTGCCCGAAGTGCGCCACCCGGTGGAGGTGAAAGCCCAGGAAGAGCACCTGAGCCGCTGGCTGACGCGGCGCCTCACCGTGCCGGTGAAACTCTTCGACCTGCGCGCGCAAGGCTTCGAGCTGGTCGGCGGCCGGCTCCTGCCCGACGCCGCCGGCACGCCGAGCGCGCAGCTGATGTACCAGGCCATGCCCGACACCGGCGCGACCGGCGCCGACGGCAAGCCGCTGCGCGTGACGGTCTACCTGCGCAAGCCCGACAGCAACACGCCGGCCGCCTTCCGCTACGAGCGCGAGGGCGAGCTCGGCATGTTCTATTGGGTCGAAGGCGAAAGTGCCGAAGGCGGAGCGCGTGGGTATGCACTGGTCGGCGTGCTGCCCAAAGAGAAGCTGCTGGCGCTGGCCGAAGCCATCTACAGACAGGGAACGCCGGCGCAGTGACGCGGCTGCGGCGCGTGGGGCGCGCCGCCCGCGTCCATAGAATGCGCCCATGACCTCCCCCACCCCCGGGGCCACCGCCCCCGGCGCGTCGCCCCCGGCCACCCCCGTCTACAAACGCAAGCTCTTCTGGGTGGCCTTGCTGTACTTCAGCGAAGGCCTGCCGCTCGGGGTGTTCTTCGACATCTTCCCGGTCTACTTCCGCCAGCAGGGCGTGAACCTGGCCGACATCGGCCTGCTGAGCCTGCTCGGCCTGGCCTGGACCGTGAAGTTCCTGTGGGCGCCGGCCATCGACTGGGCGCGCCACCACCGCTGGTGGGTGAGTGGCGCCAACGCCGGCATGGCCTGCGTGATGTGGTACTTCGCGACCGGCTCGGCCAACGTGTTCGGGCCCTGGGTGTGGGTCGTGATCGGCCTGTTCACGGTGTTCTCGGCCACCAACGACATCGCGACCGACGGCTACACCATCGAGCTGCTCGACCGGCGCGAATACGGCATGGCCAACGGCTTTCGCATCGGCTTCTACCGCGTCGGCATGATCTTCGCGGGCGTGGTGCTCATCCTGTCGGGCTGGCTCGGCTGGAGCGTGGCCTACGTGGTCGGCGGTGCGGTGTTCGCGTGCAATGCGCTGATGGCCTTGTTTGCGCCGCCCGAAGGGGCGCGCTTGTCGACACCCGGCACCCTGGCCACCGAGTTCGGGCTGCTGCGCGACCAGCCGCTCTGGATCGCTGCGCTCGCGCTCGTCTTGATCGGCCTGCTCTGGCCGGCGCTTGCGCCCATCGGCAAGGTGGCGGGCTGGAGCGTGGTGGCCGAGTGGAACAAGACCTGGTGGTTCAAGGGCGCCATCCCGGTCGGCTTGATGTTCCTCGGCGCGGCGCTGATGGTGACGGCCGCCAACCACCCGCGTGCGCAGCTGATGCGCGAAGGGCCGGTGTTCGGCGCGTGGGTCGAACTGCTGTCGCGGCCGGGCATGATCGCGATCCTCGTCTTCATCCTGCTGTTCAAGCTCGGTGACGCGTCGATGGGCTTCATGGTCAAGCCGTTCTGGGTCGACGCCGGCTTCACGAACCAGCAGATCGGCCTGGTGAGCGTACAGCTCGGGTTGGTGCTGTCGATCGCCGGTGGCCTGCTCGGCGGCTGGTACGTCGACACGCGCGGCATCTTCAAGGGCCTGTGGGTGCTGGGCATCTGGCAGGCGCTGTCGAACCTGGTCTACGCGTTCGCGGCCTACGCCGTGCCGCGTGCGGCGCAGGGCACCGACATCGCGATGGCGCACCAGCTGATCGTCTACAGCGCCAGCGCCGTCGAGAGCTTCACCGGCGGGCTGGGCACTGGCGCTTTTCTCGCGTTCTTGATGGCGATCACGAGCCGCGCGAAAGCGACGACCGAGTACGCCATCCTTTCCAGCATCTTCGCCTTCAGCCGTGCGGTGGCCGGCTGGGCCGGCGGCATCGGCGCGCAGGAGATGGGCTACTCGGCCTACTTCTTTTTGACGTTCTGGCTCAGCTTCCCGGCCTACCTGCTGCTGCCGCAGGTGCGACGTATGCTGTTGCAGGCCGAATCGCGTTAGGGCGGGAACGCTGCGCGACGCCAGCCATCAGAGAGCCTCATGAACAACCGTGACACCGCCATGGCCACCGCCGCCCTGACCCACCGCTGCGCGGCCTGCGCTTTCGCGCCGGGCCGCCGCCTCTTCACCGGCGCGCTGCTCGTTGCCGGCGCGGCGGCCGCCCTGCCGGTGCGGGCGCGCGAAGGTGTGGAAGTGGGCAAGAAGTCGATCTTCGCCGGCGCCGTGTCGGCCGACCAGATCGAGCAGGCGGCCAGCCAGCAGTACGTGCAGATGCAGCGCCAGGCCGCGCAACAGCGTGCGCTCGCGCCGGCCGACCACCCGCAGGTGGTGCGCCTGCGCGCCATCGCGCAGCGGCTCATCCCGCACACCTACGAGTGGAACGAACGGGCACGCCAGTGGAAGTGGGAAGTCAACCTGATCGGCAGCAGCCAGGTCAACGCCTTCTGCATGCCTGGCGGCAAGATCGCCTACTACTACGGCATTCTCGACAAGCTGCAGCTCAATGACGACGAGGTGGCCATGATCATGGGCCACGAGATGACTCACGCGCTGCGCGAGCACGCCCGCGAACGCATGGGCAAGACCATGGCCACGCGCGGCGCCATCGAGGTGGGCGCCGCGATCTTCGGCCTGGGCGGCCTGGGGCGCGCAGCGGCCGACATGGGCGGCCAGCTGCTCACGCTCAAGTTCGGCCGCGAAGACGAGTCCGAGGCCGACCTGGTGGGCATCGAGCTCGCAGCCCGCGCCGGCTACGACCCGCGCTCGGGCGTGACCCTGTGGCAGAAGATGGCCGCCGCCAACAAGAACGCGCCGCCGCAGTTCATGAGCACCCACCCCTCGGGGCCGACGCGCATTTCAGACATCGAGAAGAACCTGCCGAAGGTGGCGGGGCTGTATGCGCGGGCCGAGAAGCCGGGGCAGCGGTTCGGGCCGCCGAAGGCGAAGGCGGCGTCGGGTTGAAGTCGGGCGGCGGCACCCAGGGCTGCGGACAGTCGGTCAAGCGGTAGTCGCCGCGCTCGCGCCACAATCGCCGCATGCCCACGCCAGCCGTAGCTTCCGACGCCCTCGACCAGCCCTTGCTCCAGCGCATTGCCGCACAGGGCGGCGTGAAACGGTACCCGGCGCACGCGGTGATCATCAACGAGGGCGACAGCGCCGACACGCTGTTCATCGTGCTGAGCGGGCGCGTCAAGGTCTACGCCGCCAACGAAGCCGGCAAGGAAGTGATCATCACGACCCACGGTGCCGGCGAATACGTGGGCGAGCTCGCGCTCGACGGCGGCATGCGCAGCGCTTCGGTGATGACGATGGAGCCGACCACCTGCTCGCTCGTCACCGCGGCCAACCTGCGCGCCTTCATCACCGACCACCCCGATTTCGCGCAGCACCTGATCCACAAGCTGATCAAGCGCGTGCGCCAGGCGACCGACAGCGTGAAGAGCCTCGCGCTGCAAGACGTCTACGGCCGCGTGATCGGCTTGCTGCAGCAGCTCGCGCCGGGTGACGACAACGCGCCGCGGGTCGTGGCCGAGCGGCTGACGCAGCAAGACATCGCCGAGCGCGTGGGTTCGTCGCGCGAGATGGTCAGCCGCATCTTCAAGGACCTGGTGACCGGCGGCTACCTGCGCAACGAAGCGGGGCGCATCACGATCCTCAAAAGGCCACCAGCCGCCTGGTAGCAGCGGGCGGGCGTCGGGCGCGTGTGAATTTCGCACACCGCCGATGCCGACTTGTGCAGCGACCGAAAGGCGCTCGATTCCTACATTGGGTTCACCCGATCCGCAGCACGGAGCGGGGTCAGAACCCAGGAGCCGAGCATGCAGACCCAGATCGCCACCGCCCCGTACCGGATCCACCGCTACCCGACCCAGCTGATCGAAAGCTGGACCCTGCGCAACGGCCAGCGCGCCACGCTGCGCCCGGTGCTGCCGCAGGACGACGTGTCCGAGCAGGCCTTCGTCGCCGCGCTCTCACCCGCTTCGCGTCGCAACCGTTTCCACGGCGCCGTGAACGGCCTCAGCAGCGCGCGTGCCGAAGCGATGACGAACATCGACTACCAGAGCCACATGGGCTTCGTGGTCACGGTGATGGAAGGCGAGACCGAGCGTGTCATCGCCGACGCCCGCTACGTGATGAACGACGATGGCGCCAGCGCCGAGTTCGCGGTGGTCGTGGCCGATGCCTGGCACGGCCTGGGCCTCGGCCGGCGGCTGATCAGCGCGCTGTGCAAATGCGCGCACCGCGCCGGCGCGCGCTGGTTGTGCGGCGAGGTGCTGGCCGGCAACCGCGACATGCTGGTGCTGATGCAGCGCTGCGGCTTCAGCGCCGCGCCGCACCCGGCCGATGAGGCGCTCGTGAAGGTCGAGCGCAGCGTGGCCGAGCCGGCCGGCGCTGCCCCGCGGCGCGGCGCTTCCCTCTTCGGCGCCATCGGCCGCAACGTGACCGCGTGGATGCGACCCGCGCCGGCCCGCACGCAGCTCAAAGACCTCAGTGCACGCTGAACCTTCACGACCCACCCTTTTCTTGCCTGGAGATTGCCATGACCACCACCACGTCGACCCTGTACACAGCAACCACCCCCGCCACCGCCAGCACCGGTTCGGCCCTCGACAAAGTCGTCGGCGCCGTGTCGGCACTGGCCCGGCGGATCGGACAAGGCCCGATCGATCCGCGCGAGCTGTATCTGTCGCAGGCCGCTGATCACGAAGACTGCGAACAACGTGCTCGTGCCTGGGAACAGCACGAGCGGCGCCAGCGTCAGCTGCCGCCGGTTCTCTGAATCCCGGCGGCGGCGCGGCGCGACCAGGCTTCGACAATCGCGCGGTGCGTTGAAATCCCGTCCAGCATCCGGGCCCGTACCGTGGTGTCTTCGATGTGCGCTGCCCGCTTCTGCAGGGCGTTGTGGGCGTCCGTCAGCAGGCCGGCGGCGCGCGGGTCGCGCAGGGCCGCGAGCACCCGATGGCAGGTGAATGCGACGAAGATCCCGTTCTCCTGTTGATCGGCCTGTTCCACGTCGCTCAGCAAACGCTCCGCGAGGGGAAGAGCCAGCCGACTGTTGCCGCACTCGAGGTGGGCTTGTGCCAAGTGCGCGAGCGTGGCGCGTGTGTGTTCCGCGTAGTCGCCCGTTTCAAACAAGGCGAGCGCCGCTTCGAAGGCCGCGAGCGCGCCGGCCCAGTCACCTGCCTCGCCGCGCGCTTCGCCGACATGCCCCCAGGCCATCGCCTGCCCGAACCTGTCGGAGAGTCGGGTGTAGATCGCCAGTGTGGCTTCGGCATGGGCCAGCGCGGCAGCGGCGTCACCTTGCTCGCGCGCGCACTGCGACAGCATGCAGATGTCGGCGGCCTCGTTGTACGGAACGCCGATGTCGCGGTCCGCTTGCAGGGCCGCCTCGGCATGTCGCTGCGCCTGCGGCCAGTCGCCCAGCAGACCGGCGTGCCGGCTGCTGGCGAGCATCACGGGGCCATGCGACCGACGGCCCAACGGGGTGGCATGAACGGCTTCGCGGGCCCGGCCGAGCAGCAGGCCCACGGCGGCGTGATCGTTCGACCCTTTGGCAATCTCGACCATCACCAGCAACAACTGCGCCGTGTGGGGCTCCCCCGGAACGCGCCGAGCCCATTCGAGGCCTCGCTCGGCAAAACCGCGCGCCATGTCCAGCTCACCACGGACGCAGTACACCCAGGCGATCTCGCCCAGTGCCAGCGTGGCCGTGCTCGGGAAGTCGCCGCGTTCGGCCAGCGCCAGGGCCTCGTGGGCCAGTGCCAGCGCGGTCGTGTGATCGCCGCGCCGGTCGGCCAGCAGCGCGCGTGAATTGAGGGTCCGCGCGCGCATCTCGTCGTCGTCGAGGGCCTCGGCCAGCGCCGCGCATTCAGCGAGCGACTTCTCCTGCGCCTGCCGGTCTCCGAGCCGGTCGAACAGCACGTGCTGGAGGCGATAGAGCGTCACGCGCCGGTGCAGGTCGGTCAAACGCGGGTTGGAGAGCGCGCGCTCCAGGTGGGCCACGGCCGCGCGGGTGGCGTAGCGGTCAGCGGCGTCCTGAGCGGCTTTCTCGAAGAAGGCGAGCGCCTGGAGTTCGTCGCCTGCTCGGTCGTAGTGTTCGGCGGCCACGGCCAGGTACTCGTTGGTGCGCTCGCCGAGCCTTTGCGAAAGCCACGCGGCAGCGGCGGCGTGGCCGGCGCGGCGCGGGGCCTTCAGCACCGTGTCGTAGCAGACCTGGTGCAGCAGGTGGTGGCCGAAGCTGTACTCGACCGCCGCGTCGAAAGCCGAGCCATCGCGGCGCACGATCAGATCCTTGCGCAGCAGGTTGGCCAATGCCGCAGCCGCCCCAGGTTCAAGCGCATCGAGCGCGGCGTCCCAGAACACGTGCCCGATCACGGCAGCGTGTTGCAGGGCGCTGCGCTCGGCCGGCGACAGCACGTCGAGGCGCGCCTGCAGCACGCCGGTCAGCGTGGCCGGCACCCTTGCGGTGAGCAGGCGGTCGGCCCGAACCTGCCAGCCATCGGCGTCGGCGCGGATCACCCCGTCGTCGATCAGCATCTTCACCAGTTCTTCCATGTAGAACGGGTTGCCCTCGGCCCGTGAAGTCAGCAGCGCGCGCAGCACCGCGGGCACCTCGGTCATGCGCTGCAGCAGCACGTCGGTGAGGGCGTGGCTGTCGTCGCTGCCCAGCGGCGCGATGTCGACGCGCCGGTGCGACGTGTCGGCCAGCACCCAGTTCGCGCGCCGCTCGAACAGCGCCGGGCGCGCCAACATCACCATCAACAGCGGCAGATCGCGCTGCCGCTGCAGCAGATGGGCCACGAAGTCCAGAGAGCCGTCGTCGGCCCAGTGCAGGTCGTCGAGCAGCATCACCAGCGGCGAGTCATCGCTCGCGGCCAGCCGGCGCAGCAGGTCGCTGGCAGCCTGGAACGCCCGGTCGCGAATCTGCCGGCCGTCGTTCAGCATGGGGCCCAGGAGCGGGCTGGCCGAGAAGTCGAGGCCGATCAGCTGGCCCACCAACTGGGCTGGCAGTTCGCCCTCTTCCGCGAAGAGCGGCGCCATGCCTTCGACCAGCTTGCGCCTCGCCGTCTCGGCGGGGTCACTGTCGGCGATCTGGAAGCGCCAGGCGATCACGTCGCGCAGCAGCCCGTAAGGCCGCAGCATGCCGTTGGGCTGGGCCCGACCCAGAAGCAACCAGAACGACTGCGGGTGAGTCTCCAGCGCGTTCTGGAACTCCGCCAGCAGGCGGCTCTTGCCGAGCCCGGCGTCGCCGACAACCGTGAAGGCCTGCAGCGACTTTTGCGCGAGCACCGCTTCAAAGCCTTGGCTCAGCGCCGTCAACTCGCCATAACGCCCGACCATCGGCGTCTCGACACCGTCGATGCCGCGGGAGGGCACGCGGAACGCGCGTGGCTTCACGCGTTGAACAAGGTAGGTGACGAGCGGTTCGTCGCGGCCCTTGACCGCAAGCGGCTCCTGCTCCTCCACATCGAACACACCGCGGATGTGGCGGTAGGTGTCGTGGCTGATCCGCAGCCCACCCGGAGGTGCGGTCTGCTCCATGCGCGCGGCGATGTTGACCGTCATGCCCATGGCGGTGTTCTCGGCTTCGACGCCGCCGCCGACGAGTGCGCTGCCGGTGTTGATGCCGACCCGCACCTCGAACCCCGCGATGCCGTGCCGCTGCTCGACCTGCGCCGCATGCAGCTTGCCTTCCCGGAGCAAAGCCAGGCCCGCGCGCACGGCGCGTTCGGGGTCGTCTTCACGGGCGCCGTCCGCGCCGAAGGCGGCCAGCAAGCCATCGCCCATGAAACGAAGCACGCGGCCTTCATGCGCCTCGATCACGGCGCCGAACTTGTGCAATGCCCTGTCCATGATCGCGTGCGTGTCTTCCGGGTCGAGCTGCTGCCCCATCGCGGTGGAGCCCACGATGTCGGCGAACAGCAGGCTGACCAGACGCAGCTGCTGGGTTTCGGTGCGGCGCGCCACGTCGAGCCGGCTCAGCTGGGCCCGCAGCGGCGCCAGCGCCATCTCGACCACTGCATCGCCCAGCAGCGCGCGCTGAGCGTGCAGCGCCGCGATGCCGGCTTCAAGTTGCTCGCGCTCGCTCATCTGGCAACCTGCTTGTTTTGCGCTGCGGTACGTGAGCCCTTCTGGCTGCCGTGCGGGCTCATGGTGCAGGCGCCGCCGACGTGCGCCGCGCCCACGCATCGGCCACCGCCCGGTGCGCTGAAATTCTGTCCAGCACCCGGGCCCGGACCGTGGCGTCTTCGATGCGCGCCAGCCGCGCCTGCAGTGCGCTGTGGGCCTCGACCAGCCACCGGTCGGCGCGAGGGTCGTGCACGGCCTGCAACACGCGGTGGCAGATCAGCGCGAGCAGGATGCTGCCTTCCCGCTGATCGCCCTGGCCCACCTCGCCCAACACCCGCTCCACGAGCGGCAATGCGAGCGAAACGTTCCCGCACTCGAGGTGAGCCTCGGCCATCAGGGCGAGCGATGAGCGCCGGCCTGTCAGGTCTTCCACCACCTCGTACAGCGCGAACGCATTCTCGAAGGCCGCCAGCGCCTGTGCCCAGGCGCCGGCGGCGCGATGCGCGTGACCGAGGTGGTCCCACGCCGCGGCCCGACCGTACTTGTCGGAGAGCCGCGTGTAGATCGCCAGCGCCGCTTCGGCATGGGCGAGCGACGCCGCCGCGTCGCCCAGCTCGCGTGCACATTCGGACTGCATGCACAGGTCGGCGGCTTCGCTGTACGGAATGCCGATGTCGCGGTCCGCTTGCCGAGCCGCCTCGGCGTGAAGCTGCGCCTGCGGCCAGTCGCCGAGCGCGCTGGCATGCTGGCTGCTGGCGAGCAGCACGTTGCCCAGCGAGCGGCGGCTCGACGGCGTGGCACGTACGGCCTCGCGGGCCTGGTCGAGCAGGCGGCCGACTTCGGCGTGGTCGTTCGACGCCTTGGCGATGTCGATCAGCACCAGCAACAACTGGGCCGTGTAGGCCTCGGTCGGAACGCGTCGCGCCCAGGCCAAGCCTTGCTCGGCAAAACGGCGCGCGCTGTCGAGCTCGCCGCGCACGCGGTGCACCCAGGCGATCTGGCCGAGGGCCATGGCGGCCGGGCTCGGGCTGTCGGCCCGTTCGGCAAGCGCCCAGGCTTCATGGGCGAGCGCCAACGCCGTGGCGCGGTCGCCGAGCCGGTCGGCCAGCAGCGCGCGGGCGCCACGGGCACGGGCGCGCAGCCCGTCGTCGCCGATCGCATCGGCCAGGGTTTCGTACTCGGCCAGCGCGGCTTGCTGCGCGGCCCGCTCACCCATGCGGTCGAGCTGCGTGACCTTCAGCAAGAGCAGGGCCCAACGCCGGCGCAAGTCGTCGAGCCGTGGGCTCGCCAGGGCGCGCTCGGCATGGGCCAGCGCGGCGGCGTTGGCGAAACGGCCCGAAGCGTCGTTGGCGGCCTTCTCGAAGAAAACAAGCGCCTGCAGCTCATCGCCCGCGCGGTCGTAGTGTTCGGCTGCGACGGCGAGGAACTCGTTGGTGCGCTCGCCGAGCCTTTGCGAAAGCCACGCGGCAGCGGCGGCGTGGCCGGCGCGGCGCGCTGCCTTGAGCACCGTGCCGTAGCAGACCTGGTGCAACAAGTGGTGGCCGAAGCTGTACTCCACCGTGCCGTCGAAGGCAGAGACATCACGCTGCACGATCAGTTGCTTGCGCAAGAGCATGGCCAGTGCCGTTTCGGCCCCTGGCTGCAGGGCCTGGAGCGCCGTGTCCCAGAACACATGGCCGACGACCGCCGCGTGCTGCAAGGCGCTGCGCTCGTGGGCCGACAGCGCGTCGAGGCGCGCCTGCAGCACGCCTGTCAGCGTGGGCGGCACCCGCACGCCGAGCAGCCGGTCTGCGCGCACCTGCCAGCCGTCGGCGTCGACGCTGATCACGTCGTCGTCGATCAGCATCTTCACCAGCTCTTCCATGTAGAACGGGTTGCCCTCGGCCCGTGAAGTCAGCAGCGCGCGCAGCACCGCGGGCACCTCGGTCATGCGCTGCAGCAGCACGTCGGTGAGGGCGTGGCTGTCGTCGCTGCCCAGCGGCGCGATGTCGACGCGCCGGTGCGACGTGTCGGCCAGCACCCAGTTCGCGCGCCGCTCGAACAGCGGCGGGCGCGCCAGCATCACGAGCAGCAGTGGCAGGTCACGCTGCTGCTGCATCAGCTGGCTGATGAAGTCGAGTGAGCCGTCGTCGGCCCAGTGCAGGTCGTCGAGCAGCATCACCAGCGGCGACGCGTCGCTGGCAGCGAGCCGGTGCAGCAACTGCGTGGCGACCTGGAACGCCCGGTCGCGGATCTGGCGGCCATCGCCGAGGGCGCTGCCCAGCAGCGGGCTGGCCGAGAAGTCCAGCCCGATCAGCTGGCCCAGCAGGTGCGCCGGCAGTTCGCCTTCAGCGGCGAAGAGCGGCGCCATGCCGTCGACCAGCTTGCGCCGGGCGAGCTCGGCGCTGTCGCTGTCGGCGATCTGAAAGCGCCACGCGATCACGTCGCGCAGCAGCCCGTAGGGCCGCAGCATGCCGTTGGGCTGGGCCCGGCCCAGAAGCAGCCAGAACGACTGCGGATGCGTCTCCAGCGTGTTCTGAAACTCGGCCAGCAGCCGGCTCTTGCCCAAGCCGGCATCGCCGACCACGGTGAAGGCCTGCAGCGAACGCTGTGCCAGCACAGCCTCGAAGCCCTGGCTCAGCGCGCTCAGTTCGCCGTAGCGCCCGACCATCGGCGTCTCCACGCCATCGATGCCCCGTGTGGGCACGCGGAAGGCGCGTGGCTTGACGCGTTGAACGAGGTAGCTCACGAGCAACTCGTCGCGGCCCTTGACCGACATCGGTTCCTGTTCCTCCACATCGAACACACCGCGGACGTGGCGGTAGGTGTCGTGGCTGATGCGCAGCCGGCCCGCAGGCGCGGTCTGTTCCATGCGCGAGGCGATGTTGACGGTCATGCCCATGGCGGTGTTCTCGGCCTCCACGCCACCGCCGACGAGTGCGCTGCCGGTGTTGATGCCCACGCGCACGTCGAAGCCGGCCACACCGTGCCGGAGCACCACTTCGTCGGCGTGGCGCCTGCCTTCTTCGAGCAGGGCCAGCCCGGCACGCACGGCGCGCTCGGGGTCGTCTTCGCGCGCGCCGTCGGCCCCGAAAGCGGCCATCAGGCCGTCGCCCATGAAGCGCAGCACGCGGCCCTGGTGCGCCTCGATCACGGCACCGAACTTCTGCAGCGCGCCGTCCATGATCGTGTGCGTGTCTTCCGGGTCGAGCTGCTGGCCCATCGCGGTCGACCCCACGACGTCCGCGAACAGCACACTGACCAGACGCAACTGCTGCTGGGTCTCGGCGCGGCGCGCCACGTCGAGCCGGCTCAGCTGGGCTCGCAGCGGTGCCAGCGCCATCTCGATCACCGCGTCGCCCAGCACCGCGCGTTGCGCCTGCAGCGCGGCGATGCCGGCCTCGAGTTGCTCGCGCTCGCTCATGCTGCCGGCGGGCCGAGCTTGTCGAGCACCTCGGCACCGTGCGCATGCCCTTGCTGCACGATCTGGTCGAACTTGTTCCACTCGAGCATGCCGACGCGTTCGAGCGGCGGGTTGAAGTACAGGTCGGTGAGCTTCTGCGCACTGCGCTGGCGCGAGGTGCTGTAGAGCACGGTCACGTTCATCAGGTACGAGGCCAGCGTGGGCAGGCGGTAGAGTCGCCGGGCCTTGGCGCGGAAACGGTCGCGCAGCAGCGCCCAGCTGCCCGGCACGTCGTCGTGCTCGATGCGGCGCGGCTTGCGGTAGCTCAGGTCGACCCCGATCACGCGGCCGATGCCACGCACGTTGCGCATCACGTCGACCGGGAAGTTGTTGAAGGTGCCGCCGTCGCAGAGCAGGTCGCCGTCGTGGATCACCGGGGGCAACGCGCCCGGGATCGAGATGCTCGCCAGCAGGCCCTTGACGAGGTTGCCGTGGGTCAACGACTGCTCGGCCGCCTTCGAGTAGTTGGTCGCGATGCAGAAGCAGTTCTTCCACAGGTCTTCGATGTCGGCATCGAAGCCGAGCAGGTCCGCCGCCGAGCGGGTCAGGATGCCCCGCAGCCGGGTGCCCTTGATCAGCGACAGCAGCGGCAGCAGGTTGAAGTCGCCGGTCGGGTTGACGCCGAACGACTGGCGCGCGTTGGCCATCACCGCGTCGAGCGGCCGGTCAGAGGCCGCGTAGGCCGCCATCACCGCGCCGATGCTGGTGCCGCCGACGCAGTCGATCTCGATGCCGCGTTCCTGCAGTGCGCGCAGGATGCCCAGGTGCGCGAAACCGCGCGCCCCGCCACCGGCCAGCACCAGCCCGACGGCGGTGCGGCTCTGCAGCCGCGCCAGGCGTGCCATGTCGCGCTCGAGCGTGGGCCGCAGGTGGATGTGCCCGGCCAGCGGCCGCCGGGCCAGCCACGCCGCCGTGCCACGCGGGGATTGCAGCGTTTCGGGGTGTAGCAGCACCAGGATCTCGGCCGCGCCGGTGCGTGGCGGGCGCCGCATCAGCACCTGCTCTTCGATCGGGTGCAAGGCGGGAGGGCGGGTCGCGTCGGCGAGCAGCAGCAGCTCGTCGCAGTGGCGGCAGCAGCGCTGCGTCCACGCGGTGGGCGTGGCGTCGGCGAGCAGCAACACGTAGTCGGTGTCGGCCTCGATGGCGTCGAGCAGCAGCGCGATGCGGCGGTTGTTGTCGGCGTTGGCGCCGTCGCTCTCGGCGATGCCGGCCTGCTGCAGTTCGTGGTCGATCACGGCGGCGTCGACCACGCGCACGCGCGCGATCTTCGAGAGCTGCGCCTCCAGCCGCGCGGCGAAATCGGGCACGTCGACGCCGCCGGTGATCGGAAGCAGCGCGATCGTGACGGGCTTTTCGAGCGCGGGGCGGTCCTGGTCGCCTTGCAGCCGCTTGATGATCTGCCGCGTGAGCGCGATCGAAATCTGCGCACTGCTCGCCAGCAGGCCGGCGAACTCGGCCTTGGGCAACTTCACCAGCACCGAGTCGCGAATCGCGAGCACCGTGGCCGAACGCGGCTCGTCGGTGTACAGGCTCATCTCGCCGACGATCTGGCCGCGCGAGATCTCGCGCACCATGCGCTGCGAGCCGTCTTCGTCGGCCACGTAGGCGCGCAGCCGGCCGCTGATTGCGATGTACATCGAATCGCCTGCGTCGCCCTGGCGCATCAGCGTGTCGCCGCCGGCGATCTCGATCCATTCGAGGTGGCCGCGCAAGAGCTGGAGCACGCCCGGATCGATGTCGCCGAGCAAGGCCACGAGGTGCCGTTGGAGAAGCTGATCCTGGTGGCTCTGGCGACTACTGCTGTGATCCATGAACCATGCTAACCGCAGCCCGCCGGGCGGGTCGATGTGAATACGTCACAGCGCCGCCGTGCGAAGTGACGGCGACGCGCGGGGCTCCGAAACCTACATTGGATTCACGTTGATGCGAGGCATCGACAGCCCGCCAACCCACTGCAACGGAGCCCGCCATGAACATGAACAGCCAACGCCTCGACGACCGCTTCAACAGCCTCGTGATCGCCGCCGCCATTGCCCTCGTCGTGGGCCTGAACATCGACGTGTTCGCCGGTGCCACGCTGGGCCGCGGCGCCGACAGCCAGAAGCTGGCGCAAGCCAAGCCCACCGCGCCGGCGGTCTCGACGACGCTGCTGGCCGCCGCTCGCTGAACCTGCCGACGCGCGCTGCGCGCCGGCCGCGATCAGCCGAGCACGCGCAGCAGCCAACGGTTCATGTCGGCGATCTCGGCCGCGCACACCGAATGCTGCATCGGGTACTCGTGCCAGTCGACCGTGTAGCCCAGCGCTCGCAGCGCGTCACGCGACGCCACCGCACGCGCGATCGCGATCATCGGGTCGCCGCTGCCGTGGGCCTGGAAGATCGGCACGCCCGCATTGGCTTCGCTGCGTTCGGCCGCGGTCTTGTCGGCCAGCGGCAGGTAGCCCGACATGCCGAGCAGGCCGGCCAGCCGTTCCTTGTGGCGCAGGCCGGTCATGAAGGTCATCGCGCAGCCTTGCGAAAAGCCCGCGAGCACGATGCGCGACGACTTGACCCCGCGCGCTGTTTCATTCGCGATCAGTTCTTCGACCAGCGCCTGCGACTCGCGCAGCCCGGCTTCGTCTTCGCGCGAACGACCGGCGGCGCCGATGTCGGTGCCCAGAATGTCGTACCAGGCGCGCATCACGTAGCCGCCGTTGATGGTGACCGGCCGCGTCGGGCCGTGCGGGAAGACGAAGCGCACCGGGCCGACAGGGCCCAGGTCGAACTCTTCTGCCACAGGCACGAAGTCGTTGCCGTCGGCGCCCAGGCCGTGCAGGACGATGACGCTCGCCGTCGGGTTCGGGCCGGTTTCGATCTCGATGGTTTCAAGTCGGGTCATGGGGTGCTGTCCGTTCAAAGCGTGAAGTCGTAGTCGATCACCAGCGG
>NZ_JAVTWP010000020.1:0-274014 GCF_032229685.1 Rhizobacter sp. | reverse complement strand
CAGCATGCTGTCGCCGTTGATCAGCCTGCTGCGGCCGGTGTCGCCGCTGGCGTGGCTGCCGATCGGGCTGCTGGTGTTCAAGGCCGCCAACCCGGCTGCCATCTGGACCATCTTCATCTGCTCGATCTGGCCGATGATCATCAACACGGCCGTGGGTGTGCAGCGTGTGCCGGCCGACTACATGAACGTGGCGCGTGTGCTGAACCTGAGCGAATGGAAGATCGTCACCAAGATCCTCTTCCCTTCGGTGCTGCCCTACATGCTGACCGGTGTGCGCCTGAGCGTGGGCACCGCCTGGCTCGTGATCGTGGCGGCCGAGATGCTGACCGGCGGCGTGGGCATCGGCTTCTGGGTCTGGGACGAGTGGAACAACCTGAACGTGATGCACATCCTGATCGCCATCTTCGTGATCGGCGTCGTCGGCATGTTGCTCGAGTGGCTGCTGGTGTCGGTCGCCAGGCGCTTCAGCTACGACGAAGTCTGACTTCAAGGAGCCCCCGCCATGAAAAACTTCATCGAAGTGCAGAACGCCGAGATGGTGTTCACCACCCGAAAAGGCCACTTCCACGCGCTGCGCGAGATCGACCTCACGGTCGCCCAAGGCGAGTTCGTCACCCTGATCGGCCACTCGGGCTGCGGCAAGTCGACGCTGCTCAACCTGATTGCCGGCCTGACGCTGCCGACCAGCGGCGTGCTCTTGTGCGACAACCGCGAAATCGCCGGCCCCGGCCCGGAACGCGGGGTGGTGTTCCAGAACCATTCGCTGCTGCCCTGGCTCACCTGCTTCGAGAACGTGCACCTCGCGGTCGAGCGGGTCTTCGGCCCGACCGAGAGCAAGGCGCAGCTCGACGAGCGCACCAGAAGCGCGCTCGGACTGGTCGGCATGGGCCACGCGCTCACCAAGCGCCCGCACGAGATCTCGGGTGGCATGAAGCAGCGCGTCGGCATCGCCCGTGCGCTGGCGATGGAGCCGAAGGTCTTGCTGATGGACGAGCCTTTCGGCGCGCTCGACGCGCTCACCCGCGCCCACCTGCAAGACGAGCTGCTGAAGATCGTGCTGCGCACACGGAGCACCGTGGTGATGGTGACGCACGACGTCGACGAAGCGGTGCTGCTCAGCGACCGCATCGTGATGATGACCAACGGGCCGGCAGCCACCATCGGCGAGATCCTGTGCGTCGACCTGCCGCGGCCGCGCAACCGCGTCGAGCTGGCCGAAGACAGCCGCTACGTGCACTTCCGCAAGGAGGTGCTCGAATTCCTCTACACCCGCCACGGGCACGTGGAAAAGCAGGTGGCTTGAGCGCCATGGTGGCGTGGTTCTTCTGATCGCGCTTCGTTTACGCCGCGTTTACAGCGCTGCGCCCCACATTTAGACCATTGTTTCGCGGCGGTTCCTAAGCTCTCTCCATCAAAAGGAGAGCTCGATGGACCTGGTCTGGATTCTTGCCTTCGTGGCCTTGTGCGCGTGCACGGGCGCCCTCGTGTGGGCTTGTGGCGTGCTGTTGCAGCCCGCCGCGAGCTCGCGTCACTGAACGGAGCCTGACATGGTCGGCATGTACTGGCTCGGCGCTGCGGTGACCTTGTTCCTGCTCGTCTACCTCGTCATCGCGCTGGTCCGCGCAGAGGAGTTCTGATGAGCACCCAGATGATTCTTCTGCTCGGCGGCTACGTGACCGCCGTGCTCTTGCTCGCCCTGCCCATGGGGCGGTGGCTGGCGGCAGTGGCGCAAGGCCGCCTGCCACGCCTGCAGCGTTTCGACACGGCTGTGCTGCGCGCCTGCGGCGCATCGCCCGAGCGTGAACAGGGCTGGCGTGACTACGCGCTGGCCCTGCTGGCGTTCAACATCGTCGGCGCGATCGTGGTCTACGCATTGCAACGCCTGCAAGGTGTGCTGCCGCTGAACCCGCAGGGCTTCGGCGCCGTCTCGCCGGACTCGTCGTTCAACACCGCGATCAGCTTCGTCACCAACACCAATTGGCAGGGCTACGCCGGTGAATCGACGATGAGCTACCTGACCCAGATGCTCGGGCTCGCGGTGCAGAACTTTCTGTCGGCCGCCACCGGCATGGCCGTGGCGTTCGCGCTGATCCGCGGCTTCGCGCGCCACGCGGTCGACACGCTCGGCAACTTCTGGGTCGACGTGACCCGCATTACCTTGTACGTGCTGCTGCCGCTGAGCTTCGTGTTCGCGCTCGTGCTCGCCGCGCAAGGCGTGGTGCAGAACTTCAAGCCCTACACCGACGTGGCCCTGACCGAACAGGTGGCCTACAGCGAAGCCGGCCAAGCGGGTGCCGACGGCAAACCGACGCAAGTTACCAAGACCACGAGCACGCAGACCCTGCCGATGGGCCCGATCGCTTCGCAGGAAGCGATCAAGATGATCGGCACCAACGGCGGCGGTTTCCTGAACGCCAACTCGGCGCACCCGTTCGAGAACCCGAACGCCTGGACCAACCTGCTGCAGATGCTGGCGATCTTCCTGATCCCGGCCGGCTTGTGCCTGGCGTTCGGCCAGATGGTCGGCGACAAGCGCCAGGGCTGGGCGCTGCTGATCGCGATGACGCTCATCTTCACGGCGGCTGTCGTCGCGATCATGTTGGCCGAGCAGGCCGGCAACCCGAAGATCGCCGCGCTCGGTGTCGACCAGGTCGCCAGCCACCTGCAGTCGGGCGGCAACATGGAAGGCAAGGAAACACGCTTCGGTGTCGCCGCCAGCGCCTTGTTCGCGGCCATCACCACGGCCGCGTCGTGTGGGGCCGTCAACGCGATGCACGGCTCGTTCACGCCACTCGGCGGTGCGGTGCCGATGTTGCTGATCCAGCTCGGTGAAGTGGTGTTCGGTGGCGTCGGCTCGGGCCTGTACGGCATGCTGGTGTTCGCCGTGCTCACGGTCTTCATTGCCGGGCTGATGATCGGCCGCACCCCGGAGTACCTGGGCAAGAAGATCACGCCGACCGACATGAAGCTGGTGTCGCTCGCGATCCTGGCCACGCCGCTGCTGGTGCTTGCCGGTACGGCCGTCGCCGTGTCGCTCGACGTCGGTCGCGCCGGCATGCTGAACCCCGGCGCGCAAGGCTTCTCGGAAGTGCTGTACGCGTTCTCGTCGGCCGCCAACAACAACGGCAGCGCCTTCGCCGGCCTGTCGGCCAACACACCCTTCTACAACGCGATGCTCGGCCTGGCGATGTGGTTCGGTCGCTTCGCCGTCATCGTCGCGGTGCTCGCCATCGCCGGCTCGTTGGCGGCGAAGAAGCGTGTTCAACGCATCGGTGAAGACGGCAACGTCACCGCCATGGCCACGCACGGCCCGCTGTTCGTCGTGCTGCTCATCGCGACCGTGATGCTGGTGGGCGCGCTCACCTACGTGCCGTCGATCGCGCTCGGCCCGGTCGTCGAACACCTGAACCTGTACACCCGCTGAAAGACGCCATGACAACCGCGACTGCGTCCCCGACAAAGCCCCGACACGCCGGCCTGTTCTCACCAGAACTGGTGAAGCCGGCACTGCGTGATTCGTTCGTCAAGCTGAACCCGCGCCTGCAATGGCGCAACCCGGTCATGTTCGTGGTCTGGATCGGCGCGTTGCTGATCACCGGTCTCTGGCTGCAAGCCTTGTTCGGTACCGGCGAAGCGCCCGCCTGGTTCATCGGTGCGAATGCGCTGTGGTTGTGGTTCACCGTGCTCTTCGCCAATTTCGCCGAAGCGCTGGCCGAAGGCCGCAGCAAGGCGCAGGCGGCGAGCTTGCGCGGCTTGAAGAAGCGCGGCATCGCCAAAAAGCTGCAGGAGCCGAGGCACGGTTCTTCGTGGATTCCGGTCGAGACCGACGAGTTGCGCATCGGCGCGGTGCTGTTGGTCGAAGCCGGCGACACGATGCCTTGCGACGGCGAAGTGATCGAAGGTGTGGCCTCGGTCGACGAGAGCGCGATCACCGGCGAGTCGGCCCCGGTGATCCGCGAGGCCGGCGGTGACTTCTCGTCCGTCACCGGCGGCACGCGGGTGCTCTCGGACTGGATCGTCGTGCGCTGCACGGTGAACCCCGGCGAGACCTTTCTCGACCGCATGATCGCCATGGTCGAAGGTGCCAAGCGCCGCAAGACGCCGAACGAGGTGGCGCTCACGATCCTGCTGGTCGCGCTGACACTGGTGTTCCTGATGGCCACCGTCACGCTGCTGCCCTACTCGCTGTATTCGGTCGACGCGAACAAGCTCGGTGCGCCGGTGAGCATCACCGTGCTGGTGGCGCTGCTGGTGTGCCTGATCCCCACCACCATCGGCGGCCTGCTCTCGGCCATCGGCGTGGCCGGCATGAGCCGCATGCTGGGCGCGAACGTGATCGCCACCTCGGGCCGTGCCGTCGAAGCAGCGGGAGACGTCGACGTGCTGCTGCTCGACAAGACCGGCACCATCACGCTCGGCAACCGCCAGGCATCGAGCTTCATCCCGGCGCCGGGCGTGCCCGACCGGGCGCTGGCCGACGCGGCGCAGCTCGCGTCGCTGGCCGACGAGACCCCCGAAGGCCGCAGCATCGTGGTGCTGGCGAAGAACAAGTTCAATATCCGCGAGCGCGAGATGGTGGGCAAGGACGCGAGCTTCGTGCCGTTCACCGCGCAGACGCGCATGAGCGGCGTGAACTGGCAAGGCCGGCAGATCCGCAAGGGCGCGGCCGACGCGATCCGGCGCTGGCTGGAAGCGAACGGCACGAACTTTCCGGTCGAAGTGACCCGCGCCGTCGAAGACACGGCTCGCCGTGGCAGCACGCCACTGGTGGTGGCCGAGATCGACGGCAACCGCGCCACCGTGTTCGGCGTGGTCGAGCTCAAAGACATCGTCAAGGGCGGCATCAAGGAGCGTTTCGGCGAACTGCGCCGCATGGGCATCAAGACGGTGATGATCACCGGCGACAACCAACTCACCGCCGCGGCGATCGGCGCCGAAGCCGGTGTCGACGACGTGCTCGCCGAAGCCACGCCCGAAGCCAAGCTCGCATTGATCCGCAGGTACCAGGCCGAGGGTTACATGGTGGCGATGACCGGCGACGGCACCAACGACGCACCCGCACTGGCGCAAGCCGACGTGGCGGTGGCGATGAACAGCGGCACGCAGGCGGCCAAGGAAGCCGGCAACATGGTCGACCTCGACAGCAACCCGACCAAGCTGATCGAGGTCGTCGAGATCGGCAAGCAGATGCTGATGACTCGCGGCTCGCTGACCACGTTCTCGATCGCCAACGACGTGGCCAAGTACTTCGCGATCATCCCGGCCGCCTTCGCCACCACCTACCCGCAGTTGAATGCGCTGAACGTGATGGAACTGGCTTCGCCTTCGTCGGCAATTCTCGCGGCGGTGATCTTCAACGCGCTGGTGATCGTGGTGCTGATCCCGCTCGCCTTGCGCGGCGTGGCCTACCGCGCGCTCGGTGCCGCGGCGCTGCTGCGGCGCAATGCGCTGGTCTACGGGCTGGGCGGGTTGATCGTGCCTTTCGTGGGCATCAAGATCATCGACCTCCTGCTCGTCGTGTTGCACCTGACGTGAGGAGACCTGCCATGAATCCCGTGATGCAAACCCTGCGGCCTGCACTCTCCGTCTTTGCCTTGCTCACAGCGTTGACCGGCGTCGCCTACCCGCTGCTCGTGACCGGCATCGCGCAGGCCGCGTTCCCGCACGAAGCCAACGGCTCGCTGATGCGCGTCGACGGCAAGCTGGTCGGCTCGTCGCTGATCGGCCAGTCGTTCAGCGCGCCGAAGTACTTCTGGGCTCGGCCGTCGGCCACTTCGCCGATGCCGAACAACAGTGTGGCTTCGGGCGGCTCGAACCTCGGCTCCAACAACCCGGCGCTGCTCGATGCCGTGAAGGACCGCGTGGCAGCCTTGCGCAGCGCCGACCCCGGCAACACAGGGCCGGTGCCGGTCGATCTGGTCACAGCGTCGGGCAGCGGCCTCGACCCCGAGATCAGCCTGGCCGGCGCGCTGTACCAGGCGCCGCGCGTCGCCCGCGCGCGCGGCATCGCTGAAGCCGCGGTGCGTGCGCTGATCGAAGCCCACGCGAACCACACGGCGCTGGGCGTGATCGGCGAGCCGCGGGTGAATGTGCTCGCGCTCAATCTCGCGCTCGACGGCAAGCGCGCCGAGCGCAGCCGATAGACTGGCTTCATGACCGAGGCTCGCCCCGACCCCGACGAGTTGCTCGCGCGCACGCAGGCCGCCGAGCAACGCGCGGCGCGGGGCCAGCTCAAGATCTTCTTCGGTGCCTCGGCTGGCGTCGGCAAGACCTACGCGATGCTCAAGGCGGCGCAGCGCCTGCGCGAGCAGCATGTGGACGTGGTCGTCGGCATCGTCGAAACCCATGGCCGCAGCGACACGGCAGAACAGCTGGTCAGGCTGGAGCAACTTCCGCTGCGCGAGGTGCCGATCAAGGGCCGGCTGCTGCGCGAGTTCGATCTCGACGCCGCCCTCGCCCGCCGCCCTGCTGTGCTGCTGGTCGACGAACTCGCCCACAGCAATGCGGCCGGCTCGCGCCACCCCAAACGCTGGCAAGACATCGACGAACTGCTCGCCGCCGGCATCGACGTGATCAGCACGGTGAACGTGCAGCATCTCGAGAGCCTGAACGACGTGGTCGGTGGCATCACCGGCATCCGCGTGCACGAGACCGTGCCCGACCACGTGTTCGACCAAGCCGAAGAGGTGGTGCTCGTCGACCTGCCGACCGACGACCTGTTGCGGCGCCTGAAGGAAGGCAAGGTCTACCTGCCCGAACAGGCCGAACGCGCGGTGCAGAACTTCTTCCGCAAGGGCAACCTGATGGCGCTGCGCGAACTCGCATTGCGCCGCACCGCCGACCGGGTCGACGACGAGGTGCGCAGCTACCGGCGCGAACAGGGTGGCGCCGAAAAGCGCCCGTCCGGTATCGACGCCGATGCCTTGCTGGTGTGCGTGGGGCCGCACCCCGGCGCCGAGAAGATGGTGCGCACCGCCAGCCGACGGGCAGCCCGCAGCGGCGCGCCGTGGCACGCGGTGTACGTCGAGACGCACAAGCTGCAGAGCCTGCCCGAAGCGCGGCGCCGCGGCATTCTGCGCACGCTCAAGCTCGCCGAGTCGTTGGGGGCGACGACCGCCACGCTCAGCGGGCAAAGCGCTGCGCAGGCCGCGGTTGCCTACGCGCGTGAACATCGGCTCGGCAGCATCGTCGCGACGCGACCACCCCACACGCCGAGTTGGCGCAGGCTGTGGCGCGGCAGCTTCGGCGATCAGGTCAGCGCTCTGGCGCCGGACATCGAGCTGACGCTGCTCGCCCCGGCCGGCGAAAGCCACGGCACGCCCGCCGCCCCGGCGGCGTCGGCAGGCCCGAACGAGCGCCCGAGCCTGTGGCCGGGCTACGCGTGGGCGTTCGCATCGTGCGCCGCTGTGACGGCCATCGCCACACCCTTGCTGCAGTACTTCGACGCGGCCAACATCGTGATGCTGTTTCTGCTCGCGGTGGTGCTGGTCGCGGTGAAGTTCGGCCGCCGCCCTGCCCTCGCATCGGCCGTGCTGAACGTGGTCGCCTTCGACTTCTTCTTCGTGCAGCCGCGCTTCTCGTTCGCGGTGCACGACGTTCAGTACCTGCTGACCTTCGCGGTGATGATGGTCGTGGGCCTGGTCGTGGGCCAGCTCACCGCGTCGCTGCGTTACCAGGCCCGCGTGGCGCGTTCCCGCGAAGAGCGCGCACGCAGCCTGTTCGAGATGGCGCGCGAGCTCGGCACGGCGCTGGTCGCTGAGCAGGTGGCGCAGATCGGCGACCGGGCGATCGAATCGGCATTCCGCGCCAAGGCCTGCGTGCTTTTGCCCGATGCGAACGAACGGCTCGTGATCGCTTCCGCGGGTGTCGGCGAGACCCCCGTTCTCGACCTCGGCCTCGCACAGTGGGCCTTCGACCACGCCGAAGCTGCTGGCAGCGGCACCGACACGCTGCCCGGCAGCAGCCTGCTCTACGTGCCGCTGAACGCACCGATGCGAACCCGCGGCGTGATCGCGATCGAAGCGGCGAACCCGCGGCTCTTGATGATCCCCGAGCAGCGGCAACTGCTCGACACCTTCGCCGCGCTCGTCGCGATCGCGATCGAGCGCGTCCACTTCGTGACCGTGGCGCAGGAAACGCTGGTCTCGATGGAGTCGGAGCGTTTGCGCAATTCCTTGCTCGCCGCGCTGTCGCACGACTTGCGAACGCCGCTCACGGCGCTCGTCGGCGCTTCTGAAACCTTGTCGCTCGCCCTGGCCCGCGAAGGCTCGGCGCGCGCCGGCGACGCACGCAGCATCGCCGAGCAAGGCTTGCGCACGGCGCAGTTGGTCAACAACCTGCTCGACATGGCGCGGCTGCAGGCCGGTGCAGTGGCCCTGCGGCACGACTGGCAGTCGCTCGAAGAACTCGCCGGGAGCGCCATTCGTTCGATCGAACCGGCGTTGGTCGCGCACCCGGTTCGGGTGCTCTTGCCCGATGACCTGCCTCTGCTCTATGGCGACGGCGTGCTGCTCGAACGCCTGCTGGCCAACCTGTTCGAAAACGCGGCGAAGTACACGCCCGCCGGAACACCGATCACGCTGACCGCACGCCACGCCGGTGCGCAAGTGGTGGTCGAGGTCGGCGACGAAGGCCCGGGCTTTCCGCCCGGCGACACCGAAGTGCTGTTCGAGAAATTCGCGCGTGGCGACAAGGAATCGCGCACGCCGGGCGTGGGCCTGGGCCTGGCGATCTGCCGCGCCATCGTGCAGGCGCACGGCGGCACGATCGGTGCGAGCAACCGGGCAGCGCCCGGGCACGGCGCCGTGCTGCGCTGGACGCTGCCGTTCAAGCCGGTGCCCGAGATGCACGAAGGCGCAGAAGCAGCGCCGCCGCCATCACAATGACGACGATGGACAACCCGGCCCGCATCCTCGTCGTCGAGGACGACCCGCTGATCATTCGCTTCGTGCGCCAGGCGCTCGAAGAAGAAGGCCACCAGGTCTGGGACACCGACACGCTCAAGCGTGGCCTGATCGAAGCCGGCACACGCCGGCCCGACCTGCTGATCCTCGACCTCGGCCTGCCCGATGGCGACGGCGTGAACCTGCTGCGCGACCTGCGCGGCTGGAGCAGCTTGCCCGTGATCGTGCTGTCGGCACGCGGCGGCGAGGCCAGCAAGATCGAAGCGCTCGACGCCGGTGCCGACGACTACCTCGTCAAACCCTTTTCAGTCGGCGAACTGCTGGCACGCGTGCGCGCCGCCTTGCGCCGCCGCGACCGCGCGGGCTCGCAGGCCACGAGCGTGGTCCAGTTCGGTGACTGCGAAATCGACCTCGCGCGCCGCCAGGTGCGCCGCAGCGGCGAGCACGTTCACCTGACCCCTGTGGAATACAGGCTCGCCGCGGCGCTGATCAGCCGCGAGGGCCAGGTGCTGACGCATCGGCAGCTTCTGCGCGAGGTGTGGGGCCCGGCGAGCGTGGAACACAACCACTACCTGCGCATCTACCTCGGCCACCTGCGCCGCAAGCTCGAAGCCGACCCGGCGCGGCCGGCGCACTTTCTCACCGAAACCGGAGTGGGCTACCGCTTCGTGGCACTACCGACGACCAAGCCTCAGTGATTTTCCTTGGCGTGGTTGATCGTGTACTTCGGTATCTCGATCGTCACGTCCTGCTGCGCCAGGATCGCCTGGCAAGAAAGCCGTGACTGCGGCTCCAGGCCCCAGGCGCGGTCGAGCAGGTCTTCTTCACTTTCGTCGGGCTCGCCGAGCGAAGCGAAGCCCTCGCGCACGACCACGTGGCAGGTGGTGCACGCACAACTCAACTCGCAGGCGTGTTCGATGTTGATGTGGTGCTCGAGCAGCGCTTCGCAGATCGAAGTGCCGGCGGGCGCGCTGATCTGCGCGCCGGCGGGGCAATACTCGGCGTGAGGAAGGATCTTGATGGTGGGCATGGGTCAGGGTCGGGTTCAGACGTCTTCGACGCGGCGGCCGGCGAGCGCCAGGCGAATGCTGCGGTTCATGCGCTCGGCCGCAAACGCTTCGGTGCCTTTGGCAAGTGCTTCCACCGCCGCGTCGATCTGGTGATGGTCGCTGCCATCGCGGCTCGCCTGCAGCGCCACCAGCAGCTCGGCCACCTGGGCCTGTTCGGCTTCTGACAGCAAGTCGCCATCGGCCGCCAGCGCGGCACGCGTGGCGAGCAGCATGCGTTCGGCTTCGACACGAGATTCGCGCAGGCTGCGCTCGACCATGTCTTGCTCGGCGGTGCTGAAACTCTCGGTCAGCATGCGCGCGATCTCGTCGTCGCCCAGGCCGTAGCTCGGCTTGACGGTGATCGCGGCCTCGACACCGGAGGTTTCTTCGCGCGCCGTCACGTTGAGCAACCCGTCGGCATCGACCTGGAAACTCACACGAACCCGGGCCGCACCGGCCACCATCGGAGGAATGCCGCGCAGCTCGAAGCGCGCCAGCGAGCGGCAGTCGCTCACGACCTCGCGCTCGCCCTGCACCACGTGGATCGCGATCGCCGTCTGCCCGTCCTTGAAGGTCGTGAAGTCTTGTGCGCGCGCGGTCGGGATCGTGCTGTTGCGCGGGATGATGCGTTCGACCAGCCCGCCCATCGTCTCGAGCCCGAGCGACAGCGCAATCACGTCGAGCAGCAGCAACTCGTCAGCCCCGGCGTTGCCAGCGAGCGCGTTGGCCTGGATTGCGGCGCCGAGTGCCACGACTTCGTCGGGGTTCAGGTTCGTGAGCGGCGCCTGCCCGAAAAATTCGCCAACCGCCGCCTGCACCATCGGCATGCGGGTCGAGCCACCGACCATCACGACGCCCTTCACGTCGGCCTTGTCGGTCTTCGCGTCGCGCAACACCTTGCGCACGCTGGCCAGGGTGCGTGCGATCAGCGGCTTCGACATCTCGACGAATTGCTCGCGCGTGACACGCTGCGAGAGTTCGCCGCCGTTCAGCGGGCAGGCCAGCGTGGCGTGGTCGGCGGCCGAGAGTTTTTCTTTCGCGGCGCGCGCGGCCACGAGCACCGCACGCTTGTCTTGCGGCGTGCTGGCCGCCAGGCCCGCCGTTGCCAGCGCCCAGTCAGCGAGCAGCGCATCGAAGTCGTCACCGCCCAGCGCCGAATCACCACCTGTCGCGACCACTTCGAACACACCCTTCTCCAGCCGCAGCAGCGAGATGTCGAAGGTGCCCCCGCCGAGGTCGTACACCGCGTACAGGCCTTCGGAGCCGTTCTCCAGGCCATAGGCGATCGCGGCGGCGGTGGGCTCGCTGATCAGGCGCAGCACGTTCAGGCCGGCGAGTTTGGCGGCGTCTTTCGTGGCCTGGCGTTGTGCGTCGTCGAAATACGCGGGCACGGTCACGACCGCACCGAACACGTCGTCGTCGAAGGTGTCTTCGGCGCGGAAACGCAGCGTGGCGAGGATCTCGGCCGACACCTCGACCGGCGACTTCACGCCGCCGACCGTGTTGATCTGCACCATGCCCGGCGCGTCGACGAATTCGTAGGGCAGCTTGTCGCGGCCTTCGATGTCGTGCAAACCACGGCCCATGAAGCGCTTCACCGAAACGATGGTGTTGCGCGGGTCGGTGGCGGCTTCGGCGAGTGCCGCCGCGCCGATCTGGCGTTGGCCTTCGGGCAGATAGCGCACGGCCGACGGCAGGATCACGCGGCCCGCGTCGTCGGGCAGGCATTCGGCCACGCCGTGGCGCACCGCAGCCACGAGAGAGTGCGTGGTGCCGAGGTCGATGCCGATCGCGATACGGCGCTGGTGCGGGTCGGGTGCGCCGCCGGGTTCTGAAATCTGGAGGAGAGCCATGGGGCTATTGTCCCAGCGCGTCGAGACGCTGATCGATGTCGTGCGCAAAGCGCTCGCTGAACATGAGGGCTCTGACCTGCTGCGCGGCGGCGGCGTGGTCGTGGGTGGTGTCGAGTGTCTGTTCGAGCCGCGCCAAGCCATCGCGGCGATGGCGCCTCAACTCTTCGTGCAGCGCCTCGACCGCGTCGACACCGCGCGCCTCGTCGAGCGCCTCGCGCCATTCCATTTGCTGCATCAGAAAACCCGCCGGCATGGCCGTGTTGCTTTCGGCTTCGATGGGCGCACCGTTCAACTCGCACAGGTAGGCCGCGCGCTTCAGCGGGTCCTTGAGGCGCTGGTAGGCCTCGTTCACGCGCACGGCCCACTGCATCGCCACGCGCTGCGCGGCCGCGCCTTGCGCCGCGAACTTGTCGGGGTGCACTTCGGTCTGCAAGGCGCGCCAGCGCGTGTCGAGCGCGCCCGGGTCGAGCGCAAAGCGCCGGGCCAGACCGAACAGTTCGAAATCGTCACTGTCGAGTTTCATGAACAAAAAAATGCGCGACCGTGGCCGCGCGTTTTCCTCGTTGAGGCAGCGTCGTCAAACGCGGAACGACTCTCCGCAACCGCAGCGGTCTTTCTCGCGCGGGTTGTGGAACTTGAAGCCTTCGTTCAGGCCTTCGCGCACGAAGTCGAGCTCGGTGCCGTCGATGTAGGGCAGGCTTTTCGGGTCGACCAGCACCTTCACGCCGTGGCCTTCGAAGATCACGTCTTCAGGCGCGAATTCGTCGGCGTATTCGAGCTTGTAGGCCAGGCCAGAGCAGCCGGTGGTCTTCACGCCCAGGCGCACACCCACGCCCTTGCCACGCTTGCCGATGTAGCGCGTGACATGGCGGGCCGCCGCTTCGGTCAGGGTAACGGCCATGGAATCAATGCGCCTTTGCTGCAGCGGCGCTGGCCGCCCCGGTCGTCTTGGCCTTGTAGTCGTTCACTGCGGCCTTGATCGCGTCTTCGGCCAGGATCGAGCAGTGGATCTTGACGGGCGGCAGCGCCAGCTCTTCGGCGATGTGCGTGTTCTTGATCGTCAGCGCTTCGTCGAGCGACTTGCCCTTGACCCACTCGGTCACGAGCGAGCTCGAAGCGATGGCCGAACCGCAGCCGTAGGTCTTGAACTTCGCGTCTTCGATCAGCCCGGTTTTCGGGTTCACCTTGATCTGCAGTTTCATCACGTCGCCGCACGCGGGTGCGCCGACCATGCCGGTGCCGACGGTGTCGTCGCCCTTGTCGAAAGAACCCACGTTGCGCGGGTTTTCGTAATGCTCGACCACTTTTTCGCTGTATGCCATGTCGTACTCCTGAACTATTTTTTTAGTGCTCAGCCCACTGGATGGTGCTGATGTCGATGCCTTCCTTGTGCATGTCCCAGAGCGGCGACAGGTCACGCAGCTTGGCGACACGGTCTTTCAAGGTGGTCACCACGTAGTCGATCTCTTCGACGGTCGTGAAGCGGCCGATGGTCATGCGCAGGCTCGAATGCGCCAGTTCGTCGCTGCGGCCGAGCGCGCGCAGCACGTAGCTCGGCTCCAGGCTGGCCGACGTGCAGGCCGAGCCCGATGACACCGCAATGCCCTTGATGCCCATGATCAGCGACTCGCCTTCGACGAAGTTGAAGCTCATGTTCACGTTGTGCGGCACGCGCTGCTCGGCGTGGCCGTTCAGATAAGTCTGCTCGATGTCTTTCAGGCCGTTGATCAGGCGCTGCTGCAGCATGCGGACACGGTCGCGCTCTTCGTGCATTTCGAGCTTGGCGATGCGGAACGCCTCGCCCATGCCGACGATCTGGTGCGTGGCCAGCGTGCCCGAGCGCATGCCGCGTTCGTGGCCACCGCCGTGCATCTGTGCTTCGATGCGCACACGTGGCTTGCGGCGCACGTAGAGCGCGCCGATGCCCTTGGGGCCGTAGGTCTTGTGCGAGGCCAGGCTCATCAGGTCGACCGGCAGGCTCGCCAGGTCGATGTCGACCTTGCCGGTGGCTTGCGCGGCATCGACGTGGAAGATGATGCTGCGCTCGCGGCACATCTTGCCGATGGCCACGATGTCCTGGATCACGCCGATCTCGTTGTTCACGAACAGCACCGAAACCAGGATCGTGTCGGGGCGGATCGCCGCCTGCAGCTTGGCCAGGTCGACGAGGCCGTCTTCCTGCACATCGAGATACGTCACCTCGAAACCCTGGCGCTCCAGTTCACGCATGGTGTCGAGCACGGCCTTGTGCTCGGTCTTCAGCGTGATCAGGTGCTTGCCGCGGGTCTTGTAGAACTGCGCCGCGCCCTTGAGCGCGAGGTTGATCGATTCGGTGGCGCCCGAAGTCCACACGATCTCGCGCGGGTCGGCCCCGACCAGCGCGGCCACATGCTCGCGCGACTTCTCGACGATGGCCTCGGCTTCCCAGCCCCACGCGTGGCTGCGCGACGCCGGGTTGCCGAAGTGCTCACGCAGCCAGGGGATCATCGCGTCGACGACGCGCTGGTCCACCGGCGTGGTGGCGCCATAGTCCATGTAGACGGGGAAGTGCGGGGTCATGTCCATGAGGGGGTCGCCCCGGCGAAGCGGCAAAGCCGCGCCGCCGGGCTGGCTGATTTACTTGTTGAAGGCTGCCCCGAGCGCGAACACCGAGTTCGGCGCGGTGATCTTGATCGGCTTGACCACGGGCTGCGACGAGATCGCGCGCTTGACGGGGTGCTCTTCGATCGACACGCCCTTGGCGATCTGCTCGTCGACGAGCTTGCGCAGCGAAACCGAGTCGAGAAACTCGATCATCTTCGAGTTCAGGCTCGCCCACAGGTCGTGAGTCATGCAGCGGCCAGAGTCGTCGCCCATGCAGTTTTCCTTGCCGGCACAGCCGGTGGCGTCGATCGGCTCGTCGACCGCCACGATGATGTCGGCCACGGTGATCTCTTCAGCCTTGCGACCGAGCGAATAACCGCCGCCCGGGCCGCGCGTGCTCTCGACGAGCTCGTGGCGGCGCAGTTTGCCGAACAACTGCTCCAGGTACGACAGCGAAATCTGCTGGCGGCCACTGATGGCGGCCAGGGCAACCGGCCCGGAGTGCTCGCGCAGCGCAAGGTCGATCATGGCAGTGACCGCAAAACGGCCTTTGGTGGTCAGACGCATTCAATTCTCCTAAAGCCTGGGTGGACAGAGCAGCTAAGAACACTTTCAGCCGCCCGACCATCTCGGTGAGGGATAACCCTCGAACTAACCCGAGTAGATTGGTCGAGTATAGCCGAAGCCGAGTAATTCGGTCGGGATGGGGCGGGTTAGTTCCCCTGACTTCGACTCAGGCTTGAATCGGCACCACGTTGTCGCCCCCTGCTGCACCGAACGCCTGCTCACGCAGCAGCGCCAGCTGGTCGCGTACCCGCGCCGCCTTTTCGAACTCGAGGTTCCGGGCGTGGTCGAGCATCTGCTTCTCGAGCAGCTTGATGCGCTTGCCGAGGTCTTTTTCGCTCAGCGCTTCGATGGCCAATGCTTCGTTGGTCGCCTTCAGGTCGTCCTTGGCGCCCTTCTCGCTGTACACGCCGTCGATCAGGTCACGCACCTTCTTCACCACGCTGCGTGGCGTGATGCCTTCGGCCAGGTTGTGGGCGATCTGTTTCGTGCGGCGGCGCTCGGTCTCGTCGAGCGCCTTGCGCATCGAGTCGGTCACCTTGTCGGCATACAGGATCGCGCGGCCGTTCAGGTTGCGCGCCGCGCGGCCGATGGTCTGGATCAGGCTGCGCTCGGAACGAAGGAAACCTTCCTTGTCGGCGTCGAGGATCGCCACCAGCGACACCTCGGGGATGTCGAGCCCCTCGCGCAGCAGGTTGATGCCGACGAGCACGTCGAAGGTGCCGAGCCGCAGGTCGCGCAGGATCTCGACGCGCTCGACGGTGTCGACGTCGCTGTGCAGGTAACGCACCTTCACCCCGTTGTCGCTCAGGTAGTCGGTGAGCTGCTCGGCCATGCGTTTGGTCAGCGTCGTGATCAGCACACGCTCGCCGGCGTCGACGCGGACGCGGATCTCCTGCAGCACGTCGTCGACCTGGTTCGTGGCCGGCCGCACCTCGACCTCGGGGTCGACCAACCCGGTCGGCCGCACCAGCTGTTCGACCACCTGCCCCGCGTTCTGCTGCTCGTAGGTGGCGGGCGTGGCCGAGATGAACATCACCTGGCGCATCTTCTTCTCGAATTCCTCGAACTTCAGCGGCCGGTTGTCGAGCGCGCTCGGCAGGCGAAAGCCGTATTCGACCAGCGTGGTCTTGCGCGCGCGGTCGCCGTTGTACATGCCGCCGAACTGGCCAATCAGCACGTGGCTCTCGTCGAGGAACATCAGCGCGTCGTCGGCCAGGTAGTCGACCAGCGTCGACGGCGGCTCGCCCGGCGCGGCGCCCGACAAGTGGCGCGTGTAGTTCTCGATGCCCTTGCAGTGGCCGATCTCCTGCAGCATCTCGAGGTCGAAGCGCGTGCGCTGCTCGAGCCGCTGCGCTTCGACGAGCTTGCCGTTGGCCACCAGCTCGGCCAGCCGCGTGCGCAACTCGTCCTTGATGGTGGCGATCGCATCCACCACCTTCTCGCGCGGCGTCACGTAGTGGCTGCTGGGGTAGACGGTGAAGCGCGGGATCTTCTGGCGGATGCGCCCGGTCAGCGGGTCGAAGAGCTGCAGCGACTCGACCTCGTCGTCGAACAGTTCGATGCGGATCGCGAGCTCGGAATGCTCGGCCGGGAACACGTCGATCGTGTCGCCACGCACGCGGAACGTGCCGCGGCTGAAGTCGGTGTCGTTGCGCTGGTACTGCATGCGGATCAGCTGCGAGATCACGTCGCGCTGGCCCGCCTTGTCGTGCACGCGCAGCGTCATCACCATCTGGTGGTACGCGCTCGGGTTGCCGATGCCGTAGATGGCCGAGACGCTGGCCACGATCACCACGTCGCGACGCTCCAGCAGGCTCTTGGTGGCCGAGAGGCGCATCTGCTCGATGTGCTCGTTGATCGCGCTGTCTTTCTCGATGAACAGATCGCGCTGCGGCACGTAGGCCTCGGGCTGGTAGTAGTCGTAGTAGCTGACGAAGTACTCGACCGCGTTCTTCGGAAAGAACTCGCGGAACTCGCTGTACAGCTGCGCCGCCAGCGTCTTGTTGGGCGCGAACACGATCGCCGGGCGGCCCATGCGCGCGATCACGTTGGCCATGGTGAAGGTCTTGCCCGAGCCGGTCACGCCCAGCAGCGTCTGGAAGCTCAGCCCGTCGTTCAGGCCTTCGACCAGTTGTGCGATGGCAGCCGGCTGGTCACCCGCCGGCGGGTAAGGCTGGTACAGCTGGAACGGGGAATCGGGGAAGCTGACGAACGTGCCTTCGGGCGCGGCCGCAGCGGCATCGGGTTCGATCACTTCGGACAGCTCGGCCATGGCAGATAAAATCTCCGGGTTACCTCTAGGTGCCAGCGCACAGCGCAACCGCACACGTTAACGCAAACGCTCTCGCCCATCTACTGACAAGGACTGACCATGTCTTCGCTCTTCGCCGCCGTTGAAATGGCCCCCCGCGACCCGATCCTCGGCCTGAACGAGCAGTTCAACGCCGACCCGAATCCGGCCAAGGTCAACCTCGGCGTCGGCGTGTACTTCGACGAAACCGGCAAGCTGCCGCTGCTCAAGTGCGTGCAGGAAGCCGAGAAGATGATGATGGAAGCGCCCAAGGCAAGAGGCTACCTGCCGATCGACGGCATTGCCGCCTACGACAAGGCGGTGCAGGGCCTCGTGTTCGGCGCCGACAGCGCGGCCGTGAAGGCCGGCCGCATCGCGACCGTGCAGGCGCTCGGCGGCACGGGCGGGCTGAAGATCGGTGCCGATCTGCTCAAGCGCCTGAACCCCGGCGCCAAAGTGCTGATCAGCGACCCGAGCTGGGAAAACCACCGCGCGCTGTTCGAAGGCGCCGGCTTCGCGGTCGAGTCGTACGCCTACTATGACGCGGCCCACCGCGGCGTCGACTTCGACGGCATGCTCGCCGCCCTGAACGGCGCGGCGCCCGGCAGCATCGTCGTGCTGCACGCGTGCTGCCACAACCCGACCGGCTACGACATCTCGCTCGACCAGTGGGCTCAGGTGATCAAGGCGGTGGCGGCACGCGGCCTGGTGCCCTTTCTCGACATGGCCTACCAGGGCTTCGGCGAAGGCATCGCGGAAGACGGCGCCGTGGTCGGCCTGTTCATGGCCGCCGGGCTCGACTTCTTCGTCGCCACCAGCTTCTCGAAGAGCTTTTCGCTCTACGGCGAGCGTGTCGGCGCACTCAGCGTGGTCTGCGCCTCGAAAGACGAAGCCGACCGCGTTCTGAGCCAGTTGAAGCGGGTGATCCGCACCAACTACTCCAACCCGCCCACCCATGGTGCACAGGTGGTGGCGATGGTGCTCACCACGCCGTCGCTGCGGGCGATCTGGGAAGAAGAACTCGCCGGCATGCGCGTTCGCATCAAGCAGATGCGCGTCGCGCTGCAAGACAAGCTGGTGGCCGCCGGCGTGAAGCAGGACATGAGCTTCATCACTCGCCAGAAGGGCATGTTCAGCTACTCCGGGCTGGGCAAGGAGCAGATGCAGCGCCTGCGCAACGAGTTCGGCATCTATGGCGTCGACTCGGGCCGCATCTGCGTCGCCGCGCTCAACGGCAAGAACATCGACGCGACCGTAGCGGCCATCGTCAAGGTCTCGGTCTGACCGGCAGCGCGGCTGCATTCCATTGCAGCCGCGCCACCCCGCCCCGCCGAAACAGGCACCAGAGTGGCCCGAATGTGCACTGATTCGGGTTTGCGCGGACTTTCGCGCGCCTGCAAGATCGTGCGCACCGACTAGAATGCTGCATTGCACCAATAGTCCGCCCGGCATGGCCGGCGCCGATTCACTCACCGGGTCTTCCGATGCTGTATCAGCTGTATGAATCGCAACGTGCGTTGCTGAGCCCGTTCGCGGAATTCGCGAGCGCCACCTCCAAGCTGTACAATCACCCGCTCTCGCCGTTCGCGCACACGCCCGGCGCCCAACGTGTTTCGGCCGGGCTCGACCTGATGCACCGGCTCTCGAAAGAGTATGAAAAGCCCGAGTTCGGCATCAACTCGGTCAAGGTCAACGGCGTCGACGTGGCCGTGCAGCAGCAGGTGACGATCGACAAGCCGTTCTGCCGGCTGCTGCGTTTCAAGCGCTTCACCGACGACCTGCCGATGCTCACGCGCATGAAAGACCAGCCGACGGTGCTGGTCGTGGCGCCCTTGTCGGGCCACCACTCCACGCTCTTGCGCGAGACCGTGCGCGAGCTGTTGAAGGACCACAAGGTCTTCATCACCGACTGGACCGACGCGCGCATGGTGCCCGTCGGTGCCGGCGCTTTTCACCTCGACGACTACATCGCCTACGTGCAGGAGTTCATCCGCCACATCGGGCCCGAGGTGAACGTGATCTCGGTCTGCCAGCCCACCGTGCCGGTGCTCGCCGCGATCTCGCTGATGGCGAGCAACGGCGAGACCACGCCACGCACCATGACGATGATGGGCGGCCCGATCGACGCGCGCTTGAGCCCCACCGCCGTCAACAACCTGGCCACGAACAAGCCCTATTCCTGGTTCGAGAGCAACGTGATCTACCGCGTGCCGACCAACTTCCCCGGCGCCGGGCGCGCGGTCTACCCGGGTTTCCTGCAGCACACCGGCTTCGTGGCAATGAACCCCGACCGCCACATGAGCTCGCACTACGACTACTTCCTGGATCTCGTGCGTGGCGACGACAGCAGCGTCGAGTTCCACCGCGACTTCTACGACGAGTACAACGCGGTGCTCGACATGCCCGCCGAGTACTACCTCGACACCATCAAGACCGTGTTCCAGGACTTCGCGCTCGTCAACGGCACCTGGAAGGTCGGCGGCCAGCTGGTGCGCCCGCAAGACATCAAGGGCACCGCGCTGCTGACGATCGAAGGCGAGCTCGACGACATCTCGGGCGCCGGCCAGACCCGCGCCGCGCACGGCCTGTGCACCGGCATCCCGAAAGAGCGCCAGTTCCATTACGACGCGATCGGTGCCGGACACTACGGCATCTTCTCGGGCCGGCGCTGGCGCGAAAAGGTCTACCCGACCGTGCGCGAGTTCATCGCCAACCACCAGGGCGCTGCGGCCGCGCCGAAGAAACGCGCGCCCAAGGCCATCGCCGCGCCCACCCCACGAAGCGCTGCGCCCAAAGCAGCGCCTGCCAAGAAGGCCGTGCGCCGGGCGCGATAAGGCCGTGACGCCGGGCGACATCGCTGCGCTCGCGGCGGCGCTCGACGCGGCGCTGCCGCAAACGCAGTGCACCCGCTGCGGTTACCCCGACTGCCGCCGCTACGCCGAGGCGATCGCTGCCGGCGAAGCCCCGATCAACCAGTGCCCGCCCGGGGGTGCTGAAGGCGTCACGCGGCTGGCGCGCATCGCCGGCCTGCCGGAGCTGCCTCTGAACCCGCAGAACGGCGTGGAAGCCCCGCGCCAGCTCGCCGTGATCGACGAAGCCTGGTGCATCGGTTGCACGCTGTGCATCAAGGCCTGCCCGGTCGATTGCATCGTGGGCGCACCGAAGCAGATGCACACCGTGATCGATGCACAGTGCACCGGCTGCGAGCTGTGCCTGCCGGCCTGCCCGGTCGACTGCATTTCACTCGTGCCACAGACCGGCTCGCGCACCGGCTGGGCCGCGTGGAGCGAACCGCTCGCGTTGGCCGCACGCGAGCGCTACGGCTTTCGTCAATTCAGGGTCGAGCGTGAAAGGACGGAAGCGGAACAGCGACTGAACCAAATGTCGCCCAGCCAGAGCCGACGGCCATGAACGACGCCAACGTCTACAACTTCTTCGCCACACTGCGCGCCGCGAACCCGAGCCCGCAGACCGAGCTCGAATACACCAGTGTGTTCGAGCTGCTGGCCGCCGTGCTGCTGTCGGCCCAGGCCACCGACGTGGGCGTGAACAAGGCGACGCGCCGGCTCTTCGTCGTCGCGAACACGCCGGCGCAGATCGTCGCGCTGGGGCTCGACGCGCTCACCGAACACATCCGCACCATCGGCCTGTTCCGCAACAAGGCGAAGAACCTGCTCGAAACCAGCCGGATCCTCGTCGAGCGCCACGGCTCGCGGGTGCCGCGCACGCGCGAGGCGCTCGAAGCCTTGCCCGGCGTCGGCCGCAAGACCGCCAACGTGGTGCTCAACGTGGCGTTCGGCGAGCCGACCATGGCGGTCGACACGCATCTGTTCCGCCTGGGTAACCGCACTGGGCTCGCACCGGGTGCGAACGAGCTGGCCGTCGAGAAGAAGCTGCTCGAGCGCATCCCGGCCGAATTTCTGGTCGACGCGCACCACTGGCTGATCCTGCATGGCCGCTACGTCTGCCAGGCGCGCCGGCCGCTGTGCGAACAGTGCAGCGTGCTGCGCTACTGCGACACTGGCCCGGCGTTTCTGGCCGAGCGTGGCGTCGAGCCAAGCGTGTCTTAGTGGCGCATAAATGCTGTTCGCCGCGCAGGTGCCGTTTCATAATTCGCCATGGGTGAGCAAGAAGACCTGCAGGTGATTTCGGGGCGCCTCGAACGCGGCGAGATCGACAGCGCGCAGTTCCTCGAGCAGTTCACCCGCTTCGTCGCCACCCAGATCGGCTGCTCGCGGGCAGGGGTGCGTGTTTTTGTCGACACCGCCGAAGGCCGCGCCTTGCGAAGCGTCGCGATGTTCGACGCCGTTCAAGACCGCATGGTCACGGCCGTCGACATGCTGGGCGCCGGCAGCGGCCCGTACTTCGAGCACCTGTTGCGCGACGGCTTCGTCTCGGTGCCCGAAGCGCAGGCCGATCCGATCACGGCCGTCTTCATGGCCGGCTACCTGGGGCCGTCCAACGTGGCCTCGTTGATGGACATGTGTTTCGCCGTCAACGGCGAACTCTTCGGCACCTTCAGCTGCGAGCAGACCGGTGCGCCGGTCGAGTGGTCACAGCGGCAGATCCAGTCACTGCGCAAGATCGCGGCGCGCGCCAGCCTCACGCTGATGCACGTGGTCAGCGCCACCGTCGACACTGCGCCCGGCGCGCTCTGGGAAACGAGCACGCCGAACCGGCTGACGACGATGCCGATGCCGCTCGACCTGATCGAGGTCAAGGACCCGGGCGCGCCAGCAACACCCGGGTCGAGTAGCTGACAGCGCCCGGCCACTCGGCAGCGCTCGGCGCGCGCGAATCGCAGCGCTGCAGCCAGAGTGCCGCGCTGATCCAGCCGGCGTGACCCACCACGCTAGTTGGCGCTGCAGCGGCGTGCAGTTCGGCCAGCAGCGTGCCGCAACGCGACAGTAGTGCCGAGACCGACTCACCGCCGCCCGGCGCGAGTTCTGCGAAGGCTTCACACCAGGCACCGACGGCATCGGCGCCGATCGTGTCCCACGCCCGCCCGTCCCACTCGCCAAAGTCCATCTCGTCCAAGCGTGCATCGACGCGGTGTTGCCAGCCCCAGCCCGCAAGAACGCGGCCGACGCTCACCGCGCGCTGCAGGCGCGAGGTGAGCACCACACGCGGCGCGCCCTGCTGGCGCGCCCAGCGGCGAATCCGGTGCGCCAGGCGCTTGGCCTTGCGGCGGTCGACGCGCGCGTCGGTGCGGCCGATGCAACGGCCTTGCACGTCGATCGGCTTCGGGTGCCGCCACACCGCGAGTTCTGCCGTGCCGGCCATCAGGCGCCTGCCACACCCAGCCAGGCCAGCAAGGCCGCCAATTCGGTGAGCTGCTGCGTGGCACCGAGCGTGTCGCCGGTGTAGCCGCCGAGGCGCTGGCGGAACCAGCGCGTGCACCAGGCCGCCACAGCCACCACCGCCATCAGCCCGATCACGACTGCCGCCGGCACCGCCGGCTCGTGCCAGCGCTGCGCCGCCCAGACCAGCACCAGGCACAGCATGAACACCCAGCCCAGGGCCACGCCGAGCCCGGCGGCCGAGATGCGCTGCGCGAGCGGCTTCGCCTTGGCATGCTCCACGTCGCCGGCATACGGCAAACAGCGGATCAGTGCGACCGCCGCGGCGCGGCTGGCCGTGTGCGCGAACAACAGGGCCGGCACGGCCAGCGCCAGCGGCAAGGCCGTCAGCGTGGCGGCCTTCAGGCCCAGCATCAGCACCAGCCCCGCCGCGCCGTAGGTGCCGATGCGCGAGTCCTTCATGATGACGAGCGCCCGTTCGCGGCTGACACTCGCACCACCGCCGAGCGCGTCGCAGGTGTCGGCCCAGCCGTCTTCATGGAATGCCCCCGTGAAAAGCAAGGTCGCCGCCATCGACAAGCCAACCGCCACGGCGGGCGTAAACAACACCTCGCCCAACACAAGCACGAGCGCCGCGAGGGCGCCCACCAGCAGGCCGACTGCCGGGAAGTGCCGCGCACTCTGGTTCAGCCACTCGGGTTCGAAGCCGACCCACGCCGGGCTCGGCACGCGCGTCAGGAACTGCAGCGCGACGAAGAAGAGGCGCAGTTCGTGGATCACGGGCTCTCGCGCTTCGACACACCGGCCGACTCGAAACTGGCCATCTCGTTCAGCAGCCGCACCGCGCTCACGATCAGCGGCCAGGCCAGCACCGCGCCCGAACCTTCACCCAGCCGCAGGCCGAGGTCGAGCACGGCCTGCACGCCGAGGTGCTGCAGCATCAGGCGGTGCCCCGCTTCTTCGGACCGATGCGCGAACACGCAGTAGCCCAGCAGCTCGGGGGTGATCGTCGCGGCCACCAACACCGCCGCCCCGGCGATGAACCCGTCGACGACGACGAACCGGCGTTCGCTCGCGGCCTGCAACGCGGCGCCGGCCATCATCGCGATCTCGAAGCCGCCGAACGCCGCCAGCGCTTCGAGCGGCGTCTGCGCCAGCGCGTGGCGGTCCAGCACCGCGCGCAGCACCTGGCGTTTGTGCGCCAGGCCAGCGTCGTCGAGGCCGGTGCCGCGGCCGACGCAGGCGCTGATGTCGGCGCCTGCCAGCCGGGCCAGCAACAAGGCCGCGCTCGAGGTGTTGCCGATGCCCATCTCGCCGAGCAGCACCACATTGCCGGGCAGGCCACGAACGACAGCGCCGCCGCTGCGGATTGCCGCTGCGCACTGCGCGTGGGTCATGGCTTCGCCCTTCGAGGCATCGGCCGTGCCGAGGCCGATCTTCCGGTCGAGCAAGCCCGGGCGTGCAGCGAAGGTGTGGCGCACGCCCGCATCGACCACGGTGAGGGCCAGGCCGTGCTGACGCGCCAGCACGCTGACGGCGGCATCGCCCGCGAGAAAGTTCTCGACCATCTGCCAGGTCACGTCGCTCGGGTAGGCCGACACGCCTTGGGCGGCAAGGCCATGGTCGGCGGCGAACACCAGCACCTGCGGTTCGCGCAAGAGGGGTTGTTCGGTCTGCTGGACGAGGCCGATCTGCAGTGCCAGCGTTTCGAGCCGGCCGAGCGCACCCAGCGGTTTGGTCTTCTGGTCGAGCCGATGTTGCAGGCGCCGTGCAAGCGCACCGTCCTCGACCGGCGCGATCGGCGCAATGAGATCGTTCATGTCGTGCCCTCGGCGAGACGCATCAACGAGCCGGGCTCGAAGCGGGCGTCGATGAAATCGGCGAGGCCATCGAACACGGCATCGAGCGGCCTGAACGTGGCGCCGAAGAGCACGCGCATCACGTCAGCCGACTCGAACAGACCATGCGCGTACACGCCCAGCACCGTGCCCCGTTGCCAGCCGATGGCTTCGCCTTCGTGGTTGCGCAAGGCCGCCACCGCGGCGGCGTGCGCCCGGGTCTGGCCGCAGCGGATCTCGTAGCCGTCGAACGCGACTCCGGCGAGCGCCGACCAGTTGCCCTCGGGCGCATCGAAGCGCGCACGCGTATGGCGCAGTGACTTTGCCGCCTCGAAGTGGGTGTCGATAGGCAGCAACGACAGCCCGTCGCTCCGGCCACCCGCGTGGCCTTCGATTCCGTGCGGGTCGAGCAGTTGGCACCCGAGCATCTGCAGGCCGCCACAAATGCCCAGCACCCGCCCTCCTCGCGCGGCATGGCGCTGCACAGCCTCGCCCATGCCAGTGGCGCGCAGCCACTCGAGGTCGGTGCCAGTGCGCTTGGAGCCGGGCAGCACGATCCAGTCGGCACCATCGAGCTCGGCCGCACTTCGTGCCCAGCTCAGACGAACACCCGTGCAGTGGCGCAGCGGCTGAAACTCGTCGAGGTTGCTGATCTGCGGGTACGCCACGACCGCAACTCGAACGCCGCCTTGCGCGACGCCGCTTATGCCGTCGAAGACGCCGTCTTCTTCAGGCAGACCGTGGCCGCGCCACATCGGCAAGACCGCGAGCGTGGGCACGCCCGTGAGTTGCTGCAACTGCTCGGGGCCGGGCGCGAGCAAGGCTGCATCGCCGCGAAACCGGTTCAACACATAACCCCGAATCAGCGCGCGTTCCGCCGCCGGCAAGAGCTGGTGCGTGCCGTAGAGGTGGGCGAAAGCGCCGCCACGGTCGATGTCGGTCACCAGCAGGCAGGCGGCGCGGGCGTGCAAGGCCGTTCGCATGTTGACGTAGTCGCTCGTGTGCAGGTTGATCTCGGCCGGCGAGCCCGCCCCTTCGATCACGACCAGGTCGTGTTCATTCCTCAACGCGTCGAGCGCGTCGCGTGCGTGCGGCCACAAGTGCTCGCTGCGCTCGCGCCAGGGCACGGTGGCGAGATCGGGGCGCACCCGGCCCATCACGACCACCTGGCTGCCCGTGTCGTTCTCGGGCTTGAGCAGGACCGGGTTCATGCGCACCTCGGGCAGCGCACGCGCAGCCAGCGCCTGGAAGTACTGCGCGCTGCCGATCTCGCCCAGCGCACCCTCGGTGGCCGGCACCACGCGCGCGTTGTTGCTCATGTTCTGCGCCTTGAAAGGCGCAACCTTCAACCCTTGCCGCGCGTACCAGCGGCACAACGCCGTCGCGAGCCAGCTCTTGCCGGCGCCGCTGGTCGTGCCCAGCACCATCACGACGCGCGCGGTCATGGCCAGCCCGGCGAGGCAACCCGGTGCCACGCGGGCACGAACGTCTGAAAGACGAACTCGGTCGGCGCCCAGGGTGGCACCGATCGCACACGGCGTTGCGCGGCGTTTTGAATTGGCAGCTCGTGCGCGAAACCGGGGCCACCGAAAACGAAGGTGTGGAACTCGCCGTCCTCGCCACACGGGCACACGCCTTCGGGCAGGCGAGCCAGAAAGGCGGCGTCGTAGTCGACACCACAGAAGCTCGCGTCGAGCCAGCGTGTGTCGACGCAGACGGTGCGGGCGCGAATGCCGCGCGCAACGATCTCTTCTGCCAGCGCAGCGCGCGGCTGCCCCCAGAGCGGGAACACGGCGAGCAGGCCGGCGCGTTCGCATTCCGGTTCGATCCAGTCGCGGTGGGCGGCGAGGTCGATGTCGCCGAACACCATGTGCGTGTGGCCGCTGTCGCGCAGGCTCCGCAAGGCCGAACCAAAAGCCTGCGCGTACTCGCCCGGGGCCACGTTCACCGGCAGCCATTCACCGCCGATGGCGCACAGCTGCGCTTCGACCAGCGCCGGCGGCAAGGCGTGTGACTTGCTTGTGCCGTCGGCATCGCACATCGTCACGAAGCTGGTCACGGCCAGCCCTTGTTCGCAGGCGCGCAGCCAGGCCAGGCAAGAGTCTTTGCCGGCGCTCCAGCTGATGGCGGCTCGGGCTTGTGTCTGCATCACAGCTCCAGATGCGGCACCGCGACCCAGCGCGATTCGAAAGGCACGATGCGGATCGCGCTGCCAAACACATTCACCAGCGCTGTGTGCAGCGCCGCGTGGTCGCGCGAACCTGCGGCGACGATGCGGCCGCGGTCCATCACGATCAGCCGGTCGGCGAGCAGCGCGAGCGACAGGTCATGCAACACGCTGACCACGGTCACGCCGGCGCGCACCTGGCGCTGCACGAGCCGCACCAGCGCCACCTGGTGGGGCGGGTCGAGGTGCGTCGTGGGTTCGTCGAGCAGCAGCCAGGGTGCGTCGACCGCGAGCGCGCGGGCCAACAGCACGCGCTGCCGCTCGCCGCCCGACAGCTCGTGCAGTCGGCGCTGTTGCCAGGCCGTGCATTCGGCATCGGCCATCGCCCGGTCGACACGGGCTTCGTCTTCGGCCGTGGGCGCCGTGAACAAGCCGAGCCGCGGCAAACGCCCGAGGTGCACGACCTCACGCACCGTGAGTTCGCCGCTGGCTTTGCCCTGCTGCGCCAGCCATGCCATCTGCATCGCACGCTCGCGCGGCGGCCACAGCGCGAGTGGCTTGCCGTTCAGCTGCACTTCGCCGGCATCGGGTTTCTGCAAGCCCGCGAGCACGCGCAGCAAGGTCGACTTGCCAGCGCCGTTCGGGCCGACGATGGCCGTCCAGCCGGGTTGCAAGGCCAGGCTGACACCGGCCAGCGCCTGCGTGCTGCCGAGCCGCACACTCAGGTGGTGGGCAGTCAACGAGGCCGTCATGACACCCGCCGGTGCAGCAGCCAAACCAGGTATCCGCCGCCCAGCAAGGCGGTCAGAACACCGACCGGCACTTCCTGCGGCGCGATCAGTGTGCGTGCGAGCACGTCGGCCATCAGCAGCAGCGTGCCGCCGGCGGCCGCACTGGCCACCAGAGTGAAGCCATGGGTGGCCGGCGCAAAGCGGCGCACCAGGTGGGGCGACACGAGGCCGACAAAAGCGATCAAGCCCGACTGCGACACCGCCAGCCCGGTCGCCAGTGCCAGCGCCGTCACGAGCGCCAGCCGAATGCGTGGCAGCGCCAGGCCGAGGCTGAGTGCGCTGTCGACGCCGAGCGTCAGCGCGTCGAGCGTGCGTGCGAGCCGCCAGCTCACCGGCAGCGTGAGCGCCAGGCCGATGGCGAGCGCGACACAACTGCTCCAGCCCAGAAAGCCGGTGGCGCCAAGCATGAACGCTTGTTTGCCGCGCAAGGCGTCGGGTGCGGCGGCGGTGACAAGATCGTTCACCGCCGAGAGCACCACGCCGACCACCACGCCGGCCAGCAGAAGACGCGAGGTCTGCTGCGCCCCACGAGCCAGCGCCAGCGTGAGCATGACACCGAGCAAGGCGCCCAAGAAGGCTGCGCCGACCAGCCCGAAGCGGGCCAGCGCGTCGGCCGTGGCCAGGCTGATGGCGTGGCCGCCGAGCGCGCTGGCGGCGAGCACCAGAACCACGCCGAGCGAGGCGCCCGACGCCGAACCGAGCAGGTACGGGTCGGCCAGCGGGTTGCGGAACAGGCCTTGTGCCACCGCACCGGCCAGACCGAGCAGCGCACCCGTCAACCACGCACCCAGGGTTCGTGGCGCGCGGATCTCGCCGATGATGAGCGCGCCGTCGGGCCCGCTCCAGGTGCGCAGCAGATCCCGCCACGACCAGCCTTCGCTGCCGGCCGCCAGGCCCGCAGCGAGCAGCAGCAACGTGAGCAACGCCAGCCCAAGGGCGAGGCGCTGGCGGCGCTGGCGGTCGGGCTCGTGCATCAGCGCACTTTCGAGATCGCGACCAGGCAGTCGGCCAGCGCGAGTGCGGCTTCGCCCATGCGCGGGCCGGGCCGGATCAGCAGTTCGTAGCGGTCGACGCCGAAGCCGCAGCTGTGCCCGGCCTTGAGCGCACGCAGCGTGGCCCAGCCCGGGCGGCGTGGCATGTCGGCGAGGTTGCGGTCGTTGGCCATCACGATGTCGGGCTGCAGGCGCACCACGTATTCCGGGTTCAGCTTGGGGAACGGCCCGAGCTCGGCCGGCACCGCGTTGGCCAGGCCGAGGCGGGCCAGCGTTTCGCCGATGAACGAGCCGGCGCCGGCCGCATAGGGCGTGGCGTCCACCTCGAAGTACACCTTGCGGCCGCGCAGCGCAGGCGGCACACGCTCGCTGGCGACCTGCATATCGCGTTCGATCGCAGACGACACCCGATCGGCTTCGGCCGGTGTGCCGAGCATCAGCGCCAGCAGCACGAGGGTGCGTTTCACGTCGGCGTGGTCACGCGATTCGAGCACCAGCACTTTCAGGCCGAGCGCTTCGAGCCGGTCGATCACGCGGGCGGACGCCGAGAGCAACACCACGTCGGGCCGCAGCGCCACGATGCGCTCGATCTGCGCGTCGTCGAGGCCACCGAGCTTGGGCAGTGCGATCACGCTGACCGGTGAATTCGAGAACCGGTCGGTGCCGACCAAACGCGCGCACGCACCGAGCGCACACACGCTTTCGGTGAGAGACGGCAGCAGGCTCACGATGCGTTGCGGAGGCGCCGGCAGCACGAGCGTGGCGCCGCGGTCGTCGCGCAATGTGATCTGGGCCACCGCGAGCATCGGAAACAGCAACGCAGCCAGCAGGGCGACAGAGGCAAAGCGCGTTTTCATGCGGCAGCTCGTTTGACCGGCACTTCGATGCCGGCCACCATCAGCGTCACGTTCGTGCAGGTGGCTGCCACCGACTGGTGCAACCAGCCGAGGCCGTCGACAAAGGCGCGCGCCTCGGGCGAGATCGGCGAGACGCCGAGGCCGATCTCGTTGGACACCAGCAGCACCGGGCCGCGAGCGGCCCGCAAAGCGGCGCAGAGCGACTCGCGCGCGTCGGCCCAGCCGGCCGGCGGCAACACGCTGCCGGCCACCGGCATCACGAGGTTGGTCCACCACAAGGTCAGGCAGTCGATCACCACCAGGCGCTGCGGCGCGCTGTGCTCGCGCATGGCGCCTGCCAGGTCGAGTGGCACTTCGAGCGTGCCGAGACCGGGCACGTGAGAAGCGCGATCGGCCTTGTGCCGGCCGATGCGCGCGCGCATCTCGTCGTCGAGAGCCTGCGCCGTGGCCAGCAGCAAGGCCGAGTGGCCGGGCCGCGCGAGCCACGCCACGGCACGCGCTTCGGCGCAGCGCGACTTGCCGCTGCGCTGGCCACCGAGGATCAACTCATGCGCGGCCACGGGCACCGCTCACAGGCCGCGGCCGTCGAAGCGCACACCGATCCAGGCCTGGCGGCCGAGCGCCTGGTAGTCGCGCGTCGGCTCGTAGTCGCGCCCGGTCGCGTTCAGCAGCTTCGCTTCCAGTTGCCATTGCGGTGCGAAGCGCCAGCGCGCGCGCAGGTCGAGGGTTTCGTAGCTGCCGAGCCGCCTGTTGCCTTCCGGCCGTTCGCCCACCGCGAGCAGCGCGGCGCCAAAGCTGTACGGTCCCATGTCGTAGTCGGCGCTGAGGCTTTCCTGGTGTGCCGCGCGGCGGGTCAGCCGGGTCTTCGCATCGGTGTCTTGTGCGTCGAGCACATCGAGCGTGGCGGCGACGCGCAGGCTGCCGAAGCGGTGCGAGCCCGACAGCGTGGCGCCCTGCATGCGCGCGTTGCCGATGTTGCGCGCACAACCGAAGGCATAGGCCGGGTCGGCCGGGCAGTTCGGCGGCGTGGGGTCGGGCTCGTAAGCGATCAGATCGCGCACGCGGTTGCGGTACACGCTGGCGGCGAGTTCGCTGCCGGCCTCGCGCCAGGTCAGCCCCAGCTCGATGCTGCGGCCACGCTCGGCGCTGACGCTGTCGACGCCGTAGCCGGGGTAGTACAGCTCGTTGAAACTCGGCGCGCGGAAAGTGTTGCCGGCCAGGGCGCGCACGCGCGTGTTCTTCGCGACCTCCATGCTCCAGCCAAGCCGCCCGGTGGTGTTGTTGCCGTAGACGGAGTTGTTGTCGTGGCGCACGTCGGCTTGCAGCACGTGCGCGCCGAACTGGCCGGTGTATCCGAGCACGAGCGCGTTGTTGTCACGCTTCACGTGGGCGACATAATCTTCGCCCTGGGCCTTCTCTCGCAGGTGTTCGTAGGCGAAGACGAGCTGCTGGCCGGCCAGGGGCGTCCAGGCGTTCTGCCAGGTGAACTGCTCGCGCTGGGTGCGATAGCGTGACTTCACCGTGCCTCCGCTGACCAGGTCGTCGTCGTTGTGGGCGAGTTGAGCACTGGTCGTCCAGGCCGGCGTGATCACGCCGCGGTAGTCGAGCGACACCACGTCGTTCTTCAGCTTGCCGCGGAAGTCTGGCGTGGCGTCCTGGTTGAAACCGTTGGAGGCCAGGAACTCGCTGGCGTCGTACTGCGAATCGAGCTTGGCGTGGTTCCAGCTCAGGCCGATGCGGTGACCGGCCGCCGGCGTGTAGCCGAGTTTGAACAAGGCGCTGTCGCGCTTGTAGCCGTCACGGTCGGGGTTGTAGTTGCCGAACTGATCACCCGGCCGCAAGGCGGAGACGCCGCGGCTGCTGTCGCGCGCCAGCGAGACGGCGTAGTCGAAGCCCTGCTGCGCGCCGCTGACCCCGAGGCCGGCTTCGTAGGAATGGTATGAGCCGACCGCTGCGTTGGCGTTGACGCGCGGGGCGCCTTCGCCCTGCGTGGTGAAGATCTGCACCACGCCGCCCACCGCGTCGGCACCGTAGAGGCTGGAGCCCGGCCCGCGCAGCACTTCGATGCGCTCGATCTGCGCGAGGCTGATGCCCTCGAACTGGGCCTGCCCGAGGGTGGCAGAACCGATGCGCACACCGTCGACCAGCACGACCACGCTGTTCGAGGCCGCGCCGCGAATGAAGGTGCTCGAACTCTTGCCGGGGCCGCCGTTGCGGCCGAGCTGCAGGCCGGCTTCGCGGCGCAGCAGGTCTTCGATGGAATCGGCGGTGCTGGATCGGATGCGCTCGGCATCGATCACGACCACGTCGGCGGTGACGCGGTCGAGTGGCTGCGGCTCGCGGCTGCCGCTCACGACGATGGGTTGCAGCGTGGTCTGAGCCGAAGCGGTTGCCGCAAAAGCGGCGAGCAGGCACAGGCAGATCGGGCTGACGGCAGCCCGGGGCGCGCGTGGCGCCGAGAGAATGGAACGCATGGATGAATGACCCGGAACAGATGCAAACCACCCGCTTCCCCGCGGGTGCCTGCGGTATGAACGCGGCCCGAGGGCAGCGTCCGCGTGTTGGCCGGTATCCGGGCTGGCGGAACGACCCTGGCGACCTTCCCGAAAGCGCGAGCCTTCAGTGGTGTGTGCGCAAGAGCTGAAGCGCGCTCCGCGAGGAGCTTTGCTTCGTCCGCCGTACCGTTGCGGGGGCAGCGCAGATTCGGTTGCCACGACTGCACGTGACTTCCTTCTGCTTCCCGTTTAACTGTGTCGACATGAACGCCGACACGGGCACCAACGCGCTCATTGTAAGCAGAGGCGACGCCTACAATCGCGGTTCTCGCCACGCCAGATCCCAAGCCATGTCGAAGATCGAAGAACTCGCCGACCGGGTCGAGCGCCTGCTTTTGCGCCACGAGGAACTGCAACGCACCAACGCGCTGCTCGAACAACAGCTCGGCACCGTGACCCACGAACGCGACAACCTGCGTTCGCGACTGAACGCGGCGCGCAGCCGGATCGATGCCCTGCTCGAACGCCTGCCCACCGAACAAGCGCCCGACGCCATGGCCACCGAACCCGACGGCACCGGGAGCAGCACATGAAGCAGATGGAAGTCACGATCCTCGGGCAAAGCTACATCCTGGGTTGCCCCGACGGCGGCGAGAGCGCCCTGCTCGAAGCCGTGAACAACGTCGACAAGGAAATGAGCGCGATCCGCGACGGTGGCAAGGTGAAAGCACGCGAGCGCATCGCCGTGCTGGCCGCACTGAACCTGGCGTACGCGCTGGCCGCCAGGCCGCCGGCGCGGGCCGCGGCGGCGGCAGCGAGCGGTGCCGGTGCCGGCAGCGATGTCGACGTCGACGCGCTGATCCGCCGCCTCGATCGGGCCCTCGGCGCCGATGGTCAATTGCTGTGACCGAAACAGCGCGCCCGCGTAGAATGAATTCGTCCGTCGCATTCGCGTGAGCTTTATATTTCCTTGAACCGATGCTCTTACGAGCAAGGGCTTGGAACATCGCTCGGCTGGTGTGATCGTCTCGCGTCAGATGAACCCGAAGCCCGGCTGACCTCGCCCACCTGAACTGCCTGGGTTCAGGAATGCGGCTCACGGCTCGCGGCGGACACCTTATTTGAACCAGACCAGAAGTTCCGAAGCGTGAACACACGCTCGCAGCAGGGGGCAACGATGTACTGGCTGATGAAGAGCGAGCCTTCGGAGTGCTCGATCGACGATCTCGCCGAAGCGCCGGCTCAGACCGTGCCCTGGGTCGGGGTGCGCAACTACCAGTCGCGTAACTTCATGCGCGACGACATGAAGATCGGCGATGGTGTGCTCTTCTATCACTCGAGTTGCCCAGAACCTGGCGTGGCCGGCCTCGCCACCGTGGCGAGTGCGGCCTACCCCGATGAAACCCAGTTCCAGCCGCGCAGCCCCTACTTCGACCCACGATCGGGCCATGCCGCGCCACGCTGGGTGCACGTCGACGTGAAGCTCGAGCGCAAGACGCGTCTGCTGTCGCTCGCGCAGATGCGTCTGGCGCCCGAACTCGCGACGATGCAGGTGCTGCGGCGCGGCAACCGGCTGTCGATCACGCCGGTCACGCCCGAAGAATGGTCGGCAGTGCTCGCGCTCCTGGGGCCTGGATGAGCTTTTTCGCCGAGGGTTCCGGGCTGGGTTGGCAGATCATCGTCGAGTTGTTGTTGCTGGGTTCGATCACCGGCTTCTTGGCCGGGCTGCTCGGCATCGGCGGCGGCATGCTGATGGTGCCTTTCGTGACGCTGCTGCTGTCGTCGAAGGCGGTTGCGCCGCAATACGTCGTGAAGATGGCGGTCGCCACCTCGCTCGCGACGATCCTCTTCACGTCGATCTCTTCGGTGCGCGCGCACCACCGGCGCGGCGTCGTGCGTTGGGACGTGGCGCGCCTGCTCGCGCCCGGCATCGTGCTCGGCTCGCTGCTCGGCGCGCAGGTCGCCAAGGCCCTGCCCGCGCAGGTGCTGGCCGTGCTGTTCGCGGTTTTCATCAGCTATTCGGCCACCCGCATCTTCCTGAAAAAAGCACCGAAGCCAACCCGGCAGTTGCCCGGGACGGCCGGCATGCTGGCCGCCGGCGGTGTGATCGGCACGCTCTCGGCGCTGGTGGGCGCCGGTGGCGCTTTTGTCTCGGTGCCGTTCATGACCTCACGCAACGTGCCGATCCACAACGCCGTGGCGACCTCATCGGCGCTGGGCCTGCCAATCGCCTTCGGCGGGACGGTCGGCTACGTGTACGCCGGCTGGTCGCTGCCCGACATGCCGGCCGGCACCCTCGGGTTCATCTACCTGCCAGCGCTGCTGACGATCGCGGCGGCCAGTGTGCTCACCGCGCCCATGGGCGCACGCGCCGCGCACCGGCTCGATGTGGGGCAACTCCAGCGGGCCTTCGCGGTGCTGCTGTATGCCCTCGCCGGCTACATGATCTACAAGGCTTTCAACGGCTGATGAGATGGGGCACCGGAAACCGGCGCTGGCCCGAGTGCTCAAGCCGCGCCGAGTTCGAAGCGGATGCTCGCCAGCGCCACGTGGTTGCCGCCCCGCTTGCGCGCCTCGGCAAGCGCCAGTTCGGCCGCGCCCATCAACTCGTCTTCGGTGTGCGCGGTGTGCGGGAAGCTCGCCACGCCCATCGACACGGTGAAGCCGAGATCGCGCCCGTCGAGCACGACGATCTGCGTGGCGCACTGCCGGCGCAGGCCCTCCATGCGCGAATGCGCGGTGGCCAGGCCCACGCCCGAGAGCAGCACCGCGAAGCGGTCTTCGTCGAGCCGGCACGAAGCGTCCATCGCCCGGGTGTTGCCACGCAGCAGGCGGCCGAGCGCTTCGAGCACACGGGTGCGCGCTTCGCTGCCGAGCGCGCGCACCGCGTCCGAGGCCGGGTCGAGCGCGATCGACACGAGCGCGAATTCACGGTGCTCTCGTGACGACAGGTCGACCTCGCGGCGCAGCTGATCGTCGAAGTGCAAACGCAGGTAGAGGCCGGTGGCGCCGTCACGCAGCGACTGGTCCTGGGTCTCGCTGCGCAGTTGTTCGGCCGCCACTTGCTGCGCTTCGATCTGCAGCAGCGCCTGCGCCAGTTGTTGTTCACGCTGGTGAGAGGCGGTGTTCTCGACCCACACCGACAGAAGATGCGAAGCCGCGGCACCGTCGGCACGCGGCACCACGACGCGGGTAACACTGAACTCGCGCTTCAGGCCGCGGCTTTCGAGCCGGTGCTCGCTCAGCGTGGGCGCCGCCTGCGCCAGCGCGGCCTGCTCGGCACTGCGAAAGGTGGCGGCCGGCCCCGGCGCCAGCAGGTCGGCGTCTGACAGCCCGACGAGTTGATCGGCCGGGCGGTCGAGCAACTCGGCCATGCGCCGGTTCACGTGCAGGTAACGCCCGTGCGCCGCGTCTTTCACGGCCAGCAGAACCTCGACACGGTCGAGCAGCTCGAGCAAGGCACCGCCGAAGGCGACCGGGTCAGCGCCCGTGGCGGCGCAAAGCTCGCGGGCCAGATCGGCGCGCGCAAGCGGTGTGGACGTAGTCGACTCGATCATGAACTCACAGTGAAGGCGCAACGCGGTGCCCGCGACACCGTTCTTTTGATCTTGGTCTTGGGCACTGCGCTTGGCAAGCGCAGCACAAGAGAAACGTGTTGTAACCCCCTAATTTGATGAAATCTTCACGCGCTTTTTGCAGGTGCGGTGGGCCGGGGTCGCCTCGGCGCGGCCTGCGGTCGCCCGAAAACGATGCCCTCGGCTGCACCGCCATCGGGCCCAGCCCGCAGATGGAAACGCCGTCGACGTCAAAACTCTGAAAGTGACTCACCGTCTCGGTGCATTGTTTATCTGACGCCTCGCGCCATCCGAGTTGCCTGCCCATCGACGGTGCGCTGCTGCACCGCAACATCACATTCGCTCGACCCCACGCTGGCACCTTGTTTGCGTTCTTTTTGGGCCGAAAGCCGCACGCCCGCGGCCGGGGACCGCCTGATGAAGAAGATGAAGCTCGTGATGATCGGCAACGGCATGGCCGGCGTGCGCACGCTCGAAGAACTGCTGAAGATTGCCCCCGATCTGTACGACATCACCGTGTTCGGCGCCGAGCCGCACCCGAACTACAACCGCATTCTGCTCAGCCCGGTGCTCGCCGGCGAGCAGACGCTCGAAGAGATCGTTCTCAACCCACTGGCCTGGTACGAAGAAAACAACATCAGGCTGCACCTGGGCAAGAAGGTCGCCGAAGTCGACCGCCGCCAGCGTGTAGTGCGCGCCGCCGATGGCACCGAAGAAGAGTACGACCGCCTGCTGATCGCCACCGGCTCGAACCCTTTCATCTTGCCGGTGCCGGGCAAGGACCTCGACGGCGTGATCGCCTACCGCGACATCGCCGACACCAACACGATGATCGAAGCCGCCGCGAAGTACAAACACGCGGTCGTGATCGGCGGTGGCCTGCTCGGCCTGGAAGCCGCCAATGGCCTGATGCTGCGTGGAATGCAGGTGACCGTGGTGCACATCATGCCGTGGCTGATGGAGCGCCAGCTCGACGAGGTGGCGGGCAAGCTGCTGCAGAAGTCGCTCGAAGACCGTGGCCTCAAGTTCCTGATCGGCGCGCAGACGCAGGAGTTGGTCGGCGGCAAGGACGGGCGTGTGATGGCCGTGCAGTTCAAGGACGGCATGGAGATCCCCGCCGACCTGGTCGTGATGGCCGCCGGCATTCGCCCCAACACCGAACTCGCGGTGAAAATCGGCTTGCACTGCGGGCCGCAGAACCGCGGTGGCATCGTCGTTTCCGACACGATGCAGACCATCACCGACCCGCGCATCTACTCGATCGGTGAATGCGCCGCGCACCGCGGCACCGTGTACGGCCTGGTCGCACCGCTCTTCGAGCAGGGCAAGGTCTGCGCGACGCACCTGGCCGAGTTCGGCATCGGCCGCTACACCGGCAGCCAGACCAGCACCAAGCTCAAGGTGACCGGCATCGACCTTTTCAGCGCCGGCAACTTCACCGGCGCGGCCTCGGGCCGCGCGGAGGACAGCGACTGCGAAGAGATCGTGATGAGCGACCCTTACGGCGGCGTCTACAAGAAGCTCGTCATCAAGGACGACAAGTTGATCGGCGCCTGCCTCTATGGCGACACGGTCGACGGCAGCTGGTACTTCAAGCTGCTGCGCGACGGCCGCTCGGTCAGCGACATTCGCGACAAGCTGATGTTCGGCGAGTCGAACATCGGCGACGTGGGCCACGAAGGCCACAGCAAGGCCGCCGCCATGCTCGACAGCGACGAGGTCTGCGGCTGCAACGGTGTCAACAAGGGCACGATCTGCAAGGTCATCAAGGAAAAGGGCCTGTTCACGCTCGAAGAGGTGCGCAAGCACACCAAGGCGAGTGCGTCGTGCGGCTCGTGCACCGGCCTGGTCGAGCAGTTGCTGATGTTCACGGCCGGCGGCGACTACTCGGCCACGCCGAAGAAGAAGGCCATGTGCGGCTGCACCGACCACAGCCACGGCGAGGTGCGCGAAGCCATCGTCGCGCAGAAGCTGCTCACGATCGACGGCGTGTACAAGACACTCGGCTGGCGCACACCCAACGGCTGCTCGAGCTGCCGCCCCGCCGTCAACTACTACCTGATCAGCAGCTGGCCCAAAGAGGCGAAAGACGACCCGCAGTCGCGCTACATCAACGAACGCAGCCACGCCAACATCCAGAAAGACGGCAGCTACAGCGTGATCCCGCGCATGTGGGGCGGCGAGACCACCTCGAGCGAGTTGCGCCGCATCGCCGATGCTGTCGACAAGTACAAGATCCCGACCGTGAAGGTCACCGGCGGCCAGCGCATCGACCTGCTCGGCGTGAAGAAGGAAGACCTCGTCAACGTGTGGAAAGACATCGGCATGCCGAGCGGCCACGCCTACGCGAAAGCACTGCGCACCGTGAAGACCTGCGTCGGCAGCGAGTGGTGCCGCTTCGGCACCCAAGACAGCACGCAGATGGGCAAGGACCTGGAACGCGCCATGTGGCGCATGTACGCACCGCACAAGGTCAAGTTCGCGGTCAGCGGCTGCCCGCGCAACTGCGCCGAGGCCGGCATCAAGGACGTGGGCATCATCGGCGTCGACTCCGGCTGGGAGATGTACGTGGCCGGCAATGGCGGCATCAAGACCGAGGTGGCGCACTTCTTCGTCAAGCTCAAGACCGCCGCCGAGGTGCTCGAATACACCGGCGCGTTCTGCCAGCTCTACCGCGAAGAAGGCTGGTACCTGGAACGCACGGTGCACTACGTGAACCGCGTCGGCCTCGACCACGTGAAGAAGAAGATCCTCGAAGACGCCGCCGGGCGCAAGGCGCTCTGGGAAAGGCTGCAGTTCTCGCTCGACGGCGAGCCCGACCCGTGGTTCGAGTTCGACAAGGCTTCGGTCGACACACGCCAGTTCCAGGCGCTCGCCGCGGTCTGAACTTCTTCCACGAACCGCACCGAGCCGACACGCCATGAGCGACTGGAAACCGATCTGCCTCGTCACCGACATCCCCGTGCTCGGCGCCCGCCGCGTTGCGCGCGCCGCGGGCATTGCCGTGGCGGTGTTCCGCAACAGCGAAGACAAGGTCTTCGCGCTGCTCGACCGTTGCCCGCACAAGGGCGGGCCGCTGAGCCAGGGCATCGTGTTCGGCGAAAGCGTGGCCTGCCCGCTGCACAACTGGTCGATCGGCCTGGCCGATGGCTGCGCCAAGGCGCCCGATGAAGGCTGCACCGTGCCCTTCACCGTGAAGGTCGAAGCCGGCCAGGTCCACCTCGACCGCACCGAACTCGCCACGCTGGCGCTCGACCTGGTTGCGCCCAAGTGCGGGCCAGGTGCTTCCACCGGCGCGCTCGGCGACGCCAGCTTCGACGTTCAGGCGCCGCACACGGCGTGAACATGGCTGCAACGGCGCCGCCTGCGGCGCGTGAATCGCGCTCGACCTGCCCGTACTGCGGCGTGGGCTGCGGCGTGATCATCGAAGCGCACGGCGCGCAGATCACCGGCGTGCGTGGCGACCCCGACCACCCCGCGAACTTCGGCCGGCTGTGCACCAAGGGCAGCACGCTGCACCTCACGGCAAGCCAGCACATCACGATGCAAACGCGTTTGCTGCAGCCCCAGCTGCGCGAGCGGCGCGACGCCGAGCGCAGCGTGGTCGGCTGGGACCACGCGCTCGGCACCGCGACGAGTCGCTTCGCCGACATCATCCAGACCCACGGCCCTGACGCGGTCGGCTTCTACATCTCGGGCCAGTTGCTGACCGAGGACTACTACGTCTTCAACAAGCTCGCCAAGGGCCTGGTCGGCACCAACAACGTCGACACCAACTCGCGCCTGTGCATGAGCAGCGCTGTGGCGGGCTACAAGCAGACGCTGGGCGCCGACGCCCCGCCGGCCTGCTACGACGACCTGAACCACGCGTCCACGCTCTTCATCGCCGGCTCGAACACCGCCTTCGCGCACCCGATCCTGTACCGCCGTATCGAAGACGCGAAGCGTGCCAACCCCGCGCTGCGCACCATCGTGGTCGACCCGCGCAAGACCGAAACCGCCGAGGGTGCCGACCTGTTCCTGCAGATCCTGCCCGGCACCGACGTGGCGCTGTTCAACGGCATGCTGCACGTGATGCTGTGGGAAGGCTGGGTCGACAACGCCTACATCGCCGCCCACACGAACGGGTTCGATGCGCTGAAGACGCGGGTGCGCGAGTTCACGCCCAAGGACACGGCGCAGATCTGCGGCATCCGGGAAGCCGACCTGGTACAGGCAGCACGCTGGTTCGCGGGGCTCGACGATCTGGCCCCCGGCGCGTCACGCAAGCCGGTGCTTTCGCTCTATTGCCAGGGCCTGAACCAGAGCAGTGCCGGCACCGCCAAGAACGCAGCCTTGATCAACCTGCACCTGGCCACCGGCCAGATCGGAAAGGCCGGCGCCGGGCCGTTTTCGCTCACCGGGCAACCGAACGCGATGGGCGGGCGTGAAGTCGGCGGCTTGGCGAACCTGCTCAGCGCGCACCGTGATCTGTCGAACCCAGCACACCGCGCCGAGGTGGCGCGCCTGTGGAACGTGGCCGACGTGCCTTCGAAGCCAGGCAAGACGGCGGTCGAGATGTTCGAAGCCGCAGCCGACGGCGAGATCAAGGCGTTGTGGATCGCCTGCACCAACCCGGCCCAGTCGATGCCCGACCTCGCCACCGTGCGGCGTGCGCTCGAACGCTGCGAGTTCGTCGTCGTGCAGGAGGCTTTCGCCACCACCGCCACCTGTGCGTACGCCGACCTGCTGCTGCCCGCCACCACCTGGGGCGAAAAGCAGGGCACGGTGACAAACAGCGAACGCCGCATCAGCCGCGTGCGCGCCGCGGTGCCGGCGGCCGGCGAAGCGCGTGACGACTGGCAGATCGCCGCCGAGTTTGCGCGCCGGCTCGAAGCGACACTGCGGCCCGATGCACCCAGCGGCTTCGCCTACACAACACCCGAAGCGGTCTGGAACGAACACCGCGAATCGACCCGCGGGCGTGACCTCGACATCACCGGGCTCAGCTACGCGCAGCTCGACGTGGCGGCGCAGCAATGGCCTTTCGCCACCGGCGCCGCCGTGGGCAAGGCGCGCCTCTACGAAGACGGCGCGTTCCCGACCGAAGACGGCCGGGCCCGATTCGTCGACACGCCCTACGTGAAGCTGGCCGAACCGCGCGACGCACGTTTTCCGTTCTCGCTCAACACCGGGCGGTTGCGCGACCAGTGGCACGGCATGAGCCGCACCGGGAGCATCGGCTGGCTGTTCGGCCACGTGCCCGAGCCGCAGATCGAGTTGCATGCGCAGGACATGGCGCGCCTGAAGCTCGCCGAGGGCGACCTGGTGCACGTCACCTCTCGGCGCGGTTCGATCGTCTTGCCGGCCAGCGCCAGCGCGCAGATGACACCGGCGCAAGCGTTCATCGCAATGCACTGGGGCGAAGAATTCCTGTCGGGCAGCACCAGCACCGGTGCGCGCGCAGCCGGTGTGAACGCGCTCACATCCCCGGCGTTTTGCCCGAGTTCGAAACAGCCCGAGCTGAAACACGCGGCCGTGAAGATCCTGAAGGCCGAGTTGCCCTGGAAGCTGCTCGGCGTGGCCTGGCTCGACGACGCGGCCGCCTTGCGCGCACGCTCGCAACTCGCGCCGCTGATGGCGGCGTTCCCTTTCGCGACCTGCGTGCCTTTCGGCCGCGAGCGCAGCGGCGTGCTGTTTCGCGCCGCCGCTTTCGAGGCCGTCGGCGACGAACTGATCGCACGCATCGAAGCGGCCTTGGGCCTCGACACGCACGAAGTGCTGCATTACGCCGACAAGCGCCGCGGCCAGCGCCGCAGCATGCGTCTGGCCACGGTGAATGGCGACAAACGCCTCGAAGGTTTTCTGCTCGCCGGCGACATCAGCGCACAGGCCTGGGTCAAACCGCTGTTGCAGGACGAATTGCCCGCCCAGGCCTATGGCCGTTTGCTGCTCGTGCCGGGTGGCCAGGCGCCGGTGGCACTGGTGTCGCGTGGCAAGCAGGTCTGCAGTTGTTTCGACGTGAGCATCACCCAGATCGACAGCTTGCTGGAAACGGCCACCGGCAACGCCGATGCACAACTCGCCCAGCTGCAAGACCAGCTCAAGTGCGGCACCAACTGCGGCTCTTGCGTGCCCGAACTCAAACGCCTGGTGCAGCAGCGCCATCAGGTCGCCTGACCCGCCCGTCACCGAACGCAAACTGCAAGCCCTTGTTGCGAGCACGCGTTTGCGGGCCTGAAAATTGCGATTCTCCGCACGAGGAAGCAGCATGGCGATCGCAAACTACATCAGGGAAATCGGCCGCGGCAAGGAAGGCGCCCGTTCGCTCACCCAGGTGCAGGCACATGACCTGATGAGCCAGGTGCTCGACGGCAGCGTGAGCGATCTCGAGATCGGTGCTTTCGCGCTCGCGATGCGCATCAAAGGCGAGTCGATCCCAGAACTGGCGGGTTTTCTGGAAGCCGCGCACGCACGCTGCATCCCGATCGTGCCCGAGGGCCCGAGCGTCGTGCTGCCGTCGTACAACGGTGCGCGCAAGTTGCCCAACCTGACCGCCCTGCTCGCCCTGCTGCTCGCGCAGGAAGGCGTGAAGGTGCTGGTGCACGGCCCGATGCTCGACGCCGGGCGCGTGAGCACCGCCGAGATCTTTCACGACCTCGGTCTGCCTTTTGCGAGCAATGCCGAAGAGATCGACAACGGCTGGGCACGGCGCGAGCCGGTGTTCATCGCCACCGAACACCTGTGCCCGCCGCTGGCGAAGCTGCTGCAAGTGCGGCGTGTGGTGGGCTTGCGCAATTCGGGCCACACCATCGCCAAGCTGCTGGCGCCCTGCCGCAGTGCGGCTACGGTGCGCGTCGTCAACTACACCCACCCCGAATACGCGACGCTGCTGACGGGCTTTCTGGGCCACACCGCGGCCGATGCGGTGCTCTTGCGCGGCACCGAAGGCGAACCCGTGGCCGACCCCCGCCGTGCGCCGAAGCTCGATGTCTTCATCGGCGGCCAGGCGCGCGTCGACCTGTCGCATGCGGCGCACGAAGGCGTGCTCACCGAGTTGCCGCTGCTGCCGCGCTCGAACGACGCCGCCACCACGGCGCGCTACATCCAGTCGGTGGTCAGCGGCGAGAAGCCCGCCCCCGCGCCACTGACACGCCAGGTCGAGTGCCTGATGCGCACGCTGGCGGCCGCGGGACAGCCCGCGCCCCGGGAGCAGACCGCATGACCGACGAGCTTTCCACGGGCCACGTGGCACTCGTCGGCGCCGGCCCGGGCGACGCCGATCTGCTGACCTTGAAGGCGGTGCGCTTGATCCGCCGCGCCACCGTCGTGCTGGCCGACGATCTGGTCAGCGATGCAGTGTTTCGCTTCGTGCGTCGCTCGGCGCGCCTCGTGCACGTCGGCAAGCGCGGCGGCTGCGCGAGCACGCCGCAGGACTTCATCGAAAGACTGATGGCCGCCGAGGCGCTGAAGGGTGAACGCGTGGTGCGGCTCAAGGGCGGCGACCCGTTCATCTTCGGGCGCGGCGGCGAAGAGGCCGAGCACCTGCGCGCGCAAGGCATCGAGGTCGAGGTGGTCAACGGCATCACCTCAGGCCTGGCCGCGGCAACGGCACTCGGCGCGCCGCTCACGCACCGCGACCACGCGCACGGCGTGATCTTCGTGACGGCCCATGCACGTGAGGGCGGCGCGCCGCTCGACTGGCCCACGCTGGGCGCGGCCGCAGCACAGGGCCTCACGCTCGTGATCTACATGGGGGTGGCGGCGGTAGAAGGCGTTCAGGCCGGCCTGCTGCGTTCGATGCCAGCGGCCACCCCGTCGGCCGTGGTGCAGAGCGTGAGCCTGCCGCAGCAACGCCACGCGGTGTGCACGCTCGAAACGCTGGCGAAGACGACACGCGAGCGGGCCCTGGCCAGCCCGTCGATCATCATCGTCGGCGACGTTCTGCGCGGCTTGCAGACGCTCGCTTCGAGCCGCGCACACGGGCGGGCAGCCTGATTCCGCACCGGCGCCGGCCCGCATAATGCGCGCCAAAACCCAGGGGCGGCGCGCATGAAGGAACTCGACAAACTCAACCAGCTCACCGAATCGCACGGCGCCCTGCGCCCGGGCAAGGGGCTGATCACCGGCGTGATCGCGCTGTCGCTCGCGATCCTGTGTTTCCTCGGTGTGCTGGCCTTCCACTTCCCCGAGTACCTGACCACGCCGCAACTGCGCAAGTCGTACAACGTCGAGGTGTTGCGACAGGTGATGTTCTGGGCCATGGTGGTGGCCGGCGCGTTGTCGCTCATCAACGTGATCAGCGGCCGTGCGCGCTGGCTGGCGCTGGCAGCTTTCGTGCTGATCGGCCTGACGCTGGCGCTCGGTGGCCACAAGGTACCGGTGAACGACTTCGCCGACGACACGCCCTACATCGGCCTCGACTGGTTCATCCTCGACCTGCTGGGCTCGACACTGATCTTCATCTTCATCGAGAAGCTGTTCGCGCTGCGCAAGGACCAGCCGGTGTTCCGCCCCGAGTGGCAGACCGACTTCCACCACTTCATCGTCAACCACATGGTGGTGGGTTTCGTGCTGCTGGCCACCAACCTGCTGGTGCACAAGCTGTTCGGCTGGGCCGCGAACGACGGCATCCGCGGCTGGGTGCAGAACCTGAACTTCTTCGTGGCCGTGTTCCTGATCGTGCTGGTGGCCGACCTGGTGCAGTACTGGACGCACCGCGCGTACCACGAAGTGCCGCTGATGTGGCGCCTGCACGCGGTGCACCACAGCGTGAAGAGCATGGACTGGCTGGCCGGCTCGCGCCAGCACATCCTCGAGCTGATCATCACGCGCACGCTGGTGCTGGCACCCATCTACGTGCTCGGCTTCAGCAAGGAAGTGATCGACACCTACATCGTCATCGTCGGCTTCCAGGCGGTGTTCAACCACGCGAACGTGAGCGTGCGGCTCGGCCCGCTGCGCTACGTGATCGTGACGCCGAACTTCCACCACTGGCACCACTCGCAGGACGACGAGGCCATCGACAAGAACTACGCCGCGCACTTCGCTTTCCTCGACCACCTGTTCGGCACCGCGGTGCAGTCCGACCGTGCCTGGCCCGAGCACTATGGCGTGGTGGGCGACTACGTGCCCAACGGCTTCTTCAAGCAGCTGGCGTTCCCGTTTCGGTGGAAGGGGTGAATGTCGATGCGGTGATCGTCGGCGCCGGCGCCGCCGGGCTGCATTGCGCCGGCATCGCCGGGCAGCTCGGGTTGAAGGTGCTGCTCATCGACCATTCGCCAAAGGTCGCCGAAAAGATCCGCATCTCGGGCGGCGGCCGCTGCAACTTCACGAACCGCGACACGACGCCTGCGAACTTCATTTCGGCCAACCCGCACTTCTGCCGCTCGGCCCTGGCGCGTTACACGCCGCAAGACTTCATCGGCCTGTTGCAACGCCACCGCATCGGCTGGCACGAGAAGCACAAGGGCCAGCTCTTCTGCGACGACAGCAGCGAGCAGGTCATCGAGATGCTGTTGCGCGAGTGCGAACAAGGCGGCGTGACACGCTGGCAGGGTTGCGCGGTGAAGGCCGTGCGTTCGACTGCACCAGGCTTCGAGTTCGACACCGATCGTGGCCCCGTGCGCGCTGCTCGTCTCGTCGTCGCGACGGGTGGCCTGTCGATCCCGAAGATCGGCGCCACCGACTTCGGCTACCGGCTCGCGCGCCAGTTCGGGCACCGCATCGTCGAGACCCGCCCTGCCCTCGTGCCGCTGACCTTCGACCCGGTGAGCTGGGCGCCCTTCGCGGCGCTGTCGGGCGCGGCTCTCGAAGTGAAGATCGAAACCGGCGCCGGCAAGACACCGGCCGCCTTCACCGAAGACCTGCTCTTCACCCACCGGGGTCTGAGCGGGCCGGCCGTGCTGCAGATTTCCAGCTACTGGGCCGAAGGAACGCCGATCCGCGTCGACCTGGCGCCCGGGCGTGACCTGAAGGCCTTGCTGGGGGCAGCGAAGAACGCTTCCAGGCGCCAGTTGGCGAACGAACTCGGCGAGCTGATCCCGAAACGCCTGGCCGACGCCTGGCTTGCCGCCACCCCGGAACTGGCTCAGCGCCCCATGCCCGACCAGCGCGACCGCGATCTGGCCGACCTGGCCGGCCGCCTGCAACGCTGGGAGCTCAAACCCCAGGGCACCGAGGGCTACCGCAAGGCCGAAGTCACCGCCGGGGGGGTCGACACCCGGCAACTCAGCTCGCAAAGCCTCGAAAGTGCCCGCTTGCCGGGCCTGCATTTCATCGGCGAGGTGGTCGACGTGACCGGTTGGCTCGGCGGCTACAACTTCCAGTGGGCCTGGGCCAGCGCCGCAGCCTGCGCCCGGGCCATGGCGGCCGCATTGCACACCGCCTGAGCCCGGGCTATAATCGATGTTCTTTGCCGAGCTCGCGCGCCTTTGCAGGCGCAGTCTGGTGAAGAAGTTTCAACCCCGCGCAGCGACGAGCCACGCGGCCTACCCCAAGATCCAACCTCTACATGACTACGATTCGCGTCAAAGAAAACGAGCCATTCGACGTGGCACTGCGCCGCTTCAAGCGCACCATCGAGAAGCTCGGCCTGCTGACCGACCTGCGTGCCCGCGAGTTCTACGAAAAGCCCACCGCCGAGCGCAAGCGCAAGAAGGCTGCGGCCGTGAAGCGCCACTTCAAGCGCGTGCGCAGCATGCAGCTGCCGAAGAAGCTGTTCTGATTCAGCGGCGCTGAGCCTTCCGGCTCGCACCCACAAGCCCGCGCCTTGCGGGCTTTGTCATTTCTGCCTTGGGAGTTCGCATGACCCTGAAAGACCGGATCACCGAAGACATGAAGGCCGCCATGCGTGCGAAAGACTCGGCGCGGCTGCTGACCATCCGCGGCCTGCTCGCAGCCTGCAAACAACGCGAAGTCGACGAGCGTGTCGTGCTCGACGACGTAGCGGTCATCGCCATCGTCGACAAGCTGGTCAAGCAGCGCAAGGACTCCATCACCCAGTTCGCAGCCGGCAACCGGCAAGACCTGGTCGACAAGGAAAGCGCCGAACTGCAGGTGCTCGAGGCCTACCTGCCGCAACGCCTGGGCGCCGAAGAAGTGGCCGCCGAAGTGGCGAAGGTGGTCGCCGAGCTGGGTGCCGCCGGCCCTGGCGACATGGGCAAGGTGATGGGCGCGGTGAAGACCCGGCTGGCCGGCAAGGCCGACATGGGCCTCGTGTCCGCTGCCGTCAAGAAGGCCCTTGCACCATGAGCAGCGCACCGCCAGTCCAGCAATTGAGCGCCGACGTGTGCGTGACGGGGCAACTCGACGTGGCCGAGATGGCCTGGGCGGCCAGCGCCGGTTTCAGGAGCGTGATCAACAACCGGCCCGACTTCGAAGGCGGGCCCGAGCAGCCCACGAGCGAAGCGATGCAGGCCGCCGCCTCGGCCGCCGGGCTGAGCTATGCCTGGCTGCCGGTCGAGCCCGCAGTGCAGACGCCCGAGCAGATCGCACGCTTTGCCGCCTTGCTGAACGAATTGCCCAAGCCGGTGCTGGCTTTTTGCCGCAGCGGCGCACGTTCGGGGAAGCTGTTCCGGGCCGCCACGGGCCAGTGATGGCCTGCGGGCCAGGCGGGCGCGCCTGCAGGCCGCCGCGCTAGGGCTTACACCGCCCGTTCGGGCGAGTTGGCCTGCCTAGAATCGCGCGAGTCGCGGGCGGGCTGAACAGGCACGACCCCATCCCCCTCAAGTCTTGAACGTGGAGGCGCCGTGCGCGTGCTGATCCTGATTTCCCAAGCGATAGATCGTTTCAGCGAGTGGGTGGGCCGCTGGGTCGGCTGGCTCGTGCTTGCCGCGGTCTTGATCAGCGCCGGCAACGCGGTCGTGCGCAAGGCCTTCGACTGGAGCTCCAACGGCCTGCTCGAGATCCAGTGGTACCTGTTCGCCGCCGTCTTCCTGCTGGCCGCCGGCTACACACTGCTGCGCCAGGAGCACGTGAAGATCGACGTGATCTCCGGGCGCTTCAGCAAACGCACCCAGATCTGGATCGACATCATCGGCATCTGCTGTTTCCTGATGCCGTTCGTGATCGTGGTGATCGACCTGTCGATGCCGCTCGTGATCCGCGCTTATCAGATGCACGAAATGTCGAACAACGCTGGCGGCCTGGTGCGCTGGCCGGTGTTCGCCCTGCTGCCTGCGGGCTTCGCGCTGCTCGGTGTGCAAGGCCTGTCAGAACTGATCAAGCGCGTCGCGTTCCTCAAGGGCATGGGGCCCGACCCCACGGTGCGAAAGCTGGTCAAGACCGCAGAAGAAGAACTGGCCGAATTCGTTCGTGCCCAGGCTGAAAAGGCAGCACAGAAATGATCGCCTTCATCTCCGCCAACATGGCGCCGATCATGTTCGCCAGCCTGATCGTGTTCCTGCTCTTCGGTTACTCGGTCGCGTTCTCGCTCGCAGCCTGCGGGCTGTTCTTCGGCCTGGTCGGCATCGAACTCGGACTGCTGCCCGAATCGCTGATGCAGGCGCTGCCGCTGCGCATCTTCGGCATCATGCAGAACGACACGCTGCTGGCGATTCCGTTCTTCACCTTCATGGGCCTGATCCTCGAGCGATCTGGCATGGCCGAAGACCTGCTCGACACCATCGGCCAACTCTTCGGCCCGATCCGCGGCGGCCTGGGGTATGCGGTCATCCTCGTCGGCGCGATGCTGGCGGCGACCACCGGCGTCGTCGCCGCGTCGGTGATCTCGATGGGCTTGATCTCGCTGCCGATCATGCTGCGTTATGGCTACGACCGGCGTGTGGCCAGCGGCGTGATCGCCGCATCGGGCACGCTGGCGCAGATCATTCCGCCGTCGCTGGTGCTGATCGTGCTGGCCGACCAACTGGGCAAGAGCGTGGGCGACCTGTACAAGGGCGCCTTCATTCCCGGCTTCGTGTTGACGGGCATGTACGTGGGCTACATCTTCGTGCTCAGCCTGATCAAACCGGCCATGGTGCCGGCGCTGCCACCCGAGGCGCGCACGATCAAGGAAGACGACGGCTCCGCCGGCCTGCGCTCGCTGGCCGTGCTGCTGCTGATCGCGGTCTGCTGCTCCGTGCTGTTCGCGAAGTCACGGCCCGCCACGATCGCCACCGACGAGTTGATCGTCACCTCGATGTGCGTCGGCGTCGGCGTGGCCTTCGTGCTGTCGCTGATCAACCGTGCGCTGGGGCTGAAGCTGCTGTCGCGCATGGCCGAACGGGTCACCTTCGTGCTGATCCCGCCGCTGGCGCTGATCTTCCTCGTGCTCGGCACGATCTTTCTCGGCATCGCCACGCCGACCGAAGGCGGCGCGATGGGCGCTGTCGGCGCGCTGGTGATGGCGTTCTCGCGGCGCCGGCTGAGCCTGCGGCTGATGCGCCAGGCGATGGACAGCACGACCAAGCTCTCGGCCTTCGTGCTGATGATCCTGGTCGGCTCGACCACCTTCAGCCTGTCTTTCCAGGCCGTCGACGGCGCTATCTGGGTAGAGCACCTGCTGACCGGCCTGCCGGGTGGTCAGCTCGGCTTCCTGATCGTCGTCAACATCCTGATCTTCATTCTGGCTTTCTTCCTCGACTTCTTCGAGCTGGCCTTCATCATCGTTCCCTTGGTCGGCCCGGTGGCGGCCAAGCTCGGCATCGACCTCACGTGGTTCGGGATTCTGCTGGCCGTGAACATGCAGACATCCTTCATGCACCCGCCGTTCGGGTTTGCGCTGTTCTACCTGCGCAGCGTGGCTCCCACGGACGACTACGACGACAAGGTGACGGGCCGGCGCATCGGCAAGGTCACCACCGGCCAGATCTACCGGGGCGCGATACCGTTCGTGATCATCCAGGTGGTGATGGTCGCCATCGTGATCGCGTTCCCGGGCATGGTGACCGGCAACGCCGACAAGCAAGTCCAGATCGACACCGACAAGGCGTTCCAGGACCTGCGGCAGAACTCCGGCCGAGCCGAAGCCGCCGACCCGCAAGCCGCCAGTTCCGCTGCTCCGGCGGCATCCGGGGCCGCGACGTCGGGTGAGGCCGACGCAGACCCGATGAAGGCGTTGATGGAGTCGATGGAGCGCAACGCGCCCAAGAAATAGGCGGGCTGAAGTGGCCGGTGCGACGCCGGCCACGACCAAAGAAAAAGCCCCGCAACCGCGGGGCTTTTTGCTTTCAGGCGCCGTGGGCCGTCAGAGCTTTTGCGACTGCATGAAGTCGTCGAAGCCGGCTTCGGTGAAGCGGAACCACAGGTTCTGCTCGCGGCGGAAGGCCGAGTAGTCTTCGTAGATCTTCTTCCAGGCCGGGTTCGTGCCGCCGAGTTCGCTGTAGAGCGCCATCGCTTCCTTGAAGGCCGTTTCCATCATGTCTTTCGGGAAGCGGAACAGCTTCGTGCCGTTGCCGACCAGCGTCTTCAGCGCGGCCGGGTTGCGGGCATCGTACTTGGCCTGCATGTCGACGTGGGCATAGGCAGTGGCCGCCTCGACGATCGCCTTGTACTCCGGGGTGAGCCCTTCGTAGGCCTTCGTGTTGATGAAGAAGTCGAGTTGCGGGCCGCCTTCCCACCAACCCGGGTAGGCGTAGTTCGGAGCCACCTTGTACAGGCCGAGCTTCAGGTCGTCGTACGGGCCGACCCATTCGGCAGCGTCGATCGTGCCCTTCTCGAGCGCCTGGTAGATTTCGCCACCCGGGATGTTCTGCGGCACGCCACCGATGCGCTCGATCACCTTGCCACCGAAGCCGCCGATGCGGAACTTCAGGCCCTTCACGTCGGCCAGCGACTTGATTTCCTTGCGGAAGAAGCCGCCCATCTGCGCACCCGTGTTGCCACCGGGGAAGTTGACGATGTTGTACTTGGCGTAGAACTCGCGCATCAGCTTGAGGCCGTTGCCTTCGAACATCCACGCCGTCATCTGGCGCGAGTTCAGGCCGAACGGAATGGCGCAACCCAGCGCGAACACCGGGTCCTTGCCGAAGAAGTAGTACGGCGCGGTGTGGGCCACCTCGACGGTGGCGTTCTGCACACCGTCGACCACGCCGAACGGGGGCATCAGTTCGCCTGCCGCGTGGGTGGTGATCTGGAACTTGCCGCCGGTCATGTCGCTGACCTTCTTCGCGAACACTTCGGCTGCGCCGTAGATCGTGTCGAGCGATTTGGGGAAGCTCGACGCCAGGCGCCAGCGGATGGCGGCTTGTGCGTGCACGATCGCGGGTGCGGCACCCGCTGCGAGCACACCGGCGATGCCGGCACCGTGAACGAAGGAACGACGCTGCATAAAGATCTCCTGTGGGAAAAGCGGGCCGATGATCGGCGCGTCGCATTCTAGAAGTGGCCGGCGGCCGCCCCCAACGGGAATTACCCGTGCGAGACGGCTCGCTCAGGAGCCGGCGATCTTCATCCGCTCGATCAACACCGAGCCGATGGTCTTGCTGCCCATCGTGTAGGCATCGGCGCCGACCGCGGCGATGCCCTTGAGCATCTCGCGCAAGTTGCCGGCGATCGTGATTTCGTGCACGGGGAACTGGATGCGCCCGTTCTCGACCCAGAAGCCGGCCGCGCCGCGCGAGTAGTCGCCGGTCACGTAGTTCACGCCCTGCCCCATCAGCTCGATCACGAACAGGCCGCGGTGCAGTTTCTTCAGCATCGCATCCAAGTTGTCGCCCGCGGCGGTGAGGCGGCTGGTGAGCGCCAGGTTCTGCGAGCCGCCAGCGTGCCCGGTGGTGCGCATGCCGAGCTTGCGCGCCGAGTAGGTCGACAGGAAATAGCCCTGCACCACCCCGCCCTTCACCACGCTGCGCGCGGTCGTGCGCACGCCTTCGTCGTCGAACGGCGAACTGCCTTTGCCGCGCGGCACGTGCGGGTCTTCGAAGATGTCGATGTGTTCGGGCAGCACCGGCTTGCCCAGGCTGTCGAGCAAGAAGGTCGACTTGCGGTACAACGCGCCGCCGCTGGTGGCCTGCACGTAGGCGCCGAGCAGGCCGGCCGCGATGGTCGACTCGAACAGCACCGGCACCTCGCAGGTCTTGATCTTGCGCGACTTCAGACGCGAGAGCGCCCGCTCCGACGCGTAGCGCCCCACGGCTTCGGGCGCCGCCAGGTCGTCGGCCGAACGCATCGAGGTGTACCAGGCGTCGCGCTGCATGTCGTCGCCACCGCGCGCAGGCGTCGAGGCGATCGGTGCGACCGACAGCGAATGGCGCGAGCTCGCATAACCCCCGCCGAAGCCCCGGCTGTTGCCGGCGTAGAAATGCGACTGTTGCGCCGAGACGCCGGCTCCTTCGGAATTGGTGATGCGGCGGTCGACGCCGAGCGCGGCCGCTTCGCAGCGCAACGCAAGCTGCATCGCGGCCTCGGCGTCGATGGCCCACGGGTGGAACAGGTCGAGGTCGGGTTGTGCCGCCGCGCCCAGCGCCATGTCTTCCGCGTCGGGCAGGCCGGCGGCCGGGTCTTCGGCGGTGAAGCGGGCGATGTCGTGCGCGGCGCGCACCGTCTGCTCCATCGCAGCGCGCGAAAAGTCGGAGGTGTTGGCGTTGCCTCGGCGCTGGCCGACGTAAACCGTGATGCCCAGCGACTTGTCGCGGTTGCGCTCGACGTTCTCGACCTCGCCCTTGCGCACCGACACCGACAACCCCACGCCTTCCGACACTTCAGCGGCCGCGTCGCTCGCACCGAGCGAGCGCGCAAACGCCAGCGCGTCTTCGACGTATTGCCGGAACTGATCGCGCGAATAGGCGAAGCCGGAAGGCGAAATCGGGCCGGTCGAAGCGGGGGTGGGCATGGGCTGGGTTGAACCGTGGTGATGGCGCGCTGCGCAGGGAAGGTGCACGACTATGATACCGACCGCCCTCCCTGCACCGAACGCTCATGCCCGCACCGCACCCGAACGACAACGACGAGGCCTCTGGCGCCGAGCCTTCGGCCGCGCCGCTGGCCGAGCGGCCCAGCAAGACACGGCGCAAGGCCGATTCGCACGAGTTGCAAGACCTGGGCGAAGCCGTCGTCGCGCTGCCCGACGAGCGCCTGGCCAACCTGGGCATGTCGGAATCGCTGCTCGACGCCATCCGCGCCTACAAGAAGACCCGCACCTGGGAAGGCAAGCGCCGCCAGATGCAGTACATCGGCAAGCTGATGCGGCGCGACGACCCCGCGCCGATCCGCCAGGCCGTGGCCGACATGCAGCTCGGTCGCGCGCAAGACTCGCTCTCGCTGCACCAGGCCGAACGTTGGCGCGCCGAATTGATCGCCGAAGACGACGCCGCCACGCGCTGGGCCGCCGAGCACCCGCAGACCGACCTGCAGCAGCTTCGCAGCCTGATCCGCGCGGCCCGAAAAGACGCCTCGCTCGTGCCTGAAAAACGCAGCGGTCGGGCCTATCGCGAGCTGTTCCAGTTCATCAAACAACACCTGGGCGCCGAACCGGCGGCAGCAGCATGAGCAGCTTCGACACCATTCGCATCGGCCTCGTTTCGGTGAGCGACCGCGCCTCGCAGGGTGTGTACGAAGACCTCGGCATTCCGGCGCTGCAAACGTGGCTGTCGTCGGCGCTGCGCAACCCGATCGAATGGGAAACGCGCCTGATCCCCGACGAGCAGGCAGCGATCAGCGCGGCCCTGATCGAGCTCGTCGACGGCGTGGCTTGCGACCTGGTGCTCACCACCGGCGGCACCGGCCCGGCGCTGCGCGACGTGACACCCGAAGCCACGCTCGCCGTGGCGCACAAGCTCATGCCCGGCTTCGGCGAGCAGATGCGCCAGATCAGCCTGAACTTCGTGGCCACGGCCATCCTGTCGCGCCAGGTCGCGGTGACGCGCGGCAAGGCGCTCATCATCAATCTGCCCGGCCAACCGAAGTCGATCGCCGAAACGCTCGCCGGCCTGCCCGCACGCGACCCGCCGGTGCACGGCATCTTCGCGGCCGTGCCTTATTGCATCGACCTGATGGGCGGGCCCTACATCGAAACCGATGCCGCGGTCTGCAAGGCCTTTCGCCCTAAGTCGGCCCAGCGGCCGCTGCCATCCGCGTGAGCCAGCCGCTCGCTCGCGCCGTGGGTCGCGTCGCGGCCGGGTGGGCTGTGGTGGCGCTGCTGTCGCTTGCGCACGCCCAGGAGGCGATGGTCGAATTCACCGTCACGCGCGCCGACACCATGATCGGCCTGTCGCGCCAGGTGCTCGTGAGCCCGCAGGCCTGGCGAGAAGTGGCCACGCTGAACAAGTTGCGCGACCCCAACCGCATCAACCCCGGCCAGGTGTTGCGCATTCCGCAGCGGCTGATGCGCTCTTCGGCCACGCCCACGCAGGTCACGAGTGTCGTCGGCGACGTGCGCATCGACGGTGCCGCGGCAGCCTTGGGCAGCACGCTCGGCGAAGGCCAGAAGGTTCAGACTGCCGACGGCGCGTCGGCGGTGCTCACCATGGCCGACGGCTCGCGCCTGCGCGTGCCGCCTTCGAGCCTGGCCGAGGTGGCCACCAGCAGAACCTACGGCGGCCGAAGCACCGACGCAGGCACGAGCGACGGCTGGTTCGCCGGCGCGCTGCGGGTTCTGCGTGGTTCGGTCGAGGTGTTCGCCACCAAGGTGCTGCGCGCCAAGCCGCTCGAAGTGAGCACACCGACCGCCGTGGTCGGCGTGCGTGGCACGCAGTTCCGCGTGAGCTTCGACGAATCGGCGAACGCGAGCACACGGTCTGAAGTGGTCGAAGGTGTCGTGCGCCTCGAGGCCGGCCCGCAGAACGCCGGTGTCGACCTGCGTGCGGGCTTCGGCGCCGTGAGCGACGCCACCGGCGCGGCGCCGCGCGTCGCACCGCTGCTGCCCGCCCCCGACCTCGGCAGCGTGCCCGAGTTGTTCGAACGCCCGCTGGTTCGATTCAAGTCGATCGCGCCCACCGAGGTGCTGCGCGTGCAGGTGGCCGAAGACAGCGCCTTCGACCGCATCGTCAGCGACCAGCGTGTGCCGGCCGGCACCGACGTACGCATCGCCGGCCTCGACGATGCACGCTGGTTTCTGCGCGCGCGCCGCGTCGACACGCAAGGCATCGAAGGTTTCGACGCGACACGGGTCTTCGTGCTCGCCGCCCGCCCCGAGCCGCCCGCCTACCGCGCGCCACGGGCCGACGCCAAACAGTCGGTCGGTGCGGTCGATTTCGCCTGGGCTTCGAACGTGGCCGCGCCACGGGCGCGCCTGCAGGTGGCGCGTGATGCGTCGTTCGGCACCGTGCTGCTGGAGCGGGACAACCTGGCCGATGCGAAACTGAGCGCATCCTTCGACGCGGCGGGTGTGTACCACTGGCGGCTGGCGAGCCTCAAGCCCAACGGCGAACGCGGGCCTTATGGCGACGCCCAGCGTTTCGAGTTGCGGCCGCTGCCCGAGCCACCGAAAGGCGGCCCGGCCGCCGATGGCAAGAGCCTCGTCTTCAACTGGAGCGGCCGGCCCGAAGACCGCCAGCAGGTGCAACTCTCACGCGACGAGAATTTCACAGAGATCGTGGCTCAGGACGAGCTGAAGTCGGCCGAGTGGGTGCTGCCCACGCCGGGCCGCGGCGGAAAGTACTTCTTCCGCTACCGCAGCGTCGAGCCTGATGGTTTCACGAGCCCGTACAGCAGCACGCTGAGCATCGAGGTGCCGCGTGACTGGACGCCCTTCATGCTGCTGTTGCCACTGCTGTTCGCGCTGTAGCGCGAGCCGCGCGCAGCCTTACTTGACGAGCCGGCTGAGTCGTTCGCCGTCGAAGCTCTCGGTCGTCTGCGCGTCTTGAGGCACGCAGTCGGTCGACGGCAATTCGCGCGAACGGGCCGAGAGCTTTTCGATCGCCTGCCACAACAACGCGATCTGATGTTCGTGCCCTGAGGCGTTGTCGATCAGGCCTTTCATCGCGTGCGACAACGGGTCGTCGCCCTGCGTGATGCCGTAGGCCGAGAAGCCCATCTTCGCGGCGGCTTCCTCGCGCGCGCCATCGGCTTTCTTGAGCAGCACGCGCGCCGGGTTGCCGACCGCTGTTGCGCCAGCAGGCACTTCTTTCAGCACCACGGCGCTGGCACCGATGCGCGCGCCGTCACCGATCGTGAAGCCGCCCACCACCTGGGCATTGGCACTCACGATCACGCCGCGGCCCAGCGTCGGGTGGCGTTTCGCCCCCTTGGTGAGCGACGTGCCGCCCAGCGTCACGCCCTGGTAGATCGTGCACTCGTCGCCGATCACCGCGGTTTCGCCCACGACCACGCCCATGCCGTGATCGATGAAGACACGCCGGCCGATCGTGGCGCCGGGGTGGATCTCGATGCCGGTCAGGAAGCGGCCGACATGCGAAGTGAATCGCGCCAGCCAGTGCAGCCCATGGGCACGAAACCAGGCCGCGCGCCGGTGCAGCACCAGGGCGTGCAGGCCCGGGTAACACGTCAGCACCTCCCAGGTGCTGCGGGCAGCAGGGTCACGCTCGAGGATGCAGGCGATGTCTTCGCGGAGGCGCTGGAACATGGGAATCACGGAAGTGACGTGATTTTCAGTTTAGCCGTTGCGACCCGTTTGCGCTGGCGGCGGCGCTGGCGGGGTCAGCGTCTCGCCTTGTCGACCGCGCGTGCCACGCCGCGCAGGATGTGCACCTCTTCGGTGGTGAGCTGAGCGCGGTTGAGCAGTTGCTGCAGGCGGGGCATCAGCTTGCGGGGCACCTCGGGGTCGAGAAAGTCGATGTCGACCAGCGTCTGCTGCCAGTGATCGAGCACGCCCTGCACCGCCACGCCGTCGGCACGCGTGGCGTCGACCGTGCGCGCCTGCACCGGGAACCCGCCAAGGGCCTGGCGCCAGTCGTAGGCCAGCAGTTGCACCGCCTGGGCGAGATTGAGCGAACCGTAGTCGGGCGCGGTCGGGATGCTCACGCACACGTGGCAGCGGTACACGTCGTCGTTGCTCAGGCCGAAACGTTCCGAGCCGAACACGAAAGCGACCCGCTGCGTGCCGCCGGCCAACTCGGCGAAGAGCTCGCGCGGCGCGCGCGTGGGCGGGCCGAAGTCGCGCGGCGTCATCGCGGTGGCACAGGCGAAGCTGATGCCGGCCAGCGCTTCCACCAGCGTGGGCACGATGCGCGCATTGGCCAGCACGTCGGTCGCGCTGCTCGCCATGGCGAGCGCCTCGGGTTGCTGCAGCACGTCGGGCAGGCGCGGCGCCACCAGCACCAGGTCGGTGAAGCCCATGACCTTCATCGCGCGAGCCGCCGCCCCCACGTTGCCGGGGTGGCTGGTGCCGATCAGGATGAAGCGGGTCGTGTCGGGGCCAAGCATGGGGCAGCAGGTAAAATGCCGATTATCCGCACCGGGCGCCACGCGCCTGTCTTCAAGGTGCACCGCTCTTTCTTCCTGCCAGCCCCTTTGCCCTCGCCCAGATCGGTCGCACCATGTCCCAAGCGCTTCACCCCATGCTCAACACCGCCATCAAGGCGGCCCGCAGCGCCGGGGGCATCATCAACCGGGCTTCTCTCGACCTCGACCTGCTGAAGGTCAACACCAAGTCGCCGAACGACTTCGTGACCGAGGTCGACCACAAGGCCGAAGCCATCATCATCGAGACGCTGCTCGGGGCCTATCCCGGCCACGGCATCCTGGCCGAAGAATCGGGGCGCACGCACGGGGCCAAAGACAGCGAGTTCGTGTGGATCATCGACCCGCTCGACGGCACCACCAACTTCATCCACGGCTTTCCGGTCTATTCGGTCTCGATCGCGCTCGCGTTCCGCGGCCAGGTGCAACAGGCGGTCGTGTACGACCCGACGCGAAACGACTTGTTCTACGCATCGAAGGGGCGCGGCGCGTTCCTGAACGACAAGCGGCTGCGCGTTTCCAAACGCATTCGGCTGGCCGATTGCCTGGTCAGCACCGGCTTTCCGTTCCGCAAGGGTGACAACTTCAAGCGCTACATGCAGATGCTCGAAGCGGTGATGCCTGCGTGCGCGGGGCTGCGCCGCCCGGGCTCGGCCGCACTCGACCTGTGCTACGTGGCGGCCGGCTACACCGACGGCTTCTTCGAGACCGGCCTGAGCCCCTGGGACATCGCCGCCGGCTCGCTGATGGTCACCGAAGCCGGCGGGCTGATCGGCAACTTCACCGGCGAAGCCGATTACCTGTACCAGCGTGAAGTGCTGGCCGGCAACCCGAAGGTGTATGCACAGTTGGTGCCCTTGCTCGCACCCTTCAGCCACGTCATCACCGATGGCCCGTCGGAAGCGGCAGCCGCCGTGCCGGCCCCCGCCACGGCCGACGCGACAGATGCATTCGTGGCCAGCGCCGCCGCGGCACCCGTGGCCGCACCGCGCAAGGCCGCGGTGCGCATCCGAAAGCAGGACATCGCGCGCTGATTCTTCCGAGCCGCGCATGACCGAGCTCGCCGCTCACACTCCGATGATGCAGCAGTACCTGCGCATCAAGGCCGACTTTCCCGACACGCTCGTGCTCTACCGCATGGGCGACTTCTACGAGCTGTTCTTCGACGACGCGCGCAAGGCGAATCGCCTGCTCGACATCACGCTCACACGGCGCGGCCAGAGCGCTGGCGAGCCGGTCGTGATGGCCGGCGTGCCGGTGCACTCGATCGAGAGCTACCTGGCCAAGCTGATCAAGCTGGGCGAGGCGGTCGCGCTGTGCGAACAGGTCGGCGACGTGGCCACGGCCAAGGGGCCGGTCGAACGCAAGGTGGTGCGCGTGGTCACGCCAGGCACCGTGACCGACACCGAACTGCTGGCCGACAAGAGCGACGCGCTGCTGCTCGCGGTCGCCAAACAGGGCAAGCAGTTCGGGCTGGCCTGGCTGGCGCTGACGAGCGGCGAACTGGGCCTGACCGAATGTGGCGAAGCCGAGCTCGACGCCTGGCTGGCACGCCTCGCGCCGGCCGAAGTGCTGGTGGATCGTGATCACGTTCCGCCGGCCTTGCAGCGCGCCGCGGTCACGCTGACGAACCGGCCGGTCTGGCAATTCGACACCACGCTCGGCGTGCGCAAGCTCTGCGAACAACTCAAGGTCGCCAGCCTCGCCGGTTTCAACGCACAGGATCTGCGCTCTGCGCAGGCCGCCGCGGCCGCGCTGCTCGCGTATGCAGAGCACACCCAAGGCCAGGCGCTGGCCCACGTGCGCACGCTGCTCGTTCAACGCGCGAGCGACCTGCTCGACCTGCCACCGGCCACGCACCGCAACCTCGAGCTCACGCAGACGCTTCGTGGCGAAGACGCGCCCACGTTGCTGTCGCTGATCGACACCTGCCGCACCGGCATGGGCAGCCGCGCCTTGCGCCACTGGCTCACGCACCCTTGGCGCGAACGCCGGGTTGCCGCGCAGCGGCACGATGCCATCGACGCGCTGCAAACAGCCGGCATCGACGGGCTGCGCGACAGCTTGCGGGGCATCAGCGACGTCGAGCGCATCACCGCCCGCCTGGCCTTGCGCCAGGTGCGGCCGCGCGAATTGACCGGCCTGCGCGCCACGCTGCAGTCGCTTCCGCAGCTGCGCCAGCACGTGCCCGTGGGCGAGGCCGCCTTGCTCGACATGCTCGGTGACACGCTCACACCACCGAACGAGATCCACCGCTTGCTCGCCGCCGCCATCGCCGACGAACCGGCCGTTCTTCTGCGCGACGGCGGCGTGATCGCCACCGGCTTCGACGCCACGCTCGACGAGTTGCGCGGCATCAGCGAAAACTGCGACGCCTTCCTGCTCGCGCTCGAAGCCCGCGAGCGCGAGCGCACCGCCATCCCCAACCTGCGGGTGCAGTTCAACAAGGTGCACGGCTTCTACATCGAGGTCACGCAGGGCCAGGCGAGCAAGGTGCCGGCCGACTACCAGCGCCGCCAGACGCTGAAGAACGCCGAACGTTTCATCACACCCGAGCTGAAGGCTTTCGAAGACAAGGCGCTGTCGGCCCAAGATCGTGCGCTGGCACGCGAGAAGCTGCTGTTCGATCAGCTTCTCGACCAGTTGCAGGCGTTCATCGAACCGCTCTCGGCACTGGCCCGCGCGCTGGCCAGCCTCGACGCGCTGGCCGCGCTGGCCGAACGAGCCAACACGCTGAACTGGTGCCGCCCCGAGTTCGTGCGCGAGCCCTGCATCCAGATCGAAGCCGGACGCCACCCGGTCGTCGAAGCGCGTCTGCTCGAAACCGGCCACGGCAGCTTCATGGCCAACGACTGCCGGCTCGACGCGGCGCAGAAGATGCTCGTGATCACCGGCCCGAACATGGGCGGCAAGAGCACCTTCATGCGCCAGGTGGCTTTGATCACGCTGCTGGCGGCGATGGGTTCGTACGTGCCCGCCCGCGCCTGCCGGCTCGGGCCGATGGACGCGATCCACACCCGCATCGGTGCGGCCGACGACCTGGCGAACGCGCAGTCGACCTTCATGCTCGAGATGACCGAAGCGGCGGCCATACTGCACAGCGCCACCGACCAGTCCTTGGTGCTGATGGACGAGATCGGCCGCGGCACGTCCACCTTCGACGGGCTGGCCCTGGCCGGTGCGATCGCCAGCCACCTGGTCGAGCGCACACGCGCTTTCACGCTCTTCGCCACGCACTACTTCGAGTTGACCGAGTTGCCGGTGAAGCACGAGCGCGCGGCCAACCTGCACGTGTCGGCGGTCGAAAGCGGCGACGACATCGTGTTCCTGCACGAGTTGCAGCCGGGCCCGGCGAGCCGCAGCTACGGCGTGCAGGTCGCACGCCTGGCCGGCATGCCCGCCAGCCTGCTGCGCCATGCGCGCGCCTCGCTCGAAGCGCTGGAAGCGCAGAAACACGCGGCCGACGCGCAGATCGACCTGTTCGCCGCGCCGCCCGCGGCGCCCGTGGCCGAACCGTCGCCAGTCGACGCGGCCGTGGCCAGACTCGACCCCGATATGCTGTCACCCAAAGAAGCGCTCGCCGCGCTCTACGAACTCAAAGCCCTTCAAGGAAAACCACAATGACCTACTGCGTAGGCATCAAGCTCGACGCCGGCCTGGTGTTCATGTCGGACTCGCGCACCAACGCCGGGCTCGACCAGATCAGCACCTACCGCAAGATGATCGTCTACGAAAAGCCGGGCGACCGCTTCATGGTGATGCTCTCGGCCGGCAACCTGTCGATCAGCCAGTCGGTGCGCGAGATATTGCAGGTCGAAAAGCTCGACAACGGCGACCAACCGCCGATCACGATCTGGAACGCGAAGAGCATGTTCGACGCCGTGCGCGTGCTCGGCGCCGCCGTGCGCCGCGTGCACGACCAGGACGGCGCGGCGCTCGCTGCGTCGGGCATCGACTTCAACGCCACCATGATCTTCGGTGGCCAGATCGGCAACGAGGCGATGCGCCTCTTTCTCGTCTATTCGGCCGGCAACTTCATCGAAGCGACACGCGAGACCTGCTACTTCCAGGTCGGCGAATCGAAGTACGGCAAACCGGTGCTCGACCGCATGATCACACCCGGCACGCCGCTCGACGAAGCCGCCAAGTGCGCGCTGGTCTCGATGGACTCGACACTGAAGTCGAACCTTTCGGTTGGCCTGCCACTCGACCTGCTGGTGTATGAGGCGGGCAAGCTGCAGACGCAGCAGATCGTCTGCGTCGACGAGCACAACCCGTACTTCCAGATGATTCGCGGCAGCTGGGGCCAGAAGCTGCGCCAGGTGTTCGAGTCGATCGAAGATCCGCAGTGGACCGGCGGCGCCACCAGCGTGCCGCTGTGTGTCACATCGCAGCGCTACGAGCCGATGAAGAAGATCACCCACCCGGGCGAGAAGATCGTCTGATGGGCACGGGAACAGATTCGCCGACCATCGTCTTCTCGCACGCCAACGGGTTCCCTTCGGGGACCTACCGCATCCTGTTCGAACAGTGGCGTGCCGCCGGCTTTGCGGTGCACGCGATCGAGAAGTTCGGCCACGACCCGCGCTTTCCGGTCACGAGCAACTGGCCGCACTTGCGCGAGCAACTGGTCGAATTCATCCGCAACGAAGCCGGGGGCCCGGTGTACCTGGTCGGGCACTCGCTGGGTGGCTACCTGAGCCTGATGGCCGCCTCGCGCCGGCCCGACCTGGTGCTGGGCCTCGTGTTGCTCGACTCACCGCTCATCTCGGGCTGGAAGGCGCGCGCCTTGCAGGTCGTGAAAGTGGCGGGCCTGGGCGACCGCGTCACGCCCGCCAAGGTGTCGGTGCGCCGGCGCGAGCACTGGCCCAGCAGCAGCGAGGCCTTCGAGCACTTTGCTTCCAAACCGGCGTTCGCGCGCTGGGCGCCGGGCGTGCTGGCCGACTACATCAAGAGCGGCACCGAGCCGCAGGGCAAGGGACGTGGCCTGGCCTTCGACCGGGCGATCGAAACCGCGATCTACACGAGCCTGCCGCACCACCTGGCGCGTGTGCTGCGCACCCACCCGCTGCAGTGCCCGCTGGCCTTCGTGCGCGGCACCGAATCGGAAGAAGTCAAACGGGTCGGCATGGCCGCCACCACCCGCCTGGCGCACGGCCGGGTGTCGAGCATCGCGGGCAGCCACCTCTACCCGTTCGAGCACCCCCACGAAACGGCCGCAGAAGTGCTGCGCTGGATCGGAGAGATGCAGACCCCACGCCTATAATCGCGCTTTACCACCCCAGCATTTGCGTCAAGCAGGTGCTGCACACAATGACCAAGTTTGTCTTTGTCACCGGCGGTGTGGTGTCCTCGCTGGGCAAGGGCATCGCTTCTGCATCGTTGGGCGCGATCCTCGAGTCGCGCGGCCTCAAGGTCACCCTCATCAAGCTCGACCCGTACCTGAACGTCGACCCGGGCACGATGTCGCCGTTCCAGCACGGCGAGGTCTTCGTCACCGACGACGGCGCCGAGACCGACCTCGACCTCGGCCACTACGAGCGTTTCATCAGCACGCGCATGAAGCGCAGCAACAATTTCACCACCGGCCAGATCTACAAGTCGGTGCTCGAGAAAGAACGCCGGGGCGACTACCTCGGCAAGACGGTCCAGGTGATCCCGCACGTCACCAACGAGATCCAGGACTTCGTCAAGCGCGGCGCGGCCGATGTCGACGTGGCCATTGTCGAGATCGGTGGCACGGTCGGCGACATCGAGTCGCTGCCCTTCCTCGAGGCGGTGCGCCAGATGGCCTTGCGCGCCGGCCCGAACAACGCGGCCTTCGTGCACCTGACCTACGTGCCCTGGATCGCCGCCGCGGGCGAACTCAAGACCAAGCCCACCCAGCACACGGTGCAGAAGATGCGCGAGATCGGCATCCAGCCCGACGCGCTGCTGTGCCGCGCCGACCGCGAGATCCCCGACGACGAGCGCGACAAGATCTCGCTGTTCACCAACGTCGGCCTGCAAGGCGTCATCTCGATGTGGGACGTCGACACCATCTACAAGGTGCCGCGCATGCTGCACGAGCAGCGGCTCGACGAGCTCATCTGCATGAAGCTGCAGCTGCTCACCAAGTCGGCCGACCTGCGCCGCTGGGACAAGCTGGTGCAGGAGGTCACGCACCCGAAGTTCGAGGTGAAGATCGCCATGTGCGGCAAGTACACCGACCTGTCGGACTCCTACAAGTCGCTGAACGAAGCGCTGCGCCATGCCGGCATCCACAACCACGCGCGCGTGGTGATCGACTATGTCGACTCCGAAACGCTGAGCGCCGAGAACGTCGGCCAGCTCGCGCAGTTCGACGCGATCCTTGTGCCGGGCGGCTTCGGCAAGCGCGGCGTCGAAGGCAAGATCCTCGCGGCGCGTTATGCGCGCGAACACAAGATCCCCTACCTCGGCATCTGCCTGGGCATGCAGGTCGCCACCATCGAGGTCGCGCGGCATCTCGCCGGGCTCGAGGGGGCCAACAGCACCGAGTTCGACCCCGCCACGCCGCACCCGGTGATCGCCTTGATCGACGAATGGCAAGACGCCGACGGCTCGATCCAGAAGCGCGACGCCCACTCCGACCTCGGCGGCACCATGCGCCTGGGCGCGCAGAGCTCCGACGTGACGGCGGGCACGCTGGCTCATCAGATCTACGGCAAGGTCGTGACCGAGCGCCACCGCCACCGCTATGAGGCCAACGAACATTACCTCGACCGGCTGCGCGCCGCCGGCCTCGTGATCTCGGCGATCACGCAGCGCGAGAAGCTGACCGAGATCGTCGAGTTGCCGCAGGCGCAGCACCCGTGGTTCGTGGGCGTGCAGTTCCACCCCGAATTCAAGAGCACGCCCTGGGACGGGCACCCGCTGTTCATCAGCTACGTGAAAGCGGCGCTCGATCATCAATCGCGCCGCCTCGCCGCGCCGGCCGAGAAGGTCGCAGCATGAAGCTCTGCGGTTTCGACGTCGGCATCGACAAGCCCTTCTTCCTGATCGCCGGCCCGTGCGTGATCGAATCGGAACAGTTGCAGATGGACGTGGCGGGCAAGCTGAAGGAGATCACTTCGGCGCTCGGCATCCACTTCATCTTCAAGTCGAGTTACGACAAGGCCAATCGCTCCAGCGGCAGCACCTTTCGTGGCCCCGGCATGGACAAGGGCCTGGAGATCCTGGCCAAGGTGCGGCGTGAGCTGAAGGTGCCCGTCATCACCGACGTGCACAGCGAAGACCAGATCGAACAGGTGGCATCGATGGTCGACGTGCTGCAGACGCCCGCCTTCCTGTGCCGCCAGACGGACTTCATCCGCGCCGTGGCGCAGTGTGGCAAGCCGGTGAACATCAAGAAGGGCCAGTTCCTCGCGCCGCACGACATGAAAAACGTGATCGACAAGGCCCGTGCCGCCGCGCGCGAGAAGGGCCTGCCCGAAGACAACTTCATGGCCTGCGAACGTGGCGCCAGCTTCGGCTACAACAACCTCGTCTCCGACATGCGCAGCCTCGCGATCATGCGCGAGACCGGCGCGCCGGTCGTGTTCGACGCCACCCACTCGGTGCAGTTGCCCGGTGGCCAGGGCACGAGCAGCGGCGGCCAGCGCGAGTTCGTGCCGGTGCTGGCGCGCGCCGCCATCGCCGTCGGCGTGGCGGGCGTGTTCATGGAAACCCACCCCGATCCGGCCAACGCCATGAGCGACGGCCCGAACGCGGTGCCGCTCAAGCACATGAAAGCGCTGCTCGAACAACTCGTCGCACTCGACCGCGTGATCAAGACGCAGCCGCTGCTCGAGAACGACTTTTCCTGCTGAAGAACAAAACCTGAACTCCCGGAGAGAACCTGCATGAGCGCCATTGTTGACATCGTCGGCCGCGAAATTCTCGACAGCCGCGGCAACCCCACCGTCGAGTGCGACGTGCTGCTGGAATCGGGCACCATGGGTCGCGCTGCCGTTCCTTCGGGCGCGTCCACCGGCTCGCGCGAGGCGATCGAGCTGCGCGACGGCGACAAGGCCCGCTACCTCGGCAAGGGCGTGCTCAAGGCCGTGGAACACGTCAACACCGAGATCAGCGAAGCGGTGCTCGGCCTCGACGCGAGCGAGCAGGCCTTTCTCGACCGCACGCTGGTCGACCTCGACGGCACCGAGAACAAGAGCCGCCTCGGCGCGAACGCGACCCTCGCCGTGAGCATGGCGGTGGCACGCGCAGCGGCCGAAGAATCGGGCCTGCCGCTCTACCGCTACTTCGGTGGCTCGGGCGCGATGCAGATGCCGGTGCCGATGATGAACGTCATCAACGGCGGCGCGCACGCCAACAACAACCTCGACCTGCAAGAGCTGATGATCATTCCGGTCGGCGCACCGAGCTTCCGCGAAGCCGTGCGTTACGGCGCCGAGGTGTTCCACGCGCTGAAGAAAATCCTGCACGACAAGGGCATCAGCACGGCGGTGGGCGACGAAGGCGGTTTCGCCCCCAGCGTGGCGAGCCACGAAGCGGCGATTCAGATGATCCTCGAAGCGATCGACAAGGCCGGCTACACGGCAGGCTCGCAGATCGCGATCGGCCTCGACTGCGCCGCCAGCGAGTTCTACAAGGACGGCAAGTACCACCTCGAGGGCGAAGGCCTCACCCTCACCGCGCCCGAGTGGACCGACATCCTCGCCACCTGGGTCGACAAGTACCCGATCATCAGCATCGAAGACGGCATGCACGAAGGCGACTGGGACGGCTGGAAGCACCTGAACGAACGCCTCGGCTCGAAAGTGCAGCTGGTGGGCGACGACCTGTTCGTCACGAACACCAAGATCCTGAAAGAGGGCATCGACAAACGCGTCGCCAATTCGATCCTGATCAAGATCAACCAGATCGGCACGCTGACCGAGACCTTCGCCGCCATCGAGATGGCCAAGCGCGCCGGCTGGACGGCCGTGATCAGCCACCGCTCGGGCGAGACCGAAGACTCGACCATCGCCGACATCGCCGTCGGCACCAACGCCGGCCAGATCAAGACCGGCTCGATGAGCCGCAGCGACCGCATCGCCAAGTACAACCAGCTGCTGCGCATCGAAGAAGACCTCGGTGACGTGGCCAGCTACCCCGGCCGCGGCGCGTTCTACAACCTGCGCTGACCCGAGCAGAGGCCGAGCCGCCCATGCGCTACATCACCCTCGCACTCGCCGCCTTGCTGCTGCTGGTGCACGCCGAACTCTGGTTCGGCAAGGGTGGTGTGCCGCGCACGCTCGACCTGAACACGAAGCTGCAGTTGCAGAAGGCCGCGAACGACGCAGCTCGCGCGCGCAACACGCAGATGGACGCCGAAGTGCGCGACCTGAAAGAAGGCCTCGAGATGGTCGAAGAGAAGGCGCGCTTCGAGCTCGGCATGATCCGGCCCGACGAGATCTACGTGCAGGTCTCCACGCCGAAGCGTTAGCCGTTCCGCGCAGGCCCTGTCGTGACCGCCTTGCTGCACTGGCTGCAGCCTCTGTTCGATCCTGCCTTCACGCTGTGGGCAGCGACCTTCACCTGGCTCGAGCTTGTGGCCTTCGTGCTGGCGATCGTGATGGTCGTGTTCAACATGCGCGTCAACCCGCTCGGCTGGCCGCTGGCGATCGTGAGTTCGCTGCTCTACTTTCTGCTGTTCTGGAACAGCAGGTTGTACGGCGACGCGAGCCTGCAGATCTTCTTCGTGGTGATCGCGTTCTGGGGCTGGTGGCAATGGCTGCGCGGCACCACCGGCGACGGCGTTGCGTTGCAGGTGCGCCAGCTCGGTGCCGCGGCACGCTGGAAGCTGCTGGCCGCACTGGCTCTGGCCTGGCCCGCGACCGGCCTGTTCCTGAAAACCTTCACCGACACCGACGTGCCCTGGTGGGACGCCTTCCCCACCGCCGCCAGCGTGATCGGCCAGTGGCTGCTCGGCCGCAAGTACGTCGAGAACTGGCTGGCCTGGGTCGTCGTCAACATCGTCAGCGTCGCGCTGTTCGCCTACAAGGGGCTGTGGCTCACGGTGGTCCTGTACGCCGTCTTCGTCGTGATGTCGGTGTTCGGCTGGCGCGCCTGGCGGCGCCTGCAGCGAGGCGCCTGAGGCGATGAGCCGCGCCTTCGTGATCGCCCTGCTCGGTGCCGAAAGCACCGGCAAGACCATGCTCGCCGGCGCGCTCGCCAGCGCCCTGGCCACGCCGGAACGGCGCGTGGCCGTGGTGCCCGAATACCTGCGCGAGTTCTGCGACCAGCACGCCCGCACGCCGCGCACCGACGAGCAGGCCCGCATCGCGGCCGAGCAGACGCGCCGCATCGAAGCCGCGGCGCAAGGCCACGACATCGTCGTCGCCGACACCAGCGCGCTGATGATCGCCGTGTACAGCGAGCACGTGTTCGGTGACACCGGCCTGTACGCGAGCGCCCTCGCCGATCACGCGCGTTGTGACCTCACCCTGCTGACCGCCCTCGACCTGCCCTGGCAAGCCGACGGCCTGCAACGCGACGGCCCGCACGTGCGCGAACCGGTGGACGCGGCCGTGCGCAGCGCGCTGATGCGCGCGAACATGGCCTATTCGGTCGTTTCGGGCAGCGGCAGCGCACGGCTCGAATCGGCCCTGGCCTGTGTGCGGCGTGCGCTGGCACCACCCGCAGAAGACGGGTCACGCACGCGCTGGCAGTGGCACTGCGAGCGCTGCGGCGACACCGCCTGCGAACGCCACGCGCTGCTGCCCAAAGCCTGAGCCTTCGGGCCGCAGCCCTACTTCTTCGCGGCCGATCGTTTGTTGCGCCGCGCGAGCAGCCATTCGCCCTCGGCGCGCTTGGCCTTGGTGGCTGCGCGCTGGTAGGCGGCTTCGGCCTTCTCGCGCATCAGGATCGCCTTGGCAAGCGCGGCCTGGTACTTCTCGACCGTGTAGGTGTTCTCGGTGCCGATGTAGACACTGCTGCGCTTGGGCGTTTGCCCGAAGCGCGGCAACGAGACCGAGAGGCTGCAGTCATGCACCTTGGCGCCGGCGCGCAAACGCACGATCGGACCTGAGATGCCCACCGGCAGGTCGCTGGTCTTGTTCTCGTTCGGCCCGCGCTGCAGTTTCGAAGGTGCCGGCAGCTTGGCGATGCGCGCCAGCAGTTCCTTCGTGGCCTCGACCAGCGCCGGCCCGGCGCCCTTTCCATCGCTGGTGTGGTCGGAAAAGAGCTTGGTGCCGCCGTAGCGGAGTTGCCAGCCGTGCGTGGCCTTGTGATCGATGCGCTGGATGCACTGCGGCACCTCGAATCGTTTGCCCGTGAAGATGACGACGTCTCTGACTTTCATGAAATACCCCGGTACCGCGCAATGACGCTCCCTGTGCCTGTTATGTTTTGAGTCCGCTGCACAGCGTGTTGCAGGCGCCACTGTACCGCGCTGCGTTTGCGGTCTTCGGCAATCGCGGTTATCGTGATTTTTTGTGTCTGCCGCACCAGCGCCAGCGCATCACCCAGAGGAGAACGAGCCGATGTCCAAGGGCTGCTCGAAGTGCGGAACCCAGAACGATGACGCGGCCGTGTTCTGCCGCGCTTGTGGCACCCCTTTTTCGGCCCCTGCGCCCGAGCCGAGCCCCGGGATCGACTGCTCGGTCTGCGGCCACGGCAACCGCATCAGCGCCACGTTCTGCGCCAAGTGTGGCAACGACCTGTCGGAACAGACCATCATCCGGCCGCGGCAGAAGCCGCCTGCACCCGCCGCGGCGCCGCCGATGGCCGCGACACCCGGTGTCGTGCCACCGCCGCCACCACCACCACCGGCGCCACCACCTCGCGCTCAAGACACGAGCGACACCACGCTGCCCGGCCCGCTGGCCGAGGTGGCGCCCGCTGCAGCTGCGGCGCCCAAACGAAGCATGGTGCTCATTGCGGCCGCGGCCGTCACGGCGACCGTGCTGGCCGGTGGCGCGTGGTGGATGAGTTCACGCGGCAGCCCACCTCCGCCGCCTCCGCCGCCGCCGGCGCAGGTGGCGCCCGCGCCGCCACCGTCAGCAGCGCCCGTGGTGGCGCCACCGGTGCCCGAGCCGCCGGTGGTGGCTGCACCGCCGGTCGTCACGGCGCCGGTCGAGGCGCCGCCGCCGGCCAGCGCGCCGCCAGCCGCCGCCGTGCCACCACCGGTCGACGCGGCCGAGGCGCAGCGGCTTGCCGACGAAAAAGCGGCGCGCGACGCCGCACGCGAAGCACGTGCCAAAGCGCAGCGCGAGCAGCGTGAAGCGAACGCGCTGGCCCAGCGGCAGCGTGCCGAAGAAGCCCGCGCCCGTGCGGCTTCTGCGGCCGCAGCGCAGGCGCCACGCGCCGCCCCCGCCCCTGTGCCCGCGCCGGCCGCACAGCCGGCGCCCGCCCCTGCACCTGCGCCGGCACAGCCGCGCACGGCACGCGAGATCTGCGCTGGCGGCAACGTCATCACCCGCTCGGTGTGCGAATCGCGCGAGTGCGGCCGGGCCGAACACGCCAACGAACCGGCCTGCAAGCAGATCAACGCCGCCGAGGAGCGGCGCCGCCAGTCGCAGAACTAGGGCGATGGAACGAGGCCCGGCGCACAGACCGGGCCCGCTCGAACCATTCGACACGAGGGAGGATCCATGAGCGCACATTCCACCGACAGCGCCGGCCCCATCGGCGGCCTGTCGACCGATGCTTTTTCGAGCATGTTCCAGGCCATCAGCGGCCTGCGAAACCGACGTGCGTTGCTGGCGATGCTGGGCTGCCTGTTCGCCGGCATTCTGGTCGCCGGCCTGTTGTCGTTCATGGCTGCGCGGATGGGGTTTTTCTTCGCTTTCCTGGGCGGCCTGCTGATGTTCGTGGCCAGCGCCACCGGCGTGAACGCGGCCGGCCTGTTGCTGATGGACCAGGCCAAGGGCGTGCCCGCGCGCAGCCTGCCCGACGCGGTGATGGGCGGCCTGCTGTGCATCCCGAAGTTCATCGCGCTCGGCCTGGCCTTGCTGCTGGTCACGTTCGCGGTGTTCCTGGCGGTTGCGCTGGTGTACCTGGTCTGCAAGATTCCTTTTCTCGGGCCGATGCTGTTCGTGGTGGTCTTTCCGCTGTCGGTCGTGGTGCTCGGGCTCACGCTGTGCGGCCTGTTCCAGTGCCTGTTCCTCGCGCTGCCCGCGATCTGGGAAGGCTCGTCGATCACGCACGCCATCGCCAAGGCCTTGTCGATCGTGCGCAGCCGGCTGGTCGAGTCGATGCTGTTGCTGACGGTCGTCGGCTTCCTGTCGATGATGGTCGGCTTCATCGTGTTCGGGGTGTTGGTCACCGGGCTGATCCCTTCCGCGGGCCTGATGGCCGGCATCCTCGGCGGCGACGGCTTGAGTTCGTTGTTCGCCATGGTGCTCGGCATGGACGCCGGCGGTTACGGCGGTGGCGGCGGGCGTGGCCCCCGCGGTGTGGGCCATCTGGCCGCGGCCGGCATCGGCGGCGGCCTGCTGTGGGCGCTCGCGGTGTCGCTGGTCGCGCAGGTCTACCTGCTCGGCCTGAACCTTGTCTACCTGCGTGTCACCGAAGGCCTCGACGTGGGTGCCACCGAAGCCGCGATGCAAGCCGGCTTCGACGACGCGAAACGGCGTGCTGCCGAACTCAGCCAGAAGGCCCGCGACGCGGCCGAGCGGGCACGCGAGCAGGCCCGCCAGTCGGCCGCCGCTGCACAGGCCGGCGCGGCCGCAGCGTCAGCCGCCACCCCCGCGGCGCCGCCGGCCTACAGCGCGCCGCGGGTCGTGGCCCCCGCCGCCACCACGCTGTGCCCCAAGTGCACCGCCCCGGTCGGCGCCGACGACCTGTTCTGCGGCGTCTGCGGCTTCAGGCTGAAGTAGCGCAGCCACCCGGGTTCAGTTGATGGCCGTCGAGCCCGGCGGCTGGTCTTGGCGCGGCGTGAAGAGCTCGCCCACGTCGACCGGGTCGAAGTGGTACTTGATGCCGCAGAAGTCACAGCCGATCTCGACCCGGCCCTGCTCGAGCACGATGCTGTCGATCTCTTCGCGGCCCAGGCCCTTGAGCATGCCGCCGACACGCTGGCGCGAACACGAACACACGAAGCGTGGTGCTGCATCGCCCTTGAGCCACTCGAAGCGGCGCAGCGGTTCTTCCCAGAACAGTCGCCGCAGCACGGTGTCGGCGTCGAGCGTGAGCAATTCTTCTTTGGTCAGCGTGGCGGCCAGCATCGCGATGCGGTTGTAGGCCTCGTTCACGCCGATCTCATCTTCGTTGCGCGCAGAGCCGGCGAGGTTGCCGGCGCCTTCGACTGGCAGGCGCTGGATCAACAGGCCCGCGGCCACCTCGTCATCGGCCGCGAGGATCAGCTTCGTGTCGAGTTGCTCCGACTGCAGCATGTAGTGCTCGAGCACCTCGCTCAGTGCCTGCAGCGGCTCGCGCCGGTCACCGTGCAGGGCCACCACGCCCTGGTAGGGCTGCTGGCCGTTGCGGGTGTCGGCCGGCGCCAGCGTGATCGCACAGCGGCCCTGGCCGCGCACGTTCACCATCGCCTCGAGGCGTGCGCCCTCGGGCACCTCGCCCACCACCTTGGCGGTCACGCGGAAGGCCAGGTCGGGCTGCACTTCGGCCACCGCGAGCTTGACCGGCCCGTCGCCGAACACCTGCAGGATCAGCGCGCCGTTGAACTTAATGTTCGCCTGCATCAGCAGACCGGCCGCCGCCATCTCGCCGATCAACGCGCGCACCGGCGGAGGGAATTCGTCGTTCGCTGCTGTGCGCCGCGCGAGCACGTCTTTCCAGCCATCGGTCAGGCGCACCAGCATGCCGCGCACCGGCAGGCCGTCGAAGATGAACTTGTGGAGTTCGCTCACAGGCGCTCAGCCGATCTTCTTCAGGCCGGCCTTGAACCGCGCGGCGTTGTCGACGTAGTGTTTCGCCACGCGCCCCAGCCCGGCGATTTGCTCGGGCGAAAGCTGGCGCACCACCTTGGCGGGCGAGCCGAGGATCATCGAACCGTCGGGAAACTCCTTGCCTTCGGTGACCAGCGAGCCGGCGCCCACGAGGCAGTTCTTGCCGATCTTCGCGCCGTTGAGCACCACCGACTGGATGCCGATCAGCGAGCCTTCTCCGACCGTGCAGCCGTGCAGCATCACCTGGTGACCGATCGAGACGTTGTCGCCGAGCGTGACCGGAAAACCCGGGTCGGCGTGCACGATGCTGCCGTCCTGCACGTTGCAGTTGCGGCCGATGCTGAGCAACTCGCCGTCACCGCGCAATACACAACCGAACCAGACACTCGAACCTTCGGCCATCGAAACGTTGCCGATCACCTGGGCACTGTCGGCCACCCACGCGCTGTCGGAGAGGCGGGGCGAGATGTCGTCGAGCTGGTAGAGAGCCATGCGGGTTGCCGGTGAGTCGAAGCCCATAATTCTAGGTTGAGCCCACAGAAGGACCCGATCTTGCGTTTCAAGCCAGCAGCCCTTGCCCTGACATTCGCCGCCTTGCTGGCGGCCTGCTCAACGCCCGCACCGCTCACGCCACCGGCCGCCACACCCGCCTACTTCACGTCGCCGACCGGCTGCGCCATCGTCGCGGGCGGCGGCATCGGCAGCCAGTTCGCCGACCAGCAGGTCACGGCCATGTGGGACAAGGTGAACGCGGCCATCACCACGGAGTTGCACGACCGCCTGGTACAGAACCGCTACAAGGTGATCAAGTTCGTGGTGCCGACCGAGCGAACGCAGAAGGCCGAAGACCTGGTGATCGCCAACACGGCTACGAACCGCTGCAACCGCTTGCTGCAGGTGTCGCACAAGATCGACGAAGACGGCTCGGGCAAATACTTTCGCTTCGACATCACGCTGTTCCGGCTCGACCCGAAGGATGAAAACCGTCCCGCAACCCAGGCCCTGACCGTGCGCGCGAACAGCGAGTTCCAGCGCGGCTACCGTTACCCGCGCACGCAGGAAAGCCTCGACAGTTTCTACACCGGCACTTTCGCCGACACGGTGCTGGCCGATCTCACCAAGAGCGGGTCGCTGGCGCCGCTGCGCTGAGCAGCACCATGAACGGCAAAGACCCTTCGGCGACCGCCATGGCGTTGCCCGCAGTCCCACGCATGGCGAAGCCCTGAAGCGATGACGGCCCGCCAGCGCGCGCTCGAGATCCTGTGCCTGAGCGACCCGCTCGCCAAGGCGGCGCAGACGCGGGTGCTGTTCGCGAGCCTCGACGCCGCCGCGATCGACACGTCGGCACAGCCTGATGCACCCGCCGCCCTGCCCGGCCGCCCCGCGTTGCCCACGCTCGTGTCGCCGAACGCCGTGCCGCGCCGATCGCCGGCCACCCCCGAAGGGCGCGCAGCCTTGCTGCATGCCGTCACGCACATCGAGTTCAACGCCATCAACCTGGCGCTCGACGCCGTCTGGCGCTTCGCCGGCATGCCGGTGAAGTACTACGTCGACTGGCTCGGCGTGGCGAGCGAAGAAGCGCTGCACTTCACGCTGCTCCGCGAGCACCTCGTGGCACTGGGCTTCGACTACGGCAGCTTCGACGCGCACGACGGCCTGTGGGCCATGACGCAACGCACCGCGCACGACATCACCGCCCGCATGGCGTTGGTGCCACGCACGCTCGAAGCGCGCGGGCTCGACGCCACGCCACCGATGCAGGCGCGCTTGCGCCAGGCCGGCGACGAGCGCGCGGCGCAGATCCTGGGCGTGATCCTGCGCGACGAAGTCGGCCACGTGGCGATCGGCAACCACTGGTACCGCTGGCTGTGCGAACGCGACGGGCACGACCCGGTTCTGCACTACACGGAGCTGGCGCAGCGGCACCACGCGCCGCGCCTGCACCCGCCCTTCAACCTCGAAGCCCGCCGCGCGGCGGGTTTCACCGAAGCCGAACTGGATCTGCTCACATGAATGTCTTCGTCGCCGGTTTCCACCACGAGACCAACACCTTCGCGCCCTCTGTCGCCGACTGGGCCGCTTTCGAATGCGGTGCCGGTTACCCGGCGTATTCACGCGGCGCCGCCATGCTGCAGAAGATGCGCGGCACCAGCACCTCGCTCGGCGGGTTTGCGCAGGCCGCCACCGAACGCGGCTGGACGCTGCAGCCTTCGGTGTGGGCCGGCGCAATTCCGTCGAACCGCGTCACGGCCCAGGCCTTCGCACGCATCGCGGACGAGATCGTGGCCGACCTGCAGGCCGGCGGTTTCGACGCCATCTACCTCGACCTGCACGGCGCCGCCGTGGCCGAAGGTGCCGACGACGCCGAAGGCGCGCTGCTCGAACGCATCCGCGCCGTGGTCGGCCCGCAGATGCCCATCGTCGCCAGCCTCGACCTGCACGCCAACGTGACCGAACGCATGCTGGCAATCAGCGACGCGATGACGGCGTTCCGCACCTACCCGCACGTCGACATGCGCGAGACCGGCGCGCGCGCGGCGCAGATGCTCGCGCGCCGCGCCGGCGCTGCGGCGCGCCACCGGCATGCGGAGCGTGTACCGTTCCTGCTGCCGCTGAACGCGCAGTGCACGCTGATGCAGCCGGCCGCGTCGGTCATCGCACTCATCGAACGGCTCGAAGCCGAACACGATGTGGAGCTCAACTTCTCGATGGGCTTTTCGGCCGCCGACTTCATTGAATGCGGGCCGGTCCTTTTCGGCTATGGCAGCAGCGCTGCGCAGGTGCGTGAAGCCGTGCAGCGGCTGCACGCCGAGGTCGTGTCGCGCCGTGCGGAATGGTCGCTCGACCTGCTGTCGCCGGCGGCGGCCATCGAGCGTGCGATCGAACTCGCCGCGAGCGCCACGGCACCGGTCGTCATCGCCGACACACAAGACAACCCGGGCGCGGGCGGTGACTCCAACACCACCGGGCTGTTGCACGCGCTGATCGCGGCGCGCGCTGGCGAGCGCCTCGGCGGCCGGGTGGCGCTCGGCCTGCTGTTCGACCCGGCCTCGGCACGGGCTGCCAACGCGGCGGGTGTCGGCGCCACCTTGCCTCTCCACCTGGGCGCGGCCGTACCCACCTGGAGCGGAGCGCTCACCGAACCCGCGGTCGCGGCACAGGCGAAAGTGCTGGCCGTCAGCGACGGTGTGGTGCCGCTGTTCGGCCCCATGACCGCCGGCGCCACGGCGCGGCTCGGGGCCTGCGCGTGCGTCGAGGTCGAAGGCATCCGCGTACTGCTGTCGAGCGCCAAGGCGCAGATGCTCGACCTCGACCTGTACCGCTTTCTCGGTGTCGAGCCCGGGCAGATGAAGCTGCTCGTCAACAAGAGCTCGGTCCACTTTCGCGCCGCGTTCGCGCCGATCGCGTCAACCATCCTCGTCGCCAAGTCGCCCGGGCCGATGGCCGCCGACCCGGGTGACCTGCCGTGGACGAAGCTGCCGGCAGGGATGGCACCGCGGCCTTGAGGGTCGCTCAGAAGCTGTAGCGCCCCATCAGGTCGAAGCGCGACATGGTGCCCGTCTCGGGCGTGAAGGTCTTGCGCTTGCCGTGGATGTACTCGGCGCCGAGTTCCACGTTCTTGATCGGCGAATAGATCATGCTGATGAAGAGCTGCTGCAGCGTGCGGTTGTCGGCCGCCTGCGCGGTCTTGCCGCGGTTCATGCCGTACGAGACCACGCCGCGCAACTGGTCGCTGAAGGTCTTGGCGTAGCCCACCACCAGGCCCTGGTTCTTGTCGAAGGTGATCGCGCCGGTGGTGGCGTCGATCGCATAGCCGTTGCTGCCGTAGAGCTGGTCGACGTCGCCGTCGACGCGTGTGTACTGGCCCATCAGCAGGTCCTTGTCGGTGATCTTGTAGCTGCCGCCCACACCGAAACCGAAACCACGCTTGGTGTCGGCGAACGAGCGCTTCTCGTGGGCCAGCACGCGCACGTTGACGGCGCCCCAGTCGAAGCTCTTGTCGCCGCGCAGCACGATCTGCGGCATCTTCTCGTTGGCGCTGCCGCCACCGAACTGGTCTTCCGGGTCTTCGAGCGCGGCGGTCAGCTTGTAGCCGGCCTTCGCGTCGCCGTAGGTGTAGCGGATCATCGTGCGGCGCGAGAACGGCGCACCGATCGGGCCGTTGAAGTCGACGGTCTCGGGCAGGTCGTCGAGGTCCATGAACGTCGACCAGGTCTGGCCGACCAGGAAGCCGGCGTATTCGCCATACGCATGGCGCAGACGCAGCCGGTTGCGGTTGCCACTGCCGTACGAGTAGAAGTCCATCTCGACCTTGGTGTTGAAGGCGCCCAGCTCGGTGGGCGTGGACGACTCGAAGCCGAAACGCGAGGTCTGCGCCGTGAACTTGGTCTTGCCCTTCTGCGCGCCGGAGTTGTCGAGCGGCTGGAACATCAGGTCGGTGAAGGTGTCGGACGGGCCCGGCGCCTTCAGGTCGTGGATGGCATGCGCTTCGGCGTAGCCGTAGAAGCGCAGCGAGGTTTCCGAGCCGGGCAGGCGGAAGCTGCCGCCGATGTCGCCCTTCACCACCGCGTCGCCGCTCTTGACTTCGAGCGCCTCGATGCGGTCGCCCCAGCCGGTGCTGGCAGCCGCCGGCGCGGCGGCCGCAGGCGCGTCTTTTTTCAGCGCGTCGACTTCGGCGCGCAGGCGCTTGATCTCGGCACGCATCTCCTCGAAGTCCTTCGCCGATTGCGCGTGGGCGGGCGCCGCGCTCATGAACGCGGCGGCAATGGCGGCACCGATCACGGTCTTGTTCAACATCATGGTTCTCTCCTCGTTGTGTGCGTCGGGTTCAATGGGCGATCTGCCCCAGGAAAGCGCGGATGCGCTCGTTGCGCTGGGCGCCGAAAAATTCTTCGGGCGGGGCGTCTTGCGCCACCCGGCCCTGGTCGATGAAGAGCACGCGGTCGCTGACCTCGCGCGCGAAACCCATCTCGTGCGTGACGACGATCATCGTCATGCCGCTCGCGGCGAGTTGTTTCATCACGTCGAGCACTTCTTTCACCATCTCGGGGTCGAGCGCCGAGGTCGGCTCGTCGAACAGCATCACGCGCGGCGCCATCGCGAGCGAACGGGCGATGGCCACACGCTGCTGCTGCCCGCCCGACAGCGCGAACGGGTGCTTGTGCGCGTGTGCTTTCAGGCCGACCCGGTCGAGCAGTTCGAGCGCTTTCACGTCGGCCTCTTCGCGCGGTGTCTTGCGCACGCGGCGCGGCGCGAGCGTCACGTTCTCGAGCACCGTGAGGTGCGGGAACAGGTTGAACTGCTGGAACACCATGCCGACTTCGCTGCGCAGCGCGTCGAGCTCCTTGAGTTCGTCGCAGACTTCGATGCCGTCGACCACGATGCGCCCGCTGTCGTGCTTCTCGAGCCGGTTCAGCGTGCGCAGCAAGGTGCTCTTGCCCGAACCCGAAGCGCCGATGATCACCGCCACCTCGCCGGCGTTGAAATGGGTGCACACGTCGCGCAGCACGTGGGCCGCACCGAAGTGCTTGTTGACGTTCTCGACCGTGATCAATGGTCCGGTCTTGTCGGGCGTGGCGAGTGTGTTCATGCCACACGCCCCTCCACGTCGAAGCGCCGCTCCACCGCGTTCGAGATCTGCGTCATCACGGTCGTGAGCAGCAGGTAGATCGAGGCCGAGGTCAGCAGGATCGGCAGCGGCTGGAAAGTGGCCGCCTGGATGCGGTTGCCCACGTTGGTGAGCTCGACCACGCCGATCGCATAGGCGAGCGACGAGTCCTTCAGCAAGGCGACGACGTTGTTCACGAGCGGCGGCAGCGAGATCTTGAAAGCCTGCGGGAAAGTCACGTCGATGAAGGTGAACCAGGGAGACAGGCCGAGCGAGCGCGCTGCCTCGACCTGGCCGCGCGGCACGGCCAGCAGGCCAGAACGAATGGCCTCGGCGTTGTAGGCGCCGACGTTCAGGCTCAGCGCCACGCAAGCCGAGGTGAAGTCGCTGAGCTGCAGCGCCGGGATCATCACCGGCAGCGCGAAGTACACGAACAGCACCTGCACCAGCAAGGGCGTTCCGCGGATCACCCAGATGTACGCGCTGGCCAGCCAGCGCAAAGGCGGCCACTTCGAGGTCTTGCCCAGCGCCGCGAGCACGCCGATCAAGACGCCGGCCACGCCAGCCACCGCCGTGAGCAGAACCGTCACGCGGGTGCCTTCGGCGAAATACTGCGCGTTGTTGCCGATCGGTTCGGGCGCCCACGACAGCGGGATCGCCATCAGCCACAGCAGCAGAACGAGCACCACGCCGGCCGCGGCCATGGTGGCCGAGCTGCGTTGCTGGCGGCCCCAACGGGCGGGCCACACACGAAAGGTTGCCTGGCTCACGGCGCGCTCGTGCCCGGTGGTTCAGCGCTCGCGCGTCACTTGCAGCGAATGTCTTCTTCGAACCACTTCTTCGAGATGGCAGCGTAACTGCCGTCGGCCTGGATCGCCGCGAGCGCCTTGTTGATCTCGCCGGCGAGCGAGCTGTTGCCCTTGCTCACGGCCGAAGCGATGCGCTCGACGAACAGAAAGTCGCCCATCTTCATGCCGGCACCCGGGCTCGCGGCGAGCGAAGCCTTGGCGACGAACTTGTCGGTGACCCACGCGTCGACGCGGCCGGTGATGAGTGCGGCGCGGGCGTCGGTGTCCTGCGGGAAGTTCTTCATCTCCTTCACGCCGGCGAGCTTCTTCACGTTGTCAAGGTAAGTGGTGCCGGTCTGCACCGCCACGGTCTTGCCGTTCAGGTCGGCGGCGGTCTTGATGGCGTCGCTCTTGCTGATGATCACGCCGCCCGAGCAGTAGTGCGGCTCGGTGAACGTGACCGCCTTGGCACGCTCTTCGGTGATGCCGTGCGAGGCGATCACCATGTCCCAGCGGTCTTGCCGCAGCCCGGCGAGCAGCGCGTCGAAGCCGAGCGCCTTCCATTCGATCTTCAAGCCCATCTTGGCGACCATCGCTTCGGCCACTTCGACTTCGAAGCCGGTGAGCTTCGCACCCTGGAAGTAGTTGAACGGCGCGAACTGGCCTTCGGTGGCGACGATGATCTTGCCGTCTTTCTTGATGTCTTCGAAGCTGCGCGCCTGGGCGCTTGCCGACACCAGCGACAAGGTCACGGCCAGCGCCGACACCAGGCCACGAGCGGCCGCGTTGATCAGGTTCATGGGAGTTCGCCTTTCACGGCAGGTGGGGTTGATGTTCTTGGGCATACCGGTGCAACCGGCTTGCAGGCGCAACGATCTTAGGGTGGGCGTCGTGCAGATGGCTGCACGTGTTTGCCAGACTTGCAAAGCGAACGGGCGTTGTGAGAAGCGCCGCCACTGGCCAGCCCGGAATGCAACCGACCGCATGCAAGCTCCTTGCCAACCCTCTTGCGCGCCGCCGCCCCGGCGCTTCAGCCTGACGCCATGAAGTATTGCTTCAGGCCGGCCAGGATCATTTCGACGGCAATGGCCGTCAGCACCAGCCCCATCAGTTTTTCGAGCGCCGACACGACCGAGTCGCCCAGCAGCCGGCGGATGCGTTCGCACAACAACAACACCGCGCCCGAGACCGCCATCGCGCAGGTCAGCGCGCCGGCCCAGGCCATCACCCGGTCGGGCTGGCGCGACGCCAGCAGCAGCACCGTGGCCATGGCCGAGGGGCCTGCCAGCAGGGGCACGGCCAGCGGAAAGATGAACGGCTCCTTGCCTTCGGGCGTGCCATAAACGCCGCCCTCGTGGCTGAAGATCATGCGGATCGCCACCATCAGCAGGATCACGCCGCCGGCCACTTCGAGCGAACGCTCCGACAGGCGCATCACGCGCAGGAAGGCTTCGCCCAGGAACATGAACGCGAACAGCACGCCGAACGCGATCGCCACTTCGCGCAGCGCCACGAGCGTGCGGCGCTCGGGCGGCACGTCGCGCATGATCGGGATGAACACCGGCAGGCTGCCGAGCGGGTCGAGCACCAGCAGCAGCAGGATGACGGCGGAAAGAAAGCTGTGGTCCATGGTGACTACCTTCGGTTCGTGCCGGGCTCGGCGCAGCTGGCGTCGGAGCCGAAGGGGGCGTGTTCCAGCATGCGGTTCCAGAGGCGCCGCCACTCGGGCCAGTCGTGGCCCCCGGGGGTCGTGAACACCTTGTCGGCCGGCAGGCTGGCGGCCAGCAGCCGGTTGGCCGGGGCCAGGCGGTCGCCGAGCGCGTAGCCCAGGTAGAGCGGCGGGCGCTCGCCGGGGCTGGTCGCGTAGGCCTGCAGCCACTGCCACAGGCGCAGGTCCAGATCGTTCGGCACCGGCTCGGGCACCGCACCGCGCCACGCCTTCAGCCCGCCGTCGGCCTGCACCGCGTCGGTGACCCGGGGTTCGCCCAGGTAGGGCGCGAGCAGCATCAGGCCGTCGGTGTCGGCCGGCTGCGCCCGGGCCTGGATCAAGGCGCCGAGCCCGCCGAGCGACACCCCCACGATCCAGAGCTGGCGGTAGCCCTTGGCGCGCGCCGGCGCGATCACGTCGGCCTGCAGGCGTTCGAGAATCGTTCTGTCTTTGTAGTAGCCGGGATGTGCATCGACCAGCACCACGTCGACGGCCAGGCGCCGTTCGCGCAGCGCCCGAACGAAACCTTCTCGCACGAACTCTTCGGGCAGGGAAGAGGCGCCGGGCAGCATCACGAGCAAGGTCTGCGGCCGTGACGCGCAGGCCGCATCGTCGTGCAACACGCGCAAGGGCACGGTGCTTTCGCGCGGCAAGAGGCCACAGCCGGCGAGCAGCGCCAGCAACGCGAGCAGCAGGGTCGTGGTCGGCCGGCAGGTTCTCAGGCGGTTCGTTTCAGGCATGCCACGATGATGGCGCAGATATGGCGTGGGCGTGCCCGCGCCGCCCCGGGGGCGGCGTTGCTGAATCACAATCGCTGTCAGGCCCACCTGCACACACCGATGCGACAGCAATCAGACCCCGGCATCCAGACTGGCGACGCCGCGCCGCAAGAACGAGCCGACTGGACCGTGGACCAGGGTTGGGAGCGCTACACCACCACCGAGCACGGCGTCTGGAAAACGCTGTTCGAACGCCAGACCCGTTTGCTCGCCGGCCGCGCCTGCGACGAATTCGTGCAAGGCATGCACGACCTGCCGATCGGGCCGGAGCAGATCCCCGATTTCAGGCGCATGTCCGACGTGCTGCAACGGCGCACCGGCTGGCAGGTGGTGGCGGTGCCCGGCCTCGTGCCCGACGAGGTGTTCTTCGAGCACCTGGCGAACCGTCGCTTCCCGGCCGGCCAGTTCATCCGAAAGCCGCACGAACTCGACTACCTCGAAGAGCCCGATGTCTTTCACGACGTGTTCGGTCATGTGCCGATGCTGATGAACCCGGCGATCGCCGACTACATCCAGGCCTACGGCGTCGGCGGCCTGCGGGCGAAGCGACTCGGCAAGCTCGCCAACCTGGCGCGGGTCTACTGGTACACGGTCGAATTCGGCCTGGTCCAGCAGAAAGACGGCGTGCGCCTCTACGGCGCCGGCATCGCCTCGTCGTTCACCGAGAGTGTGTTCGCACTCGACAGCGCTTCGCCGAACCGCATCGGCTTCGACCTGGCGCGTGTGATGCGCACGAGCTACCGCATCGACGACTTTCAAGAGAGCTACTTCGTGATCCGCAGTCTCGACGAGTTGCTCGCGCTGGCGCACATCGATTTCGGGCCGCTGTACGACGGCCTGAACGACGGCACCGAACACCAACCCGGTGACGTGCTGCCCGCCGACCGCGTGCTCACGCGCGGCGACGGCAGCTACCACGCGGCCAAACGCGCGCTGCTCAGTAAGTGATGCCGTAGCGGTAGCCCTTGTAGTCGAGCACCGCCGACTTGAGCCTGATCTGCTCGAGCGACAGGTTCGGCGCGAGCTTGTCGCCTTCGTGGAAGGTCTGGCCGTTGACGATCAGCATCCGGTTGGCCGGGTTCTGCGAGTACATCGCTCCGCCGATCGCGAGGGCCGGCAGCTCGCGGCGGATCTCGTCGGGCAATTCGCTCAACTGGTAGATGCGCGGTTCGGTGGCAGCGGGCGCCGAGGCCGGGCGGCGCGGCTCCGAAGCGCGCGGCGTGGCCGCTGCCGGTGCTGCGGCAGGCACCGGTGCCGGGGGCACCGCGGCCACGAGCGGTGTCGCTGCGACGGTTGCCTGCACGCTCGCCGGCGCCGGCGCCGGAGTCAGCGGTACCGGCGCGGGCGCCGGGCTGAGCGGAATGGGCGCTGCCGGCGTCACCGCCACCGGTACCGGCGGCTGCGCCGACGGCAGGCCGGCGATCGGCGGTGCATCGCGGCCCAGCAGCCACCAAGCGGCCGCCGCCAAAAGCGCCAGCACCAGCACGGCCGCCACCACCCAACGCAGCCCGGCCCGGCCGGCGCGGGGCGCTTCGGCGTCGGCTTCTCCCAGCATCGCCGGTTGCGCGTGGATGCCGGGCACCGAACCCCGCTCGCGCTCGGCGTCGGCTCGTCTCAGGGCGTCGAGGACGTAGGACATGTCAATTGGCCCCCGGTTCGGTCAGCAGGCGCGGTTCGTCCACACCACTGGCGCGGTTGAGCTGCATGAAGGTCGTGGGGCCGGCCACGCCGTCGGGGCGCAGGCCCTGGGCGAGCTGGAAGGCGAACACCTTGCCGCGCAGCGCAGCGTCGAAGCGTTGGCCGGCTGCCGGCGGCGCTTCGCCGCGAAGCCGCGCCAGATCGGCCGCGAGCCGCTCGACGACCGGGCCACCGCTGCCGTCGGCCACGGCGTTGCGGTAACCCTGGGGGGCACGCCAGAAGGTCGCGAAGTCACCACGCCACCACTGGGCCAAGGCCACCAGCGGCAGGGTGCGCAGCACGCCGCCCATGCGCAGCGTGGCGGCCTGATCGGTCAGGCCGACGAGCACGGCGTACACGGGTTTGTCGTCGCCGCTCTGCAGCGTCAGGATGCCGGGCCGCCCGAGCTGGCGGATCTGCGCCAGGGTGCTGGAGCTTCTGAAACACGGCACCTGCTGGCGCTGTGCCGCCGCGCACGGGTCGCCTTCATTCAGCTCGAGCTTCCAGGCCGGTGCGAGTTCGCGCCACGCTTCTTTTTCGTCGGGGGTCAAGGCACGAATGGCCGCTCTCAGATCGGCCGCCGACAGCACCGCAGCCGCGGCAGACGAAGCCGGCCCCGCTGCCGCCGACGCCGAAGAAGCCGGCGCCGCCGCGGTCAGCGCGCTCGACGCTGCTGCCGACGCCACCGGCAGAGCCGCACTCGCAGCGCTCAATGCGGCTGACGGCGCCGTGGCCGAACCGCCGAAATGCCAGGCCACCGCCGCGAACAGCGCCCCACCCAGCGCCACCCCGCCCAGGCCGACGGCGGCCAGCGCGAGGCGCCTGCGCGGCACCAGCGCGAGCTTGGGTTTGCCGAACACCTCGGCCGCCGCCTTGTCGACGATCTCGGTGTCGACACGGGCCTTGCCTTCGGCATACGCCCCCAGCAGCGCGCGGTCGCACAGCAGGTTGATGCGCCGGGGCACGCCGCGCGCCAGCTCGTGCACCCGCTTGCGCGCCGGGCGGTCGAACGGCAGCGGCCGGTTCAGGCCGGCCACGGTGAGGCGGTGGCGAATGTAGTGCGCCGTTTCCGATTCGGTGAGCGCGCCCAGGTGAAAGCGCGCGATCACCCGCTGCGCCAGTTGCTCCAGTTCGGGCCGGGCCAGCATGTCGCGCAGTTCCGGTTGGCCGATCAGCACGATCTGCAGCAGCTTGCGCTCGCTGGTTTCCAGGTTGGTCAACAGGCGCAGCTGCTCCAGCACGTCGGCCGAGAGGTTCTGTGCCTCGTCGATGATGAGAACGTTGTTCTGGCCGACGGCGTGGGTGCGCAGCAGAAAAGCGTTCAGCGGGTCGAGATAGTCCTTCACCGTGGGCGTGCCGGGCGCGTGCTCGGGCAGCGGGATGTGGAACTCGTCGCACACCGACCTCAGCAGCTCGGGCACGGTGAGCTTGGGGTTGAAGATGTAGGCGACGTTGCAGCGCTTCGGGATCTGCTCGAGGAAGGCGCGGCACACCGTCGTCTTGCCGGCGCCGATTTCACCGGTCAGCAGCACGAAGCCGCCACCGCCACCCACGCCGTAGAGCAGGTGCGCCAGCGCTTCGCGGTGGCGCTCGCTCATGAAGAGGTAGCGCGGGTCGGGAGCGATCGAGAACGGCTCCTGCTTCAGCCCGAAGAATTGCGCGTACATGGGCAGAGGATAGCGGTGTGGCCTTCAGGCCCGCCGCGCGCGCATCAGGCCGACATCGCTTCACCCAGGCGCACGGGGCGCTCGGGTGCCCAGGCCGGGTTGAACCGGCAAGCGCCCTTGGGGAACAGCAACACCACCGTGGAGCCGAGCAGGAAGCGGCCCATCTCGTCGCCCTTCTTCAGGGCGATCGGCTGGTCGGCATAGCGCCACTCGCGCACTTTCTTCGCGCGCGGCGGGTTGACGACGCCGTGCCACACCGTCGCCATGCTGCCGACGATCGTCGCGCCGACCAGCGTGAGCACGAACGTGCCGAGCGCCGAGTCGAACAGGCACACCACACGCTCGTTGCGCGCGAACAGTCCGGGCACGCCACGCGCCGTGGTCGGGTTCACCGAGAACAGGTCGCCCGGCACGTGGATCATGCGCAGCAAGCGGCCGTCACAGGGCATGTGGATGCGGTGGTAGTCCTTCGGGCTGAGGTAGATCGTGGCGAAGCTGCCGTCTTGGAACTGCGCCGCCAGTTCGGCGTCGCCGCCGACCAGCGCCGTCGTCGAATAGTGGTGGCCCTTGGCCTGGAAGATCTGGTCGCGCTCGATCGCCCCGAACTGGCTGATCGCACCGTCGACCGGGCAGACCAGCGTGCTGTTCGCCAGCGGCCGAATGCCCGGCTTGAGCGCGCGGGTGAAGAACTCGTTGAAGGTGGCGTAGTGCGTGATGTCGGCGTCGAGCGCTTCCGACATGTCGACGCCGTAGCGGCCGATGAACCAGCGAATGATGCGCGTGGTGAGCTCGCCACCGCGGTGGTTGGCCACGAGGCCGCCGAACGCTGTCATGGCCTGCTTCGGCATCAGGTACTGCGGCAGGACGTCGAGGCGGTCGGACACGGAGGGCGGTTTGGGGGGCGGTGACGGCAGCGGATTGTATCGACGGTGCCCAGGCGCGCCGATCAGGCCACGAACCAGGGCCGCAGTTGGCGCGGATCGCAGGGAGCCGCCTGCTCGGCGTCGATGCCAAAAAGAGACCGCCCTAAAGAGCCCCAGTCAAAGGTGCCGCAAGAGCCATGGCTCCACGAAACAGGGCCACTGGCTCCTTTGACGGATGCGGCGCGAGGCCGCGATTTCCAGAATTCACCCCAGTCGTTTTTCAGACCCGGTGAACGACGCCCTCCTCCTCCGACACCGGGTTCGCCACCCCCACCGAAAGCACACGAACCATGAAATTGCAAAGCTCCCTTCGAAGGTCGATGCTCGGCGCCACGCTGGCGCTGATGAGCCTGCTCGCCGCCTGCGGCGGCGGCGGATCGAGCGACACCCCGTCGACCCCCACAGACACGACACCCCCGCCCGCCACCGCGAACTTCACGCTCGCGCTGTCGGCACCCAAAGCACCGATCCTGCAAGGCTCGAGCGTCACGCTCGACGCCACCGTCACGCGCAGTGCCGGCTTCACCGGCGACGTGGCCCTGGCCGTGACCGGCCTGCCCGCCGGCGTGAGCGCGACCGCGGTCACGATCGAAAGTGGCGTCACGACGAAGCAGATCACGCTGAGCGCCGCCGCCACCGCGCCGCACTCGCTGCCGACCGAAGCGACCGTGAAGGGCAGCTCTGGCAACGCCTCGGCCCAGCAGGCCATCACGGTCACCGTGCGCGGCGTAGCGGGCTCGCTCGACACCAGCTTCGCCGCCGGCGGCATGCAGATCACCCCGGTCGGCGCTTCCGACGAGTACGCCCACGCCATGGCGATCCAACCCGACGGCCGCATCCTCGTCGGCGGTTATGCGAACGGCGCCAGCACCGACTTCGCGCTGGTGCGTCACCTCCGCGACGGCGGCCTGGACCCGAGCTTCGGCACGGCCGGCAAGGTCACGACCGACATCGCCGGCAACAGCGACGTGGCCAACGCGATCGCCCTGCAGACCGACGGAAAGATTCTGCTCGCCGGCTCGACCGACGTGCCGGCCAGCGGCAAGCGTTTTGCGCTCGTGCGCTACAACGCCGACGGCAGCCTCGACGCCGGTTTCGGCAGCGGCGGCAAGGTGATCACGTCGTTCGGCAGCCAGTCCGACGAAGCCTTCGCGATGGTCGTGCAGCCCGACGGCAAGATCGTGGTGGGCGGGCACACCGCGGGCTTTGGCCGAGGCGTGGACTTCGCGCTCGCCCGCTACAACAGCGATGGCAGCCTCGACGCCACGTTCGGCAACGCCGGCAAGGTCGTGACCGCGATCGTCGGGCTCGACGGGCGCGATTCGATCTACGCACTCGCGCTGCAGACGATCGGCGGCCAGACCCACATCGTGGCCGCTGGCGGCGAAGGCGACTTCATCGTCACGCGCTACAAGCCCAACGGCGACGTCGACCCGACCTTCGGCATCGGCGCGCGGCTTGACGGCGTGTTCGGCTCGATCATCGGCGCGGCGCGCGCGGTGATGGTCACGCCCGACAACCGGATCGTGATCGCCGGGCACACGATGCACGACCACGCGGTACTGCAGCTGACCGAATCGGGACAACGTGACCCGTCGTTCGGCGGCGGCACCGGCATCGTCATCACGCGCGTCAGCACCATCAACTGGAACGAGGCCACCGCCGTCACGCAGCAGGCCGACGGCAAGCTCGTGATCGGCGGCTGGGTCTACGCCGGCAACGGTTCGAGCGGCGATTTCGTGCTGATGCGCCTGGGCAGCGACGGCGTGCTGGACGCCGGCTTCGGCAACGGCGGGATCGTCATCACCGCCGTGGCACCGGGCCTGAAGGACGACGGCGCCCGGGCCGTGGCGCTGCAGGTCGACGACCGCATTGCGACCGTTCGCAGCGTCCTGGCCGGCTCGACCAACGACGCCAACTACGACTTCGCATTGACGCGCTACTGGCACTGAGCCGAAGCGATTTCAAGCACCCACCTCTTCCATTCATCCAAAGGAACAAGATCATGCAGACCACCCTCACCGCACCACAAACCGCCGGCGCCACCGTCACCCCCGAGCGCTTCAATTTCTACACCACGATTCACAAGGCCTTGCGCAGCTTCATGTGCGACACCTTGTGCCGCGTTGGCCGCCTCGACGTCGACGACGCCGACGAGATGAAGGCCACGCTGGGCCAGCTCGACACCCTGCTGTCGCTCTGCACCGATCACATCGAGCACGAGAACAGGTTCGTGCACACGGCGATCGAAGCGCGCCTGCCGGCAGGCGCGGCCCGCACTGGTGCCGACCACGCCGAGCACGCCGACAGTATCGAAGCACTGCGCTGCGAAGCGACCGCGCTTGCCGCTGCGCCAGCCGTCGAACGCATGCGACTGGCCCTGCGCCTCTACCGGCACCTGGCGCTGTTCGTGGCCGAGAACTTCCATCACATGCACATCGAGGAAACGGCCAACGCCGCGGCGCTTTGGGCGCACTACAGCGACGCCGAGCTGCACGCCGTCCACGACCGCCTGCTGGCCTCGATTCCGCCCCAAGGCCACCTGCTGGTGGCACGCTGGATGGTGCCCGCGTGCAGCCCGGCCGAGCGAGCCGGCATGCTCAACGGCATGAAGCTCCAGACCCCACCCGAGGCCTTTCTGGGCGTGCTCGAACACGTGCGTCCGCACGTCGACACCCCCGGCTGGGTCAAGCTGACCCGCGCCGTCGGTGTGGCTCAGGTGCCCGGTTTGGTGAACATGGCATGAACAAGCCCCAGGCCCCGGCCTGCGCCGCGACCGTGACGGTGAAGCTGCTGGCCCTTGCGGCCTTCTGCTGCATCGTCGCCACCGGGCCGCTGCCCTCTTCAGGCAGCGCACCCACGACCCCGGCGCTTGCCGGTCCGGGCGCGGGCACGACTCACATCACAGGAGAACCGAAATGAACAAATGGCTCAAACGCTCGGGCCTCGGCGTGCTCGCGCTGGCCGGTCTCGGCGTCACGGCGCTGGTGATCGGCGCGCAGCTCGGTGAACGCAAGATGCAGCGCCGGATCGACGTGAAAGTGTCTCCGGTCGCGCTGCGGGACGACGCGGCCAGCGTCGAGCGCGGTCGCTACCTCTTCATGTCGCGCGGGTGCACCGAATGCCACGCCGCCGACGGCGCAGGCAAGGACGTGATCAACGACGGCAAGGGCTTTGTCGTCCACGCACCGAACATCACGCCGGCGGCGGGCAGCGTGGTCGCCGCCTACAGCGCGAGCGACTGGGTCCGCACGATCCGCCATGGTGTGAAGCCCGACGGCCGCCCGGCCATCGTGATGCCGAGCGAAGAGTACGCACGATTCACCGACGCCGACCTCGCTGCGCTGGTGGCCTTCCTGCGGCAGATGCCGGCCGTGGCCGGGGGTGGCGCGAAGATCGAGTTCCCGCTGCCGGTGAAGGCCTTCTACGCCGCCGGACTGGTGCAGGACGCGGCCGAGAAGATCGACCACACCTTGCCGGCCTCGACACCGGTGCCCGAGGCTGTCACCGCCGAACACGGTGCCTACGTGGCGAACAGCTGCATCGGCTGCCACGGCGCCGGCCTGTCGGGCGGCAAGGTGCCGGGCGGCCCGCCCGAGTGGCCGGCCGCGGCGAACCTGACCACCGGCGCGGGCTCGGCGCTGACGCGCTACCCCACGGCCGACAGCTTCGTCGCCATGCTGCGCAGCGGCAAGCGCCCCGACGGCAGCGCCATCAGCCCGGTGATGCCCTTCGCGGCATTGAAGGCGTTGAGCGACACCGACGCGAAGGCGATCTACCTTCACCTGAAGGCGATGCCGCCGCGTGCAGCGGGGCAACATTGAGCCCTCGCGTCAGGCGTCGGGCGGCGGCTTGCCGCCCGGGCTTTCTGCAGGCGGAAAGCCATGCAGCACACGCTGCGGGAACGGGATCTCCACGCCCTCGGCGTCGAGCAGGTCGAGCACCGCGAGGTTGACGTCGGAGCGCACGTTGCCCTGGCCGTTTTCCGGGTCGGCCACCCAGAAACCGATGTTCAGGTTGATGCCGTCGGCGGCGAACTCGGCGAGCTGGCAGTTCGGCGCCGGGTCGGCGAGCACACGGGGCACCTTGGCGACCGCGGCTTCGAGCTTGGCCTTGAGCGAGCGCACATCGGTGCCGTAAGCCACCTGCACAGCGGTGCCGAGCGAGACCTTCGGGTCGGCGAGCGACGAGTTCTCGACCCGCTGCGTGATCAGCATCTCGTTCGGCACGATCGATTCGCGCCCATTGAGCGCGCGGATCACGGTGTAGCGCGTGCGAATGTCGCTGATGCGGCCTTCGAAGCCGTCGACCTTGACCATGTCGCCGATGCGCAGCGAGCGCTCGGCCAGCACCACGAAGCCGCTGATGTAGTTGGCGGCGATCTTCTGCAGGCCGAAGCCCAGGCCCACGCCGATCGCACCGCCCAGCACCGACAAGGCCGTCAGGTCGATGCCCACCGCCGACAGCGCCAGCAGCAGGCCGACGAACAACAGCAGCGCGCGCACGATGTTGGCCGCCATCTTGCGGATCGACAGCGTGCTGCCGGCGCCGTGCAGCAGCTTCTTCTCGATCGCCGCCGACAGCCACAGCGCCAGCACCATCACGAGCCCGGCGGTCAGCGTGCCTTCGACGACGTTGCGCAGCGAGATGCTCGCGCTGCCGACCTTCCACTTCAGCTCGTCCATCGCGTCGAGCAGCAAGGGCAGCAGCCCGGTGACCCACAACACCACCGCGATCCAGGCCAGCCACGAGATGCTGCGTTCGATCACCCGCACCCAGCGCAGGCCGGGAAAGGTGACACCGAGCACCCGAACGCTCAGGCGGATGACGACGAGCGAGACCAGGATCGGCACCGCCAGCTTGAACACCGCCGCCCGCACCGTGCCGGCCAGCGCGAGCTTGGCGGCGAAGGCCAGCGCGAGCGCGAGCACCGGGAACAGCACGCCGTCGAAGATGCGCCGGCCGAAGACGATCGAAGCTTCGGGCACGGTCGGCCCGCGGATCAGGCGGACGATGCACCAGGCCAGCGCGAGGCAGCCCGCCAGCACCGCCAGTTCGGTCAGCGCGCCGGGCTGCGCCAGCGAGCCGAGCAGGTCATTGAGTTCTCCGGCGTTCAGCTGGCGCATCGTGGGCAGTCGCTATTCTTCATTGGCGTTATCCGCGGGGTGGCACTAAAGTTTAACGACGCCCTCTGGCGCCCACCGGGAAGGGAGTCCACATGCTTGTCAACGCCGCTGTCACGACCATGCTGCCCGTCATCGACATGGCGCGCGCCCGCGAGTTCTACGAGCGCCGGCTGGGCTTCAAGCCGGGTGGGCTCAAGCCCGACGGCAAGTTCGTCTATGCGGTCGACGGCACCACGCTCGCGCTGTTCCCCAAGCCTGAAGGCACGAAGGCCGACCACACCGCCGTGAGCTTCCAGGTGCCCGACATCGCGCAGAGCATCAGCGAGCTCAAGCGCAGCGGCGTGGTCTTCGAGGACTACGACTTCCCGGGGCTGAAGACCGTGGAGCACGTCTGCGTGCTCGGCGCCGAGAAGGCGGCCTGGTTCAAGGACACCGAAGGCAACTACCTCTGCCTGCACGAAGACCTGGCGGCCGGCTGAAGCAGCGGCTCAGACGCCAGCCAGCACGCGCACGTGCGCGGCCACGCTGCGCGCCAACGCGCCGAGGTTGTAGCCGCCTTCCAGGCACGAGACGATGCGTCCCTTGGCGTGGCGGTCGGCCACGCCCTTGATGCGCCGCGTCATCCATTCGTAGTCGGCCTCGACCAGACCGAGCTGGCCGAGCTCGTCTTCACGGTGGGCGTCGAACCCGGCCGAGATGAAGATCATCTGCGGCCGGAAGGCTTCGAGGCGTGGCATCCAGTTGGCTTCGATCATCTCGCGCACTTCAGGGCCGCGGGTGTAGGCCGGCACCGGCACGTTGACCATGTTCGTGCCCTTGGGCACGCCGCCGCTGAAGGGGTAGAGCCGGTCCTGGAAGATGCTGACCATCAGCACGCGCTCGTCGCCGGCGATGATGTCTTCGGTGCCGTTGCCGTGGTGCACGTCGAAGTCGATGATGGCCACCCGCTCCAGGCCACGCACGTCGAGCGCATGGCGCGCGGCGATCGCCACGTTGTTGAAGAAGCAGAAGCCCATGGTCTCGTCGCGCGTGGCGTGGTGGCCGGGCGGGCGAACCGAGCAGAAGGCGTTCTCGACGGCGCCGTCGAGCACGGCGTCGGTCGCCGCCACCGCGGCCCCTGCGGCGCGCTGCACGGCCCGCCAGGTGCCGGGGCTGGCGGCGGTGTCGGGGTCGAGCGAACGCAGGCGGCCGACGGTTTCGACGTCGACCAGCACCTCGCGCAGTTCATCGACGTAACCGCTGCTGTGCGCGTGGGCCAGGTCGGAGGCCTGCACCAGCGGCGCCTCGCGGCGCTCGAGCGCCACCTCGAGCCCGCTGGCGAGCAGGTAGTCGTTGATCGCGTCGAGCCGCTGCGGGCACTCGGGGTGGCCGTGGCCCATGTCGTGGCCGTGGCAGTCGGGGTGGCTGTAGAAAGCTGTGGTCATGTGCCTGATTCGACGTTCTGAAAATGGGTTTTCGGGTAAGGTGGCTGCATGGACAAACGTGCAGACAAACCCCTCGCCACACAGCTCACCGAACTCGTCAACCAGATTAGCACGATCATCGTGGGCAAGAAGTCGCAGATCGAAGACTGCGTGGCCTGTGTATTGGCCGGCGGCCACCTGTTGATCGAAGACGTGCCCGGGGTCGGCAAGACCACGCTGGCGCAGACGCTCGCTGTCTCGCTCGGGCTGCGCTTTTCGCGCACCCAGTTCACCGCCGACCTGATGCCTTCCGACCTGATCGGCGTCAGTGTCTACGAACGCAGCAAGGAAGCCTTTGTGTTCCATCAAGGGCCGGTGTTCGCGCAGGTGCTGCTGGCCGACGAGATCAACCGCGCCGGGCCGAAGACGCAGAGCGCGTTGCTCGAGGCGATGGAAGAACACCAGGTCACGATCGACGGCGAAACCCGCGCGCTGCCCGAGCCGTTCTTCGTGATCGCCACGCAGAACCCAAGCGACCAGCTCGGCACCTACCCGCTGCCCGAATCGCAGCTCGACCGCTTCCTCATGTGCATCACGCTCGGTTACCCCGACCAGGCCAGCGAACGGGCGTTGCTCGCCGGGCACGACCGGCGCGAAGCGATCCACGGCCTGCGCGCGGTCATGTCGCCCGAGCAGTTGCTGGCGGCGCAGAAAGCCGTGCACGCGGTGCACGCGTCCGACGCCCTGCTCGACTACCTGCAGGCGCTGATCGCAGCCACACGCTCCGGCCGCTGGTTCGTCGAGGGCCTGAGCCCGCGTGCCGGCATCGCGGTGCTGCGCGCCGCCCGCGCCCGCGCCCTGCTCGGCCAGCGTGACTACGTGGCCCCCGACGACCTGCAATACGTGTTGCCGCAGACCGTGGCGCACCGCCTGGTGCCGGTGGCCGGCGCCGGCCGGGGCCGCGTCGAACAGGTGCGCGCGATGGTCGAGGCGGTGCCGCTGCCTTGAGCCCCGCCAGTCACCCGGCGCTGGCCGGCATTCAGGTGTTCGAGCGCGGCTGGCTGTCGTCGAACAACGTGCTGCTGCCCGACGAGGCCGGCGCCACACTGATCGACACCGGCCACCTCAACCATGCCGAACAGACGCTTGCGCTGGTGCGGCATGCACTCGCTGGCCAGCCGCTCGCACGCATCGTCAACACCCACCTGCACTCTGACCACTGCGGCGGCAATGCCACGCTGCAACGCGCGTTCGGTGCCGAGGTGTTCGTGCCCGAGGCGTCGGCGGCGGCGGTGCGTGCGTGGAGCAGCGCTGGCCTGACCTTCGACCCTTCGGGCCAGCGCTGCGAACGTTTCACGCTGCAAGGCACGACCCGCGCAGGCGACGTGATCGAGGCGGGTGGCCGCCGTTTCGAGGTGATCGAAGCACCCGGCCACGACCCGCAGTCGACGATCCTCTTCGATGCGCAGCACGGCCTGCTGCTGTCGGCCGACGCGCTCTGGGAAAACGGCTTCGGCGTCGTCTTTCCCGAGCTCGAAGGCGAGCCGGGTTTCGACGACGTGGGCGCGGTGCTCGACAAGATCGAGCGCCTGCCGGTGCAACTGGTCGTGCCGGGCCATGGCGCGCCTTTCAGCGACGTGGGCGCCGCGCTCGCCAGGTCGCGTGCGCGGCTCGCTGCCTTCGTGGCCGAGCCGCGCCGCCATGCGCGCCACGGCGCCAAGGTGCTGATGAAGTACCACCTGATGGAAGTGCGCGAGCAGCCCCTGGCGCTGCTGCGTGACTGGGCCGCGAACACCCCGCTGTTCTGCTCGGTGTGGGCCGCCCACGGGCTCAGCGAGGCCGACAGCGCCGGCGAATGGTCCGAACGGCTGGTCGACGAACTGGTGGCAAGCGCCGCGCTGCGCCGGCTCGACGCCCGCGTGCTGGATGTCTGACGCTCAGGTGGGCGTCGGCGTGCCGGCCATGCGGTCGTACTTCAGGAAGAACTCGCGCGCAAGGGCCAGCAACTGTTTCTCCGACACATGGTCGAGCGTTTCATAGGCCACGATGCGCTTCGCCGTCTCGGGCCGGTGCTTGTCGGCGTAGTGCTTGAAGTCGGCCAGCGCCACCTTCGGCCCGGTGACCAGCACCTCCGCGATCCCGGCCAGCGCATCACACACATGCCCGAAGAATTCGTGCTCGCTGCGCACCTCGCTGCCGTGCTGGCGGGTGTAGTGCACGTGCGCCTTGACCTTGTCCGAGGTGACGTGCACCGCGTCGAATTGCAGCACTTGCGCGTTGTGGTGGTCGAGCCAGCTCACCGCGTGAATCGTTGTCATCGTCCGTTTCCTTTCGGGGCAGGGGGCGGCAGACGCGTGCGACGGCAAGGTCTTGCATCACGGCCCTTCACGAGAATCATGACGGCGCCAGCGGCCACCGGCCTTGCGATGGGTCAAGCGTCACGCCGACACGCCCCCAGGCCCGCGGCGTCGACAGATTCACCTTAGGATCCCGCCATGTCGAGCGCTTCCGCCCTGCCCCGCCGGCCTGCACTGCACATTGCCGCCCGGCTGCGCGCGCGCTTCCGGCGCTGGCTCGAAGGCCGCCTCGCGCGCACCGACACACTGCTGCTGACGCAGCGCAACGTGTACATCCTGCCGACGCGTGCCGGGCTGATGTTCGGCCTGACGCTGATCGTGCTGCTGCTCGCGTCGATCAACTACCAGCTCAACCTCGGCTACGTGCTGACCTTCCTGCTGGCTGGCAGCGGCGTCGTGTCGATGCACCTCACGCACGCCACGCTGCGTGGCCTCACCCTGCACCTGAAGCCCGTCACACCCGGCTTCGCCGGCGACCCGGCCGGGCTCGACATCGTGCTCACGAGCCCCGACAGCGCGCGCTTCGGCATCGGCCTGAAGGTCTCGGGCGCCGCCGACTCCACGCTGGTGTGGATCGACGTGCCGGCCGGCGGCCAAGCCACGGCGCAGGTGAGCTTCGTGCCGGCCGCGCGCGGGCTGCACGACACGCCCGCACTCAGCGCCGAAACGCGCTTTCCGCTCGGCCTGTTCCGCACCTGGGCGGTGTGGCGGCCGGCCACGCAGTTGCTGGTCTACCCGAAGCCGGAACAGCCGCCCGCGCCCTTGCCTGCGGCACGTGCCGTGCCGGGCGGCAAGGGCCAGTCGCGCAGCGCCGACGGCGGCGAGGTTGAAGGCGTTCGTGCTTACCGGCGCGGTGACCCGCTCAAGCTCGTGGCCTGGAAAAAGGCGGCCCGCACGATGGAAAGCGGTGGCGAGCTCGTGAGCCGCGACACCAGCGCCTCGGCCCACCAGGAGCTCTGGCTCGACTGGCAGGCCTGCGCATCGCTGGCGCCCGAGGCGCGCTTGTCGCGCCTGGCGGCCTGGGCGATGCTGGCGCAGCGCGCCGGCGTCGAGTTCGGCCTGCGCCTGCCGGGTGTCGACATCGCACCCGACCACGGTGACGCGCAGAAGCGCCGCTGCCTCGAAGCGCTGGCGCTGTGGCGATGAGCGGCAGCCTCGTGAAGATCGCCCTGCCGCAGTGGCCGGGCTGGAGCCACCTGCCGCGTGAAGCGCGCGACACGCTGTTTCTGCTCGGCGTGATCGCGTGGACGGTGCTGCCGCACGCCTCGCACCTGCCGCTGTGGTGCACGCTGCTCACGCTCGTGGTGTTGTTGTGGCGGGTTCGGCTCGCGCTCAACAACGCCGCCCTGCCCGGGCGCTGGGTGCTGGTGGGCGTGCTGGTGCTCGCCGCCGCGCTGACCTTCTGGTCGTTCCGCACGCTGCTCGGCAAGGAGCCCGGCGTCACGCTCACGGTGGTGCTGATGGCACTGAAGACGCTCGAACTGCGCGCACGGCGCGACGCCTTCGTGGTGTTCTTCCTCGGCTTCTTCCTGATCCTCACCCACTTCCTGTATTCGCAGTCGCTGCTCGTGGCCGGGGCGATGCTGGTGTCGGTGTGGGGTTTGCTCACGGCGCTGGTGCTCGCGCACATGCCGGTCGGCCAGCCCAGCCTGCGCCAGGCCGGGCGGCTGGCGGCCCGCACCGCGCTGCTGGGCGCACCCATCATGGCGCTGATGTTCGTGCTGTTCCCGCGGGTCGGGCCGCTGTGGGGTGTGCCGCAAGACGGCCTGTCGAGCACCGGCCTGTCGAACAGCATGCGCATGGGCTCGATGAGCAAGGTCGCGCTCGACGACGGCATTGCGTTGCGCCTGCGCTTCGAGGGCACGCCGCCCAAACCCGACGCCATGTACTTCCGCGGGCCGGTGCTGTCGCGTTTCGACGGCGCCGAATGGCGCCCGGCGATCCCGTCGCTGATGCTGCCGCAGCAACGCCGCCGCAACCTGCGCGTCGAAGGTGAGCCGGTGCGCTACGAGATGACGCTCGAGCCGATGCGGCTGGCGAGCCTGCCCTTGCTCGAAGCCACCATCAACGCGCCGCAGATCGACGGCATGGCCGTCTTCGGCATGGCCGATCTGCAATGGCTGGCCGAGCGGCCGCTGTTCGAGCGCGTTCGCTTCAGCGCCGAGGCCCACACCCGGTTTCAGCACGGGCCGGTCGCGTCCACTCTGGCGCTGCAGGAGATGCTCGACCTGCCGCCCGGCTACAACCCGCGCACGCTGGCCTGGGCCGCAGCGATGCGGCGCGACCCCCGTTATGCCCAGGCCGACGGGCGCACGCTGGCACAAGCGCTGATGCAGCACATCCGCACCGCCGGCTTCAGCTACACGCTGGCCGCCGACCCCTACGGGCGCGACGCGATCGACGAGTTCTGGCTCGACCGGCGCGAAGGCTTCTGCGAGCACTTCGCCGCCGCGTTCGTGGTCGTGATGCGCGCGCTCGACGTGCCGGCGCGTGTGGTCACCGGCTACCAGGGCACCGACCCCTTGCCGGTCGACGGCTATTACCTCGTGCGCCAGAGTTCGGCCCACGCCTGGGCCGAGTACTGGCAAGAAGGCGTGGGCTGGGTTCGCGCCGACCCCACCGCTGCGGTGGCCCCCGACCGCATCAACCGCAGCGCCAACCTGGTGGCGTCGCCCGGCTTCGTGGCCGGCGCGCTCGGCAACGTCAACCCGGCCCTGCTGGCGCAACTGCGGCAAGGCTGGGAGCTCGTCAACAACCGCTGGAACCAGTGGGTCATGAACTACTCGCGCGGCCAGCAGCTCGACGTGCTGAAGAACCTCGGGTTCAGTTCACCGAGTTGGCAGGACCTGGCGATCTTGCTGGCCGGTGCCTTGAGCTCGCTGGCCCTGGTGGGCGCCGGCTGGGCCTGGTGGGACCAGCACCGTGTCGACCCCTGGGTGCGGCAGATGCAGCGGCTGCGCAAGGCCTTGAACACGCTCGGCATGGCAACGTCGGACCACGAACCACCGCGGGCGCTGGCAGCCCGTGTGCGAGGGCTCTTCGGTGCCCACGGCGAAGCCTTGGCGAGCCTGCTCGACGCGCTCGACCGGCAACGCTACGGCCGCGACAACGCCACGCGGCCCGACCGCCAACTCACCAGCCGCTTCGTCGCCCTGGCGCGGCAACTGCGATTGCACCCTCGCGGATAATCGGGCGTTTCAGCGCCCGACCGATGCCCTTTTCCTCTTTTCCCCGCGCGCTCGCACTGAGCCTCCTGGCCGGCAGCCTTTGCGCTGCACTGGCGGCGACCCCGAAGGCGAAGACCCGCAGCGCCGAAGCCGTCGCCGACGGAACCCCCGACATCGTGACCTACGGCCGGCGTGACGACGTGATGCAGTTCGGCGCTGAAATCGCCGAACGCCGCGGCCTCGACGCCGCCTGGGTGCAGGCCGCCCTGCAGCGCTCCCGCTACGTGCCGAACGTGGCGAAGTTCATCATGCCCCCGCCGGCAGGCACCGCGAAGAACTGGGCCGCCTACCGGGCCCGCTTCGTCGAGCCGATCCGCGTGCGCGCCGGCCTGGCCTTCTGGCGCGCGAACCAGAAGTGGCTCACCCTGGCCGAAGAACTCTACGGCGTGCCTCCGGAGATCGTGGTCGGCATCATCGGCGTCGAGACGATCTACGGCCGGCACATGGGCAACTTCCGCGTGATCGATGCGCTGGCCACGCTGGCCTTCGACTTCCCCAGCGGCCGCAAGGACCGCAGCCCGTTCTTCCGCGAAGAGCTCGAAAACTTCTTCGTGCTGTGCCGAAGCGAAGGCGTGGAGCCGCTCGAGCTGAAAGGCAGTTACGCGGGCGCGATCGGCATGCCGCAGTTCATGCCGTCGAGCTTCAACAAGTATGCGGTCGACCTCGACAGCGACGGTCACGTCGACCTGCACACCAACGCTGCCGACGTGATCGGCAGCGTGGCGCACTACCTGGCCGAGTTCGGCTGGCAGCGTGGCCAGCCCACGCGCTTCGACGTGGCGCCGCCGGTCGATGCGAGCGAACGCGCGCTGCTGCTCGGGCCCGACATCCTGCCGAGCTTCAGCGCGCAGGACTTCGTGGCGCGCGGCGCCCAACTGGGCGGTGCCGCTCTCGCGCACGAAGGCAAGCTCGCGCTCGTCGAGCTGCAGAACGGCGACGCGGCGCCGAGCTACGTGGCCGGCACCGCGAACTTCTATGCCGTGACACGCTACAACTGGTCGAGCTACTACGCGCTGGCGGTGATCGAGCTCGGCGAAGCGGTGGCGCGCGAAGTGGCGCGTGAAGACGCCCGCGTCGTTCGTTGACGTCGTTCGTTGACGTCGTTCGTTGACCGCGCCTACTGGCGCGCCGCCAGCACCACCCGCGCCCAGCGGGCGATCTGGCGTGGCATCGCGGTGAAGTGCGTGCCGTAGAGCGGCGCGCCATAGCGCAGCATCATCAGCACCAGCCTCGCGGCCAGCGCGTCGCCGGTGTCGGCGAGCCGCTGCAGCATCTCGAACGCAGCCTCCCACTCGCCACGCTCGTAAAGCGCGATGGCCGCATCGAAGCTCGCACTCGGCACCAGCCGGCCGGCAGCGTGGCGTGAGGCCTGCGACGACACGCCGCCGACCAGCGCCGCACTGAGGACCATCGAAGCCCCCTGCCGGGGGTTGGCGCCGTGCACCCAGCGGTGCTGGGCGGGTGAGTCGGTGGTGGTGGCGTTCATCGGGCAGCTCCGTGGTTCGTGGCGATGGTGAAGATGGCGGCCGCCACGGGCTCGGCGGCGCTGCGGGCAACCGGCTCGCTGTCGAAGCTCATCGGGAACAGCCAGGGCAGCGTGGCCAGAACGGCCGCGATCGCCAGGAACAGGTTGGTCAGGTCGAAGCCACGCGCGCGGCGCGGCTTGCGGGTCGATCGACGACGGCGAGCTTGGGTCATGGAAGCAGCTCCGGTGGTGGCGGGCAGCGCCGGGTCATGGGCGCACTCACCAATCCATACGGGGCCAAGCCGCCGAACCGGACGACGAAGAATCAACTGCTCACAAAACCGCCAGACAGCGCCGCGAGTGCCAGCGGCACCAGCGGTGCGACCAGCATCGCCGTGAGGGCGAATGCGACACCGCCGATGATCCACATCAGCGGTGCCCAAGCACGCTCGGGCGAGTGCCAGGCGGCACCGAGATCGAAGTCTGGTGTGTCGTTCATGTGCGTTCTCCCTGGTCTGCGCCAGCATCGAGGCTGCGAAACACGCGCAGTCTGCGAACCGAAACAGGTCTTTGGGAGATACGCGAAGGCGGCACGGAACCGGACACCAAGGCCGCCCTGGGCCGAGCGTGTTACTGCTTCTTGTTGCCGAAGGCGCGTGCGACCACCACGCCCACCACCACACCCAGGATGAACGCACCGGCGATCAGCATGGTCGGGTCGCCGGGTGGCGTGACGGCCGTCGAGGTGGGCGGGCACGACGCGCACGCGTTCACCGGCGAGGCCTTGAGTGCGGACGCTTCCTGCGCCATGGCCGGCAGGCCGGAAAGAAGCAGTACCGCACCGGTCGCGCTCTTGATTCTGGTTTGCATGATGTTCTCTCCGAGTGGTCAACTGAAGTAGCCGGGCACGGCCGCGGCGGGGTTCGGCCCACGCTGAAGCCGCGTCGGCATGGTATCCGCCGCCGCGCCGGTTCCGGCGCTCGCTTCCAGCCGCTGCAGCAGCGCGAGCACGCCCTGGTAGGTCGGAGAGTCTGCGCCCAGCGCGCTGCGCAGGATCGGCTCGGCCTGCTTGACCACAGCCAGGGCTTCGGGGCTACGCTGCAGCGCCGCCAGCGCCAGCGCGGTGTTCAACGCATAGAGCTTGGTGGTCGGGTGGTCGGTGCCGAGCACGCGGGCGCAATCAGCCACCGAACCGGTCAGCAACTCCAGTGCCCTCGCAGGTTGGCCGGCCTGCATCAGGGCCACGCCGGTCAGCATGCGCCCGTTGGCGGCGATCCTGAGCGCACCGCCTTGCAATGGCGCGTCGCCCAGAACGGCCAGGCCCCGCTCTGCCCAAGCACGCGCCTCGGACGAGTCGCCGCTCCTCAGCCTGTGGTCGGCCAAGGCGAACAGCGCTGCGGCCTTGAAGGTGGGCTTCATCGCGATCTCTTCGCCCGATTGCCCGAAAGCTCGCACACGCTCGAACAGCGCCGGCACGTCGGCGGCGTCGGGCGAGAGCGAGCGCAGGCGGAACTCCAGCAGCAACGCTTCGATCTGCAGGAAAGGCAGGCTCGCGTCGTTGGCCATCGACTGCAGTCGGGGCAGTTCCTGCAGAGCCGCGTCGAGCCGCCCCAGCCGCACCAGAAGTTGCACCCGCTTGAGGAACAGGAACCGGCAGCTCTGCTCCTGTGGGCCCAGGGCTTCGGCGCAGCGCGGCAGCGCCACGTCGACCATCGCGAAAGCCTGCGCGAAGCGCCCGGCGCCGAACAGCAGATTGACGTGCTCCCAATCCATGTTGCCGACCTCGCCCGGTTCGAGGCCTTGAACCCGGCTGGCGGACTGGCGCAACTCGGCCTGCAAAGCGAGCGCGGTGTCGAAATGGCTCAGGTCGCGCTCGGCACGGAACAGCGCCTGCCCGAGCCTGAACGTTCGCAGATGATCGGCACCGAGCGCTTGAATCGCCGCTTCTCGCGAAACGGCCAGCAGCTCACGCGCCCGCGGCAGATCGCCCGCGTTGAGCGCGATCCACCCTGCCGCTTCGGCGAGTCGCGCGTTGAGTTCGGCATCGGAAGTCGGGCGCCCCGGGACCGTCTCCGCACCCTGCAGCAAGCGGGCCGCCAGCACGAGGTTGTTCATGCGCACGGCGTTGTAGGCGTGGTCGGCGCGCGCCATAGCTTCTTCGCGCGGCTGCTTCAGCTCGCCGTGGATGCGCACCAGCTCGGCATAGGTGCTGTCGGCCGTGACGTACTCGCCCATCGACTCCTGGATCTTCGCTATCCCCCGCAGCAACTCCGCCTGCAGCCGCGGCTGCCCGGCCAGCCGCGTGAGCACGTCCTTGCGGCCCGTCTCCAGCAAATCACGCGCCGTGATGTCGGCACCGCGCGACTTTTCCTGGTCGGCGCGCTGGAAGATGTTCAGCATGAAGTCGCGCGCCGCCACCGCACGGGCCGATTCTTCGCGGGCCTGCAGGCCCAGCACCACCGCCACCGCCGCCACGCCGATCAACGACAGCACGGCGGCCGCGCCCAGCCCCACGCCCAGACGATGCCGCAACGCGAACTTGCCGAGCCGGTACGCGGTGCCCGGTGGCGTGGCCTGCACCGGCTCGCCGGCGAGCCAGCGGTCGAGGTCGGCGCGCAGCGCTTCGACCGACGCGTAGCGCCGCTCGGGTTGTTTGGCGAGCGCCCGCAGCGTGATCGCGTCCAGGTCGCCGGCCAAGCGCTTCTGCAGCGCCTTCGGCGTGCTGTCGCGTGCCGCCGCCGCGGCATCGCCCAGCGTGCGCCGGCTCGGCGCGCGCGGGTCGAGGTCGACGATCGCCTGTTCGAGCTGTGCCGCCGATTCCATCTTCAACTCGTAAGGCCGCTGGCCGCACAAGAGCTCGTAGAGCACCACGCCGAGCGAGTACACGTCGCTCGCCGTCGTGAGCGCTTCGCCGAGCAGTTGTTCGGGGCTCGCGTACTGTGGTGTGAGCGGCCGGCCTGCCACCCGCGTGAGCTCGGTCTCGTCGCGAGTCGTGCCTTCGGCCTCCACCAGCTTCGCGATGCCGAAGTCGAGCAAACGCACTTCGCCCTGCGCCGTGACGAGGATGTTGCCGGGCTTCAGGTCGCGGTGGATCACGAGGTTGGCATGCGCGTGCTGCACCGCCAGCAGCACCTGCCGGAACAGGCGTACCCGGCCTTCGATGCCGAGCGCGGCCTTGTCGCACCAGAGCGTGAGCGCCTCGCCTTCCACGTATTCGAGCGCGAGCCAGGGTTGCCCGGCGGGCGTGACGCCGGCGTCGTGCAGGCCGGCGATGTGCGGGTGGTTGAGTGACGCGAGGATGTCGCGCTCGCGCGCGAAGCGCTGCGCGAAGCTGTCGCGCTGCGTGCTGCTCGCCGTGCGGAACAGCAGCTTGATCGCTACCTGGCGGCGAAAGGCACCGTCGTCGCGCTGCGCCAGCCAGACTTCGGCCATGCCGCCCTGCCCCACATGGCGGATCAGCCGGTAGGGCCCGACGCGGCTGCCCGGAGCCCATTCGTGCACCAGCGGTTCGGGTTCTACGGGCAGCGCCGGCAGCGTGGCCAGAAAGCCGTTGCCACGCACCTTGGAACAGGCCGAAAGCATCTGCTGCAGTTGCCCGAGCAAGGGGTGCGCGCGGGCCTGCAGGCCGGCGAGCCAGCCGTCGAGCGCGGCGCCATCGAGCGCATCGGCCGTTTCGTAGAGCGCCGAGAGTTCCTGCCAGTCTGCTACCGGGTGCCGCTGCATGGGGCTTGCCTCTGATCGTTTCGGGGGAGCATAGGGTCGGCACCGCCCTGCCGCAATCCGGCAAGCTTGGGGCTCGACACCAACCCTTCTCATACGGATCAGGGCGCTCGGACCGGACGCCCATCTGGACGCCGCCACGAGCAGGCTGCTACGCTCGCCGCATGAGCCCCGACGAGCCCCATGCTCCGCCCCCCGAACCCGCCCTGGCCGACCCGCCGATCACGCAGTTGTTGCACCTGGCCGCCAGCGGCGACCGTGCCGCCCTCGACCAAGTCTACGAATCGCTCTACCCCGAGCTGAAACGTGTGGCACGCGCCCGGCTGCGCGGCCAGGGCCGGGCTGACAGCATGGACACGACGGTGCTGGTGCACGAGAGCTTCCTGCGGCTCGTGAACGCGCGCGGCTTGCGGCTCGAAGACCGGCGCCACTTCTTCGGCTACGCCGCGAAGACGATGCGCAACATCATCATCGACAGCGCGCGCGAGCGGCTTGCCGAGCGCCGCGGTGCCGGCGCAGAGCACGTGACGCTGGGCGCCGACGACGCGCTGGCGGTGGCCGAGACGCAGGCGAGCGAAGAGCTGATCCAGGTCAGCGACGCCTTGCAGGAACTGGCGACCGTCGACCCGGAACTGGCCGAGCTCGTCGAGATGCGCTACTTCGGCGGCTACAGTGAAGCCGAAATCGCCGAGCTGCAAGGCGTGACCGAGCGCACCGTGCGGCGGCGCTGGGACAAGGCTCGGGCCTGGTTGTACCTCGCACTCGGCAAGGCCTGAAGCTGCCCTGCTTCACCGGGCAAGGCAGAGCCTGACCCATTCGTGCAAGGCCGCATCGCCGGGCGCGCTTTCGGTGACCTCGAGGCCACGCACCAGCTCGCGGCTCGAATCGAACCAGCCCGGGCCGCCGGATGGCTCGGCCATGTCGTCTTCTCGCGCCATCGCCGACAGTGCCTCGGCGGCCAGCTGCGCACTGTCGCGGGCCAGGGCGGTGGGCAGGTTGCAGTTGAATCGGGCCATGTCTACTCTCCTTCATTGACCGTTGTCGATGAAAGAGAGTCTCGGGTTCACAGGGCAGCCCGAACATCCCCGCGAAGGCGGAACGGCCGGCCCCTGGACGGGTCTCCCCACGACGGGGGCACCCGCGCCATCGTCAGTCGGGAATGACACTCACTTCGACGCTCATGCGCTGGTCGCCACCACCGAAGATCACGCCGCGCAGCGGCACCACGTCGGCGAAATCGGCACCCCAGGTGAGCGTGATGTAACGCTGGTCGGCGAGCTGGTCGTTGGTGGGGTCGAACTCGACCCAGCCGTGCAGCGGCGAGTAGGCGGCCACCCAGGCGTGCGACGCGTCCACGCCCATCAGCCGCTCTTCGCCGGGCGGCGGGTCGGTGAGCAGGTAGCCCGAGACGTAGCGCGCCGGCAGGCCCATGCCACGCAGGCAAGCGAGCATGAGGTGTGCGAAGTCCTGGCACACGCCGCTGCGCTGGTACAGAACCTCGTCGACCGAGGTGCTGACGGTGGTGGCGCCGGGTTCGAATTCGAAGTCGGCGTGAATGCGCTGCATGAGGTCGAAGACCGCACCGAACCAGGAGCGCCCACGCGCGAACGACGCAGCAGCGTAGGCACAGGCAGCGTCGGAGAGTGGCACCAGCGGTGTGGGCTCGCTCATGCTCGCCGGTTCCAGGTCGCCGAGCGGCGGCTCGCGGCGCACGGTGTCGCGCACCGCTTCCCAGGTGAGCTCGGCACCCACCGGCACCTCGGGGCGCGGCCCGACTTCGACGCGGCAATTCATGCGCACGCTCAACACGCGGTGCGCGCCGTGCAGTCCGAAGTGCGTGACCATGTTGCCGAAGCTGTCGCGCTCGTCGCGGCGCTCGTCGGCTCGGGGTTCGATCTGGAGTTCGTGCGAGACCAGCGTCTGCCAGGGCAGCGCCCGCGGCGTGAGGCGCGCCAGCTGCCACGACTGCGACACCGGCGCGGTGTACGCGTAGCGGGTTTCGTGCTCGACGCTGTAGCGCTTCACCGTCACGTCAGGCCACCAGCGACAGCACGCTGCGCGAGGCCGCGTGCGAGAAGAATTTGAGCGCGAGTTCGTCGGACACCGAGCCCGCTGTCTTGCGCAGCAGGTCGAGCAGTTCGGCCACGGCCTCGCTTTCGGGGTGCAGGTCGTGCGGCGTCAGGTTCGCCAGCGCGGTCTGTGCCGGCGCGAGCACATCGCTCGCAAAGCGGCCATGGCTGAGTTCGAGCTTGTGGATGTATTCGGCGATCCCCTTGAGCTGGAAGGCCACCGAACGTGGGTTGCTCTCGTCGCGCAGCAGCAGGTCGAGCACCGGCAGCCACTCGGGCGCCACGAGGTAGCGCGAGCGGTAGGTGCCGGTCGAATCGGTCAGGTCGAGCAACCAGTCCAGGCCATGCGCGCGACCTTCGACGGTGGCCACTTGCAGCGCCACGCACAGCGCGCTCATGCGCTCGATGCGCCGGCCGAGCGAAAGAAAGCGCCAGCCGATGTTGCGTGTCATGCCGTCGAGCACGAAGCCCGAGAGCGTCATCATCGACGAGACCGCGCGGTCGAGCCAGGCGAGCGCCAGTGGCAGCGCGGCGCCGCGCTGGAACACCGGGTCGGCGGTGAGGCTGTTGAGCGTGCGCCAGTTGTCGGCCGACATGCGGTCGCGCAGGTTGAAGGCCACGCGCGAAAGCTGCCGCAGGCGCTGGCTCAGCGCTTCTTCGGGGTGGGTGGCGGCGCGCAGCAGTTCGACGCTGGCGTCGTCTTCTCCGTCGATCAGGCCCAGGCGCTGGACCAGCACCAGCGACGGCGCGGCGCCCTCGCCCGCTTCGGCCGTGTGGTCGAGCACGCCGGCGATCGCCACGCGCAGGGCGCGCGCTGCGCTGTCGCAGCGCTCGCCATAGCGGCCGTACCAGAACAGGTTTTCGGCGGCGCGCGACGGCAGGTTGGCGCGCGCACCGACCAGGTCTTCGGGCTTCACGGTGGTCGAGAGCAGGGAGAACGACGCGTTCACGGGCGCGCCGGAAAGCACCCACGTGTCTTTGGACCGGCCACCGCGCTGCATCGCGATCACGCGCGAATCGCCACCGACCGCCACACGCGTCAGGCCACCCGGCATCACGCGGTAACCGCTCGGTGTGGCCACCGCGAACACCCGCAGCCCGACCGTGCGTGCGGTCAGCCCGTCGCGCCGCGCTCCCTGCATCTGCATCTGCATCTGCGCGCCTCGCAGGTTGGCACGCATCGGCTCATCTGGCATGCGCTCGAGCACCGGCGCCTGCGAGACATGCACCCATTCCTGCGCCACATAACGCTGCGGATGTGCGGCGACCTTGGCCCGCAGCAGGATGCGTTCGTCGGCCGACAGGTCGGCGCCGAACAATGCCGGCTCGCGCACCGAACGCTCCAGCGGTTTGATGATCAGCTTGTCGAGCCGCTTCCAGGCGTCGTCGAAGGCCGCCGGCTCGCCGAGCCACCAGGTGGCGACCGACGGCATCTTCAGCGGTTCGCCGAGCAACTCGCGGCTGAGCTCGGGCAGGTAGCCGAGCAGCGCGCCCGATTCGAGCACGCCCGAGCCGAGCGCGTTGCCGAGCAACACGCTGCCGCGGCGCGCGCAGTCGGTGAGGCCGGCCACGCCGAGGGCGGAATCGGAGCGCAGTTCCAGCGGGTCGCAGTAGTCGTCGTCCTGGCGCCGCAGGATCGCATGCACGCGCTTCAGGCCGTCGACGGTTTTCATCCACACGCAGCCGTTGCGCACCGTGAGGTCGCTGCCTTCGACGAGCGGAAAGCCGAGGTAACGCGCGAGCAGCGCGTGTTCGAAGTAGGTTTCGTTGTACGGCCCGGGCGTGAGCAGCACGACCAGCGGCGGCCCGTCACCCTTCGGCGCCCAGCGCAGCAGCGAGTCGCGCAGCGCGGCGAAGAACGAGGCCAGATGCTGCACGTTCAGGTCGCGGAACATCTGCGGGAACACGCGCGACACGACCAGCCTGTTCTCAAGCGCATAACCCGCCCCCGAAGGCGCCTGCGTGCGGTCGTTGACGACCCACCAGTGGCCGTCGGGCGAGCGCGCCAGGTCGGCGGCGTACTGGAACAAGTGCATGCCGCCCGGCGGATGCACGCCCTGCACCGGGTGCAGAAAGCCGCTGTGGCCGAAGATGACCGACGGTGGAATGGCGCCCGAGCGCAACAGCGTCTGCGGGCCGTAGATGTCGCCGAGCACGCGGTTCAGCAGGTCGGCGCGCTGGGCGATGCCGGTTTCGATCTCTTCCCATTCGGCGGCCGAGAGCAGCAGCGGCAGCGGGTCGACTTCCCAGGGCCGGTCGGCACCTTTCGGGTCGGCGTAGACGTTGTAGGTGATGCCGTTCTCGCGGATCTCGCGTTCCATCAGCGACAGCGTGTCACCGACCTGCGGGCCCTCGCGGTCGGCCAGCGAACGCAGAAAGGCCTCCCAGTGCGGACGCGGCGTTCCAGGCGCGGCGAGCAATTCGTCGTAGCGCCCTTCGAGCGCTGAATAGCCTGACAGCAGGGATCGGAACATGGGAGGCCGCGTGTTGGAGCAGCGAGTTTGTCACAGCAGGCAGTGCTGCGCGCTCGCCCTCTTCAGCGCGCCTGGCGCTGGCTCGCCAGCGCGCTCGCCACACCGAGCGCGATGAGGCCCAGGCCACTGGCCCAGCGCCCCCAGGCTGGCGCGCCGGCCACGCGCTGCAGGCGCGGTGCGAACCAGGCCGCGAGAAGCACATAGAGCAGGTCGGTGCAGGCGGCGATGCCGACGAACATCGCGCCGAGCACGATCGCTTGCCACAAGGCTGGCGCTTCGCCGTGCATGAACTGCGGCAGGAAGGCGGCGAAGAACAGCGTCGTCTTCGGGTTCAGCAGCGCCACCAGCAGGCCTTCGCGGAACAGGCGTGGCACCGACGCCGGCGCCGGTGCCACGCCCCGCCGCTCAGGTGCAGCAGGCGCCCGCAGCATGCGCACACCCAGCCACACCAGATACGCCGCGCCGGCGAACTTGACCAGCGTAAAGGCGAACGACGACAGCGCGAACAGCGCCGCCAGCCCGACCGCTGCGCCGACCGCGTTGAGAAAGTTGCCGCAGGCCACACCGGCCACCGAGCCGATGCCGGCCGCCCGCCCTTGCGCGAGCGTGCGCGTGACGATGTAGAGCACGCCGGGGCCTGGCGTCACGGCGAGCACGAAGCTCGCCGCCAGAAAGGCCATGAACGCGGTGCTGCTCACGATTCAGGCCGTGCTTGGGCGACTTATGCCGAAGCCCTTCGCAGGTCGAGCGTGAACGGGAAGTTCGGGTTGCGCTCTTCTTTCGGCACGCTCATCGGGCCTGGCGTGTGGCCGGTGCGGAAGAAGCGCGCCAGGCGGCGGGCTTCGGCTTCGAGCGCGTTGATCGGGAAGGTGTCGTAGCTGCGGCCGCCCGGGTGCGCCACGTGGTACTGGCAGCCGCCCATCGAGCGGCTCATCCAGGTGTCGACCAGGTCGAACACCAGCGGTGCGTGCACACCGATGCTGGGGTGCAGTGCCGAGGGCGGGTTCCACGCGCGGTAGCGCACGGCGCCCACGAACTCGCCCACGTTGCCGGTGGGTTGCAGCGGGATCTTGCGGCCGTTGCAGGTGAGCACGTGGCGGTCGCCGACGAGGCCGGTCACCACGACCTGCAGCCGTTCCACCGACGAGTCGACAAAACGCGCGGTGCCGCCTGGTGCGCCCTCTTCGCCCATCACGTGCCACGGCTCCAGCGCCAGCCGCACTTCGACGTTCACGCCTTCGGCAGAAAAATCGCCGAGCCGCGGGAAGCGGAAGTTCAGGTGCGGCGCGAACCACTCGGGCTCGATCTTGTAGCCCGACTCGCCGAGCTCGGTGATCACGTCGCCCAGGTCTTGCGTGATGAAGTGCGGCAGCATGAAGCGGTCGTGCAGCTCGGTGCCCCAGCGCTTCAGGCGCTCGGGCCGGTAGGGCTTCATCCAGAAACGCGAGACCAGCGCGCGCATCAGCAGCTGCTGCATCAGGCTCATGCGTGCGTGCGGCGGCATCTCGAAAGCGCGCATCTCCAGCAGGCCGAGGCGGCCGGTCGGGCCGTCGGGCGAGTACAGCTTGTCGATGCAGAACTCGGCGCGGTGGGTGTTGCCCGACACGTCGATCAGCAGGTTGCGCAGAAGCCGGTCGATCAGCCACGGCGGGCACTGGCCTTCCTGTGCAGTAATGCGCTTGAGTTCGGCGAAGGCGATCTCGATCTCGTACACCGAGTCGTTGCGCGCTTCGTCGACCCGCGGCGCCTGGCTCGTGGGGCCGACGAAGAGGCCCGAGAACAGGTAGCTGAGCGCCGGGTGGTTGTGCCAGTAGGCGACCATGCTGGTCAGCAGGTCGGGCCGGCGCAGGAACGGCGAGTCGGCCACGGTGGCGCCACCGAGCACGAAATGGTTGCCGCCACCGGTACCCGTGTGGCGGCCGTCGAGCATGAACTTCTCGGTCGACAAGCGCGTTTCGTGCGCGGCCTGGTAGAGGTGTGTGGCCTGCTCGACCAGTTCGCCCCAGCTGTGCGCGGGGTGCACGTTGACTTCGATCACACCCGGGTCGGGCGTGACACGCAGCAGCGCCAGGCGCGGGTCTTTCGGCGGCTCGTAGCCTTCGAGGATCACCGGGAGCTTCATCTCGAGCGCCGTGTCTTCGACGGCGCAGACGAGCTCCAGGTAGTCTTCGAGCGCGCTCGCCGGCGGCATGAAGATGTAGAGCCGGCCGTTGCGCGGCTCGGCACTCATGGCGGTGCGTGTGACCGATGCGGCCGACTCGAACCGTGCCGGTGCCGGCAGGTGGGGTGTGACGCTGCTGCTGCTCGCGCCGCTGCCGTTCTCTGCCGCAAGCGCCGCTCGAGAGCGGCCCGCGAAGGTGCCGTTCGTTCCGTTGCTGGGGGTCACGGGCGCGCCATGACGGCTGTCACCCGTGGCCTCGCCACCGGCACGCTCGCCGAAGCGCAGGCGGCGGTACGGTGGCAGCGCCGCAAAGGTCTGCGTCTGGTCGGGCGGGTAGACCCAAGGCAGGTCGCTGTCTTTCGCCCACGGCTGCGAGTCGAGCGGCAGCCGGTAGCCCATTGCCGAGTCGCCGGGGATCAGGTAACAGCGCTCGCTGCGCAGGAACCACGGGCCGCTCTGCCAGCGAGGCGTGCCGCTCGGGTTGCGTGCCACAGGCAACACATGACCGACGATCTTGTCCAGCCCCTGCGTGAACACCTTGCGGATGCGGTCACGCTCGAGCTCGTCGCCTAGGCGCGCATCGAAAGGGTCGACGTTGACCGGCAGCTTGCGTTCGCGCCACAGGTAGTACCAGACGTCTTCGTGGGCCGGGAACACGAACGCCGGGTTCAGGCCGAGGCGCCTGGCCACGCCAGCGAGAAACTTGCGCGCCTCGACTTCGGTGACGCCGTAGTCCTTGTGTTCGCTGGCGAACAGCTCGGGGTGGGTCCAGATGGGCTCCTTGTCCTTGCGCCAGAACAGGTTCAGCGACCAGCGTGGCAGCTGTTCGCCCGGGTACCACTTGCCCTGGCCGTAGTGCAGCAGGCCGCCTTCGCCGTACTTGGCGCGCAGCTTGTCCATCAGGTCGGCACTGAGGATGCGCTTGGTCGGACCCATGGCCTCGGTGTTCCACTCGGCGCCTTCACGGTCGTCGACCGACACGAAGGTGGGCTCACCGCCCTGCGTGAGGCGCACGTCGTTGCGGTTCAGGTCGGCGTCGACCTGGTGTCCGAGCTTCTCGATCGTGGCCCACTGCGCTTCGGTGTAGGGCAGCGTGACGCGCGGCGCCTCCCACACACGCGTGACCGACATGCTGTGCTCGAACGTCGTCTCGCACTCGTCGATCGCGCCACTCACGGGCGCGGCCGAGCCGGGCTCGGGCGAACACGCGAGCGGGATGTGCCCTTCGCCGGCGAGCAGGCCCGAGGTAGGGTCGAGGCCGATCCAGCCGGCGCCGGGCAGGAACACCTCGCACCAGGCGTGCAGGTCGGTGAAATCGATCTCGGTGCCGCTCGGGCCGTCGAGCGACTTCACGTCGCTCTTGAGCTGGATCAGGTAACCCGAGACGAAGCGCGCGGCCACGCCAAGGTGGCGCATCAGTTGCACCAGCAGCCAGCCGGTGTCGCGGCACGAACCGCTCGCTTTCACGAGCGTTTCTTCGGGCGTCTGCACGCCCGGCTCCATGCGCACGAGGTAGCCGATGTCACGCTGCAGCTTCTGGTTCAGCGAGACGAGCCAGTCGTTGGTGGGTGTCTTCTCGCGCGGCACGGCCGCCAAGTACGCCTGGAACGCCTGGGCATCCTGCAGCTCGGGCGCCTTGGCGAGGTAAGGCGCGAGTTCGTGGGCGACTTCGGGTTCGTACTTGAAGGGGTAAGTCTCGGCCGACGGTTCGAGGAAGAAGTCGAACGGGTTCAACACCGCCATCTCGGCGACGAGGTCGATCTCGATCCGGAACGACGTGGTCTTGTCGGGGAACACCAGCCGCGCCAGGTAGTTCGACTGCGGGTCTTGCTGCCAGTTGATGAAGTGCGTGGCCGGTTCCACGCGCATCGAATAACTGAGGATTCGGGTGCGCGAGTGCGGCGCCGGGCGCAGCCGCACGATCTGCGGGCCGAGGTTGATCGGCCTGTCGTAGCGGTAATGCGTGACGTGGTTCAGCGCGACATGGATGGACATTCGGGGCTCCAGAACTTCGGTGAGATGCGCGCTAGGAAAACGGGCACGCGGCCCGTGAGAGGGTCAGGCCGCCACGGGCACGAGGAAGTCGCGGCTGATGCCCATGCCGAGGGTTCCGACACGTTCGAGAAATTGCGTGAGGTAGGCATGCAGGCCGGTAGCCAGGATCTCGTCGATGCGGCCGTATTGCAGGTCGGCGTGCAGCCGGCCGGCACGGCGCAGCGTTTCGGTCGACTGCTCGTTGGCCACGCGTTTCAGGTTCAGCACCACCTCTTGCATGCAGGCGGCGAGCGAGCGGGGCATGTCGGGGCGCAGGATCAGCAACTCGGCGACCTTCTCGGGGCGGATCACGTTGCGGTAAACCTTGCGGTAGACCTCGAAGCCAGAGACCGAGCGCAGGATGCCCGACCAGTGATAGAAGTCGACCTCGATGTCGCGGCCCGGGGCGCCGCCGTTGGTGCCGCCGTGGTACTCGCTTTCGACGGCGTGGAACTTCACGTCGAGCAGGCGGGCGGTGTTGTCGGCACGCTCCAGGAAGCTGCCGATGCGCAGGAAGTGGAAGGCCTCGTCCTGCAACATGGTGCCCACGGTCACGCCGCGCGAAAGATGCGAACGGAACTTGACCCACTCGAACAGGCTGCTCGGGTCGCGCAGATAGGAGTCGGTGGCGACCTTGCGCTGGAATTCGAGCCAGGTCTGGTTCTGCGTTTCCCAGACTTCGGTGGTCAGCGTGCCGCGCACCGCGCGGGCGTTTTCGCGCGCCGCCTGCAGGCAATTGCGGATGCTCGAGCCGTTCTCGGCATCGCTCACCATGTAGCGGATCACGCTGGCGGGCGTGACCTCGCCATAACGCCGGGCGAAGTCACCCGACAGTTCGCTGATGCTGAGCAGGCCTTTCCAGCCTTTCTCTGCCGCGTCGGCCGACTGCGGCAGCAGCGACGCTTCGTAGTTCACGTCGAGCATGCGCGCGGTGTTTTCGGCACGCTCCATGTAGCGAGCCATCCAGAACAGGTGATCGGCAGTGCGTGAAAGCATTTTTATTCTCCGGCCTCAGGCTTCCAGAACCCAGGTGTCTTTCGTACCGCCACCCTGCGACGAGTTGACGACCAGCGAGCCTTCTTTCAGCGCCACGCGGGTCAGGCCGCCCGGCACCATCTGCACTTCCTTGCCCGAGAGCACGAAGGGCCGCAGGTCGATATGGCGCGGCGCGATGCCACTTTCCACGTACGTCGGGCAGGTCGACAGGCTCAGCGTGGGCTGGGCGATGTAACCCGTGGGGTTGGCGAGAAGCGCCTTGCGGAAGTCCTCGATCTCGGCCTTGGTCGAGGCCGGGCCGACCAGCATGCCGTAGCCGCCCGCGCCATGAACTTCTTTCACCACGAGTTCGGCCAGGTTGTCGAGCACGTACTTCAGGTCGTCTTTCTCGCGGCACAGGTAGGTCGGCACGTTGTGCAGGATCGGCTTTTCGCCGAGATAGAACTCGACCATCTTCGGCACGTAGGGGTAGATCGACTTGTCGTCGGCCACGCCGGTGCCGATGGCGTTGCTGAGCGTCACGTTGCCGGCGCGGTAGGCCTTCAGCAGCCCGGCGCAACCGAGCGTCGAGTCCTTGCGGAACACTTCGGGGTCGAGAAAATCGTCGTCGACACGGCGGTAGATCACGTCGACGCGCTTGGCGCCCTGCGTGGTACGCATGTAGACGAAGTTGTCTTTCACGAACAGGTCCTGGCCTTCGACGAGCTCGATGCCCATCTGCTGCGCCAGGAACGCGTGTTCGAAGTAGGCGCTGTTGTGCATGCCCGGCGTGAGCACGACGACCGTGGGTTCGTTGACCGACGCGGGCGCGACCGAGCGCAGCGTTTCGAGCAGCAGGTCGGGGTAGTGCGCGACCGGTGCCACGCGGTGGCGGCTGAACAGCTCGGGAAACAGCCGCATCATCATCTTGCGGTCTTCGAGCATGTAGCTCACGCCGCTGGGCACGCGCAGGTTGTCTTCGAGCACGTAGTAGCTGCCGCTGCCGTCGGGGTTGGCGGCGCGCACGATGTCGATGCCCGAGATGTGCGAGTAGACGCCACCAGGCACGTCGACACCCATCATCTCCTTGCGGAACTGCGCGTTGTTCAGGATCTGATCGGCGGGCACGTGGCCGGCCTTGATGATCTCCTGGCCGTGGTAGACGTCGTGGATGAAGCGGTTCAGCGCGGCCACGCGCTGGGCCAGGCCCTTTTCCATTTCTTGCCACTCGTGGGCCGGGATCACGCGCGGGATCAAATCGAACGGGATCAGGCGTTCGTTGCCGTGGCCGTCTTCGTCTTTCGCGCCGTACACCGCAAAGGTGATGCCGACGCGGCGGAAGATCATTTCGGCCTCTTCGCGGCGCGACAGCATCACGTCGCTCGGCTGCTCGGCGAGCCAGCGCTCGTAGCCCTGGTAATGCTCGCGCACGGCGCCGGCGCTGGCATGCATTTCGTCGAAACTCGGTCTCATGGGCACGTCTCCTCGGGTGCAGGTTAGCAAATTCCAGGCCACGACCGGCGCCGATTCAGGAGCGGAAGAAACTTATCACGCCGGGCGATGGTGCCAGTAGCGCAAGGCCGCGTCACGCTGGCATTCACCCTCGGCAGAACCCCCGGCTTGCCAGCGCCACGCGCCACAGGCAGGGCTGGCTTGGGGCACGATGCCGCGCTCGCGGTAGCGCTGCAGCACGTCGGGAGCGGGGTGGCCGAAGCGGTTGCGGTAGCCGGCCTGGAACACCGCCGTGCCGGGGCGCACGGCGTCGAGGAAAGCGCCGGTCGACGAGGTGCGGCTGCCGTGGTGGGGCGCGATCAGCACGTCGCTGCGCAGCAGCTCGGCCTGCCCGGCCACGAGCGCCGCTTCCTGGTCGCGCTCGATGTCGCCGGTGAGCAGCACGCTGCGCCCGCCCTCGCGGGTTTCGGCCACGCGCAGCACACACGACATGGCGTTCGACTTGAGGTTGCGCTCGTAGTCGGCGGCGGCGGGGCGAAGCACGTCGAAGCGCACACCGTCCCAGAGCCACGACTGGCCGGCGCTGCAGCGGGTGTTCTGGCGGGCCATGCCAAGCAGCGGGTGCTGCGGTTCGAGCGAACTCAGCAGTTCACCGACCGGCACGGCCTTCAACAGCGCCGCGGCGCCGCCCACGTGGTCGAGGTCGCGGTGGCTCAGCACCAGCGTGTCGATGCGGGCTTCGCCACGGGCGCGCAGCAAGGGCAGGAGCACACGCTGGCCGGCATCGCTCTCACGCGAGTACTGCGGCCCGGCATCGAACAGCAGCAGGTGCTCGCGGGTGCGCACGAGCACCGAGGTGCCCTGCCCCACGTCGAGCGCCAGCAGGTCGAAGCGGCCGGCCTCCGGCAGTGGACGCGGTGGCAGCAGCAAAGGCAAGGCCAGAGGCAAGGCCAGTGCCCGCACGCGCCAGGGCAGTGGCAGCACCGCCAGCGTGGCCGCCAGCAGCCCGGCCACCTGCGCCCACGCCGGCGCGACCGGCACCGACCACACGGCTCCCGGCAACACACCCAGCAGGCCGAGCCAGGCATTGAGCCCTTGCACGACGCCGGCGCCCACCGACCACAGCGGCACCAGCACCACGCCGAGCAAGGCCAGCGGCGTGATCACGAGTGTGACCAGCGGGATCGCGACCAGGTTCGCGGCGAAGCCCACCACCGAGACCTGTTGAAAGAACACGAGCGTCAGCGGCGCCAGGCCGAGCGTGGCGATCAGTTGTGTGCGCAAGCCGTTGCGCACAGCCGCGCCGAGGCGCGAGAGCCAGCGACGCCCGCCCGCCGACTCGGCCGTGGCCGACTCTTCGCCGGGCGGCGCTGCCGACGCCATCAGCAAACCGACCGCCGCGAACGAGAGCCAGAACCCGGCCTGCAACAGGGCCCACGGGTCGAGCGCTGTCACGACCACCGCAGCCAACAGCAAGACCAGCGGCCAAGGCCAGCGCAGGCCCAGGCTCTGGAGCACGGTCACCGCGGCGAGCATCCAGACCGTGCGCTGCGAGGGCACGCCCCAGCCCGAAAACACCGCGTAGGCCGTCGCCAGCACCAGCCCGCCCCAACGCGCCGCGTGCGGCACCGGAACACTCATCATCAGGCGGGTACTGCGCCGCCACAACCCGCCGATGAGCGCCCCGCTGAGCCACGCGAACATCGTGATGTGCAAACCGCTGATCGAGACCAGGTGCGCCACACCGGTGTTGCGGTACAGGTCCCAGTCTTCGCGCTCGATCGCGCCCTGGTCGCCCACCGCGAGCGCGGCCAGCACCCCGGCGGCGCGGCGGTCGGGCACGCTCGTCTCGATGGCGTCGCGCACCCGCTGGCGCAGGCGTTCGACCGGGTGGCCGGCAGCGGCATGCAGCAGCACCGGCGCCGGCGCGTCGCGCACCGCGCCGGTTGCGCGCACACCTTGCTCGAACAACTGCAGTTCGTAGTCGAAGCCGTGCGGGTTCAGGTTGCCGTGCGGCTGACGCAAACGCAGCGTGAACGACCAGCGCTGGCCGGCGCGCAGCTCGGTCTGCGGCTGCGACAGCGTGGCGTCTTCGTGCCAGCCGCTGTACCAGCCGAGTGCCAGCAACGCGGGCAGCCGAACGGGCTGACCCTCGAGCAGCGCAGTGTCCACGTCGAAACGGAAACGCAGCCCTGAAGCACTGCGCTGCGGCAAGCTGGCCACGGTGCCGGTGACCTGGATGTCGCGCCCTTCCATCGTGGCGGGCAAGGCTTCGGCCAGGCGCAGCGACGCGCGCCAGCCCGAGGCCCCGAAGCCCAGCAAGGCCGCACCGAGCAGGCCCGCGGCGAGCGCCCACACGGCCGCCCGCTGCCAGCGCAAGACGACGATCAGCCCGAGCGCACCCACGCCCACTGCGGCCACATACAGAGCGGCGCCGGCAAGTTCGCGCTGCTGCAACTGCAGCGCCACGCCGGCCAGCCACGCCAGCGCCGCACCGGCCAGACGCCAGCCGGTGTTTGCTGTTCTCTGCATCGCTGCAGTGTAGGATTTGACGCTTCCGAACCGACCCCCACGAACCCATGCCCAACGCTGCCAGCTCCATCTACGACCGGCTCACCGAGCGTGGCATCACGCTGCCCCCGCTCGCCATTCCGGCGGCCGCCTATGTGCCCTTCGTGCGCACCGGCAACCTCGTCTTCATCTCGGGCCACATCGCCAAGCGCGATGGCAAGGCCTGGGTCGGCCAGCTCGGCCGCGACACCGACACCGCCACCGGCAAACTCGCCGCCCGCGCCATCTGCATCGACCTGCTCGGCACGCTGCACGCGGCCATCGGCGACCTGAACAAGGTCGTGCGCATCGTCAAGGTGATGAGCCTCGTCAACAGCACGCCCGACTTCACCGAGCAGCACCTCGTGACCAACGGCTGCTCCGAGCTGCTCGGCGAGATCTTCGGCGAACGTGGCGCGCATGCGCGCAGCGCTTTCGGCGTGGCGCAGATCCCGATGGGCGCCTGCGTCGAGATCGAGATGATCGTGGAGGTGGCTTGAGCGCGCCCGCACGCGGCGCCGACACCAGCCTGCTGCTCGCCGGAACCGCCATCGTCTGCATCGCAGCCGTGGCGGCCGCGTTGGTCTCGCAGCATGTGTTCGACATGCAGCCCTGCCCCTGGTGCGTGCTGCAGCGCGTGATCTTCCTCGCCATCGCCCTGGCCTGCGGCCTGGGGCTGCTGTGGCGCAACCGCACCGGGCGGTTGGTCTCGACCGGCCTGGGGCTGCTGCTCACCGTCTCGGGCATCGCCGCCGCGCTGTGGCAGCACTTCCAGGCGGCGGCATCGGCTTCGTGCAACCTGACGCTGGCCGACAAGATCGTGAGTGGCTTCCTGCAGCTCGACAGCCTGCTGCCCGAGGTGTTCTCGCCGCGCGCGAGCTGTGCCGACGCGGCCGTGAACCTGCTCGGTGTGCCCTACGACTTCTGGAGCCTGGCGCTGTTCGTCGCGATCGACGCGGTGCTCACGCTGGCGCTGATCAGAACGCTGCGCCGCGCCTGAGACGCACGCCCATGTGTGCGCCCCGATTGCAAATCGGCGGCGCCCACTCCATGCTCGGCTCCCCGCCCATACCGCCCATACCGCCCATACCGCCCATACCGCCCAGGAGCCCCGCATGACAACCAGATTCAAGTTCGCCATCACCTCGGCACTCGCCATCGCCACGCTCGGCGCCGCCGGTGCGTTGATGGCGCAGGCCAGCGGCCTGACGCGCACGCTGGTCGGCCGCGCCGACGTGTCGGTGCCGGGCCGCGAGGCGGTGGTCGCACGCGTCGAGGTCGCGCCCGGTGCCAAGGCCGGTCGCCACACGCACCCCGGCGACGAAATCAGCTATGTGATGGACGGCGAAGCCACCTTGCTGATCGACGGCCAGGCGCCCCGCACCGTGAAGGCCGGCGAGTCCTTCGTGGTCCCGGCCGGCGTCGTTCACGACGCCCACAACAACGGCGCGGCACCGATCAAGCTGGTCGGTGTGTACGTGGTTGAAAAGGGCAAGCCGCTCGCGTCGCCGGCCCCCTGATCGCCGGCACGGCGCAGCCCGCTCGGTTGCCGTTCAGGCGGCCAGCACGCGTGTGGCCTTCATCGCCGGGATGCCGAGCGCCTTGCCCTTGCGCGCACGCTTGCCGAGGTAAGGCGCGAGCGCCGCGCCTTTCAGCGTTTCGTCTTTCGCCTTTGCGCTGCGGCCGGTGCCTTGCACCAGCAGGGCCTGCGTGAACGCGGCCACGCTGACCAACGCGTCTTTCGCTTCCAGGTCGATCAGCGTCAGGCCACGACCGCCGTTGGCCTGCAGCTTCAACTCGTCGATGCCGAAGACCAGCAGTCGCCCGGCCATCGACAGGCAGGCCACCTGCGTCGCGCCCTGAACCGGGCTCGGCGGCAGCGGCTTCTCTTCGGCTTCGAGCGAGAGAAATCCCTTGCCGCCCTTCTGCCGCGAGACCAGATCACCCACCGTGGCCAGCAGACCGAACCCCCCGGTGCCTGCCAGCAGCAGCGTCTGCTGGACCGGCCCGGCGTGGTAGTGCGAAGGCTGCGTGCCCGATTCCAGATCGATCAGCGTCGTGATCGGCTGGCCGTCGCCGCGCCCGCTGGGCAAGAGGCTCACGGCGACCGAGTACACACGGCCATTGCTGCCGAAGACCAGCAGCACGTCGACACTGCGGCACTGGAAGGTGCCGTGCAAGGCATCGCCGGCCTTGAACGCGAGCGTGGCGGCGTCGACCTCGTGGCCCTTCAAGGCGCGCACCCAGCCCTTCAGGCTCACGACGACGGTGACCGGCTCGTCGACGATCTTCACTTCGGCGACCGCGCGCTTCTCGGCCTGGATCAGCGTGCGGCGTTCGTCACCATGCTGCTTCGCGTCAGCCTCGATTTCCTTGATGACCGTGCGCTTCAAGGCGCTCGGGTTGTTCAGGATGTCTTCGAGCTTCGCCTGGTCGGCGCGCAGCGCCGCCAGTTCCTGCTCGATCTTGATCGCCTCGAGCCGCGCCAGCTGGCGCAGGCGGATCTCGAGAATGTCTTCGGCCTGCCGGTCGCTGAGCTTGAAGCGTGCGATCAGCGCCGGCTTGGGCTCGTCGGCGGCGCGGATGATGCGGATCACCTCGTCGATGTTGAGCAGCACGAGCTGCCGCCCTTCGAGCACGTGGATGCGATCGAGCACCTTCGCCAGCCGGTGCTGCGTGCGCCGCTGCACGGTGGCCATGCGGAACTGCACCCACTCGGCCAGGATCTGGCGCAGGCTCTTCTGCGTGGGCCGGCCGTCGGCACCGATCATCGTGAGGTTGATCGGCGCCGAGCTCTCCAGGCTGGTGTGCGCCAGCAGGGTCGTGATCAGTTCCTGCTGGTCGATGGCGCGGGTCTTGGGCTCGAACACCAGGCGCACCGGCGCGTCCTTGCTCGACTCGTCGCGCACCGCGTCGAGCACGCCCAGCACGGTGGTGCGCAGTTGCGTCTGTTCGGTCGACAAGGTCTTCTTGCCGGTCTTCACCTTCGGGTTGACGAGCTCCTCGATCTCTTCGAGCACCTTCTGCGTGCTGGTGCCGTGCGGCAGCTCGTTGACCACGAGCTGCCACTGGCCACGCGCCAGGTCTTCGATCTTCCAGCGCGCACGCAGCTTCAGGCTGCCACGGCCGCTGGTGTACGCGGCGCGGATCTCGTCGGTGCTGCTGATGATCTGGCCGCCGCCCGGGTAGTCGGGGCCGGGCACGAGTTCGGCGAAATCTTCATCGCCCAGCTTGTCGTTCCGGATCAGCGCGACCGCCGCTGCCGCGATCTCGCGCAGGTTGTGGCTCGGCACTTCGGTGGCCAGACCGACGGCGATGCCGCTCGCGCCGTTCAGCAACACGAAGGGCAAGCGCGCCGGCAGCAGCTTCGGCTCTTCGGTCGAGCCGTCGTAGTTGGGCGTGAATTCGACCGTGCCTTCGTCGATTTCGTCGAGCAGCAGGCGCGTGATCGGCGCGAGCCGCGCTTCGGTGTAGCGCATCGCCGCCGCGCCATCGCCGTCGCGTGAGCCGAAGTTGCCCTGGCCGTCGATCAGCGGGTAACGCTGCGAGAAGTCTTGCGCCATGCGCACCATCGCGTCGTACGCCGCGGCGTCGCTGTGCGGGTGGAACTTGCCGAGCACGTCGCCCACGACCCGCGCGCTCTTCACGGCCTTCGGGCCGCTCGCGGTCGTGAACGCGAGGCCCATGCGTTCCATCGAGTACAGGATGCGCCGCTGCACTGGCTTCTGGCCGTCGCACACATCGGGCAAGGCGCGGCCCTTGACGACGCTGAGCGCGTATTCGAGGTAGGCGCGCTCGGCGTAGTTCGCGAGGCCGACGGCGTCGCCACCGCCGCCCGGGGGCGCGGTGAAAAGATCAGGTTCCGGAGTCATGGACAAGGGTGTTGGGAAAGGCAGATGGCCCGGCTGCCATCGTGAAACAAGCAGTCAGACCCGGATTCGATTCAGCGCGGAAAGCGCTCGCGCAACTTCAGCTTCCAGAACTTGCCGGTCGAAGTGCGTGGCACGGCGTCGATCACTTCGTAGCGGTCGGGCAACTGCCACTTCGCGAAGCCGTGCCGGAGCAAGTGCGCGCCCAGTTCGGCCGGGGCCGCATTCTGCCCCGGTTTCATCGCCACGCAGGCGAGCGGCCTCTCGCTCCACTTCTCGTCGGGAATGGCGATCACCGCCGCCTCGGCAATGGCCGGGTGCGCCATCAACGCGTTTTCGAGGTCGACCGAGCTGATCCATTCGCCGCCCGACTTGATGAGGTCTTTGGTGCGGTCGGTGATGCGCACATAGCCTTGCGCGTCCATCGTCGCCACGTCGCCGGTGCGCAACCAGCCGTCGGCGGTGAACTTGTCGGCCGCCACCGGCACCTGGTGGTACGAACCCGTGATGAAGGGGCCGCGCACCTGGATCTCGCCCATGCTCGTGCCGTCGTGCGGCGCGTCGTTGCCGTCGTCGGCACGGATGCGCACGTCGACCAGCGGCACCGGCATGCCGGCCATCGCGGCGCGGCGAAAGCGCTCGGCTTCGCCAGCGCCGTCGAGCTTCGACGACACGGTGGCCAGCGGCGAGGTTTCGGTCATGCCCCAGCCTTGCACGAGCCAGACCCCGTGGCGGTCGAAAGCGCGGATCAATGATTCAGGCACCGCCGCGCCGCCCACCATCGAGCGCATGCCGTTGGGCAGCTGCCAGCGGCCGGGCTCTTCGGCGAGCGCACGCTCAAAGCGCTGGATCAGGCCGAGCCAGATCGTGGGTACACCGACACTCAGCGTCGGCGGCTCGGCCTTGATCAAATCGAGCAGGTCGTCAGGATGCAGGTGGGGGCCAGGGAAGACGAGCTTCGCGCCCATCATCACCGCACCATAGGGCAGGCCCCAGCAGTTGGCATGGAACATCGGCGTGACCGGCAGCAGCACGTCGCTCGTGCGCAGGCTCCAGTTCTCGCCAAGGCAGCCGACCAGCGTGTGCAACACGGTCGAGCGGTGCGAATACACCACGCCTTTCGGCCGACCCGTGGTGCCCGAGGTGTAGCACATGGCCACCGGGTCATTCTCGTCGTGCGCGGGGTAGTTGAAGCTGTAGGGCGCGGCGCCGTCGAGCAAGGCCTCGTAGTCGTCGAACTCGGCCGCGACCGGTGCGCCGGAGAACGGGAACACGATCACGCGCTCGAACTCGTGCAGGTGCGCGAACTGTTTGTACAGCGGCAGCAGCACATCGTCGACGATCAGGAAGCGATCTTGCGCGTCGCCCGCGATCCAGCCGATCTCGTCGGGCGAGAGGCGCAGGTTCAGCGTGTGCATCACCCCACCGGCTGCCGGGATGCCGAAATAACACTCCAGGTGCGCGTGGTGGTTCCAGCTGAGCGTGGCGACACGCTCGCCCTTCTTCAAACCGAGTTTGTGCAGCGCCGAAGCGAGCGCGCGGGTGCGGCGGTGGATCTGCGCGTAGCTGTGGGTGCGGAGCGTCTTGTCGGGCAGGCGCGAGACGACCTGGTTGTCAGGAAACAGGTGCCCCGCGCGGTCGAGCAGGTGGTTCAGCGACAGCGGCACATTCATCATCGTGGCGTGCATGGTCTCGTCTCCTGTTTTCCGCGATCATGCCGCACCCTGCAGCCGCTGCTGCAGCAGCGCTGCGTGCTCGTGCTCGAGCATCGACATCACGATCAGCGAGTCGTAGCCGGTGTCGGTGCGCACGCTCTCGCGCAGCCTGCCCTCTTCGACAAAGCCTTCAGCGCGGTACAAGGCCTGCGCACGCACGTTGAGCGCCTTCACGTCGAGCCAGAAACGGTGCGCCCCGAGATCACGAAACGCCATCTGCGCCAGCAGCCGGATGCAGGCACGGCCGACACCGTGAGCCTGCGCGTCCGGCAACAGCACGATGCGCTTCAACTCGACCGAGCGGTGCGGGTTGCGGCACCCCTGCAGGATCACGAAGCCCGCCGACGGGTAACCCGCGCCGGCCTCGACAATGAAATGCCGAAAGTCGGGGAACCGGATCGCACCTTCGTGCTGGGTGCGTTCCCACGGTGTGATGAAGGGGCGGTTGGCGCTGTCCTGCTCGACCGAGATGACGAAGTCGAGGTCGGATGTCATCGTCGGGCGCAGGCGCACCGAAGTGGCGGTCACGGCAGCGGCCTCACACGTCCACCTCGACGTCGTCACCGTGCAGTTCCATCAGGTCGCGCCGCGCCTGCGCTTCGCCCTTGCCCATCAGCTTCGTCATCGACGCCACCGTTTCGGTGAAACCCAGCGCGGCGAACTCGACCTGGAGCAGGCGGCGCGTGTCGGGGTTCAGCGTCGTGTCCCAGAGCTGCTCGGCGTTCATCTCGCCCAGGCCCTTGAAGCGGCTGATGCTCCACGAGTTTTCACGCGCGCCTTCCTTGCGCAGCTTGTCGAGCGTGGCGTTCAGTTCGCCTTCGTCGAGCGCGTAGATCTTGGCGGCGGGCTTCTTGCCACGCGCCGGCGCGTCGATGCGAAAGAGCGGCGGCTTGGCGATGCAGATGTGGCCGGCTTCGACGAGCTTCGGAAAGTGCCGGAAGAACAGCGTGAGCAACAGCACCTGGATGTGCGAGCCGTCGACGTCGGCGTCGGAGAGGATGCAGATCTTGCCGTAGCGCAGGCCGCTCAGGTCGGGCGAATCGGTGGCGCCGTGCGGGTCGACGCCGATCGCGACGGCGATGTCGTGGATCTCGTTGTTGGCGAACAGGCGATCGCGTTCCACCTCCCACGCGTTGAGCACCTTGCCACGCAGCGGCAGGATCGCCTGCGTTTCCTTGTTGCGGCCCATCTTGGCGCTGCCGCCGGCCGAATCACCTTCGACGAGGAAGAGTTCGTTCAGCGACAGGTCGCGGCTCTCGCAATCGGTCAGCTTGCCCGGCAGCACGGCCACGCCGGAGCCCTTGCGCTTCTCGACCTTCTGGCTGGCGCGTTGACGCGTCTGCGCCTGGCGGATCACGAGTTCGGCCAGCTTCTTGCCGAAGTCGACGTGCTGGCTCAGCCACAGCTCGAGCGACGGCTTCACGTAGGTCGAGACCAGCCGCAGCGCATCCCGCGAATTCAGCCGCTCCTTGATCTGGCCCTGGAACTGCGGGTCGAGCACCTTCGCGCTGAGCACGAAGCTGGCGCGCGAGAACACGTCTTCGGGCATCAGCTTCACGCCCTTGGGCAAGAGGCTGTGCATGTCGATGAACCCCTTCACAGCACCGAACAGGCCGTCCTTCAGGCCCGACTCGTGCGTGCCGCCTGCGACGGTGGGGATCAGGTTCACGTAGCTCTCGCGCATCACGTTGCCGTCTTCGGTGAAAGCCACGCACCAGGCCGCGCCCTCGCCTTCGGCGAAGTTCTCGGTCTCGCCACCGTCGGCGTGGTGCGCGCCTTCAAACAACGGGATCACCGGGTCGCTCACGAGCGCCTGCATCAGGTAGTCGCGCAGGCCGCCCTTGTAGAGCCAGGTCTGCCGCTCTTCTTCATGCCGGCCGGTCTTCTCGGTCGTGAGCGTGACCGTCACGCCCGGCATCAGCACCGCCTTGCTGCGCAGCAGGTGGATCAGCTCGGCCTTCGGCAACTCGCCGCTCTCGAAGTACTTGGCATCGGGCCAGGCGCGCGCGCTGGTGCCGCATTTGCGGTCGGCGTTGGTGGCCTTGCGGACCTTCAGCGGCTCGATCACGTCGCCACCGGCAAAGGTCAGCGAAGCGACCTGCCCTTCACGCCAAACGCTCACTTCGAGCCGCTTCGAGAGCGCGTTGGTCACGCTGACCCCCACACCGTGCAGGCCGCCCGAAAAGCTGTAGGCGCCGCCCGCGCCCTTGTCGAACTTGCCACCGGCGTGCAGCCGCGTGTAGACGATCTCGACGACCGGTACCTGCTCTTCGGGGTGCAGCCCGAAAGGGATGCCGCGCCCGTCGTCTTCGACGCTGACCGAGCCGTCGGCGTGCAGCGTCACGTCGATGCGTTTGCCGAAGCCGGCGAGCGCTTCGTCGGCCGCGTTGTCGATCACTTCCTGCACGATGTGCAGCGGGTTGTCGGTGCGGGTGTACATGCCCGGCCGCTGCTTCACGGGCTCGAGCCCCTTCAAGACGCGGATCGACGCTTCGCCGTAGGTGTTGTTGCCGGGTTTGCTGGTTGCCATGGGCGCGGATTCTAGGAGCCTGCAAAAATGGGCCGACATCACAGGAGGTGTTATGAACCATCGCACACTCGGCCGCTCGGGCCTGCAGGTCTCGCCGCTGTGCTTCGGCGGCAACGTGTTCGGCTGGACGGCCGACGAAGCCACGTCGTTCAACCTGCTCGACGCCTGGGTCGATGCCGGCATGAACTTCATCGACACGGCCGACGTGTACTCGCGCTGGGTGCCGGGCCACACCGGCGGTGAGTCGGAAACGATCGTCGGCAAGTGGTTGAAGAAGAGCGGTAAGCGCAGCCGGGTGGTCATCGCCACCAAGGTCGGCAAGGACATGGGCGACGGCAAGGTCGGCCTGGCGCCGGCCTACATCCGCAGCGCGGTCGAAGCGTCGCTGAAGCGTTTGCAGACCGACGTGGTCGATCTGTACCAGTCGCACGACGACGACACCACGGTGCCGCTGGCCGACACGCTGGGTGCCTACGGCGAGCTGATCCAGGCCGGCAAGGTGCGGGCAATCGGTGCTTCGAACTTCACGCCTGCGCGTCTCTCGGAAGCGCTCGCGGTCAGCGCGGCCCAGGGCCTGCCGCGCTATGAGTGCCTGCAACCGCTCTACAACCTCGTTGAGCGGCCGGCCTTTGAAGCCGGGCTCGAAGCGGTGTGCGTGCAGCACGGCCTGGGCGTGATCAACTTCTACGCGCTGGCCAGCGGTTTTCTCAGCGGCAAGTACCGCTCTGCGGCCGACCTGGGCAAGAGCCCGCGCGGCCAAGGTGCCAGCAAGTACCTCAACCCGCACGGGCTGGGCGTGCTCGCTGCACTCGATTCGGTGGCCGCGCGTTTGAATGCCACGCCCGCGCAGGTGGCGCTGGCCTGGCAGATCGCGCGGCCCAGCGTCACGTCTCCGATCGCCAGCGCCACCTCGCTCGCGCAGTTGCAGGAGCTGCTGGCGGCGGCCTCGCTGCGGCTCGACGCCGAGGCGATCCGCAGCATCGATCTGGCCAGCGCCAGGGTCTGACGCCCGCTGTGTTGCGCGCGCTGCAGGGCGCGCCGCGATTGGCTACAGTCTCGGATGACCTCCGAGACCTCTTCCCCGCTGTCGTTGAAACAGGTGCTGATCTGCGGCGCCATGATCGTCACCCTGTCGATGGGCATCCGCCACGGCTTCGGCCTGTGGCTGCAGCCGGTCACGCTGGAACGCGGCTGGTCACGCGAAACGTTCGCGCTGGCGATCGCGATCCAGAATCTTTCGTGGGGCATTGCCGGGCCGTTCGCCGGCGCGCTCTCCGACCGTTTCGGGGCTTTCCGGGTGCTGCTGGTCGGTGCCGTGTTCTACGCGTCGGGCCTGGTCTTGATGGGCCTGTCGACGTCGGCGATCGGTTTCATGGGCAGCGCGGGCCTGCTGCTCGGCATGGCGCAATCGGGCACCACCTACGCGGTCGTCTACGGCGTGATCGGGCGCAACGTGCCGGCCAACAAGCGCAGCTGGGCCATGGGCGTCACAGCGGCAGCAGGCTCGTTCGGGCAGTTCCTGATGGTGCCGGTCGAAAACGGGCTGATCAACGGCGTGGGCTGGCAGTACGCGCTCTTCATTCTCGGTTTGTCGGCGCTGGCCATCGTGCCGCTGGCCTTTGGCCTCAAGGAGCCCGCGGTAGCGGCGGCGAAAGGCCCGCAGCAGAGCATGAAGGCCGCAGTGAGCGAAGCCTTCTCGCACCCGAGCTTTCTGCTGCTGATGGCCGGTTATTTCGTCTGCGGTTTCCAGGTGGTCTTCATCGGCGTGCACATGCCGAGCTACCTGAAAGACCACGGCCTGACGCCCGACGTGGCGACCACGGCGCTCGCACTGATCGGCCTGTTCAACGTGGTCGGCACCTACGCGGCCGGTTCGCTCGGCGAGCGTGTGCCGAAGAAGTACATCCTGTCGTCGATCTACGCGCTGCGGGCGGTGGCGATCACGGTGTTCCTGAGCGTGCCGCTCACGTCCTGGAGCGTCTACATCTTCGCCGCGGTGATGGGCACGCTGTGGCTCTCGACCGTGCCGCCCACGAACGCCGTGATCGCCCAGATATTCGGCGTGAAGTACCTGTCGATGCTGGGCGGTTTCGTGTTCCTGAGCCACCAGTGCGGCAGCTTTCTCGGCGCCTGGCTCGGCGGCCGGCTCTACAACATGACCGGCAGCTACGACGTGGTGTGGTGGATCGCGGTGGCGCTCGGCGTGTTCGCAGCGCTCGTGAACCTGCCCGTCAAGGAGCAGGCGATCGTGCGAGCCCAGCCTGTACCGGCATGAAGCTTCGTCGCGCGCTCATGTGGCTGGCGTCGGGCGCGGCGCTGCTGCTCGTGTTCGCCGCTTACCTGCGTCCGGACATCACGATGACCCTCGCGAACCAGCTCTGGGCTTGCTTCTGACATGAAACAGCCCCCAGCTCACTTCGTTCGCGGCCCCCGAGGGGCGCGTCAGTGCCTTCGGGCGGCCGGGCGGCACTGACATGAACGGTTCGAGCCACGGCGGTGGCGAAGCCTCCATCTGGGTGCAGCGTTGGTCGCACCTCGTGGCGCCCGGCGCCACGGTGCTCGACGTGGCTTGCGGCTCGGGCCGGCACCTGCGCTGGTTCGCGCAAAGGAGCTGCCGCGTCACCGGCGTCGATCGTGACGAGGCTGCGCTGGCACTTTCGAGCAACATCGCACGAACGGTGCTGGCCGACATCGAGTCGGGCCCGTGGCCGCTGCCGGGCCAGCGCTTCGACGCGGTCGTCGTCACGAACTACCTCTGGCGCGAGTTGCTGCCCACGCTGATGGGCAGCGTGGCCGAAGGCGGCGTGCTCATCTACGAGACCTTCAGCGCCGGCAACGAGCGTGTCGGCAAACCCTCGAACCCGAAGTTTCTGCTGCAGCCCAGTGAACTTCTTCGGGCCGCGCAGGGTCTGCGGGTGATCGCGTTCGAAGAAGGCTTTGCGACCGGCCCCGACCGTTTCATCCAGAGGCTCGTGGCGGTGCGCGAACGCACCGGTGACGCCGCCGCAGAGCGCTACCGGCTGTAGCCGGGGGCGGCCCGGCCCGGGCAGGTAAAATCTTCGGATTCAGAGGAACCCGCATGAAAGTCATCAACGGCAGCATCGTGGCGCTGGTCACGCCGATGCAGGAAGACGGCAGCGTCGACTACCCCGGCCTGCGCCGCCTCATCGACTGGCACGTGGCCGAAGGCACCGACTGCATCGGCGTTGTCGGCACCACTGGCGAGTCGCCGACCGTGTCGGTCGAGGAACACTGCGAAATCATCCGTGTGGCCGTTGAACATGCCAAGGGGCGTGTGCCGGTCATGGCCGGCGCGGGCGGCAATTCGACGGCCGAGGCGATCGAGCTCTCGCGCTACGCGCTGAAGGTCGGTGCCGACTGCACGCTGTCGGTCGTGCCGTACTACAACAAGCCTTCGCAGGAAGGCATCTACAGCCACTTCAAGGCGATTGCCGAAGCCGTCGACATCCCGATGGTGCTCTACAACGTGCCCAGCCGCACGGTGGCCGACATGCAGGTCGAGACCACGCTGCGCCTGGCGCAGGTGCCGGGCATCGTCGGTGTGAAAGAAGCCACTGGCGAGATCGACCGCGCCTCGTGGCTGATCAAGCGTGCACCGGCCGGCTTTGCCGTCTACTCCGGCGACGACGGTTCGGCCGTGGCGCTGATGCTTCTCGGTGGCCATGGCAACGTGAGCGTCACCGCCAATGTGGCGCCGAAGCTGATGCACGAACTGTGCGTGGCGGCGATGGCCGGCCGCGCCAAGGAAGCGGCGGCGATTCACCTGAAGCTGATGCCGCTGCACGCCCACCTGTTCACCGAGCCGAGCCCCGCACCCACCAAGTGGGCGATGGCCAAGCTCGGCCTCTGCGGCCCCGCCCTGCGCCTTCCGATCACACCGCTCACGCCCGCCGGGCAAGCCGTGGTCGGGCAGGCGCTGCTCGACGCCGGCCTCCTTTGACACGCGAACCGCGCGCCCCTCGTTCCTTGCCGGGGCACCGCGCCGATGCGGTTTGCTTGTCCGCCCCTTTCCGGAGAAACACTTGAGCCGTTCCTTTCCCATCGTTTCGCTGCGCGCTCTCGCGCTTGCAGCCACCCTGTCCTCGCTGTTCGGCTGTACGGCAGTTGGTGACGCGCTGAGCGGCGACAAGATCGACTACCGCAGCGGCGGCTCCAAGACGCCGGGCCTCGAAGTGCCGCCCGATTTGACCCAACTGACGCGCGACTCGCGCTACCAGCAAACACAAGGCACCACGGTGAGCGCGGCGTCGTACCAGGCCGCCCCGACCGCAGCGTCGGCAACGGCCCCTGCGGCTGCGGCCTCGGCCGCGGTCGCCCCGCAGTCCATCGGCGACATGAGCATCGAGCGCCTGGGCAACGAGCGCTGGCTGCGCAGCAGCCTGCCGCCGGAACAACTGTGGCCGCAACTGCAGGCGTTCTGGAAAGACCGCGGCTTCCGGATCATCACCGACGACCCGGCCGCAGGCGTCATGGAAACCGACTGGGCCGAGAACCGCGCCAAGCTGCCGCAGGACTTTGTTCGCTCGTCGATCGGCAAGGTGCTCGAGGGCCTCTACTCGACCGGCGAGCGCGACAAGTTCCGAACCCGCATCGAGCGAAGCGGCGGCGGCAGCGAGATCTACATCGTGCACCGCGGCATGATCGAAGTCGTGACCGGCCAGGGGCGCGAAAGCACGATCTGGCAACCACGCCCTTCCGATCCGCAACTCGAAGGCGAGTTTCTGTCGCGGCTGATGCTCAAGCTCGGCGCCAAGGAAGAGGCGGTGAAGGCTGCGGCCGCCGCCCCGGGCGCCACCAGCGCACCGGCGCGCGCCCGCATCGTCGAAGGCCAGGCGGCCCTGCAGGTCGACGACGGCTTCGACCGCGCCTGGCGCCGCGTCGGCGTGGCACTCGACCGCAGCGGCTTCACGGTCGAAGACCGCGACCGCAGCCAGGGTGTCTACTTCGTGCGCTACGTCGACCCGGCGAACATGGGCAAGGAAGAACCGGGCTTTTTCGCCAAGCTGTTCGGCCTGGACAAGAACGACAGCGGGCCGGCGAAGTACCGCGTCTCGGTCAAGGCGTCCGGCGACCGAAGTGTCGTCAGCGTGCTCGACGGGCAGGGCGCGCCCGAGACCAGCGATGCCGGCAAGCGCATCGCCACCACGCTGCTCGAAGAGCTGAAGTAAGTCGACCTCGTCTGCGCCCGGCGATGCGCTTTTGCAGCCTGGGCAGCGGCAGCGGTGGCAACGCCACCGTGGTCGAAACCACCAGCGGCGCGCGCACCAGCCGGGTCCTGATCGACTGCGGATTCTCGGCGCGCGAACTCGAAAGCCGCCTGGCCCGTGCCGGGCTGCGCAGCGAAGACCTCGACGCCGTGTTCATCACCCACGAACACGGCGACCACGTGGGCTGTGCCACCACACTGGCGCGACGCCACGGCCTGCCCTTGTGGATGAGCCGCGGCACCTGGCGCGCGATCGGCGAGCCCGGTCTCGAAGGGCTGCTGCAGTTCGCCCGCGACGGCCAGGCGATCGTCGTCGGCGACCTGATGCTGAGCCCCTACACCGTGGCGCACGACGCGCAGGAGCCACTGCAACTGCGGCTCTCCGACGGCGCACGCCACCTCGGCGTGCTGACCGACGTCGGTTCGATCACGCCGCACCTGCTGGCGAACCTGCAAGGCTGCGATGCGCTGCTGCTCGAGTGCAATCACGACCGCGGCCTGCTGGAGCAGTCACGCTATCCGGCATCGTTGAAGGCACGCATCGGCGGGCGCTTCGGCCACCTCTCGAACGACACGGCTGCCGAGATTCTTCGTGCCTGCACACACGGCGGGCTGCGCCATCTGGTGGCGGCCCATCTGAGCGAACAGAACAACCGCCCCGCCTTGGCCCGCGCCGCGCTGGCACATGCCTGCGGCGGGATGCCCGACGACATCGTCGTGGCCGACCCGGCCCTGGGCTTCGGCTGGCTCGACCTGTCCTGAAGCCCTGAGGCGCTTCGCCCAGGGCGGCGGTGGCCTCTGCGGCGAACGCGAATCTGCCAACGCGGTAAACTTTGATGCGACGCGTTCGCATTCGCGTTCCAGATTCAAACTGCCGCCGCCAAGCTCCGATGAAGCACGATCAGTCCACCTCTTCCCGCCCAGCGTCTGCGGCGTGGCTGCGGCAACCCTACGCGTCGGTGTGGTTGCCACTGGCCACCATCTTCGGCGCCACGCTGGCCTGGATCGCACTGCCGGCAGATCGTCTGGCGGCACTCGTCGCCGAATACGGCCTGGTCGAGAACGCCACGGCCGTGCTTTATGTCGTCGCCATGGCCTTCGTGCTTTTCTGCGCGCGCGCTGCCGCCGACTGGAAGACGCCGACGGCACTGCTGATCGGCATCGCCGGGCTGCTGGCGCGCGAACTCGACCTGCACCGCACCGCCGCCAACGACAGCGTGCTGCGTGTGTCCTTCTACTATGGCCACGCACCGCTGCAGACGAGGCTGTTCGCGCTGGCCACGGTCAGCCTGTTTCTGCTGGCCGTGGCCTACCTGGCGCTTCGGCACGCCTTGCCGCTGCTGCGAGCGCTGAAACAGGCCCATCCCCTCGCTGTCACGGTGCTCGTCTTCTTCGTGACCGGCATCGTCGCCAAGTCGTTCGACCGAGGCGTCGGCGTGTTGAAAGAAGACTTCGGGGTCGCGCTGTCGTTGCCCGCCGCAGTCTGGGCGCAAGCGATCGAAGAGACGCTCGAAGCCTGCCTGCCGCTCTTGGTCATGATCGGCGCGCAGCAGGTGGGCCGGGCGCGCGGCGGGCCATCACACCCGCGAGCATGAGCCTCACCACAGGCCAAAAAACGAAAAAGCCGCCCGAAGGCGGCTTCTTTGCAACCGGGGTGACCCGATTTACTTCTTGACAGCGTCGGCAGCCTTGCCAGCAGCGTCCTTGGCGGCGTCGGCGGCCTTGCCGGCGGCATCCTTGGCGGCGTCAGCGGCCTTGCCAGCAGCGTCCTTCATGGCGTCGGCGGTAGCGCCGGCAGCGGCAGAGCCGGCAGCCATCGCGCCCGACGCAGCGCCCATCGCGGCCGAAGCGGCGGTGTCAACAGCGCTGGCAGCGGCCGACGCGGCAGCAGCCACCATCGGAGCAGCAGCAGCCGAAGCGGCAGCAGCGGGAGCGGCCATTTCTTCCTTCTTGCCGCAGGCGGCAAGAGCAACGGCGGCGACGAGGGAAGCAAGCAGAAGCGACTTATTCATGTGTGTCCTCAAAGATCATTAGGGTCGAACAATTACCGGTAATTGTGGGAACCCCAGCCTTCGCAGAGCCCCAACGTTCGCAGACAAGGAACGCTCGAGCGTGTCCAGTGCCTAGCCTTCGATTATAGCCAGCTCTAGGGAGATTCCCTAGAGGCCGGTTGTCGACGCCGGGAAGCCCTCTTCCGATCGTTGCAAAACCGCATCAAACAACTCTTTGCAGCGCAGCCCTTCGGCCGCCTCGTGCGAGCGTTGCCCACGGTGGTGAACAGGGTCGGAAAGACGCACGCTCAGCAGCCCCGGCGCCAGCAGGATGGTGGGCATCTGCCCGGCTTCGAGCTCGGCATTGGTGCGGCAATGCACCACATGCGCCCAGGTCTGGCGCCACTCGACCCAGCGCGGATGGCGCCTTGCCAGTTCCGAAAAGTCTTCGGCGAGCAACGTGAGCCGGCGATGTGAAGACGCCCAATGCGAAAGTTGCTCGACCACCGCGCGCTCGCCGAGCGGCCAGTCGGCGAAGCTCGGGTCGCAGAGCATGAGTTCGCGGCAGCCGACGCTCGCCGCCTCGGCAAAAGCCTCTCGCACGGCAGTGTGGAACTCGCTGCGCGAAGTGATCACGGCGTCGGACGCGTTCATCGAGGGTCTCCTTCGTTCGGCACGGCGGCGGCATGCAGCCAGCCGTCATCGGCCCAGTCGTCGAGCAGCGCGCGCGCCTCGGCACTCAACAGCGCTTGCTCTGCGGCAGACAGCGATCTGACATCCGCGAGGCGATGCATCAATTGTGCGTCGCGCCCGCCGGCACGAAAAGACTCGCCGTTGATGAACACGTGGCGCGTGTCGTAGAGCATGCGGGTGCGGCGGTCGAGCACCACGCCATGCCCTGCCGGCGCGCCCGCGGGCGGGTCGAACCACACGCCGGCCTTGGGCTCGCTGAGCACCTCGCCGAGCGTGCAGTCGAGCGCCTGCCGATCGGCGAGCGCGCGCGCCACCGCGTCGAGCGCGAACGCGCTCAGCTCGGCCGGAATGCGCGCAGGTTCGGCCGCCGCGGCGAGCTTCGGGTCGCGGTACAAAACGTCTTTGGTGACCGGCTCGGCATCGTCGAGCAGGCGTTGCAGCAGTTCGCGGCCGAGTTGCTCGCGGCCCGGCGCCCGAAAGCCGATCGAGGCCGTCATGCACTCGCCATCGGCCACGCCGTCGTGGGCCCAGCCGGGCGGCAGGTAGAGCATGTCGCCGGGTTCGAGAAGCCACTCCTGCTCGGCCTCGAAGCGCGCCAGGATCTTCAACGGCACGCCGGGCACCAGCGTCTTGTCGCGGCTGCGGCCGATGCGCCAGCGCCGCCGGCCCTGCACCTGCAACAGGAAAACGTCATAGGAGTCGACGTGCGGGCCGACACCGCCGCGATCACTCGCGTAAGACAGCATCAGGTCGTCGAGCCGCGCGTCAGGCACGAAGCGGAAGCGCTGCAGCAGCGCGTGGGCCGCATCGACGTGCAGGTCGAGGCCTTGCACGAGCAGCGTCCAGCCCAGGCGCTTGGGACTCGGGATCACCCGTCGTTTGAGCGGCCCGTGGCGCAACGTCCACGCACCCTGGTCATGCACGATCAGGCGCGACTCGACATCGTCGCGCGCGGCCAGTTCAAACAGTTGCGAACGGCCCACGAGGGCCAGGCCTCCGGGCACGGCCTGGCGCACCAGAAGCGGCTTCTTCTGCCAGTGGCGGCGCATGAAAGTGCTGGGCGACAGGCCGCCCAGCAGGGGCGTGGCCCGAGTGATGTCCATGAAGTGATTGTGCGATGATCTTGCGATGCTTATCACTGTTCCATGCGTCGTCAGCCTGACCTGGCGGCTCCGAGATGCCCAAGGCAACGCGATCGACGAACTCGAAGACCCGGTCGAATTCTTCGTCGGTGGCGACGACCTTCTCGCCCGCGTCGAAGAATCCCTGATCGATCAGACCACCGGCTTCGAGGCTTCGCTGCACCTCGAGCCCGAGCAGGCCTTCGGTGACTACGACTCCGCGCTCGTTTTCTTCGAAGAGCGTTCGCTGTTCCCCCCCGAGCTCGAAGTCGGCATGCAGTTCGATGGTGTGCCCGAAGGTGCCACCACGCAAGGCATGCCGCCCGACCTGGCCTACACCGTGACCGAGATCTACGAAAGCCATGTGGTGCTCGACGGCAACCACCCGCTGGCCGGCATCGCACTGCGCCTCGACCTGGTGGTGCGCGACGTGCGCGAAGCCACCGAGTCCGAGATCGAAGCCAGCAGCGTCGACCAGCCGGTGTTCACGGTGATGAACACCGCGCCCGGCGGCAGCCACCTACATTGATTTTTCGCTGGCCAGCACGGCGTTTTCTGCCGTGGTCACCGGGCCCTTGCCGCTGAAGCGGTCGAGCGCGAGGTAGATCACCGGCGTGATGTAGAGCGTGATCGCCTGCGAGAAGACCAGCCCGCCGACCACCGCCAGGCCCAGCGGCTGCCGCAGCTCGGCGCCGGCGCCCAGGCCCATGGCGATCGGCAGCGCGCCCATCAGCGCAGCCAGCGTCGTCATCATGATCGGCCGGAAGCGCAACACGCAGGCTTCACGGATCGCCTCGGCCGGCGCCATGCCGCGTGTGCGCTGCGCGTCGAGCGCGAAGTCGATCATCATGATCGCGTTCTTCTTGACGATGCCGATCAAGAGCAGGATGCCGATGGTCGCGATCAGCGTCAGGTCCTGGTTGAAGATCTTCAGCATCAGCAAGGCGCCGACCGCCGCCGACGGCAGCCCGGCCAGAATCGTCAGCGGGTGCACATAACTTTCGTACAGCACACCGAGCAACACGTAGATCACGAGCAGCGCGCCGATGATCAGGATCGCCTGGCTGCCCTGCGAGCTCTTGAACACTGCGGCGTCGCCACCGTAGGCGGTGATCACCGACGCGGGCAGCCTGATCTGCTGGCCGTACTTCTCGATCTTGGCGGTGGCGTCACCCAGCGCCACGCCGGGCGCCAGGTTGAACGACACGGTCACCGCCTGCAGCTGGCCGACGTGGTTGATCGCCGTCGGCCCGACGCTGCGCTCGACCGTCGTGAAACTCGACAGCGGCACCAGCGAACCGTTGGTCGAGCGCACGTAGATGTTGTTGAAGGCACTTTCGTCCTGCTTCGCGCCGGGCGCCACTTCCATGATCACCTGGTAGCTGTCGGCCGGCGTGTAGATGGTCGACACCTGGCGTTCGCCGAAAGCACTGAACAAGGCGCTGCGCACCGCGTTGATCGACACGCCGAGCGTGTTGGCGCGGTCGCGGTCGATCTTCAGCGACGCCTGCAGGCCCTTCAGCTGCGAGTCGCTCGTCACGTCGCGGAACATCGGGTCGGCGCGCATCGGCTCCTGGAGTTTGGCGGCCCAGTCGCTCAGCTCGTCGGCCTTCACGCTCTGCAGGATGTACTGGTACTGCGCCTTGCTCTGGCGCCCGCCGAGCTGCAGGTTCTGCGTCGGCCGCATGAACACGGCGATGCCGGGCACCTCGCGCAGCTTGCGGCGCAGGCCTTCGATCACTTCCTTCATCGGCTTGCGCTCGGCACGCGGCTTCAGGTTGATGAAGAGGCGCCCGGTGTTCTGCGAGCCGCCACCCCCATTGAACGAGTTCACCGTGGCCACGTTCGGGTCGGCGCGGAACACGTCGGCCACCCGCGTCTGCAGCTGAACCATCGCGGGGAACGACGTGTCTTCAGAGGCTTCGGTGCTGACGTTGATCTGGCCGATGTCTTCTTCCGGGAAGAAGCCCTTCGGGATCTCGATGAACAGGTAGGCTGTGGCGAGAAAGGTCAGCAAGGCCACACCCATCACCGCCCAGCGGCGGCCCAGCGCCACGTCGAGCGTGCGTGTGTAGGCGCCGAGCAGCGCGTTGAAGCCGCGCTCGAACGAACGCACCAGCGCACCCGGCGGCTTCTTGTGCGCGTCGTCGGTGAGAAAGCGGCTCGCCAGCATCGGCACCAGCGTGAGCGAGACGAAGGCCGACGCCACGATCGCCAATGACACGATCACCGCGAACTCGTGGAACAGCAGACCGATCACCCCCGGCATGAAGAAGATCGGGATGAACACCGCGATCAGCGATGTCGAGATCGAGATGATGGTGAAACCCACTTCGCGCGAACCGCGCAGCGCCGCCTGGAACGGCGGCACGCCTTCTTCGACGTGCCGCATGATGTTCTCGAGCATCACGATCGCGTCGTCGACCACCAGGCCCACCGCCAGCGTGAGGCCGAGCAGCGAGATGTTGTCGAGCGTGTAGCCGAAGGCCCAGAGCAGCGAGATCGCACCGACCAGCGACACCGGCAGCGACAGCGTGGGGATCACCGTGGCGACGAAGCGCCGCAGGAACAGGAAGATCACCAGGACCACGAGCACGATGGTGCCGAACATCGTGAGCGTGACGTCGTGCAGCGCCGCGCGGATAGACACCGAGCGGTCGTTCACCAGCGAGACCTTCACCGACTGCGGCAGCTGGGCCTGGAAGCCCGGCATCGCCGCGCGCACCGCGTCGACCACCTGCACGGTGTTGGCGTCGGGCTGGCGTTGCACCGCGAGCGAGATCGAGCGCTCGCCGTTGAAGCTGGCGAAAGTCTTGACGGTCTCGAAGCTGTCTTCCACCGAAGCCACGTCGCGCAGCCGCACCGGGTTGCCGCCGCGGTTGCTGACGATCAGGTCGGCGAACTCGGCGGCGTTGCGCAGCTGCCGGTTGGCCTGCAGCGTCAGCGTCTGTTGTGGGCCTTCGAGGGTGCCGACCGGGGTGTTGGCATTGGCCGCCGACAGCGCGGCACTCAGTTCGTCCAGGCCGATGTTGCGCGCGGCCAGCGCCTGCGGGTCGACACGCACCCGCACCGCATAACGCTTCTGCCCGAAGATGTTGACCTGCGCCACGCCGGTGATCGTCGACAGGCTGGGCGAGATCAGGTGCTCGGCGTAGTCGTTCAGGTCAGACAGGCTGAGCGAAGGCGAGGTCAGCGCCATGAACAGGATCGGTGCGTCGGCCGGGTTGACCTTGCGGTACGAGGGCGGCGAGGTCATGTCTTGGGGCAGCGCGCGCTGCGCGCGCAGCAGCGCGGCCTGCACGTCGACCGAGGCGGCGTCGATGTCACGCCCCTGGTCGAACTCGAGCGTGAGCGAGGTGCTGCCCAGCGTGTTGCTGGAACTGATGATGTTCAGCCCCGGAATGGTCGAGAACTGCTTTTCGAGCGGCAGCGCCACCGAAGTCGCCATGGTCTCCGGACTGGCCCCGGGCAGGCCGGCGAAGACGTTGATCACCGGCGTGTTGTAGCTCGGCAAGGCCGCCACCGGAATGCGGCTGTAGGCGATGACGCCCGCCACGACGATCGCCGCGTTGAGCAGGACGGTGAGCACCGGCCTGCGGATGAACAGTTCCGAAAGATTCATGGTGCGCCCGCCGAAGCCGGGCGTGAAGCCGCTGCGGAAGCGCCGTTGCCGGCCCGGCGCGCGCGCCCGCCGCCCGGCTCGGCGGCCATCTCGACCACGCCGACGCCAGGGCGCACGTTTTGCCGGCCGTCGAGCACGATGCGCTCGCCGGCGCGCACGCCGCTGGCGACCGCATCGGGCCCGCTCGCGTACAAGACTTCGACCGGTTTGGAAACCGCCTTGTTCTCGGCATCGACCGTGTAAAGAACGCTGCCGCGCGGCCCCTGGATCACGGCCGCCTGCGGCACGACCACGGCGTCTTTCAGTGTCTGCACTGCCAGCCGCACGCCGACGAAGGAGCCCGGCCACAGCGCTTCGTCGTTGTTGCCGAACTGCGCCTTGACCCGCACCGTGCCCGAGTTCGCGTCGACCACGTTGTCGACGAACTGCAGCTTTCCGGTGATCGAGCCGCGGCCTTCGGGCAAGACCGCGATCACCTTGCCGCCGCCGGCGCGCATGGTCTGCAACGCCGCGCCCAGGTTGCGCTGCGGCAGGCTGAAGCTCACCGCGATCGGGTCGAGCTGGGTGATCGTCACGAGTGCGGCGCCACCCGGCTGCACGGTGCTGCCGGCGAACACGTTGATCGCACCGGCGCGGCCCGCGGCGGGTGCGGTGATGCGGTTGTACGAGAGCCCGACCTGGGCCGCCTCGATGGCAGCCCGGTCGGCCGCGACCACAGCCTGCTGCGCCTCGACCAGGGTCTGGTTGGTGTCGACGGCGCCTTGTGAAATGAAGTTCTGAGCCAGCAGGTCGCGGCTGCGTTGCAGCTGGCGCTGGGCGTCGGCCAACGCCGCCATGTCCTTGGCCATCTGGGCGCGCGCCTTGGCGAGGTTGACCTCGTCGGTGCGGGCATCGAGCGTGAACAGCAACTCGCCGGCCTTCACGAACTGCCCCTCGCGGATGTGGACCTTGGTGATCACGCTGCTCACCTGCGGCCGGATGTCGACGCTGTTGAGCGCCGTGACCGTGCCGGTGGCTTCGAGCACGACGTCCACGTCACGCTGCACGGCGCGCACCGTGGTGACACTCACCATGCCCCCGCCGGGGCGCGAAGCAGCTCCCGAAGCAGCCGGCGCCGCGCCGGCCGCCGCGGCACCGGCCGGCGGCTCCTGGCTGCACCCGCTGGAGAACAAGACCGCGCCCACGACCCACGCCGACCCCAACAACACATGCTTCATGAAATTCCCGTGTGGGCCAGCTCGCCCGATCTGTGACTGCGCAATAGTTACCGCATGTAATTTTGGCGCGATCGAACGCGCCTTTCAACGAGTGCAATCACGCAGACAAGTTCAGCCCGCGCCGGGATTCAGGCCCGCCCGGTCGAGCCGAAGCCGCTTTCGCCCCGGTCGGAAGCCCCAAACTCTGTGACGACACGAAAGGTCGCCTGCACCACCGGCAGGATCACCAGTTGGGCGATGCGCTCCATCGGCTGCACCGTGAAGTCGGTGTTGCCGCGGTTCCAGCAACTCACCATCAGCGGGCCCTGGTAGTCGGAATCGATCAGGCCGACCAGGTTGCCGAGCACGATTCCGTGTTTGTGGCCCAGCCCCGAGCGCGGCAGGATCACGGCCGCCAGGCCCGGGTCGCCGATGTGGACCGACAGGCCGGTCGGGATGAGTCTGGTCTGGCCGGGCTCGAGCACGAGTGGCGCATCGAGGCAGGCTCGCAGGTCGAGCCCGGCGCTGCCGGGCGTGGCATAGGCGGGCAATTGCGACGCCATGCGCGCGTCGAGCACTTTCACATCGATCACCGACATCGCGAAAAACCTCGGGTGAGCCCCTCTGTACAGGGGCGGTTGGAAGAGCGGCTACCGGGCCGCCAGCCGCGACGCGATCTCGGCCACGAGCTGGCGCGCCAGCGTGAGCTTGTCGGCGCGCGGCAGTTCACGCACGCCGGCGGAGTCGACCAGCGTCAACGCGTTGTCGTCCGCCCCGAACGTGGCCGGCCCGAGGTTGGCCACGATCAGCGGTACGCCTTTGCGTTCGAGCTTTTCGCGCGCGTGCTTGATCAGGTCGTGGCTTTCAGCCGCGAAGCCGACGCAGTAGGGCCGGCGGCTCGCGGCCGTGTCGGGCAGGCGGGCGACCGCCGCGAGGATATCGGGGTTCTCGGTCAGCTCGAAGCTCGGCACGGTCTTGCCAGGGGCTTTCTTGATCTTCTGCTCAGACGCCGACGCCGCGCGCCAGTCGGCCACCGCGGCGGTCGCGACGAAGACGTCGTGCACCGGTGCCGCGCGAAGCACGGCGTCGAACATTTCCTGCGCCGTGCCCACGTCGACGCGTTGCACACCGCGCGGCGTGTCCAGGTGCACCGGGCCGGCCACGAGCGTCACCTTGGCGCCCGCTTCGGCCGCCGCCCGAGCGATCGCGAAGCCCATCTTGCCGCTGGAACGGTTGGTGATGCCGCGCACCGGGTCGAGCGGCTCGAAGGTCGGACCGGCGGTGATCAGCAGCCTCGTGCCGGCCAGCAGCTTGGGTTGAAAGAAGGCCACCAGATCGGCGAGCAGTTCGGCCGGCTCGAGCATCCGGCCATCGCCGATCTCGCCGCAGGCCTGGTCACCGCTGCCCGGGCCGAGCACGAAGGCGCCGTCGCTCTTCGCCTGCGCCACGTTGCGCTGCGTGGCTGGGTGCGCCCACATCTCCCGGTTCATGGCCGGTGCCACCAGCAGCCGGCAGCGTTCGACCGGGCGCGCCAGACACATCAGGCTCAGCAGGTCGTCGGCGCGGCCCTGCGCCAGTTTGGCGATGAAGTCGGCGCTGGCCGGCGCCACCACCACCGCGTCGGCTTCGCGGGTGAGGTTGATGTGCGCCATGTTGTTCGGCTCGCGCGCGTCCCACTGGCTCGTGTGCACAACGCGGTTCGAGAGCGCCTGCATCGTCACCGGCGTGATGAACTGCTCCGCCGCTGCGCTCATCACGACCTGCACCGTGGCGCCGGCCTTGACCATCTCGCGCACGAAATCGGCGGCCTTGTAGCAGGCCACACCGCCCGAAAGGCCGAGCACGATGTGCTTGCCGGCGAGCTCGTTCGACAGGGCGCGCCGGCTCACAGTGGCGTCCAGGCGCGCGACAGGTCGCTGAGGTTGAACAGCACCCGCACCGCCTTGCCGTAGACCTGCGCGTGCGGCAGAAAGCCCCAGACGCGCGAGTCTGCCGAGTTGTCGCGGTTGTCGCCCATCATCAGGTACTGCCCCGCCGGCACCGTGCACGACCACTCGGTCGGCCCCTGGGCCTGGCAATGGTCGGCCATGCCGTCGGTGGGCAAGCGGCCCAGCACGAAAGGGTTGACCTTGATCGTGCGGCTGTTGCCGGCCACGGTTTCACGCAGCAACCACTGGCCGCGGTCTTCGGGCGCGACCTGCGCGCCGGTACCTTCGCTGACCACCTGCGCATCGAACGGTGCGCCGTTGACGGTGACCGCGCCGTTGTGAAACTCGACCCGGTCGCCCGGCACGCCGACGAGGCGCTTCACGTAGAACTCGGAGACGTCGAGCGGGTAGCGGAACACGACCACATCGCCGCGTTGCGGCTGGCCGAATTCGATCGCGGTGTTGGTGAAGGGCAGGCGCGGCCCGTAGGCCAGGTGGTTGACGAGCAGGTAGTCGCCGACACGCAGCGTCGGTTCCATCGAGCCCGTCGGCACCCTGGGCCAATCGGCCACCGCCACGCGGCAGGTGAACATCAACGCGACGACCACGAAGAGCTCGGAGCCGAAGCTGACCCACAGCGGCTTCTTCTCGGGCACGCGCCCGAGGCGACGGGTCTTGAGCTTCCAGGCCACCCAGCAAGCGCCGGTCGCCAGCGTGGCCAGGGCGAGGATCTCGTTGATGGAAAAACCGATCTGCATCAGGCTGGGCTCCGCCTCAGAAGAAGCGTGGATTATCGGTGCGGCGCGGAGCGCACTGCAGGCTCATGCCGTGGGCGGTTTGGCAAGCAGCAAGGGCTCGATCAGCTCGCGCGCCGCCGCGCCCATCCAGTCGAGATCGCCCAGCACCGAATGGCGCGGCGTGCCGTGGCGGTCGATCAGCACGGTGGTGGGGAAGACACGCGGGGTCCAGGCCGCTGCGGCCGACCCGTCGCGGTCGAGCAGGATCGGCAGCGAGACCGGCCGCTGGTCGAGAAAGCGCTTGATCACCGGCGCCGCTTCTTTGTAGTTGACCGCCAGCACCAGCAGCCCCGCGCGCTCGTGGCGGGTGGCCACGAGTTCCAGCGAAGGCATTTCGGCGCGGCAGGGCTCGCACCAGCTGGCCCAGAAGTTCAGCATCACCGGGCGGCCCTTCAGCGCAGGCAGGGCCCAGGCCTTGCCGTCGAGGTCGGCCAACTCCAGCGGCGGCGCCGCCTTGCCCTCGGGCCAGGGCCGCACCATGTAGGCAGCGCGCGCCAGCCCGGGCACCGCCGCGGTCGCCGCGGCGGCCAGCGACAGGCCGAGGACTTGGCGGCGCGATGTCTGGCAACCTGGTGGCGTCTTCATGACCTGCATTCTGAGCGATACCGACGTAAGCTAGGGCGAACTCGAACGACACCCTTGCCACCTGTCGGGCAAGCCCGACCACCTGGGCCGAAAGCGCATGCACCGAACTCCCCGATTCATCCAAAGCCACGCTGGCAACGACAGCGCCGACCTCGCTGCCGCCAAGGCGGCGCTTCTCGGCTCGCCGGCCAGCGCCGCACCGAAGTTCTTCTACGACCGGCTGGGCTCGACGCTGTTCGAGGCGATCACCGAATTGCCCGAGTACTACCCGACGCGCACCGAGGCCGCGATCTTTGCGGCCCACGGCGCGGCCATGGCCGGCGCCGTGGGTTCGGGTGCCACGCTGATCGACCTGGGCGCCGGCAATTGCGCCAAGGCCACGCGGCTCTTCCCGCTGCTGGAGCCGCGCCAGTACGTGGCCATCGACATCTCGGTCGACTTCCTTCACGACGCATTGCGGCGCGTGCAGCGTGAACATCCGCCGCTCGACGTGGTCGGCCTCGGGATGGACTTTTCAGAGTCGCTCGAACTGCCGGCCGGGCTTGTCGAGCACCGGCCGGTGTTTTTCTACCCGGGCTCGAGCATCGGCAACTTCACACCGGAAGAAGCACTGGCCTTCCTGGCCAGAGTGCGGGCGCAGGCCGATGGCGGTGGCCTGTTGATCGGCGTCGATCTGGTCAAGCCGCACGCCGTTCTGCACGCCGCATACGACGACGCGCTCGGTGTCACGGCTGCCTTCAATCTCAACCTGCTGCGGCACCTCAACCCGTTGATCGGCGCCGACTTCGACCCTCGGCAATGGCGCCATGTGGGGCTGTACAACGCCGCGGCGTCGCGCGTCGAGATGCACCTGGAAGCGCGCACAGCGCTCACCGTGCGCTGGCAAGGTGGCGAACGCTCCTTCGCCGCCGGCGAGCGCATCCACACCGAAAACTCCTGCAAGTACACGGTCGACGGTTTCGCGGATCTGCTGCAGCAGGCCGGCTTCGCGAAGCCGAGGCACTGGACCGACGAACGCGGCTGGTTCGCGGTGTTCTGGGCCGGCGCCGAGTGAAGCGTCTGGCTTCAGTGCTCTGCCAGGAATTGCAGCAAGCGCCGACGTGAGGCTTCGCGCGCCGCCGGGTCGCCCCCGACGTGCACGCCCTGCCCCGGCTTCACGCCATTGGGCACGTCCTTGCGCAAGCGAACCGGCGCGTTCGAATCGAACCCGTGGTACGCGCCGGCATAGCCTTCGATCTCGGTTTTTACCGGGCCGGCAGCGGTGCTGGCCAGTTCATGACAGGGTGCGGCAGCGGTCCAGTCGTCGGCCTCGCCGACCATCATCAGCAACGGCGTGCTCGACGCGAAACCGCGCTTGAGTTCGGCCTCGCAGCCCGGGTAGAAAGCCACGGCGAACGACGCTTTCACGCTGGCCGCGGCGACTGCCGGGTGGCGCGTGTTGATCGCCGCCAGCACCGTGCTGCCACCGTTCGACCAACCGAGCAAACCGAGGCGCTGCGGGTCGGCCTCAGGGCGCTTCGCCAGCCAGGCAAGTGCGGCGAGCGCGTCGAGGCGACGGTTGGCCTGCGTCACGTGCCGGGTGCCGACCTTCTGGGTGCACAACTCCTTCTCGCCCCGCGGTGTGAGCGAGTCCAGCACGAGCGCGTGCGCGCCCTGCGCGTTCAGCAGCGCGGCGTAGTGGCGCATGCGCTCGTCGAGCCCGCCCCTGCGGGCGTAAGGCCCGCCGCAACCGTGCAGCAGCACGAGCGCGGGCGCGGGCGCGCGCGTCGGGCCCACAGGCGCTGCGAACCAGTGGCCGAGCAAGCGCACCGGCCGGGCGCTGGCCACGTCGAGGCTGTCGAATTCGACTTGTTCTTGTGCCTGCGCCGCGGGCAGCAGCGCCGCTGCGAACACGAGCAGCGCGGTGCGCAACAAGTCAGGCACTCGGCGGGCCGGCGTCGATCGACGCGGGTGCGGGGTGGAAACGCGCCATCGCGTGGGCATCCACGTAACGCCCGTCGCGCATCGCGTAACCCTTGAACGTGCCTTCGATCTCGAAGCCGAAGCGGCGGTAGAGCCGCAACGCAACAGCGTTGTCGGTGTACACGGTGAGTTCGATGCGCAAGGTGTTGAGCCAGTGGTCGGCGTAGTCGCACAAAGCCGTCATCAAGGCCGCGCCCACGCCCTGCCCCTGCGCCGCGCGGGCGACCGAGATGCCCAGGCCCATCACGTGGCGCCGCCGCAGGGCCGGGCCTGCTGCATACAACCCGGCCGAGGCGACGACCTCGCCGTTCAGCTCGGCCACGAGCGACAGGTCGGGCTTGTCGGCGGCACCGGTGCCGGCGAGCTGCGCGGCCCAGCGCTCTTCGGTCGGGTAAGGCACCTGCAGCAGGCCACCGTAGACGGCCGGGTCGCTCATCAGCTTCGCGAGCGCCGCCGCGTCTTTCGTGGTGACGCGACGGATCGTGAGAGTCATGGCGCGTCCATTCTCAGCCGCCGTTCAGGCCCGCTCGGCCACCCAGGCTTGCACCGAGGCCAGTGCCGCACCCACCTTGGCGGGCTCGGTGCCGCCAGCCATCGCCATGTCGGCCTTGCCGCCGCCCTTGCCGCCGACCTGCTGCGCGACGAAGTTGACGAGCTCGCCGGCCTTCAGCGTGCCGACGCGGTCGTTGGTGACGCCGGCCGCGAGCTGCACCTTGCCACCTTCCACGGCGGCCAGCACGATGACCGCGCTCTTGAGCTTGTCTTTCAGCTTGTCGAGCGTGTCGCGAAGCGTTTTCGCGTCGGCGCCTTCGAGCTGTGCCGCCAACACCTTCAGGCCGTTCAGGTCGACCGCTTTGGAGAGCAGGTCGTCGCCCTGCGCCGATGCGAGCTTGCCTTTCAGCGCGGCCAGTTCCTTTTCGAGCGAACGCACCTGGTCGAGCACTTGCGTAAGGCGCGCTGGCACTTCGGCGGGCGCGGCCTTGAGCGTGCCGGCGAGTTGCGCGACCGTGCCTTCGAGCGACTGCAGGTAGGCCAGCGCGTTGTCGCCGGTCACTGCCTCGACGCGCCGCACACCGGCAGCCACGCCGCTTTCGGCAACGATCTTGAAGAGGCCGATGTCGCCGGTGCGCTGCACGTGCGTGCCGCCGCACAGCTCGCGGCTGCTGCCGATGTCGAGCACACGGACTTCGTCGCCGTACTTCTCGCCGAACAGCATCATCGCGCCCGATTTCTGCGCCGCTTCGATCGGCATCACACGGGCCTGCGTGGCCGCGTTGGCGAGGATCTCGGCGTTGACCAGCGCTTCGACCTGCGCGATCTGGCCGATCGTCATCGGCGTGTTGTGCGCGAAGTCGAAACGGGTGCGCTCGGCATTCACGAGCGAGCCTTTCTGCTGCACGTGCTCGCCCAGCACCTCGCGCAAGGCCTTGTGCATCAGGTGCGTGGCCGAGTGGTTGCGCACGGTCTTGATGCGGCGCTCGGCGTCGACACGTGCGTTGAGCACGTCGCCGACCTTGATCTCGCCTTCGACGACACGGCCGTGGTGGCCGGAGACGGCCGCCTGCACCTTAACCGTGTCTTCGACGAGCAAACGTGACGTGGCGTTGCGCAGCTCGCCGGTGTCGCCGGCCTGCCCGCCCGACTCGGCGTAGAACGGCGTGTGGTCGAGCACGATCACGGCGTCGTCGCCGGCCTTCGCGCCGTGCGCCGGCGTGCCGTCGATGTAGATGGCAGTGACTTTCGCGCCTTCGTGCACGAGCTGGTCGTAGCCATGGAACGTGGTGTTGGCGCCGCTGTACTCGAGGCCGGCCGCCATCTTGAACTTGCCGGCCGCACGCGCCTGGTCGCGCTGGCGGTTCATCGCGGCGTCGAAGCCGGCGCTGTCCACGCTCACGCCGCGCTCGCGGCACACGTCGGCCGTGAGGTCGAGCGGGAAGCCGTAGGTGTCGTGCAGCTTGAAGGCGGTTTCGCCGTCGATGGTTCTGGCGCCACCGGCCAGCGCGGCTTCGAGGATTTCCATGCCGTTCGCAATGGTGCGAAAGAACCCTTCTTCTTCCTGCTTCAACACCTCGGTCGCGCGCTTCTCGTTCTGCCGCAGCTCGGGGTAGGCGTCGCCCATCTCGGCCACGAGCGCGGCCACGAGCGTGTGAAAGAACGGTTGGCGCGCGCCGAGCTTGTACCCGTGGCGGATGGCGCGGCGCGTGATGCGGCGCAGCACGTAGCCGCGGCCGGCGTTGTTGGGGATCACACCGTCGACGACCGTGAAGGTGCAGGCGCGGATGTGGTCGGCAATCACCTTCAGCGAAGGCGCGTCCTTGTCGCAATCACCGGCGCCATTCGCGTCGACCGCCTTCTTCGACGCGGCCAGCAAGTTCACGAAGGTATCGATCTCGTAGTTGCTGTGCACGTGCTGCAGCACGGCCGCCAGGCGCTCCAGCCCCATGCCGGTGTCCACGCTCGGCTTGGGCAACTTGTGCATCACGCCCGCTTCGTCGCGGTTGAACTGCATGAACACGTTGTTCCAGATCTCGATGTAACGGTCGCCGTCTTCGTTCGGCGAGCCGGGCGGGCCGCCGGCGATCTCGGGGCCGTGGTCGTAGAAGATCTCGGTGCACGGGCCGCAGGGGCCGGTGTCGCCCATCATCCAGAAGTTGTCGGAAGCGTAGCGCGCGCCCTTGTTGTCGCCGATGCGCACGATGCGCTCCACCGGAACGCCGATGCCCTTGTTCCAGATCTCGTAGGCCTCGTCGTCTTCGGCATACACCGTGACCCAGAGCTTTTCTTTCGGCAGCTTGTAGACCTCGGTGAGCAGTTCCCACGCGTAGGCGATGGCGTCTTTCTTGAAGTAGTCGCCGAAGCTGAAATTGCCCAGCATCTCGAAGAAGGTGTGGTGGCGTGCGGTGTAGCCCACGTTCTCGAGGTCGTTGTGCTTGCCGCCCGCGCGAATGCACTTCTGCGACGTGGTCGCGCGGTTGTACGGGCGCTTGTCGAAGCCGAGGAACACGTCCTTGAACTGGTTCATACCGGCGTTCGTGAACAGCAGCGTCGGGTCGTCGCCGGGCACCACCGGGCTCGAGGCGACGATGGTGTGGCCCTTCGACTCGAAGAACTTCAGGAAGGTCTGGCGGATTTCCGAGGCTTTCATTCCGTGGCTTTCTGGCGGCGACGCGTGGCCGCCATGAGCGGCCCGTAACTGCTTGATTTATCGAGGTTTTCGATTATAGGTCGGGGGTGCTGCCGCAGCCCCGCGGCGCCCCCCGCCGAAGCCGCGCGCTTTATGATCGTTCGCACCCGCGCCGAACACGCCATCTCTCCGGAGCTTCCCCATGGACATGAAGACCTCGCCCCTCGCCACGCTCGCCGACCCCGGCCTGCTCAAGACCCACGCCCTGATCAACGGCGAATGGGTCGCCGGCAAGGCGCGCTTCGATGTGACCGACCCGGCCACCGGGCTGAAGCTCGTCGACGTGGCCGACCTCGGCGTCGCAGAGACGCAAGCCGCGATCCACGCCGCGAACCGCGCGCTCCCGGCCTGGCGTGGCAAGACGGCGAAAGAGCGCGGCACGATCCTGATGAAGTGGTTCAACCTGATGCTCGCCCACGCCGACGACCTGGCGCGCATCATGACGGCCGAGCAAGGCAAGCCGCTCGCCGAAGCGAAGGGCGAGGTCGTCTACGGCGCGAGTTTCATCGAGTGGTTTGCCGAAGAAGGCAAGCGTGTCTACGGCGAAACGATTCCGACCACCGACAACAACAAGCGCTACCTCGTCATCAAGCAGGCCATGGGCGTGTGCGCAGCCATCACGCCGTGGAACTTCCCGATCGCGATGATCACGCGCAAGGTCGGCCCGGCGCTGGCCGCCGGCTGCCCGGTGATCGTCAAACCTGCCGGCCAGACGCCGCTGTCGGCGCTCGCGATCGCCGAACTCGGACAGCGCGCCGGGCTGCCGCCAGGCGTGCTGAACGTCATCACCGCGAAGAAATCGGCCGAGATCGGCCAGCTGCTGTGCGAGAGCGACGTGGTGCGCCACCTCTCGTTCACGGGTTCGACCGAAGTCGGCCGCATTCTCGCGAAACAGTGCGCGCCGACGATCAAGAAGCTGTCGCTCGAACTTGGTGGCAACGCGCCTTTCATCGTGTTCGACGACGCCGACCTCGACAGCGCCGCCGACGGTGCGCTCGCCAGCAAATACCGCAACGCCGGCCAGACCTGCGTGTGCGCGAACCGCTTGTACGTGCAGGACAGCGTCTACGACGCCTTCGTCGCGAAGCTGACCGCGAAAGTGAAGGCGATCAAGGTCGGCAACGGGTTCGAGGCCGGCATCAACCAGGGCCCGATGATCGACGACAACGCGGTGGCGAAGATCGAGAGCCACGTGGCCGACGCGCTGGCCAAGGGCGCAAAGCTCGTGACCGGTGGCAAGAAATTCGGCGCGCGATTCTTCGAGCCCACGGTGTTGACCGACACCACCGCCGACATGCTCTGCGCACGCGAAGAGACCTTCGGCCCGGTGGCGCCGGTGTTCCGTTTCAAGACCGAAGCCGAAGCGATCGCGCTCGCCAACGACACCGAGTTCGGCCTGGCCGCGTACTTCTACAGCCGCGACGTGGGCCGCATCTTCCGCGTCGGCGAAGCGCTCGAATCGGGCATGGTCGGCATCAACACCGGCATCATCTCGACCGCCGAAGTGCCTTTCGGTGGCGTGAAGCAGTCGGGCCTCGGGCGCGAAGGTTCGCACCACGGCATCGACGACTACGTCGAGATCAAGTACCTCTGCATCGGCGACATTCTCAAGTAGCCTGCGCAGAAGGGCGCGGCGGCTTCAATCGTCGTTGGCTGCGCGCGCGATCTGAGTTGCATCGCCGGGCGCGTTCGCGAAGCCGGCGCGACCCTGCGCCATGGCCGAGGCGGCCAGGCCGAGCGCGCGGCGCAACAAGGCGTCGGGTTGGGCGCCGTCCTGCGGATACTGCCCGATGCCCAGCGCGACCGACACGGCGAGGGTTTCGCCGGCGACCGTGAACGGGTCGAGCAACGCCTTCACGAGCTTGGCACCGACCCGCTCGGCATCGGCCGGCGCCAGGATCGAACCGAGCAGCACCGCGAACGAAGCGTCGCCGAGCGCGGCCACCACGTCGCTCGCGCGCACACCCGCACGCAGGCGCACGGCGATCTTGCGGCGCAAGACGTGGGCGGCTTCCAGGCCGAGCCGGTTCTGCGTCGCCGCCAGGCCTTCGACACGAAGCACCAGCACGGCCATCGGCGATGGTTCACGCTCGCGCAGCGCGAGCAAGTGGCTCATGTGTTCGATGAGCTGCTGCTGGTGCGGCAGGCCGGTGGCCAGATCGGTCGCGTAGGACTTGCGTGCGTCGCGCTCGACCCGCTTGCGCTCGATGGCGGCACGCACACGTTGTGGGAGCGAAACGGCGTCGAGTTCTGGCGCTTCGAGCACGTCTTGCGCGCCGCGCTGCAGCCAGGCGAGCACAGCACCACTGTCGAGCCCGGAGCCCACCACCAGTGTGGCCGGGGCCAGCATGGGCACGTCGGTCAGGGTGGCGACATGTGCGGCCAAGCCTGCATCGAACAGCAAGGCATCGAAAGCACGCGACGCCAGCACCGCCTGCAGCTGCGCCGCGTCGGTACACACCTGCACCTTGAACGGGCCGAAGGCCGAGCCTTCGAGGCGCTGAACGCAGGCGTCGGAAAGTGACATGAGCGCCAGAACGCTCAGCGGAGTCGAAAGCATGGAAAGGGCAAGCTGGGGCCAGGGTGGCGGATTGTGAGCGCGCGCATGGCCGCACAGCATGCGGCCATTCCCTGAGAAAGACGGAAGCGGGGCGGCGCCCGCAAGCGACTGCAGCGCAGCCCGGTCAGGCGGCGACCACGTCGCGCAGTGTGGGCGCGGCGCGCGCGAGGCGCTTGAAGGTGGCGAGGTCCTGGTCGATCTGGTCGAGTTCGCAGATCAGGCGGGCGAGCTTGGCCTCGCTGCGCTCACCGGCGCCGCCGACGGAGTTGATCTCGTCGCGCAAGCGGGCGTAGTTGTTCTTCAATTCGTTCAGGGACATGCCTCATTCCTCGTCGCGGCGCACACCACTCAAAGCGCCGGAAAGAAGTGTCGCCGTGCCGTCCGGCACGCACCATCACTCGGGTGAGGGGGTCGATGGGCTTGAAAATCTGCAGGCGGGATGCATGGCCGTGGCATGCATCGAACAGGGCCGCGCAGAGCGCGCGTCGCTTGGAGCGGGTGAGGGGAATCGAACCCCTGTATGAAGCTTGGGAAGCTGCCGTTCTACCATTGAACTACACCCGCAGCGCTGCGGAGTTTACGCGAATGAAAAGCGGCGCCCGAAGGCGCCGCCGTCATCTGGTCAGAACAGCCGATCAGGGGTTGCCGAGCACCGAGCAGACCAGCACCGCGGCCAGTTCCCGCGTGTCGATGAGGCCGGCCTTCTTAGCGGCCAGCGCGTCCTTCGCGACGCAGGCGACGAACTTGCCTTTGTCGAGCCGGCCCTTCTTGCCTTCGGCGGCCGCTTCGCAGGCTTCGACCTTCACGTGCAGCAGGTCGCCGTTGTCGAGCGCGTTCGGCACGTGCGTGTTGCAGTAGCCGATCTTCAGGGGCTCGAGCTTCCAGCCGATGTCTTGCATCAACGAGGGCGTGAGGTCGAGGTTGCGTGCCGAGCGCAGGTCACCGTTGATGAAGGGCTCCATCAGCACGTTGGGCGTGGCCACGGTGTCGAAGTGCGAGACCGACGACCCGGGAGCGATCGTCGCCGGCGCGTACAGGCGCACATAGCCGGAGTTCGCACCTGCGAGACGCGCCGGGTCGGTGAAGAACCCCACCGACACGCCCGGAAGCGCCGCCTTGATCGCCGTGCCGTCGGCTTGAGAAACGCTGATCGCCGGGATGGTGACCGTGGCGTCGGTGCCGCCCAGGCCGATGGCACCGCCGGCCTGGTTGTTGCCGATGATCACGCCCTTGGCGCCTGCGTTCTGCGCGTTCTTGGCCTTGACCGCAAACCCGCATACGCCCCGGTCGATGAGGGCGATCTTGCCCGCCACCGGCGCGGTGACCGCGGTGCAGCCGAAGTCCGCACCATTGGCCAGCACGATCTCGCCACCGAAGTTGGCTGCCGTCGCCGCGGCACCGAACGATGCCGTGCCGAACACCAGCTCCTGGTTCAAGGTGCCGGTCACCCGGATGCCCTGGTACGGCCCGAGCACCAGCGGTGCATTGGCCGTCACCTTGTCACCCGCCCAGACCAGGTTGCCGGTGTTGCGCGCCGAGAAGTTGATGAACAGCGGCAGGTCGGGCCCGAACGCGGTGGTGTTCCAGCGCTCGTTGAAGGTCAGGTCGAGCGTGTTGGCCATGTACACGTCGGGCAGGCCGTCGGGCGTGGTGCCCGAGGTTTCGCTGGCGAAGTTGGAGAAGCCCAAGCCGTGCGACACCTCGTGCATGAACGTGTCCAGGAAGTCGATCTGACCCGTGGGCGCGTTGTTGTCCAGGCCGTAGTACCAGCCCGGCCCGGCGATGCAGTCGGCCTTGCCCACGTCGCCATTGAAGTTGGCGACGATGTCGTCGTTGAACGGCTCGGCCAGCGGGCCCGGGTCGAGCGGGCCCGGCGTCAGGTCTTGCCCGGTCAGCGCGTTCGCGAGCGACGAGTGGTACCAGTGGCCGGCCAGTGGCGCGCCAGGGAAGTCAGAGAAGATCTGCAGCGTTCCGGCCTGCGCCAGCACACCGCTGCCGGCGTCGCAATCGAGGCGCGCGAACGAGCCCTGGACGACGATGGTCACGTTGCTGCGCAGCGTCTTGCCCCAGAGCTCGAGCGCCTTGCGGTAGGCCACGAGGCGTTGTGCGCCGATGGTCTTGCCGGTGTTGCCGCCCACCGCGGTGGCGGGCGTCGGGTCGTTGAAACCGACACCGGCTGCGTCGACGTTGTTCAGCACAAGATTGGCCGCAAAAGCGGGCATCGCGCAAGCCAGGCCGAGCACGGCGGCCATGAGGTTCTTTTTGTGGTTCATGGTCGGCTCACTCCGTCGGGCGCACGTCGCGCGAAACCGGGTGGTCGAGCCCGGGCTGGTTGTGGCTGATGGCCAAGGAGCCGTCGGGCTGGCGCTGCGCCTTCAGCGTGACGAGGTACTCCGTCCCCAGCACCGCACTGCGCATGCCGCCGCCGTGCTGCACCACGCGCATCGGTGCGCTCTTGGCACCCGTGGCGGCACCGCGTGCGCTGCGTGCGGCGCTCTGGCTCGCGCGCATGGCTTCCGCTTCTTCCGCTGTCGGCGCCCGCAACTGGCCGGTGACCTTGTCGCGCACGGCGCGCCTGGCCTCGGGTTGTGCCGCGGCGGCAGGCTGTGCCTGGGTGTCGGAGACGGGAGCGTCGGCCGCGCTGGCCGCGCCCGCCGACACCGCCAACGCCAGTGACGCTAGCGTTGCCGAAGTGATGCTGGATCTCATCTGGAAGACTCCTCTTGTGGGTGAAAAGGTGCGGCCTCGGAAACCCGAACCTGGTCAGTGCCGTTGTACGACTGTCGAACCAGGCCCGATCCGGACACGCGGAACGGAGTGAGCAATCTGCGTGCCCTCCTCGCCCGCGACGTTATGCACGGCGTGCAATGCCGACAACCCCCGCTATTACGGGGCGTATTTACCCTTGCTGGCTTGTGGTCAACGCAGCGCGTCGCCCGGCACCGGCGCCTGGGCGCGGTCGGCCGGGCAGAGCAGCCACTTACCGGCTTGTGTCGCGTGGTACACGGCCACGCGCTTTTCGTCGCGCACCATGATGCGCCAGCCGGGCACTGCGGCCTGGGTGTAGAGCCGGTCCGGCGCCGGGCAGCCGATGGCCCCGTCGCGCCAGATGACGGCTTCGGTGCGCGCGCTCAGGCCTTTTCCACCGTCATCACGTTGCCAAAGCGCGGCCGCATCGACACGAACCGCGAGCGCGACGGCTTCTGCCATCGTTTCGGGTGCGCCCGCCACCTGCCCGGTGCGCGGCTCGGGCTCGCGCGGCAGCACTTTGCTGCGCGTCTGGGCCCAGCCGGGCGAGCTGGCGATCGAGACGCCGAGCGCCATGCAGAGCAGAAAGCGTTGTCGCCGGTCATCCATGGGGTTCATTCTGGCCCTTCGTGCTGTGTGAGCGAACCACGGCGGCGGCCCGCGGCCGGCCCGGGCCGATCAGGCCGGTCGACAGCGCCACGCCACAGACGATCACCGCCGCGCACAGCAGCATCCACCCGGTGAGGTGCTCGTCGAGAAAGACGACGCCATAGAACACCGCGAAAACCGGCACCAGAAAGGTCACGGTGAGGGCGCGCGCCGGGCCAGCGCTTTCGATCAGGCGGAAGTAGAGGATGTAGGCGACGCCGGTGCAAAAGACACCCATCACCACCAACGCCCACCAGGCGCGCACGCCTGGCCACTGCGCCGGCCAGCTCCAGAGGGCCGGCACGGCCAGGAAGAGCGTGGCGCCGACCAAACTACCGGCGGCGTTCGCCAGCGGCGCCACGCCACCGAGCCAACGGCGCGCGGCACTGGCCGCGACGCCGTAGCTCAGGCACGCGGCCAGGCAGGCGAGCACGGCCCACAGCGCGGCGTTTCCGGCCGTGCCGGAACGAACGCCGATCGCGTCGCCCGCCAGCATGGCGACACCGGCGAACCCGATCACCAGCCCCGGTACACGCCAGCCGCGCGGCCGCTCATTGAACCAGGCCCAGGCCACCAGCGCCCCGAACATCGGCGCCGTGGCGTTGAGCACCGCGCCCAGGCCGGCGTTGATCGTCAGCAGCGCGAAACAGAACAGCGCGAACGGCAGACCGGAATTGAAGATGCCGACACCGAGGATCGGCCGCCAGTGCTTGATCAAGGTCGGGCCATGCCCGCGCCACAACGCCAGCGGCAGCAGCACCGCCGCGGCGATCGCCACCCGCACCGCGGCGGTCGGCAACGCACCGAATTCGGCCGCGCCCACGCGCATGAACAAGAAAGAGGCGCCCCACAACGCGCCGAGCAACACGAGATCGATCACCCAGTGGTGCGGGTGGCGGCCCGGGACGGAAGGCGGATTCGACATGCAGCGATGCTAGCGGCCGACACGCTGGCGCTGCGCCGTTTCCGGACATCTCACTGTGGCCAGTGGTAGAACCCCAGCTTTCCGAAGCGCCACGCCACGACCGCACCATGCCCGAGCCCTCTGACGACACGACCGCCGCGCCCGCCGGCCGCCCAGCCCGCCCGATCCGCAGTTATGTGCTGCGCACCGGGCGCATGGGCAGCGGCCAGAAGCGTGCGCTCGTCGAACTCGCGCCACGCTTCGTGCTGCCCTACGAGCCCCGGGTGATCGACGCCGGCGCGGTGTTCGGCCGCGAGGCACCGCTCGTTTTCGAGATCGGCTTCGGCATGGGCGATGCCACGGCGCAGATCGCGGCCGCCCTGCCCGGCACCGACTTCATCGGCGTCGAGGTGCACGAGCCCGGCGTCGGCGCGCTGCTGCAGCGCATCGACGAAACAGGGCTGGGCAACCTTCGGATCGTGCAGTTCGACGCCGTGCAGGTGCTCGAACACATGATCGCGCCCGGCTCACTGGCCGGTGTGCACGTGTTCTTTCCCGACCCGTGGCACAAGAAGAAGCACAACAAGCGGCGCCTGATCCAGCCGCCGCTGGTGCAACTGCTGCAAAGCCGGATCGCGCCCGGCGGCTACCTGCACTGCGCGACAGACTGGCAACCTTATGCCGAGCAAATGCTGGAGGTGCTGTCGGCCGAACCGGCACTGCGAAACAGCACCGACGGGTTCGCCGCGAAGCCTGGCTACCGCCCGTTGACGAAGTTCGAGAACCGTGGCCTCAGGCTCGGCCACGGTGTGTGGGACCTGGTGTTCTTCAAGCGCTGAGCGCGCCGGAAAGCGCGAACTTTCAGTCGGCCCAGGTCACCATTCCGGTGTAGGCCGTCACCAGCACCACGATGCCGAAGGCGATGCGGTACCAAGCGAACGCCACGAAGGTGTGGGTCGAGATGTAGCGCAGCAACCAGCGCACGCAGACCCAGGCCGAGAGGAACGAGAACAGCAGGCCCACGCCGAAGACCGGAATGTCGGCGGCCGAGAGCAGCGCGCGCTCCTTGACCAGGCTGTAGAGGCCCGCGCCGATGAGCGTGGGGATGGCCAGGAAGAAGCTGAAGTCGGTCGCGCACTTTCTGCTCAGGCCGAGCAACATGCCGCCGATGATGGTGGCGCCCGAACGGCTCGTGCCCGGGATCATGGCCACGCACTGCACGAGGCCGACCTTCAGCGCGTCGAGCGGCGTCATGTCGTCGACAGAGTCGACCCGCGCCACACTGGTGCGGCGCTCGGCCCACAAAATGATGAAGCCGCCAATGATGAAGGTGCTGGCCACGACCACCGGCGTGAACAGGTTCGCCTTGATCGCCTTGCCGAACAGCAGGCCGAGCACCACAGCCGGCACGAACGCGATCGCCACATTGATCGCAAAACGCCGCGCTTTGGCGTCATTGCCCAGGCCGAGCATGGTCTCGCGCAGGCGTTGCCAGTAGACGATGATCACTGCGATGATCGCGCCGGTCTGGATCGCGATGTCGAAGACCTTGCTTTTTTCGTCGTGGATGCCGAGCAGCGAGCCGGCGAGGATGAGGTGGCCGGTGCTGGACACCGGCAGGAATTCGGTCAGGCCTTCGACGATTCCCATGATCGCGGCCTTGACGAGCAACAAGAGATCCAAAGCCCACTCCACTGAAGAAAGTGCCGGCATCTTAGCGAGGCGACAGCCCCGCGCCGTCAGCGTTTTTCGATCGGCAGCAGCGTGACGCGCAAACCGTGCGGCGTGACACGCAACTCGCTCGGGCGGTAGCCGCGCCCTTCGACCGCTTCCACGTCTTTCGGGCGCAGCGTGTGGATCACCTGATCGTCGAGCCCCTGTTCCGCCAGCAGCGTGCCCAGGCGTTCGAACTGGCGTTGAAGAAGCGCCGGCGCGCCGTCGATCTGCAGCCGCTCGACCTTCACCTGCGTCACGCGCAGCGTGTTGTCGGTGGGCTCGAAGCGCAGGCCGAAGCTCAACGCCAGGGCGCCGCGGTGCTGCGAGCGCAGCAGCCGGTCGGTGCTTGAAAGTTCGAAATCGGTCGCGATGCGGTTGGCTTCGGGCAACATGCGCAGGCGCGGGGCGCTGACGGTCACGTCGAAGACCTCGAGCACGCGCCGCGTCAGCGGGAAGCGCCGCGACAGCAGTTCTTCGAGCTGGGCCTGGCTCACGTCGACCGTGCGCGGGCCGAACAGCGCGGCGCATCCGCCAAGCCACGCGGTGCCGGCGATCAGCGCCGGCAGAAGGAATTGACGTCTTCGCACGGCGGCGATTCTAGACAGCCACCCGGCCACGCCGGCTTGACCCTGGCCGCCCCGCCCGTTACATTACTGACCCACCGGTCAGTATGAAGCCTTCCCTCCCTCAGCCCCCCGCGCTGCCGGCGCGCCAGCGCCGCAAGCAGGCGCGCCCGATGGAGCTGCTCGATGCGGCGCTCGACCTGTTCGTCGAACGCGGTTTTGCAGCCACCCGCTCCGAAGACGTGGCCGCACGCGCTGGCGTGTCGAAGGGCACCCTGTACCTGTACTACCCGAGCAAGGAAGAACTGCTCAAGGCCGTGATCAGCCACAACGTGGTGAACCAGATCGCCGAAGGCAGCGAGATCGTTCGCCAGTTCGAGGGCAGCTCGACGGAGCTGCTGTCGATGATGCTGATGCTCTGGTGGGAACGCATTGGCGAAACCCGCGCATCGGGCATCATCAAGCTGATGACATCCGAGGTGCGCAACTTCCCCGAGGTGGCGCAGTTCTATGTCGACGAGGTCGTGACGCCGTCGAACCAGATGCTCGCGCAAGTGATCCAGCGCGGCGTCGACCGCGGCGAGTTCCGCAACGTGAACGTGCCCGAAGTGGTGCACGCGCTGGTCGGGCCGCTGATCTTTCTGGTGCTCAACAAACACTCGCTCGGCGCCTGCTCGATCTCATTCCTGCTGGAGCCGCGGGTGGTGATCACGGCGCTGATCGACATGGTGCTCAACGGGCTGGTGCCGCGCAACGAACCGCGGCCGGCACCGTCACCGGCAACAGGGAACAGGAAAAAGAAAAAATGAAACGCTGGATGAAATGGGCTGTTCCCGTGGTCGCCGTGCTGGTGCTGGGCGGGTTCGTCGGCCGTGCGATCAAGATGAAGAAGCAGGACGAAGCCGCGGCGGTGGGCGCACCCGCCTCCCCGGTGCTCGAACTCGCGGCCGCCGACCTGATCGTGCTGCGCCCGCTCGAACTCACGCGCACCCTCGCGGTCTCGGGCGGGCTGAAGGCCGTGAACAGCGCCGTCGTGAAGGCCAAGGTCGCGGCCGAGATCAAGTCGCTCACGGTGCGCGAGGGCGACAGCGTGAAAGCGGGTCAGGTGATCGGCCAGCTCGACACAGCCGAGTACGACCTGCGCTTGCGACAGGCCGAACAGACCGCCGCGTCGGCGCGCGCGCAGCTCGACATCGCCAAACGCGCGCTCGAGAACAACCGCGCGCTGGTGGCACAAGGGTTCATCTCGCCGACCGGGCTGGAGACTTCGGTCTCGAACGAAGCGGCGGCGCAGGCTTCATGGCAGGCCGCGGCGGCAGCGACCGATCTGGCACGCAAGTCGCGCGCCGACTCGGTGCTCGTGGCACCGATCAGCGGCGTGGTCTCGCAGCGCCTGGCGCAGCCGGGCGAGCGCGTCGGCGTCGACGTGAAGATCGTCGAGATCGTGGACCTGTCGCGCATCGAACTCGAAGCCGCGGTCGCGCCCGAAGACGTGGGTGGCGTTCAGGTCGGCAACACGGCTCGCCTGAGTGTCGACGGGCTCTCGCAGCCGGCCACGGCCACCGTGGTGCGCATCAACCCGAGCACGCAGTCGGGCACGCGCGCCGTGCTCGTTTACCTCGCGCTGCAGCCGCAGCCAGGTCTGCGCCAGGGCCTGTTCGCGCGCGGCAGCATCGACATGCAGCGCAAGACGGCGCTCGCGGTGCCGGTGGCGGCGGTGCGCATCGATCAGGCCCAACCTTATGTGCTGGCGGTGCAGAACGGCAAGGTCGCACTGCGAAACGTCGGCCTCGGCCTGCGCGGTGAGGCGGTGCTCGACGGTCGCACCGAGAGCGTGGCCGAACTGACGAGCGGTGCGCAGGCCGGCGACACGGTGCTGCGGGCCACCGCAGGCGCGGTGCGCGACGGAACCGTCGTGAAACTGCCCGGGGCGGTGGCGCCTGCGGTCGCCATGGCAGCGTCGGCCGCAGCCTCCAGGCCCTGAGCATGTGGTTCACCCGCGTCTCGATCGGCAACCCGGTGATGGCCACGATGGTCATGCTGGCATTCGTGGTGCTCGGCCTGTTCAGCTACCAGCGCCTGGCGGTCGACCAGTTCCCGAACATCGACTTCCCGACCGTGGTGGTGGTGATGGACTACCCCGGCGCCTCGCCCGAGATCGTGGAGAGCGAAGTCACCAAGAAGGTCGAGGAAGCGGTCAACACCGTGGCCGGCATCAGCACCTTGTCGTCACGCTCTTACGAAGGCACTTCGGTCGTGATCGTCGAGTTCAATCTCGATGTCGATGGCCGCAAGGCGGCCGACGACGTGCGCGAGAAAGTCTCGTTGATCCGCCCGCTGCTGCGTGACGAAGTGAAAGAACCGCGCATCTCGCGTTTCGACCCGCAGAGCGTGCCGATCTTCAACGTGGCCGTGTTGTCGACCGACGGAAAGAAGACGCCGCAGGAGCTCACCACCTGGGCCACACAGGTGCTGCAGAAGAAGCTCGAGAACGTGCGTGGCGTCGGCTCGGTCAGCGTGGTCGGCGGCATCGAGCGCGAGATCAACCTCTACCTGAAACCGGCCGCGCTCGACGCGCTGGGCATCAGCGTCGACCAGGTCGTGGCCTCGGTGAAGAGCGAAAACCAGGAGCTGCCGCTCGGCTCGATCCGTTCGCTCGAACAGGAACGGGTGGTGCAGATCAACGCGCGCCTCAAGCGCCCGGAAGACTTTCGTGACATCGTGGTGGCACGCAAGGGTGGCAACGCGGTGAAGCTGTGGCAGGTGGCCGACGTGGTCGACGGCCCCCAGGAAGTGGAAAGCCTCGCGCTCTACAACGGCCAGCGCACCGTGCTCTTGAGTGTGCAGAAGTCGCAGGGCGAAAACACGATCGCGGTGGTCGACGGCCTGCAGAGAGCGCTGCTCGACGCCGTGCCGCTCACGCCGCCGGGCGTGAAGGTCGAAGTCAACCGCGACAACTCTCGTGCGATCCGCCTGTCGGTGGCGAACGTGAAGCGCACGCTGATCGAAGGCGCGGCGCTCACGATCCTGATCGTCTTCCTGTTCCTGAACTCGTGGCGCTCGACCGTCATCACCGGCCTCACCCTGCCGATCGCGCTGATCGGCACCTTTCTCTTCATGTACCTGTTCGGCTTCACGATCAACAGCATCACGATGATGGCGCTGAGCCTGTGCGTGGGCCTCTTGATCGACGACGCGATCGTGGTGCGCGAGAACATCGTGCGCCATGTGCAGATGGGCAAGAGCGCGCACGACGCGGCACTGGCCGGCACCAACGAGATCGGCCTGGCCGTGCTCGCCACCACGCTCTCGATCGTGGCGGTGTTCCTGCCGATCGGTTTCATGGGCGGCATCGTCGGCAAGTTCTTCCACGAATTCGGCTTGACGATCGTGGCCGCCGTGCTGATCTCGATGTTCGTGAGCTTCACGCTCGACCCGATGCTCTCGAGCGTGTGGCATGACCCGGCCGCACATGGCGCGGACCGGGGGCCGCCGGTCACGCTCTACGACAAGACCATCGGCCGCGTGACCGGCCTGTTCGACCGTTTCACCGAATCGCTGTCGCACGCCTACCAGGGCATCCTCGCCTGGTCTCTCGCGCACAAGCTGGCGACCGTGGCGCTCGCCCTCGCCACCTTCGTCGGCAGCTTCTTCGTCATTCCGCTGCTCGGCGCCGAGTTCGTGCCCAAGGCCGACTTCTCTGAAACCCAGCTCAACTTCTACACGCCGGTCGGCTCGTCGCTCGAACTCACCGAAGCGCGCGCGAAGCAGGTCGACACGGCGCTGCGCGAGCTGCCCGAAGTGAAGTACACGGTGACCACGATCAACAGCGGCCAGGCCGCCGGCAAGATCTACGGCGCCGTCTACGTGCGCCTGGTCGACCGCAAGGAGCGCAGCCGCAGCATCACGCAGATGATCCCGACGCTGCGTGAGCGCCTGGCACGCATCCCCGGCATCACCGTCACCAACATCGGCGTGACCGACCTGGGCGGTGGCAAGAGCCTGCAGTTCTCGGTGCAGGGCACCGACCTGGCCGAGCTCGAGCGCCTCTCGCGCCTGATCGTACCGAAGCTGCAGGCCATTCCCGGCCTCGTCGACCTCGACAGCACGCTCAAGCCCGACAAGCCCACGGTCGCGATTGCCGTGAAGCGCGACGCCGCTTCCGATGCCGGCTTGAACGTCAACATGCTCGCCTCGAGCCTGCGCACGCTGGTGGCGGGCACCACGGTGGGCAACTGGCGCGCGCCCGATGGCGAAAACTACGACGTGAACGTGCGCGTGGCGCCCGAGAGCCGCGTCTCGATCTCCGACCTGCAGCGCATCCCGATCAACGTGGCTGCCGCCGCCGACGGCTCGGCGCGTTCGGTGCGCCTGTCGCAGGTGGCCGACGTGACCGCCTCGACCGGCCCGAACCAGATCAACCGCCGCGACCTGAACCGCGAGATCAACTTCGACGCCAACGCGCTCGGCCGCAGCTCGGGCGACGTGTCGGCCGACATCAAGAAGGCGCTCGACACCATCGCCTTCCCGCCCGGCTACCGGTACAGCTTCGGCGGCTCGACCAAGAACATGACCGAGTCGTTCCAGTACGCGATCGGTGCGCTGGCGCTCGCCATCGTCTTCATCTACATGATCCTGGCGAGCCAGTTCAAGAGCTTTCTGCAGCCGCTGGCCTTGATGAGTGCCCTGCCGCTCACGCTGATCGGCGTGGTGCTGGCGCTGCTGATGTTCCGTTCGACGCTGAACATGTTCAGCATCATCGGCATCGTGATGCTGATGGGGTTGGTGACGAAGAACGCGATCCTGCTGGTCGACTTCGCCATCCGGTCGCGCGCGGGCGAAAACGGCGAGGCGCCGATGCAACGCACCGAAGCGCTGCTGCACGCCGCCAAGGTGCGCTTGCGCCCGATCCTGATGACGACGCTGGCGATGATCTTCGGCATGGTGCCGCTGGCGTTCGCACTGTCAGAAGGCTCGGAGCAGCGCGCCCCGATGGGCCAGGCCGTGATCGGCGGCGTGATCACCTCGTCGCTGCTCACGCTCGTGGTGGTGCCGGTCATCTACTGTTACCTCGACGACCTGGCGGCCTGGGCAAAGCGGCGTTTCGGGTCGAAGAAGCCGGTGGCCGCGGGCGTCGACCCGGCGCTCGCCAAATAGAATCGAAGACGTCAATTTTTCATTGGTGCACGACATGAACATCGAACAAGCCCGCTTCAACATGATCGAGCAGCAGATCCGCCCCTGGGACGTGCTGAACCAGGGGGTGCTGGAGCTGCTGGCCGTCGTGCGGCGAGAAGACTTCGTGCCCGACGGCTACCGCGCGCTCGCGTTCGTCGACACCGAAGTGCCGCTGCCGGGCGGCCAGTGCATGCTGGCGCCAAAGGTCGAAGCGCGTTTGCTGCAGGAACTGGCCGTCCACAAGCATGAGCGCGTGCTTGAAGTCGGCGCGGGTTCCGGCTTCATGGCCGCCTTGCTCGCACACCGCGCCCAACACGTCACCACGCTCGAGATCGACGCCGGCCTGGCCGACTTCGCCCGCGCCAACCTGCGCCGCGCGGGCGTGATGAACGTGACGGTGAACCACGCCGACGGCTCCAAAGGCGTTCCGGCCGACGCACCCTTCGACGTGATCGTGCTCTCGGGTTCGGTCGCCGAGCTGCCGGACGACCTGCTCGCGCAGCTCAAGGTCGGCGGCCGGCTCGTCGCCGTCGTCGGGCAAGAGCCGGTGATGCGCGCCATGCTGGTCACACGCACCGGCGAGCAAGGGCTGGAGCACACGGTGCTGTTCGACACCGTGGCCCAGCGCCTGCAGGGCTTCGACGAACCGACCCGTTTCAAGTTCTGATGAAGCAGCTCAGCGCCCCCGACCTTTACGCGTTCCAGACAGCGCCCGGCGCCATGGCGCCGCTGCTGCTCGACGTGCGCGAAGACTGGGAAGTGCAGCTGGCGCCGGTGGCCGTGAACGGGCTGCGCGGTCTGCACATCCCGATGAACGACATTCCGTCGCGCCTGGCCGAGCTCGACCCGGCGCAGCCTGTCGTCTGTATTTGTCATCACGGGGCCCGCAGCGCGCAGGTCGTCGCATTCCTCGAGCGCCAGGGCTTCGATGCCGTCTATAACCTCGCCGGCGGCAGCGACGCCTGGTCGCTGCAGGTCGACCCCAGCGTGCCGCGCTACTGAACCACGCCGTACACCAAAACAAGTGAAACAAGGAAACGTCATGCCCGTTGCCAGCCCCCGCCTGCTGCCCCTTCGACGCGCCGCAGCGCACTGGCGCCTGGCGCCGCTGGCCGTGGCCACGGCGCTGTGCTTCGCTCACGGGGCGCGCGCGCAAAGCCTGCAGGAGCTCTATGAAGCGGCGCGCGGTTACGACGCCAGCTATTTGTCGGCGCGCGCACTGCTCGATTCGTCGAAGTACCGCGTCGACCAGGTCAACGCGCTGCGCCTGCCTTCGGTCGGCCTCGGCGTGAGCGGCTCGCGCTCGACCACCGACACGCCGGCGTCGAGCACGGTCAACACCAGCACCACGGCCTACGGCGCCACGCTCAGCGGCCGGCAGTCGCTGTTCAACCGCGCCAATGGCGTGACGATCTCGCAGGCGCAGAAAAGTCTTGAAGTCTCGGCCGCCGACTTCGAAGCCGCCGAACAAGACCTGATCGTGCGCGTGGCCCAGGCCTACTTCGACGTGCTGGCCGCACAAGACACGCTGGCCACCACGCGCACCAGCAAGGCCGCCATCTCCGAGCAGCTGGCCTCGGCCAAGCGCAATTTCGAGGTCGGCACCGCCACCATCACCGACACGCGCGAAGCGCAGGCGCGCTTCGACCTCGGCACCGCGCAAGAGATCGTCGCCGCCAACGACCTGCAGACCAAACGCATCGCGCTCGACCAGCTCGTGGGCCGCAGCAACGTCGCGCCCAACCAGCTCGCCGTGCCGGTGGCGCTGCCGGCCACGGCCCCGGCCAACATCGACGAATGGGTGAGCCGCGCCGACGAAGAGCACCCGCTGGTGCGAAAGGCGCGGCTCGGCTTCGAAGTGGCGCAGCTCGAGACCGAAAAGGCCAAGGCCGGGCACCTGCCGACCGTCGACCTGACCGCGAGCTACACACGCGGCCACGCCTCGACCAACGGCGACGCACGCGTGACCACGCCCGGCGGCTCGTCGGTGGTGGGCTTCAACCAGGCGGGTGCGAACAACTCCACCGGCATCGCGGTGACGATGAACGTGCCGCTGTTCGCCGGCTTCGCGATCCAGAACCGCGTGAAAGAAACCGTGGTGCTCGAAGACAAGGCCCGCAACGACCTCGAAGCGGCGCGCCGCGGCGTGGCCCAGGGCACGCGCCAGGCCTACTTCGGTGTCGAGTCGGGCAAGGCGCAGGTGAAGGCGCTCGAAGCCGCCGAATCGTCGAGCCAGCTCGCGCTCGAAGCCACGCAGCTCGGCTACCGCGTCGGCGTGCGCGTCAACCTCGACGTGCTGAACGCGCAGACGCAGTTGTTCCAGACCCGGCGCGACCTCGCCAAGGCCCGTTACGACGTGCTGGTCGGCAGCCTCAAGCTGCGCCAGGCCTCGGGCCGACTCAAGCCGGAAGACGTGGCGGCGCTGAACCAGTTGCTCGCGAAGTAGGCCCGGCGGGCGACCCCGGGTTGGCCCTGTGCACGCGGGCCGCTGCAGAAACGTTTCTTGACGCGATGCACACGCCCGCTTGACCGTTCGGCGGCATGCTGTGGGTCGTCAGGAGCGCGCCATGTCCAACCCTTCTTCGCTGCAAGCCGCGATCGCGGCACACCGCTTCGGTCTGGGTGAGGCGTCGCTCGAAACAATTGCGCCCGACCCGCAGCAATGGCTGCTCGGCCAGATCGGCCCGGCAGATGCGCCACGCGGCGACGGCCTGCTGAGCACCGCGCAGGCGCTCGAGCACGTGGCGGCCGAGCGCGAGAAGCGCCAGCAGGCCAAGAACCCGCCGCCCGGCATGACGGCCGAGCAGGTGCTCGCCGGCCACTACCGCGAAGTGATCGTCGCCGACGCGCGCTCGCGCCTGCTCACGGCCGCCACCACCACCCGCCCTTTCGCCGAGCGGCTGCAGCTGTTCTGGGCCAACCACTTCACCGTGTCGCTCGCCAAGGGTGCCACGCGCGGACTGGTGGGCGCGTTCGAGCGCGACGCGATCCGGCCGAACATCGCGGGCTCGTTCGAGGCGCTGCTGAACGCTTCGACCACCCACCCGGCGATGCTGCGTTACCTCGACAACGTGCAGTCGGCCGGCCCGCACTCGCGCATCGTCGCCCGTGCCGCGCGCCGCGCCGAACGCTTGGGCGAAGGCCCGCGCATCACCGGCCTGAACGAGAACCTGGCGCGTGAAGTGCTGGAGCTCCACACGCTCGGCGCCGAAAGCGCGCGCGGCGCGAACGGCACGTACAGCCAGGCCGACGTGACCGCGTTCGCGCGGGTGCTGACCGGCTGGCGTGTCGGCGCGCAGGGCACCGACGCGGGCGACACCTTCGACGGCAACTGGCACGAGCCCGGCACCAAGACCGTGCTCGGCAAGATCTACCCCGAGGGCCCCGACGCGCTGCGGCGTGTGCTGCACGATCTGGCCTTCCACCCCGCCACCGCGAAATTCATCGCCACCAAGCTCGCACGCCACTTCGTGGCCGACGATCCCCCGCCAGCCCTCGTCGAACGGCTCGCACAAACCTATCTGCGCAACGAGACGCGGCTCGCACCGGTCTACGCTGAACTGGTGCGCAGCCCCGAAGCCTGGCCGCCGCAACCGATGAAGCTCAAGACGCCCGAAGAATTCGTGCTCTCGGCGACGCGTGTGCTGCGTGTCAACCCGCGCCTCTTCGAACGTGGCGACAACGCGATCGGCGTCACTTCGCTCGGCCAGCGCATTCAGGCCGCGCCCTCGCCCGCCGGCTGGAGCGACCGTGCCGAAGACTGGCTCGGCCCCGACGCCGTCTGGAAGCGCATCGAATGGTCCACGCGCACCGCCAACCGCATGGGCAGCACCGTGGACGCGCGGGCTCTTGCCACGCAGAGCCTCGGCCCGCTGCTGAGCGCCGAGACGAAGACGCAGATCGACCGGGCGGCCGACGGCCCGCAGGCGCTGGCCTTGTTGCTGATGGCACCGGAATTCCAGCGCCGCTGAAGAGGAATGGCCCCATGAACAAACACCGTCACTTCAACCCGCAGCGGCGCCAGATGATGGGCGCAGCCCTCGGCGCCGGTGCGCTCGGCGCCCTGTCGACCCTCAGCTTCGCCGCGGGCAACAACGGCAGCCCGAAGCGTCTTGTGTTCGTCGTGCTGCGCGGCGGCATGGACGGCCTCTCGGCCGTGCCGGCGATCGGCGACCCCGAGTTCGCCGCCGCGCGCGGCCCGCTCGCGCAGTTCGGCAGCGCACCACTTTCGCTCGATGCCACGTTCGCGCTGCATCCGAACCTCGCGCAGCTGCACACGATGTACACCGGCGGTGAGCTCGTGGTCGTGCACGCCGCGGGCCTGCCCTACCGCGAGCGTTCTCACTTCGACGCGCAGCAGGTGCTCGAAAGTGGCGGCGTGCGGCCCTACGAGCTGACGACCGGCTGGCTCGGCCGCGCACTCGCACCGAGCGCTGCGAAGAGCCTGGCACTGAACACGAGCGTACCGCTGGTGCTGCGTGGGCCGGGCGCGGTCGACACCTGGGCGCCGTCGGCGCTGCCCGATCCTTCGGCCGACCTGGTCGCGCGCATCGAACGCCTGTACGGCAACGACGCGGTGCTCGCCACGGCGCTGCAGCGTGCGAAGGCGCTGCACTTCGACGGCGCGATGCCGGCCGACATGAATTCGATGGACGGCAAGGCCATGGGCAACGCGGGGCGCAGCGGCAACTTCACGCTGCTCGCACAACGCGCGGCAGAATTCCTGGCGCCATCGAACGGCCCGCAAGCGGCGGTGCTCGAGCTCGGTGGCTTCGACAGCCACGCCAACCAGGCCAACCCGAACGGTGCCTTGTCGAACACGCTGCGCCAGCTCGACACCGGCCTCGCCACCTTGCGCGAAGGCCTGCTCGCCAGCGGCACCTGGGCGCGCACCGTCGTCGTGGTCGCCACCGAGTTCGGCCGCGAGGTCGCCGTCAACGGCACGCTGGGCACCGACCACGGCACCGGTGGCGCAGCCTTCGTGCTGGGCGGCGCGGTCAAGGGCGGGCGTGTGATCGCCGACTGGCCGGGCCTGGCCAAGCGTGATCGCTTCGAAGGCCGCGACCTGCGCATCACGACCGACCTGCGCGCGGTGCTGCGCGGGGTGTTGGCCGACCACCTGCAGGTGGCCACGCGCAGCCTGAACAACGAGGTGTTTCCGGGCAGCGAGAACATCAAGCCCGTCGCGCTCCTGAAGGCCTGAGCACGCGCCAGGTCAGAGCAGCGCCGCGATCTCTTTCGCCATGCGCTGCGCTGCGCCTCGGTGCTGGCCCGAGAACGCGAGCGCGCTCTTCACGCAACCGTCGAGCCGCGCCGGCTGCTGCAACAGGGCGAGCGCTTCTTCGACCGCCGCATGCATGTCGGGCACGCGGATCGCCGCGCCGGTGGCGACCGACAGTTCGGCCGCCTCGGCGAAATTGAAGGTGTGCGGCCCCATCACCACGGGGCAGCCGCAGGCCGCGGCTTCGATCAGGTTCTGGCCACCGAGCGGTGCGAAGCTGCCACCGAGCAGTGCGACCCGTGCCACGCCGTAGTACAGCGCCATCTCGCGCATCGTGTCGCCGAGCCAGACCTGGGCTGTCATGGCTTCGACCGAAGGTGCATCACCCCAGCCGCTGCGCCGCGCGAGGCTGAAGCCGGCGCCCGTGACCAGCGCCGCCACCTCGTCGAAACGCTGCGGGTGGCGCGGCACGATCAGCAGCAGCGGGCGCGGCTCGCTGTGCCGTTGCCAGGCCGCGAGCAGCAAGGCTTCTTCGCCTTCGCGCGTGACCGCGGCGAGAACCACCTCGCGCGCCAGGCTCAAGCGCCAAACGTGGCCGAGTGCCACCAGGGCCGGGTCGGGTGACATGTCGAACTTGAGGTTGCCACTGACCTTCACGTCGGGTGCACCGGCGTCACGCAACCGCGCCGCGTCGGCTTCGGTCTGCGCGAGCACGAGGCGCAGGCTTTGCGCCGCAGGCCGCATCAACGCGGCCAGGCGCTGGCCCTGGCGGTGGCTCTTCACGCTCAGGCGCGCGTTGGCCAGCACCATGGGCACGGCCCGCGCCTGCGCAGCGAGCAGCAGGTTGGGCCAGACTTCGGTTTCCATCAGCACGCCGATGGCGGGGCTGAAGTGGGCGAAGAAGCGCTCGGCGATGGCGGGGGTGTCGTAAGGCAGCCAGGCCTGCACGTCGCCTTCGCGCAGCGTCTGCACACCCGCTTCGCGGCCGGTCGCCGTGCCGTGCGTGAGCAGCAGCCGCATGCCGGGCCGCAAGACACGCAGCGCCTCGATCAAGGCTTCGGCGGCGCGGGTCTCGCCGAGCGAGACGGCGTGAACCCAGAGCCAGCCGGCGCTCGGTGCGCCTTCGTAGACACCGAGCCGCTCGTCGATGGCGTGCTGGTACAGCGGCTCGGCACGCCCGCGCCGCCGCAGGCGCAGCACGTACAGCGGTTGCAGCAGCCGCATCAGCAGCGAATAGGCGCCACGCGCCGCACGCTGCCCGAGCGAGATCATCCGCGTGCCGCCCCGGCCACCTGCATCCAGGCCGCCCACACGGTTTCGAGCGACGGGATCGGCTGGCCTTCGACCGACACCTGGTGCAGGTGCCCGTGCTCGGCCTGCGGCCCGGTGCGCCACGCGGTCGGGAAGTTGTAGAGCTGCACATGCGGCAGGTCGAGCGCCACGGCGATGTGGCTCAGGCCGCTGTCGACGCCGATCACGCCCTGCGTGCCGGCGAGCCGGTCGACCACCGCGTCGAGCGAGAGCGACGGCCAGACTTCGACCCGCATCGTCTGGTCGAATTGCCAGCCCGCGGCGATCAGCTCGGCGCGTGTCTGCTCGGCTTCGTTGCCTTGTGGCAAGGCGATCGACCAGCCGGCTGACAGGAAACGTTTGCCGAGTTGCACCCAGTTGCCCAGTGGCCAGAGCTTGTCGTCGCGCGAGGTGCCGTGCACGAACACGACCGTGGGCGCCGCGCCCTGTCGCCTGGCGGCGGCGCCGGCCTGCAGCCCGTAACGTGGCGCGCCTTCGGGCTGGTAGTGCAGGGCCGCGCCAACCAGCACCCGCGCCCGGTCCATCGCATGGATGCGTGGCGGCACCGAGATCGCGTGGTCGACCAGCCAGCGCGCCGGCCACTCGTGGCTCGCGCCCTCGGTCTGGTTCGCCAGGCCATAGCTCGTGCCGCGGGCCAGGCGCGCGATCACGGCCGATTTGGTCAGGCCTTGCAGGTCGATCACCGCGTCGTAGTGGTTCTGTTGCAAGCGCGCCCGAAACGCGCGCCACTCGGCGCGCACCGGCGCCGTCCACCAGGCCTTGCTCCAGCGCCGCAGCGCACATTCGATGACGGTGCCGATGCCCTGCACACGCCGCAGCAGTGGCGCGAACCCGGGCTCGACGACCCAGTCGATCACCGCGCCCGGGTGCGCGGCCAGGATGTCGTGCACCACCGGCATGGTGTGCACCACGTCGCCCAGCGACGAGAGCTTGACGATCAGGATGCGCAAGGGGCGGCCGGGTTCAATGCGCGGCCGCGGCGATCTGCGCGTCGGGCTTGACGACGCGCAACGCCGCCATGAATTCGGTTTCGATGCGCTTCAGCGCCGCCGGCGTGTGCCCCTCGAAGCGCAGCACCAGCACCGGCGTGGTGTTCGAAGAACGGATCAGGCCGAAGCCGTCGTCGTATTCGGCGCGCAGCCCATCGATCGTGACGATCTCGTGCGCGCCGGGGAACTTTGCGGTGGCAAGCAGTTGCTGCACGATGCGCGGTGCTTCGCCTTCGGCGCAGCGCACGTTCAGCTCGGGCGTGCTGAAGCTTGTGGGCAGGGCGTTGAGCACCGCGCTCGGGTTCTTGCTGCGCGAGAGGATCTCGAGCAGGCGCGCCGCGGTGTAAGTGGCGTCGTCGAAGCCGTACCAGCGTTCAGCGAAGAAGATGTGGCCGCTCATCTCGCCGGCGATCGGCGCCTTCGTTTCGCGCAGCTTGGCCTTGACGAGCGAGTGCCCGGTCTTCCACATCAGCGGCACGCCGCCGGCCGCTCGGATCACCGGCCCGAGGCGCTGCGTGCACTTCACGTCGAAGATGACGCTGGCGCCGGGGTGGCGCGTGAGGATGTCGACGGCGAACAGCATCAGTTGCCGGTCGGGGTAGATGATCTGGCCGTCCCTGGTGACCACGCCGAGGCGGTCTCCGTCGCCGTCGAAGGCCAGGCCGAGTTCGGCGCCGCTGCTCTTCACCGTGCGGATCAGGTCGGCCAGGTTGGCGGGTTGGCTCGGGTCGGGGTGGTGGTTCGGGAAGCTCCCGTCGACCTCGGAATACAGCTCGGTCACGTGGCAGCCGAGCGCGCGCAGGATGCCGGGCGCCGAAGCGCCGGGGATGCCGTTGCCGGAGTCGACCACGATCTTCATCGGCCGCGCCAGCTTGCAGTCGCCGGTGATGCGGGCCGCGTACTCGGGCCCGATGTTCAGCGGCGCCGAGCGTCCCGGTGCGCGCACGTAGTCTTCGGCCTCGATGCGCCGGCGCAGGCCCTGGATCTCTTCGCCGTGGATCGCCTTGCCGGCGAGCACCATCTTGAAGCCGTTGTAGTCCTTCGGGTTGTGGCTGCCGGTCACTTCGATGCCGCTGCTGCAGCCGTGTTCGGCGCGCGTCGCGGCCACGTAATACAACATCGGCGTCGTCACGGCACCGAGGTCGACCACGTCCAGCCCGGTCGAGGCCAGGCCACGCACGAGGGCGGCTGCGAGCGACGGGCCGGAAACCCGGCCGTCACGCCCCACCGCCACCGCTTTTTCACCCAGGCGCAACGCCTCGCTGCCGAAGGCACGGCCCAGGTGTTCTGCAAAAGCTTCGTCGATGTCGCGGCCGACCACGCCACGAATGTCGTAGGCCTTGAAGCTGGAAGCACTGACCTGCATGGAGACCCCGCTTGAAAATCGTCCGGCGATTGTAGGGACCGTCCCGCCACCCGCCGGCCGCGTTGTCGATTCATCGGCCCGGCTGTCCACCCGGCGCAGCCAGCCGCGGGCCCGGGGTGCGGCTGCGTAGACTGGCGCCCCATGTTCACCCGGCAACTCCTCGCGCAATCATGGCGCTCCTGGCTCAGCCGCAGCGCCCCGCGCGCCGGCCCGGCCTGGCTGCAGCCGGTGTGGACGCTGCTCTGGTGTGCCGCCATCGCGGTGGGCTTCACGGCGGCGGCGTTCATGCTGTCGGGGCCCGGCGATGCGGCCACGAACCCCTGGGCGGCCTGGGCCCGGTGGTACGGGCGTTGCCTGATCATCACCGCCTGCATCGGCTTCACGATCCGGGCGCTGTTCGATCTGGGCTGGCGCGCTTTCGGCGTGGCCCGCGTGCGGGCCTTCAGCGCCTGGCAACGTGTCGCCTTCTTCTGCGGTGTGCCCATGGTCGGCACCTTGCTGGCGTGGCCGGTCGGCATGGTGCTCGCTGGCTACGAAGTGGCCGGCCTGCTGGCGCGGCAAGGCCCGCACGACATCGGCGCAAGCATGATGCTGGCGCTGCTGATCAGCTTCCTGTTCTACCTGTTCTTCGCGATCAAGAACCGGCAGATCGACGCCGAGCGCCGCGCCACCGAAGCGCGTCTGAAGCTGCTGCAGGGCCAGATCGAACCGCACTTCCTGTTCAACACGCTGGCCAACGTGGCCAGCCTGATGGACCATGACACACCGCGCGCGCGGCTGATGCTCGAGACCTTCGTCGACTACCTGCGCGCCTCGCTCGGCAGCCTGCGGGTGGCAGCGCACACGCTCGGCGACGAACTGGTGCTGGTCGAGGCCTACCTGCGCATCATCCAGATCCGCATGGACACGCGCCTGGCATACCGCATCGACGTGCCCGATGCGCTGCGCTCGCTGCCCTTGCCGGCGCTGACGCTGCAGCCGCTGGTGGAGAACGCGGTGCAGCACGGCTTGGAGCCGAAGATCGAAGGCGGCACCGTCACGGTGACTGCCGGGCTCGAAGGCGCGAGTCTCGTGCTGACCGTGGACGACGACGGCCTGGGCCTGCCCGCGGCCGGCACGCGGCCGCAGCGCGCTGGCGGCGGCACCGCATTGGCCAACATCCGCGAGCGGCTGAGCGAAGCACACGGCAGCGCCGCCACCCTCAGCCTCGCGAACGGCGCGCTCGGTGGCGTGCGCGCGATGCTCACCCTGCCCGCCCACCCATGACACGAACCATGACCACCGCCCTCATCGCCGACGACGAACCACACCTGGCCAAGCACCTTGGCGAGCAGTTGCAGAAGCTGTGGCCCGAGTTGCAGTTGATGCCGGCCGCACGCAACGGTGTCGAAGCGGCTGCACAGATCGCGGCGCTGCAACCCGACCTGGCCTTCCTCGACATCAAGATGCCGGGGCTGTCGGGGCTGGAAGTGGCGCAAGGCATCGAGGGCCGCACGCGTGTCGTATTCGTCACCGCGTTCGACGAATTCGCGGTCAAGGCTTTCGAGCAGGAAGCGCTCGACTACGTGCTCAAACCGGTGAGTGCGCAGCGCCTGGCGCAGACGGTCGAGCGGGTTCGGCGCGCGCTGGTGGCGCCGTCACCCGCAGCCGACACCGACGACGCGCGCCTCGCGACGGCCCTGCAACGCCTTCTGCCCGCGCACGGCACCGCACCGCGTCTGCGTTATGTGCGCGCGAGCCAAGGCGAGCTCACGCACCAGATCGACGTGGCCGAGGTGCTGTTCTTTCGCGCCGATGACAAGTACACCTGCGTGCAGACGGCCAGCGGCGAGCACCTGATCCGCACCCCGATCGCCGAGCTGGCGGCGCAGCTCGACCCCGAGCAGTTCTGGCAAGTGCACCGCTCCACGCTGATCAACCTGCGCTTCGTGGCAGGCACGCGGCGGGACGAGCTCAGCCGGCTGTTCGTGCGCCTGCTCGGCCACCCGGCCGAGCTGCCGGTGAGCCGCGCTTACGTGCACCTGTTCAAGGCGATGTAGGCGCGGCCCGGGCCGTTGCGTCAGTAGTTCGCGCCCAACTGCTCCAGGATCGCCGGATTCTCGAGCGTGGACGTGTCCTGCGTGATCGCCTCGCCCTTGGCCACCGAGCGCAACAGCCGCCGCATGATCTTGCCCGAGCGGGTCTTCGGCAGGTTGTCGCCGAAGCGGATGTCTTTCGGTTTGGCGATCGGGCCGATTTCCTTGCCGACCCAGTCGCGCAGCTGCTTGGCGATGGCCTTGGCTTCGTCGCCAGTGGGCCGCGAGCGCTTCAGCACGACGAAAGCGCAAATCGCTTCGCCGGTGGTGTCGTCTGGGCGGCCGACGACTGCGGCTTCGGCCACGAGCTCGGTGCACGAGACCAGCGCCGACTCGATCTCCATCGTGCCCATGCGGTGGCCGCTCACGTTGAGCACGTCGTCGATGCGGCCGGTGATCGTGAAGTAACCGGTCGTCGCGTCGCGGATCGCGCCGTCGCCGGCGAGGTAGTAGCGGCCCTGGAAGTCGTCGGGGTAGTAGCTCTTCTTGAAGCGCTCGGGGTCGCCCCAGATCGTGCGGATCATGCTCGGCCACGGCTTCTTCACGACCAGGATGCCGCCCTGGCCCCAGGGCACGTCCTTGCCGGTCTCGTCGACCACGGCGGCCATGATGCCCGGGAAGGGCAGCGTGCACGAGCCCGGCACCAGCGTGGTGGCACCCGGCAGCGGCGTGATCATGTGGCCGCCGGTCTCGGTCTGCCAGAAGGTGTCGACGATTGGGCAGCGGCCGCCGCCCACGTGCTTGTGGTACCACTCCCAGGCCGCCGGGTTGATCGGCTCGCCCACCGAGCCGAGGATGCGCAGGCTCTTCAGGTCGTAACGATCGGGGTGCACGGCGGCGTTGCCTTCGGCGGCCTTGATCAGCGAGCGGATCGCCGTGGGCGCGGTGTAGAACACCGTGACCTGGTGGTCCTGAATCATCTTCCAGAAGCGGCCGGCGTCGGGGTAGGTGGGCACGCTCTCGAACACCACCTCGGTGCCGCCGAGCGCGAGCGGGCCGTAGGTGATGTAGGTGTGGCCGGTGACCCAGCCGATGTCGGCGGTGCACCAGAACACGTCGTCGCCCTTCAGGTCGAAGGTCCACTTGGTGGTGAGCGCCGCGTGCAGAAGGTAACCGCCGGTCGAGTGCTGCACGCCCTTGGGCTTGCCCGTGGAGCCCGAGGTGTAGAGCAGGAACAGCGGGTGCTCGGCGCCCACCCATTCGGGTTCGCAGGTCGTGGCCTGGTTCTTCACCTCGTCGTGCAGCCACTTGTCGCGCGCCGCGTTCCAGGCGATCTTGCCGCCAGTGCGCTGGTAGACGATCACGTCACGCACCGATTCACAGCCTTCGAGCGCGAGCGCTTCGTCGACGATGGACTTGAGCGGCAGTTGCTTGCCGCCGCGCAGTTGTTCGTCGGCGGTAATCACCATCACGGCGCCGGTGTCGGCGATGCGGTCACGCAGGCTCTGCGCCGAGAAGCCGCCGAACACCACCGAGTGCGTGGCGCCGATGCGGGCACAGGCCTGCATGGCGACCACGCCTTCGACCGACATGCCGATGTAGATGACGACCCGGTCGCCCTTCTTCACGCCGCGCGCGCGCAAGGCGTTGGCCAGGCGGCAGGTGCGCTCCAGCAGTTCGGCGTAGGTGACCTTGCTGACCTTGGCGTCGTCGGCCTCGAAGATGATCGCGACCTTGTTGCCCAGGCCGGCTTCGACCTGGCGGTCGAGGCAGTTGTACGAGGCGTTGAGCGTGCCGTCGTCGAACCACTTGAAGAAGGGCGCGTTGCTGTCGTCGAGCACCTTCGTGAAGGGCTTCTTCCAGCTGATGAGTTCACGCGCCTGGCGCGCCCAGAAGGCCTGGTGGTCGGCCTCGGCCTCGGCGCAGAGCGCGTTGTAGGCATCCATGCCCGGAACGTGGGCCGCCTTCGCGAGGGCGGCAGGCGCGGGGTAGAGGTGGGTGTCGGCGGCGCTCATGGCTTGTCTCCAGGTGGGCTCGTGGTTTTGATTCTGCAGCTGGGCGAGACCATAAGCAGACGCTCTTACGAAGGCCTTACTCTGCCACCGCACGGGTTGGGCCCATGGTGCGGCCACTACAATTTCCGGCAACCGGACTATCCCTGAAAGCCCCTTCATGGCCCAGACGCCTTCGCCCACGCCCCCGCCCGTGAAGCTGCGGCCGTTGCCCAATTTCATCTTCATGAGCCGCTGGCTGCAGCTGCCGCTCTACCTCGGGCTGATCCTGGCGCAGTGTGTCTACGTGTTCCATTTCTGGGTCGAACTGGTCCACCTGATCGAGGCGGCCTTCGGCAGCCCCACGGCACTGAACGCGCTCGTCGCCGGCATGGGCTACCAGTTTCCCGACATCAAGGACGCCGCCGGCACGGTGATCGGCCAGCAGGCGCCGAAGCTGACCGAGACCGTGATCATGCTCGCCGTGCTGGCGCTGATCGACGTGGTGATGATCTCCAACCTGCTGATCATGGTGATCGTGGGCGGTTACGAAACCTTCGTCAGCCGCATGAACCTCGAGGGCCACCGCGACGAACCCGAATGGCTGAGCCACGTGAACGCCTCGGTGCTGAAGGTCAAGCTCGGCACCGCGATCATCGGCATCAGCTCGATCCACCTGCTGAAGACCTTCATCAACGCCGGCAACTACACCGAGAAGGTGTTGATGTGGCAGACCATCATCCACATCGCCTTCCTGCTCTCGGCGATCGCCATCGCCTACACCGACAAGCTGCTCAACGCCTCTCACCCCGACGGTCACTGAGGCAGCGCGAGCGCCTCTTCCACCGCGGCCAGCAGCTCCTGCATGTCGAGCGGCTTGGTGAGGTAGCGCACGAAGCCCGCGGCCAGGCCGTGCTCCACGTCGCGCGCCATCGCGTTGGCGCTCACGGCGATCACCGGCACCTGGCGGCCGGCCTCTTCGAGCCGCAGGCGGCGCAGCACCTCGAAGCCGTCCATGCCGGGCAGCTGGATGTCGAGCAGGATCAGGTCGGGGCGTTCGTCCACCACCATCTGCAAGCCGAGCATCGGCAGCGGTGCGCTCAGCATCTGCAGGCCGGCCACGCGGCCGAGCATGGCTTCCATCAGCAGCACGTTGACAGGGTTGTCTTCGATGTAGAGCACCTTGCGAAGGCGCGCCGGCGGCAGGCTCGCGCCGGGGAGAGGCAGGGCGGCCTGTTCGCCGCGGCCCGGCGCCGCAGGGCCCTCGGTCCGTGGCAGGCGCAACCAGAAGACGCTGCCGGCGCCAACCTGGCTGTCGAGCCCGATCTCGCCGCCCATGGCTTCCATCAGGTGCTTGCTCAGCGCCAGGCCCAGGCCCGCGCCTTCCACGCCGCTGCGCACCGCGTCGAGCCGCTCGAAGGCCTGGAACAGGCGTGCCGCCTGTTCGGCGCTCAAGCCCGGGCCGTTGTCGCGGATCTCGACGCGCACGCCCTGCGCATCGACAGCGCAGGCGATGTGCACGTGGCCGTGCGGCCGGTTGTACTTGATCGCATTCGACACGAGGTTGAGCAGCACCTGCTTCAAGCGGGTGCGGTCGGCCACCACGAAACATTCACAACCGCCCTCGTCGAGCACTTTCACGTCGATGTAGTCGGCACGCGCCAGCGGGTGCACCAGGGCCATGCATTCCTGCAGCAGCTCGGCCAGTTGCACCGGCTCGAGCGAGACCTGCAGCTTGCCGGTTTCGACCAGTGCCAGGTCGAGCACTTCGTTGATCAGGTTCAGCAGGTGGCGCGCACCGCGCAGGATCTCGCCCACGTGCTCGCGCTGCTGCTCGGCCAGCGGATGGCGGGTGTCGGAGACCAGCAGTTGCCCGAACCCGAGAATCGCGTTCATCGGCGTGCGCAATTCGTGCGACATGCGCGAGAGAAATTCAGATTTGGCGCTGTTTGCACGCTCGGCCTCGTCTTTCGCTTCGGTCAGCGCCTGCTGCGCTTCGAAATACGCGGTCACGTCGGCGTAGGTGCGCACCAGGCTGCCGTCGGGCAGGTGCCGCGTCTGCACCTCGAGGCGCCGGCCGGCGCGGGTCTCGCGCACGTAGAGCTGCGGCAGGTCGAGGTGTTTCATCGCGCGGATGAAGTGGCGCGACTCGGGCGAGATGTACGACAGGGCGTCGCCGAAGTCGCCACGCTCCTTCTGGAAGGTCGCGATCTCGGTCAGCGTGGCGCCGGGCCGGACCAGCGTGTCGGGCAGGTCGAGCAGTTCGAGCATGCGCCGGTTGTGCACGCTGACGCGGCCGCTCGCGTCCATGCTGACGATGCCCTGGGCGATGCTGTCGAGCGTGACCTGCAGCGCATGGGTCTTCTGCGTCAGCTCGGCGCTGGTGGCGAGCAGCTGCTTCTCGACCCGCTTGCGCGCGCTGATGTCGGCGAACATGCCGATCGCGCCGAGACGTTTGCCCGCCGTGTCGAAGATCGGCGTGGCGTTGTTGAAGCAGTCGACCTGGCTGCCGTCGGGCCGGGAGAGCGCGATCTCGTAGCCGGTGGCCACGCCGGCGGCGCGGTGTTTCACCTGCTCCTGGAAGATCAGCGTGTTCGCGGCGTCGACGAAGGCATAGATGTTCCGGCCCAGAATGTCTTCGCGTGGCCGGCCGAGAATGCCGCACATCGCCGGGTTCACGTCGGTCGTGACGCCCTCGGTGTCGATGAACCAGAAGCCCTCGCGCGTGTTCTGCACCAGCAGCGTGAGCAGATGGTGCTGTTCGGCCAGCGCCAGTTCGGCCGCCTTGGCCTCGGTGATGTCTTGCACCACGCCGTTGATGCGAACGACCCGGCCGTCTTCGAGCTGCGGGTGGCCGATCAGCCGGACCCAGCGCTGGCGGCCACGAACCGTGGTGAGCGGATGCGCCTCGTCGTAGGGTTTGGCCGAGGCCACCACCGCAGCCAACCCGGCGCGCAACGAGGCCTGCTGCTGCGGCCCGTAGAGCCCGACGAAACCTTCGAAGGTGGGGCGGCTCGACGGCGGCGCATCGTGGATCAGGTAGGCCTGGGCGGTGAGACGCAAGGCCATCGTGGCAAGGTCGAGTTCCCAGCCCCCCACGGCCGCGGTGGCGCCGGTGCGTTCGAGCAGTTCTTCGCTGCGGCGCAAGGCCTCGGCCTGCTTGCGCTCGGCCAGCCGCAGCGCCACGTAGTTGCGCTCGACGCGGTGGGAACGGCGTGCCGTCAGGCTCAGGAAGGCGAGCGTGCCGATCACGGCGACACCGAGCGTCCAGTAGATCGAGTCGGTCTGGCCGAAGAGCTGCACGCTCAGCAGGCCGAACACCGGCGCACCGAAGGCCAGCGCAGCCGGCAGGTCGAAGGCCGTCATCGTGAAACTGCTCGCGGTCACACCGGCCAGCACGATGATGCGCACCGCCTGGTGCAGCGAGTCGTCGGCCGGGATCGGCAGAAAGCTCGTCAGGCCCCACACCACCCCGTGCACGAAGATGCCCAGGCGGTAGGCCCAGAGCCAGCGCGGGTAGGCCGCCGGCTCGGGCGCCGCGCGCGAGAACAGCAGCGCCGTGACTGCGCGAGCCACCAGCACCAGCGCCAGCAGGCCCAGCCAGGCCCACAGTGCCGCCTCTGGAACGACCTCGCGTTCCATCACGAAGAACAGCGCTGCGGCGAACACCGCGCCGCCGATCGCCGATGGCAAGTTGGTGAAGTGCGTTCGCACCTGCTGCGCCCGCAAGGCGCTGGCGATCGCTTCGCGATCGTCCTGCACCGTGGCCGACAAGGCTTCAGTTTTCATGGCGCTTTCCTGCGTTCACCGCCCAGCAGCAGGGCCGAGCCGATCAGCCCGGCGACCAGCGAACCGCCGAGCACGCCCAGCTTGACCTGCGTTTCATAGGCAGCGCCCTGCCCCGCAAAGGCCAGCCCCCCGATGAACAGGCTCATCGTGAACCCGATGCCACACAGCACGCACACACCGAAGAACTGGCGTGTGGTCGCGCCTGCCGGCAGGCTGGCCCCGGTCAGGCGCATCAGCAGCCACGCGGCACCGAACACGCCGACCGCCTTGCCGAGCACGAGGCCGAACGCGATGCCGAGCGGAATGCCCTGGGCCAGCGTGGCAAGCGACACGCCTTCGAGCGACACGCCGGCATTGGCGAAGGCGAACATCGGCAGCACGACGAACGCGACCCAGGGGTGCAGCGCGTGTTCCACGGTTTCGAGCGGCGAGCCACCGGCCGGGTCGCGCAGCGGGATCGCCAGCGCGGTGGCCACACCGGCCAAGGTGGCGTGCACGCCAGACTTCAACACGCACACCCAGACGACCAGGCCGATCAGGACATAGGGCGCGACGTGCATGACACGCGCCCGGTTCAACCCGAACAGCAGCAGCGCACCGCCGCCCGCGGCCAGCAGCATCGGCAGCGAGAGCTGCGCGGTGTAGAACAGCGCGATCACGACGATGGCGCCCAGGTCGTCGATGATCGCCACGGCCGTGAGAAAGATCTTCAACGACGCCGGCACGCGCGGGCCGAGCAGCATGAGGATGCCGAGCGCGAAGGCGATGTCGGTCGCGGTGGGGATGGCCCAGCCCCGCAGTGCCACCGGGTCGGCGTGGTTCAGTGCCACGTAGATCAGGGCCGGCACCAGCATGCCGCCGACCGCGGCCGCCGCAGGCAACGACGCCTGCTTCAACGACGCCAGCTCGCCGGCCAGCACCTCGCGCTTGATCTCCAGCCCCACGAGAAAGAAGAACACCGCCATCCACAGGTCGTTGACCCACAGCAGCAGCGGCTTGGCCAGCACCAGCCAGTCGCCACCGATGCGCACTTCACCCGGCAACTCGACGAACTGGCGGTACAGCGGGGCCAACGAAGAGTTGCTGACGATCAGCGCCACCACGGCGGCTGCCGCCAGCACCACGCCACCGGCAGACTCCGAAGCGATGAAACGGCGGATGCTGCTGATCAAGTCAGGCCTCGGGTTCAGTAAACTGCGAAGCTGCATTGTCGGCCACCTTCGGCCCACCCCCTCCCCGCGTCTTCCCCGCCCTTCAGCGAGCCCCACATGACCACGATCCGCTATGCCGACCTCGTCGAGAGCGTTGCCGGCGCACTGCAGTACATCAGCTACTACCACCCGGCCGACTACATCGCCCACCTGGCGCGCGCCTACGCGGCCGAGCAGAGCCCGGCGGCAAAAGACGCGATCGCGCAGATCCTCACCAACTCGAAGATGTGCGCCGAAGGCAAACGCCCGATCTGCCAGGACACCGGCATCGTCAACGTGTTCCTGAAGATCGGCATGGACGTGCGCTTCGAGGGCTTTGCCGGCAGCATCGAAGACGCCGTGAACGAAGGCGTGCGCCGCGGCTACGACTTTGCCGACAACAAGCTGCGCGCCAGCATCGTGGCCGACCCGCATTTCGAGCGCAAGAACACGAAAGACAACACGCCCGCCGTCGTCCACATGACGATCGTGCCCGGCAACACCGTCGACGTGCAGGTCGCCGCCAAGGGCGGTGGCAGCGAGAACAAGAGCAAGTTCGTGATGATGAACCCCAGCGATTCGCTGGTCGACTGGGTCATGAAGACGGTGCCGACCATGGGCGCCGGCTGGTGCCCGCCCGGCATGCTCGGCATCGGCATCGGCGGCACGGCCGAACGCGCCATGCTGATGGCCAAGCAGAGCCTGATGGAAGACATCGACATGTACGAGCTGAAGGCACGCGGGCCGCAGAACAAGGTCGAAGAACTGCGCATCGAACTCTGCGACAAGATCAACGCGCTGGGCATCGGCGCGCAAGGCTTGGGCGGCTTGACGACCGTGCTCGACGTGAAGATCGCCACCTACCCGACGCACGCCGCGAGCAAACCGGTGGCGATGATCCCGAACTGCGCCGCCACGCGCCACGCGCACTTCGTGCTCGACGGCTCCGGCCCGGCCTACCTGGAGCCGCCGAGCCTCGACCTGTGGCCCGACGTGAAGTGGGCGCCTGACTACAACAAGTCGAAGAAGGTGAACCTCGACACGCTGACGAAAGAAGAAGTCGCGGCCTGGAAACCCGGCGACACCCTGCTGCTGAACGGCAAGATGCTGACCGGCCGCGACGCCGCGCACAAGCGCATTCAGGACATGCTGGCCAAGGGCGAGAAGCTGCCGGTGGACTTTGCCAACCGCGTGATCTACTACGTCGGCCCGGTCGACCCGGTGCGCGACGAAGTGATGGGCCCGGCGGGCCCCACCACCGCCACACGCATGGACAAGTTCACCGAGATGATGCTGGCGCAAACCGGCCTGATCGGCATGATCGGCAAGGCCGAGCGTGGCCCGGCCGGCATCGAGGCCATCAAGAAGCACAAGAGCGCCTACCTGATGGCGGTGGGCGGCGCGGCCTACCTCGTGTCGAAGGCGATCAAGCAGGCCAAGGTGGTCGGCTTTGCCGACCTCGGCATGGAAGCGATCTACGAGTTCGACGTGACCGACATGCCGGTCACGGTGGCCGTCGACTCGCAGGGCGTGTCGGTGCACGAGACCGGCCCGAAGGACTGGGAAGCGCGCATCAGGTCGGGCATCGGCAAGATCCCGGTCACGGTGGCCTGACCTTTCTCGCTGGCGCCGGCCTGGCCCGGCGCCCTGACTACGGCTGCTTGCCGATCTCGGTCAGCAGCCGCGTCATCAGGTAGAGCCGCGGCACGATCGAGTCGATCTCGATGTATTCGTCGCGGGCGTGGTAGCCCCAGCCTGCCAAGCCGAAACTCTCGACCACCACGGCCTTGCCCGAGCGCGCCGCGAAGGCCGCGTCGGTGCCGCCGCCGGTCATCGGCACGAGCGCCAGGTCGCGGTCGATTTCCTTGTAGATCGCTTGCGCCTGTTCGGCCAAGGCCTTGCCGCGCGGGCCGGCCAGGAACGAGGGGCGGCCGACCACCAGCTTCGCGGTCGTCACGGTGTCGGGCACGAGCTTGCTGCTGGCCAGCTTCGCCTGCAGCGCGGTGTTGAGCTTCTCTTCGGCACCGGGCACGGTGATGCGCACGTCGCCACGCGCCACCGCCAGCTCGGGGATCTGGTTGGTGGCCTTGTTCGAGACCACGTTGGTCCAGTTCAGCGTCACGCCGGGAATGTCTTTCGCCAGGTCTTTCGTCTGCAGCATCTGGTGCGAGATCTCGATGATCGCGTTGCGGCCCTGCTCGGGTGCCGCGCCCGCATGCGCCGCACGGCCTTTCACTTCGAGCGTGGCCGCGGCGATGCCGGCCGCGCCGAGCAGCAAGGCTTCGGTCTTCACCACCGCCTTGGCGCCGGTGGGTTCGAACGACAGCACCGTGTCGTGCTGGTCGGCCAGCGTGGCGATGATCTCGCCGGAACCGGCCGAGCCCACTTCTTCGTCGGCGTTGAACAGCACGGTGACTTGCGCGTAGTCTTTCCAGCCCGCGTCGGCCAGGATCTTCAGGCCGTGCAGAATCACTGCGATGCCGCCCTTGTCGTCGGCGATACCGGGGCCGTAGAGCTTGTTGCCGTCGACCTTGTAGGGCTGGCTCTGCAAGATGCCGCGCTCGTACACGGTGTCCATGTGGCCCTGCAGCATGATCCGTTTCTTGCCGCTGCCGGTGAGCGTGCCGATCACGATGTCGGCGCCGGCACCGGCGGTCGACTTGCGGCGCTCGGTCTTGAAGCCCAAGGCCTTCAGCCGGTTGTCGAGCAGCGTGGCCATCTTCGCCAGGCCTTCCACGTCGGCGCTGCCGGTCTCGATGCCGACCAGCTCTTTCAGGCTCTCGATCACCGCGGGCTGCGCCTGCGTGGCGGCGGCCAGCAGCCTGGCGCCGGGCGCGGCGGCCGCGGCGCCGGCACACAGAGCGAGCCCGATGGCGGTGGCAAGAAGGTTCGTGGGGCGGGCGGTGGGTCGGCGCATCGGGGGCTCCTGAAAGGTCGTTGGCGTTCAGCTGCCGGGCAGCAGGTCGTTAGTATTGCCCAGACAAATTCGCCGCCCGGGAACAGCGATGCCGCCTTCAGAGATTCAACTCTTCCTGCGTGAACGCCACGGCCACGCCCACGTCACCAACGAAGAACTGTTCTTCGACCTGATCTATGCCTTTGCGATCACGCAGCTCTCGCACCGCCTGCTCGAACACCTGACGCTGGCAAGCGCACTGCAGACGCTGGTGCTGTGGTTCGCCGTGTGGCTGGGCTGGCAATACACCGCGTGGGTCACCAACTGGTTCAACCCGCAGAACCGCGCCATGCGGGTGATGCTGTTCGGCGTGATGCTGCTCGGCCTGATGATGTCTTCGGCCATTCCCGAGGCCTTCGGTGAACGGGGCCTGGTGTTCGCCGTGTGCTTTGCAGCGATCCAGGTGGGGCGCAGTGTCTTCGTGCTGTGGCAGTTGCCGGACGGGCACGCCTTGCGGCCGAACTTCACGCGCATCTGCGGCTGGCTGTGCATCTCGGCCGCCTTGTGGGTGGCCGGCGGCTTGTCGCAGGGTGATGCGCGGCTCGCGTTCTGGGCCGGCGCGGTGGCGTGTGAATACCTGTCGCCGATGTTCGGGTTCGCCTTGCCGGGGCTGGGCCGCTCGCGCTCGTCGGACTGGACGATCGACGGTGCGCACCTCGCCGAGCGTTGCCAGCTGTTCGTGATCGTGGCACTCGGCGAGTCGATCCTCGCCACCGGCGCCGGCTTCAGCGGCTCGAAACACTGGGACGTGCCGACCTTCATCGCGCTCTTCGTCGCTTTCGCCGGCAGCCTGGCCATGTGGTGGATCTACTTCGACACCGCCGGCAAACACGGCAGCGCGGTCATCACCGGCTCCAGCGACCCGGGCCGCATCGGCGCGCTGTTCCACTACATCCACGTCACACTGATCGCCGGCATCATCGTCAGCGCGGTGGCCGACGAACTCGTGATCCACCACCCGGCGCATCACGTCGACCTGGCCACCGCCTGCGCGCTGGTCGGCGGCCCGCTGATCTACCTGCTGGGCAACGCGGCCTACAAGAAAGTGGTGTACGGCCGGGTGCCGCTCTCGCACCTGGCCGGCGTGGCGATGCTGGTGGCGCTGTTCCCGGCCGCCTTTCTGACCGACCGGTTGATGGTCGGCGGCCTCGCAAGCCTGGTGATGGTCGTCGTGGCGGTCTGGCAAAGCCTGAAGACGCCTCGGCCGGCGAACGCATGAGCCCGCGCCAACCCGCTGCCGGCCAGCTCTCGACCACCGCCTTCGCCACGCTGCTGCTGATCGCCTTCATGATGGGGGCGAACCACGTCGCGGCGCGCGTGGCCTTCGAGCACGGCGTCGACGTGGTCACGGCGGTCGCGGTTCGCAGCAGCGTCACGGCGGTGGTGGTCTGGCTGTTGCTGGCGCACGCCCGCGTGCCGCTGAGGTTCGAGCGCCGGCACCGCTGGGCCTTGCCGGGCATCGGTGTCCTGATCGCGGTGCAGAGCGTGTGCCTGTATTCCGCGGTCGCGCGCTTGCCGGTGGCGCTGGCCTTGCTGGCCTTCAACACCTACCCGTTGTGGACGGCGCTGTGGGCGCGTGTGTTCTACGGCCACCGCGCCGAGCGGCGCGTCTTGATGGCGATGCCGGCGATGCTGCTCGGCCTGGCGCTCGCGCTCGACGTGCTGGGCGCTGCGTCGGGCCTGGGCGCGGCCGGGCAGTGGCAGAAGATCGGCGCCGGCGTGGCCTTCGCGCTCGCCGCCGCGGCCACGTTCGGTCTGGCGCTGGTGCTCACGCAGCACGAAGCCGGTGGCGTGGACGGCCGTTTGCGCACCGCCACCACGATGACGCTGGTGGCCGTGTTCGCGCTCGCCGGGTCGGGCCTGCAAGGCGGGCTGCACTTGCCGAATGCGGCGGCCGGATGGTTCGGCCTCGGCGCGCTCACCTTCCTGTACGGCACCGCGTTCACGATCATGTTCACGGTGCTGCCGCGGCTCGGCGTGGTGGGCAACTCGGCCATCATGAACGTGGAGCCGATCTTCGCGCTGGGCTTGGCGTGGGCGATCCTCGGTCAGTCCATCGCCGCCATTCAGGTGCTGGGTGGCCTGATCGTCGTGGCCACCGTGGTCTGGCTCGGGCTGCGCCGGCGCGCCGCGGCCTGACGACGCCCCTTCACCCGCGCGGGTGGTGCGTGGCGTGCAACTGCTTCAGCCGCTCGCGCGCCACGTGGGTGTAGATCGTGGTCGTGGAGATGTCGGCGTGGCCGAGCAGCATCTGCACCGCGCGCAAGTCGGCACCGTGGTTCAGCAGGTGCGTGGCGAAGGCATGGCGCAGCGTGTGCGGTGAGAGCGGCACCTGCACACCACCGCGCAGCGCGTGCGCCTTGATCAGCTTCCAGAACATCTGGCGCGTCATCGGCCCGCCACGGGCGGTCACGAACAACGCGTCGCTCGCCTGCCCCTTGAGGATCTCCGCGCGGCCGTCGGCCAGGTAACGCTGCAGCCAGGCCTGCGCTTCCTCGCCGAAGGGCACGAGCCGTTCTTTCGCGCCCTTGCCGGTCACGCGCAGGGCGCCTTCGCTCAGACTGAGGTGCACGCTCTTCAGCGTGACGAGCTCGCTCACGCGCAGACCGCTCGCGTACATCAACTCGAGCATCGTGCGGTCGCGCAGGCCGAGCGCCGTGTCGATGTCGGGCGCCCCGAGCAGGGCTTCGACCTGCGCTTCGCTCAGCGTCTTGGGCACGCGCAAGGGCTGGCGCGCCGTGAGCAGCTTCAGCGTGGGGTCGCTCGTGAGCAGGTGTTCGCGCAGCGCCCAGCGAAAGTAGCGCTTGAAGACGGTGAGGCGCCGGTTGCTGCTGGTGGCCTTGCTGCCTTCGTGGCGCGCCACGCGGTATTCGAGAAGATCGCTCTCGCGAGTGGCGTCGATGGCGCGCTCGGCGTGGCGCGCGAGCCAGCCGGCGTAGAGCTGAAGGTCACGCCGGTAGGCCGCCAGCGTGTTGTTCGACAGACCGTCTTCGATCCACAGAGCATCGATGAAACGGTCGATCGACGCCTGGCTGGCCTGGATCGCTTCCAGCCCTTACTCCAGCGTGAGCTTCTGCAGCGCCACGACCTTCTTGTAGACCTCGAACTCGGCCGCGATCTGGGCGGCGAATTCGGCCGGCGAATTCGCGACGATGAGCGAACCGGTGTCTTCGATGCGCTTCTTCACCGACGGGTCTTCGAGCGTCTTCTTCACCGCCGTGCTGATCTTGTCGACCACTTCTTTCGGCAGGCCCTTGGGGCCGTAGATGCCGTAGTAGGCCATGCGGTTCACCGGCTCCAGCCCCACTTCCTTGAAGGTCGGCACGTTCGGCAGCTGCGCCAGGCGCTGCGGCGCGGCGACCACGATGGCGATCAGGCGGCCGTCCTTGATGAACGGCAAGGCCGAGGGCAGGTTGTCGAAGATCATCGGCACCTGGCCGGCCACCGTGTCGTTCAAAGCCGGGCCAGCACCGCGGTACGGGATGTGCGTGACGAAGGTGCCCGAGAGGTTCTTGAACAGCTCCATCTGCAGGTGGCCGATGCCGCCGGTGCCCGAACTCGAAAAGCTGTACTTGCCGGGGTTCTTCTTGAGCTCGGCCAGAAAGCCCTTGTAGTCGCGCGCCGGGAAGCTCGGGTGCACGGCGATCACGTTCGGCGTGGCCGCCACGTTGATGATGGGCGTGAAGTCGGTCAGCGGGTTGTACGGGATCTTCGGGTTGATCGCGGGGTTGGCCGCGGTCGTCGACACCGTGGCCATGCCGAGCGCGTAACCATCGGGCACGGCACGCGCGGTTTCGGTGGCACCGACCGAGCCGCCGCCGCCGGCCTTGTTCTCGACGATCATGGTCTGACCGAGCGGGCCATTGATCTTTTCAGACAGCACACGCGCGACGATGTCGGTCGTGCCGCCGGGCGCGAACGGCACCACCAGCCGCACCGGCTTCGAGGGGTAGGCCTGGGCCCAGGCGCCCGTGGAAACGCCCAGCGTGGCGGCGGTGAGGGCAGTGACGATCAGGTTGCGGCGTTGCATCGGGTCGATCTCCGTCGAAGACAAAAGAGAAAAGTGTAGGGCCAGACCGTCAAGACCCTGCAGCGGGCTCACCCTGCCCCGCGTCCAAGCCGGCCGGCGCGCGCTGGCACACTCGGCCCATGTCGAATGCCCTGCTGTTGTTGCCCGACTTCCTGCTGATCCTGCTGGGTTTCGTGCTCTGCCACAAGACGGCCCTGAACCGCCCGGTCTGGGACGCCGCCGAGCGGCTCGTCTACTACCTGCTGTTCCCGGTGCTGCTGTTCAACTCGATCCTGAAGAGCCCGCTGCAGCCGGCCCAGACACTGAGCCTGGCCGCGGCGGCCGTGTGCACCGTGGGCGCCGGCGTGCTCATCGCCTTTGCGATCGGGCGCTGGCCAGGGGTCGACGCGCGCCTGCACGCTTCGGGTGCACAGACCGCGTTCCGCTTCAATTCCTTCATCGGCCTGGCCTTGTCGGAACGGCTCGGCGGGCCGCAAGGACTGGCGTGGATGGCCCTGTGCATCGCACTCTGCGTGCCGCTGTGCAACGTGGCCGCGGTGTGGCCGCTGGCGCGCCACGGTGGGCATTCCTACGGCCGCGAGTTGCTGCGCAACCCGCTGATCCTGAGCACGGTCGCGGGCTTGATCGCGAACCTGGCCGGGCTGAAGTTTCCCGAGGCGGTGGCGACGACGCTGCAGCGCATCGGCCTGGCGGCCTTGCCGCTCGGTCTGATGGCGACCGGTGCCGGCCTGCACTTCGGCCGACTCAAGTCGGCACCGGGCCTGGCCACGAGCTTCATGGCGGTGCGCCACGCCGTGTTGCCGGCCCTGGCGATCGGCCTCACCGCGGTGCTCGTGCTGCCGCCCGAGCAACGGCTGATCATCGTCATGTTCGCCGCGCTGCCGACCGCGTCGAGCGCCTACGTGCTCGCCGCGCGGATGGGCGGCGACGGCGGTTACGTGGCCGGGCTGGTGACGCTCTCGACGCTGCTGGGCATGGTCAGCGTGCCGCTGTGGCTCGCGGTGCTGGCGGGGCTTCAGTAACGCCTTCTCAAGGGCGCTGCGCGAGCGCCCATTCGATGTGCTCGCGCACCAGCTCGCCGGCGCTCGGCAGACGCTGTGCGAGCTGCTGCGAGAGGGCATCGGCCTCGCTGCCCCGCGCCACGCGCAGCGCATTGCCCAGCGCCACCGCGATGTTGCGTTGCCAGCGCTCGTGGCCGATGCGCCGGATCGGGCTGCCCTCGGTGAAACGCAGGAATTCTGGTTCGCTCCACGACCACAAGTCCAGCAAGGTGGCGTTGCCGACCGACGCGCGCACATCGAAGTCGGGCAGGCGGCTCGCTTTGGCGTACTTGTTCCAGGGGCACACGAGCTGGCAGTCGTCGCAGCCGTAGATGCGGTTGCCGATGAGCGGCCGCAGCTCGACGGGGATTGGCCCCGCATGCTCGATCGTCAGGTAAGAAATGCAACGCCGCGCGTCGAGCCGGTAAGGCGCCACGATGGCCTGCGTGGGGCACACGTCGATGCAGGCGCTGCAGCTGCCGCAGTGCGCGTCGGCGGGCTCGGTGAGCGGCAAGGCGAGGTCGACGTAGATCTCGCCGAGAAAAAACATCGACCCGGCGTCGCGGCTCAGCGCCAGCGTGTGCTTGCCACGCCAGCCGATGCCGCTCTTCGAGGCCAGCTCGACCTCGAGCACCGGCGCAGAATCGGTGAACACACGGTGGCCGAACGGTCCCACGCTGTCGGCCAATCGATCGGCCAGTGTTTGCAGGCGCGAGCGCAACACCTTGTGGTAGTCACGGCCACGGGCATACATCGAGAGTGTGGCCTGTGCCGGGTCTTCGAGCCGGCGCCATTCCACCGCCTGCCAGTCGCCCGGCGCGCTGCGTGGCAGGTAGTCCATGCGCGCGGTGATCACGCGCACGGTGCCCGGCACCAGCTCGGCCGGCCGCGCGCGTTTCAGGCCGTGTGCCGCCATGTAGGCCATCGAGCCGTGAAAACCGTTGTTCAGCCACTCCAACAACCCGGCTTCGGCGTGCGACAAATCCACATCGGCCACACCGATCTGGGAAAATCCGGCGGCCGCGGCCCACTGGCGCAAATTTGCCAGCAGCGCGGCCTTGTCCAGACCTGTCTGCAACCCTGCCTCTCGAGCACCGATCATTTGTCGATACTACTGACCCGCCGCCTGACCTGGCGCGACGAAGCCGCTTGTGCGAGCGCGGCCGCAGAGCTCGCCCGCCACGCCGGCGTGCACCAGGCCTTCATCGAACTCCACGGCGCACTCGGCGCCGGCAAGACCACCTTCGTCCGCCACCTGCTGCACGCGCTCGGCGTGCCCGGGCGCGTGAAGAGCCCCACCTACACCGTGATGGAACCCTACGAGGTGCCCGGCGCGAACGGCCCGTTGCACATCTGGCACTTCGACTTCTACCGTTTCAACGACCCGCAGGAATGGGAAGACGCGGGCTTTCGCGACGTCTTCGCGAGCACCGGCCTGAAGCTCGCCGAGTGGCCTGAAAAAGCCGACGGCCTGCTGCCCCAGCCCGACCTGCGCGTCTTCATCGAACCGGGCCTGGGCGACCAGCGCGAGGTGCGCATCACCGCGCACAGCGAGCGCGGCGTGGGCTTGCTGACGTGAAGAGCACACGCCGTGCCGCGCTGCGCTCGATGGGCGCCACCGTGCTGCTGCTCGGCGCACGCGAACTGGCCTTCGGCGCCAGCATCGTCGCGGTGCGTGTCTGGCCGGCGGCCGACTACACGCGCATCACGATCGAGTCCGACGCGCCGCTCGCCGAAAAGCACTTTCTCGCCGAAGCGCCGGGACGGCTGGTGATCGACATCGACGGCCTCGAGCTCAGCCCCGCGCTGCGCGAGATCGTCGGCAAGGTGCGCGCCGACGACCCTTTCATCGCCGGCGTGCGCGTGGGCCAGAACCAGCCGCGCGTGGTGCGCCTGGTGATCGACCTGAAACAGCCGACCGCGCCGCAACTCTTCACGCTCGCGCCAGTGGCCGCCTACCAGCACCGGCTGGTCTTCGACCTGTACCCCACGCGCGAACGCGACCCGCTGCTGGCCCTGATCCGCGAGCGTGAATCGGCCGAGCAGCAGGCCGCCAAAAGCGTGCAGGACGCGCTCGGCGAGTTCATCGGCAAGATGGACAAACCGCCGCTGCTGCCGCCGAACGCCGAGGCCTCGGCCGGCCCGCCGCTGGTCAACGCACCGGTGCCCGCGGCCACGCCGGCACCGATCCCGCAGGCGCAGATGCAGACGCCCGCCCCGCTCAGCCCGCAAGCGCAGGGCCGCATCGACCGCCTGGTGGTCGTGGCCATCGACCCCGGCCACGGCGGTGAAGACCCGGGCGCCGTGGGGCCGAGCGGGCTGCGCGAAAAAGACGTGGTGCTCGCGGTGGCGCTGCAGTTGCGCGACCGCATCAACGCCCTGCCCAACATGCGCGCCATGCTCACGCGCGACGCCGACTTCTTCGTGCCGCTGCAAGAGCGCGTGCACAAGGCGCGGCGGGTGCAGGCCGATCTGTTCGTCTCGATCCACGCCGATGCCTTCATCACACCGCAGGCGCGTGGCGCTTCGGTGTTCGCGCTCAGCCAGGGTGGCGCCAGCAGCTCGGCCGCACGCTGGATGGCCAACCGCGAGAACGCGGCCGACATGGTGGGCGGCATCAACATCAAGGCCAAGGACGCGAGCGTGTTGCGCGCCTTGCTCGACATGAGCACCACCGCGCAGATCCGCGACAGCCTCAAGCTCGGCGGCGAAGTGCTGGGCCAGATCGGCAAGGTCGGCAAGCTGCACAAGGGCAGCGTCGAACAGGCCGGCTTCGCGGTGCTGAAGGCGCCCGACATTCCGTCGATCCTGGTCGAGTCGGCCTTCATCTCGAACCCCGAAGAAGAAGCCAAGCTGCGCGACCCGCAGTACCAGGCGCAGCTGGTGCAGGCGCTGGCCGTCGGCATCCAGCGCTACTTCGCGAAGAACCCGCCGCTGGCAAGATCGCGGCAACTTTGAACATCGACAAGAACACCGGAGGAGACCTCATGCTGCACCCCCAGACCCGCGCCCTGCTCGACCTGATCGAACAGAAGAAGATCCCGCCCACGCACACGCTGAGCGTGGCCGACGCGCGGGCCTACTACCGCGACCGGCGCAGCGTCACGCAGCCCGCCCCGCCCGAAGTGGCGCTGGTGCGCGACCTGCAGGCGGCGGGCCCGGCCGGCCCCATCCCGCTGCGCCTGTACCGGCCGCTGGGTTCGCCTGCCGACGCTTCGTTGCCGGTGCTCGTGTACTACCACGGCGGCGGCTGGGTGATCGGCGACCTCGACACGCACGACAGCCTGTGCCGCGCGCTCTCCAACGAAGCCGGCTGCGCGGTCGTTGCGGTCGACTACCGGCTGAGCCCGGAGCACCGCTTCCCGGCGGCGGTGAACGACGCGATCGCCGCCACGCGTTGGGTGCACGCGAATGCCGCCGAACTGAAGCTCGACGCCTCGCGCCTGGCGGTGGGTGGCGACAGCGCGGGCGGCAACCTCGCCGCCGTGGTGTCGATCGCGGCGCGTGACAGCGGTGACCTGCCGATCCGGTTCCAGCTGCTGATCTACCCCGCCACCGACCAGCACCGCACGGCACCGTCGCACACCACGAACGGCGAAGGCTACCTGCTGACGCGCGACACCATGGACTACTTCAGCGGCCACTACATCGCCGACCGGTCGCACTACGCCGATTGGCAGAGCTCACCGCTGCTGCACACCGATCTGTCGAAGCTGCCGCCGGCGCTCGTGCTCACCGCCGGCTACGACCCGCTGCGTGACGAAGGCGCGGCCTACGCCGAAGCGCTCACCGCGGGTGGCAACCGGGCCAGCTACGTCTGCTTCGAGCGCCAGATCCACGGCTTCATCACGATGGGCAAGGTGCTCGACGAAGCGAACACGGCGGTGACGATGTGCGCGGCAACGCTGCGGCGGGCGCTGGCGGCCTGATGCGCAAGGCCTTGTTCGTCTGCGGGCTGATGGCGTGGGCCGGAGCGAGCCTTGCCGCGGCGCCTTCGGTCTTTCTCGAAGAGCTCACCTGGACCGAGCTGCGCGACGCGCAGCGTGCCGGCAAGACGACCGTGATCATCCCGGTCGGCGGCACCGAACAGAGCGGTCCGCACCTCGTGCTCGGCAAACACAACGCACGCGTGAAGCTGCTGGCCGGGCGCATTGCCGAAAGCCTGGGCAACGCGGTGGTGGCACCGGTGGTGGCCTACGTGCCCGAAGGCAACATCACGCCGCCGAGCTCGCACATGCGCTTCACCGGCACGATCTCGATCCCCGATGCCACGTTCAAGAGCCTGCTCGATGCGAGCGCCCGCGGCTTCAAGCAGCATGGCTTCACCGACGTGGTGCTGATCGGCGACCACGGCGGTTACCAGAACCTGCTGAAAGCGGTGGCGGCAAAGCTCAACCAGGACTGGGCCGCCACGCCTGCCCGCGCCCACTTCATCGACGAGTACTACCGCGTCACGCAGACGGCTTACGTCAAGTCACTTCAAGCCAAGGGCCTCGCCGAAGCACAGATCGGCGTGCATGCCGGTGCCGCCGACACCGCACTGCAGATGGCCGCCGACCCGGCCGGCGTGCGAGCCGATCAGTTCGCACTCGCGGCGCGCGAAGGCCCGGCGCTCGGGGTGACCGGCGACCCGCGCAGCGCCAGTGCCGCGCTCGGGCAGGTTGGCCTGGAATTGATCGTGTCACACACGGTTGCAGCAATCCGGCTCGCGCTTGCGCCACGTCATTGAAGCCTGCTGCTTTGCTTCGATAATTCGAAGTCCAACGAAGAACCACGAGACAGCCCTTGAGCAAGACCCGAACCATTGCCGCCCTGACCGTGCTCGCCGGCAGCGCCACACTCGCCTGGTGGGCGACCGCGCAAACGACGCCTGCCGCCAGTGCGCCCGTGGCAGCCAAGCCCGCCACCGTGAACACCGTGCCCGGCATGCCGCCGGTGCCCGACGCGAAGAACCTCTACAGCGAAACCGTCGCCGGCCGCCTGAGCCCGAATGTCGCCGGTGCGCTCGAGCGCGTGTACGTGCCGAACCGCAGCGCCAACACGGTGTCGGTGATCGACCCGGCCACGCTCAAGGTGGTGAAGACCTTCCCGGTCGGCATCAACCCGCAGCACGTGGTGCCGTCGTGGGACCTGAAGACACTCTGGGTCGCCAACAACGCCGAAGGCCGCACCGACGGCAGCCTGACGCCGGTCGACCCGCTCACCGGCAAGCCCGGCGCGCAGGTGATGGTCGACGACCCGTACAACATGTACTGGTCGCCCGACGGCCAATACGCGATCGTGGTGGCCGAAGCCTACAAACGGCTCGACTTCCGCGACCCGCGCACGATGGAGATGAAGTATTCGATCGCGACCCCCGAGTGCGCCGGCATCAACCACGCCGACTTCTCGATCGACGGCCGCATCGCCTTCTTCACCTGCGAATTCAACGGCTCGATCACCAAGATCGACCTCGTCAACCGCAAGGTGCTGGGCACGCTCAAGTTGAGCCAGTACTTCAACCGCCCCGACGCGCTGGCGCTGATCGCCAAACCCGGCAAGAAGCCGAAGAAGGTGCCCGACCCGAGCCAGCTCGGCGCCGAGATCTGCACCACGCCCGGCATGCCGCAAGACGTGCGCGCTTCACCCGACGGCAAGACCTATTACGTGGCCGACATGATGGCCGACGGCGTGCACGTGGTCGACGGCGAGACCCTCAAACAGACCGGCTTCATCGCCACCGGCGTCGGCGCGCACGGCCTGTACCCAAGCCGCGACGGCAAGAGCCTGTACGTGGCCAACCGCGGCAGCAACCTGATCCACGGCAAGCCAGGCGGGCCGGGCAGCGTCTCGGTGATCGACTTCGCCACCGCGAAGGTGCTGAAGACCTGGCCGATCGAAGGCGGCGGCAGCCCCGACATGGGCAACGTGAGCGCCGACGGCAAGTACCTGTGGCTCTCGGGGCGCTACGACAACGTGGTCTACCGCTTCGACACCGAGACCGGCGCCGTCGACAAGGTCAAGGTCGGCCGCGAGCCGCACGGGCTGACGGTGTGGCCGCAGCCCGGGCGCTATTCGCTGGGGCACACGGGCAACCTGCGCTGAACCAAGGCAGGCTTCACGCCTGCGCGCGCAGCGGCCGGAAGAACTCGCGAATCTCGTGCGCCAGCGCTTCGGGCTGCTCCATCGCGGCGAAATGGCCGCCGCGGGCCTGCACTGTCCAGCGCCGGATGTCGCTGTACATGCGTTCGGCCGCCGAACGCGGCGGCCTCAGGATCTCGCGCGGGAACTCGGCGTAGCCCGTCGGCACGTCGACCGTGGCGCCCGGCGGCACAGGCCACGGCCGGTTCAGGCGCGCGTGGTAGGGCCAGAACGACGAACCGATGGCGCCCGTGGCCCAGTAGAGCGTGATGTTGGCCAGCATGTCGTCGCGCGAGATCGCGTTGGCCGGGTCGCCGTCGCAGTCGCTCCAGCTGCGGAATTTCTCGACGATCCATGCCGCGAGGCCGGCCGGTGAATCGGTGAGGCCGAAGGCGAGTGTCTGCGGCCGGGTGCCCTGGATCCACTGGTAGCCGGTTTCGTCTTTCAGGAACTGGTTCAGCTCGCCGAGGAATCGGCGTTCTTCTTCGTTCGGGTTCTGCAGCAGAGCCGGGTCACGACGCAATGCCAGCAAGTTGAGATGGATGCCGACGAGGTGCTCGGCATACCGATAGCCGAGCCGCGAGGTGATGAACGAACCCCAGTCGCCACCCTGTGCGCCAAAGCGCGAATAGCCCAGAACGCCGGTCATCAACTCCTTGAAGACGTCGGCGATCTCTTCGACGCCGAAGCGCGGCTGGCCAGGCCGGAACGACAGCGTGTAGCCCGGCAACGAGGGCGCCACCACGCTGAAAGCATCGGCCGGGTCGGCACCGAACGCGGCCGGGTCGGTCAGCATCGGGATGAGCCGCCGAAACTCGAACACCGAGCCGGGCCAGCCGTGCGACAGCAGCAGGGGCAGCGGCGCCGGCCCCCGCCCCTGCTCGTGAATGAAGTGAACGTCGATGCCCGCCAGCGGCACCGTGTACTGCGCAAAGCGGTTCAGCTCGGCTTCGCGGGCGCGCCAGTCGAAACCGGTGCGCCAGTGTTCGACCAGCGCTTGCATGTAGCCCACGCTGGTGCCGGTGCGCCACGGCGGCTCGCCGCCCGGTTCGTCGGGCCAGCGTGTCTGTGCCAGGCGCGCGCGCAGATCGTCGAGCACCCGGTCGGCCACGTGCAACGTGAACGGCGAGAAGGCGGCATGCGGCATGCGGGCCGGCCTGTCAGGTGGTCGACGATTCGTCGTCCGGCACCACGGCGCAGCCGCTGATGCGCCAACGCTTGTCGCTCTGGCGCTGCAGCTCGTAGACAGCGCGCCACAGGCGCCCTTCGGCATCGCGGAACTGCACCGCCTGCGTGACCACGCCGCCCGCGCCTTCGGGGCGGAAGTAGCTCACCGAGCGAGGGCTAATCAGCATCGCGTAGCTCTGCCGCACCATGGCCATGAAGAGATCGGCGTCGCCGAACTGCTGGCGGATGGCCGGGGCAGCGTACGAGAAGGCCTGCTCGGCCTGGTTGTCGGCCAACGCCTTCAGCTGGGCCTGCACCACCGCGCGCACGGCTCGGCTGTCGCTTGCGCTGACGCTGTCGGCCTGCGCCGTACCGGCCAGCAAGGCCGCGCACGCGGCCAGCACCCAGAGCCACCGATCGATCCAGCGTTTGAACATGAGCGCCCCCTTGTTCGTCGACCCGTGCATTCTGCAGCCGCGGGCGATTCGGCGCTCAGGCGGCTGCTTTGCGGCGCGCCCGCCAGGCGCCGAACATCACCAGCACGCCGGGCAGGATGATCGCGCCCCAGATGATCTTGTCGAGATTGACCTTGACCCACGGAATGTTGCCGAACACGTAGCCGGCCAGCGTGACGCCACCCACCCACAGGCTCGCGCCGACGATGTTGTAGAACGTGAAGCGGCTGCGGGTCATCTCGGCCACGCCGCCGACGAAGGGCACGAAGGTGCGCAGAAAGGGGAAGAAACGCGCCGCGATGATCGTGATGCCCCCGTACTTCTCGTAGAAGGCGTGCGCCTGGTTGAAGGCGTCCTTGTTGAAGAAACGTGAGCTCTCCCACTGGAACACCTTCGGCCCGAAGTAGCGGCCGATGCTGTAGTTGCACTGGTCGCCGAGGATCGCGGCCACCGTGAGCAGGGCCATCGCCAGCGGCAGGTTCATCAGGCCGGCACCGCACAGCGCACCGACGACGAAGAGCAGCGAATCACCCGGCAGGAAGGGCATGACCACCACGCCGGTCTCGACGAAGATGATCAGGAACAGCAGCGCGTAGACCCAGGCGCCGTAGGTCTGCACGAACGTGGCGAGGTGCACGTCGACGCGCAGGATGAAGTCGAGAATGAAGTGAACGAATTCCATGCGGCGCGATTATCGGTGCGCACTGCGCCTCGCCCGCGCAAACCCGCTGGCCGCGGGTGGGATCAGGCCAGCGTGTCGAGCGCCCAGACGGTGTCGCCCCAGGCGGCCAGCGCTTCCGGGATGGGCTGGTCGGCCTCGAAGCCTTCCCAGCGGCGCTGCAACTGGTGCGCGCTGGCGATCAGGTTCCATTGCAGTTCCTGCGCCAGTGCCCAGAGCTCCACACGCAAGGCTGGGTCGTTTTCGGCGCCGCTGGTCAGCATGCCGAGTTGCTCGGCGGTGATGCCGGCATCGAAGAGCATGCTCTGCAGGGCCTCGGCCTGTTCGGCAAAAGACCGCAGCACACCGCGGCTCGCGTCGTCGAGGTCGGGGGTGGTCTGGTCGAGCGCGTCGTGCCATTCGGCCAGCAGGCCGGCGAGCAGTTGCAGCCGTTGCACCGATTCGGCCACGCCCGGGCCGGGTTCGTCGACCGGCGCCGGCAAGGTGGCGAGCAAACGCTGCACCGCCGCCACGCACGCCGCATCGAAGCGGCGCGGGCTGATGCGCAGCATCAGCGACACACGCTGCTCGGGGTACTGGCGCTTGCCGTCGAACATGGCGGTCACCACTTCGGCCAGCGACAGCACCCGCCCCAGCGGGCTGATGGCGGCGCCGGCCAGCCCGCGCGGGTAGCCCGAGCCGTCGAGTTGCTCGTGGTGTTCGACGATCGCACGCGTGACCTGCTCGGGATAGACATCGAAGCGGTTCACGAGCATCGCCGAGGTGATCGGGTGCACGTAGAGCGGCCGGCGCTCGCTGCTGCTCAGGCGGTGCCCGGCCTGCAGCAGGGCGGGGTCGATGTGCAGCATGCCCAGGTCGTGCAGCAGGCCAGCCGCCGCGGCAGCGCTCATGTCGGCCGCCGAGCCGCCGCTCTCGCGCACCAGGTGGGCACACAACAAGGCCATCAGCACGCCGTGGTCGAACTGCTCGAAGCTGGTTTCGCGCGCCAGCGTGAGCTGGAACGCCACCGGCGCCGGCAACGGAATCGCCGCCACGGCGTCGAGCAAGGCGTCGCGCGCGCCGGCGTCGGCCGCCATCGCAGCGAAGAAGGGCAGGCTGCGGATCGCATCGGCAGCCGCCTTGCGCAAACCCGCCGCGTCGATCGGCGCTTCGGTGGCGACACACTCGTCGAGACGCACCGCCAGCGGCTGCTCGAGCAAGGTGGCGACGCTGGCCGGGTCGAGGCTCACGCCGGCGTCGAGCAACTTCTCGCCGCGCAGGTTGTGAACGGCGCGCGCCGTCGACAAGGGCCGGCGCTGTGCCAGTTCGGCGATCGCGTGCAGGAAGGCCGGGCTCTCGGCGTCGGCGGAATCGTCAGAAGCGGGCGTCGGGGGCATTCGGAACGAGCAGGTTGAGCGGAGCCTGAAGCTAACCGATCCGCGCCCGCTGGCGCCACCCGGCGCCCTTTCAGAATGGCCGCTCGCGTGACATCACAACGCCCTTTGGGGCCCTTTCTACAATGGGCCGATGAACGCCTTGTTGCAAGCGCCCCCGCGCCGCCCGATCCGCGAGTTGCCCGACGAGCTGATCAGCCAGATCGCCGCTGGCGAAGTGGTCGAACGCCCGGCCTCGGTGGTGCGTGAACTGGTCGACAACGCGCTCGACGCCGGCGCCACCGAGATCGCGGTCAAGCTCGTGGGTGGCGGCATCCGCGCCATCGTGGTCGAAGACGACGGCCACGGCATTCCCGCGCCCGAACTGGCGCTGGCCTTGCGCCGCCACGCCACCAGCAAGATCGCCTCGCTGCCCGAACTCGAAGGTGTGGCGACGATGGGTTTCCGTGGCGAGGCGCTGGCCGCGATCAGCTCGATCGCCGAGGTCACGATCGCCAGCCGCACGCCCGACGCGCCGCACGCGCAGCGCCTCGACGCACGCTCGGGCGAGCTGGCGCCCTCGGCGCGCGGCGTGGGCACCAGCGTCGAAGTGCGCGAGCTGTTCTTCAGTACGCCGGCGCGGCGCAAGTTCCTGAAGACCGAAAGCACCGAACTCGCGCACTGCATCGAAGCGGTGCGCCGCCATGCGCTCACGCGGCCCGAAGTGGGCTTCGCCGTCTGGCACGAAGGCAAGCTGGTGCAGCAGTGGCGCAAGGCCAGCGCCGTGCAACGCATCGGCGACGTGCTGGGCACCGAGTTCATGGCCCAGAGCCGCGAACTGACGCTCGACCTCGGCGTGCTGCGCGTGAGCGGCCGCGCCGGCACGCCCGAAGCGGCGCGCACCCGCGCCGACCAGCAGTACGTGTTCGTGAATGGCCGCCATGTGCGCGACAAGCTCATCGCCCACGGCGCGCGCTCGGCCTACGAAGACGTGCTGCACGGCGGGCGCCAGCCGGCCTACGTGCTGTTCATCGAGATCGCGCCCGACCGGGTCGACGTGAACGTGCACCCGACCAAGATCGAGGTGCGCTTCCGCGATTCACGCGAAGTGCACCAGGCGGTGCGGCGGGCGGTGGAGAGCACGCTCGCGGTGCCGCAGGCCGGCGCGAGCGCGACTGTGGTCGGCCCCTCGCCGGGTGCCTGGTCGGACAGCGCGGCGGGCCGCTTCGGCGCCGCGCGCCAGGCGCCGCTGGGCCTGCAGCAGCCGGCCCTGCTCTACGCTCAACCGCTGGCCGCGCCAATCGGTGTGCAGGAACAACCCGCCAGCTGGACGGTGGCGCCAGTACCGGCCTTGAAGGCGGCAGCTTTCGATGCCGATGCCCACAGCTGGCCGCTCGGCCGCGCCATCGCGCAGATCGCCGGCGTGTTCGTGCTGGCCGAGAACGACCAGGGCCTGGTGATCGTCGACATGCACGCCGCCCACGAGCGCATCGTCTACGAACGGCTCAAAGCGAGCCTGGGCTCGGCCGCGATCGACAGCCAGCCGCTGCTGATCCCGGCCACCTTCGCCGCCACCGCGCAAGAGATCGCCACGGCCGAAGCCCAGGCCGACAACCTGCTCGCGCTGGGCCTCGACGTGGCGCCGCTCTCGGCCAGCGTGCTCGCGGTGCGATCGCGCCCGGCAGCGCTGGCCGGTGGCGACGTGGTCGAGCTCGCGCGCAGCGTGCTGGCCGAGCTGGCGCAATTCGAGGCGAGCACGCTGATCCAGCGTGCGCAACACCAGATCCTCTCGACCATGGCCTGCCACGGCGCGGTGCGCGCCAATCGGCAACTCACGCTCGAAGAGATGAACGCGCTGCTGCGCGACATGGAAGCGACCGACCGGGCCGACCAGTGCAACCACGGCCGGCCGACCTGGCGCCAGATCACGCTGAAAGAACTCGACGCGCTGTTCTGGCGCGGGCGTTGAACTTTTCCGCCACCTCGCCGCTCATTTGCCGATGCCCAAAAACCTGATCCGCGCGTTCTGGCTCGCCGCTGCCCTGCTCTTCACCGGCGCCGTGACGGTCGGTTGTGCCAGCTTCGACGAACAGCAGCGCAAGTGGATCTTCCAGCCGCAGACCGCCGGCGCGTCGCAACGCACCGGCAACACCGACGGCATGGACGACGTGTGGATCGAGTACACCGCCCCCAGTGACAACGACCAAGTGAAGCTGCATGCGCTCTGGCTGTCGCACGCCGACCCGGGCGCCCCCGTGCTGCTGTACCTGCACGGCGCGCGGCGCAATGTGTCGAGCAGCGCTTTCCGCATCCGCCAGATGAACGAGCTGGGCTTTTCGGTGCTGGCGATCGACTACCGCGGTTTCGGCCGCAGCAGTGCGGGCCTGCCGTCGGAAGCCAGCGTCGCCGAAGACGCCCTCGCCGCCTGGGCCTGGCTCGAGCGGCACCACGGCCGGCAGCCGCGCTACATCTTCGGCCACTCGCTCGGTGGCGCGATCGCGGTGCAGCTGGCCAGCGATCTGAAGGACGGGAACAGCGCCAAGGGCCTGATCCTCGAAGGCACCTTCACGTCGATCCCCGACGTGTTCGAGACCATGAAGTGGGGCTGGCTGCCGATCACGCCGCTGATCACGCAGCGTTTCGACTCGGCGCGCAAGATCGAACGCCTGACGCTGCCGGTGCTGGTGGTGCATGGCGACGCCGACACGCTGATCCCGCCCGAACTCGGCCGCGCGCTGTTCGATCGTGCCGTGGCGCCCAAACGTTTCGAGCTGGTGCAGGGCGGCACGCACTACAGCACCAATGGCGTCGGCCAGCCGCAATACCGGGAAGCCTTGCGCGCGCTCTTCGGTCTGGGCACCTGAGCCGCGCGCGCGTGCTCCAATCGGGGCCATCCGCGAGAACTCACATGGCCACCCTGAAGCTCAAGAACCCCCCAGCCCCCGCCAGCGGCGGCCTGTCGCCGCCACGCGCCCCGGTGCGAGGCATCGGCGCCGGCGTCAACAAACGCCCCACGCTGGCCGAAGCACAGGCGCAGCGCGCCGAGCGCGAAGCGCGCTACCAGGAGCAGTTGCGCCAGCGTTTCGGTGATCGGCCGCCAGCCGGGTTCACGCGCCGTGACGAGCCGCAGAGCGCTCGGCCCGCACCGCGCCAGGACCGCCCGCCGCGCCCGCAGGCACCCCGCCCGCAGGCACCGCGCGCCGAACCCCGCCAGCAGCGTCCCGCGGCACCGCCGCAGCGTCAACATCAAGACAACCGCGACGAACGCCAGGACCGCGAACCCACCGAACACGCGCCCGGCAGCATGCGCCTGTCCAAGCGCATGAGCGAACTCGGCATCGCCTCGCGCCGCGAAGCCGACGAATGGATCGCGGCCGGCCTGGTGCGCGTCGACGACCAGATCGTGAAAGAACTCGGCTCGCGCGTCGTGCCGGGGCAGCGCATCACCGTCGATGCCAAGGCCCGCCACCAGCAGGCGCAGCGGGTCACGGTGCTCGTCAACAAACCGGTCGGCTACGTCAGCGGCCAGGCCGAAGACGGCTACGAGCCCGCCGTGGTGCTGGTGACAGCGGCGAACCAGTGGCGCGAAGACCGCTCCGGCACACGCTTCCTGCGCGAACACCTGCGCAGCCTGGTGCCGGCCGGCCGGCTCGACATCGACTCCGTGGGCCTGCTCGTGCTCACGCAAGACGGGCGCGTCGCCAAGCAGCTGATCGGCGAAGACACCGAGGTCGAGAAGGAATACCTCGTGCGCGTGGCCACCGCGAACGGCAAACGCCTGCCCGAGGCTTCACTGGCGCTGCTGCGCCACGGCCTCGAACTCGACGGCGAAGCGCTGCGACCGGCCCACGTGGAATGGCTCAACGACGACCAGTTGCGCTTCGTGTTGCGGCAAGGCAAGAAGCGCCAGATCCGCCGCATGTGCGAAGCGGTCGGCATGCAGGTGCTGGGCCTCAAGCGCGTGCGCATCGGCAAGGTGATGCTGGGCGACCTGCCACCGGGTTGCTGGCGCTACCTGCGCCTCGACGAGAGCTTCGTTTGAACGCCGCGCCCTCACCTTCTAGGCGCGACCCGCAATGGGCGGCGCTCGCCTGGCTGCTGCTCGCCACCTTTGCCACCGCGGCCATCGGCGCGTTTGCTTCGATCGATGCGAAGACGTTCTATGCCAGCCTGAACCAGCCGTCGTGGTCGCCACCACCCACCGTGTTCGGCCCGGTCTGGACGGTGCTCTACCTGATGATGTGTGCCGCGGCCTGGCTGGTGGTGCGGCAAGTCGGCACGGCGGCGGCGCGCCCGGCACTGTGGCTCTACGGCGTGCAGTTGCTGGCCAACGCGCTCTGGACCTGGCTGTTCTTTCACTGGCACTGGGGCGCCGTGGCTTTCGCCGAAGTGCTGTTGCTGCTCGGGCTGGTGGCGCTCACCTTGCGCAGCTTCTCGCGCGTGCGGCCGCTGTGCGGCTGGCTGATGCTGCCTTATCTGTTGTGGGTCGGCTTCGCGTCGGCGCTCACGCTGGCGATGTGGCGCCTGAACCCCGGCGTGTTGTGAGCGATGTGCGCAAGTCGATGACCCCGACGGTCGTCGTATTGACGATCACCCTGCTGCTCGGCCTGCAACCGGTCACGACCGACCTGTACCTGCCGGCGTTGCCGACGATGCAGCGCGAGCTCGGCGCCACGGCCGGCGCCACGCAGATGACGCTGTCGGTCCTGATCATCTGCTTCGGCCTGGCCCAGCTGGTGTGCGGGCCGCTGTCCGACCGCTTCGGCCGGCGCCCGGTGTTGCTGGGTGGCATGGCGCTGTACTGCGTGGCCAGCGTGATGGGCGCGCTGGCGCAGCAGATCGACACGCTGGTCGCGTGGCGTGGTGTGCAAGGCGCCGCGATGGCGGCGGCCGTGACCTGTGGCCGCTCGATGGTGCGCGACCTGTTCCAGCCGCACGAAGGGGCGCGTGTGATGTCGCGCGCGCTCGGCGGCCTGGGCGTGGTCGCTTTGCTCAGCCCGGCCCTCGGCGGGCTGCTGGTGCAGTGGCTGAGCTGGCATGCAGCGTTGCTCGCCACCGCGCTGTTCGGTGCCGTCACGCTGGCCTTCATCGGCTGGCGCTTCGAAGAGACGCTGCTGCAACGCGACCCTCGCGCCACCCAACTGCTGCCGCTGCTGAACAACTGGCGCATCGTGCTGCGCGACCCGAGCTTTCGCGCCTGGACGGCACTGCTGTGCTGCACCTACGGCGCCCTCTTCACGATCCTGGCGAGTTCGTCGTTCGTGTTCATCGACGTGCTCGGCCTGTCGCGCGTGGCCTGCGGCGCGGTGCTCGCCGTCAACTCGCTGGCCTACATCGTCGGCACGGTGCTGTGCCGTCGCCTGCTGCTGCGCCATGGCCTGCGCGGTGCGGTCAAACGCTCGGCGCTGTTCTCGCTCGCCGGCGGCGTGGGCATGGCCGCCCTGAGCCTCGCCGGTGTGCAGTCGGTGTGGGCCATCGTGCCGCCGATGGTGCTGTTCGCGATCGGCCACGGCGTGAACCAGCCTTGCGGGCAGGCCGGTGCGGTCGGCCCGTTTCCCGACAAGGCCGGCACGGCCGCGTCGATGTCGGGCTTTCTGATGATGCTCACGGCCTTCTGCGCCGGCATCGTGCTCGGCCGCAGCATCAACGGCACCGTGTTCCCGCTGACGCTCGGCGTCGGCTTCTTCACCATCGTGCTCGCCGTGGTCGCCTGGACGCTCGTGCAGCGTGATGGCGAGCCTTCGGTGCGCCCCGGCGTGCTGGCTGCCAAAGCCTGACCATGAATCAGCAGACACCCACCCTCCACTGCCTGTGCCTGGCCGGCCCCACCGCTTCGGGCAAGACCGGCGCCGCGCTCGCGATCGCGCAGGCGCTGGCGAACGAACGCCCGGTCGAGATCGTCAGCGTCGACTCGGCGCTCGTCTACCGCGGCATGGACATCGGCACCGCCAAGCCCACAGCCGAAGAACGTGCGCTCGTTCCGCACCACCTGATCGACGTGATCGAACCCTTCGAGGCGTATTCGGCAGCACGTTTCGTCGGCGATGCGCAGCGGCTGATCAGCGAGATCACCGCGCGCGGCAAGCTGCCCCTGCTCGTGGGCGGCACGATGCTGTATTTCAAGGCCCTGTTCGAAGGCCTCGACGCGATGCCGGCGGCCGACCGCGGCGTGCGCGCCGCGTTGGCCGAGCAGCTCGAACGCGACGGTTTGCACGCCTTGTACCGCGAGCTGCAACGGGTCGACCCGGTCACCGCCGCGCGCCTGAAACCGGCCGACCAGCAACGCATCCAGCGAGCGCTCGAAGTCTTTCGCGTCAGCGGCCAGCCGATCTCTTCGTTCCACAGCGACAAGCCGGCGCGGGCCATGCCACCGCTGATCTCGCTCGAGCCCACCGACCGCGCCTGGCTCCACCGGCGCATCGAACAGCGTTTTGCGTCGATGCTCGACGCCGGCCTGCTCGACGAGGTGCGCGCGCTCGGCGAGCGCGGCGACCTGCACGCCGACATGCCGTCGATGCGCTGTGTCGGCTACCGCCAGTCGTGGGAAGCGCTGGAACACGAGTACGAACACGGCGAACACCTGCGCGCGGTGGTGCAGGAAACCGGCAGCGCCGCCACGCGCCAGCTCGCCAAGCGCCAGCTGACCTGGCTGCGCGGCATGGCCTGGCGCCACACCGTGGCCTGCGACGCCCTCGATGCCACCGCGCAGGCCGTGGCACTCGCGCGCCAGCTCGCGCCCGCAGCGGCATGAGGCGCGCCGCTTGAGCCTGCTGCAGGTCCACGCGCTCGCCAAACGTTATGGCGAGGCCGCGGTGTTTTCGGGGGTCGACCTGAACGTCGCGACCGGCGAATTCGTCGCGATCCTCGGCGAGTCGGGCGTGGGCAAGTCGACGCTGTTGAACTGCATCGCCGGGCTCGACACGGTCGACGCCGGCCGGGTGCAGATCGCCGGCACGAACATCACGACCCTGCCCGAAGCCGCGCAGGCGCTGTTCCGGCGCCAGCACCTCGGCTTCGTGTTCCAGGCCTTTCACGTCTTGCCGCACCTGAGCGTGGCACACAACGTGGGCCTGCCCTTGCTGCTGCAGCGCCGGCCCGACCCGGCGCGTGTCGAAGCCTTGCTCGACGCGGTCGGTCTCGGTGGCCTGGGCGAGCGCCTGCCCGAAACACTCTCGGGCGGGCAGTTGCAGCGCGTGGCGATCGCCCGCGCCATGGTGCACCGCCCGGCCTTGATCCTGGCCGACGAACCCACCGGCAACCTCGACCCGGTGACCGCCGAGCGCGTGATGGACCTGCTCTCGGCGCAGGTGCGCGAACAGGGCGCGGCCTGCGTGCTGGTCACGCACTCGAAGACCGCGGCCGCGCGGGCCGACCGGGTGCTGACGCTGACGGCCCACGGCATGCAAGACGGCGCGCCGGCCACATGAGCTCGTTGCTGCTCCGGCTGTCGTGGCCAGAGCTGCGCCACCACCCTTGGCGCCACCTGGCGGCGCTGCTGGCGGTCACGCTCGGCGTGGCCTTGGCGTTTTCGGTGCAACTGATCAACCAGTCGGCGCTGAGCGAATTCAGCTCGGCCGTGCGCGCCGTCAACGGCGAACCCGACTTCGAATTGCGCGGCCAGCGCAGCGGCTTCGACGAGGCCTTGTACGAACGCGTGGCGCGCCACCCGCAGGTGGCGATCGCGAGCCCGGTGGTCGAGGTCGACACCTACGGCTTCGACGCGGCGGGTGATCGCGTCGCCTTGAAAGTGCTCGGCATCGACGCGCTCGTGGTGGCCGGCATCGCGCCCGCGTTGATGCCGAGGCCTGATGCGAATGCCGAACGCCTGGCGATGCTCGACCCCGGCGCGGTGTTCCTGAACGCCACGGCACAACAGCGCCTGGGCGCCGCCGCCGGGTTGCGCGTGCAGAACAGCACCGGCATCACCACGCTGAAGCGCGCCGGCAGCGTGCTCGCCAACGGCGCACCGCTCGCGGTCATGGACATCGCCGGCGCGCAAGGCAACTTCGGCTGGCTCGGCCGCCTGAGCCGCATCGACGTGCGGCTGGCGCCCGGCGCCGACCGCGCCAAAGTGCTGCGTGAACTCGCGCTGCCGGCCGGCATCCGCGCTGCGGCACCCGATGAAGCGGCGCAGCGTGTGTCGAACGTGTCGCGCGCCTACCGCGTGAACTTGACGGTGCTGGCACTCGTCGCCTTGTTCACCGGCGCGTTCCTGGTGTTCTCGATCCTCTCGCTCTCGGTCGCCAAGCGCCAGCCGCAGCTGGCCTTGCTCGGCGTGCTCGGCCTGAGCGGGCGCGAGCGGCTGGCGCTGGTGCTGGCCGAGTCGGCGATCCTCGGCGCGGTGGGCAGTGCGCTCGGCCTGGCGCTCGGCACGGCACTGGCCGCGCTCGCGCTGCGCCTGCTGGCCGGTGACCTCGGCGGCGGATATTTTCCGGGTGTGGCGCCGAGCCTGCAGTTCGACATCGTTTCGGCCTCGATCTACGGCCTGCTCGGCATCGCCGCGGCCGCCATCGGCGGCTGGCTGCCGGCGCGCGCGGCGCAACAGCTCGCGCCGGCGCAAGCCTTGAAAGGCCTGGGGACACGCAGCGGCCACGCCGGCCCGGCCTGGTTCGGCCCCGCACTGTTGTTGGCCGGTGTGTTGCTCGCGCTGCTGCCGCCGGTCTTCGAGATTCCACTGGCCGCCTATGCCTCGGTGGCCTGCCTGCTGCTCGGCGGCATCGCCTGCGTGCCGGCCGGCGTCGGCCTGTTGCTGGCACGCGTGGCACCGCCGACGCACGCACTCGCGCTGCTGGCGGTGGAGCGCGCGCGCCACCAGCGCCACACCGCGACCATCGCGGTCGCCGGCGTGGTGGCGAGCCTGAGCCTGGCGGTCGCACTCACCGTGATGGTCGCGAGCTTTCGCGACTCGGTAACGCAGTGGCTCGGCACCGTGTTGCCGGCCGACCTGTACGTGCGCGCGGCGGCTTCGGTCAGTGCCGGCGACGTGGCAACGCTGCCACCCGAACTGCTGCGCCGTGCAGCCACCCTGCCCGGTGTGGCGCGGGTCGAGTCACAGCGTGTCTCGCAAGTGCAGTTCGACCCCGCGCGGCCGGCCGTGGCGGTGATCGCGCGTGCCCTGCCCGACCCGGCGCGCGCGTTGCCGCTGGTCGGCGAACTGGTGGCGCTGCCGGCCGGCGAGACCGCCGTGTTCGTCAGCGAAGCGATGGCGAGCCTGTACGGCGCCGCGCCCGGCACGCACCTTACGCTGCCCTTGCCGAAGGCCGGGCCGACCACGTTCTACGTGCGCGGCGTCTGGCGCGACTACGCCCGCCAGCACGGCGCGCTGGTGCTGCCGGCCGATGACTACCGGCGCCTGACCGGCGACGAGCGTGTCAACGACATGGCACTGTGGCTGGCCGAGGGCAGCAACGCGTCGGCCGTGCAGCGGTCGTTGCGCCAACTCGCCACCGACCTCGGCATCGACGGTTCCCTGCTCGAATTCGCTTCGGCCAGCGAGATCCGCCGGGTGTCGCTGCGCATCTTCGACCGCAGCTTCGCCGTGACCTACTGGCTGCAGGCGGTGGCGATCGCGATCGGCCTGTTCGGCATTGCCGCGAGTTTTTCGGCGCAGGTGCTGGCGCGGCGCAAGGAATTCGGGCTGCTCGCGCACCTAGGCCTGACGCGCAGGCAGGTGCTCGGCGTGGTCGCCGTCGAAGGCGCCGTGTGGACCGCCGCAGGCGCCCTGCTCGGCCTGTTGCTGGGGTTGGCAGTCAGCGTCGTGCTGGTCAAGGTCGTGAACCCGCAGAGTTTTCACTGGACCATGGAGTTGCTGTTGCCGTGGGGGCGCCTGTTGTCGCTGTGCGCCGCCGTCATGCTGGCCGGCACACTCACCGCCTGGCTGGCCGCACGCAGCGCCGCGGGCCGGCAGATGGCGCTGGCAGTGAAGGAAGACTGGTGAACACGATGGCGAGCCCCGGCGACCTCAGCCTGCCCGAAGCGCTGCTCGGCAAGCTGCGCGCTTGCTACGGCGAGCCGCACCGGCGCTACCACTCGCTCGCGCACATCGAAGCGCTGCAGCGCTGGTTCGCGCGCCACCGCACGCTGGCGCGCGAACCGGCACTGATCGACGCGGCGATCTGGTTCCACGACGCGGTCTACGACACGCGCCGGCAAGACAACGAACAGCGCTCGGCAGCGCTCGCGCAACTCGAGTTGGCCGCTCTGGGCTGGCCGGCTGCCAGCGTGCGCCGTGTCGCCGAACTCGTGCTCGCGACCCATCGGCATGAGGCCGAGCTTTCAGACACCGACGCCTGGCTGTTTCTCGATCTCGACCTGTCGGTGCTCGGCCAGAGCGCAGCGCACTACGCGGCCTACGCCGACGCGGTGCGGGCCGAGTACGGCTGGGTCGACGCGGCGGCCTACCGCGCAGGCCGCACGCGTGTGTTGCGCAGCTTTCTGGAACGCGACAGCATCTATCGCACGGCCGTGGTGCATGCGACCTGGGAGAGCGCCGCACGGCTGAACCTGCAGCAAGAACTCGCCGCGCTGCAGCCGCCGGTCTGAACGGAGCGGCTTCTGCTGTTCAGGGCAGACCCGGCAGGCCCGGCAAACCGGGTGGTCTGGGCGGGCGCGGCAAGCCCGGCGGGGCGGGCGGCCTCGGCAGACCGGCGCCCGAGTGCGGTGGCCGGGGCACGTGGGCCGGGCCGGGCACGTAACCGGGACGCGGAACGTGGGGCGCCGGCACGTAGACCGGCGGGTGGCCGTAGCCCGGCCCGTACCCGGGCCCATAGCCGGGCGCGTAGTTCGGCCCGTGGCCATAACCCGGCCCCCAATACTGGCGGTGCCCGTACCAGGGGCGGTGGCGGTAGTGCGCGCCCCAGTAGTCGACCATCACGAACGGCGTGATCGGAATGCCGAACCCGGGGCCGTAGTAGTTCGACACCGGTACCCAGCGATCCTGGTAGGGGTAGTAGAGACTGCCCGCCGGCGCCCAGCCACGTTGCCCGTCGGAGGCGACCAGGTCGCACCAGCGGTAGCCGCTGGTGCAGCCGTAGACCTGCACGTAGGTACCGGGTGGCAAGCGCATCACGGTGGGGTAGTTGCCGGCCGGGCCGGCGCGCACGTTGACCCACGCCTTGGTACGCGCCTGTTCGGCGGTGGCGACCAGCGGCAGCGCCAGGCACAGCGCGGCCAGCATCCGGAGCACGGGTTTTCTTGTCATGGCGACCTCCTGGTGGCGGCCAGCATAGCGCCAATGCACCGGGCGACACAACGCCACGCCACGGGGGCACAGGCCTCAGCCGCGCAGCGGCGGCGCAACGAGCGCGCTGACGGCGAAGTCACGCAGCGCCACGCCGATCTGCGGCAGGCTCTGCGCACCGTGGCGCCGCAACTGGTCACGCACCAGTTCTTCCATGCCTCCGACCAGCGCCAGCAACTGCGCGTCGCTGACCTCGCCCAGACCGGGTTCGAGTTGCCGGCGGCGCTGGTGGAAAGCGCGCCACTGTTCGACCCATTGCGCCATGACCCAGTCGCGCCGGTCGAGCGCGCGGCGGCCGGCGCCGAGCACCTCGACCGTGAACGACCAGGCGGCCGCCGGCACGCTCGCCATCGCGCCGAGGTAGGCGTCGATCGCGACGCGGGTGCGCAGCGCCAGTTCGTCGCGCGGCACACCGGCGAGTGCGCTGCGGATCGCCGCGAACAGGCTGCGCATGCCGTCTTCGTAGGCCGCGAGAAAGCAGTCTTCGAGACCGGGAAAGTGTTCGTAGAAGGTGCGGCGCGACACGCCCGCGAGCAAGATCACGTCGGCCACCGTGGCGGCGCCATAACCCTTGTCGGCGGCGACCCGTGCCACCGCGTCGAGCAGGCGCAAGCGCTGCGAGCCGGCCACCGCGGCCTGCGTGAGCGGGTGGCGGCCGCGTGGCAGCCTGGCGGGCGCAGCTGGTTGGTGGCGGCTTGCGTGCATGGTTTGAAAACATTACCATACACACAGAAAACACAAATGTTTTTAAATCAATGCCCGGGCCGACGGCCCGGCTGAAGGAGCCGAAGATGCTTGCGAATGTTCTGGTGGGCCTGGTCGCCGCCCTGCACGCCTATTTCATGGTGCTCGAGATGCTGCTCTGGGACAAACCCACCGGCCGCCGCGTCTTCGGTCTGACACAGGAATTCGCCACCGCGTCGAAAGGCCTCGCGATGAACCAGGGTCTGTACAACGGCTTTCTGGTCGCGGGCCTGGTCTGGGGTCTGAGCCAGGGTGCGGCGGGCCAGCCGCTGAAGCTGTTCTTCCTGGGCTGCGTGATCGTCGCCGGCGTGTTCGGCGCACTGACCGTGAACCGCAAGATCCTGTTCGTGCAGGCCGTTCCCGCCGTTGTGGCGATGGCCGCGGTTCTGCTGCCCTGAAGGGCACGGCCCGGCATGGGCCGTGCCGCCCGCCGCGATCAGTCGGCCGCGAAGCAGTAGTACAGGCCAGCGCCGCCGGTCGCCTTGAGCGCGTCGGCGCCGCAGCCGCGCGTCATGTGCGACGAGTTCCACGACTTGGCGGGCACGCTTTCGTCGAGCCCGGTCTTGTCGTGGTGGCCGACCATCGCCGAGCCTTCGCCGCTCTGCGTCCAGTTGCCGCAGGTCGAGTTCACGTTGCCGGCGATGAACGTGCCGTCGGGCTGCGAGCCGGTCAGCACGTCGTGCATGTTCGGCGTGTCGCCACGGCCGTTGACGCCGGCGCCGGTCTCGGTCAGCGCGGTCATCTTGTTCAGGTTGTTGGCCCCGTGCAGTTGCGCCACGTCGGTCGCCACGACCACGCCCTTGGCGTTTTGCCACGGGCCCTTGCCGATGCGGTCGCGGGCGTTGATGCCGGGCACGTTGGCGGTGGGCTGCTGGCTCAGGTAGGCGCGCCAGGTGCGGTTGCCGGCACCGGCCGCCGCGGCGAGCGTCTGGCACTGCTTGTCGGCACCCGCGAGGCCGCCCAGGTCGGCGCCCTTGCCCGGCCCGGCGCTGGTGACGAAGAAGCTCATGCCGGTCTTGCCGCCGGACATGCTGCCGCAGGCAGCGAGCAGGGACACGGCGGTGGCGCAGGCGGCCAGCGGCCAGATGATCGATTGACGCATGGGTTTCTCCTCGGGTTGTGATCGGTGACGACGCGGCAGTCTGCCAAATGTCGAAGCGCTCGCAGACTACCAAGCCCCCTTGCCGGAAGGGGCAAGGACAAACACCGAGGAATAAATCAGCGGGGCGCCTTCGGCGGGCCGCGGCGCGATCGGTTCGCGGCCGGTGCGTGGCCGCGGCTGCGCGCAGCCCACAGCTTGTACGCGGTCGGCGTGAGTTCACGCTTGAGCAACTGCACCAGCTGGCCTTCGGTCAGGCCGTGGTTCATCAACACGGCGTTGAACGGCGGGCGGTCGTCCCAGGCGGTCTTGATCACGCTGGCGACTTCGGCGGCACTCAAACGGGGAACGGGCTTGGCCATGGGGAGCGATTGTGTGCGATCGCTGTGCGATGCTCTGCGCATGCAACGACGTGACTGGCTCTTCTCTGCCGCCGCCTGCGCGGCCGCGCTGCGGCTGAACGCAGCGCCCTCGCCCGCCGCGCTGCGCTGGCCGCACGACTTCGGCGCGCACCCCGAGTCGCGCACGGAATGGTGGTACCTGACCGGCTCGCTCGAAGCCGGCGCGCGGCTGTGGGGGTTCCAGGTCACGTTCTTCCGCTCGGCCACCGGCCTGGCCGCCGGAAGCACGAGCCGCTTCGCCGCCACCGAACTCGTGTTCGCACACGCCGCGTTGACCGACCTGGAGCAGAAGCGGCTGCGCCACGACCAGCGCATTGCGCGTGCCGGTTTCGGCACGGCTGATGCGGCCGTCGGCAACACGCAGGTGCTGCTGCGCGACTGGCGGCTCGCCCGCGAATCGGGCGCACCGGACAGCAGCCGCTACCGCGCTTCGATTCGCAGCGACAGCGCCGGTTTTGTTTTCGACCTGCAGTTCGACGCCACCCAGCCGCTGCTGGTGCAAGGGGTGAACGGCTTGTCGCAAAAGGGGCCGGGGGCTGCGCAGACGAGCCGCTACTACAGCGAGCCGCAGCTCGCCGTGCAGGGCACGCTCACGCTCGACGGCAAGCCGCTCGCCGTGCAGGGCCGGGCCTGGCTCGACCACGAATGGAGCGACACGCTGCTCGACCCGGCCGCCGTGGGCTGGGACTGGGTCGGCATGAACCTCGCCGACGGCAGCGCGCTCACCGCCTTTCGGGTGCGACGCGCCGACGGAACGAGCCTGTACGCGGGTGGCAGCTTTCGTGCGCCGGGGCAATCGCCGCGCAACTTCGGCGCTGACGAAGTGCGCTTCATTCCCGGCCGTGTGTGGGCCAGCCCGAGCTCGAAGGCGAACTACCCGGTCGATTGGCGCATCGACACGCCCGCCGGCGTGTTCAACGTGAAAGCCCTGCTCGACAACCAGGAACTCGACAGCCGCGGCAGCACCGGCGCGATCTACTGGGAAGGCTTGAGCGACCTGCTCGGCGCCAGCGGCCAGCGCGTGGGCCGCGGTTACCTAGAGATGACGGGCTACGCGGCCAGGTTGCAGCTATGAAGGTTCAATGTGCCCCGCCGCCGCCAGCGCCTGCACCCAGCGTGGGCTTGGAGAGCCACACCATCACGATCAGCACGAAGAACAAGACCGCCGAGAGGTAGAAGATGTCGGTCACGGCCATCGTGTAGGCCTGCTGGTCGAGCAGCCGGTTCACGGTGGCCAGGGCCTGCTGCGGGGTGGAACCGCTGGCCGCCAGTTGATCGAGCGTCTGCATCGCCGTGGCGTTGCCGCGGTTCACGCTCTCGGCGAGCTGCGCGTGGTGCAGGATCGCGCGGTCTTCCCACACGGTGGTGAACAGCGAGGTGCCGACCGCACCTGCGGTGATGCGCACGAAGTTCGACAAGCCCGCCGCCGAAGGCATGCGCTCTGGCGGCAGGCCCGAGAACACGATCGCCTGCAGCGGGATGAAGAAGAAGGCCATCGCCGCACCCTGCAGCACGGTCGGGATCAGGATCGTCGTGAAGTCGGCCTGGGTGTTGAAGTTGGAGCGCATCCACAGCACCAGACCGAAGCCGACGAAGGCCACGGTGGCCAGCTTGCGCGGGTCGATCCTGCTGACGTTCTTGCCGACCCAGGGCGACAGGATGATCGCGAGGATGCCGACCGGCGCCGTCGCCAGGCCGGCCCAGGTGGCGGTGTAGCCCATGTGCTGCTGCAACCACAGCGGCAGCAACACCACGTTGCCGAAGAACAGACCGTAGGCGATCGACAGCGCCAGGGTGCCCATCACGAAGTTGCGGCGCGCGAACAGGCGCAGGTCGACGATCGGGTGCTTCTCGGTCAGTTCCCAGGCCAGGAAGAACAGGAAACTCACGACCGAGACGACCGCCAGCGTGACGATCTGGCCTGACGAGAACCAGTCGAGCTCCTTGCCCTTGTCGATCATGATCTGCATCGTGCCGACGAAGAGCACGAGCAGCCCCAAGCCCACCACGTCGAGCGGCACGCGGCGCGGGCCGGGGTCGCGCTTCTTGTAGATCGACCAGGTGAGCGCGGCAGCGCCCAGGCCGACCGGCACGTTGATGTAGAAGATCCAGGGCCACGCGATGTTGTCGGTGATCCAGCCGCCGAGCAGCGGCCCGGCCACCGGTGCCACCAGCACCGTCATGGCCCACATCGCCATCGCGATGCCGGCCTTGGCACGCGGGTAGCTGGCGAGCAGCAGCGTCTGCGACAGCGGGATCATCGGCCCGGCCACCAGCCCCTGCAACACGCGGAAGGCGATCAGCGATTCGATGTTCGGCGCCAGGCCGCACAACCACGAAGCCAGCACGAACAGCAGGATGCTGGCGGTGAACAGGCGCACCTGGCCGAAACGCTGCGTGAGCCAACCGGTGAGCGGCACCGAGATCGCGTTGGCCACCGCGAACGAGGTGATCACCCAGGTGCCCTGCGCCGGGCTCACGCCCATGTCGCCCGAGATCGCGGGGATGGAGACGTTGGCGATCGAGGTGTCGAGCACGTTCATGAACGTGGCGAGCGACAACGCGACCGTGCCCAGCACGAGTTCGCTGCCCTTGAGCGGTGCGAACGCGACAGGCCCGGCGGGTGGCGCGGGCGGCGGCGCGGAAGGCGCTGGTTCGGCAGCGCCCGGCGCCACAGCGGCGGTGGAAGACATCAGTGGCTCCGGCAGGTCACTTCAGGCGGGTGGCGGCCTGCGCCAGAGCACTGCCACCGGCGAGTGTGGCGACCGATGCCGGCGCGGCGGAAACCGGGGCCGTGCTCGCCGACGACACCGACGACGGCGCCGACGCCACCTTGTGGCCACCGGCCACGTCGAGCTTGCCCACCTTGCCACCGTTGGCGACGATGATCTTGCGCACTTCGGCGTCGGCCGCGCTGTTGTTCTGCTCGAACACGCTGGTCTGCGACACGGCCGAAGCGCGCGACGCATCGGCCAGCATGCGGCCGTCGGTCTTGCTGGTGTCGACCTTCGCGTCCATCGACAAGCCCACGCGCAGCGGGTGCTCGACCAGTTGTTTCGCGTCGAGCGTGATGCGCACCGGCACACGCTGCACCACTTTGATCCAGTTGCCAGTGGCGTTCTGCGCCGGCAGCAGCGCGAACGCCGCGCCGGTGCCCGCGCCCAGGCCTTCGATCGTTCCGGTGTATTCGACCTTCTTGCCGTACACGTCGGCCTGCAGCGTCACCGGCTGGCCGATGCGCAGCTTCTGCAGCTGGCTTTCCTTGAAGTTGGCTTCGACCCAGACCTGGTTCAAGGCGATCACCGACATCAGCGGTGCGCCGGCTTGCACCCGGGCGCCGAGCTGCACGCTGCGCTTGGCGACATAACCGTCGACCGGGGCGAGCAGGTCGGCACGCTTGAGCGCGAGGTAGGCCTCGCGCACGCGAGCCGAAGCGCGCAGCACATTCGGGTGTTGTTCGAGCGCCGTGCCGTCGGTGAGCGTCTGGTTCGAGGCCAGCTGTTCGCGCGCCGCAAGCGCCGCCGACTGCGCCGCCGCCACGCTGCTGCGCGCTGCTGCGAGCTGCGAGTTGACGTGGTTGAACTCTTCCTTGCCGACGGCGCCGGTGGACACCAGCGGGGCGCGGCGTGTCACGTCGTCCTGCGCGCGAGCCAGTTCCGACTGCGAACGCGCGAGATCGGCTTCACGCAAGGCGATCTGCGCCTTCAGCGTGCCGTTGTTCGCGTACAGCGTGCGCACTTCTCGCACGGTCTGCGCGAGCTGGGCTTCGGCTTGGTCGAGCGCGACCTGCGCGTCGGCCGGGTCGAGCTTGACGAGAAGCTGGCCGGCTTTCACGTGGTCGGTGTCGTCGGCGTTGATCGCCACGACCGTGCCGCCGACCTGCGGCGTGAGCTGCACGACGTTGCCTTGCACATAGGCGTTGTCGGTTGACTCGTAGTGGTTCAGCACCAGCGCCCAGTAGGCGCCGTAGCCAATGCCGGCCAGCACGACAGCGGCGGCGACCGCGCCGAGCGCTCGTTTGCGAGCCGGGTTGCCTTGCGGTGCGGGGGTGGTGGTGGTCTCGGGGGCGGTCATGGTCTTTCTCCGGAAATCTGTTCGGTGTGTTCGGTGTTCAGCGCTGTGCCGGGGTGCCTGCGACGGCGGCGACACGCGGCATGTCGTTGGCCTCGCTCACGTAGCCACCGCCGAGCGCGCGGATCAGCGCGATCTGGCTGTCGAGCGCGCGCGCTTTCAGGTCGGCGGCCTGGCGGCGCTGGTTCAACACGCTCGCTTCGGCGTTGAGCACGGTCAGGTACGTGCCCAGGCCGGCCTTGTAGCGCTGGGTGGCCAGGTCGTAGGCCGACTCCGATGCAGTCTGCGCCAGCGCCTGCTCGCGCTGCTGGCGTTCGATCGAGCGCAGCGAACCGATCTGGTCGGCCACGTCGTGCACGGCGTCGATCACTGCGCCGTTGTAGCTTTCGATCGCGGTGTCGAGGTCGGCGGCCTTGCCCTTCAGATTGGCGCGCAGCCGGCCCGAGTCGAAGATCGGCAAACGGATCGCCGGGCCGGCGCCGTACTGTTCGCTGCCCGACTTGACGAGCTGGTCGAGGCCGATGCTGGCCAGGCCGACGAAGGCGGTGAGGTTCACGTTCGGATAGAACTGCGCCTTCGCACTCTTCATGTCGCTGCTCGCAGCTTCGATGCGCCAGCGCGCGGCGGTGATGTCGGCGCGGCGGCCGAGCAGGTCGGCCGGCACGGCGGCGGGCAAGGGCACGGCCTGCACGCTGCGGAGCAGGGGGCTCAGCGTGTCGAGCGCGTCGGGGGCCTGCGCGCTCAGCGCCGCCAGCGCGTGGCGCGCCAGCGTGATCTGTTCGGCCAGCGCTTCGATCTGCTGGCGCGACTCGGGCAAGGCGCCCTGCCCCTGGCGCAGTTCGACGGCCGTGTCGAGGCCGCCGTCGACCCGCTGGCGAATGAGCGACAGCGTTTCGTCGCGCTGCGCCAGCGCGCGTTCGGCGACGGTGCGCTGCTCGACCAGCCGCGCGAGCTGCACGTAGGTGCGCGCCACGTTGGCCGCAAGCAGGATGCGCGCGGCCTCGGTGTCGGCCTGTGCTGCGCGCTGCGCGCCCACGGCCGCGTCGAGCGCGGCGCGGTTGCGGCCGAACAGGTCGAGTTCCCACGAAGCGTTGGCCTGCAGTGTGCCGAGCGTGCGGATCGAACCGCCGAGTGGCGGCGGGTAGATGCTGGTGGCGCTGAAGCGCTGGCGCGTCACGTCGAAGGCGCCGTTGACTTGCGGGCCTTCGGTGGCTTGCGCGCCCGCCACGGCGGCCTGGGCGCGGCTGAGGCGCGCTTGCGTGACCTTCAGGCTCGGGTTGCCGGCCAGCGAACGCTGGATCAGATCGGTCAGCGAAGCATCGCCGAAACCGAGCCACCAGTCGGCAGCGACGGCGGGCGTGGCCACCTTGGCGTCGAGGCCGGCGGGGGCTTGCGTATGTGCCATCGGGGCGATGCCCGCGCTGCTGGCGCACCCGGCAAGCGTGAGCACCAGCGACGATGCAATCGCGACGGCCATGGCTGCCACCGTGGGCAAGGCGGCGCAACGGGCCGAGACCTGATCGAGGGAGGCGTCGGTCGTCGACAGCGGCGATAGTTGTTGTGGCTTCATTTGCTTAGGCAGGTATTTGGGCAAGAGTGGCCAGGGGATCGTCTTCATGATTTCAGTCGGCGTCGCGCAAGGCTTCGCCGGTCTCGAGCATGCGGTTCAGGTAGGTCTTGAGCGCCAGCCACTCGGTCTTCGAAAAGCCGGCGAGGTGCGCGTTCATCACGTCGCTCAACACGGCCGGCACGCCGGCCACCGCGGCCTCGCCTTCGGGCGTGAGCTCGACCTGCACGACACGGCGGTCTTCGGTCGAGCGCACGCGCTTGCACAAGCCCTTCTTTTCGAGGCGGTCGAGCAGACGCGTCATGGCTCCGGCATCGACTTGCAACCAGCGTGCCAGTTCTGCCACGGTGGCGCTGCCGGAGTTCTTGATCTTCAGCAGCGGGCCCCACTGCGCGCTCGTCAGGCCGTGCGCGTCGAGGCGCTTGTCGGCCTGGTAGACGATCGACAACATGATGCGTTTCATCAGGTACCCGACGCTCTCTTCGGCACAGTAGGTGCCGGCGCGGTAGAAGTCGGCGGGAGCGGGAGGACGGGCCACGGGAATAACCTTGCGGGTGGGAGTGCTCGAACTATAACTGCCTAGGCAATTATTGTCAAGGCTTGGCAAGGTCGACACCCTGCCGAAGCGCCGGCCGCGAGCCGCTGCCCTACACTGCCGGCCATGCCCAGCACCGCCACGCTCAACGCTCCTGCCACGCCCGCTCCGGCCACACCCGCCCGCAACGTCAAGTCGCTGAGCGGCCTGTTGCCCTTCTTGCGGCCCTACCGCGGGCGCATCGCATTCGCGGTGGTGTTTCTCGTGCTCGCGGCCGTGAGCACGCTGGTGTTCCCGGTGGCGCTGAAGTCGCTGATCGACCAGGGCCTGGTCGCCGCCGACAACGGCTCGCGCGTGATGGCGCTGCGCGAACACTTCTTCGCGCTGTTCGCGGTGGGCGCGGCGCTCGGCCTGTTTTCTGCGCTGCGCTTCTACATGGTCACCTGGCTCGGCGAGCGTGTCACCGCCGACCTGCGCAACGCGGTCTACGCGCATGTGGTGACGCAGAGCCCCGAGTTCTTCGAGACCACGCAGACCGGCGAGGTGCTGTCGCGCCTGACGACCGACACCACGCTGGTGCAGACCGTCGTGGGCTCCAGCCTGTCGATGGGTCTGCGCAACGCGGTGCTCGGCATCGGCGCGATGACGATGCTGATCGTGACCAACCCTTATGTGATGACGCAGGTGCTGGGTATCCTGATCCTGGTGGTGCTGCCGAGCCTGTATTTCGGCCGGCGCGTGCGCAAGCTCAGCCGCGCCAGCCAGGACCGGGTGGCCGATTCGAGCGCGATCGCCGCCGAGGTGCTGAACGCCATTCCGGTGGTGCAGAGCTACACGCAGGAGTTGCGCGAAGCGAAACGCTTCGACCTGTCGACCGAGAACGCTTTCGGCACCGCCGTGAAACGCACGCGCATGCGTGCCGCGCTGGTCGGCTTCATCATCACCGCGACCTTCGGTGCTTTGCTCTGGGGCCTGTACCAGGGCACGCAGGCGGTGGTGCGCGGCGACATCAGCGCCGGGCACCTGGGGCAGACGGTGGTCTACGTGATCATTCTCGTGAGCAGCGTGGCGGTGCTGTCCGAGGTCTACGGCGACCTGCTGCGCGCCGCCGGCGCCACCGAACGCCTGATGGAGTTGCTGAGCCTGCGCTCGCCGATCGCCTCGCCCGCGCAGCCGACGGCGCTTGCGGCGACGAGCGGTGGCTCGTCGGTGGCGCTGCGCGACGTGACCTTCCGCTACCCGTCGCGGCCACAGCACGCGACGCTCTCGCACTTCGACCTGAACGTGCAGCCCGGCGAAACGGTGGCGCTCGTCGGGCCGAGCGGCGCCGGCAAGAGCACGGTGTTCCAGCTGCTGCTGCGCTTCTACGACGTGGCGTCGGGCAGTGTCCTGGTCGACGGCGTGCCGGTGAAAGACGTGTCGCTCGACGACTTGCGCGAGCGCATCGGCATCGTGCCGCAAGACAGCGTGATCTTCTCGGCCGACGCGATGGAAAACATCCGCTACGGCAAGCCGACGGCGAGCGACGAAGAAGTGGTGGCGGCCGCGCAAGCCGCGTTCGCGCACGACTTCATCAGCGCCCTGCCCGAGGGCTACAAGACCTTTCTCGGCGAGCGTGGCGTGCGCTTGTCGGGCGGGCAACGCCAGCGCATCTCGATCGCGCGCGCGATGCTCAAGAACCCGCCGCTGCTGCTGCTCGACGAAGCCACCAGCGCGCTCGACGCCGAAAGCGAACGCATGGTGCAGGCCGCGCTCGAATCGGCGATGAAGGACCGCACCACGCTCGTGATCGCGCACCGCTTGTCGACCGTGCAGCGTGCCGACCGCATCGTGGTGCTCGAAGCCGGCCAGATCGTCGAGACCGGCACGCACGCGCAGTTGATCCATTCCGGCGGCCTGTATTCGCGCCTGGCGGCCTTGCAGTTCGACCGCTGATAATCCAATCCCGCTCAACCGGAAGTTCGCCGTGACCTCGCCCAACACCCGCCCCGTGCGTTCGCAGTACGAAGACTTCATGCGCCATGTGGACGCACACGGCGTGTTCAAGGCCGACCGCACCGGCACCGGCACGAAGAGCGTGTTCGGCCACCAGATGCGCTTCGACCTGAACGAAGGCTTTCCGCTCGTCACGACGAAGAAGGTGCATCTGAAGTCGATCATTCTCGAACTGCTGTGGTTCCTGCGTGGCGACGGGAATGCAAAGTGGCTGCAAGACCGCGGCGTGACGATCTGGAACGAATGGGCCAAACCCGACGGCGACCTCGGCCCGGTCTACGGCGTGCAATGGCGCTCGTGGCCCCAGCCCGGCGGCGGCCACATCGACCAGATCGCCGAAGTGGTCAAGCAGCTCAAGGGCAACCCTGATTCGCGCCGCATCATCGTCAGCGCCTGGAACGTGGCCGACCTGTCGAAGATGGCTTTGATGCCATGCCACGCCTTCTTCCAGTTCTACGTGGCCGAAGGGCGCCTGAGCTGCCAGCTCTACCAGCGCAGTGCCGACATCTTTCTCGGCGTGCCGTTCAACATCGCGAGCTACGCGCTGCTCACCCACATGCTGGCGCAGCAGTGCGACCTGCAGGTCGGCGACTTCATCTGGACCGGTGGCGACTGCCACATCTACAGCAACCACGCCGAGCAGGTGGCGGAGCAGCTTTCGCGCCAGCCGCGTGCCTACCCCACGCTCGAGATCAAGCGCCGGCCCGCGTCGATCTTCGACTACGAGTACGAGGACTTCGCGGTGCTGGGCTACGAGCCGCACCCGGCCATCAAGGCGCCGGTGGCTGTCTGAAGCGCTGCGGGCGCAAGTCCGCAAGACTTGTCAAGGCGGCTCGCGGCATCATGCGCACTCACGCCAGACAGGGAGTGTCGTGATGCAAGACACCGGGGTGGGCAGCGTCATCGGCAGCGCGAGGGTCGAACGCCGCTCGGAGCACGAGCACGCCGTTCAGGAAGCGCTGGCCCACCCTGGCCAGCATGAGTGGGCGCGCTACGAGCCACGCCTGCAACGTGTCATCGAGCACGTGCACGACCACCTCGACGAACCGCTCGACCTGAACGCGATGGCCGAATTGGCCTGCCTGTCGCCGCACCACTGGCACCGCATCTACCACGCGATGTACGGCGAAACCTTGGCCCACACCGTGAAGCGCCTGCGGCTGCATCGCGCGGCGGGGCAACTGGCTTGTTCCACGACAGCCGTCGCCCAGGTGGCCCGGGCCGCCGGCTACCCGAGCGTGCCCTCGTTCAACCGCACCTTCAAGTCGGTCTACGGTTTGCCGCCGGCCCGCTTTCGGGCGGCCGGCCAGCACCTCGAGTTCGAATTGCGGCCAGAGACGTCGCACGGCCCGGCCTTCGAGGTCACGGTGATTCACACCGAAGCGCTGCCGGTGCTCACGATGACGCACCGGGGTTCCTACATGGCGATCGGCCGGACCTTCGACCTGCTGTTCACGCGCCTCGCAGCGGCCGGCCTGGCGCGCCCCGGCATGCGCATGCTGACGCTGTACTTCGACGACCCCGATCTCGTGGCCGAAGGCGAACTGCGCGCGCAGGCCGCCGTGGCAGGCTTCGCCGAGCCCGCGGCCGACTGCGGCTTGCAGCGCACGACGATTCCCGCCGCCACTCTCGCCAGCCTGACGCACACCGGCCCTTACTCTTCGATGAAAGCGGCTTACCGCTGGCTCTTCGGCCACTGGCTCGTCAACTCCGGCTTCGAGCCGGCCAGCGGCCCGGTCGTCGAGGAGTATCTCAACAGCCCGCGCGACACGGCGCCGCAAGACTTGCGCACGCTGATCCAGTTGCCCTTGCGGGCCGGAGGCATCACCCCATGAGCAGCCGCAAGCAGACCTGGACCGACCGCCTGCAGGACGCGAGGCCGCATCAGGTCAAACCAGCCCCGATCGACATCGCGGGCATGAAGGCCGGGCAGATCATGCTGGTGCCCAGCGCGCTGATGGTCGACGCCTTCATCCGCACGCTGCCACGCGGCCGCAGCCTGAGTGCGCGCGAGTTGCGTGCCGCGATGGCCGCCGCGCACGGCGCAGAAGTGACCTGCCCCATCACCACCGGCTTTCACTTGCGCACCGTGGCCGAAGCGGCCTGGGAAGCGCTGGCCGCCGGAACGCCGATCAGCCACCTGGCGCCGGTGTGGCGCGTGCTGCCGCCGGATTCGCTGACCTTGAAGAAGTTGTCGTTCGACACCGCGTTCATCCGGCAACAGCGAGAGGACGAAGGCCTAGACCGAAAACCCGCGGTGAACGGCGCGAGGTCTGCGGCTAGACGAAGCTGACCGTCAACGGTGGCAAGCCGGCACTGAAGCGCGCGGCCCAGCGCTCGCCCGGCTCGACGGGCCATGCGTCGGTCCAGGTGCCGGTGGTGACCACGTCGCCGGCTTTGAGGTCGGGCGCACCGGGGCAGGCGCGCAGTTCTTGCAGAAAGTGGTGCAGTGCACGCAGCGGGTTGTCGAGCACATTGGCACCCACGCCTTCTTCGACGAGTGCACCGTTCCTGCTCAGGCCCAGGCCGGTGCGGGCCAGAGCCGCCTGCAGTTGCTGCGCATCGCTCGCGATGTCGGCGATCGGTGTCTTTCTCCCGACCAGCAGGCGCGCATGCAGGCCGCCGTCGGCGACGGTTTCTGCAGCGCTGAACTTCCAGCCTGGCCGGTGCGACTGCACCACCTCGAAGCCGGGGGCGACCCAGTCGAGCGCGTCGAAGAGTTCGTCGAGGCTCGCGCCGACGCAGGGCGTGGCCTTCAATCCGAACACCGCTTCGGGCTCGATGCGCGGCTGGCACAGGCGGGCCAGCGACACGACACCCTCGTCGCCATCGGCGAACGAGAGCGTGCTATCCCACACCGAACCCCAGATCGGCGCGAACACGCCGTAGCGCGGCCAGATGTTGCGGTTGGTGAAGCCGATCTTGTAGCCGCGAGGTGCCTCGCCACGCGCCAAGCGCAGCGCTCGCGACCCGAGCGCCACCTGGTAGGCCGCGGCCAGGTCGGTGAACGCAGGGTTCGGCCATGCGCCGGGCCAGGGCTGGCCCGAGTCGATGTGGTCGAGCAATACTTGCGGTGTCATGGCGGTCCCTTCTTCATTCACGTGGCGCATGAAAAAAGCTCCCGGGCGTTTGGGCGCCAGGGAGCTTGAATCATCGGCGGTCAACGCCGAACTGTCGTCTGGTGGAGCTGGGGGGAATCGAACCCCCGTCCGAAAGCCATTGCCGGGCAGATCTACACGCTTAGCTGACTGATTTGGTTTTAGATCGGCGGGTCGCGCAGCAGCACGCTACCCACTTCTCGATTCACTAGATTTAGTCCTGTGAAGAGTGACCCAACTCAGGACGAGCCAATGTGTATGACTTCGCAGCCTTCGGGTTACCCCTCAGGCCCAGCCCATCGGCCAACTGTTGCGAAGCTCACCGGTATTAAGCGGCGAGGGCGTACGTTTGATCGTTCGCAGTTACTTTGTTTCCAGTGGATTTACGAGCGAACTGGTGCTCGGCGTGCACTGTTCCAACTCCGCACCTTCGTCGAAGCCAGGTCAGCCCCAGAGCCCGTAGTTTAGGCCATCGCGAGCAACTGCAAGAGCTGCTGCGGGGTCTGCACGATGTGATCGGCACCCCAAGCGTCGATGGATTCACCCAGGCCGAGGTAGCCCCAGGCCACGGCGATCGTCGTCATGCCAGCCGCCTTGCCGGCCTGAACGTCGCGCAGATCGTCGCCCACGTAGACACAGGCATCGGGCTCGACGCGCATGCGCCGCGCCGCTTCGAGCAGCGGCTCGGGGTGCGGCTTGGCATGCGGCGTGGTGTCGCCGCACACCAGCGTGGCGGCGCGAGCGAGCAGACCCAGCGACTGCACCAGCGGTTCGCTGAAGCGCGTGGCCTTGTTGGTGACGATGCCCCAGGGCAAGGCCTGCGCGGCGAGTGCGTCGAGCAAGGGCAGCACTTCGTGGAAGACACGCGTGTCCTGCGTCATGCGTGCTTCGTAGCGTTGCAGGAATTCGTCGCGCAGCGGCGCGAACTCGGGCGCGGGCGGGGCCACATCGAACGCCCGCCCCACCATGCCGCGGGCACCCGAGCCGACCATCGGGCGAAAGTGCGCCAAGGGGTATGGCGCCAGCGCGCGCGCGACGCGCATGTCGTTGGCCGCGCCCGCCAGATCGGGCGCGCTGTCGATCAGCGTGCCATCGAGGTCGAACAGGACCGCACGGATCGGCCCCCCGCCGCTGGCCGACCTCATGCCGGCCGTCTGCAGGCCAGCAGATAGTTGACGCTGGTGTCGGCCGAGAGCCAGTAGCGCTGGGTCAGCGGGTTGTATTCCATGCCGCGGGTCTCGAGCAGGTCGAGCCCGGTGTTGCGGCACCACTGCGCGAGCTCGCTCGGGCGAATGAACTTGGCGTACTCGTGCGTGCCTTTCGGCAGCAGCTGCAGCACATGCTCGGCACCGACGATGGCGAAGACGAAGGCCTTGGCGTTGCGATTGATCGTGGAGAAGAAGACCCACCCGCCGGGCCTGACCAGCGTGGTGCAAGCCCGGACGATCGAAGACGGGTCGGGCACGTGTTCGAGCATCTCCATGCAGGTGACCACGTCGAAACTGCCGGGCGCTTCGGCCGCCAGCGCCTCGGCCGCGACCTCGCGGTACTCGACGTTCGGCGTCTGCGCTTCGAGGGCATGCAGCTGTGCCACTTTCAGCGGCTTGGTGGCGAGGTCGATGCCGAGCACGTGGGCACCGCGCCGTGCCATCGAGTCCGACAGGATGCCGCCGCCGCAGCCGATGTCGAGCACGCGCTTGCCTGCCAGCGCCGAATGCGCGTCGATCCAGTCGAGCCGCAGGGGGTTGATCTGGTGCAGCGGGCGGAATTCGCTCTCGGTGTCCCACCAGCGGTGGGCCAGCTCGCTGAACTTCGCGAGCTCCTGCGGGTCGGCGTTGATCGTTTGGGTCATGGGGCTATCGTATCGAATGACGGCGCTGGAAGGCCGAGGCCAGAAAGCAGAAAACCCCGCCAGGGCGGGGTTTTCAAGGTCAGCGCGAGGCTGATTACTTCTTGGTGCGCGTACCGACCACTTCGATTTCGACGCGGCGGTTCTTTTGCTTGCCTTCCTTCGTCTTGTTGTCGGCAACCGGCTGCTTTTCGCCCTTGCCTTCGGTGTAGACGCGGTTCTTCTCGATGCCCTTGCCGACCAGATAGGCCTTCACGGATTCCGAACGCTGAACCGACAGCTTCTGGTTGTAGGCATCGCCACCATCGGAGTCGGTGTGGCCGACGGCGATGATCACTTCGAGGTTGATGCCACCCATCTTGCTGACGAGGTCGTCGAGCTTGGCCTTGCCTTCGGGCTTCAGGTTCCACTTGGCCACGTCGAAGAACGCGTCAGCGGCGAAGGTCACCTTCTCGCTCACAGGAGCCGGCGGCGGCGGGGGCGGCGGCGGAGCGACCGGAGCAGCGGCCGGTGCAGGTGCCGGAGCAGCGGCGGGGGCCGGTGCAGGAGCGGGAGCCGGGGCAGCCATCGGCTTGATCGCGCCATCGCAATCGGCCAGGGCGGTCGCGGGGGTCCACGAGCCATCGCGCCAGCAGAGTTCGTTGGTGCCGTTCTTCCAGGGCAGGTTACCGCTGCCGTTGACCCAGTTGTCAACCGACTGCGCGAACGCGCCGGACATGGAAGTTGCGAGGGCAGCGGTTGCAAAGAGCGACGCCACCTTGTTCAGTTTCTTCATGATTCTCCTCTCGAGGGAAGGCGCAGTAATGTTCTGCAAAACGTCCGAACCGGAATCGGAAAGTACTGGTTAACTCCCGCAGCACGGGCGCTGACCACCGACCGACTTATTGTGCCATAGGGCATTCGACGAACCTCTTTTTGGGGCACCCGGTGGCGCTCGGCCGGGTTGATGTTGCTTCGTCGCGACAACCAACGCCAACTACAATCTTGGGTTGCGTAGGGCGCGCGGCATGGTTTTGCCGCCCGAACGCTCCTCCCCAGGCTCCGTTGCACATATCGCATGACTCAGTTCGCCAAGGAAACGCTGCCCATCAGCCTGGAAGAGGAAATGCGCCGGTCGTACCTCGACTACGCGATGAGCGTGATCGTGGGCCGCGCCCTCCCCGACGCTCGTGACGGCCTCAAGCCGGTGCATCGGCGTGCACTGTTCGCGATGCACGAGCTGAACAACGACTGGAACCGGCCCTACAAGAAGTCGGCCCGCATCGTCGGCGACGTGATCGGCAAGTACCACCCGCACGGCGACCAGTCGGTCTACGACACCATCGTGCGCCTGGCGCAAGACTTCTCGATGCGGCACATGCTGGTCGACGGCCAAGGCAATTTCGGCTCGGTCGACGGCGACAACGCTGCGGCGATGCGCTACACCGAGATCCGCCTGGCCAAGATCGCGCACGAGATGCTCGCCGATCTCGACAAGGAAACGGTCGACTTCGGCCCCAACTACGACGGCAGCGAAAAAGAGCCGCTGGTCATGCCCAGCCGCCTGCCGAACCTGCTGGTCAACGGTTCGGGCGGCATCGCCGTGGGCATGGCGACGAACATCCCGCCGCACAACCTGAACGAGGTCGTCGACGCCTGCCACCACCTGCTGAAGAACCCGGGCGCCAGCGTCGAAGAGCTGATGGAGATCATCCCGGCGCCCGACTTCCCGACCGCCGGCATCATCTACGGCCTCTCGGGCGTGCGCGACGGCTACCGCACCGGCCGCGGCAAGGTGGTCATGCGCGCCAAGTGCCACTTCGAAGACATCGACAAGGGCCAGCGCCAGTCGATCATCGTCGACGAGATTCCCTACCAGGTGAACAAGAAGACGCTGCTCGAGCGCATCGCTGAGCTGGTGCACGAGAAGAAGCTCGAGGGCATCAGCCACATCCAGGACGAGTCCGACAAGTCGGGCATGCGGGTGGTGATCGAGCTCAAGCGCGGCGAGGTGCCCGAGGTCGTGCTGAACAACCTCTACAAGCAGACCCAGCTGCAAGACACCTTCGGCATGAACATGGTGGCGCTGATCGACGGCCAGCCGCGTTTGTGCAACCTGAAAGACCTGATCGAGGTCTTTCTCGAACACCGCCGCGAGGTCGTCACCCGCCGCACCGTGTTCGAGCTGCGCAAGGCACGCGAACGGGGCCATGTGCTCGAAGGCCTGGCCGTGGCGCTGGCCAACATCGACGAGTTCATCGAGACCATCAAGGCCTCGCCGACCCCGCCGGTCGCGAAAGCCGCGCTGATGAGCAAGAGCTGGGACTCGGCCATGGTGCGCGAGATGCTCTCGCGCGTGGCCGGCGACAACCCCGGCGGGCTCGACGCCTACCGGCCCGAAGGCCTGCCGAAGAACTTCGGCATCCAGCCCGACGGCTTGTACCGCCTGTCGGACGACCAGGCCAGCGAAATCCTGCAGATGCGCCTGCAGCGCCTGACCGGGCTCGAGCAGGACAAGATCATCGGCGAGTACAAGGAGGTGATGACGCAGATCACCGATCTGCTGAACATCCTGAACACGCCGGCCCGCGTCACGACGATCATCTCCGACGAGCTCGCCGCCATCAAGGCCGAGTTCGGGCAGACCAAGATCGGCGCGCGCCGCAGCGTGATCGAGCACAACGCGATGGACCTCGGCACCGAGGACCTGATCACGCCGACCGACATGGTGGTGACGCTCTCGCACACCGGCTACATCAAGAGCCAGGCGCTCAGCGAATACCGCGCACAGAAACGCGGTGGCCGCGGAAAGCAGGCCACCCAGACCAAGGAAGACGACTGGATCGACCAGCTCTTCATCGCCAACACGCACGACTACATCCTGTGCTTCACCAACAAGGGCCGGGTCTACTGGCTCAAGGTCTGGGAAGTGCCGCAAGGCTCGCGCAATTCGCGCGGCCGCCCGATCGTCAACATGTTCCCGCTGCAGCCTGGCGAGAAGGTCAACGTGGTGCTGCCGCTGACCGGCACGTTCCGCACCTTCCCGGCCGACCACTACGTGTTCATGGCCACCGCGCAGGGCACGGTCAAGAAGACCGCGCTCGACGAGTTCAGCAACCCGCGCAAGGCCGGGATCATCGCGGTCGATCTCGATCCCGACGACTTCCTCATCGGTGCGGCGCTCACCGACGGCGAACATGACGTGATGCTGTTCAGCGACGGTGGCAAGGCCGTGCGCTTCGACGAGAACGAGGTGCGCCCACTGAGCCGCACTGCGCGCGGCGTGCGCGGAATGACACTCGAAGAAGACCAGAGCGTGATCGCGCTTCTGGTCGCCGAAGACGAGACACAGAGTGTGCTCACGGCGACCGAGAACGGCTTCGGCAAGCGCACCTCGATCACCGAATACACCCGGCACCTTCGTGGTGGCAAGGGGATGATCGCGATCGTGCAGAGCGAGCGCAACGGCAAGGTCGTGGCCGCCACGCTGGTGCGCGCCGACGACGAGATCATGCTGATCACCGACAAGGGCGTGCTGGTGCGCACCCGTGTTTCCGAGATCCGCGAACTCGGCCGCGCCACGCAAGGCGTGACGCTGATCGCGCTTGACGGCGGCACCCAGCTCAGCGGCGTGCAACGCATCGTCGAGAACGACGCGAATGGCGACGCGAACGGCGACGCTTCCAACGAACCCGGCGGCGAGCCCCCGACCGAGGAGAACTCCTGATGAAAAATACGATCGTCGTGGCGCTGCTCGCCAGCGCCACGCTGGTGCACGCGCAGACCGCTTCCGCACCGGCGCCCGTCTCGGCCGCCAAGAAAGAGCTCGTGCAGAAGGTGCTGTTGTTGCAACAGCCCGCCATCGAGAACATGGCGCGCAATCTCGTCGAACAACCCGCCGGGCAGATGATGCAGGCGGCCGGCCGTGCCTTGCAGCAGCAGGTGCCGGCCGAGAAGCGCGAAGCCGTCGGCAAGGGCATCGAGGCCGACGTCAGGAAGTACGTGGACGAGTCCTACCCGACCATCCGCGACCGCGCCGTGAAGATCGCGCCCACGACCATCGGCGCCGTGCTCGAAGAGAAGTTCACCGAAGACGAACTCAAGCAGCTGATCGCCTGGCTGGAATCGTCTGTCAACAAGAAGTACCTGCAGCTCGGCCCCGAGATGCAGAACGGCTTCATGCAGAAGCTCGTCACCGAAGCGCGCCCCGTGCTCGACCCCAAACTGCAGGCGCTCGAGACCAAGGTGCGCACTTCGCTGGGGGTGCCGGCCGAGCCGGCCACGTCGTCTGCGCCGGCAGCGTCGCCCAAGGCGCCGGCGCCAGCGCGCAAGGCGTCGGGCGCCAAGTGATCGGCTGGTGAGCGCTCAGGGCAGCGCCCGCCCCGCCGTCGCCGCGCCGGCGGGGTCTTGACGCATGCGAGAATTTGCGCTCGACCATGGCTGACCCCTCCCCCGCAAACGCCGACACCCTGCTCGCTTTCCGCGTGCAGATCGATGCGCTCGACCGTGAGTTGCTCGCGCTGCTGAACCGCCGTGCCGCGCTGGCGCAAGAGGTCGGCGAGGTCAAGAAGCGCGAAGGCTCGGTGGCCTTCAGGCCGGAGCGTGAAGCGCAGGTCATCGACGGCCTCAAGCTGGCCAACGCCGGCCCGCTCAAGTCCGACAGCGTGGCACCGATCTGGCGCGAGATCATGTCGGCCTGCCGCGCGCTCGAAACGCCCACGCGGGTGGCCTACCTCGGGCCGGCCGGCACCTTCAGCGAAGAAGCCGCGCTCGGTTTCTTCGGCTCGTCGATCGTGCACGTGCCCTGCGCCAACTTCGACGAGGTGTTCCACGCCACCAGCGCCGGCTCGGCCGACTTCGGCGTGGTGCCGGTCGAGAATTCCAGCGAAGGTGTGGTCACGCGCTCGCTCGACCTGTTCCTGACCACGCCCTTGTTCATCATCGGCGAGACCAGCCTCTATGTGCGTCACCACCTGCTGCGCGGCGTGAATTCGCTCGACGGCATCGAGGCGGTCTGTGCGCATCCGCAGGCGCTGGCGCAGTGCCATGGCTGGCTGAGCAACCACTTGCCCAACGTTGAACGGCGGCCGGTGTCGAGCAATGCCGAAGGCGCGCGCCTGGCGGGCGCCGACCCACGCCTGGCCGGCATCGCCAGCGAGCGCGCGGCCAGCCAGTTCGGCCTGCACGTGGTGGCACCGGCGGTGCAGGACGACGCCCACAACCGCACCCGCTTCGCCATCGTCGCGCACCCGCACAAGCACCCGCAGCCGAAGGCCTCGGGGCACGACTGCACCAGCCTCGTCGTCTCGGTGAAGAACCAGCCCGGCGCGGTGCACGACATGCTGGTACCGCTGAAGCAACACGGTGTGTCGATGACCCGGTTCGAGTCACGCCCCGCCCGATCCGGCCAGTGGGAGTACTACTTCTACATCGACCTGCAGGGCCACCCCGACCAACCCCACGTCGCCGCGGCGTTGCAAGAGCTGCGCGAGGTCTGCGCGTTCTTCAAGCTGCTCGGCACCTACCCCATCGATGTGCACTGACGAGGGCACTCAAGTCTCATGTTCAACCAACTCGGAGTGATCGGCTGTGGCCTGATGGGCGGATCATTCGCGCTCGCGCTCAAGCGTGCCGGCCTCGTCAAGCGCGTGATCGGCTACAGCAAGTCGCCTTCCACCACCGAGAAGGCGAAGAAGCTCGGCATCATCGACACTGCTGCCGAATCGGCGCTGCTGGCCGTGTCGGGTTCCGACATCGTGTTGATCGCCGTGCCGGTGTCGGCGACCGAAGCCACCTTCAAGGCGATTCGCCATCTCGTCGAGCCCGGCCTTCTGCTGATGGACGTGGGTTCGACCAAACGTGACGTGGTCGATGCCGCCCGGCGCGTGCTGAAAGACCGCATCGGCTCGTTCGTTCCGGCGCACCCGATCGCGGGCAAAGAGGTGGCTGGCATCGCCCACGCCGACGCCGCGCTGTACAACGGCCGCCAGGTGATCCTCACGCCTCTGCCGCAAACCTCGCCCGAGCTGGTGCAGAAGGCCACCGACGCCTGGGCCGCCATCGGCTCGCAGGTCTTGCGCATGACGCCCGAGAACCACGACGCCGCGTTCGCCGCGGTGAGCCACCTGCCGCACCTGCTGGCCTTCGCGTACTTCAATTCGGTGGCGCGGCAACCCGCGGGGCGCGACTACTTGTCGCTCGCCGGCCCGGGCTTTCGCGACTTCACGCGCATCGCCGCGAGCGACCCGACCGTCTGGCGTGACATCCTGATGTCGAACCGCGAAGAATTGCTGAAGCAGACGATGCGCGTCCGCCACGCCCTCGAAGCGATGGAAATCGCGATCAAGTCGGGCAATGCCGAAGCGCTGGAAGACATGATCCGCAGTGCTTCCGATGCGCGCGCCGGCTGGCAGATGAACGCTTCCAAGCCGAACACCAGCCACTGATTTTTTTGCGCCGCAACGGCTGCGCAGCCGCCGAATGTTCAAGACCCGCTTTCTCGATATTCCGCCGCTGCAGTCTGCCGCGGGAAATGTGCAGTTGCCCGGCTCCAAGAGCATCTCGAACCGGGTGCTGTTGCTGGCCGGCCTGAGCGCAGGCACGACAGTCATTCACGACCTGCTCGAGTCCGACGACACGCAGGTGATGCTCGACGCGTTGCGCACACTCGGTTGCGAGGTTCGAGCCCATGGCGACACGCTGCATGTGACCGGCCTCGGCGGCCGCCTTCGAACACGCGAGGCCAGCCTCTTTCTCGGAAATGCCGGCACCGCGATGCGCCCGCTCAGCGCCGCGTTGGCCGTTCTGGCGGCCACCCAGAGCGGCAGCTTCGAACTGAGTGGCGTGCCGCGCATGCACGAACGGCCAATCGGCGACCTGGTCGATGCCTTGCGCCAACTCGGCTGCGCCATCGACTATCTCGGCAACGACGGTTTCCCGCCGCTCCGGTTGCAGCCCGGAACGACCGCGCTGCGAACGAGTCAGCCCATCCGCGTGCGCGGCGACGTGTCGAGCCAGTTCCTCACCGCCCTGCTGCTGGCCTTGCCGCTGGCCGCGCAGCAGCAGGCCATCGTGATCGAAGTCGACGGCGAGCTGATCTCGAAGCCTTACGTGGAGATCACGCTGAACCTGCTGGCACGCTTCGGCATCGCGGTCGAGCGTGACGGCTGGCAGCGGTTCACGATCCCGCAAGGCAGCACCTATCGGTCGCCGGGTGACATTCATGTCGAAGGCGACGCGTCGTCGGCCTCGTACTTCGTCGCGCTCGGAGCGATCGCTGCCACTGAAGCGCCGATCAGGATCGGCGGAGTCGGCTCCGACTCGATCCAGGGCGACATTCGTTTCATCGAGGCGGCGCAGGCCATGGGCGCGCAGATCACCAGCGGCCCCGGCTGGCTGGAAGTGCGACGCGGCACGTTCCCGCTCAAGGCGATCACGCTCGACTGCAACCACATCCCCGACGCCGCGATGACGCTGGCCGTGATGGCGCTCTACGCCACCGGCACGACCCGGCTCGACAACATCGCCAGCTGGCGCGTCAAGGAAACCGACCGCATCGCAGCAATGGCGGCCGAGTTGCGCAAGCTGGGCGCCAATGTCGTCGAGGGGGCTGACTTCATCGAGGTCAGCCCGCCCACGCACTGGCGGCCGGCCGCGATCCACACCTACGACGACCACCGCATCGCCATGTGCTTTTCGCTCGCGGCATTCAACGACGCGGCCGTGCCCGTGCGCATCCTCGATCCGCAGTGCGTCGGCAAGACCTTTCCCGACTACTTCGAAACGCTGTTCGACCGCGTGAGCACGGCGGCGCAGCACGTGCCGATCATCACCGTCGACGGCCCCACCGCTTCGGGCAAGGGCACGCTCGCCAGTGCGGTGGCCAAGGCACTCGGGTATCACTTCCTCGATTCCGGCGCCGTCTACCGTGCCACCGCGCTCGCCGCGATGCGCGCCAGCGTGCGTGCCGACGACGAACAGCGCCTGGCGCAACTCGCCTCGAACCTCGACCTGCATTTCGACGCCGGCACCATCCGCCTCGGCGGCCAGGACGTGACCGAAACGCTGCGGCTCGAAGAAGTGGGCGCCCTCGCCTCCAAGGTGTCGGCCTGGCCCCTGGTGCGCGCGGCGCTGCGCACGCTGCAGGTCTCGTTCCACCGCATTCCCGGCCTGGTGGCCGACGGGCGCGACATGGGCACCGTGATCTTCCCCGGCGCGCAGTTCAAGGTCTTCTTGACCGCGAGCGCCGCCACGCGCGCCGAGAGGCGCTACAAGCAGTTGATTTCAAAGGGAATTTCCGCTAATATCGACAGTCTTCGCGCCGAGTTGGAAGCACGCGACGCCCGGGATCAGACCCGCAGCGTTTCGCCTCTCAAGCCGGCCGTGGATGCGGTGTTGCTGGACAACTCGGCACTTTCCGTCGAAGCCTCGGTGGACGCGGTGCTGAAAGCCTGGGAACAACGCAGGCCGTTCGGGGCTACTTGATCGGCAAACAGCAAGAAGAGTCAGTTGTAGAGCAAGCAGAAGCAAGGTCCGTCGCTCTCCCTCCTGTGCCACTCACTTCCGAAGGCACGCCAGGGCGGCGGTTGTTCAACCCAACCCCGCGGTCGCAAGGCCGCACCGGAAACCTCAATGTCCCAAACTCAAGTGGCCGCCTCGAGCGGCATGGAATCCTTTGCCGCCATGTTCGAGGAGTCGCTGTCGCGCTCCGAAATGCGCAGCGGCGAAGTCATCACTGCTGAAGTGGTGCGCGTGGAACACAGCTTCGTGGTCGTCAATGCCGGCCTCAAGTCCGAAGCGTATGTGCCCATCGAAGAATTCAAGAACGACCAGGGCGAGCTCGAAGTCCAGGTCGGCGATTTCGTCTCGGTCGCGATCGACGCGGTCGAAAACGGCTACGGCGACACCATCCTGTCGCGCGACAAGGCCAAGCGCCTGGCATCGTGGCTGTCGCTCGAGAACTCGCTCGAATCCGGCGAGTTCGTGGTCGGCACCGTCAACGGCAAGGTCAAGGGCGGCCTGACCGTCCTCGTCAACGGCATCCGTGCCTTCCTGCCCGGCTCGCTGCTCGACACGCGCCCGGTCAAGGACATGTCGCCGTTCGAAGGCAAGACCATGGAGTTCAAGGTCATCAAGCTCGACCGCAAGCGCAACAACGTCGTGTTGTCGCGCCGTGCCGTCGTCGAGGCCTCGATGGGCGAAGAGCGCGCCAAGCTGCTCGAGACGCTGACCGAAGGCGCCATCGTCAACGGCGTGGTCAAGAACATCACCGAGTACGGCGCGTTCGTCGACCTCGGCGGCATCGACGGCCTGCTGCACATCACCGACATGGCCTGGCGCCGTGTGCGTCACCCGAGCGAAGTGGTGCAGGTCGGCCAGGAACTGCAGGCCAAGGTCCTGAAGTTCGACGCCGAGAAGAACCGCGTCTCGCTGGGCATCAAGCAACTGGGCGACGACCCGTGGCACGGCGTGTCGCGCCGCTACCCGAACAGCACCCGCCTGTTCGGCAAGATCACGAACATCGCCGACTACGGCGCGTTCGTCGAGATCGAGCCGGGCATCGAAGGCCTGGTGCACGTCTCCGAAATGGACTGGACCAACAAGAACGTCGCCCCGAGCAAGATCGTTTCGCTCGGCGACGAAGTCGAAGTCATGGTTCTCGAGATCGACGAAGACAAGCGCCGCATCAGCCTGGGCATGAAGCAGTGCAAGGCCAACCCGTGGGAAGAGTTCTCGACCACCGTGCAGCGCGGTGACCGCGTCAAGGGCCCGGTCAAGTCGATCACCGACTTCGGCGTGTTCGTCGGCCTGGCCGCCGGCATCGACGGCCTGGTGCACCTGTCCGACCTGTCGTGGCACGAGCCGGGCGAAGCCGCCGTGCGCAACTACAAGAAGGGCCAGGAAGTCGAAGCGATCGTGTTGGCGGTCGACGTCGATCGCGAGCGCATTTCGCTCGGCATCAAGCAGCTCGACAGCGACCCGTTCACCAGCTACACCTCGGTCAACGACCGTGGCATGGCCGTGACCGGCAAGGTCAAGATGGTCGACGCGCGTGGCGCCGAGATCCAGCTGAACGACGACGTGACGGGCTACCTGCGCGCTTCCGAAATCAGCCGCGACCGTGTCGAAGACGCGCGCAACGTGCTGAAGGAAGGCGACGAAGTCTCTGCCGTGATCCTGGCTGTCGACCGCAAGACGCGTTCGATCCAGCTCTCGATCAAGGCCAAGGACAACGCCGACAACCAGGAAGCGATGACCCGTCTGGCCCAGACCAGCGAGCGTGAAAACGCCGGCACGACGAGCTTGGGCGCCCTGCTGCGCGCCAAGCTCGACAACCAGAAGGACAACGGCTAAGCCGTTTTCCAGCTGAGTTCGAATGACCCGCTCCGACCTCGTGGCTCAACTGGCTGAACGTTTCAGCCAGCTGACGCATCGCGACACGGAGTTCGCGGTCAAGACGATCCTCGATGCGATGTCTTCGGCCTTGTCCAAAGGGCACCGCATCGAGATCCGTGGTTTTGGCAGCTTCTCGATCAACCGCCGCCCGCCGCGCGTGGGCCGCAACCCGCGCAGCGGCGAGCAGGTGGTGATCCCCGAGAAGCTCGTTCCGCATTTCAAGCCCGGCAAGGCGCTGCGCGAAGCCGTCGACTCCCAGGTGCCCGCCGATGCGGCACCCGTCGACGCCGCACGCATGCCAAGCGAAGGCTCGGGCACTTAGGCCCTGTTGCGCGTCGGCCGGCCGCTAAAATCGCGGCAGGAGTCTCGATGCGAATCTTTGTCTGGCTCGTTCGAGCCGCCATCTTCTTCACCCTGTTTGCCTTCGCGCTGAACAACCAGCAGGAAGCCGGCATCCGCTGGTTCTTCGGCCAGGAGTGGCGCGCGCCGATGGTCTTCATCGTGCTGGCCGCTTTCGCGCTCGGTTGTGCCTTCGGCGTGTTCGCGATGGTGCCGAGCTGGTGGCGCCACCGCCGCGTGGCACGCAAGCACGCGCCCGTGGTGGCGCCGACGCCTGAACCGGTGCCCACGACCCTCGCACCCGATTCCCTGCTGCCCCACCCGCCCCGCGATGGACTTTGACCTGCAGTGGCTCCTGCTCGGCCTGCCGCTGACGTTTGCGCTCGGCTGGCTCGCGTCGCGCTTCGACCTGAAGCAGTGGCGTCGCGAGCAGAAAGATTCGCCCAAGGCCTATTACAAGGGCCTGAACCTGCTTCTCAACGAACAGCAGGACAAGGCGATCGACGCCTTCATCGAAGCCGTCCAGCAAGACCCCGACACCTCCGACCTGCACTTCGCGCTCGGCAACCTGTTCCGCCGCCGTGGCGAGTACGAACGCGCCGTTCGCGTGCACGAGCACCTTCTGCACCGCGCCGACCTGCCACGCAGCGAGCGTGACCGCGCCCAGCACGCGCTGGCACAAGACTTCATGAAGGCCGGCCTGTTCGACCGCGCCGAAGTGGCCTACAAGGCCCTCGACGGCACCGGCTTCGACACCGAAGCGCGCCTCGCGCTGTTGACCCTGCACGAGCGCTCGCGCGACTGGCGCGCGGCGGCCGAAGTGGCGCAAAAGCTCGAACAGCGTGGCACCGGCAGCTTTGCCTCACGCATCTCGCACTACTGGTGCGAGATCGCGCTCGAGGCCGATGCAAAACACCAGACCGAAGAAGCCGATGCAGCGCTCAAGCGCGCACGCGATGCCGCGCCGCAGGCGGCCCGCCCGCTCGTGCTGGCGGGTCAGCGCGCATTGCGTCTCGGCGCGCATGCCGAAGTGCTCGCGCTGTGGGGCGTGCTGCTGGTGGCGCACCCGGCCGCCTTCAACCTCGTGGCGCGCGAATACGCGCAGAGTGCGCTCGCCAGCGGCGAGACGGCGGCAGCGCTGGTGCGTCTGCAAGACCTCTACCAACGTGCGCCCACGCTCGACCTGCTCGAAGCCATCGCCCTGCTCGACACCGACCCGGCGCGGCAACGCGAACGCCTGCTCGCCCACCTGCGCGACCACCCTTCGCTGTCGGCCGCGCAAGGCCTGCTCGGCCAGCAACCTGGCGGCACGTTCAACGAGCCCGAAACCCAGGCCCTGCGCGACGCCGTCGGCCGCGCGGCGCAGCCGCTGCGGCGTTACCGCTGCGCCGCCTGCGGCTTCGAGGCCCAGCACTATTTCTGGCAATGCCCGGGCTGCTCGAGCTGGGACAGCTACCCGCCGCAGCGGCTGGAGGACCTGGCATGAAAATCACCCGCGAGCGCCTGGCCCAGGCGCGTGTCCTGGTGGTGGGCGACGCGATGCTCGACCGCTACTGGTTCGGCGCCGTCGACCGCATCTCGCCCGAAGCGCCGGTGCCGGTGGTGCGTGTCAACCGCGAAGAAGAGCGCCTGGGTGGCGCCGCCAACGTGGCGCTGAACGTCAAGACACTCGGCGCGCAGGCCACGCTGCTGACCGTCGTCGGCGACGACGAGCCGGCCCGCAAACTGCGCGCCCTGCTCGAAGCGGAAGGCGTGGCCGCCCTGCTCGGCAGCGACCCGCAGCTCTACACCATCGTCAAGCTGCGCGTGATCGGCCGCAACCAGCAGTTGATCCGTGTCGACTTCGAGAACCAGCCCGATCACGAAGTGCTCTCGGCCATGCTGAGCGACTACGAACGCGTGTTGCCCGGGCACGATGCGGTGCTGTTCTCGGACTACGGCAAGGGCGGCCTGACGCACATTCCGCGCATGATCGAGTCGGCTCGCGCCGCCGGCAAGCCGGTGTTGATCGACCCGAAGGGCAGCGACTACAGCCGCTACGCCGGTGCCACGGTGATCACCCCGAACCGTGCCGAACTCGCGCAGGTGATCGGCACCTGGGCCAGCGAGGCACAGCTCGTCGAACGCGCCCAGGCCTTGCGCGCCGAGCACCGCCTAGAAGGCCTGATGCTGACCCGCTCCGAAGACGGGATGTCACTCTTCGACGGCGACGCACGCGACGGCGGCCACGCCCGCGTGCCCGCGCAAGCGCGCGAAGTGTTCGACGTGACCGGTGCTGGCGACACCGTGATCGCCACGCTGGCGGCCATGCTCGCGTGTGGGCTCAGCCTGCGCGAAGCGATGCCGCTGGCCAACCGCGCTGGCGGCATCGTGGTCGGCAAATTCGGCACGGCCAGTGTCAGCTACGAGGAGCTCTTTGCATGAAAGTCGTCGTCACCGGAGCGGCCGGCATGATCGGCAGCAACCTCGTCCACGGCTTGAACAAGATCGGCATCGACGACGTGATCGCCGTCGACGACATGACCGACGGGCCCAAGTACAAGAACCTGCTCGGCGCACAGCTGAGCGACTACCTCGACAAGAGCGAGTTCTACGCCCGCTTCGCGCGTGGCGAGTTCGGCCGGGTCGACGCGGTGCTGCACCAGGGCGCCTGCTCCGACACCATGGAGCACAACGGCCGCTTCATGATGGAGACGAACTACCGTTGCTCGAAAGACCTGCTCGACGCGTGCCAGGCCCAAGGCACACGCCTGCTCTACGCGTCGTCGGCCGCCACCTACGGCGGCAGCGCGTCGTTCGTCGAGACACCCGATTTCGAGCGCCCGCTCAATGTCTACGGCTACTCGAAGCTGCTCTTCGACAACGTGGTGCGGCGCGTCTTGCCGGGCGCTGGCACGCAGATCGCCGGGTTTCGCTACTTCAACGTCTACGGCCCGCGCGAGCAGCACAAGGCACGCATGGCCTCGGTCGCTTTCCACCACTTCAACCAGTTTGCCGAGACCGGCAAGGTCAAGCTCTTCGGCGAGTACGGCGGCTACGGCCCCGGGCAGCAAAGCCGCGACTTCGTGTTCGTGGACGACGTGGTCGCCGTCAACCTCTGGTTCCTGGAACACCCCGACCGCAGCGGCATCTTCAACCTGGGCACCGGCCGCGCCCAGCCGTTCAACGACGTGGCCGTGGCAACCGTGAACGCGGCGCGCGCGCTGAAAGGGGAACCGGCGCTGGCGCTCGACGAACTCGTACGGCGTGGCCTGGTCGAATACATCGACTTCCCCGCCGCGCTGGTCGGCAAGTACCAGAGCTTCACCCAGGCCGACCTGACGCAACTGCGCTCGACCGGCTGCGAGCATCGCTTCGCCGATGTGGCCCACGGCGTGCGGGCGTATGTGAACTGGCTCGCGCAAACGGCAGCGTGAAGCGCTGACGCGTCGGCGGCATCCACCTTTCGGGGGTGGTCTTTCGGGCTGGCCCGCCGTGGCGATTTTCAAGCCCGGCGTGGCCTCGAACAATCCAGCCAGAGCCTGCAATTCCGCAGCGCTCGAAACACTGGAGAACCCCATGAACCTGATCAAGATCCTGCTCGCCACCGTGCTCGCACTCGGCGCCGCTTTCGCTTTCGCTGCCGTCGAAGTGAACAAGGCCAGCCAGGCCGAACTCGAAACCATCAAGGGTGTCGGCCCGGCGATGTCGACCAAGATCCTCGAAGCCCGCAAGGCCGGCGCCTTCAAGGACTGGCCCGATCTGGCCGAGCGCGTGAAGGGCATCGGCAGCGGCAACTCGGCAAAGTTTTCGGGCGAAGGCCTGACCGTCAACGGCGCCACCTATGTGGCCAACACCAGCCCGGCGCCCGCGCCCCGGGCCGCGAACAAGGCCGGCACCACACCGAAAGAAGCCGCCAAGAAGTGAAGCGACGCAGCTACCAGCCGAAGAAGCTCACCACGTCGGCACGCCGCTTCATGGTGTCGGCCACACCGAGCGCCATCAGCTCGCGTGTGTACGGCGCTTCGAACAGCAGGTAGCTCGCCAGTGCCGCGCCGCGCGCGTCGTTGCCACGCCCTTCCACGCCCACGCCGCGCAGCATGCCGCGGATCGGCAAGGGCAAGGCGCCGAGGTGGCGTGCAGCGATGTCGTCCAGGCGCTGGCTCGGCGCGATCACCAGCACGTCGATCGGTTTCAGACTGCTGTGCGCACGCGCCTCGGGTGTCAGCAGCGCCAGTGTGCTGTTGATGCGCTGCAGGCGCTCGACGTCGACCGCCAGCGCATCGAGAAAGATGTTCGACAACGCGTGGCCGGCGATCTGCGCGAGGTTCGGGTACTCGCTGCTGCCGGCGCGTTCACCAGGCGGTTCGTGCATGCGCCCGGCACCGACCACGAGGATGCGCTCGGCGCCCAAGTGCACCGCCGGCGAGATCGGCGCGGCCTGGCGCATCGAACCGTCACCGCAATACTCGGTATGGCCGCCGATGTTCAGCGCCACGGCCGGGAACACGAACGGGATCGCCGACGAGGCGAGCAGGTGTGGCACGCCGATCGCGTCGCGCACGGCGATGCGCTGCGAGCGGGTCCACGGCAGGATGTCGGCCACGGCGTCGTAGAAGGTCACGTGCAGACCCGACCCGTAGCTCGACGCGGTGACGGCCAGCGCTTTCAGGTGGCCGTCCTGCATCACCTGGTGCAGGCGCTCGGTGCTGACGAGCCGGCTCAGCAGCTCTTGAAGCGGCGAGTTGTCGAGCAGCGAACGCGGCTTGGCGCGGCGCCAGCGTGCGATCACCCAGCCGATCGACATCATCGTCAACCAGCGCGCGCCGGTGCGGATCACGCCGAAAGAATCGGAGCGGTACACCTGTTCGGCGTGGAAGTTCTCCCAGACCTCGCAGATCGTGTCGACGGCCGCGTCGAAGTTGTCGGCGCGGCACGCGAGTGCGGCCGCGTTGATGGCGCCGGCCGAGGTGCCGGCGATCACCGGGAACGGGTTGGCGGCGGGGGCGCCACTGTCGCGCCGAATCTGCGCAATCGCCTTCAACACACCCACCTGGTAGGCCGCGCGTGCACCGCCGCCGGTGAGCACGAGGCCGGTGGTGGGTTGGGGCGTGGCGCTGGTTTCAGCCATCACGCTTTATCGGCCGAGGCGAACCCCGACTGAAGGCCGGCCCGCGGCCGTCACTCGTACACCACCACGGCGCGGCCGTTGCGCGCGCCGGCGCGCCAGCGGTCGAGCGCGGCGTCGGTGGGGTAGAAGCGTGCCGAGTCGCCCAGGTCGAGCTCGCCGCTCGCGTTGTCGCGCTGCAGTTGCAGGCGCACCGTCAGGCCCTGAGCCAGATCACCGTGTTCGGTGGCGACGCGGCGCGACGGAAAGTCGCGCAGCACGTCGGCCACCGGCGGCACGCTGCCGTTCACTTCCACACGCAGGTACTTGCCGAAGCGGCAGCGCGCGCCGGCCAGGTCCCAGACCTGCGCGACGGTGAGGCGCAGGCCGCCCGAGAAACGATCGGGCTGCACCTTGCCCTGCACGATGATCAGTTCGTCGTCTTTCAGCAGGTCGCGGTTGGCGTTGAGCAGGTCTTCGTTCGCGACCGCCTCGATCACTTCGCTCTTGTCGTCGAGCTTAAAGATCGCCACACGCCCGCGCTGGCCGTTGATCACGCGCAGGTCGCTCACGATGCCGGCCAGCAGTTGCGGCTCGCGGCTGTCGAGCAGGTCTTCTATTCTGCGTTTGGCGAAGCGCCGCACCTCTTCACCACTCTGGTCGAACAAGTGGCCCGACAAGTAGTAGCCCAGCGCGCCCTTCTCGAGCGTGAGCCGCTCCTTGATGCTCCAGGCTTCGGCCGACACCAGCGCCGGCTCCTGCGTGCTCGCCGCGTGGCTGCTTTCTTCGTCCGGGCCGAAGTCGAACAGGCCGCCCTGGTCGGCGTGCGCGGCCTGCGAGTCGGCCCAGTCGAGCGCGAGGCTCACGCTCGCCAGCATGGCCGAACGCTCGGGGTGCAATGCGTCGAACGCACCGGCCTTGATGAGCGCTTCGACCACCCGCTTGTTGATGCGCTGGCGGTCGACGCGAGCACAGAAGTCGAACAAGCTCTTGAACGGGCCGCCTTCGGTGCGCGCCTTCACGACCGCTTCGATCGCGCCCTGCCCTGTGCCCTTGACGGCGCCCAGACCGTACTGGATTTCCTTGTCGCTCACGGGCTCGAAGCGGTACACACCCTTGTTCACATCGGGCGCGTGCAACACCAGGCCGAAGTTGCGCAGGTCGAGCATCAAGACCCGCAGCTTGTCGGTGTCGTCCATCTCCACCGTCATGTTGGCGGCGAAGAACTCGGCCGTGCAGTGCACCTTGATCCAGCCGGTGTGGTACGCGAGCAGCGAATACGCGGCGGCGTGCGACTTGTTGAAGCCGTAGCCCGCGAACTTTTCCATCAGGTCGAAGACTTCGTCGGCCACGTCGGCCGCGATCTCCTTCTTGGCCGCACCGGTGCGAAAGATCTCGCGGTGCGTGGCCATCTCTTCGGCCTTCTTCTTGCCCATCGCACGGCGCAGCAGGTCGGCGCCGCCGAGCGAGTAACCGCCCAGCACCTGCGCGGCCTGCATCACCTGCTCTTGGTACACCATCACGCCGTAGGTTTCGCCGAGCACGGTTTCGAGCAAGGGGTGCGGGTAACTCACCTCTTCGCGGCCGTGTTTGCGGGCGCAGAAGGTCGGGATATTTTCCATCGGCCCGGGCCGGAACATCGCGTTCAGCGCGATCAGGTCTTCGATGCGCGTGGGCTTCGCGTCTTTCAGCATGCGCTGCATGCCCGAGCTTTCGAACTGGAACACCGACTCGGTGCGGCCTTCTGAAAAGAGCTTGTAAACGCGCGCGTCGTCGAGCGGCAGCTTGTCGTAGTCGAAGCCCGCGTACTGCGGGCGCCGCTTCAGGATGAACTCTTTCGCGATCTCGAGGATCGTCAGCGTCGCCAGGCCCAGAAAGTCGAACTTGACGAGGCCGATCGCTTCCACGTCGTCCTTGTCGAACTGGCTCACGGCGCTGTCGCTGCCGGGCTGCATGTAGAGCGGGCAGAAGTCGGTGATCTTGCCGGGCGCGATCAACACGCCGCCGGCGTGCATGCCGACGTTGCGTGTGATGCCCTCGACGCGCGCGGCGAGCGACAACAGCTCCGCCACCTCGACTTCGGCCGCTTCGCGTTGTTCGAGCTCGGGCGCTTCACGGCGCGCGTAGATCAGGCCCGCGTCGGGGTTCTCGGGCACCTTGGCCAGCGTGACCTGTTTGCCCGGCGGGGCGGGGATGAGCTTGGCAATCGAGTCGACATGGCCGTAGCCCATGCCCAGCACGCGCCCCACGTCACGCAGTGCCGCCTTGGCCGCCATGGTGCCGAAGGTGGCGATCTGGCTCACCGCGTCGCGGCCGTACTTGGCCTTCACGTAGTCGATCACACGTTCGCGGTTGGCCTGGCAGAAGTCGATGTCGAAGTCGGGCATCGACACCCGCTCCGGGTTCAGGAAACGTTCGAACAGCAGGTTGTATTGCAGCGGGTCGAGGCCGGTGATGTTGAGCGAATAGGCCACCAGCGAACCGGCTCCCGAACCCCGCCCCGGGCCGACCGGGCAGCCGTTCTTCTGCGCCCAGTTGATGAAGTCGGCCACGATCAGGAAGTAGCCCGGGAAACCCATCTTCAGGATGGTCGCGATCTCGAAGTCGAGCCGCTCGACGTAACGCGGGCGCTGCTTGTCGCGCTGCGCGGCGTCGGGGTAGAGCTGCAGCAGCCGCGCTTCCAGCCCCTGGTGAGAGGCGAGCGCAAAGTACTCGGGCATGGCGAGTTGTTTGCCGTCGACCAGCGGGGTGGCGAAGTCGGGCAGCTGCGGCTTGCCGAGCACCAGCGTGAGGCTGCAGCGCTTCGCGATTTCGACACTGTTGCGCACGGCGCTCGGCAGGTCGGCGAACAGCGCTTCCATCTGCGCCTGCGACTTGAAATACTGCTCCTGGCTGAAGCGTTTCACACGGCGCGGGTTGCCGAGCATCTCGCCTTCGGAGACACACACACGCGCTTCGTGCGCTTCAAAATCATCGGGCGCCAGAAACTGCACCGGGTGGGTGGCGACGACCGGCAACTTGCAGGTGGCCGCGAGCGCAGCCGCCGCGCGCACGTGCGCTTCGTTGCCGGGCAGGCCGGCGCGTTGCAGCTCGATGTAGAAACGGTTCGGGAACAGCGCGGCCAGCCGCAGCGCATGCGCTTGCGCACGGGCCGTGTCGCCGGCGACGAGCGCCTGCCCGACGGCGCCCTGCTCCGCGCCCGACAACACGATCAGCCCCGCGCCGAGCTCACCGAGCCAGTCCCATTTGACGAGCGCCTGGGCGCGCTGCTCGTTCTGCAGCCAGGCACGTGAGAGCAGCTCGCACAGGTTCAGGTAACCCTGGTTGTTCTGCACCAGCACGAGCAATCGGGTCGCCGCTTTTTCGCCGCTGGCGGGTTCGACCCAGAGATCGGCGCCGATGATCGGCTTGACGCCGCGCTTGCGTGCCGCGCTGTAGAACTTGACGGCGCCGAACAGGTTGGCGAGGTCGGTGATGGCCAGCGCAGCCTGTTTGTCTGCGGCGGCCGCAGCCACCGCTTCGTCGATGCGCAAGGTGCCATCGGCGACGGAAAATTCGGTGTGGGTGCGCAGGTGAACGAATGCCATGCGCCGCATTTTAGGGAAGGCGCGGCCCGTAAAATTTGCGCCGTGAAATCAATTCTGAATGTCTCGGCTTACAAGTTTGTGCACCTCGGGGAACCTGCCGCTTGGCGCGACCGCATTCGTGCGCAGGCACAGGCCTGCCGGCTGCGCGGCACGGTGCTGCTGGCCGAAGAAGGCATCAACCTGTTCATGGCCGGTGCCCAGGCAGACATGCAGGCTTTCGTGCGCTGGCTGCTCGCACAAGACCCTTTTGCCGATCTTGTCACCAAAGAAAGCGAATCCGACGGCGTGCCCTTCGGCAAGCTGATCGTGAAGGTCAAGCCCGAGATCATCCGCATGAACCACCCGATGATCCGGCCGCAAGACGAGCGGGCGCCGGCCGTCGACGCGCGCACGCTGGCGCGGTGGTTGTCGAACGGCCACGACGACGCTGGCCGGCCGGTCGTCACGCTCGACACGCGCAACGCTTTCGAGGTCGATCACGGGCGATTCACCGGCGCGCACGACTGGCGCATCGCGAAGTTCAGCGACTTTCCCGCGGCACTGGCGGCGCACCGCGACCAGTTGACCGGCAAGACCGTGGTGAGCTACTGCACCGGCGGCATCCGCTGCGAAAAAGCGGCGTTGCTGATGCGCGAGGCCGGGGTCGAGAACGTTCTGCAACTCGAAGGTGGGATCCTTCAATACTTCAAGGACGTCGGTGGCCAGCACTTCGAAGGGAATTGTTTCGTCTTCGACGAACGCGAGGCCTTGTCTGACACACTTGCGCCGACACCCCCGCTATAACTCTCGCCATGAAGTCGACCCCGCGCCTTGCGCCCTTGCACGCCAGCCCGCTCGCGCGTGCCTTCGCCGACGTGCGAGAGGCCACCGTGGCACTGGTGGCGCCGCTGTCGCCGGAAGACTGCCAGGTGCAGTCGATGCCCGACGCGAGCCCGAGCAAATGGCACCTCGCGCACATCACGTGGTTCTTCGAGACCTTCATCCTCGAACGTTTCGAGCCTGCGTTCAAGCCTTTCGACCCCAGCTTCCGCGTGCTGTTCAACAGCTACTACCAGGGCGTGGGCGAAATGCACCCGCGTGGCCAGCGCGGGTTGATCACGCGGCCCACGCTGGCCGAGGTGCTTCACTACCGCGCCGACGTCGATGCGCGCATGCAGCGGCTGCTCGCCTCGCGCACCGATGACCAAGCGCTGCATGAACTCGTCACGCTCGGCCTGCACCACGAACAGCAGCACCAGGAGTTGCTGCTGACCGACATCAAGCACGCGCTGTCCTTCGTCCCACAACAAACGCCCTACGCCAAACGCTGGCCCATGACCACAGTGCATGCGCAGCCACTGCGCTGGCACGGCTTCGAGGGCGGCTTGATCGACCACGGCTTCGACGCAGCGCTCGACGGCGCCTTCAGTTTCGACAACGAAGGCCCGCGTCACCGCGCGTACACGGCGCCGTTCGAGATCGCCTCGCGCCCGGCCACGTATGGCGAATACCTCGCCTTCATGGACGATGGCGGCTACCGGCGCCCCGAGTTGTGGCTTTCGATGGGCTGGGACTGGGTGCGCAGTGGCCAGCGCAAAGCGCCGCTGTATTGGCGTCAGGCGGACGGCGCGTGGCTGAACCACACCTTGCATGGCGAAGTCGAGATCGACCCGCGCACGCCGGTGTGCCACCTGAGCTACTTCGAGGCCGAGGCGTTCGCCCGCTGGTCCGGCGCGAGGTTGCCGACCGAGGTGGAGTGGGAACTGGCCGCGCGCAGCCTGCGCACCCCGCAGCGCCCGAACTTCGCCGACCGCGGCGCCTACCACCCGCTGCCGGCCGACGACGCGTGCGACGACGAGCCGCTGCAGATGTTCGGTGACGTATGGGAATGGACGCAGTCGTCGTACAGCCCCTACCCCGGCTACCGCGCCCTGCCCGGCGCGGTGGGCGAGTACAACGGCAAGTTCATGTGCAACCAGTACGTGCTGCGTGGCGGCTCGTGCGCCACGCCGGCCGGGCACATGCGGGCGAGCTACCGCAACTTCTTCCCGCCCGACGCGCAGTGGCAGTTCAGCGGCGTGCGCCTCGCGCGCGACGCCTGAGCTTCACGAGTTGAGCACGCTCAAGACCTCGGAGCGGAACTCTCGCTGATAGAGGATGTAGACCACCCCCGCGGTCGCCACCAGAAAGACGATCGGCGAAAAGAACCAGCCGATCGCAGCGAACGCGAAGTAGTAGCCCCTCAAGCCATCGTTGAAGGTCTCGGCGGCCAGGCCGACGATGCGCCCCGCCTTGTCGGCAAACTCTTCTCGTGACAGGCCTTCGCTGATGAAGCGCTCGGCCTCGGGCGCGGCCGCCACCAGCAGCGCGCCGAAGGTGTATTGCCGCATCGACCACGTGAAGCGGAAGAACACGTACACGAAGATGCCGAGCAGCAGAATGAGCTTCAGGTCGAAGATCAGCGTGGTGGTGCGGGCCGCGAAAGGCAGGTCGCGCACCAGCTCGTTTGCCTTGTCCCCGCCCAGCACCGCGAGCAGCCCGCCGATGATCAGGATGGTGGTCGACGCGAAGAACGACGGGCTGGTCGAGAGGTTCTGGATCACCACGCCGTCGATCACACGCACTTCGCGGTAGGTGGTCTGCAGCATCCACTCGCGGCGCACGGCGTTGGTGGTGCCGAGCACCGAACGGTGCGAGTCAGCCCGCAGGCGCGCAAAGTGCGCATAGCCGGCCCAGCCGGCGAAGAACAGCAGCAGCGCAGCCCAGTCAACCCAGGGCAGCACCGTGAGCACGGTGATGATCTTTTCCACACGGCGACTGTATCAAGGGCGCCGCCGCGCGAACAAGCGCCTGCGCGTGGCGCAGGCGCTTTCAGTGAGGCTCAGCGTGCCAGACGTGCGGCCGTGTCGGCCACGCGCTTGCCGAACAGCTTGGCCGTGGCGATGTCGCCCGGCACCATTTCGTCGGCCGAAGCGTCGGAAGGCGTGACCGTCATCAGGCCGGAATAGCCGCCGACGTTGTTGGGGTCGTCGCGCGTCGAGGCCTTGGCGTTTGGCGCGTGCATGCCCATGCCGACCCACAGCATGCCGTGCTGTTGCGACAGCGTGATCATCTGCTGGATGGTCGAGAACTTGTCGCCGTTCAGCGTCGCCGAGTTGGTGAAGCCGGCGGCGAGCTTGTCGCGCCACTGTTTCATGAACCAGGGCTTGGAAGAGGCGTCGGCGAACTTCTTGAACTGCCACGACGCGCTGCCCATGTAGGTCGGCGAGCCGAACACGATGGCGTCGGCCGCGGCCAGCGTTTCCCAGCCGCCTTCGGGCAGGTTGCCTTCGGCGTCGATGGCGAGCAGCGAACCGCCGGCGGCTTCGGCCACGGCCTGTGCGACTTTCGCGGTGTGGCCGTAGCCGCTGTGGTAGACGATCACGATCTTGGGCATGGGGTTCTTTCGTTGTGAATACAAAGGGTCGGGCAATGAATCAGCGGGCGCGCTTCGCATCGATGCTGATCGCGCCGGCGCCGAACGCGGCCAGCACCATCAGACCACCGGCGACCGAGATGTTCTTCATGAACATGAGTTGCTGCACCATCTGCTGGTCGGCCGGCAGGCTCCAGAACGCGTGGAAGATGAAGCTTGCCAGCAGGGTGAAGCCGGCCAGCGCCAACGCCGACCAGCGGGTGAAGAAGCCGAACATGATCGCCAGGCCACCGCCCACTTCGAGCACGATGGTGAGCGCCGCGAGCAGCGAAGCGGCAGGCAGGCCCTTGGACGCGATGTAACCCGCCGTGCCGGCGAAGCCGCCGATCTTGCTGAAGCCGGCCAGCACGAACATCAGCGCGAGCAGGATGCGGCCGACGAGGGCCAGTGGGTTTTGCAGGTTGTTGAGCACGGAAATCCTTTGATGAAAGAAAGGGTGAAAGGGAAAGGGAATCAGTGAAGGTCGAACACCAGCACTTCGGCATCGACGCCGTTGTCGATCTCGAGCAGCGTCTCGTTCTCGATGCGCAAAGCATCGCCCGCCTGCAGGTGCTGGCCGTTGACGTCGAGGCTGCCGCGCACGAGGTGCACATACGCCTTGCGCGACGGGTCGAGCTCGCGCTTGACCGCCTGCCCGGCGGCGAACAGACCGCTGTAGATGGCGGCGTCGGCGTGGATCGTCACCGAGCCGTCACGACCGTCGGCTGAAGCGACGAGTCGCAGCGTGCCGCTCTTCGAGCCGGCGTCGAAGTGCTTCTGCTCGTAGCCGGGTTCGATGCCACGCTGGCTCGGCTCGATCCAGATCTGCAGAAAGTGTGTCGTGTCTTTCGGCGCGTGGTTGAACTCGCTGTGGCGCACGCCGGTGCCGGCGCTCATGCGCTGCACGTCGCCCGGGCGAATCACGCCGGCCTGGGCCGCGCCGGCCTCGCCGTTGCCCATGCTGTCCTTGTGCGCGAGCTCGCCGCTCAGCACGTAGCTCACGATCTCCATGTCGCGGTGACCGTGCGTGCCGAAGCCGGTGCCGGGGGCGATGCGGTCTTCGTTGATGACACGCAGGTTGCCGAAGCCCATGTGCTTCGGGTCGTGGTAGTCGGCGAATGAAAAACTGTGGAAGCTCTTGAGCCAACCGTGGTCGGCAAAGCCTCGTTCGTTCGATTTGCGCAGTGTGAGCATGTCGGCTCTCCTTTTGATGAACGAACTTTAGGTGCGGCACAGCGCCGCACGGTGCAGCGCGCGTTGAAGTGATCGTTCAAATAAGATGAACGACTTTTCACACTCCAGTCGCCCATGCCCGACAGCCGCAACGTCCTCACACCCGACGCCCTCTCGATGATGGACGTGATCGCCCGCACCGGCAGCTTCGCCGCCGCGGCCCGCGAACTCGGCAAGGTGCCGTCGTCGCTCACCTACAGCGTGCGCCAGCTCGAAGACGCGCTCGACGTGCTGCTCTTCGACCGCCGCTCGCGCCAGGCGCGCCTCACCGCCGCCGGCGAAGAACTGCTGAGCGAAGGCCGGCGCCTGCTCGAGCAGATGGACGCGGTGGCGCACCGGGTCAAGCGCGTGGCCACCGGCTGGGAAACGCAGCTCAGCGTGGCGGTCGATGGGGTGCTGTCGCGCGTGACGATGTTCGAGCTGTGCGAGGCCTTCTACGCGCTCGCGCCGCAACCGGCGGCGCCGCGCGCGGCCGACAGCGCCGCCCTGCCCGCCACGCTCGGCAGCCCGGGCACGCGGCTGCGTTTGCGCACCGAGGTGATGTCGGGCACCTGGGAAGCGCTGGTGTCGGGCCAGGCCGACCTAGCGATCGGCGTTGGGCTCGACCGCACGGCCTCGCCCGGGTTTCAATTCAAGGAACTCGGCAGCCTCGACTTCGTGTTCGCGGTGGCGCCGCACCACCCGCTCGCGGCCTGCGGCGCGCCGATCAGCGACCTGGAACTGGTGCGCCACCGCGCCGTGGCCGTGGCCGACTCGGCGCAACGCCTCACGCCGCTGACCGTCAACCTGCTCCCCGGGCAGGACGTGCTGACCGTCAGCAGCATGCAGCTCAAGATCGAAGCGCAATTGCGTTGCATGGGTTGCGGCTTCGTGCCGGAGCCGCTGGCGCGCGAGCACATCGCCGCAGGGCGGCTCGTCGTCAAGCCGGTGCACCGCGGCTCGCAGAGCGTGCGCCTGGCCTACGCATGGCGCACGCCGGTCAGCAGCACGCCGGGCGCGGCGCGCAAGCCACAGCTCGGCCTGGCGCTGCGCTGGTGGCTGGGGCAGCTCGAAAGCCCGGCCACGCGGCAGGCGCTGCTCGAGCGGCACACGCAGATGCCGCTTGCAGGCATGTGAACGGCGTGGCTTACGTCGGCCGCTTCGCTCCGTCGCCCACCGGCCCGCTGCATGCCGGCTCGCTGGTGGCCGCGCTCGCTTCGTGGCTCGATGCGCGCGCACACGGCGGGCGTTGGCTGGTGCGCATCGAAGACGTGGACACACCACGCTGCGTGCCCGGCGCGGCCGAACAGATCCTGACGCAGCTCGCGGCCTGCGGGCTGGTGGCCGACGACGAGCCGGTCTGGCAGTCGACAAGAAGTGCCTTGTACCAAGGCGCGCTCGATCGGTTGGCCGGCGCGGGCTGGGCCTACCCTTGCGGCTGCACGCGCAGCGACATCGAGCAGGTGCTCAGGTCAGAAGGCCGCGAGCGAGAACGCCACCATGAGCTCGTGTATCCCGGCACCTGCCGCAGTGGCCTGCACGGCAAACCGGCACGCGCCGTGCGCCTGCTCGCCGCAGCCCAGGGCACGCACGAAGCGCTGAACATCGCCTGGCACGACCGCCGCCTCGGCGCCCTGCATCAAGACCTGACGCGCGAGGTCGGTGACTTCGTGCTCAAGCGCGCCGACGGTTGGTGGGCCTACCAGCTCGCGGTGGTGGTCGACGACGCGGCACAAGGCGTCACCCACGTGGTGCGCGGCGCAGACCTGGCCGACAACACGCCGAGGCAGATCCACCTGCAACGTTGTCTCGGCCTCGCCACGCCCAGCTACCTGCACACCCCGCTGGTGTTCGGCCCGAACGGCGAAAAGCTTTCGAAGCAGAACGGCGCGCAGGCGCTGGCGCTTGAGAGGCCCCTGCAGGCACTGCGGGAAGCGGGCGCGGTGCTCGGCTTGCGCATCGAAGGCACGGATATTGCGCGCTGGCTCGCCGCCGCCACGGCAGCATGGCGCGAGCGCTGGCCGGCGTGATTGCCGGCGCGGGGCTGGCATGATGCCGGACCTGTTCGATCGACTCACACAAAGGCTCACCATGACCACCACCGCTTCCGGCCTGCAATACGAAGACACCGTGCCGGGCACCGGCGCCACTGCGCAGGCCGGCCAACAAGTTTCGGTGCACTACACCGGCTGGCTCTACAACGACGGCGTGAAGGGCGCCAAGTTCGATTCCAGCAAGGACCGCAACGACCCCTTCGAGTTCGGCCTCGGTGCCGGCATGGTCATCAAGGGCTGGGACGAAGGCGTGCAAGGCATGAAGGTCGGCGGCACGCGCGTGCTGGTGATCCCGCCGCAACTCGGCTACGGCGCGCGCGGCGCGGGCGGCGTGATCCCGCCGAACGCGACCCTGATGTTCGAGGTGGAACTGCTGGGCGTCTGAAGCTGCTCATGCCCGTCCAGTACGAGATCGTCCACACGACGATCTACCACTACCAGCAGCCGGTGAGCTTCGGCGAACACCGGGTGATGTTTCGCCCGCGTGACAGCCACGACCTGCGCGTGCTGGCCACCGACCTCGAAGTGAGCCCCGAGTGCACGGTGCGCATGATCCAGGACCCGCACTCGAACTCGGTGGCGCTGGTGCAGCCGCTCGTGTCGGCGGCCGAGCTGAAGATCGTCTGCAGCTTCACCATCGAACACGCGCACACCAACAACCTCGAGCTGCCGCTGGCGCCGAGCGCCGAGGTCTTTCCGTTCGCCTACAGCGTGGAAGAGCGCTTCGACCTCGAACAGTACCTGCGCCCGCACCACGACGACCCGGGCGGCCACCTCACGGCCTGGGCTCGGCAGTTCATCCGCACCGACGGGCTGACCGGCACGCGCGACCTGCTGGTCAAGATGAACCAGTTCATCCGCGACAACTTCAACTATGCCGCGCGTGACGAACAGGGCACGCAGACGCCGCAGGAAACGCTCAAGCTCAGCACCGGCTCGTGCCGTGATTTCGCGCTGCTGATGATGGAAGCGGTGCGGCGCCTGGGCATCGCCACGCGCTTCGTGTCGGGCTACCTGTACGACCCGGCGCTCGATGGCGGTGAAGCCGACCACACGGTCGGTGCCGGCGCCACCCACGCGTGGCTGCAGGCTTACCTGCCGGGCGCAGGCTGGGTGCCTTTCGACCCGACCAACAACCTGCTCGGCGGCAACCAGCTGATCCGTGTCGGCGTGGCGCGTGACCCGTCGCAAGCCGCGCCGATCGCCGGCAGTTGGTACGGCGAGAACGGCGACTACCTGGGCATGACCGTCAAGGTGGTGGTGCACCGGCTCTGAGGCGGTCTTCAGCGCGGCAATCGCCCGCAAAAAAGCCCGCGTGTGCGGGCTTTTTCTTTGAGCCGTCGGGGCCGTTCAGCGTGTGAAACCACCCGGGCGCGGGCGTTGCGGCTTGAACGGGCCCTTGCCGGCCGGGGCACCCGGTTTGCGCGGCGCGAAGCCACCGGCCTTGTGGTCGATGCGGCCGGCGCTGGGCGCGCGGTCGAAGGGGCTGCGTTGGCCGTCACCACCCATCGGCGGGCGCGGTTGCTCGAAACGGTTGCCGTCTCGGTCACCGGCGTGGCGGTCGAACGGCGCGCGCTCACGCGGCGCAAAACCTTCACCCTGACGCGGTGCGAAGGGCTTCTTGCCGAAGCTCTTGGCCGGGCCGTAACCCGGCTTGCCGAAAGGCTTGCCACCGAAGCGGCCGGCCGGAGCGCCTTCGCTGCGCATTGCGAACATCTTGGGTTCCGGCGTCTTGGGCTCAAGGCCTTCGATCATCGCCACCGGAATGCTCTGCGTCGTGAACTGCTGGATGCGGCGGATCATGCCCACGTCCATGCGTTCGCCGAGCGTGATCGCCAGGCCGTTGCGGCCGGCGCGGCCGGTGCGGCCGATGCGGTGCACGTAGTCTTCGGCCTTCATCGGCAGGCCGTAGTTGATCACGTGGCTGATGGTGGGAACGTCGATGCCACGCGCCGCCACGTCGGTGGCGATGAGGATCTTCAGTTGCCGGTTGCGCAGGCCTTGCAACACGCGGTTGCGCCGGCCTTGCGGGTGGCCACCGTGCAGCGAAGCGACGTGGTGGCCCATGTCGGCGAGGCGGTCGGCGAGCCAGTCGGCGTCGCGCTGCGTGCTCGTGAACACCAACGCCTGTTCCATGTCTTTCTGGGTCAGGATGTGGTCGAGCAACGCGTTCTTGTGGTTCACGTTGTCGGCCCAGTGCAGGCGCTGCTCGATGTTCTCGTGCGTGTCGGTGTGCGAGGCGACGTCGATGCGCTTCGGGTCACGCAACAGGTTCTGCGCCAGGCGGCCCACGTGGCCGGCGAAGGTGGCGCTGAACATCAGGGTCTGGCGCGCGGCAGGAATGGCGTCTGAGATCGTGTTGATGTCGTCGATGAAGCCCATGTCGAGCATGCGGTCGGCTTCGTCGAGCACCAGCATCTCGACGTTTTCGAGCACGGCCTTGCCGGTCTGCAGGTGGTCGAGCAGGCGGCCGGGGGTCGAGATCAGGATGTCGAGCGGGCCACGCAACGCGGCGATCTGCGCCGGGTACGGCACACCACCCACGACGGTGGCGACGCGCAGGCCCTGCACGAAGCGGCCGTAGGTGGCGGCGGCCTTGGCGACCTGCATCGCCAGTTCGCGGGTCGGGCACAGCACGAGCACGCGCGGGCCATAGATCACGCCCTTTTCGCGGCGCTTGCTGTTGTCGCCGCGGGCGGCGAGCACACGCTCGAGCGCGGGCAGGATGAACGAGGCGGTCTTGCCGCTGCCGGTGCTGGCCGAGACCATCAGGTCGGCGCCTGCGAGCGCGGGCGGGATCGACTGGCTCTGCACTTCGGTGGCGGTGTCGTAGCCGGATGCGGCGACTGCTTTGGTCAGGGCTTCATTCAGGCCCAATGTTTCGAAACTCATGGTTCTCAGATCTCATATACATGGCGCCGCCGCGCGTCACCCGTGGTGAGCGCGCGAACAAAGCGCCGCCGGCACGTTGAAGTGCCGACAGACAAGTCGCTGGGGAGAAGGTCCGAACCAGCACCATGAACTGGGGCTGGACCTCGGGAACAGTCAAAGCGACGGCATCGCCGCCAACCATTCCTGAAAACCGCAAGGTTCAAAGGGTTCGAACAGGCCGCACGTCGCGCCGGATGCGCTTCACGTGGGAAGACTCGATGAGGTCAGAGGGGATGAACGAAACGCCGCACTTCAATCAACCTGCGGCGAAGCTCGGATTCTATGTCGTATCGGGTTTTCCCGCAAGCTGCCCGGTCGATCACTTGGCCAGAAGGTGCTCGCGGTAGTAGGCCAGTTCTTCGATCGACTCGTGGATGTCGGCCAGCGCCGTGTGGGCCTGCGCCTTCTTGAATCCGGCCAGGATCTCGGGCTTCCAGCGTTTGGCCAGTTCCTTGAGCGTGCTCACGTCAAGGTTGCGGTAGTGGAAGAAGGCTTCGAGCTTGGGCATGTAGTTCGCCAGGAACCGCCGGTCCTGGCAGATGCTGTTGCCACACATCGGCGAGGTGCTCTTGGGCACGTAGCGCTTCAGAAACTCGATCACCTGCGCCTCGGCCGAGGCTTCGTCGACGGTCGAAGCCTTCACCCGGTCGATCAGCCCGCTCTTGCCGTGCGTGCCTTTGTTCCACGCATCCATCGCGTCGAGCGCGGCGTCGCTCTGGTGCACGGCGAACACCGGGCCTTCGGTGCGGTGGTTGAGGTTGGCGTCGGTCACGACGACGGCGATCTCGATGATACGGTCGGTGTCGGGGTAGAGGCCCGTCATCTCGAGGTCGATCCACACGAGGTTCTGGTCGCTGCTGGTCAGAAGGATGCTGTTGCTGTCGGTCATGGTTTTTCTCCTGGCGGGGATTCTCGCAGCCCCGGCCCTCGCCGCATGCCGGGCGCCCTACACTTCGGCCCATGCAATCTTCCACCCTGACCCTGCTGTTCGCGGCCGCCCTGCTGGCGTCGCTGGGCGTCAAGTTCTGGCTCGCCACGAGGCAGATGCGCCATGTGGCGACACACCGCGACACCGTGCCATCCGCGTTTGCCGGAACGATCACGCTCGCAGCGCACCAGCGCGCCGCCGACTACACGCTCGCCAAAGGCCGCTTCGGCCTGTTGACCATGGCCTTCGGCGCGGCCGTGCTGCTCGGCTGGACGCTGCTCGGTGGCATCGACGCGCTGAACACTGTCTTGCGTGACGTCGTGCAGCCGCGCTGGGGCGACATGGCTTACCAGCTCGCGCTGTTCGTGGGCTTCGCGCTGATCGGCGGCCTGCTCGACCTGCCCTTCGAGCTCTACAGCACCTTTCGCATCGAGCAGCAGTTCGGCTTCAACCGAATGACGTGGAAGCTTTACGTGGCCGACATGTTCAAGGGCTTGTTCGTCGGCGCATTGATCGGCCTGCCGATCGCCGCGCTGATGTTGTGGATCATGGGCGCCACCGGTGGCTTGTGGTGGCTGTGGGCCTGGGGCGCGTGGATGGGTTTCAATCTGCTCGTGCTGGTGCTGTACCCGACCGTGATCGCGCCGCTGTTCAACAAGTTCGAGCCGCTCGCCGACGAGTCGCTGAAGGCGCGCGTGCAGGCGCTGATGGCGCGCTGCGGCTTCGCAGCGAAAGGCCTGTTCGTGATGGACGGCAGCAAGCGCTCGGCCCACGCCAACGCCTACTTCACCGGCTTCGGCGCGTCCAAGCGCGTGGTCTTCTTCGACACGCTGCTGAACAAGCTCTCGCCGGGTGAAGTGGAAGCGGTGCTTGCCCACGAGCTCGGCCACTTCAAGCACAAGCACGTGATCAAGCGCATCGCCTCGATATTCGCGATCAGCCTGGCGGGCTTCGCGCTGCTCGGCTGGCTGTCGACGCAGGTCTGGTTCTACACCGGGCTCGGTGTGCGGCCTTCGGCCGGCGCGCCGAACGACGCGGTCGCCCTGTTGCTGTTCCTGCTGGTCACGCCCGTGTTCGGCTACTTCGTCTCGCCGTTGTTCGCGCAACTCTCACGCCGTCACGAGTTCGAGGCCGATGCCTACGCCTGCCAACAAGCGAGTGGTGGCGACCTCGCCAGCGCGTTGCTGAAACTGCACGAAGACAACGCCTCGACGCTGACGCCCGACCCGGTTTACGTCCGCTTCTACTACTCGCACCCGCCTGCGTCGGAGCGCCTCGCGGCGCTGGCGCGGGCCCCGGTGCCCCAACCCGCGTGAGCCCATGAGCAACCTTCTGCACCAGAAATGCCAGGCCCTCGAAGGCGGCCTGCCGATGAGCGACGCCGCCGTGCACGACCACCTGGCCCAGGTCAGCGGCTGGCACTTGAAAGACGGCTCGATCGAGAAGACTTTCTCGTTCAAGAACTACTTTGAAACCATCGCGTTCGTGAACGCGCTCGCCTGGGTCTGCAACACCGAAGACCACCACCCCGACCTGGCCGTGAGCTACAGCCGCTGCGTGGTGCGCTTCAACACCCACTCGGTCGGTGGCATCTCGATCAACGACTTCATCTGCGCGGCAAAGACCGACGCGCTGGTGGCTTTCATTGCGTGAGCGTGTGCCGGTGACTTTGCGTTGAGCAAGACCGCGGCGCTCGACCCGGGCCTCGTGGTCGCCGGCCACGGCCGCCACTACATCGTCGAATCGCCCGAAGGCGTTCGCCTCAAGTGCCACCCGCGTGGCAAGAAGAGCGACTGCGTCGTCGGTGACCGCGTGCGCTGGCAGGCCTCGGGTGACGAAGGGGTGATCGAACACGTGGAGCCGCGCCGCAACCTGCTGTTCCGGCAAGACGAATGGAAGACCAAATCGTTCGCCGCCAACCTCGACCAGTTGTTGATCCTGGTCGCAGCAGAACCGGTGTTCAGCGAGTCGCAGCTCGCGCGCGCGCTGATCGCGGCCGAGAGCGCCGGGATCCCGGCGCGCATCGTGCTCAACAAGGCCGACCTCGAGACGATCGGCGCCGCCCGGGCCCGGCTCGCGCCCTATACCGCGATGGGCGTCGACGTGCTCGAGATGGCCTTGAAAGCGCGCCCTGCCGAAGCCCGCAGCGTGCTCGACCCGCTGCTCGACGGCCGCGCCACGCTCGTGCTCGGGCCGAGCGGCACCGGCAAGAGCACGCTGATCAACCTGCTCGCGCCCGACGCGAAGGCGCAGGTCGGCGACATTTCGCAAGCGCTGAATTCCGGCCGCCACACGACGACGACCACGCAGTGGTACTGGATCGACGCCGCGCGCGACACGGCGATGATCGATTCGCCAGGCTTTCAGGAATTCGGCCTGCGCCAGATCGACGCGAACCAGTTGTCGGGCCTGATGCCCGACCTGCGCGCGCACACCGCGGACTGCAAGTTCTACAACTGCAGCCACCAGCATGAACCGGGCTGCGGCGTGCGTGCTGCTCTGCAGCGTGGCGAGATCAGCGAGTCGCGCTACCGCATCTATGGCGAGATATTGAGCGAACTCGTGCAGCGGCGCTGAAGCGCCGGGTCAACCGACCAGGTTGGCGAGCGACAGCAAGGCGAGCAGCAGCATCCACAACACGACCGAGCGCCACACCAGCCCGACCACACTGCGCAAGTGGCCCGGCTCGGGTGCCAGCCCCGGTGTGGACCCGTCGGCGAACACCGCTTCGGGCGCGGCGCCGGCCTCGAAGGTCTTGGAGCGGTCGGGCGTGACGCCGGGCGCAGCCGCGCCCCCGAGTTGCACCCCCACCGCGCCGGCGGCGGCGGCCAGGATGATGCCTTCGTTCGGGTGTTTCCACAGCCCCGCATCGCGGCGCCAGCAGCTCACCGCTTCTTCGAAATTGCCGACCACCGCGAAGCCGAAGGCCGTGAGCCGCGCCGGCACGTGGTCGAGCAGATTGAACACGCGCTGCGACAGGTTCATCAGCGTTTCGTTCACGGCCGCGTCGATGGTGCGGCTCTTGAACGCCCAGTAGCGGCTCGCGTACTCGGCCATGCGGTACAGCACCGCGCCCGCCGGGCCGAGGCCGAACGACGAGAGCAGCACGAACCAGAAGAACACACCGAACACATGGCGGTGCGCGGCCAACAGCGAGTGTTCGATCACGTGGCGCAACAGCTCGGTGCGGGGCAGCTCGCTCGCGTCGAGGTGCCGCCACTCCGACAGCAGGCGGCGCGCCTCGGCTTCGTCACCCCGATCGAGGGCGTCGCGGATGTCGGTGTAGTAGTGGCTGAACTGGCGAAAGCCAAGCGTGACGTAGAGCACCGCCACGTTCCACAGCAGCGCGAGCAGCAGGCTGAAATGCGCGACACCGGCATAGATGGCCCACGCCAGCAGCGCTGGCACGACCGTCGTGATGCTCCAGACCACCCAGGCGTGGTGATCGCGCCCGGCGTCGAAATTGCGGCCGGTCCAGCGCAGCCAGCCGGTCAACGCGTCGTGCACCACGTTGCCGCGCGGCAAGGGTTTGAGCTGCTCGATCAGCAGCGCGAACAGGACGGCGAAGAAACTCATGCGCGGCAATGATACCGACGGGGTTCGTTCGCTCGCCTTCAGGCCGCCAGGAAGCGGTACAGATTGCGCAGCATCGCGGCCGTGGCGCCCCAGACGAAGTAACGACGCGGCTCACCCTGTTCGTCCAGCCCCTGCCAGGGCATCGACAAGAACTCGCGCCGGGTATCGTCGACCTCGACGACATGGCGTTGGTGATGGGCCGGGTTCATCAGGAACGCGAGCGGCACCTCGAACACCTCGGCCACCTCGAACGGGTCAGCCCGCAGCGCGAACCCGGGGCGCACGAACGCGACCACCGGCGTCACGATGAAGCCTGTGCCGGTCGTGTAGGTGGGCATGGTGCCCAGCACGTCGACGAACGAAGACTCCAGGCCGATCTCTTCGTGCGCTTCGCGCAGCGCGGTGGCCGCGGCGTCGGCGTCTTCCGGCTCAGCCCGACCGCCGGGAAAGCTGATCTGGCCCGGGTGGTCGGTGAGGTGGTCGGTGCGCTGGGTCAGCAGGACGGTGATTTCGTCGTCGCGCGGCACCAGAGCGATCAGCACCGAAGCAGCAGCCGGGGCGCGCTCGAAGAAGCGCGGTTCGGCCTTGATCTCGGGCGACCACGCCGGCGGCGCGTTGAAACGCTGGCGCAATGAATCGGTCAGCAGCGAACCCGCCGCCACAGGCGGCAAGTGGTCATCGACACCGAGGACCGGGAGTTTCTGCGGATCGAAGCTGAGCGCCATCGGGAATCCGGAATGAAACAGGCCGCCCCGTGGGGCGGCCCGTCGTGCGGCCCGCTGTGGCGGCCGCGGGTTGCGTCAGGCGAGCTTCTCTTTGATGCGTGCCGACTTGCCCGAACGGCTGCGCAGGTAGTACAGCTTGGCGCGGCGCACATCACCGCGGCGCTTGACTTCGATCGACGAGATCAGCGGGCTGTACAGCTGGAACGTGCGCTCCACGCCTTCGCCGCTGGAGATCTTGCGAACGATGAAGCTTGAGTTCAGGCTGCGGTTGCGCTTGGCAATCACCACGCCTTCGAAAGCCTGGACGCGCTTGCGCGTGCCTTCGACCACGTTGACGCTGACGATCACGGTGTCGCCCGGGGCGAACGCGGGAATGGTCTTGTTGAGCCGGGCGATTTCTTCCTGCTCGAGGGTCTGGATCAGATCCATGGTTTTCTCCAAGTGATCTTGCCGGCGCGTGGTTTGGAATTGGGTTGGGGCGGCGGCACGAAGCCTGTGCCCCTGCGCGGCAGAGGATCGAAAAGCCTTTGATTATAGCCTGAGTGAGGCGAGGTAACTCTCGTCTGCCGGCGTCAGGCGGCCCGCGGCCCGGGCGGCGGCCAACAGGTCGGGCCGCCGGCGTGCCGTGAGTTCGAGCGACCGCTCGCGCCGCCAGCGACTGATGTCCTTGTGGTGACCCGACATCAGCACCGCCGGTACCGCTTGCGCTCCGCCTTCACCGGGCAGCAGTTCCGGGCGGCTGTAGTGCGGGCAGTCGAGCAGCCCGTCTTCGAAGCTGTCCTGCTGGTGCGATTGGGCGTCGCCCAGCACACCGTCCTGCAAGCGCGCCACGGCGTCGAGCAGGGCCAGTGCCGGCAGTTCGCCGCCCGAGAGCACGAAGTCGCCCAGGCTGAGCTCCATGCTCACATGGCGGTCGATGAACCGCTGGTCGATGCCTTCGTAGCGGCCGCAAAGAAAGATCGCGCCGGCACCGGCAGCGAACTCGCGAACCACCGCCTGGTCGATGCGGCGGCCGGTCGGCGTGAAGTGCACCAGCGGCGCCGGCTGGGCATCCTGGCGCGCCGCACGCACCGCGCTCAGCGCGCGCCCGAGCGGCTCGGCCAGCATCACCATGCCGGGGCCACCACCATAAGGGCGATCGTCGACGCGCCGATAGTTGTTGTCGGCGAAGTCGCGCAGCGGCCAGAGTTTCACGTCGACCTGCCCCGACTCGAAGGCACGCCGCGTGACGCCGTGCACCAGGTGCGGTGCAAACAGTTCGGGGAACAGCGTGACGATGTCGAAACGCATGGGCGGGCCGCAGCGCTGCGTCAGAAGTCCAGGCCCCAATCGACCGTGATCAAGCGCTGCTCCAGGCTCACGGCGTCGATGTAGGCGGAGACGAAAGGAATGAGCCTTTCGCCGGCTTCGTCGAGCACGCCTTGGGGCGCCACCCGCAAGACGCTGTGCGGGCCGGTGTCGATGAGCCCGGTCACCGTGCCGAGCGTTTCGCCCTGACGGTTCACGACACCGAGGCCGATCAGGTCGACCCAGTAGAACTCGTCAGCTCCGGCCGTCGGAAAGCTCGAGCGGCCGATGAAGACCCGTGCGCCGCGCAGTGCTTCGGCGGCGTCGCGGTCGGGCAACTCTTGAGCCAGGGCCACGACCACGTCACCGTGGTCTTTGACCTGCGTGATCCGCAGCAACGGCGGCACCGGCTTCACGATCGTGGCCGGGCGTTGCAAGCCAGCCTTGTCGGAAGGTTTGATGAACCAGCGGCGCGATGAAAACAGCGCCTGCGGGTCGGACGCGAAAGGCTTGACCTTGATCCAGCCTTTCAGCCCCCAGGCATCGACCACGATGCCCACCTCGACCGCGTCTTCGGGCCAGCCCGGTTCGGCGGCGAGGCTGGGCGCAGAGGCACTCACGGGAGCGAGTGCGCAACCGCGCGCGGCAACCGAGAGATCAGGCCGCAGCCTTGGCCTGGGCGACCAGGCGCTGGACGGTCGGCGACAACTGGGCGCCGGTGGCGGTCCAGTGTTCGATGCGGTCGAACGCGACGCGCAGCGGCTGCTCGCCACCCGAGGCGACGGGGTTGTAGAAGCCCACGCGCTCGATGAAGCGGCCGTCGCGTCGGGTGCGCGAGTCGGCAACGACGATGTTGAAAAACGGGCGCTTCTTGGCACCACCTCGTGCGAGTCGGATCACGACCATGACTGTTCCTTCAGAATGTTCAATCTTCCACCGCACCAGGACACCGCGCCGGTCAGGGCACGCAGGTCAGGCAGATCGGGAGCCACCGGAGCCTTTGCGCCTTGCGGTGCGCAGCCTCCGACAGCACGTGCTGTCCCTCGTTGCCGTAGATACGCCGAACGCTCGCTCGGCCAGCAACGAAACCGCGCATTATAAACTCAGAGCAACCATCCTTGGGAACCGACATGACCGCCGCCTCGCTGCTGATCCGCCCCAGCACCCCCGCCGACGTGCCCGCCATCACGGCCATCTACGGCTGGAACGTGCTGAACGGCACCGGCACCTTCGAGCTCGAAGCGCCCGACGAGGCCGAGATGGCGCGGCGCCGCGACGACGTGCTCTCCAAGGGCCTGCCCTGGCTCGTGGCCGAGCGCGGCGGCGCGGTGCTGGGCTACGCCTATGCCAACCACTTCCGCCCGCGCCGCGCCTACCGCTTCTGCCTGGAAGACTCGGTCTACCTGGCGGCCGACGCCAAAGGCCAGGGCCTCGGGCGCCTGCTGCTGGCCGAGCTGCTGGCGCGCTGCGAAGCCGCTGGCGCGCGGCAGATGCTGGCCGTGATCGGCGACTCGGCCAACCTCGGCTCGATCGGCGTGCACCGCACCCTGGGCTTCGAACCCGTCGGCGTGATGAAAGCCGCCGGCTGGAAGTTCGAGCGCTGGCTCGACGTGGTGCTGATGCAGAAGAACCTCGGCCAGGGGGCCCGCACCGCGCCGGTGGACGCAGCGTGAGCGCGCCTGGCGCGCTCAAGTCGAAGACGCTGGCCACCTGGTTCGCGGTCGTCGGCGGCTGCTTCGGCCTGCACCGCTTCTACCTGCACGGGCTGAAAGACAAGGCAGGCTGGCTCGTCGTGGCGCCCACGCTGGCCGGCCTGTACGGTGTGCAGCGCATGCGTCATCTGGGCGTCGACGACCATCTGGCGTGGGTGCTGATTCCGATGCTCGGCCTGACGCTGACCATCGCCATGGTCAGCGCGCTCGTGCTCGGGCTCACATCCGACGAAAAGTGGCAGGCGCGCTTCAACCCGAGCGGCGCCGTGCAGCCCAGCGGCTGGATCGTGATCATCGGCGTGATCACCGCGCTGAGCCTGGGCGCGGGTGTGCTGATGGCCACGATCGCCTTCAGCGCACAACGCTATTTCGAGTACCAGGCCGCGCCGCCGGCCCGGTGATCAGACGAACAGGCGCAGGCTGATCCAGTAGAACACCCCGGCCACGAAGGCCGAGGCCGGGATCGTGAAGATCCACGCCCACACGATGTTGCCGGCCACGCCCCAGCGCACTGCCGAAGCGCGGCGCACCGAACCCACGCCGACGATCGCGCCGGTGATGGTGTGGGTGGTCGACACCGGTACACCGAGCGCCGTTGCCAGGAACAGCGTGATCGCTCCGCCGGTTTCGGCGCAGAAGCCGCCCACCGGCTTGAGCTTGGTGATCTTCTGCCCCATGGTCTTGACGATGCGCCAGCCGCCGAACATCGTGCCCAGGCCGATGGCGATGTAGCAGCTCCAGATCACCCAGCTCGGCGGCATGGCGTCGGTGGCCGGGGTGTAGTTCGAGGCGATCAGCAACATCCAGATGATGCCGATCGTCTTCTGGGCGTCGTTGCCGCCGTGGCCCAGGCTGTACAGGCCGGCCGACACCAGCTGCAGGCGCCGGAACAGGTTGTCGACCCGCAGCGGTGAAGCGCGCCGGCACAGGTGTGCCACCACGACCATCAGGATCGAGCCCAACAGGAAGCCGAGCAGCGGCGAGACGAAGATGAACAGCACCGTCTTCCACACGCCGGCGGCGATCAGCGACGTGGCGCCGGCTTTGGCGATCACCGCGCCGACGATGCCGCCGATCAGCGCGTGCGACGAGCTCGACGGAATGCCGTACCACCAGGTCACCACGTTCCAGAAGATCGCACCGATCAATGCGCCGAACACCACGTGGTGGTCGACCACGCCCGGCAGCACGATGCCCTTGCCCACCGTGGCCGCCACGTTCAGGTGAAACACCGCGATCGCCAGCACGTTGAAGAAGGCCGCGAAGATGATCGCCTGCTGTGGCTTGAGCACGCCGGTGGAAACGACCGTCGCGATCGCGTTCGCCGCGTCGTGGAAACCGTTCATGAAGTCGAACGCGATCGCCAGCACGACCAGCATCGCGACGACCCAGAAGGCAGTCTGTACAGAGCCCATCGGAACGCAGCGTCAGTTCAGGAATTTTCGAGGACGACGCCCTCGATCAGGTTCGCCACGTCTTCGCACCGGTCGGAGATCGACTCGAGCAGTTCGTAGATCGCCTTGAGCTTGATCAGCTCGCGCACGTCGGTCTCTTCGCGAAAGAGCTTCGACATGGCCGAGCGCATCACCCGGTCGGCGTCGGACTCGAGCTTGTCGATCTCTTCGCAGGTCTTGATCGCCGCCTCGGCCGTGGCCGGCTGGCTGATCCGGGGCAGAAGCGACACCGCATGCTGGACGCGCTCGCAGCACTTGGCGCTCAGGTCACCCAGGCGCAGCACGTCTTCGGTCATCGCGCGCACGTCGTAGAGCGACATGGTCTCGGTGGCGTCTTGCAGCAGGTCGAGAATGTCGTCCATCGCGTTGATCAGGCCATGGATCTGCTCGCGGTCGATCGGCGTGATGAAGGTCTTGTGCAGCAGCCGGTTCACCTCGGCGGTGATGCGGTCGGCCTGCTTCTCGGCGCGGTCGACCTCGGCGGCGTATTTCTCGCGCAGCTGCAGGTCGGCGTAGTTCTGGATCAGCAGGATGAAAGCGCGCGCGCCTTCGACGATGTGGTTGCCATGCTGGTTGAACAGCTCGAAAAAATTGCCTTCGCGAGGCAGCAGCTTGCCGAACAGCATGGGGGTCTCCTGGACATGTCATCAAACCGTCATCGATTTGACTCGGCGGGAGTGTACTTGCCGGGGCGCGGGCCCCTGGCGCCATTCAGGCGAACGGCACGTCGCCTGCCGAATGAAAGTACTCTCGCGGGCCACGGAACGCAGCCAGCCGCACCAGCAGCTCGTTGAAGTCGGCCTTGCTCTCGACCGGGTTGAAGTCTTCGGTGCCGATCGCGAACACCGGCGCGCCTGCATACGAGCCGAAGTAGCCGACGTAGGCGTCGCAAAGGCGCTGCAGATAATCGGCCGAGATGCCCTGCTCCATGCCGATGGCGCGCCGGTGGATGCGCTGCAGCAGCGTGGCGGGCGTGGCCTGCAGCCAGACCACGAGATCGGGCTCGCTGAACTGCCCGGCCACCTGCGCGTGCATCTGGCTGTAGAGGCGGTACTCGTCGTCGCTCAGGTTCAGGCGCGCGAACAGTCCGTCCTTCGCGAACAGGAAGTCGCTGACCAGCGCGCCGGCGAACATGCCCGGCTGCGCGATGCCCTGCATCTGCTTGACACGCTGGAACAGGAAATGAAGCTGGGTCTGGAACGCGTAGCCCGGCATGTCGGCGTAGAAGCGCCCGAGAAAAGGGTTCTCTTCGGCCTGCTCGAGCAGCAGATCGGCACCGAGGTAGGCGGCCAGTTTGCGCGCGAGCGAACTCTTTCCCGCGCCGATCGGGCCTTCGATCGCGATGTGTCGAAAGCGTTGCAGGCCGGCGTCCATCAGCCGCGGAAGATGAAGTACACCGCGCCGACCATGCACAGGCCGGCCCACAAGAAGTCGAGCTTGAAGGGCTGGTCCATGTAGACCATCGCGAACGGCACGAAGACCGCGAGCGTGATCACTTCCTGCGTGATCTTGAGCTGCGCCAGGGTGAAGCCCCCGGCGTAGCCGATGCGGTTGCCCGGCACCTGCAGCAGGTATTCGAACAGCGCGATGCCCCAGCTCACGAGCGCGGCGGTGTACCAGGGTTTGTCGGCCAGGTTCTTCAGGTGGCCGTACCACGCGAAGGTCATGAAGACGTTCGACGCCACCAGCAGCAGCACCGTCTGAAGCGAAACCGGAATGGAGTTCATCTCGGCAGTTTATCGGCCCGCTGGTCGGCCACCCGCAATAGCAGGTCGCGCACGCGGCCGACACCGGGCACCAGGGCATCGGCAGCGATCTCGGCCAGCGGCCGCAGCACGAAGGCCCGTTCGTGCAAGCGCGGATGCGGCACGGTCAGGGTGGCGCTGTCGATGCACTGCTCGCCGTACAGCAGCAGGTCGAGGTCGAGCGTGCGTGGGGCGTTGGGGTACGGTCGTTCGCGGCCATGGGCCGCTTCGATGCCTTGCAGTTCGGCCAGCAGTTCGTGCGGCGCGAGCCGCGTTTCGAGCAGCACGACCGCGTTCAGGTAATCGGGCCCGCTCGACTCGATCGGCGTGCTTCGATAGAGCGACGAACTCTGCCGCAGCGTTGTGTGAGGCAGCAGCGCCAGGGCGTTCAGCGCAGCGTGCAGCGTGGCACGGGCATCACCCAGATTGGCACCGAGGCCGACGAAGGCCTGCACCGGCCGCGCCGCATCAGTCGTCGATGGCGGCATAGACGAGCTGCCTGAACAACTCGCGCACCTCGTCGAGCTGGCCAGGCGCCTGCACCATCACGATCGCGAACATGGCTTCCTGCGGGTCGACGAAAAAAGCGGTGCCCGCCGCGCCGCTCCAGCCGTAGCTGCCGATCGAGCCGGGTTCGGTGTGCTCGCCGAGCGCGGTTTTCACGGCGAAGCCGAGGCCGAAGCCGTGCCCGCGCGGCAGCACCTCGCCCGAGCGCGGGATAGCCCCCAGGTGGTCGGCCGTCATGAACTCCACGGTCTTGCGGCCCAGCAGGCGCAGGCCGTCGATCGTGCCGCCGCCGAGCAGCAAACGCAGAAAGCGCGCGTAGTCGGCCGTGGTCGACATCAGGCCGCCGCCGCCGCCTTCGAGCGCCGCCGGCACGCGCGCGTCGAAGGTCGAAACGGGCACGCCGTTGTCGGGGTTGATCGCGAAAGGCTCGGCCAGGCGCGCGTACTGCGAAGCAGGCACGGCGAAGCCGGTGTCGTTCATCCCCAGCGGCTCGAAGATCGCCTCGCGCAGGTGTTCGCCCAGGCTCTGCCCGCTGATCACTTCGAGCAGCCGGCCGAGCACGTCGGTTGCGCGGCTGTAGTCCCACACGCTGCCGGGTTCGTGCATCAGCGGGATCTGCGCGATCGCCGCGCTGAGTGCAGCACCGGTTCGGTCGCGTGCGAACAGCTTCGCTTCCGAGTAGCGCAGCCGCACGGCAGAAGGCTCGAGAAACTCATACGTCAGGCCGGCGGTGTGGCGCAACAGGTCGTGCACCGTCATCGCCCGGTTCGGCATCTTCAGCTCGAGCTGGCCGTCGCGTTCCACGCCGACCCGAGCGCGCACGAACTCGGGCAGGTACTGCGACACCGGGTCGCGCAGCATCAGGCGGCCCTGTTCGACCAAGCGCATCGCCGCCACCGAGACGACCGGCTTGGTCATCGAGTAGATGCGAAAGATCGCGTCCTCGCGCATCGGCCCGCCACGCACCGGGTCGAGTTGACCGACGCTGTCGAAGCAGCCGACCGTGCCGCGCCGGTGGATCAGCCATTGCGCCCCGGGCAATCGCCCGCGCTCGACGAGGGCGGTGAACGCGGCGCGCAAGCGCTCGAGCGCTTCGCGGTTCAGGCCGGCGGCTTCAGGCGCTTTCACGGCCGGCCCTCAGACGTCGCCAGATGGCGCGGCGGGGGCGGCCGAATCTTTCGCACCTGCGCTGCCCGACGGCTTGCGGCGCCTGCGGCGGCGCTTGCGCACCGGGTCGCCATCGGACACGGCGGCCCCGTCCGATACTTCCGGGTCGGCTTCAGCATCGACACCAGCAGCCGCCGCGCGCGGAGCGCTGCGCACACGCCGAACCGGTTCCTGGCTGCGCGCTGCGTCGAGCAACGCACGCCGGCCGGCTTCGTCGGCGAGCGAGAAATCTTCCCACCAGTTGGCGAGCTCGCCTTCGATTTCGCCGGCGTCGCCACGCAGGCGCAGGAAGTCGAAGCCGGCGCGAAAGCGCGGTTGCTCGACGAGCGACATCACGCTGCTGCCGGTGCGGCGCTCGAAGCGCGGCTGCATCAGCCAGATCTCGCGCATGTCGGCGGCCAGCTTGCCACGGCCCGAGATGTCGCCGATGCGCGCGTCGAACACCGTGTCGACGGCCTGCTGCAACGCCGGGAACGACGGCTCACCCTGCGCCTTGAGCTTGCTCCAGCCCGCCAGCACGTCGTGCCACAGCATGCACGCGAGCATGAAGCTCGGCGCGACCGGCTTGCCTTCGCCGACGCGCCGGTCGGTGTCGGCCAGGGCGAGCTGCACGAACTTCTCGCGGCCGTCGTGGCGGTGCGCTTCGTCGAGAACCACGTCGATCACCGGGAACACACCCCGGTGCAGGCCCTGCTTCTTCAATTCTTCGACGCTCGCCAGCGCGTGGCCGGTCTGCAGCAGCTTGATCATCTCGTCGAAAGTGCGCGAAGCCGGCACGTTGTCGAGCAGGCCGACCATCGCCTTGATCGGCGCGCGGGTCTTGGGTTCGATCTCGAAGCCGAGCTTGGCTGCGAACCGCACCACGCGGATGATGCGCACCGGGTCTTCGCGGTAACGCGTGGCCGGGTCGCCGATCATGCGCAGCAGCTTCTTCTTCACGTCCTTGATGCCGCCGTGGTAGTCGACCACGATCTCGCGCACGGGGTCGTAGTACATCGCGTTGACGGTGAAGTCGCGCCGCGCGGCGTCGTCGACCTGCGGGCCCCACACGTTGTCGCGCAGCACGCGGCCTTCGGCATCGACCACATGGCTCTTGCCGGCGAGGTCGCTCTTCGATGTCTTCTCGTTGCCGCTGACCTGGTCGGTCGCTGCGGCCTCGACCATCGCGCGGAAGGTCGAGACCTCGATCACTTCAGAAAGCCCACGGTCCTGGCGCCCGCGCCCGAACACCACGTGCACGATGCGGAAACGCCGGCCGATGATGAAGGCGCGCCGGAACAGGCCCTTCACCTGCTCGGGCGTGGCGTTGGTGGCCACGTCGAAGTCTTTCGGGCGCAAACCAACCAGCAGGTCACGCACCGCGCCGCCGACGATGTAGGCCTCGAAGCCGGCGTCGGCCAGCGTGGTCACGACCTTGACAGCGCGTTCGTCGACCAGCGACGGGTCGATGCCGTGTTCGCTCTTCGGCACCTCGACGCGCTTGCCGGCGGCGGGGGTCGCAGGCTCGGCCTTGGCACTCTTGCCCAGCAGCTTGTCGATGAATTTCTTGATCATTCGCTTCGGTTCACTCGAACAGTTTCAGGACGCGCCAGCCGCGCTCGGTGGCCACGGCTTCGAGAGCGGGCGTCGGGTTCGTGGCCACCGGGTCGGTTGCGCGCTCCAGCAGGGCCAGGTCGTTCACGGAGTCGCTGTAGACGCTGATGCGCTCGAAGCTGTGCCAGGTGCAATCGCGCTCGGCCAGCCAGGCTTGCACCCGCGCCACCTTGCCTTCGCGGTAACTCGGTGTGCCCTCGATGCGGCCCGTGATGGTACCCCCGGGGCCCCGTTCGAGCCGCACCGCGATCAGCTTGCCGATGCCGAGGGCCTGCGCGATCGGCGCGGTGATGAAGTCGTTGGTGGCGGTGACGAGGGCGATCAGGTCGCCGCGCGCCTGGTGCGAACGCACCAGTTGCAAGGCGGCCGGCCGCAGGTTGGGCGCGATCACTTCCTGCATGAACTGCCGGTGCGCCTGCACGGCTGCGTCAAGCCCGCGCGCGCGCAGCGGCCCGGTCGCGAATTCGATGTAGGCATGGATGTCGAGCGCGCCGACCTTGTATTGGGCGTAGAAGGCGTCATTGCGGCGCTTGAATTCGGCCGCGTCGACCCAGCCGAGCCGCAGCATAAACTCGCCCCAGGCGTGGTCTGAATCGAGCGGGAGCAGCGTGTCGTCGAGGTCGAACAAACACAGGTTGCAGCCCACCTCCGAGCTCACGCGCCACCCTCTTCGATCAGCATCTGCTTGAGCAGCGGCACCGTGATCGCACGCTTGTTCGCGAGCGCGAACTCGTCGAGCCGGTCGAGCTGGGTCATCAGGTGCTTCAGGTCGCGTGCGAAGCGGGTCAACAGGTAGCTCATCACATCGTCCGACAGGAACACGCCGCGCCGGTCGGCTTCGCGCCGCAGTGCGGCGCGCATTTCGGTCTCGTTCAGCGGCTGCAGCGCGAACACGTGGCCCCAGCCCAGACGCGTGCGCAAGTCTTCGCGCAAAGGCAGGTCGACCGGCGGCAGGCGGCCGGCGGCGACGATCGGCACACCACGCGTCGTGGCTTCGACGAAGAGCGTGAAGGCGGCGTGTTGCGGGTCGGGTTGAAGCTCGTCGCAGCGGTCGATCACGATCAGCGACCAGCTCTCGTCGAACATCCAGGGCGCCGGGTCTTCGGCATTGAACCAGCCAGCCTGCGCGCCCTGCTGCTGGTACTGCAACACCAGCGCCTGAAGAAGATGGGTCTTGCCGGTGCCACTGGCGCCCCACAGGTACACCGGGGCCGACTGTGGCCCGAGCGCCTGCAGGTGCGCCACCGCCAGCGCATTGGCGCCGGGCAGGAAGTTGTCGAAGCTGTTCGCCGCTTCGACGCCGATGGCCAAGGGGATCTGCTTCATCCGAGGTACAGCTCGCTGGCAACGTAGCTGGCACGTAACCGCCGCACCGCGACCACCAGCAACGCGCTGACCGGCAGGGCCAGCAGCACGCCGACAAAGCCGAACAGGTGGCCGAACGCGAGCAAGGCGAAGATGACGGTGAGCGCGCTCATGCCGATGCGCTCGCCGACGAGGCGCGGTGTCAGGAAGAAGCTCTCGACGAGTTGCCCGAAGCCGTAGACCACCGCCACCGCGATCAGGCCGTACCAGCCGGTGAACTGCAACAGACCGGAAATCAAGGCCAGCACCAGGCCGAAACCGAAGCCGACGTAGGGAATGAAGACCGCCAACCCGGTGAAGACACCCACCGGCACCGCCAGCTCGAAGCCGAACAGCGCCAAGGCGATGCTGTAGTAGGCCGCCAGAACCAGCATCACCAGCAGTTGCCCGCGCAGGTACTGGCCGAGCACGTCGTCGCACTCCTGAACGAAGCTGTGAACACCTTCGCGCATGCGGGGCGGCACCAGGGCGCCGAGGCGCTGCGTCAGGTTCATCCAGTCCAGCAGCAGGTAGAACAGCACCATGGGCACCAGGAAGGCGTTGCCCAGCACCGCGAGCACGATGCTGCCGCCGATGCGCGCCGAGCTGAGCGCGGTGGCGATCGAGTCGTCGACGTTCGCGTCGAGGTACTTGAGCACGAAGGCCTTGATGCTGGCGGTGTCGAGCGCCACGTTGATGCCGAAGTTCGCGAGCAGCGGCGACAGGCCGTTGTTCAGGCGATCGGCCAGCAGCGGGATCTGTTCGCGCAGCAACGGAAGCTGCTTCGACAGGATCGGCACGAGCAGCAGGATCACCGCGAGCACGACGACGATGGCCGTGACTTCGACGAGCGTGACGGCCAGCACGCGTGGCACTCGGCGCGCCGCGAGGCGCTCGACCAGCGGGTGCAGCACGTAGCCGAGCACGGCGGCGATGAGGAACGGGGTGAGTACCGGCCCGAGCAGCCAGACCAGCAGGATGGCGAGCGCCCCGAGGGCGGTCCAGGTGGCGGTTTGGCGTTGTGCGGCGGTCAGGGTCATGAGGCGTGAAGTTGCGGCGCCAGGCTGGCGGCCGGTGCAGGCGCAACGCGGCAAGCCGGGAGAATTCTACGGGCCACGTTCGGCTCTGCGCGGCGGCTCAATGCAGGCGCGAAGCGCCGCCGCGGCCGAGCGCGAGCAGTTGCGCTTCGACGAGCGCTCGGTCGGGCGCCGCGGGCACGTGCTCGAGGTACGCGGCCAGGTCGCGCGTGGCGGCGTCCACCAGGCCCAGCTCGGCACACACCAGGCCGCGGTCGCGCCGTTCTTCCCAGGCCCGCGGCAACAGCACGACGAGCCGCTGCTGCACCGCCAGCAGGCGCCTGGCCTCGCCGGCGTTTCGGTGCACTTCTTTCAGGTTGCGCAGCATGCGGGCGAGCACGTCGCGCGAATTGGCGGTCTGCAGGAACAGACCGAGCGGCACGTCGAAGTCGCCTTGCAGGCCGCGGTGGCGCTTGTAGGGTGCGAGCAGCTCGTCGAGTTCGTCGCGCGAGAGTGAATGCCCGGTGAACGGGTCGATCACGACCTCGCCCTGCGGCATGCGCAGTTTGACGAGAAAGTGGCCGGGGAAGGAAACACCGCGCGCCGTCAGGCCGATCTGCGTGGCGAGCTCGATGTAGAGCACGGCCAGTGTGATCGGGATGCCGCGCCTCGTGGCGAGCACGGCATGCAGATAGCTGTTGTTCGGGTCGTAGTAGTGGTTGACGTTTCCCGCGAAGCCCAGTTCCTGGAAGAAGTAGCGGTTGAGCCAGCGCAGACGCTGCACCGGCACGGCGTCGGCGGGGAACTTGCGCTTGAGGCGGGCGGCGAGTTGGTCGATCTCGGCCAGCACGGCCAGGGTGTCGAGCTGCGGGTACTCGTCTTGCGCGATCGACACCGCCGCTTCGACGAGCGACAGGCTGGCGTCGTCGGCCACCAGCGTCGTGAAAAATTCAAGGGCGCTGGGCGTCTCGAATTGCAGGGGGCCGGGCATGCAGCCAGTTTAGCCGCGGCGCATGAAATGGCGAAGGCGGATGCCCATCGCCGCCAGTGCCACGAAATAGAGCAGCGCCGAACCGCCGAGGAAGGCGGCCATCAGGCCGATGCGCCTTCCCTCGTGGGCACCCAACGCGACCCAGTCGAACGCGTGCGCACCCCAGCCCAGCAAGCCGCCGAGCAGCGCCGAACCCACCAGCACGCGCAACCCGAAACCGAACCAGCCCGGGGCCGGTGTGTACCAGCCGGCGCGGCGCAGGCCAATGAAGAGCCAGGCGGCGTTCACGACGGCGCCCAAGCCGATCGACAACGCCAGCCCGGCGTGCTTGAGGTAAGGCACGAACACGAGGTTGAGGCACTGCGTCAGCACGAGCACGGTGATCGCGATACGCACCGGTGTGCGCACGTCCTGCCGCGCATAGAAGCCGGGCGCCAAGATCTTCACGCCGATGATGCCGAGCAGGCCGGCGCCGTAGCCCATCAGCGCCAGCGCCGACTGCCGCACCGCGTCGGCAGTGAACGCGCCACGGTGGAAGAGTGTGGCCAGCAGCGCGTCGGGGAACACCAGCAGCGCCACCGAACACGGCAAGGCCAGCAGCAGCGCCAGGCGCAAGCCCCAGTCGAGCAGGCCGGCGTAGACCGGCACGTCGTTGCGCGCCTGCGCTGCCGAGAGCTGAGGGATCAGCACCACACCGAGCGCCACGCCGAGCAGCGCGGTCGGGAACTCCATCAGCCGGTCGGCGTAGGTCAGCCACGAGACGGCGCCCACGCCCTGGTGCGTGGCGATCTGGGTGTTGATGATCATCGACAGCGGCGCGACCGACACACCGATCAGCGCCGGCCCCATCTGATGCATCACGCGCTTCACACCGGGGTGCGACCAGGCGTCGCGAATGGCGCTCCAGCGCAAGCCGATGCGTGGCATCTGGCCGATGCGCCGCAATGCAGGAACCTGCAGCGCCAGTTGCAGCACACCACCGATCATCACGCCGACGGCCAGCGAATAGATCGGGTCGACGCCGGCGCGCTTGAACACCGGCGCCAGCAGCCAGCCGGCGGCGATCACCGCGATGTTGAGCAATACCGGTGTCGCGGCCGGCACGGCGAAGCGCTTCCAGGTGTTGAGCACGCCCGAGCACAGCGACACCAGCGAGATGAAACCGATGTAGGGGAACATCCAGCGGGTCATCACGACCGCGCTGTCGAACTCGGCCAGTTCGGAGCCCATCACCCACACGACGACGGGCGCGGCGATCACACCGATCACGCAGGTCACGAGCAGCGCCCAGAACAGCACCGTTGCAACAGCGTCGATCAGGCGGTGCGTGACCTCGTCCCCTTCGACCGCGCGGGTGGCGGCGAGCACCGGCACGAAAGCCTGCGCGAACGCGCCTTCGCCGAAGAGGCGGCGCAACAGGTTCGGGATGCGGAAAGCGACGTTGAACGCGTCGGCGCTGGCCCCGGCGCCGAACAAGGACGCCACCAGAATCTCGCGGCCCAGGCCGGAAATGCGTGACGCCAGCGTGAACAGGGAAACGGAGGACGCGGCCCGCAACAGGTTCATGAACGACAGTGTGGCGCCGGGTGAGGGCCGCTCGGCAAGGCAGACCGGCAGAATTATAGGGAGCGCCCCTGCCCAGCAGGCCAACGGATTGCAGCGGCTTCCTGGCCGATGCTATACTCGCGGTCTTTGCTCCAATTGCTCAAGCTCCAACATGGCCACCACTTCCAAAGCCAAGAAAAAGACAGTTCGCATCGCTTCGGGTCTGAAGCGCGTGCGGCAAGACGTGAAACTCAACGCGGCCAACACGGCCCTGCGTTCGAAGTTCCGCACCGTCATCAAGAACGTGCAGAAGGCGGTTGTGGCCGGTGACAAGGCCAAGGCGGCCGAGCTGTTCAAGAGCGCCCAGGTCGTGATCGACTCGGTGGCCGACAAGGGCCTGTTCCACAAGAACAAGGCAGCGCGCCACAAGAGCCGCCTGTCGGCCAAGGTCAAGGCACTGGCCGTCGCCGCCTGACCCACTCCCCGGCACCGCACAAAAGGCTCGCATTGCGAGCCTTTTTGCTTTTAGGGTCGGGTAACAACTACTTCGGCGGGGCCTCGGGCACGAGGCAGGCCTCGGCCAATTGCAGCCGGTTGTCGCGGGCGAAGTTCATCACGAAGTCCCAGGCCATCGGCTCCACGCCCTTGAGCGCCTCGCTGACGATCACGCACTTGACGCCGTTGATGACGCGCGGCACGCACAGCGGCGAATAGCCGATGTAGGCGCCGATGCCGCCTTGCACGCCGTCGGGCCGGAAGCACGACATGGCGCCCGCCAAGCGCTCGGCCCAGTCGCTGGGGCGGAAGGCCTGGCCATCCAGGGTGACACCTTGGATGAAAAACTCGCGGGGCTTGGGGCTGGTCATCGGTTCGGTGCGGCCGGCAGTGGGCGGCCAAGCGGGACCCTCGGTCCGGAACGGCCGTTGTGCGGCACGCGCCATTGTGCCGTGAATGTGTTGCAGTGCAGCACGATCTGTGCCGGCGGCCGGGGTGTGCATGCCGTTGTCATCGCCGGATTCGGCCCCCGCTTTAGAATCGTGGCAGGGCGGGACGTGACTTATCGGCACTCCCGCCCGTTTCATTGACGCCCACCCACGGAGTCCCTGCCATGAATGCCCCGGACAAGCTGCACACATCAAGTGAACCCCATGTGATGCGCACCTACGGCCGCCTGCCGCTGGCGCTCTCGCATGGCCGAGGCTGCTGGGTCTGGGACACCGACGGCAAGAAGTACCTCGACGGCCTGGGCGGCATTGCCGTCAACACGCTCGGCCACGCCCACCCCAAACTGGTGCCGGCATTGCAAGAGCAGATCGGCAAGCTCATCCACAGCTCGAACTACTACCTGGTGCCGCTGCAGGAACAGCTCGCCGCCAAGCTGTGCGAGCTGTCGGGCATGAGCAACGTGTTCTTCTGCTCGACCGGCCTCGAGGCCAACGAAGGTGCGATCAAGCTCGCCCGCAAGTTCGGTCACGACAAGGGCATCGACCGCCCCGAGATCGTGGTCTACGAAGCGGCGTTCCACGGCCGCTCGATCGCCACGCTGTCGGCCACCGGCAACCCCAAGGTGCAGGCCGGCTTCGGCCCGCTGGTCGAAGGTTTCGTGCGCGTGCCGCTGAACGACGTGGCAGCGATCGAAGCCGTGGCGCGCAGCAACAAGAACGTGGTCGCGGTGTTTCTCGAAGTGATCCAGGGAGAAGGTGGTATCAACCCGGCGACGGTCGACTACCTGCGCGAAGTGCGCCGCGTCTGCGACCAGAACGACTGGCTGCTGATGCTCGACGAAGTGCAGTGCGGCATGGGGCGCACCGGCAAGTGGTTCGCGCACCAGTGGGCTGGCATCAAGCCCGACGTGATGCCGCTGGCCAAGGGCCTGGGCTCGGGCGTGCCGGTGGGTGCGGTGGTCTGCGGCCCGAAGGCCGCGAACGTGTTCGCGCCGGGCAACCACGGCACCACTTTCGGTGGCAACCCGCTGGCGATGCGCGCCGGCGTCGAGACCATCCGCATCATGGAAGAAGAACGCCTGCTGGCGAACGCCGCCACCGTCGGTGGCCTGCTCAAGGCCGGCCTGGAGCGCGAGCTCGCCGGCGTGAAGGGCGTGAAGCAAGTGCGTGGCCAGGGCTTGATGCTCGGCATCGAGCTCGACCGGCCGTGCGGTGATATCCTCGGCCGCGCCGCGAAAGCCGGGCTGATGTTGAGCGTCACGGCCGACCGCGTGATCCGTCTCGTGCCGCCGCTGATCCTGAGCGCCGACGAAGCCGCGCAGATCGTGCAGATCCTGTGCCCGCTGATCAAGGCCTTCCTCGCCGAAGCCACGTGATGAAACCCGGCATGAGCCTCATCAAGCACTACCTTCAGTTCAAGGACCTGCGCGCCGAGGAATACGCCTACCTGTTCGAGCGCGCGGCCACGATCAAGAAGCGCTTCAAGAACTACGAGAAGTACACGCCGCTGGTCGACCGCACGCTCGCCATGATCTTCGAGAAGGCCAGCACACGCACACGCGTGAGCTTCGAGGCCGGCATGTACCAGATGGGCGGCTCGGTCGTGAACCTGACCACCGGCGACAGCCAGCTCGGCCGCGCCGAGCCGATCGAAGACAGCGCGCGCGTGATCAGCCGCATGGTCGACATCGTGATGATCCGCACCTTCGAGCAGAAGAAGCTCGAAGCCTTCGCGGCGAACTCTCGCGTGCCGGTGATCAACGGCCTGACCAATGAATACCACCCGTGCCAGATCCTGGCCGACGTGTTCACCTTCATCGAGCAGCGCGGCAGCATCAAGGGCAAGGTCGTGGCCTGGGTCGGCGACGGCAACAACATGGCCAACACCTGGCTGCAGGCGGCCG
>NZ_JAVTWP010000019.1:0-11873 GCF_032229685.1 Rhizobacter sp. | reverse complement strand
CTCCTTCCCATCCCGAACAGGACAGTGAAACGCCTCAGCGCCGATGATAGTGCGGGTTCCCGTGTGAAAGTAGGACATTGTCAGGCTACTATTAGAAAAGGCCTCCGTCGATAGACGGAGGCCTTTTCGCTTTTTGAAATTCGATTTTGAAATTCGATTTCCAGCAGGTCAGTAGTTCGCTCCGAGTTGGATTGCCGTCGCACGTCGATATATCGACTCACCGCGTCTGATGTTTTGCACGTAGTTAAGACATGGGCGGAAGCAGCGCGAACGCTTCACGGGCCCCGCGTTCCCTAGCGCGGTGTATCAAGCTGGCGTCGAAAAGCGCAGCGGCCAGCGCCCGCTCACGGCGTCCGACGATTTCAACGAATTCATGGGCACCGTTCATCGCTCTGAACGTGTCGAAGCCCTGTTCTAGAAACCCTTGGAGTTCGCCCAGCCCTGCCGCGCGTGCTGCGGGGCGCATCAATCGCAGCCCGTTTCTGAGCAGAGGCTTTCGGGTCAGCGCGTCCAAGGCCCGAGCAACGTCGAGAGTCAGGTCAACCTGCGCGATGCGCCCAGCTGGCTGCCCCGTCGCCTGCCAGGCTTTGATGTAGTTGGCCGCGTCGACGCTTGGCTCAGCGAGTTGCCTGCCCATCTCGGTGTCGAGTTGTTCGGACAAGGCATGCAGTTCAGCGAGCGAGGCCACGGTGTCAACGATCTCTTTCGGAAACAGCCTGACCAGTGCCGGGACGACTCTCGAAAATTGCGCGTCGCGCCGACTGAAGTCTTCCGGCCCGTAAAGCTCCTCGAGAAAAAAGCGGCACGCCGCGCCGTGCCGCTCGCTGCCCAAGAGGTCGGCGTAGGTCTGACGAAACCGTTGCTGCTGATACTCCTTGATTGCACAGACTTTTGCGTTCAACCCCTCTTCGTCCGCACGTCTCTCACGCTCCGCCTCGACGGTGCGCAATCGATCTTGAATGAACTCGGCTGCGGGCATGGTGAACCTGACGTGTCGAAGACGCTGCCGGCGCGCGAACGACGCTGCTAGGATTCCAGCATGCTCGCGCGCCTTCAGCAGTTCATCACCGTCGCGCTGATCTGTGGCGCAACGTTGTGGGCTGTGTATTTTCTGCAATCCGGCCGCCCGGCATGGGGATGGGTCGGAGCTTTTCTGATTCTCGCGGGCTACGCGATGTTTCTCGGCGTCGAGTTTCTGCTGCTTGCCTGGGTTCAGGAAACCGGCCCGGCCCCGCGGCCCAAAGCGGCTCATTTGCTGAAGGCATGGTGGGGTGAGGTGCTCACTGCCCCGCAGGTGTTCTGCTGGCGTCAACCGTTTCGCTCAACTGCCGAGCCAGACCACCTCGACAAGCCCGCAGGCGGCCGGCGCGGAGTGGTGTTCGTGCACGGATTCGTCTGCAACCGCGGATTCTGGAACCCCTGGCTGAAGCGCATGCGCGCAACGGGCGTTCCCTTCGTCGCGGTGAATCTCGAGCCACTCTTCGATTCGATCAGCCGCTACGCCGACACCATCGACGCGGCGGTCAGCCAGGTGGAAGTCGCCACGGGCCGGCCGCCGGTCGTCGTCGCGCACAGCATGGGTGGGCTGGCAGTTCGTGCCTGGCTCGACAAGTTCGACGCAGACGATCGGGTGCATCGGGTCATCACGGTTGCCACGCCGCACAGCGGCACGTGGTTGGCACGCTACGGTCGCACCGTGAACAGCCGCGAGATGGCGTTGAAGAGCCCCTGGTTGCTCGGGCTGGCAGCGCAAAGCCCCAGCCAGCGGCATTCGCTGTTCACCTGCTTCTATGGCAATTGCGACAACATCGTCTTTCCGGCGTCGACCGGGACGCTGCCCGGCGCCGACAACCGGCACATCGCGGCCACCGCGCACGTTCACATGGCGTTTCAGGCAAGCGTGTTCAGCGAGGTGTCGCGATGGCTCGCTTCTCCGGATCTTTCGCCAGCCGACGCCGGCTCTGCGCGGGCCAGCGCGGCGCAGTAAGCCATCCAGGCCACGGCCGAGGCAAGCGCCAGGTGCATGACGGTGTGACCACTGATCCAGCCGGAGGCTTCCAGCACGAGCGCATCGCCCGTCTCGAACAGCTTGGCCAATGCATACAGCGTCAGCACGACCACCCAGTCGGACACGTCGGTCCATCGCCCTGGCAAGCTCAACGCGCCAGCTGGAATCACGAGCACGGGGATGATCTCCAGCATCAGCAGCGGGCGCATGTCGATGTGGCCACCTTGCGATCCGGCCAGCCACACGGCGCCCCCGATCAGCGATATGCCGAACAGCACCAACCCACAAATTCGGGCCGAGCCGAAACGTGAGTGCACACGCTCCGCCAGCAGCCCGAGCGTCAACATCACGAAACCGCTCGCGGTCGTCACGTGCGTGAGCACGTACAGCGCGTCTTGTGGGCGAGCATGGTAGAGCGCAGCGGCGGCGGCGGAAACGACGGCGCACGCCTGAAACAGCTGCCAGGGTGTGCGCAGCTGCGGCGGCCAATGGCTGGCTCGCGTCGCCTGCCACCCCCAGGCCGCGGCCGCGAGCATGGCGGCATTGACCCAGACGTTGGCTGCACTTGGCATGCCGAGCCAGGTGCGCTCATCGGCATAAAGATGCGCGCTGGCGGTGAGTTCCACCGGGCCCCAAGCCAACAGACCCATCGCCACGGCGAGTGTCATGGACGCGAGCATCACCAGCGCGCAGCGCCTGCCGAGCTGCTCGATCATGAGGTGGCTTGCGGCAGTGCGCCGCGGTCATGGGGGGTCGATATCACGCCGCGCAGTCTGTTCGCCGCGCGCTGCTCGCACAATCACCCCGAAGGGGGTTCGCTGGGCGGTCGGGTGGAGAACCCGCGCGGCGTCGCCGCGCGGCCCCTGTGTCAGTGCTCCGACTCGCCGAGGGCCCGGTAAGCCAACGCTCCCAGCACGGCGCCCACGATCGGCGCGACCCAGAACGCCCACAGCTGCGCGAGCGCCCAGTCGCCGGCGAACACCGCCACGCCGGTGCTGCGGGCCGGGTTCACCGACGTGTTGGTCACCGGAATGCTGATCAGGTGGATCAGCGTCAGCCCGAGGCCGATCGCCAGCGGCGCAAAACCCTGCGGCGCGCGTTTGTCGGTCGAGCCCATGATGATGATCAGGAACATCATCGTCATCACCACTTCGGTCAGCAGCGCCGCGAACATCGAGTACTTGCCCGGCGAGTGCTCGCCGTAGCCGTTCGACGCGAAGCCGGCTGTCACGTCGAACCCGGCCTTGCCGCTGGCGATCAGGTACAGCACGCCGCCGGCAATCACCGCACCCAACACCTGCGCCACGATGTACGGCAGCAGCTTGCCGGCCTCGAAGCGGCCGCCGGCCCACAGCCCGATTGACACGGCCGGGTTCAGGTGGCAGCCCGACACGTGGCCGATGGCGTAGGCCATGGTCACGACGGTCAGGCCGAACGCGAGCGACACGCCCGTCAAGCCGATGCCCACCCCCGGAAACGCGGCAGCGAGCACCGCGCTTCCGCACCCTCCCAGAACGAGCCAGAACGTACCGAAGCACTCAGCGGCGTATGCCTTCATTCGCGATCCCCTCAAGTTGTTTTGATTGGCCGGGGCTCGGGCGCCCCGATCGAAGCCCTGTTCGGGCCGGCGCACTGTGACATCGGCCTGCAAAGGTGTCATCGCCTTCGCAGGGCCGAGGTGGACATGTTCACAACGTTGGGGCGCAGGCGCCACAGGCGCCGAGCTGTGCGCCGGCTTCGGTCAGATCTCGCGAACCAGCTGCAAGGTCGCGGCCTGGGACAGGTTGAGCAACTGGGCGATGTCTTTCAAGTCGTCGGGCAGGGCGGCGTTGTCCCAGCCGTTGGCGGTGTGCCGCGCCAGCCGCACGGCGAGCGCCACGCTGCGCACGCTGGGGTGCTCTGCGTGGCGGTCGTCGCTGATGCGGATCAGCAGCTCGGGCAGCCGCCAGGCTTTCATCAGCGACTGCTGCAGGTCCATCAGGTCGATGTTGAGCGCGGCGAGCTGGGCCGCGCTGGAGCGCAGCGCCGGGTCGGCGCGCTGCGCCCGCTGGATGCTCAACGCCAGCTTGGGCGCGTGGCACCACAGCAGCATTTCGGCGAAGTCGTGCAACAGCGCGGCGGCGTGGATCACTGCCGAGTCGTGGTCCATGCGGTGCACGGCGAAGCCGAGTGCGAAGTTGGCACTGCGGTGAGCGCGCTGAAGCGTCTGGTTCAGCCCGGCCAGCGCCTCGGGTTCGTCGCGCAGCCGGTCTTCCACCGTGGGTTGCACGCCGAAGCTGCCGAAGAACGGCGAGATGCCCATCATCACCAGCGCGGCGGTCACGGTTTCGGTGTCGGTCACGACGCGGCTGCCGCGGTGTGTCGACGAGTACGCCAGCACCTTCAGCGTCATCAGCGGGTCGCCCGAGATCATTTCGCCGATGCCGTTGGCGTCGACATCGTCCTCGTTGGCGCGCAAGGCTTCGAGTGCTTCGGAGGTGTGTGCCAGCACCGGAATCTCGGCCGCGCGGAAGTGCGCCGTCCATGCCGCCAGGTCACGCAGTGGCTGCGTCAGGGCGGAGCTCGGCAGTGGCGGGGCGCTGGACATGGTGGCGGGGAATCGGGGGATCGTTCCTGCTTATCGGCTGCCGAGCGGCCCGGCTTGAGCCGGCCGTGCCGCTACAACGACAGGACGTGGCCTTCCTGCGGTTTGACCTGCCCACCGAGCAGCGTGGCGTAGCAGGCTTCGATGGCGCCTTCACCCTGGCCGCGCACCACCACCAGCCAAGGCTGGCGCGGGTCGGTCACCGGCTTCATGAACGCCGCCCAGGCCGCCGCCATGCGTTGCTGCAGGCCGGCGCCACCCCAGTCGGCCACGCGCTTCTTGACTTGTGCGGGTGCAAAGAACAGCACCGGCCGTGGCCCCGGCAGGCCCTTGCCGCTGCCAAGCGCTTCCCAGTGGGTCCCTCCGACCGAGCAGCTGTAGGTGAGCTGCTCGCCGAGGTGCGCATGCACACTGGCGCGCACGGCCACGCTGCCGCTGAAGTCGACGTAGACGCTGGGCACCTGCGCCAAGCTGCTCTGCACCGCGTCGTAGCTCAGCACCTCGTCATAACAACCGAGCGACCGGGTGAACGCGAGGTTGGAGGGCGAGGTGAGGCCCACGATCTTCACCGAATCGGCCGTGCCACGCCGCTGCGCGAGACAGAACGCGGTGCCGTAGGCGGTCTTGCTCGAAGCGCTCGACAGCACCACGCTGCGCGCGCCGAAGAACTGGTTGTCGGCCAGGAAGTCGTCGATCAGGAACGAGGTCATGAAGAGCGGGCGCAGCAGCGCCTGTTCGGCTTCGCGACCGGCCACGTAGCCCGGGTCGGCGCTGCAGCGCAGGTACTGGTTGTAGACCGGGTGGAGTTCGCGCCGGTGCGCCGCACCATCGGAAAAGCCGCCTTCGTTCAGGCGCACCGGCTGCAACACCGCTTCGTCGCCGATCGGCCAGTAGCCGTAGTAGCGCTCGCCGGGCTCGACGCCGGCGCAGCGTGATTCGGCCACGGTGGCGAAACCCCAGACCGGGATGCAGCCGGTCGTGGCTTCACCCGTCGGGTAGAAGCCCCAGTAGTTCATCGCGTCGCCGAAGGCGGCGTAAGTGATGTTGTTCGAGGTCAGGGCGAACGAGTCGACGTGCATGCGCACCTCGCCTTCTGCCAGCGTGGCGGGTGGGCTGTTCACCCAGCGTGTCTGGTGCAGGTTGGTTCGCTCGACGACAAAACGCTTGCTCATCACTTCGCTCCAGGGTCGGTTTGGCCTACGATGAAGTATCACGTTTGCACCGGCGCCCATGAACACCATCCGCCTGCCCCAAGGGGAAACACTGCCTTCGATCGGCCTGGGCACCTGGCGCATGGGCGAGTCGGCCGGCAGCCGGCGCGCCGAGCTGGCGGCGATCCGCCTCGCCGTCGAGATCGGCTACCGCGTCTTCGACACCGCCGAGATGTACGGTGAAGGCCGCGCCGAGCAGTTGCTCGGCCAAGCCCTGGGTGACGCCTTGCGTGCCCATGCCGTGCGGCGCGAAGAGCTCTTCGTCGTCAGCAAGGTCTACCCGCACAACGCGAGCCGCGCCGGCACCGTGGCGGCCTGCGAACGCAGCCTGAAACAGCTCGCGCTTGGTCAGATCGACCTGTACCTGCTGCACTGGCCCGGCAGCTTTGCGCTGAGCGAGACCGTCGAAGGCTTCGAAGCGCTGCAGGCAGGCGGGCGCATCCGGCATTGGGGCGTGAGCAACTTCGATGTCGAGGCCATGCAGTCGCTCGTGGCCACGCCCGGTGGCGAGCGCTGCGCCAGCAACCAGGTGTATTACTCGCTGACCGAGCGTGGCCCCGAGTTCGACCTGCTGCCCTGGCAGCGCGAACGTTCGATGCCGCTGATGGCTTACAGCCCGGTCGACCAGGGCGTGCTGTCGCACGACCGTGGCCTGGCGCGGCTCGGCGAACGACTCGGCGCCACCGCGTCGCAACTCGCGCTCGCGCGGCTGATGGCCGAACCCGGCGTGATGGTGATCCCGAAGGCGGTGCGTGAAGCGCATCTGCGCGAGAACTTCGCGGCCTGCGAAAGGGTGTTGACGCCCGACGACATCGCGGAGATCGACCGCCTCTTTCCTGCACCGCGGCGCAAGTCGGCATTGGCGATGCGCTGATGTTCTGAAAAGAGATGGCGGTGCGCCGGCTCGTTCACCGGCGCACCGCGATCAGGCTTCACAGCCGGGTCACGCCGCAGACCCAGCCGACCAGCTTGCCGTCGAGGTACAAGGCCCCTTCGGGTGCGCCGGCTTCGGCGTAGAACTCCAGCAACGGTTCAAGCGGCGTGGCGGCAACCGCCGGGCGCGCCAGTCGCCGCGAGAGGCGGGCCAGCACCGCGCTGGCGCGGCGCAGGCTCAGGGCCGCGAGGCGGCGGGCCCCTTCGCTGTGGGGATGCTGGGGGGCCACGTGGCTCCAGCGCAAGTCTTTCAAGCTCGACATGATGGTGTCCTTCATCGGGGCTGCGCGGCGTGGCCGCGCAGCATTCATGGGCTGCGTTTCAGTCGTTCCAGTTCGCGTTGCAGCATGCGCGACGCTTCTTGGCGTGAGGCGCTGCCACCGGGGCGGTGGCTGCCGGCGCGGCGGAACCGGGCATGCGCAACGATCGGGTTGCGCGGCTTTTGGGCGGTGACGGTGATCTTCATGAGGTTCTCCTGAGGTCGGCGAAAAGTGACCGGCAAAAGGTGGTCGACAAAAACTGCGGCAAAAAACAAACGGCCCGGGGTGCAGATGCAGCCCGGGCCGTGCGGCGACTGAAACGTCGCGTGCGACGGTTCAGCGTGGCGGCGAACCCGGCGGTGCTGCGAGAGCACCCATGGCCTTGGACTGCAGATTCATCGACAACACCGCACGCGCCGCAAGGCGGGGAGCCGGTGTTCGGATCGATGCGCAGAGGTGGGCCATGAGACTTTTCGAGAGTGGGTGGGGCGGGGTGTCGTCGCGGCGGAACGCTTCAGCTGCGACTTGCGCAAATGATAAACGAACGATTATCTTGCGCAAGGGGGTTTGATCACTTTGTTCTAGGGGGTTGGCCGGATGCCACGGCCGGCCCCGCTCAGCGCTTCTTCTTCAGCGGTGCGATCGCGGCCTGGGTCTGGCGCCACAGGTCGCTGTCGTCGGCACCCGACCCCGGTTTCGCGCCGGGCCGGGGCGGCGCGGCGGGCGCCGGTGTCAGCACTTCGCCCAGCAGGTCGAGCAGCCGGCCGCGGGCGCGCTGCGGGTGGCGGCGGTAGTAGGTGAGCACCAGGCCGACGATGAAACGTTCGTCGTCGTCCTGCGGCACGTTGCGCAGGCGATCGTCGTCTTCGCGGGGCGGCGGCGCGGCGGCGAAGGCACTCGCCGTGGCGCTGCGCGTCGGCGTGCGCTGCGGCTCGTCCATCCAGCCCGAGGGTTTGTGGCACAGCTGCTCGAACTGCCGCGCCAGGCGCTCTCCGATCTGGCGCGAGCGGCCCTTGATCTGGCTCCAGTAACTGGGCTGGATCTGCAGCCGTTCGGCGAAGCGGCCTTCCAGGCCCCGCAGGGTGGCGGCATCGGGGTGTTTGACGGTGGCCTGCACGAACTCGTCGAACAGGAGCAGGGCGTTGTCGTGGCGTATCTGCGCGACATCGCGGGGGCCGGGATTCATGTCGCAGATGATAAAGCGTCGTTGAGCAGGCCGGCCGGCCCGGGCGAGTGGTGATTGCACCGGCAGGGGCAAGCCGGGTCCAATCGGTGTTTTGTGCACAGGGGCGGCGCATGAACAAGACTCTGGCGGTGAACCTGGTGGCCGCGTTGACGCTGGGGGCGGCGCTGGCAGCGCGCGCGGCCTGCCCGCCGGCAGGTTGGGACGAAGCCTCGCTCGAGCGCCTGCGCTCCGACAAATTCCAGCTCGCCGACCCGGCCGCGCGCAGCGCACTGGCCAGCGCACTCACCGACTGCCTGGCCGACCCGCGCCCGCAACTGCGCGACGGCGTGGCCTTCGAAGCGCTCTCGGCCTGGATGCGTGCCGGCGCGTTGCCGGCAACACAACTCGACTCGCTCCGCAGCCAGATGCAGGCCCGGCTAGGCGCCGACGACCCGAATGGCTTCGGCCGTCCCTTCGCTGCGCTGGTGCTGGCCGAGATCGCGCGCGTCGATCGGCTCAAGCCGTTTCTGGACGCGCCCTCGCGCGACAGCTTGCTGCGTGCCGCGCTCGCGTACGAAGCCGGCATCCGCGACCACCGCGGCTTCGACGCGGTGCAAGGCTGGCGCCACGGCGTGGCCCATGGCGCCGATCTGTTGCTGCAACTCGCGCTGAACCCGGCACACGGGCGCGACGCGCTCGACGCCATCGTCGCCGCGGTCGGCGCGCAGGTGGCCCCGGCCGGCGAGCACTTTTACGTCTACGGCGAAAGCGAACGGCTGGCGCGCCCGGTCTACTACGCGGCGCAGCGCGGCCTGCAAGACAGCGCCTGGTGGAGCGCGTGGCTGGCCACGCTCGCCGCGCCCGCACCGCTGCCGAACTGGGGCGAAGCGTTCAAGACCCAGGCCGGCCTGGCCCGCAAGCACAACACGCAGGCCTTCGTGCAGGTGCTCTACGTGATGGTGCGCGAGGGTGGCAACGAGGCGCTGCAGCAGCGCCTGTTGCCGGGGCTGGTCGCCGCGTTGAAGCTGCTGCCCTGATCGGTGGGGCGGTCTTCCGGGTGGAAAATCGCGCCACGCTTTCGCCAACCTCCCCAGGACATTGCTGATGACGACGCTCGGAACCCCGCACTCACCCCAGGCCACCCGCGTGATGCTGCTCGGCAGCGGCGAGCTCGGCAAAGAGGTGCTGATCGCCTTGCAGCGCCTCGGCGTCGAGACCATCGCCGTCGACCGCTACGAGCACGCGCCGGGCCAGCAGGTGGCGCACCACGCCCGCACGATCACGATGAGCGACCCGCAGCAGCTCAAGGCGCTGATCGAGGCCGAGCGGCCGATGCTGGTGGTGCCCGAGATCGAAGCCATCGCCACCGGCATGCTCGAAGAACTCGAAGCCGCCGGCGTCGTGCGCGTGATCCCCACCGCCCGCGCTGCGCGCCTGACGATGGACCGCGAAGGCATCCGCCGGCTCGCCGCCGAAACGCTGGCGTTGCCGACCAGCCCTTACGTCTTCGCCGATTCGCTCGAAGAACTGCAGGCGGCCATCGACTCGAAGATCGGCTACCCCTGCATCGTCAAGCCGGTGATGAGCAGCTCGGGCAAGGGCCAGAGCAAGATCGACGGCCCTGCCGACGTGAAGAAGGCGTGGGACCACGCGATGGCCGGCGGGCGGGTCAGCCGTGGCCGCGTGATCGTCGAAGGCTTCATCGACTTCGACTACGAGATCACCCAGCTCACGGTGCGCGCACTCGGTGCCGACGGCCAGGTCGAGACCCACTTCTGCGAGCCGATCGGCCACGTGCAGGTGCAGGGCGACTACGTCGAAAGCTGGCAGCCGCACCCGATGCAGGCCAGGGCCTTGCAACGCTCGCGCGAAATCGCCAAAGCCGTCACCGACAACCTGGGTGGCCAGGGCCTGTTCGGTGTGGAGCTGTTCGTCAAGGGCGACGAGGTCTGGTTCAGCGAAGTCTCGCCGCGCCCGCACGACACCGGCATGGTGACGCTGATCACGCAGTGGCAGAACGAGTTCGAATTGCACGCCCGCGCGATCCTCGGCCTGCCGGTGAACACCGCACTGAAGAGCCCCGGCGCGAGCGCTGTGATCTACGGGGGCGTCGATGCCAAAGGCCTGGTGTTCGACGACGTCGACGCTGCGCTGCGTGTGCCCAACACCGACCTGCGCCTGTTCGGCAAGCCCGAGAGTTTCATGAAGCGGCGCATGGGCGTGGCGCTGGCCTTCGATGCCGACGTGCAGCTCGCCCGCGCCCGGGCCAAGGAATCGGCCGCCTGCGTCAAACCCCGCGCCGGCTGAGGCCCGCTTCGCCCGCCGCGGCAGCGGGGCAACCCGAATGTGTGGTTTGCACGACAGCCGCAGCGATTGCAGGCGCTAGCCCTCGCGGCGGGCGTTCATCTGCCGACATGGGGTTACGCTTGTCTCGTGGCTGATCAGGCCGCGTGCGGGCGGGATGAGGAGAAAACAAACATGACAACAGACACCTGGTTGATGGCCCTGGTGGTGGCCTTGCTGGTCGGCGCGGGCGCCGGCTTCTGGGGCGCCACGGTACTCGCCAAGCGGCGCTTGAAGGATCAGATCAAGCGCGCTGCCGAGTCGCTTCGCCAGCAGCACAGCGCGGTGGTCGAGGGCCTGCGCGGCGCGCAGTCGCGGGCCCAGACCGAGCTCGAGCAGACGCGTGCCGGCTTCAAGCGCCAGCTCGACGCGGCGGCTGCCGAACCGCGCGCTGCGGCGGCGCGTGCCGAAGAGCGCCTGCTCGCGGCTTATGCAGAACTCGATCGCTTGCGCCGGGGCGGCGCTGCCACCGGGCCGGCGGAACTGACCGACGGTTTTGCCGCCACACGGCCGATGCGCGACGGGCTCTGAGCCGCGGCGTCGGCGGCGCTTCAGTCGTCGTCGCGCGCCTTGTACTGGCCGACGAGCGTGGCCTGCACCGAAGGCGGCACCGCCTCGAAGTGGCTCAGCTCCAGCACGTAGCGGCCTTCGCCGCCGGTCATGCCGTTCAGGCGTGCCTGGTAGCCATTCAGCTCTGACAAGGGCACCTGCCCGCTCACCGTGATGGCGCCGCCGGTGAGCGTGTGCGTGCCGTTCACCTGCCCACGCTTGGCCGACAGGTCGCCGGTGATGTCGCCCATGCTGTGCTCGGGCGCGGTGATCTCGACCTTGACGATCGGCTCCAGCACGATCGGGTTGGCCTTCTTCACGGCGTCGATGAAGGCCTTGCGGCCGGCGGTCGCGAAAGCGATGTCTTTCGAGTCGACCGTGTGGAACTTGCCGTCGTAGACGATCACGCGCACGTCTTTCACCGCGTAGCCCGCGATCACCCCGCTGTCGAGCACCTGGCGAACGCCTTTTTCGACCGCCGGGATGTACTGGCCGGGAATGGTGCCGCCCTTGACCTGGTCGACGAACTCGAAGCCCGCACCGCGCGCCAGCGGCTCGATGCGCAGGAACACCTCGCCGAACTGGCCGGCACCGCCGCTCTGCTTCTTGTGCCGGTGGTGGCCTTCGGCCTTGGCGGTGATCGTCTCGCGGTAGGCGATGCGCGGCGGGCGGGTGTTGACCTCGCACTTGTAGACCTCGGCCATGCGCTCGAGCAGCGTGCGCAGGTGGAGTTCGCCCAAGCCGTAGACCACGGTCTCGTTGGTCGCGATCACGTGCTCGACCTTCAGGCATGGGTCTTCGTCGATGAGCTTCTGCAGGT
>NZ_JAVTWP010000018.1:0-72583 GCF_032229685.1 Rhizobacter sp. | reverse complement strand
TCGTGTTCCTCGTCACCGCCGAGAACGAACTCGCCACCACCTACATCATCGGCCGGGTCGGCAACGGCGACTACGGCGTGGCGCTGGCCTACTGCACGGTGCTGATCGTGTTGATGTCGCTCGCGATCGCACTGATCCAGTGGCTGGTCGGTGAAAGAAAGCTCGGCCGCAGGGCCGTGGGAGGGCATTGAGCCATGAACGACAACCAGACCGGCACCGGCATCGAGTTCCGCCACGTCAGCAAACGCTATGGCAGCGATGCCAACGCGCCGCTGGCGGTGAAGGACATCAGCTTCACGGTGCGCAAGGGCACGCTCACGACCATTCTCGGCCCGAGCGGCTGCGGCAAGACGACCACGCTGCGCATGATCGCCGGGCTCGAAGCACCGAGCGGCGGGCAGATCTTCATCGACGGCGTGGATGTGACCACGCTCGGCCCGGCCGAGCGCAACGTGAGCATGGTGTTCCAGAGTTATGCGCTGTTCCCGCACATGAACGTGCTGGCCAACGTGTCCTACGGCCTCACGGTTTCGGGCGTGAAGAAAGAAGAGATCGCGCAGCGAGCCCAGGCCGCGATGGCCACCGTGGGCCTCACCGGCTTCGACCAGCGCCTGCCGAGCGAACTCTCGGGCGGCCAGCAGCAGCGGGTGGCGCTGGCGCGCGCGCTGGTGCTCGAGCCGGCGGTGCTGCTGTTCGACGAACCGCTGTCGAACCTCGACGCGCGGCTGCGCCGCTCGATGCGCGAAGAGATCCGCACGCTGCAGCAGCGGCTGGGGCTCACCGTGGCCTACGTTACCCACGACCAGAGCGAAGCGCTCGCGGTGAGCGACCAGATCATCGTGATGGACCATGGCGTGATCGCGCAGGCCGGCACGCCGCACGATCTGTACGAACGCCCGGGCAGCGAGTTCGTCGCCGGTTTCATGGGCGAGGCGATGCTCTTCGACGGCGCTTCGGCGGCCGACGGTTCGGTGCGCCTCGGCCCGATCACGCTGCCGCGCACGCAGGCGCAGGCGCTCGCGGCGGGCAAGGTCAAGGTGGCGGTGCGGCCCGAGGCCTGGCAGGTGCTGCCCGCCGGCGCGGGCGAACTGGCCGGCACCGTGGAAAAGAGCGCCTACCTTGGCAGCTTTCACGAGTACACGTTCGCGACCGAACTCGGCGCGATCTTCGTCGTTTCGCCCGACGTGGAACGGGTCTGGAAGCCGGGCGACGCCGTCAGCCTGCGGCTGGCGGGGCACGGCTTGTCGGTGGTGGCGGCGTAGTTCGCCAAGGCCTGCGCCGCCGGTTACTTTCGGCAAACAACTTGGGGGCCCAGCCCGCCAATCGTCACGCGCCGGGGTTCTAATGAGCGCTTCGATGTGTTGACTTCGCGGCCATGAACCAGCTCGACCAGCTCAAACAATGCACCACGGTGGTTGCCGACACCGGCAACTTCAAGGAACTGGCGCAGTTCGCGCCGCGCGACGCCACCACCAACCCGTCGCTGATCCTGAAGGCGGTGCAGCAGCCCGAATACGCACCGCTGCTCGCCGCGGCCGTGGCGCAACACCAACGCGAACGTGTCGACGCCATCGTCGACGAGGTGCTGGTGCGCTTCGGCCTCGAGATATTGAAGATCGTGCCCGGCCGTGTCTCGACCGAGGTCGACGCGCGCCTGAGCTTCGACACCGCCGCCACCGTGGCCCGCGCGCACCACATCATGGCCTTGTACGAACAGGCGGGTGTGAGCCGCGAGCGCGTGTTGATCAAGATCGCGTCGACGTGGGAAGGTATCCAGGCCGCGCGCATTCTCGAACACGAAGGCATGCACTGCAACCTGACGCTGCTGTTTTCCTTCTGCCAGGCGGTGGCGTGTGGCGATGCGGGCGTGACGCTGATCTCGCCGTTCGTCGGCCGCATCTACGACTGGCACAAGAAGGCGGCCGGCAGCACCTGGGACGAAGCCGCCCACGGCGGCGCGAACGACCCGGGCGTCAAATCGGTGGCGCAGATCTACACCTACTACAAGAAGTTCGGCGTCACGACCGAGGTGATGGGTGCGAGCTTCCGCAACGTCGGGCAGATCGCTGCGCTGGCCGGCTGCGACCTGCTGACGATCAGCCCCGACCTGCTGGCTGCGCTGCAGAAGAGCGAAGCCGCTTTGCCCCGCGCGCTCGACCCGGCCGCGGCGCGCGCCGCGAAGATCCACGCCATGACACTCAACGAAGCGAGCTTCCGCTACGCGCTCAACGAAGACGCGATGGCGACCGAAAAACTCGCCGAAGGCATTCGCAGTTTCGCGGCCGACGCCGGCCGGCTCGACAAGATGATCGAGGGGATGAAATGAGCAGCAGCAACGACGGCAGCTTCACCCGCTGTGACCGCACGCCCGCGTGGGCCGCGCTGAAAGGCCACTTCGAAGGGCATGGCCGCGAGTTCGACGTGCGTGAGGCGTTCGCGCGCGACGCCGGGCGCTTCGAAGCCTTCGCTGTCGAAGCCCCCGAAGTCTTCGCCGACTTGTCGAAGAACCTGATCGACACCGCGACAAGGCGCTTCCTGCTCGACCTGGCGCGCGAGTGCGGCGTCGAGGCGCGGCGCGACGCGATGCTGGCCGGCGCGCCGATCAACACGACCGAAGGCCGCGCGGTCTTGCACACGGCCCTGCGTGCACCGCACACGTCGGCGATCGGCCGCTCCTTGCCTGAAGTCGAACAGGTGCTCGGTTCGATGCTCGCGTATGTGGAAACGGTGCGCGACACGCCGGCCAGCGGCATCCGGCACATCGTCAACATCGGCATCGGCGGCAGCGACCTCGGGCCGCAGATGGTGGTGCCGGCGCTCGACGCCTTCGCGCACCCGGGCCTCACGCTGCACTTCGTCTCGAACGTCGACGGCCACGACATCACGCCGGTGCTGCGCAAGCTGAAAGCGAGCGAAACGCTTTTCATCGTCGCGAGCAAGACCTTCACCACGCAAGAGACCATGGCCAACGCGATGGCGGCCAAGGCCTGGTTCACGGCCAACGGCGGCACCGACACCGCGAAACACTTCGTGGCCACCACCACCAACGTGAAGGCCGCGGCCGACTTCGGCATCACCACGACCTTCGGGTTCTGGGACTGGGTGGGTGGCCGCTACTCGCTGTGGTCGGCGATCGGCCTGCCGATCGCGCTGGCCATCGGCGCCGACAATTTCCGCGCGCTGCTCGCCGGTGCGCACGCGATGGACGAGCACTTCGCACACGCGCCGGCCGAGCAGAACCTGCCGCTGCTGCTGGGCTTGCTCGACGTCTGGTACCGCAACTTCCACGGCTTCACGAGCCGCAGCGTCGCGCCCTACCACCAGGGCCTGAAGCGCCTGCCGGCCTATCTGCAGCAACTCGAGATGGAAAGCAACGGCAAGCGTGTCGACCTGGCCGGCGAGCCGCTTCCCTATGCCACCAGCCCGGTCGTGTGGGGCGAGCCCGGCACCAATGGGCAGCATGCGTACTTCCAGATGCTGCACCAGGGCACCGACGTGATCCCGGTCGAGTTCATCCTCGTCAAGCACCCCACGCATGGCCTGTCGGACCTGCACGGCCCGCTGCTCGAACAACTCGAACGCCAGCACATCATGCTGCTCGCCAACGGCCTGGCGCAGTCGCAGGCCCTGATGCAGGGCAAGAGTACCGAACAGGCGCAAGGCGAAAAGGCGCCGACCGCATCGAAGGAACTCGATGCGCTCACGCTGGCGCGCCACCGCACCTTTCCCGGCAACCGGCCGAGCACGACCTTCGTGCTGGACCAGCTCACGCCGCGTTCGCTCGGTGCCTTGATCGCGCTCTACGAACACCGTGTGTTCACGAGCGGCGCGCTGTGGGGCATCAACAGTTTCGACCAGTGGGGTGTGGAACTCGGCAAGGCACTGTGCAATGACTTGCTGCCGCGGCTGGCGACGGGGGATGTCACGGGCTTGGATGCTTCTACGGCGGGGTTGATGGCGCGCTTGCGTTAGGGCTCGTCAACGCCATCGGCAGCGGCTTGGCGCCGCCTCTCACGGCTATCATCTTTCGATCGCCTTGAGAAGAAAGACGCCATGTTCCGCAAGCTGTTTTGTATCGCCTTCGCCGCCATCTTGCAGGGCTGTGCCACCCCGCCGCCCGCCGCGCCCTATGACCCGCTCACGATGGCCAAGGTGTACGACACCGCAGAGGGTGGTGGGCCCGGGGGCGGCACGTTTTTCATGCTCATGGAAGTCAACGGCAAGCCGACCGCCTACACGAGCCTGGCGGCGAGCCAGCGCGCGAGCTTCGGGCGGGGCATGGACATGCGCATCGTCGATGTCGAGCGCCCTGTGCAGGCGGGAAAGGTCGCGCTCAAGCTCAAGGCGGTGGTCGACTACGCGGCGCCGATCCAGTCGATCTTCGCCAAAAAGCGCGATCCGCTCGAAGGCGTGATCGAGGTCGAACTCAAGCCCGGCTCGCGCTACCGCGTGACCGGCGCGATGGACGAGCTGCGCAACGAAGTCTGGCTGGAAGACGTGCAAGGCAACCAGCTGGTCGGCCGCAAGATCGTCTCGGCGCCGACCGCCGCGGCGCGGCTCGCCGCCACCGCCGACCTTCGCTACACCTGCTGCAACTTCCACCACGACAGCGAAGGCTGGATCAGCGACGCGAACTGGATCGACCAGCCCTTCGTTCCGCCCGGCACGCCGCTTCGGGTCTACGAGGTGGGGAGTGACCGGGCCAAGGCGATGGTCGACGGCAAGCTGATGTGGCTGGGGCTCGACTACGGCCGCAAGCAGCAGTCGATGCAACAGATGATCGGCAAGCTGACGAGCGCCGAAGACCCGAAGGCCCGCTTCAGCGCCTGGCCGGCCGAGATTCAGGCGGCGGTGCGCGCGGGCAAGCTGCTGATCGGCATGACCAAAGAGCAGGCGACTGTCGCGATCGGCTACCCGCGCACCGACATCACCAGTTCACTCGACCTGCCGCGCTGGCGCTACCGCACCCAGCGGGACGTGGAATTCGCGCTGGTGTGGGACGCCGAGCAACGGCTGGGCGCGGTCGAGGCACCGGCCGATGTCAGGCCGCTCGTGGTCTTTGTTCCCTGAGCGCGATCGGCTTCAGGAATCGACCTTCACGTTCCCGTCCTTCACCACCTTCGCCCACTTCGTGATCTCGGTGCGAATGAACTGCGCGAACTTGTCCGGCGAACCACCGCCGTCTTCGGCGCCGTAGGTGTCGAGCTTTTCCTGCACGTCGGGCATCGCGAGCACGGTGTTCACGTCGCGGTTGATCTTCTGCGCGATCGGCGTCGGCAGCTTGCCGGGGCCGACCAGGCCGTACCACGTGGTGGCCTCGAAGCCGGCGAAGCCCTGCTCCTGCATCGTCGGCACGGTCGGGTGGCCCTTGGCGCGTTTGGCGCGCGTCTGCGCCACACCGAGCACCTTGCCGCTCTTCACGTGCGGCGTGGCCGCCGTCATGGTCTCGAAGCTGTACTGGATCTGCCCGCCCATCAGGTCGGTGAGCAGCGGGCCGCTGCCCTTGTAGGGCACGTGGATCGCATCGACCTTGGCTTGCAGCTTGAACATCTCGAGCGCCAGGTGCTGGGCCGAACCCTGGCCCGCCGAGCCGAAGCTCACCTTGCCCGGCTCGGCCTTGCACAAGGCCACGATCTCGGCCACGGTCTTGGCTTGCTGGCCCGGGTGCGCGATCAGCAGGTTGGGCGTGACGCCCACCATCACGATCGGTACGAAATCGCGCTCCACGCTGTAGCGCAGCTTGGGTTGCAGGCTGGGCGCGAGCGCGTGGCTGTTGATGTGCGCCATCAGCAGCGTGCTGCCGTCGCTGGGTTGCTGCGCCACGTATTCGGCCGCCAGCACGCCGGCCACGCCAGCCTTGTTTTCCACGATGACCTGCTGGTTCCACATCACGGTGAGCTTCTGCCCCACCACGCGCGCCAGCGCATCGGTGCCACCGCCGGGCGGAAAGCCGACGATGATGCGCACCGGGCCGCTCGGCCACTCTTGCGCGAACAGGCGCGGCACGCCGAGCGTGGCGGCGGCGCCGCCGAGGGCTTGAATGAGGGTGCGTCGTTGCATGGTGATGTCCTTGGTCTCAGGCGTTGTTCTTGACGAGGGCCGGGGCCGGGTGATTCGCGAAGTGATCCATGGCCGCCTGCACGCCGCTGCCGGCGAGCTTCACGCCGGCGAGCTTCAGGCCCATCTCGCAGCCGGCCACGGTGGCGAGCAGGGTCAGGTCGTTGCTGTCGCCGAGGTGGCCGATGCGGAACATGCGGCCCTTCAGCTTGCCCAGGCCGGTGCCGAGCGAGAGGTCGAAGCGTTCGTGGATCAGGCGGCGCACGGCGTCGGCGTCCACGCCCTCGGGCAGGATCACGCCGGTGAGGATCGGCGAGTAGACGGCCGGGTCGGCACACTGGATCGGCAGGCCCCAAGCGTTCACCGCGGCGCGCACGCCGGCGGCCCAGCGCTGGTGGCGTGCGAACACTTTTGGCAGGCCTTCGGCGCGCAGCATGTCGAGCGCTTCGTTCAGGCCGTAGAGCAGGTTGGTGTTCGGGGTGGACGGCCAGTAGCCGTCCTTGTTCATCTCGACCATCTCGTCCCAGGCCCAGAAGGCGCGAGGCAGCTTGGCCGACTTGTTCGCTTCGAGTGCGCGTGGAGACAAGGCGTTGAAGCTGATGCCGGGCGGCAGCATCAGGCCTTTCTGCGAGCCGCTGATCGAGACGTCCACACCCCAGGCGTCGTGTTCGTAGTCGGCGCTGGCCAGGCCGGAGATGGTGTCGACCATCAGCAGCGCCGGGTGGCGCGCGGCGTCGAGCGCCTGACGCACTTTGATGATGTTCGAGGTGGCGCCGGTCGAGGTTTCGTTATGCACCACGCACACCGCCTTGATGCGGTGTTCCTGGTCTTGCCGCAGCCGCGCTTCGATCAGGTCGGCCTGCACGCCGCGGCGCCAGCTTGGCGCGTGGGGCAACACCGGGTCGTCGCCGGCGAACGCGAGCACCTCGGTCGACAGGCCCAGGCGCTTGGCGAGCTTGGCCCACAGGCTCGCGAAGTGCCCGGTCTCGTACATCAGCACGTGGTCGCCGGGGCTCAGGGTGTTGACGAGCGCGGCTTCCCAGGCGCCGGTGCCCGAGGCCGGGTAGATCATCACCGGGTGCTGGGTCTTGAAGACTTCGCGGATGCCTGACAGCACGCGCCGCCCGAGCGCGCCGAACTCGGGGCCGCGGTGGTCGATGGTGGGCAGGCTCATCGCGCGCAGGATGCGGTCGGGCACCGGGCTCGGGCCGGGGATCTGCAGGAAATGGCGGCCGGTGGGGTGGTAGTCGAGTTGCAGCATGGAGCACCTTTCGCAGCGAAGTTTTGCATGCAAATATACTTGCCGGCCTATCGTATTCCCTGAATACCCATGATTGCCCGTCATCAAGAATGAATGCAAAATGCATAAAGAAGAAGGAAGCCCATGGCCGAAGTGATCGAGATCTCCCGCCTCGCGCTGCACGACCAGGTCGTGTCGAAGCTGCGCACGATGCTGGTCGAAGGGCGCATCGCGCCCGGCGCTAAGCTCAACGAACGCGAGCTGTCGGAGCAGTTGCGCGTCTCGCGCACACCGCTGCGCGAAGCGATCAAGCTGCTCGCCGCCGAAGGCCTGGTCGACCTGTTGCCGAACCGCGGTGCGGTCGCGGTCAAGCTCACCGAAGCCGACGTGCTCAACACCTTCGAGCTGCTCGGCATGCTCGAAGGCCTGTCGGGCGAGCTCGCCGCGCAGCGCATCACCGAGCCCGAGCTCGCTGAGCTGCGGGCCCTGCACTACGAGATGCTCGCGTGTTTTTCGCGCCGAGACCTGTCGGGCTACTACCGGCTGAACGCACGCATCCACGCCGGCATCAACGAAGCGGCGAAGAACCCGCTGCTGACCAGCACCTACCGTTCGGTCAACGCGCGCGTGCAGTCGCTGCGCTTTCGCACCAACCAGGACGAAGCCAAGTGGAAGCGTGCCGTGGCCGAACACGAAGCGATGCTGAAGGCGCTCGAAGCGCATGACGCTGCTGCGCTGCGCACGGTATTGATGGCGCACCTGGTGAGCAAGCGCGACCGTGTGCTCGCGTTGATGCGCGCTGGTGAGGTGTATCCGCAGGCCGAGAAAGCGTGAGCGCACCGACATGCTGATCGACACCCCGCAGCGCCTGGCCCCGCTCGGCACCGAGCTGCCGCACAACGACGTGAGCGAGGCGCTGGCCCGGCGCCTGCACAGCGAGACTGAAGGGGCGGTGATGTTCGACGCTGCGTCGCGTGGGCGTTATGCCACCGACGCGTCGATCTACCAGATCATGCCGGTCGGGGTGTTCGTGCCGACGAACGAGCGCGACATCGCGACCGCGCTCCAGATCGCGCGCGAGCTCAAGGCGCCGGTGCTGGCGCGTGGCGGCGGCACCAGCCAGTGCGGGCAGACGACCGGTGCGGCGCTGGTCATCGACAACAGCAAACACTTCCGGCGCGTGCTCGACGTGAACGTGGCGGAGCGCACCGCAGTCGTCGAACCCGGCCTCGTGCTCGACCACCTGAACGCGCAGCTGAAGGCGCACGGCCTGTGGTTTCCGGTCGACGTGTCGACCAGCGCGCAGGCCACGCTCGGTGGCATGGCGGGCAACAATTCCTGCGGTTCGCGCTCGATCGCCTACGGCAACATGGTGCACAACGTGGTCGGCGCCAGCGCGTGGTTGTCGAGCGGCGAATTGCTCGACTTCGGGCCGGTGCCTGGGCTGAGCGGCCGCGCGGCCGGCATCGCTTCGTTCGTGCGTGGCCTGGCTTCGCAGCACTCGGCCGAGATCGAAAGCCGCTGGCCGAAGGTGATGCGGCGCGTTGCAGGCTACAACCTCGACATCTTCCAGAACCAGAGCGAGCGGCCGTACACGAATGATGGCAGCGTGAACCTCGCGCACCTGCTGATCGGCGCCGAAGGCACGCTCGCGTACACCCGCAGCCTGACGCTGCAACTGGCCGAGCTGCCGCGGGCCAAGGTGCTGGGTGTCGTCAACTTCCCGACCTTTCACGCGGCGATGGACGCGGCACAGCACATCGTCAAGCTCGGGCCGACCGCGGTCGAGTTGGTCGACCGCACGATGATCGAGCTGAGCCTGGCGAACCCGGCGTTCCGGCCGACGGTCGAGACCGCGTTGATCGGCAAGCCGGCGGCGATATTGCTGGTCGAGTTCTCGGGCAACGACAAGGCCGCGCTGTTGCCGAAGCTGCGCGACCTCGTCGCGCTGATGGGCGACCTGGGCCTGCCCGGCAGCGTGGTCGAAATGGCTGAAGCCGCGCCGCAGAAAGCGCTGTGGGACGTGCGCAAGGCCGGCCTGAACATCATGATGAGCCTGAAGGGCGACGGCAAGCCGGTCAGCTTCATCGAAGACTGCGCCGTGCCGCTCGAACACCTGGCCGAGTACACCGACGCGCTCACCGAGGTCTTCGCGCGCCACGGCAGCCGCGGCACCTGGTACGCGCACGCGTCGGTCGGCACGCTGCACGTGCGGCCGATCCTCGACATGCGGCGCGGTGGCGCCGCAAAGATGCGCGCCATTGCCGAAGAGGCCGCGGCGCTGGTGCGAAAGTACAAGGGCGCCTACAGCGGCGAACACGGTGACGGCTTGTGCCGCGGCGAATGGATCGAATGGCAGTTCGGCGGCGCGATCAACGAGGCCTTCCGCGCGATCAAGACCGAGCTCGACCCGATCGGCCTGTTCAACCCCGGCAAGATCATCGACCCGCCGAAGATGGACGACGGTTCGCTGTTCCGCTTTGCGCCGCCCGAAGCGCCGCGCCCGTACCGCACCATTGCGCTGAAGCCCGCGCTCGACTGGTCGGCCTGGAATGTGCAGAACGACCCGGTGACCGAGGCGACCACCGCGCCCGGCAGCGGCGGCGACACGACCGGCGGCCTGGCGAAGGCCGTCGAGATGTGCAACAACAACGGCCACTGCCGCCAGTTCGACGCCGGCACCATGTGCCCGAGCTACCGCGTCACGCGCGACGAACAGCACCTCACGCGTGGCCGCGCCAACACGCTGCGGCTGGCGCTCTCGGGCCAGCTTGGCGCCGATGCGTTCACGAGTGAAGCGATGGCCGAGACCATGGACCTGTGCGTCGGCTGCAAGGGCTGCAAGCGCGACTGCCCGACGGGCGTGGACATGGCGCGCATGAAGATCGAGTTCCTGTCGCACTACAAGGCGCGCCACGGCTTCAGCTTGAAAGACCGGCTCGTGGCTTACCTGCCCGACTACGCCTCGCTCGCCAGCCGCGTGCCGTGGTTGATGAACTTGCGCGACAGCTTGCCGGGCGCCGCCTGGCTGAGCGACAAACTGATCGGCCTGTCGGCGAAGCGTTCCTTGCCGCGCTGGCGCTCGGACACCTTCTGGCGTTCAAGCGAGCTGTCGATGTTCAGCAGCCAGGGCGATACGCTCGCCGCGGCAGCCGCGGGAGGCAAGACCGCGGTGCTGTTCGTCGACACCTTCAACGGCCACTTCGAGACCGAGAACGCGCTCGCTGCCGCGCGGGTGCTGAAGGCTGCCGGCTACACGCTGCACACCGTCTCGAAACCCGGCGCGCCACACTGCTGCGGCCGCACGTACCTCGCGAGTGGCAGGGTCGACGAAGCGAAGGCGAAGGCCGGCGCATTGATCGAGGCCTTATTGCCATTGGCCCGCGCCGGCGTCGCCATCGTCGGCCTGGAGCCGTCGTGCCTGCTCACGCTGCGTGACGAAACGCTGGTGATGAGCCTGGGCGAAGGCGCCGAGATCGTTGCGAAGCAGGCGCTGATGTTCGAGGAGTTCATCGCGCGTGAAGCGAAGGCCGGGCGCTTCGCGCTGAAGCTGAAGGCGGCCGATGCGCCGATCCTGTTGCACGGCCACTGCCACCAGAAGGCCTTCGGCGCGGTGAGTCCGATCCTCGACGTGTTGCGCCTCATCCCGGGCGCCCAGCCCGAGTTGATCGAGAGTTCGTGCTGCGGCATGGCGGGCAGCTTCGGCTACGAGGCGAAGCACTTCGAGGTCTCGATGCAGATGGCGGAGCTGAGCCTGCTGCCTGCGGTTCGCCGCGCACCCGATGCGATCGTGGTGGCCGACGGCACGAGCTGCCGGCATCAGATCAAGGACGGCGCGCAGCGCGAAGCGGTGCACGTGGCGGTGTTGCTCGACCGGCTGCGTGCATGAACGTGGTGTTCGACTTCGGCGGTGTGTTGTTCGACTGGCAGCCACACGAGTTCCTCTCGCGCCTGCTGCCCGAACGAACACCCACGCCGGAAGCAGCGCATGCGCTGGCGGCAGCCTTCTTCGAAGGCTACGGTGGCGATTGGGCCGCGTTCGACCGCGGCGCCATCGACCCCGAGGCGCTCGCGCAGACGATCGCACGCCGCACCGGCTTGCCCGTGCAAGACACACGCCGCGTGATCGACGGCGTGCCGCACGAGCTGCAACCGATGGCGGGCACCGTGGCCTTGCTCAGGCGCCTGCAAGCGGCCGGCCATGCGCTGTACTTTCTGTCGAACATGCCCGAGCCTTACGCGCAGCACCTGGAAGAGACCCACGATTTCCTGGGCCTCTTTCGCGACGGGGTGTTCTCGGCGCGCGTGAAGCTGATCAAGCCCGAGCCCGAGATCTACGCGCACCTGGTGCAGGCGTTCCACATCGACCCGGCCGACACGCTCTTCATCGACGACGTGGCCCTCAACGCCGAAGCGGCACGCGCTGCCGGCTGGCAGGCTGTGCATTTCGAGAACGCGGTTCAGTGCGAGCGTGAGCTCATGGTACGGGGGCTGCTGATGCCCGCCGAGGGCTGAAGCGCCCTCAGCGCCCCGCCAGCCCGCGCAGCGCGCCGTGCGCCGCGTCGACCGCCTGCTCGACGATCTGCTGCTTCCACGCGTCGGTGTCGGTGTAGAACGCGTCGCGCACCTGCCGCTTGATCTGCACGCGTTTTTCTTGCGGCGCGTCGGGGTGCAGCTCGAGCCACTGGTCGGCGCGCAGCGAGTTCATCACGTCCATCACCGGCACCGTGCCGTATTCGAGCGCCATGCCGGTGTACTCGGCCTGCGGGCATTCCTGGTAGGCCGACATCCACATCAGCCCCGTGAGCGGCGCGGACGACGAACTGCCGTCGTAGATGCTGGTGATCTTGTCGCCCCACCAGGCCTTGGCGCGCGCGAGCGCCTGCGCGTCGTCGCGGCACGCGAAGATGCGCTCGCCCACGCCGTTCGGCCCGAGACCGGTGTGCAGGTCGATCCAGCCGAGCTTCGCGCAGCGGGTGCCGTGTTCCTGCAGCACATGGCGCAGCGTGACCTGGCTCCAGGTCGGGTTGCGCCCGCCGTAGAACAGGCCTTCGGGGTGGCTGTGCTGCCCGCCCGAAATGGCCGCCTGGAACGCCGGCAGGCCACGCTCGGCGATGAAACGCTGCACGGTGGCGTTGGCTTCGTCCGACGGCGGCCAGGTCGGCGGCACCAGAACCGACGCGAGCTCTTCGTAGCCCTTGTTCACCGGCAGCGGCTGGCTGAAATCGTGGAAGTTGCGGTTCAGGTCGACGTTCTCGTGCGTGACCCGGCGCCACCACGAAAAGCCGTAGGGGTTGAGCGCGTGGATGTAGACCACCGCCACGCCGGCCTCATGCGCGGCGCGGCGCCACCCAGCGTCGCCGAGCAGCGCGACCTGCACGCCCGAGCCGCAATAACCTTCGACACCGTGGCAGGCGCTGCTGATGACGAGCACCTTGCTCGCCTCAAGCGGGCCGTCGCGTACCACGTCCATCGCCAGCGGCTCGCCGTCGCGGCCGAGCATCGGGTGGGCGTGGCTTTGCACGTCGAGGCCGGCGGCTTCGGTGGCGGCCAGGAACTTGCCACGCGCCTCTTTGTAGCTCTGCGAAAAATGGGTGCTCACGTTCGGGGTGCTCATGGTGTCAGAGGGTGTCATCGAGCTTTTGCGAGCCATTGTTCGGCCATGTTGACCCACAGCGTGGCGCCCAGCGGGATCAAGTCGTCGTTGAAGTCGTAGCTCGGGTTGTGCAGCATGCACGGGCCCATGCCGTGGCCGCCGATGCGGTGGCTGCCGTCGCCGTTGCCGATCAGGAAATAACAGCCGGGCTTCTCGAGCAGGAAGTAGCTGAAGTCTTCGGCGCCCATGGTCGGCTCGAACTCCTGCACGTTGTCGGCACCGACCAGCTGCGCCATCACGCCGCGCGCGAATTCGGTCTCGGCCGGGTGGTTGATGGTGGGGGGGTAGTTGCGCGAGAACTCGAACTCGCAGGTGGTGTCGAAAGCAGCGCAGGTGTGTTCGCTGATCTCTTTCATGCGGCGCTCGATCATGTCGAGCACCTCGAGCGTGAAGGTGCGCACCGTGCCCTGGATCTCGCAGCTGTCGGGCACCACGTTGGTGGCTTCGCCGGTGTGGATCATCGTCACCGAGATCACGCCGGCGTCGATCGGCCGCTTGTTGCGGCTGATGATGGTCTGGAAGCCCTGCACCAGCTGGCAGGCCACCGGCACCGGGTCCACACCGAGGTGCGGCATGGCGGCGTGCGAGCCCTTGCCGCGGATCACGATCTTGAACTCGTTGCTGCTCGCGAAACACGGCCCGTTCTTCAGCGCGAACTGGCCGACCGCCATGCCGGGCCAGTTGTGCGCGCCGAACATCGCTTCCATCGGGAACTTCTCGAACAGGCCGTCCTTGATCATCTCGCGCGCACCGCCGCCGCCCTCTTCGGCCGGCTGGAACACGAGGTACACGGTGCCGTCGTAGTTGCGGTGCTTGCTCAGGTGCTTGGCCGCGGCGAGCAGCATCGCGGTGTGGCCATCGTGGCCGCACGAGTGCATCTTGCCGGGGTGTTTGCTGGCGTGGGCGAAGGTGTTGTGCTCGGTCATCGGCAGCGCGTCGATGTCGGCGCGCAGGCCCACGGCGCGGTCGCTGGTGCCGTTCTTGAGGATCGCCACCACGCCGGTCGTGCCCAGGCCGCGGTGGATCGGAATCCCCCAGTCGGTGAGCTGCTTGGCGATCACGTCGGAGGTGCGCTTCTCTTCGAAGCACAGCTCGGGGTGGGCGTGGATGTCGCGTCGCACGGCGGCGATCGCGGCGGCGTCGGCGAGGATGGATTCGATCAAACGCATGGCGAGCTTCCTTCGTGGGGGGCGTGCAGGTCGAAATCAGTTTACCCGCGGCCCGGCGGTCGTGCGGGCGCTGCGGGTTTGCAGCCTTCGTGCCACGCGCGACCGGGCCGATCCGGGGCCGGCCGGATGTAGGAGACAATCGCGTCCCCTCATCCATGAATCTTGACAATGACCGTGACCACCAGCCACCCGAATCTGCCGCAGGGCTATGTGCAACTCACCGAAGGCCGCGTGCGCACGACCGACCTCGTCTTCGGCAAGGCTTCGAGCGAATGGAGCCAACCGCACGCCTTTGTCGTCGGCAGCTCGGTCGGCGAAGACGGCACCAAGGTGGCGCGCCGCAGCACCGAAGCGAAGAGCGCCCGCGTTCGTTCGCAGACAGCATGAGCCTGAAACACGCTGCCGTTCTGGCGCTCGCGCTGCTCGGCGCGAACGTCTCGGCGGCGTTGGCGGTGGGCGATGCCGCCCCCGACTTCACGGTGCCCGGCGCGCTCGGTGGCAAGCCCTTCAGCTTCTCGCTGGCCGAGGCGCTGAAGAAGGGGCCGGTGGTGCTGTACTTCTACCCGAAGGCCTTCACCTCCGGCTGCACCGCCGAAGCGCACGACTTCGCCGAAGCCACGCCGAAGTTCAATGCGCTCGGCGCCACCGTGGTCGGCATGTCGAACGACGACATCAAGACGCTGCAGAAGTTCTCGACCGAAGCTTGCCGAGACAAGTTCGCGGTGCTGGCTGACGCCGGCGGGCGCATCACGAAGCGCTACGACGCCGCGCTGACGAAAGGCCTGGAGATGGCCGACCGCATCTCGTACGTGATCGGGCCCCAGGGCAAGGTGCTCTATGTCTATTCGAGCTCGAACCCCGACGAGCACGTCAAGCGCACGCTCGCGGCGGTCGAGAAGCGGAAGGCCGCGAAAGCGCCCTGATTGAACCCGCAGGCGCTGCTCAGCGCCTGACCTTGCCGTCTTCGGTCAGCATCGACAAGTCGACGTAACGCGAAGCCACGTGTTCCTTCGGCCCGAAGTTCACGCTGAAGCCGCCGAAGCTCGCGTTCTGGATCGATTCCAGCCCGTTGATCAGCCCGTCGCGAGACGGGTTTCGGCCGGCGCGCTTCAGGCCTTCGGCGATCACCTTGGCGGCCAGATAACCTTCCATGCTCGAATAGTTCGGCGTCGCGTCGCCGCCAGCCTTGCGCACCGCTTCGAGGTATTCGCGCGAGATCGCGGTCGTGGTCGAGAACGGGAACGGCATCACCTGGCTGACCATGATGCCGCGGCCTTCCTTGCCGAGCTCGTCGGCCAGCGCCTGCGTGCCCACGAACGACACGTTGAAGAAGGTGCCGCCATAACCGGCCTTGCGTGCTTCGCGGATGAACGCCGCGCACGACTTGTAGGCGCTGATCTGCACCACGGCATCGGGCCCCTTGGTGGTGATGTCTTTCACCGCCTGGGCCACGTTCACGGTGTTGCGTTCGACGGTGCCGAGCGCCACGGGCTCGAGGTTGAGCGCCTTCAGCGCCCGCGTCACGCCTTCGAGGCCGGCCTTGCCGTAGGCGTCGTTCTGGTAGAAGACCGCGATCTTCTTCAGGCCCAGCGAGGTGAGCTGTTTGACGATCAGGCCGGTCTCGTCGTAGTACGAAGCGCGCAGGTGAAAGACCGGTTTGTGGAAGGGCTCGCGCAGCGCCTCGGCGCCGGTGAACGGGCCGAAGAACGGTATCTTCGCGTCGACCACCAGGGGCAGCGCGGCCAGGCAGGTGGGGGTGCCCACGTAGCCGAACAGGCCGAACACGTCGTCCTTGATGAACTTCTCGGTGTTGGCCTTGCATCGGTCGGGCTCGTAGCCGTCATCGAGCGTGCGCAGCTCGATGCTGGCGCCGTTCACGCCGCCGCCGGCGTTGATCGCATTGAAGGCGATGCGTGCACCCATGTTCATCTGGATGCCGAGCTGCGCGGCCGGCCCGCTGAACGCGGCCGACTGGCCGAGCACGATGCGGTTGTTCTGGGCCAGCGCCGGCAAGGCCAGCACGGCGCCCGAGGTGGCGAAGCGCTTGATGATGTCGCGACGATTCATGGTCATTTCCGGCGAAGTGGCGGCCCTGTGGCAACCCGCGAGCAGGATAAGGGCCAGGGTTTGCGCTCGCGCGCTCACGACCGTTGGTTCGCGCCATGCAAGCGCCACGGCTGTGCAATAGTTCACCCATGAGCACAGTCATCACCCGTGGCGCCTGCCCTCACGATTGCCCCGACACCTGCGCGCTGCGCGTCACCGTGCAAGACGGCCGCGCGATCAAGGTGCAGGGTGACCCCGACCACCCGCCCACGCACGGGGCCTTGTGCACCAAGGTCTCGCGTTACCCGGAGCGCACCTACCACCCCGAGCGCGTGTTGTTCCCGATGCGGCGTGTCGGCCCGAAAGGCCTGGGCCGCTTCGAGCGCGTGAGCTGGGACGACGCGCTCTCCGACATCTCGCAGCGCCTCGCCCACATCGCTGCGCGTGACCCCGAGGCCATCGTGCCCTACAGCTACGCCGGCACGATGGGCCTGGTTCAGAGCGAGAGCATGGCGGCGCGCTTTTTCAACCAACTCGGCGCCTCGCTGCTCGACCGCACGATCTGCTCCAGCGCCGGTGGCGAAGCCTTCGCTGCCACCTATGGCGGCAAGGTCGGCATGCATCTCGAGTTCTATGCCGAGAGCCAGCTGATCCTGATCTGGGGCAGCAACTCGATCGCGTCGAACCTGCACTTCTGGACCTTCGCGCAAGCCGCCAAGCGCAACGGCGCGAAGCTGATCTGCATCGACCCGCGCAAGACCGAAACCGCCGACAAGTGCCACCAGCACATCGCCGTGCTGCCCGGCACCGACGGCGCGCTCGCGCTCGGCCTGATGCACGAGCTGATCGCGCACGACTGGCTCGACCACGACTACATCGCGCAGCACACCGAAGGCTGGCCGGCCTTGCGCGAGCAAGCGCTGCAGTGGCCGCCCGAGCGCGTGGCCCAGGTCTGCGGCATCTCGGCCGACGAAGTGCGCGCCCTGGCGCGCGACTACGGCACCACGAAGCCGGCGGCGATCCGCCTCAACTACGGCATGCAGCGGGTGCGCGGGGGCGGCAACGCGGCCCGGCTGATCGCCATCCTGCCGTGTCTGGTGGGGGCGTGGCGGCACCGCGCAGGCGGTGTGCTGCTCTCGAGTTCGGGCTGGTACAAGGGCGTGCGCAACGACGCCGCGCTGCAGCGCCCCGACCTGCTCGCCGGGCGCCGGCCTCGCACGATCAACATGAGCACGATCGGCGACGACCTTCTGCGCGAAACCTCACCCGCCTTCGGCCCGAAAATCGAAGCGCTGGTGGTCTACAACAGCAACCCGGTGGCGGTGGCACCCGAATCGCCCAAGGTGGCGAGGGGTTTCGCGCGCGAAGACCTGTTCACGGTCGTGCTCGAACACTTCATGACCGACACCGCCGACCACGCCGACTACGTGCTGCCGGCCACCACGCAGCTCGAACACCTCGACGTGCACACGAGCTACGGCCACACCTATGTGATGTTCAACGAGGCGGCGGTGGCGCCGCTCGGCGAAGCCAAGGCCAACACGCAGATCTTTCGCGAGCTCGCGGCGCGCATGGGCTTCAGCGAACCGTGTTTTGCCGACAGCGACGAAGCGCTGGCACGCACGGCCTTCAACGACCAGCTCGACTTCGACGCGCTGCGTTCGCAAGGCTGGGCCAAGCTGCCCTTGCCCGACGCGCCGTTTGCGAACGGTGCATTTCCGAGCGCAAGCGGCAAGTGCCAGATCGACTCTCCCGCCTACGGCGTGCCCGACCACGTGCCGAACTACGAGTCGGCGGCGAGCGCGCCCGAACTCGCGCAACGTTTTCCGCTGGCGATGATCTCGCCGCCGGCGCGCAACTTCCTCAACTCCAGCTTTGTCAACGTGAAGAGCCTGCGAGACATCGAGGGCGAGCCGATCGTCGAGATCGAAGCCGGCGACGCAAGCGCGCGTGGCATCACCAGTGGCCAGATGGTGCGGGTCTTCAACGACCGTGGCAGCTATCTCTGCATGGCGGTCGTCAGCCCACGCGCGCGGCGTGGCGTGGTCAACGGCCTCGGGGTGTGGTGGCGCAAGCTCGGCAGCGATGGCACCAACGTCAACGAACTCACGCACCAGCGGCTGACCGACATCGGCCGCGCGCCGAGCTTTTACGACTGCCTGGTCGAGGTGGGCCACGCCAGCGCACCGGCGCCGTGAGCCGCTGGCTGCTGATGGCGAGCCTGGGGCTGGTGGGGGTGGTGGTGCTGGCTGCGGCCAGCGTGTGTTTCACGTCGGGCTGCAGCACGGTCGGCTACTACGCGCAGTCGGTCGGCGGGCACCTGGCATTGCTGCGTGCGGCCAAACCCGTGCCCGAGTGGCTCGGCGACGAAGCCACACCACCCGCGTTGAAAGAGCGCCTGGCCTTGAGCCAGCGCATCCGCGATTTCGCGGTCAGCGAACTCAAGGAACCCGACAACGCGAGCTACCGCCGTTATGCCGACCTGAAGCGCGGCGCGGCGGTGTGGAACGTGGTGGCGGCGCCCGAACTCAGCCTGAAGCTCACGACCTGGTGTTTCCCGGTGGTCGGCTGTGTCGGCTACCGCGGGTACTTCGAGCGGGCCGAGGCCGATGCGTTTGCGCAAGCCTTGCGTGCGCAAGGCCTGGAAGCCAGCGTCTACGGCGTGCCCGCGTATTCCACGCTCGGTTCGCTGCCCGGCGACTGGTTAGCCGACCCGCTGCTCAACACCTTCATCCAGTACCCCGAAGGCGAACTCGCGCGCCTGATCTTCCACGAGCTGGCGCACCAGGTGGCCTACGCCAAGGGCGACACCTTGTTCAACGAATCGTTCGCCACCGCCGTCGAACGCCTGGGCGGCACACGCTGGCTGGCCGAGCACGGCAGCGAGAAGGCGCGCGACGACTACCGGCTCTTCGACACGAGGCGCCAGGACTTCCGGGCGTTGACGATGGGCTACCGCCAGCGCTTCGAGGCGGTCTACAACGGGGCCGACAGCGACGCCGCGAAGCGTGCCGCCAAGGCGGCGCTGATGGCGCAGCTGCGCTCCGACTACGAGGCGATGAAGGCCGAACGCTGGGGCGGGTATTCAGGGTATGACGGCTGGTTCGCGCGCGCCAACAATGCGTCGTTCGGCGTGCTCGCCGCGTACAACCAGCTGGTGCCGAACTTCGAGCGCCTGTTCGAGCGCGAGGGGCGCGACTTCAGCGCCTTCTATGCCGAAGTGAAAAGAATCTCTGCGCTGCCGCTGGCCGAGCGGCGCGCTGCCTTGCCCTGAGGAGCAACACACATGGCCGACATCAAGATCCACCGCGAGCACACGCTTGGCCTGGCCAAGGCGCGCAAGGTCGCGCTGCAGTGGGCCGAAGACGTGGAGAAGAATTTCGAGATGGAATGCACCATTCTCGAAGGCGAGACCAGCGACACGGTCGAGTTCACCCGTTCCGGCGTGAAGGGCGAGCTCATCGTGGCGGCCGACCATTTCCAGCTCGACGCCAAGCTCGGTTTCCTGCTCGGCGCTTTCAGCAAGACGATCGAAGGCGAGATCGAGAAGAACCTCGACGCCTTGTTGGCCAAGAGTGGCGCATCAGGCAAGGCCAGCGCCAAAGCAGCGCCGGCCAAAAAGGCGGCGGGCAAGGCGGCGAAGAAGTAGCTTCGCCGACCCGCCCGATCAGGTCATTTCAGCGATTCGATCAGGTCGATGTATTCCTGCATCGCTTCGGCGCTGCTCTTGCCCTTGGCGAGGCTCCAGGCGTCCCACTTGGCGCGGCCCACCATGTCGGTGAAGCCGGGGCGTTTGCCGTCCACGTCGCCGCTGCTCGCCTGCTTGTAGAGCGCGTAGATCTTCAACAGCGTCATGTTGTCGGGTTTTTCCGGCAGGCTCTTCGAGTCGGCCACCGCTTGCTCGAATTGTTTCTTCAGATCGGCCATGGGGTGAATCTCCTGATCGGCACGCATGCCGTGGGTGAAAATGTGCATTGACGGCGTCGATGTTACCCAGCATCTTGGGGACACACAGAACAGACCCCGCAAGGAGAAACCCGATGCCTGAAACCTCGCAGCGCATGTCGCGCGTCGACACCGCGTGGCTGCGCATGGACAACGACGTGAACCTGATGATGATCGTCGGCGTCTGGCTGCTGCAACCCGGCATCACCCATGCGGCGCTGTGCGAGCGCGTCGAAGACAAGCTGCTCAAGTACGACCGCTTCCGCCAGAAGGTGGTGCAAGACCCGATGGGCGCCACCTGGGTGCACGACGACGGCTTCGACATCAACCGCCACGTGCTGCACGAGAAGAAGCTCAAGCGCGAGCGGGGCCAGAGCGAGCGCGAGGCGCTGCAGGCCCACGTGGGCGAGCTCGCGAACACCGCGCTCGACCCCGACCACCCGCTGTGGCAGTTTCACCTGATCGACGATTACGAAGGCGGCAGCGCGCTGGTGGCCCGGGTGCACCACTGCATCGGCGACGGCATCGCGCTCATCTCGGTGATGCTCTCGATCACCGACGGTGGCATGGACCCACCCAAGCGCAAGAAGCGCGAAGCCCCCGAGAGCGAAGGCGACTGGCTCGCCGACGCCGTGGTGAAGCCGCTGACCGACCTGGCCACCAAGGCCATCGGCATGTACGGCGGTGGTGTCGCCAAGTCGATGGAGATGCTCTCGAACCCGCAGCAAGGGCTGGCCGGTTCGTTCGACATGGCCCGCACCGGTGCCAAGGTGATGGGCGACGTGGCCGCCATGGCCATGATGCCCGACGACTCGCCCACGCTGCTCAAGGGCAAGCCACTGGGCCAGAAGATCGTGGCCTGGGGCGAGCCGCTGCCGCTGGCGCAGGTGAAGGCGATCGGCAAGGCGCTCAACTGCTCGATCAACGACGTGCTGCTGGCCTGCGTGGCCGGCGCCATCGGCGCCTACCTGAACGAGCAGGGCGACGACCCGGCCGGCAAGGAGATCCGCGCGATGGTGCCGGTGAACCTGCGCCCGCTCGAAAAAGCCTGGCAACTCGGCAACCGCTTCGGCCTGGCGCCGCTCACGCTGCCGATCGGCATCGACAACCCGATCGAGCGGGTGTACGCCGTGCGCACCCGCATGAACCAGCTGAAAGACAGCTACCAGCCGCTGCTGGCGTTCGCGGTGCTGTCGGTCGCCGGCCTGCTGATCAAGCCGGTGCAGGACGGACTGCTCGGGCTCTTCGCGAAGAAAGCCACCGCCGTGATGACCAACGTGCCCGGCCCGGCCGTGCCGCTCAAGCTGTGCGGCTCCACGCTGCGCCAGACCATGTTCTGGGTGCCGGCTTCGGGTGACATCGGCGTGGGCGTGAGCATCCTCTCGTACGGCGGCGGCGTGCAGTTCGGGCTGATCACCGACAAGAAGCTGTGCCCGCACCCGCAGCAGATCATCGACCGCTTCGAGCCCGAGTTCGAAAAGCTGCTGTTGGTCACGATGATGCTGCCCTGGGCCGAGGCCGCCTGAGCGCGAACGCGCTGGCGGCACCAGAATCGGTGCACAAACGTTTCACGATGGAGTTCTTGATGAGCAGTACGGTTTTTCGCGGCCCGTCGCGGTCGTTCGCAGCCCTGGCCCTGGCCGTGCTGCTGTCGGGCACTGCGGTGGCTGCGGACGCGCCGATTCCGACCGCCGACTTCGCCCGGATCGGCAACTTCAGCGCCCCGGCGATGTCGCCCGACGGCAAATACCTTGTCGTCACGCAGCGCACCCCGAAAGAGCCGCGCGACGAATACGCGACCGTCGTCTACGAGCTGGCCGGCATGAAAGTCGTGAGTGCCGTTCGTGCCGGCACGGTCGGCGACATTCCGTGGCGCCACACCTGGGTTTCAAACACCCGCTTCGTCACGGCGCTCGCGCGTGAGTTCGGTAGCGTGGGCGAGCCCTGGGTGACCGGCGAGTTCGTCGCGGCAAACGTCGACGGCCGGGGCAGTGCCTACCTGTACGGCTACCGCCGCATGACCAGCCGCACCACGGGCTCGTTCGGCACGCTGGCCGACGACGAAGGCCACGGTTGGTTGGCGCAGGTGCCACGTTCCGGCGAGTCCCACGTGCTGATCGGCGAGAACCCCTGGGCGCGGGACGCCACCTCAGCGCGCACCAGTCGTTTGTACGACATCGACACCGTGACGACCGGGCGCCGCACGGTCACTGAGATCAACCAGCCGGGCTTCCGTTTTGTGGTGCAGGCCGACGGCAAGCCGCGCTTCGCCTACGGCGCCGACGACGACGCGGAACTCGCAGTGTTCAAGTACAACGACGACAAGCGCGAGTGGGTGCCTTTCACGAACGCCGAAAAAGGCGACCTGCGACCGGTTTCGATCAGCCTGGACGGCACGAAACTCCTGAGCACCCTGTCGGTGCAACGAGGCCCGCGCGCGCTGGTCAGCGAGGGGCTCGACGGCAGCGAGCGCCGCACACTCGTCGCGCATCCGGTCGGTGACATCGACCGGTTCGAGTCGGGCCTGCGCTATCAGGGGCCTTTCGCCGCCGGCAGCATGGTCGGCGTGCCCAAACTGAGCTACATCGTCGAGCCGAGCCGAAGCGATGCCGCGTTGCACAAGACACTCAGCGCGCAGTTCCCGGGCCAGTACGTCGAATTTGCCAGCGTTTCGCTCGACGGCACCCGCACGCTGTTCACCGTCAAGGGCGACCGCGATCCGGGTGCGGTGTATGTGTTTGACGCCCCCAGCGGCAAGGCGGCACTGCTGTACGAGAACCAGCCATGGATCAAGCCGGAACGCATGGCCGAGCAGCGGCCCGTCAACTTCAAGGCACGCGACGGCATGCAGTTGCACGGCTACCTTACGCTGCCGCCCAACCGTGGCGACGGCAAGCTGCCGCTGGTGCTGCTGCCGCACGGCGGCCCGCACAACGTTGCCGATGAATGGTTCTTCGACAAAGACGCACAATTTCTCGCCAGCCGCGGTTATGCGGTGTTGCAGCTGAACTTCCGCGGCTCGGGCGGGCGAGGGCCGGCGTTCGAGACCGCTGGCTACAGGCAATGGGGTGGTCGCATGATCGACGACCTGGTCGACGGCGTGCGCTGGATCACTGCGCAGGGTACTGTCGACGAGAAGCGCATCTGCAGCTTCGGCATCAGCTTCGGTGCGTATGCCGCGATGATGACGGCGGTGCGCGCGCCCGAACTGGTGAAGTGCGCTGTCGGTTACGCCGGCGTCTACGACCTGCCGATGATTTTCGACGAACCCGAGGTCAAGCGGCGCGGCAAGGCCTATCAGTACTACCTCAAGGTGCTGGGCCAGGACACGGCCGAACTGAACGCCTACTCGCCCACACGCCTGGCCGACAAGCTCACCGCCCCGGTGCTGCTCGTGCACGGCGGCGCCGACGAGGTGACGCCACCGGCCCAGGCCGATGCCATGCGCGCCGCGCTCACCAAGGCCGGCCGCCCGCCCGAGTGGTTCTACGTTTCCGGCGAAGGCCACGGCTTCTACGCCGAGAAGAACCGGCAGGCGTTCTACGAGAAGCTCGAGGCGTTTCTGGCCAAGCACATCGGCAAGCCCTGAGCCGGGCCAGCGTTGCCCCGCAGCCCGCGGGGCGCGCCGCTTGGCTCAGTCTTCGAGCTCGGCCTTCGCCATCTCGACGTCGAGCCGCTCCATCGCGTCTTTCGGGTCGCAGGCGGCGGCGTCGGCGTAGAGCTTCTCGGCCTCTTTCATCTTCTTGTCGCCTTCGAGCATGACCAGCCCGTTGGCGTATTCGACCATCGCGATCGCCGACGTGGGGTTCAGCTTCAGCGCCGCCTTGTACATCGCGAGGCCCGTGTCCTTGCTCGCGCCCTGCGTGCGGCCGAGCAAGGAGCCGACCTTGTCGATCACCTCGGCGTGAAAGGCGCCGAGCGCGATGTGCGCGTCGGCGTGTTTGGGCGCGAGTTTGATGGCGGTCTCGAGCGCGCTCTTGACCTTGCCGCCCAAGCCCTGCGCCAGCGCCTTGGTGATGCTGATGCCCTGGCTGTAGCGGCCCAGCGCGTAGGCCATGAAGTAGTAGGCGTTGGCGTTCTTCGGCTCGGCGGCGACCTGCGCTTCGGCGCGCTCGGCCACTTCCATGAAGAGCGCGAGCTTGGTCTTCTCGCTCTTTTCAAGGTAGTTGGCGTAGATGGCCTGGGCCTTGTTGGCGACGGTGATGCCGGCACCGCCGGCCTTCAACCCGGCCTCGGCCGCTTTCTGGAATTCACCGACATGGAACAGCGCCCAGGCGGCCAGCACCTTGGCATCGGTCGGCAGCGGTTCGGCGTCGCCGGCGTGCAGGCGGGCCCAGCTCTTTTTCAGCGCCGCGGTGTCGTAAGCGTAGTCGGCAGCGTCGTGCGGGAAGGCGGTCCATTTGGCCATGTTTTCAGTCTCCTTTGTGGTAGTTGCCGACGAGCGCGTGCAGGTGCTCGCGTTCTTCGGCTTGCAGGTAAGGCAGCAGCAGGCTCAGCACGTGGAAGGCGCCGCGCATCAGCGCGGCGCTGGCGCTTTCGGGCTCGAGCGCACGGCGCGGGTCGCGCACGTATTCATAGCTCAGCCAGTAGGTGAGCACCACCACCATGGCGGTGGCCACGGGCTCCACGTCGCGCAGCTCGATCTTCATGGTGTTGCCTCGCGAGAGGCCGTCGAGCACCGACTGCACCGCCTTGCCCTTGTTCTTCAGCACGAACTGGAAGTGCGTTTCCAGACGGCGGTTCTTCGACAGCAGATCGTTCAGGTCGCGGTACAAGAAGCGGTACTGCCAGATCAGCTCGAACAGCATGTGAAAGAAGAGCCACGCGTCTTCGACGTTGTTCACGCCGTCTGCCGCGCGCAGCAGCTCGGTGAGTGAGCGTTCGTAGCGATCAAACAGGCTGTTGATGAGCTCGTCTTTGGCCGGGTAGTGGTAGTACAGGTTGCCCGGGCTGATGCCGAGCTCGGCCGAGATCAGCGTGGTCGACACGTTCGGTTCGCCGAAGCGGTTGAACAGCTCCAGCGTCACTTCCAGAATGCGCTCGGCGGTGCGGCGCGGCTTCTTGGGGGTGGTGGCCATCGGTAGGTGAGGGTGGCGGGCGGTGTCTCGGTGGGCAATCTAGCATCAACCGCAGGTGCGCCCCATCGGCATCCGCCCGCAGCGCGCCAGCACGAAAGGGGCGCGCTGCCTACAATCGCGGCCCACATGCCAGCCATTTCATTCCAGAACGTCACCAAGACGTACACCAGCAAGGGCGGCAGCGCCCGCGGCGCGACCCGGGCCCTCGACGATGTGAGCTTCGACATCGAACCCGGCGAATTCTTCGGCCTGCTGGGGCCGAACGGTGCCGGCAAGACCACCCTCATCAGCATCCTCGCCGGCCTGGCCAGCGCCAGCAGCGGGCGCGTGAGCGTGCTGGGCCACGACGTGGTGAGCGGCTACGCACAAGCGCGCCGCAGCTTGGGCATCGTGCCGCAAGAGCTGGTGTTCGACCCCTTCTTCAGCGTGCGCGAAGCCTTGCGAATCCAGAGCGGCTACTTCGGCGTCTACAAGAATGACGCCTGGATCGACGAACTGCTCGCCAACCTGGGCCTGGCCGACAAGGCCGACGCCAACATGCGGCAACTCAGCGGCGGCATGAAACGCCGCGTGCTGGTGGCGCAGGCGCTGGTGCACCGGCCGCCGGTGATCGTGCTCGACGAGCCGACCGCCGGTGTCGACGTGGAGCTGCGCCAGACGCTGTGGCAGTTCGTCGCGCGGCTCAACAAGGAAGGCCACACGGTCTTGCTGACCACGCACTACCTCGAAGAAGCCGAAGCCCTGTGCGGGCGCATCGCGATGCTCAAGCAGGGCAGGGTGGTGGCGCTCGACCGCACCTCGGCGCTGCTGGCCGGCACCGCCAGCACGATGCTGCGCTTCAAGATGGACGCAGCGCTCCCGCCGCAACTTGCCGCGCAGTCGCGCGTGACCGGGCGCATCGTGCAGATCACCGCGCACGACGCGCACGAGGTCGAGACCATTCTCGGTGTGCTGCGCAACGCCGGCTGCCAGCCCGAAGACCTGGAGATCGGCCGCGCCGACCTGGAAGACGTGTTCCTCGAGATCATGAACGCCGCGCCGGCGGGGGTGGCCGCATGAGCGCCGGCCACAACGTGTTGTCGGGCGCGCGCACGCTGCTCTACAAAGAAGTGCTGCGCTTCTGGAAGGTCGCGTTCCAGACCGTGGCCGCGCCGGTGCTCACCGCCATCCTGTACCTGCTGATCTTCGGCCACGTGCTCGAAGACCACGTGAAGGTGTACGGCGCGGTCGGCTACACCAGCTTCCTGATCCCGGGGCTCGTGATGATGAGCGTGCTGCAGAACGCATTCGCGAACAGCAGCTCGTCGCTGATCCAGAGCAAGATCACCGGCAACCTCGTGTTCCTGCTGGTAGCGCCGCTCTCGCACTGGGCCTGGTTCGTGGCCTACGTGGGCGCGTCGATCGTGCGTGGCGTGGTGGTGGGCGCGGGCGTGATGATCGTGACGGTGTGGTTCGCGCCGCTCTCGCTCGCCAACCCGCTGTGGGTCATCGTCTTCGCCGTGCTCGGCGCCACGATGATGGGCGCTCTTGGTTTGGTCGCGGGTTTGTGGGCCGAAAAGTTCGACCAGATCGCCGCGTTCCAGAACTTCATCATCATGCCGATGACCTTCCTCTCCGGCGTGTTCTATTCGGTCGGATCACTGCCGCCGTTCTGGAAAGGCGTGAGCCACCTGAACCCGTTCTTCTACATGATCGACGGCTTTCGCCACGGGTTCTTCGGGGTGAGCGATGTGTCGCCGTGGACCGGCTTGGCGGTGGTGGGTGTGGCGACGCTGGTGGTCTGCGGGGTGTGCCTGCACCTGCTGCGGATCGGGTACAAGATTCGGCATTGAGTCTTGCGGTGGTGGCGGGCCAAGCCGGAAGCGGGATGGCCGGCTCCGTTCCGCCAATTCCTAGTCACTGCGCCGGCCACCCCGCTCCCGGCTTGGCTGGGGCGGGCGGGAGGTCGCTGTTGCACCCAAACTTAAATGAGCGGTAGGACCTAAGCAATGACCGACACCGTCGCCTCGTCTTGGGAAGAATTCTCGCCACGGCTTCAAATGCTCGAAGACGAGCGCGAACGGCTGCGCATTGGATCGGGCATGCACGTGTCGAGCGTTCTGTTTCGTGGACAAGCAGACGCGAACTGGGATCTCACGACCACGCTGCTGAGATCCTGTCCAACTGCGTTGCGCACCGTCGACCGCCACCACCCCAGCAGGGCATGGGGCCGCCGACGCAGTGACTAGGAATTGGCGGAACGGAGTCGGCGGCCCCATGTCCTGCTGCGTGCGCCACCTCAGGCTTCGTACACCGTCTCGAGCGACCGAAACCCCTTCACCTCCATCGGGTTCCCGAACGGGTCGACAAAGAACATCGTCCACTGCTCCCCCGGTTGCCCTTCGAAGCGCAGCGTCGGCTCAATGACGAACTGCAGCCCGCGCGACGCCAAACGAGACGCCAGTGCCTGCCAGTCGGCCAACTCCAGAATCACCCCGAAGTGCGGCATCGGCACCAGGTGCTCGCCGACCACGCCGGTGCGCGAAGTCGCAAACGGCTCCCCCAGATGCAGCGAAATCTGGTGCCCGAAGAAGTCGTAGTCGACCCAGGTCGGCGCGCTTCGGCCTTCCTGGCAACCGAGCGTTTCGCCATAGAAGCGGCGCGCCTCGTCGAGGTCACGCACGTTGAACGCCAGATGAAAGATGCTGCGCACGGCCAGGCCCGTTTGGGTGAACACGCGAACATCGTAGCCGGCGGGCCCGTGGCGTACCGCTAAAATGCGGCCACCATGTCCGAGCCCACCCCCGCCGAAGTCCAGCGTTTCATTGCGCAAGGGCTCGCCTGCGACCACCTCGAGGTGGAAGGTGACGGCAGGCATTTCTTCGCCACCATCGTCTCGGCCGAGTTCGAAGGCACGAGCCGCGTGAAGCGCCACCAGCGGGTCTACGCGGCGCTGGGCGATAGAATGCGCGAGCAAATCCACGCCCTGTCGATGAAGACGCTGACCCCCGCCGAGTGGGCCCAAACCGCTGCCGAGCCCGGCTCGGCGGCCGCGCACCACCACCACTGAAACCAGCCGCAGGCCTTGCTGCGGCTGTCGGCTTCGTGCTGGCCCCGCGGCCACCCGAGAGCTGAACGGTCGTTGCGAGAACCCTGGGGCGCTGTACGAACACGCTGCATCCCTATGGACAAACTCCTGATTCGTGGTGGCCGCCGGCTCGAAGGCGAGGTCACGATCTCCGGCGCCAAGAACGCTGCGCTGCCCGAGTTGTGCGCTGCGCTGCTCACGGCCGAGCCGGTCACCTTGACCAACGTGCCGCGCCTGCAAGACGTGAACACCATGCTCAAGCTGCTGCGCAACATGGGCGTGGCGGCCGAGACCAGCGAAGCCGAGCCTGAAACGGTGGCGCTCGACGCGAGCCGCGTCACGTCGCCCGAAGCGCCTTACGAACTCGTGAAGACGATGCGTGCGTCGATCCTGGCGCTCGGGCCGCTGCTCGCGCGCTTCGGTGAAGCCACGGTGTCGTTGCCCGGGGGCTGCGCCATCGGCTCGCGGCCCGTTGACCAGCACATCAAGGGCCTGCAGGCGATGGGTGCGCAGATCACGGTCGAGCACGGCTACATCCTCGCCAAGGCGGCGCGGCTCAAGGGCGCGCGCATCACGACCGACATGGTCACCGTGACCGGCACCGAGAACCTGCTGATGGCCGCCACGCTCGCCGAAGGCGAAACGGTGCTCGAGAACGCGGCGCAAGAACCCGAGATCGGCGACCTGGCAGAGATGCTGATCGGCATGGGCGCGAAGATCGAAGGCCACGGCACGAGCCGCATCCGCATCGAAGGGGTGGATCGCCTGCGCGGCGTGTCACACCGCATCGTGCCCGACCGCATCGAGACCGGCACCTTCCTGTGCGCCGTGGCGGCGACGGGCGGTGACGTGATCCTGCGGCGCGCCAATGCGAGCCACCTCGAAACCGTGATCGACAAGCTGCGCGAAGCCGGCATCACCGTCGAAGCCGATGTGGCCGCGGGCTGGATCCGCGTGAAGAACCAGCATCGCGCCCGCGCGGTGAGCTTTCGCACCAGCGAGTACCCGGCCTTCCCGACCGACATGCAGGCGCAGTTCATGGCGCTCGACTGCATCGCCTCGGGCACGGCGGTCATCACCGAAACGATCTTCGAAAACCGTTTCATGCACGTCAACGAACTGGTGCGCCTGGGCGCGAAGATCGAGATCGACGGGCACACGGCGGTCGTGCATGGCGTCGACAAGTTGTCGGGCGCGACCGTGATGGCGACCGACCTGCGTGCGTCGGCGAGCCTGGTGATCGCCGGCCTCGTGGCCGACGGGCAGACGGTGGTCGACCGCATCTACCACCTCGACCGTGGCTACGACCGCATGGAAAGCAAACTGCGCGGCATCGGCGCCGACATCGAAAGATCGAAGTGATTACCTTCGCCTTGCCGAAAGGCCGCATCTTCGACGAGATCGTGCCGCTGCTGAGCGCGGCCGGCATCGAGGTGTCTGAAGACCCGGAGAAGACACGCAAGCTGATCGTCGGCACGAGCCGGCCCGACGTGCGGTTGGTGCTGGTGCGTGCTTCCGACGTGCCGACCTACGTGCAGTACGGCGGCGCCGACATCGGCGTGGTCGGCAAGGACACGCTGCTCGAACACGGCGGCACCGGCCTCTACCAACCACTTGATCTGCAGATCGCCAAGTGCCGCATGAGCGTGGCGGTGCGGGCCGACTTCGACTATGCCGGCGCGGTGAAGCAAGGTTCGCGCATCCGCGTGGCGACCAAGTTCACGCAGATCGCGCGCGATCACTTCGCGAACAAGGGGGTGCACGTCGACCTGATCAAGTTGTACGGCTCGATGGAGCTGGCGCCGCTGACCGGGCTGGCCGATGCGATTGTCGACCTGGTGTCGAGTGGCAACACGCTGCGTGCAAACCACTTGGTCGAGGTGGAAGAGATCATGAAGATCTCGTCGAGGTTGATCGTGAACCAGGCGGCGCTCAAGCTCAAGCGCGAAGCGATTCGCGGCATCGTCGATGCGTTCGAGGTGGCGGTGGGGGCGCGGGCATGAGCGTCAAGGTTCGTCAACTGATCACCACCTCGGCCGACTTCGAGGTCGAGTTTCAACGGGTATTGCACTGGTCGGCAGAGACCGACAACGCAATCGAAGAGCGTGTCGCGGCCATCTTGGCCGACGTGAAAAACCGTGGTGATGCAGCCGTGCTCGAATACACGCAGCGTTTCGACGGCGTGGCTGCCGAGCGCGTCGCTTCGCTCGAGATCGGGCGCGAAGCATTGCAGGCCGCGCTTCAGGCCGTGACGCCGACGCAGCGCGGCGCGCTCGAAGCTGCGGCGCAGCGTGTGCGCAGCTACCACGAGCGCCAGCTCGAAGCCTGCGGCCGCTCGTGGAGTTACCGCGACGAAGACGGGACGCTGCTCGGCCAGAAGGTCACGCCACTCGACCGCGTGGGCATCTACGTGCCGGGTGGCAAGGCTGCTTACCCGTCGAGCGTGTTGATGAACGCGCTGCCGGCCAAGGTGGCCGGTGTGGGCGAGATCGTGATGGTCGTGCCCACGCCGAAAGGCGAGCGCAATGCGATGGTGCTCGCGGCCGCGGCGATTGCCGGGGTCGACCGCGTGTTCACGATCGGCGGCGCGCAGGCGGTGGGCGCGCTCGCGTTCGGCACCCAGACCATTCCGGCGGTGCACAAGATCACCGGCCCCGGCAACGCCTACGTGGCCAGCGCCAAGCGGCGCGTGTTCGGCCACGTCGGCATCGACATGATCGCGGGCCCGAGCGAGATCCTCGTGCTCGCCGACGGCACGACACCGCCCGACTGGGTGGCGATGGACTTGTTCAGCCAGGCCGAACACGACGAGATGGCGCAGAGCATTCTTCTGTGCCCCGACGCGGCCTACGTCGCGGCGGTGCAAGAAGCGATCGACCGCCTGCTGCCCGGCATGCCGCGCGCTGCGGTGATCCGCGCATCGCTCGAAGGGCGGGGTGCGTTGATCCACACGCGCAGCATGGAAGAGGCCTGCGAGATCAGCAACCGCATCGCGCCAGAGCACCTCGAAGTGAGTTCGCGCGAGCCGCAGCGCTGGGAACCGCTGCTGCGCCATGCCGGCGCGATCTTCCTCGGCGCCTTCACCAGCGAAAGCCTGGGCGACTACTGCGCGGGGCCGAACCATGTGTTGCCCACGGCCGGCACGGCGCGCTTTTCTTCGCCGCTGGGCGTCTACGACTTTCAGAAGCGCAGCAGCCTGATCGAAGTGAGCGAAGCCGGCGCGCACAAGCTCGGGCCGATCGCGGCCGAACTGGCCTATGGCGAAGGGCTGCAGGCGCACGCACGCGCGGCCGAAATGCGGATGGAGAAATCCCGATGATCACGCTGCAGGAACGGCTGAAGAAGCTGGTGCGCCAGGACATCCAGTCGATGCATGCCTATGCGATCCAGGACAGCACCGGCCTGGTCAAGCTCGACGCGATGGAGAACCCGTTCCGCCTGAGCGAGGCTTTGCAGAAGGAACTTGGCGAGCGCCTGGGCCGCGTCGCGATCAACCGCTACCCGGTGGTCTGCGTGGCCGACGTGATCGCCGCGCTCTCCAAGTACGTGAAGCTGCCTGCGGGCTGCAAGCTGATGCTCGGCAACGGCTCGGACGAACTGATCTCGTTGCTGGCCCTGGCCTGCGACGTACCGGGTGCCACGATCCTCGCGCCGCTGCCCGGCTTCGTGATGTACGAGATGTCGGCGAAGTTGCAGGGGCTGAAGTTCGTGGGCGTGCCGACCACCGCCGACTTCGAACTCGACGGCGACGCGATGCTCGCGGCCATCGCCCAGCACCGCCCGGCCATCACCTACATCGCGCACCCGAACAACCCGACGGCGAACCTGTTCGATGCGGGCGTGATCTCCGCAATAGTGTCTGCCGTGGGCGAGCAGGGCGGGCTGGTGGTCTTCGACGAGGCCTACCAGCCGTTCTCCAGCAGCACGTGGATGGACCGCGTGGCGCAGCACGACCATGTGCTCGTGATGCGCACGCTCAGCAAGTTCGGCCTGGCCGGCGTGCGGCTGGGCTACATGGTCGGCGCGGCGGCGTTGATCGACGAGATCGACAAGGTGCGCCCGCCCTACAACATCAGTGCGCTGAACGCCGAAGCGACGCTGTTCGCGCTGGAGCACGCCGACGAGTTCGCGAAGCAGGCGGCCGTGCTGCGCAGCGAGCGCGCGCGCCTGCAATCTGCGTTGCAGGCCATTCCGGGCGTGAAGGCATTTCCCAGCGAAGCCAACATGATCCTCGTGCGCGTGCCCGACTCGAAGCGCTGCTTCGAAGGCATGAAGGCACGCGGCGTGCTTGTGAAGAACATCGCCGGCCTGCACCCGCTGCTGGCCCACTGCGTGCGGCTCACCGTCGGCACGCCGGAAGAAAACACCTTGATGATCGACGCGCTGAAAGCGAGCCTGTGATGACGATGCCCGAGCCGAATTTGCAACGTCGAGCCGAGGTGGTTCGCAACACCAACGAGACGCAGATCCGCGTCGCGCTGAACCTCGACGGCACCGGCGCCGCCAAGTTCTCGACCGGCATCGGCTTCTTCGACCACATGCTCGACCAGATCGCGCGCCACGGCCTGATCGACCTCGACATCGACGCCAAGGGCGACCTGCACATCGACGGCCACCACACGGTCGAAGACGTGGGCATCACCTTGGGCCAGGCGATGGCCAAGGCGGTCGGCGACAAGAAGGGCCTGCGCCGCTACGGCCATGCCTACGTGCCGCTCGACGAAGCGCTGTCGCGCGTCGTCATCGACTTCTCGGGCCGGCCCGGCCTGCACATGCGCGTCGACTTCAAGAGCGGCATGATCGGTGCGCTCGACTCGCAACTGGTCTACGAGTTCTTCCAGGGCTTCAGCAACCACGCCGGCGTGACGCTGCACATCGACAACCTGCAAGGCGACAACGCGCACCACCAGTGCGAGACGATCTTCAAGGCCTTCGCGCGGGCGCTGCGCATGGCGCTCGAGATCGACCCGCGCGCGGCCGGCGTCATTCCGTCGACCAAAGGCAGCCTCTGACATGAGCAAGACCGTTGCCGTTGTCGACTACGGCATGGGCAACCTGCGCTCGGTGTCGCAGGCGGTGATGCACGTGGCCCAAGGCTCGGGCGTGGACGTGATCGTCACCTCCAAGCCCGAAGTGGTGTTCGCCGCCGATCGTGTGGTGCTGCCCGGCCAGGGCGCCATGCCCGACTGCATGCGCGAGCTGCGCGAGTCGGGCCTGCAAGACGCCGTGTTGCATGCCGCGGCCCACAAGCCCTTGATGGGCGTGTGCGTGGGCATGCAGATGCTGCTGTCGCGCAGCGACGAAGGGCCGACCGACGGGCTGGGGCTGTTTGCCGGCGACGTGATCCGCTTCGAGCTCGAAGGGCGGCTTCAGCCCGACGGCAGCCGCTACAAGGTGCCGCAGATGGGCTGGAACCGCGTCTTGCAGACCCGGCCGCACGCGGTGTGGGCGGGCGTGCCCGACGGCGCCTATTTCTACTTCGTGCACAGCTACCACGCCCGCCCGTCGGACCCGCGCCACAGCGCCGGTGAAACCGAGTACGGAAGCCGCTTTACCTCGGCGCTGGCGCGCGATAACATTTTCGCCACCCAGTTCCACCCCGAGAAAAGCGCCGAGCACGGCCTGGCGCTGTATCGCAATTTCCTTCACTGGAACCCGTGACCAGACGCTGTCAGCCTGATCCCTTTCGCGATTTCTCCGGCGCCCCCACTTCACCACCCGCCCTTCGGCCATGCTGCTCATTCCTGCGATCGACCTGAAAGACGGTCACTGCGTCCGCCTGCAACAGGGCGACATGAAGCTCTCGACCACCTTCGGCGAAGACCCGGCGCAGATGGCCCGGCGCTGGGTCGACGCCGGCGCTCGCCGCCTGCACCTGGTCGACCTCAACGGCGCCTTTGCCGGCAAGCCCGTGAACGAAGGCGCGATCAAGGCGATCCTGGCCGAAGTGGGCGACGAGATCCCGGTGCAACTGGGCGGTGGCATCCGCGACCTCGACACGATCGAGCGTTACCTCGACGACGGCCTCTCGTTCATCATCATCGGCACCGCCGCGGTCAAGAACCCGGGCTTCCTGCGTGATGCCTGCACCGCGTTCGGCGGCCACATCATCGTGGGCCTCGACGCGAAAGACGGCAAGGTCGCCACCGACGGCTGGAGCAAGCTCACCGGCCACGAGGTGGTCGACCTGGCGAAGAAGTTCCAGGACTACGGCGTCGAAGGCGTGATCTACACCGACATCGGGCGCGACGGCATGCTCAGCGGCATCAACATCGAAGCGACCGTGAAGCTGGCGCAGGCGCTGACGATCCCGGTGATCGCGTCCGGCGGCCTGTCGAACATCGCCGACATCGAGCGGCTTTGCGCCGTCGAAGACCAGGGCGTCAGCGGCGTGATCTGCGGGCGCGCGATCTACAGCGGCGATCTCGACTTCGCCGCCGCGCAGACACGCGCCGACGAGATCGGCGCGGCCTGATGCGCAAAGGTCCGAAGGGCAAGCACTGAGATGCTTGCAAAACGCATCATCCCGTGCCTGGACGTGACCGGCGGGCGGGTCGTCAAGGGCGTGAACTTCGTCGAGCTGCGGGATGCTGGCGACCCGGTCGAGATCGCGGCGCGCTACAACGAGCAGGGCGCCGACGAACTGACCTTCCTCGACATCACCGCCACCAGCGACGGCCGCGACCTGATCCTGCACATCATCGAGGCGGTGGCCTCGCAGGTGTTCATTCCGCTCACGGTGGGCGGCGGCGTGCGTTCGGTGGCCGACGTGCGCCGGCTGCTCAATGCCGGCGCCGACAAGGTCAGCTTCAATTCGGCGGCGGTGGCCAACCCGCAGGTCATTCACGAAGCCTCGCAGAAGTACGGCGCGCAGTGCATCGTCGTCGCCATCGACGCGAAAGCGCGTGCCGACGGCTCGGGCTGGGACGTCTACACGCACGGCGGGCGCAAGAACACCGGGCTCGACGCGGTCGACTGGGCGCGCGAGATGACGAAGCAGGGCGCCGGCGAGATCCTGCTCACCAGCATGGACCGCGACGGCACGAAGAGCGGCTTCGACCTGAAGCTCACCCGCGCGGTGAGCGATGCGGTCAGCGTGCCGGTGATCGCTTCGGGGGGTGTCGGCGCGCTCGAACACCTGTCCGAGGGCATCCGCATCGGCGGCGCCGACGCGGTGCTGGCCGCCAGCATCTTCCACTACGGCGAGTTCAGCGTCGGCCAGGCCAAGGCGCTGCTGGCGCGAGACGGCATTCCGGTTCGTTCATGACGGCGCCGCCAAGGCGCAGCGAGGTCCGCCTGATCGGCGGGCAGTGGAAACGCAGCAAGTTGCCGGTGGCCGACGCCCCGGGCTTGCGCCCCACGCCCGACCGGGTGCGCGAAACGCTCTTCAACTGGCTGGGGCAAGACCTGAGCGGCTGGCGTTGCCTCGATGCTTTTGCCGGCGCCGGGGCGCTCGGCTTCGAAGCGGCCTCGCGGGGCGCCGACCTGGTGGTGCTGCTGGAACGCGACCGGCGCCTCGCGGCCAGCCTGGGCGAATCGAAGCTGCGCCTGAAGGCCGATCAGCTTCGCATCGAGAACACCGACGCGATGAGCTGGATGGCGCGATGCCCGCCGGCTTCGTTCGAGCTGGTGTTTCTCGACCCGCCGTTCGATGCCGCGTTGGCTGAGCCGGCGCTGGCCCTGGCATCGCGCGTGGTCGTGGCGCAGGGATTTGTCTATGTCGAGGCGGGGGCACCGCTGCAGCCCGAGGCCGTGGTGGCGCTCGGTTTCAGATTGCACCGCCAGTCTCGTGCCGGCGCGGTGCACTTTCACCTGCTGCAGCGTCTGGGGCCTGCATGAGCGTGGCCCGGCTTACACTGCGGCCGAATTCAACCGTCTGGAGCGCACCTTGACCTCTGTGACCAAACTCACCGCTGTCTACCCTGGTACGTTCGACCCGATGACCCTCGGGCACGAAGACCTGATGCGCCGTGCCAGCCGCCTGTTCGAACGCTTGATCGTCGCGGTGGCGGCCGGCCATCACAAGCGCACGATGTTCACGATCGCCGAGCGGCTCGACATCGCCACCGAGCTGGCCGCCAAGTACCCGAACATCGAGGTGATGGCCTTTCGCGGCCTGTTGCGTGACTTCGTGGTCGGCAACGGCGGCAAGGTCGTGGTGCGCGGGCTGCGCGCGGTCAGCGACTTCGAATACGAGTTCCAGATGGCCGGCATGAACCGCCAGCTGATGCCCGAGGTGGAAACCATGTTCCTCACCCCGGGCGACCGCTACCAGTTCGTATCGGGCACCTTCGTGCGCGAAATTGCCACCTTGGGCGGTGATGTTTCGAAGTTCGTGTCACCCTCGGTGCTCGACCGGCTGAGTCAGCGGGTGAGGGCCACCGAGGCTTGAGACTGTCATGGCACTTCTGATCACGGATGAATGCATCAATTGCGATGTGTGCGAGCCCGAGTGCCCGAACCAGGCGATCTCGATGGGCGTCGAGATCTATGAGATCGACCACGCCAAATGCACCGAGTGCGTGGGCCACTTCGACGAGCCGCAGTGTGTGCAGGTCTGCCCGGTCGATTGCATTCCGGTGAACCCGGCTCACGTGGAGAGCAAGGAGTCTCTCTGGGCCAAGTACCGCCGGTTGCAGCAAGCGGCCAACGCGGGCGAGGTGAGCGGGGCCTGAGCTTCAGCGGCCTATGTGCGTGCGCGCTTCTTCTTGTCGCTCGCCACGGTTACCACGAAGTCCTTGTGTGCGGCCAGTTTCGTTGATCCGCGCTTCTTCTTCGCGAGGCCGTGGTCGGCCGCGGTCACCGCCTTCGGCGCACTGAGGCTTCCCGCCAGCGCCGGCCTCAAGGCCGCTTCTTCTGCGAGCCGATCGCGCCGCATCTCGCTCGCAAGCCGGCGTTCACTGGCTGCCACCCGTGCCCCCTCGGCGCGCTGCTCGGCGCTGCGCGAATCGGCCGCGTCGACCAGCCTGCCCTGGGCGCACGGGGTGGGCGAATACGCGTTGCCGCAGCGGTAGACCGCCTCGGCCTGCGCCGAGCCCATGGCAGCACAGAACATCAGCACGACAACGGCGGCGGTTTTCATGTCGACTCCTCGGGTGGGGTGTGGGTGACGGCAGGCAGCTCGGTGGCCGCGTCGGCCGGGGCCGGTCTCGGCGGCTTCGGTGGCTTGGGCCTGGGTGGTTGGGCGTGGACCTTCATCAGCGCCTTGTCCATGTCGCCGGCGAGCATCAGGTCGAGCGCACCGAGCGACTGCTTGATGCTCTTGTCGATCGCTTCGCGCTGCTCGGCGGGCGGCTTGCGCAGCACGTAGTCGACCACCTCGGCTTTCACGCCCGGGTGGCCGATGCCCAGGCGCAGCCGCCAGTAATCAGGGCTGCCGAGCTGGGCGTTGATGTCTTTCAGGCCGTTGTGCCCCCCGTGGCCACCGCCGATCTTCATCTTGGCGTTGCCGGGCTGCACGTCGAGTTCGTCGTGCGCGACCAGGATCTCGTTGGGCGCGATCTTGAAGAAGCGCGCGAGCGCAGCGACCGACTTGCCCGAGAGGTTCATGAAGGTCATCGGCTCGAGCAGCCAGATCGGGCCGTCGGGCCGGTTCACGCGCGCCACCAGGCCGAAGTAGCTGCGCTCCGGCACCAGGTGGGCGCCGAGCTGGCGTGCCACGTCGTCGATGAACCAGAACCCGGCGTTGTGGCGGGTGGCTTCGTATTCGGGGCCGGGGTTCCCCAGGCCGACAAGGAGTCGAATCATGGCTTGAATTATCGAGTCGAGCCGGGCACAAAAAAGCCCCACCGAGGTGGGGCTTCGCTTCACCCTTGCGGGTGCACCCGAGGGTTTACTTCTTGTTCTGCTTCTCGGTCTTCTTGGCCTTGGTCTTCTCGGCAGGGGCGGCGACGACCACCGGAGCGGCGGCTTCTTCTTCAGCGGCCTGAGCCGACACCGACACGATCACCGGGTTCGGCTTGCCCTGGGTCATGACCTTGATGCCGTCGGCGAGCTTGATGTCGTTGACGTGCAGGGTCTGGCCCTTGGCCAGGTTGCCCAGGTCGATGGTCAGGAACTCGGGCAGTTGCGAAGCCAGGCAGGAGATGCGCAGCTCGGTGACCACGTGGTTCACGACGCAGCTGTCGGTCTTGACGGCCGGCGAGTTTTCTTCGTTGATGAAGTGCAGCGGCACCTTCTTCACGATCTTGGTGGTGGCATCGACACGCTGGAAGTCGATGTGCAGCACGATCGGGCGGAACGGGTGCATCTGGTAGTCACGCAGCAGCACCTGTTCGGTCTTGCCGGCCAGGTCCATTTCGAGAATGGACGAGTGGAAGGCTTCCTTCTTCAGGGCGAAGAACAGGGCGTTGTGATCGAGTTCGATCATGGCCGGCGTGCCCGCGCCATAAACGATGCCCGGGACCTTTTGCGCATTGCGCAGGCGGCGGCTCGCTCCGGTCCCCTGCAACGTGCGCTCGAAAGCGGTGAATTTCATGAATGACTCCAAGGTGGTGAAGGCCCGCGACCAGGTCCTTCGGGGTAACAGGCCGCAAGGCCCACAGACAAGAAGGGGCGCCCGAAAGCACCCCGGCTCTCGTATTTCAGAAGTTGCTGTTCTGTTCAGCGAACAAGGAAGTGACCGATTCGCCGTCGGAAATGCGGCGGATGGTTTCGGCGAACAGGAAGGCCACCGACTGCTGGCGCACCTTCGTGCACTTCTTGCCTTCTTCGCTGAGCGGAATGGTGTTGGTGATCACGACCTCGTCGAGCGCCGAATTACGGATACGTTCGATGGCCGGGCCGGAAAACACCGCGTGCGTGCAGTAGGCGTAGACCTTCTTCGCGCCGCGTTCCTTCAGCACCTCGGCCGCTTTGACGAGCGTGCCGGCGGTGTCGATCATGTCGTCCATGATCACGCAGTTGCGGCCGTCGATCTCGCCGATCACGTGCATCACTTCGGAGACGTTGGCTTTCGGGCGGCGCTTGTCGATGATGGCCAGGTCGCAGTTCAGCTGCTTGGCCAGCGCGCGGGCGCGCACCACGCCGCCCACGTCGGGCGAGACGACCACGAGGTCGTCGTAGCGCTTGGACTGCAGGTCGGACAGCAACACCGGCGAGGCATAGATGTTGTCGACCGGGATGTTGAAGAAACCCTGGATCTGGTCGGCATGCAAGTCCATCGTGAGCAACCGTTCGACCCCGACCGCTTCAAGCATGTTGGCGACCACTTTCGCGCTGATCGGCACGCGGGTTGAGCGCGGGCGGCGGTCTTGGCGGGCATAGCCGAAGTACGGAATGACCGCCGTGACACGCCGGGCCGAAGCGCGCTTGAGCGCGTCGACCATGATGCACAGCTCCATCAGGTTTTCGTTCGTGGGCGCGCAAGTGGGCTGCACCACGAAGATATCGCGGGCGCGAACGTTCTGGTGGATCTCGATGTCGACTTCACCGTCGGAGAAGCGGCCGACCTTGGCCTTGCCCAACTCGACGCCCAGATGCGTGGCAATCTCCTGCGCCAGGGCAGGATTCGCGTTGCCGGTGAACAGCACGGTGTTGAAAAGCACGTTCTCTCCGGCTAGGCGAAGCCCCGGCGTGCACGGGGTACCGCACCGGGAAACAAGAAAACTTGGCAGGGGAAGAAGGATTCGAACCTTCGCATGTCGGAATCAAAATCCGATGCCTTAACCAACTTGGCGACTCCCCTACACGGGCCGGAAGCCTTGCGGCTGCCGGCCGAAACCTCTTCAGTCGTCGGCCCACCCGACCAGCGGGTGCTGCTGCAGACTGCGGCACATTCTGCCAACCCACCCTGCCGGCAGATCTGCCGGCATCTGAGCGATGGGTCGCTCGGCTGCGCCTTCCCGTGCCGATTCTCCGGTGACTACCCGCGCGAACACCGCGCTTCCGGAGCCTGTCATGCGGCTGTTGCCAAAGCAGCGCTGCAAGATCGCGGCGGCCTGGGCCACTTCGGTGCACGCTGCCTCGGCCGGCGCCTGCAGATCGTTGCGCCCGAACCCGAACGCGCTGATGCCGGCAAACCCACCCGAAGACAAGCCTTCAAGTATAACAGCTTCGGTGTCGCGTACCAGCAGCGGGCTGCCGAAGATGGCACGGGTTTCGATGCTGGCGGCAGGCTTGACGACGGCCAACAGCTCCGGAGCGACGGGCACGGGCGTCAACTGCTCGCCGATGCCTTCGACGAAGGCGTTGTGGCCGCCCACGAAAAACGGCACGTCGGCGCCGAGCTGCAGCCCGAGTGCCATCAGCCGCGAGCGTGGCCAGTTCAGACCCCAGAGTCGGTTCAACGCGAGCAGTGTCGAGGCGGCGTCGGAACTGCCGCCGCCCATGCCGGCGCCCCAGGGGACCTGTTTGTCGATCGAGATGTCTGCGCCGAGCGCCGTGCCGCTTTCGGTCTGCAAGGCCTTCGCAGCGCGCAGGCACAGGTCGTCGTCGGGCAGCCTGGCGCCAAGATCGTGGCGTGCGATGCGGCCGTCGTCGCGGCGCTCGAAGTGCAGCGTGTCGCACCAGTCGATCAGCACGAACAGCGACTGCAGCAGGTGGTAGCCATCGGTGCGTCGGCCGGTCACGTGCAGAAAGAAGTTCAGCTTGGCGGGCGCCGCCACGTCGCAAAGCGCGCGCAAGGCCATCGCTCAGCGCCGGTCGAGCTGCGCGCGCACCGTGACGACCGGTGCGCGCTCGCGCCGGGCCGCCACCTGGGCGTCGTCGAAGCGGGCCAGGCTGACCACCCAGCCGAGCTGGGCGAAGCCGGGTTCGGCCGGGGCGACTGTCGGTGTGCTGGCCGCACCCGGCCAGGGCCGGCCGCGCAGCCAGTCGAACAGGGCCGCGACCGGCAGGCTTTCACCGAGCACGGCGCTCGTCAGCGCGTCGAGATCTTCGTACCTCGTATCGCCCTGGGGCGTGGTGAGCACCACGCTGCCCGGTGCCCAACGGGCTTGCGCGAGCACGCTGCCGAGCGGCGTGCTCAGGTCGAGGCGGCCGTTGCCCGCGTCGCCGCGCAATTCGAAGACCGCGCTGACCGAGCGGGCCGGTGCGCCGGCAGCCGCTTCCACGCGCACGGCGAGCCGGCCGCTGAGTGTTTCGCCGCCAAGCGCGTCGATTGTTTTGGGCGTGATGGCGCAGGCGCCCAGCAGCACCGCCGCCACGAGCGATGCCGCACGGCCCGCCAGACTCACAGGTCGACCCGCAGCCGCGCCAGCGTTTCGCGCAGCACTTCGTTGCCGGCGTCCTTGCCACGGCCTTCGCGCCAGATCTTGCGGGCCTCGTCTTTCTGGCCGCTGACCCACAACACCTCGCCCAGGTGCGCGGCGATCTCGGCGTCGGGCTGGCCGCGGTAGGCGTCGCGCAGCAGGCGCACCGCTTCTTCGCGGTTGCCCAACCGGTATTCGACCCAACCCAGGCTGTCGGTGATCGACGGTTCGCCGGGGCTCAGATCGAGCGCCTTCTTGATCAGCGTGCGCGCTTCGGGCAGGCGCACATTGCGTTCAGCCAGCGAGTAGCCCAGCGCGTTGTAGGCGTGCTGGTGGTCGGGCTTGAGCGCGATCACGCGGCGCAGCAGGCGCTCCATGTCGTCGAGCTTGTTGAGCTTCTCGAGCATCATCGATTGCTCATAGATCAGGTCGACGTCGTTTGCGAACTGCACGTTCGCCTTGCCCAGCAGGGTGTTGGCTTCGTTCCACTGCTTCACGTCGCGCAGCACCTGCGTTTCGGCAAGCAGTTTGGCGCGCGCGTCGGCCGGCGCTTTTTCGGGCACGCGCCGGATCAGCTCACGCGCTTGCGCCAGCTTGCCCTGGCGGGCCAGCAGCGAAGCGCGACGCGTCTGCACTTCGAGCGCACGCTGCGGGTCGTCGATCTTTGCCAGCCAGGCTTCCGAGGCACGGAAGTCACCCTGCAGATCGGCCGCCTGGGCCAACAGCAGCCAGGCGCGGGTGAGCGCATCTTCGGTGGTGGTGGGCGCATCGTCATCATCGGACGCGTCGGCCGCAGGCTTGGGCAGCGCGCCGCCCGCTTGCACCAGTTCGACGTATTTCTGCAGCGCGACGATCGCCGGCGCCGGTTCGCGCAGCTGCAGGTGCAGCGCGCCCAGGGTCAGCCAGGCCTGCGCCAGCTGCGGCGCGGTGCGGGTCAATGTTTCGAGCTGCGTGGTGGCGTCGCCATAGCGCGGCACGGCGAGCAGCGCACGCACGTAGAGCAGGCGCACGCCGTTGCTGTCGGGGCGGGCCGTCAGATGGTTCAGAACGATCGCGGTCGCGGCGGCATCGCCGGGCGGGAGCTCGAGCGCCAGCACCGCCGGGCCTTCGGCCGCCGCGTCCAGCGCGTGGGCGCGTTGTGCGAAGGCCAGCGCCTTGGCGTTGTCTTGTGCCGCGAGCCAACTGCGGCCGCTGGTGACGAGCGACGCCACGCGGGTGTCGGGCGCGTCGACGTAGGGGCGCAGCACCTGTTCGGTGAGGGTGGCGATCTCTGCCTTGTTGGCGCTGCGTGCAAAAAAGCGCGGCAGCGCGGTGATCAGGCTGGCCCTTTCGGCCGCAGGTGTCTGCTTCAGCAGCGCTTGCAGAGGCTCGAGTGTTTCCTGCGGGCGGTTCAGGGCGACCAGCAGTTGAATCTGGTAGCGCAGGGCGTCGAGCGAGTCGGGCAGCGTCTGGCGCCAGGCCTTGGCCGACACGAGCGCCTGGTCGCCGGCGCGGGCCTGCAAGGCGATGTCGGTGGCGCGGCGGAAGAGCTGTTCGTCTTTCGTGCGGCGCGCGGCGTCGAGGATCACCTGGAATGCCGCGCCGGCTTCGCCTTCGCGCAGCTGAATTTCGCCGATCAGCAGCTGGTAGAACAGCGGCGCGTCGATGTTGGAGTTGTCGACTTTCGCGACCAGCACCGGCGGGCTGCCGGCTTCCTGGGCGACAACGCCTTGTGCCAGGGCGGCCGATGCCGCCACGGCCACCAGCGTGCGGGCGGCCCGGAATCGGGGACTGAAAAGTGGCATCGGCGGGCTCCTGGAGGCGCGAAGAAGATTCTAGGGCGCTGCGATGCGACCCCAGCCGGCCACGATAATTCCCTTCATGCCTGAATTGCCCGAGGTCGAGGTCACACGCCAGAGTTTTGCGCGGCGTATTCACGGTGCACAGATTCATGCCGTTCGCTTGGGCAAGCCGCTGCGCTGGCCGCTCGGCTGCGCGCCGGAATCGCTGGTGGCGCAGGCCGTCGGCGAGGTCACGCGGCGCGGTAAATATTTGTGGCTGGCGCTCGATCGCGGCGGCCTGCTGATGCACCTGGGCATGTCGGGCTCGCTGGCGTTCGACGCGGCGCCCGCGGCGCCCGGCCCGCACGACCATTTCGACCTCGTCACCGCCCGCGGCACCTTGCGCCTGACCGACCCGCGGCGTTTCGGCGCGGTGGTCTGGTCGCCCTCGTTCGACACCGGCGCGGCCGGCAAATTGCTCGCGGGGCTCGGGCTCGAACCGTTCGATACCGCCTTCACCGGCGAGCACCTGCACGCCGCGCTGCGCGGCCGGCGTGTCGCCATCAAGCAGGCGCTGCTCGGCGGCGCCATCGTCGTCGGCGCCGGCAACATTTACGCGTGCGAAGCGTTGTTCGAAGCCGGTATCGACCCGCGCACACGCAGCGACCGCATCAGCCGCGCACGCTGCGACAGGCTGGCCGTCGCCGTGCGTGAAACGCTCGCCCGCGCGCTCGCGCTCGGCGGCTCCACGCTGCGCGACTTTCGCGATGCGCACGGCATGGCCGGCGAGTTCCAGCTGCAGGCGCGGGTCTACGGCCGTGCCGGCGAACCTTGCTTGCGCTGCAATGGCACCGTTCGCCGCATCGTGCAGGGCCAGCGCGCCACATTCTTCTGCGCCGGCTGCCAGCGACGGTGAGCGATTCGGGAACTGCTTGGCAGTTTCTGCGGCTGTGTTGGTGAGCAGATGTTTCATTCGTCTGCCGCGTAAATGCTTGCGCTACGATGATTCGCTGATCGTTCCACCACTGCGTCACCACCGCTCTTCATGACATCTTCGCCCTCGTTCGCCACCAGTCTCGATGCCCTCAGCGGCTGGCGTTCGGCGCTCGCGCAGCGGCTCGACGACGTCTCGCGCTTCCTCGGCGAACACGAGCTGGTCGACGAGTCGGCGAGCATCCAGGTGAGTTCGCTGCGTGAACGCCTCGGCAACGAAAAGCTGGTCGTCGCCTTCGTCGCCGAGTTCTCGCGCGGCAAGTCTGAACTGATCAACGCGATCTTCTTCGCCGATACCGGCCGGCGCATCCTGCCGGCCACGCCGGGCCGCACCACCATGTGCCCGGTCGAGCTGGCCTGGGACGCCGAAGAAGCTTCGTCGCTGATGCTGTTGCCGATCGAGACCCGGCTCGACGGCCTGTCGCTCGCCGAGCTGCGCCCGCAGCGCCGCGCCTGGAAAGTCGTGCCGCTGCTGGTGCGCGACCCGGAGCAACTGGCGCAGTCGCTGCTCGAAGTCACGCGCACCAGTTTTGTCACCAAAGACCAGGCCCGCGCCCTCGGTTTCTGGGACGACGCCCACCCCGAAGACAACCCGCCGCTCGACGACGCCGGCCGCGTCGAGGTGCCGGCCTGGCGCCACGCCGTCATCAACTACCCGCACCCCTTGCTCAAGCAGGGGCTGGTGGTGCTCGACACGCCGGGCCTGAACGCCATCGGCGCCGAGCCCGAACTCACGCTGAGCCTGCTGCCTTCGGCGCACGCCACGGTGTTCATCCTCGGTGCCGACACCGGCGTCACCAAGTCCGACATGGCGATCTGGCGCGACCACCTCGGCAGCCACGCGCCCACACGCTTCGTGGTGCTGAACAAGATCGACGCGTTGGTCGACCCGCTGGCCACCGCCGCGGCGGTGCAGGCGCAGATCGCCGGCGTGCGCCGCGAGACTGCGCGCACGCTCGACATCCCGCCCGAGCGCGTGTTCCCGCTCTCGGCGCGTCAGGCCTTGGCTGCGCGTGTGATGGGCGACCATGACGCGCTGCGCGACAGCCACCTGCCCGAACTCGAATCCGCGCTCGGCACGCAGCTGCTGCCACAGCGCCGCCAGGTGCTCGAAGACGTGGTGCTCGAAGGCGCGCAGCAGATCGAAACCCATGTGGCCCGGCGCCTGGGCGACACCCGCCGCCAGCTCGCCGAGCAGATGCTCGAACTGCGCGGGCTGCGCGGCAAGAGCAGCTCCAAACTGCGCCTGATGATCGAACGGGTCGACGCCGAAACCGCCGAGTTCGAGCAGTGCACCGTGCGCCTGCAGGCGCTGCGCGTCGTGCACAGCCGCATGCTGAAAGACGCGCTGGTCGGCCTGTCTTCAGACCGCCTGCGCGAAGAGGTGAGCGAGATGCAGGCGGTGATGAACAAGTCGCTGCTCAACCTGGGTGCCAAGAAGGCCTTCATCGTGCTGTGCGCCAAGCTGCGCGCCCTGCTCACAGGCGCACAACAGCTCAACGTCGAAGTGCGCGACATGCTCGGCGCCTCGTTCGCCCGGCTCAATGCCGAGTTTGGCTTCAGCCTGGCGCTGACCAAGGCGCCCGAGATGGAGCGCTACATCGAAGAACTCAGCCTGATCGAAACCAACTACGTGCAGTACCTGGGCCTCACGCAGGCACTGCGCCTGTCGCAGCCCAAGTTCATGGAACAGTTCCGGCGCATGCTGGTCTCCAAGCTGCGCGTCGTGTTCGAGAACGCGAGTGGCGACCTCGAGATCTGGAACAAGTCCACTTCGGCGCAGGTCGACTCGCAACTGCGCGAGCGGCGCCGCAACTTCCGGCGCCGTCGCGAGTCGCTCGAACGGGTGCAGACGGCCGCGAGCGAACTCGAACTGCGCCTGGGCGAGATCGAAGCGCAAGACGACCGGCTGCAAAGCCTGCTCGGCCGCACGCGTCACCTGCTCGAGGCTTTGCGCGAGCAGGCCTGCGCCGGGCCGATGCCCGAAGCCGCAGCACAACCGCTGCGCGCCCAGGCCTGATTTGGCGCGGGTCGGCGCTGGCGCAACGCGCCTCACGGAAGAGCCTGCGTTCAGCGCACGCGTGATCGAATGGCAGCGGCTGCACGGCCGCCACACGCTGCCCTGGCAGAACACACGCGACCCTTACCGCGTGTGGCTCTCCGAGATCATGTTGCAGCAGACCCAGGTGAGCACCGTGCTCTCTTACTTCGAGCGCTTTCTGCAACGCTTTGCCGACGTGCAGGCACTCGCTGCTGCGCCGCTCGACGACGTGCTCGCGCTCTGGAGCGGCCTGGGTTACTACAGCCGCGCGCGCAACCTGCACCGCTGCGCGCAGGCCGTGGTCAGCGAACACGGTGGGCAGTTCCCGCGCAGCAGCGCCGAGTTGGCCGCCCTGCCTGGCATCGGCCGCTCCACGGCGGCGGCGATCGCCGCCTTCTGCTTCGGTGAACGGGTCGCGATCCTCGACGGCAACGTCAAGCGTGTGTTGACGCGCGTGCTCGGCTTCGAAGGTGATCTGGCCGAAGCCGCTCAAGAGCGCGCCTTGTGGGAACAGGCCACGCACTTGTTGCCCCACGACGGCATCGAGCGCTACACCCAGGGCCTGATGGACCTGGGCGCCACGGTGTGCCTGCAGCGCGCGCCTTCTTGCCTGCTGTGCCCGGCGCAAGGCCAGTGCGTCGCAGCGCGTACACAGACGCAGCAGCGCTTTCCGGTCAAGACCCGCAAGCTCAAACGAAAGTCGCGCGAGCACCTGTGGTTGTGGCTGCACTGGCGCGATCAGGTCTGGCTGGTGCAACGCCCGCAGACCGGTGTGTGGGCTGCGTTGTGGAGCTTGCCCGAGTTCGATTCGAAGGCGGCGTTCGACGCCGCAAGCAAATCCTGGCCCGGCGAAGCGCAGGCCTTGCCCAGCTTCAAGCACACGCTCACCCACCTCGACTGGACGCTGCACCCGCTGCGCTGGACCTTGCCCGAGCGCACCAGCCCGGCACGTGTCGCACAGATCGTGAGCACCTGGCCGAGCGGCGGCTGGTTCACCCAGCAAGCCGCACTCGCCGCGGGCTTGCCCGCGCCCCTGCGCAAGCTCTTGCAGAAGAGCTGAACCCTACTTCACCACACCGCGGCTGCGCAGAAAGTCGTCGACGAGTTTCAGGCGCGCCATCGGGTCGGGCAACTCCATCAGCTTCTGTTTGGCAGCGGTCGAGATTGGCAGGATCTCGCACCAGCGGTTGGCCACCCAGCCCGCGTCGTCGAAGCGGTGCGGCGTGAGAAACGGCTCCGAGCCCCGGCCCTTGAGGGAAGCGATGGCGCTGGCCAGGCCACGCACGGCTTCGAGCAGACCCGGTGTCGGCGCGAGCAACGCATCGTTCGGCAAGGCGCGTGTGTCGGCGAGCCAGAGACCGCCGGGCTGCTGCCGGCTACTTTCAACCGCGAACCGCTGCACGCCGCGGCAACGCACCTGAAGAATGCCGGCGCGTTCGCTGTCGACGTCGATGATCTCGGCCACCGTGCCGATCGCCTCGTGGTGCTGGCCGTCTTCGGGCAGCTTGCCGGCGTCGGCCCGCAAGGCGACCACGCCGAACGCACGCTGCTCGCGCATGGCGTTCGTGACCAGATCGACATAGCGCGCCTCGAGCACCTTCAGGCTCAGCAGGCCACCGGGGAACAACACCGCCTTCAGCGGGAACAGCGGCAGCCCGGTGGCCAGGGTGTTCGACGAAGCCATCGCAGGCCCGGCCTTCAGTCGCGTGCGTCGAGCTCGCGGTGGCGCACCAGCGTGGCGGCCAAGTCGCGAAAACGCTGCGCCAGCGTCTCCACGAAATACACCGAACGGTGCTGGCCCCCGGTGCAACCAATCGCGACCGTGAGGTAACTGCGCTGGTCGCCTTCGAAGGCCGGCAGCCAGCGCGACAGAAAGGCCTCGATCTGCCCCAGCATCTCGGCCACTTCGGGCTGCGCGCGCAGGTAGTCGGCCACCGGGGCGTCGCGCCCGTTCAGCGGGCGCAGCTCGCGCACGTAGTGCGGGTTGGGCAGCACGCGCACGTCGAACACGTAGTCGGCGTCGAGCGGCACGCCGTGCTTGAAGGCGAAGCTTTCGAACACGAGCGTGAGGCGGTTGCCGGCGGCACGCACCATGTCGCGCATCCACACCCGCAGCTGCGCCGGGCGCAGCTGGCTGGTGTCGATCACGGTCGCCACCTCGCGCAGGTCGGCCAGCAGTTCGCGTTCGAGTTCGATCGCGTCGACGAGCGCGCGCCGGCCGTCGATGGCCTGGTCGCTCTTGCGCCGCGCCTGCGTGCTGCGCGTCGTGTCGTCCGACAGCGGGTGCGGGCGCCGGGTTTCGGAAAAGCGCCGCACCAGCGCGTCGGTGTTGGCGTCGAGGAACACGACGCGGATCGACACACCTTCGGTGCCCAGCTGCGGCAGCAGGTCGAGCAGAAAGGGCAAGGAATCGGCGGTGCGCACATCGACAGCAATGGCCACGCGCCGGTCGAGCCGCTCTTGTTCGAGCCGCAGGAACTCGCGCAGCAGCTCGGGGGGCAAGTTGTCGACGCAGAAGAAGCCGGCGTCTTCGAGCGCATGCAGCGCCACCGACTTGCCCGAGCCAGAAATGCCGGTGACCAGCACCACCTCGCTGATGGCGTGGGGCGTGTTCGTGGGCGCGGGCGCTGCGCTCGCGGTCTGGCTGGCAGGCTTCTTCTTCATGGCTTTTTCTTGGCTCGCGGCGAAGCGGCAGGCTCGGCCGCGACCGACAACATCTCTTGCGCGTGGGCCAGGCGTGTGTTCGACAGGCGCTCGCCACCCAGCATGCGCGCCACTTCGGCCACACGCTGCTCGCCGCTCACGCTGTGCACTTCGCTCAGCGTGAGCCCGCCGCGCATCTGCTTGCTGACCACGAAGTGGTGGTCGGCACAGGCCGCCACCTGCGGCAGGTGCGTCACGGCCAGCACCTGGCGGTCGCGGCCGAGCTGCTTCATCAGGCGGCCCACGGTCTCGGCCACGGCACCGCCGACACCGGCATCGATCTCGTCGAAGATGAGCGTGCCGGCCGCGCCGTCTTTGCTTTCGAGCTGGCTCGTCGTCACCGCGATCGCGAGCGCGATGCGCGACAACTCGCCGCCCGAAGCCACCTTGGCCAGCGGCCGGGGCGTGCTGCCGGCGTGGCCGGCGACGAGGAACTCGGCCGACTCGAGCCCGAACGATTGCGGCGCGTCCTGCTTCGTCAACGCCACCTCGAAGCGCCCGCCGGCCATGCCGAGCTGCTGCATCGCCTGTGTGACCGCGTTGGCGAGCTTGGGCACGGCGGCGCGGCGCGCTGCAGACACCCGTTTCGCTTCGGCCTCGAACGTGGCCAGCGCCTGGCCGAGCTGGCGTTGCAGGCCGTCCAGGTCGGCCGCCGCGTCGAGCGCGCGCAACTCGTCTTTCCACTGCGCCAGCAGGGCCGACAACTCCGCCGGCGGCCGCCGGTAGCGCCGCGCCAGGCCCACCCACGCCGAAAGGCGGTCGTCGAGCGCCTGCAAACGCTGCGGTTCGACGTCGGTGTGGTGCAGGTAGCTGCCGAGCGTGTGCGCAGCGTCTTGCAGTTGCGCCTGCGCGCCTTGCAGCACTTCGATCGTGGAGGCGAGCTGCGCGTCGAACGAGGCCACGTCCTGCAAGGCATGCAAGGCGCGGCCGGTGAGGGCGTCGGCGTTGTCGTCGGCTTCGGAAACGGCGTCGAGCGCCGCACGCGCCGCGTCGATCAGCGCCTGCACGTTGGCGAGCCTGGTGTGCTCGGCTTCGAGCTCGGCCCATTCGTCGGCGCCCGGCGCGAGCTTGTCGACCTCACCGATCTGCCAGGCCAGGCGCTCGCGTTCGCGCTCGAGCCCCGCCTGCTGCGTGCCGGCCGCGGCCAGCGCTTCGGCGGCGCGTTTCCATTCAGACCACAACGTGGCGAGCGGTGCCGCGTCGATGCCCGCGAACGCATCGAGCAGCCCGCGCACCGAAGGCCCGCGCGTCAAGCTTTGCCAGGCGTGCTGGCCGTGGATGTCGACGAGGTGGTCGGCCGCTTCACGCAGCTGCGCGATGGTGGCAGCACTGCCGTTGACCCACGCGCGGCTCTTGCCCTGCGCATCGATCGTGCGGCGCAGCAGCAGGCTGTCGTTCGCCTCGAATCCACCTTCGTCTAGCCAGGCCGACAGGCTGGCCGGCGCGTCGAACTCGGCCACGATCTCGGCGCGGGCCGCGCCTTCGCGCACCACGCCGGCGTCGCCCCGGCTGCCGAGCGCCAGCTGCAGCGCGTCGACCAGGATCGACTTGCCTGCACCGGTTTCGCCGGTCAACACCGAGAAGCCGGCGTCGAACTCGACATCGAGCGTGCTGACGATGACGAAGTCGCGCAGTGAAAGACGCCGCAACACCTTCAGTTCACTCCGGAATTCCAGTGCAGCTTGCGCCGCAGCGTGGCGTAGTAACTCCAGCCGCGCGGGTGCAAAAAGCGCACCTGGTGCGCCGAGCGCCGCACGCTGATGCGGTCGCCGTGCAAGAGGCTGGCCAAAGACTGCATGTCGAAGCTCACGCTCGCGTCGCGGCCGGCCACGATCTCGATGACGATCTCGCCGGTGTCGGGCAGCACGATCGGCCGGTTCGACAAGTCGTGCGGTGCGATCGGCACCAGCACCCAGGCCGCGATGCCGGGATGCAGGATCGGCCCGCCGGCCGAGAGCGCGTAGGCGGTCGAACCCGTGGGCGAACCGATGATCAGGCCGTCGGCACGGATGTTGGCCACGAACTCGTCGCCGATCTCGACCTTCAGCTCGACCATGCTGGCCGCGCCGCCGCGGCTGACCACCACGTCGTTCATCGCGAAGCCTTCGAAGATCAGCTCGCCGTCGCGCCGCACACCGCCTTCGAGCATGGTGCGGCGCTCTTCTTCATAGTCGCCGGCGATCATCGGTGCGAGCGATTCGGCGAACTGGCCCGCCGGCAAATCAGTGATGAAGCCGAGCCGCCCGGTGTTGATGCCGACCAGCGGCGTGCCGTGGCGCGCGAGCTGGCGCGCGATGCCGAGCATGGTGCCGTCGCCACCCACCACCACGGCCAGGTCGCACTCGCGGCCGAGCTGGTCGGGCGTCAACGCGCCATGGTCGGTGATGCCGGTGTTCAGCGCCGTCTGCGTCTCCATCGAGACTTCGAGGCCCTGGCGGATCAGGAATTGCGCGATCTCTTCCAGCACCCCGCGCATGCCCTGGGACTGGTACTTTCCCACGAGGGCGGCATGACGAAAGCGGCTGGTCATGCGCGGGATTACACCACAGCGCCCCTGCGCAACGCGCCTCAGAATCACCCGCAAACTACAATGAAAACCATGTTGGACGAGCGCGCGAAAACACTGCTGAAAGCCCTGGTCGAGCGCTACATCGCCGACGGCCAGCCGGTGGGTTCGCGCACCCTGTCGCGCGCCAGCGGCCTGGAGCTGTCGCCCGCGACCATCCGCAACGTGATGGCCGACCTGGAAGAGCTGGGCCTGATCGCCAGCCCCCACACCAGCGCCGGGCGCATCCCCACGGCACGCGGCTACCGCCTGTTCGTCGACACCATGCTCACCGCGCAGCCGCTCAACCTGGCGAGCGTGCCGCCGATCGAACCGCAGCTGCCGCACGACCAGCCGCAGCGCGTGATCGCGAACGCGGCGCAGTTGCTGTCGAATTTGTCGAGTTTCGTCGGCGTGATCACGGCCCCGCGCAAGGCGAGCGTGTTTCACCACATCGAGTTCATGCGGCTGAGCGAACGGCGCGTGCTGGTGATCTTGGTGGCGCCCGACGGCGATGTGCAGAACCGCGTGATCTTCACCGCGCAGGACTACACCCAGAGCCAGCTCGTCGAAGCCAGCAACTACCTCACCGCGCACTACGCCGGCCTGACGATCGAAGACGTGCGCGAGCGCCTGAAGACCGAAGTCGACGCGCTGCGCGGCGAGATCGCCACGCTGATGCAGGCCGCGGTGCAGGCCGGCAGCGAAGCCCATGCCGACAGCCAGGAGCAGGTGGTGATCTCCGGCGAGCGCAACCTGCTCACGGTGCAAGATTTCTCCAGCGACATGGGCAGCCTGCGCAAGCTGTTCGACATCTTCGAGCAGAAGACACAGCTCATGCGCCTGCTCGACGTGAGCAGCCGCGCCGAAGGCGTGCGCATCTACATCGGCGGCGAAAGCCTGGTGGTGCCGTTCGAGGAGCTCTCGGTCGTGTCGGCCCCCTACGAAGTGAACGGCCAGGTGGTGGGCACGCTGGGCGTGATCGGGCCGACGCGCATGGCCTACGACCGCATGATCCAGATCGTCGACATCACCTCGCGGCTGGTGAGCAATGCGCTCAGCAGCAAGTGAGGTGGCTGGGGCGCGAGAGCGTGCTGCCTACAATCGGCCGCTTCGGGCCGTTAGCTCAGTTGGTTAGAGCAGAGGACTCATAATCCTTTGGTCGTTGGTTCAAGTCCAACACGGCCTACCAACAGATCAGTTGAAGCGCGTTCATCGGCCCGGTGCGGCCTGATGACCACGCCTCACCATGCGGCACGAAGCCTCGCGCCGATGTCCAGGCCAGGGCCTGCCACGGCGTTGATGCCCAGCGCCTTGTCGATCGAAGGGCCAGCGGCCTTCGGCCCGACCCGCTCGAACTCCACCGCCACGCTCTCCGGAATGAACCGCGACAACGACGCGTACAGGTGCCGGTCGCCGAAGCCGCGCTGCTGCGTCACGTAGAAGCGCTGCGGCACCAAGAGGTGCAGGTGCTGCTTGGCGCGCGTCATGGCCACGTAGAGCAGCCGGCGTTCTTCTTCGATCTGTTTGGCCTCGCCCGCGCTCAGGTCGGCGGGCATGCAGCCGTCGACCACGTTGAGCAGGTGCACCGACTGCCATTCCTGGCCCTTGGCGGAATGGATCGTGGACAGGATCAGGTAGTCCTCGTCGAGGTGCGGCGGGCCTGATTCGTCGCTCGTGGCCTGCGGCGGGTCGAGCGTGAGCTCGGTCAGGAAACGCTCGCGGCTCGTGTAGCCGCCGGCGATGCGGCCGAGCTGGTCCAGGTCGGCCAGGCGCACGCGCGCGTCGTCGTGCAGGCGTTCGAGTTGCGGCAGGTACCAGCGCTGCACCAGCGCCATGTCGCCAGGCCAGCTGGCAGCATCGGGTCGGGCCAGGGCCTGCATCAAGAGGCGCAGCGCGTGCCAGTCTTCGCGCGCTGACGGCGGCGGCTCGAAGGCCGACAACGTGGCCCGCGGGTCGGCCGCGCCTTCCATCGCATCGAGCAAGCGGCGCGCGCTGGCCGGGCCGATGCCCGCCACGAGTTGCGCAACCCGAAAGCCGGCGAGCCGGCTGCGCGGGTTCTGCGACCAGCGCAGCACCGAGAGCACGTCCTTGATGTGCGCGGCCTCCAGAAACTTCAGGCCGCCGAACTTCACGAAAGGGATGTTGCGCCGCGCGAGCTCGAGCTCCAGCGCGGCGCTGTGGCTCGACGTTCTGAACAGCACCGCCTGCGACTTGAGCTTGAGCCCCTGCTCGCGGTGTTCGAGCACCTTGTCGGCCACCCAGCTCGCTTGCGCCGCGTCGTCTTGCACGGTCACGAGCCACGGCTTTTCCGACGAAGTGCGGTCGGTCCAGAGCTGCTTGGTGTGGCGCTCGGCCGCCTGCGCCATCACGGCGTTCGACGCGGCGAGGATCGGCTGCGTCGAGCGGTAGTTGCGCTCCAGCGTGACCATCCGCGCCGGCGGCGTGAACTGCGCCGGGAAGTCGAGGATGTTGCGCACTTCGGCGGCACGAAAAGAATAGATCGACTGTGCGTCGTCGCCCACGACCACCAGGCCCCGGCCATCGGGCTTCAGGGCTTGCAGGATCGCGGCCTGCAGCCGGTTCGTGTCTTGGTATTCGTCGACCAGCACATGGTCGAAGCGCGCGCCGACCTGTTGCGCGAGCGCGGGCTCGGTCATCATTTGCTGCCAGTAGAGCAGCAGGTCGTCGTAGTCGAGCACCCGCTGTTTCTGCTTCTCGGCCACGTAGGCGGCAAACAGGCGGCGCAGCTCGGGCTCGAACGAGGCGCACCACGGAAAGCTCTCGTCCAGCACCTGGCGCAGGCCGGCCTGCGTGTTCACCACGCGCGAGTAGATGGCCAGGCAGGTGCCCTTCAGCGGAAAGCGTTTGATGCTGTTGCTGAACCCGCACTCGTGGCGCACCAGGCCCAGCAGGTCTTCGGCATCGCTGCGGTCGAGGATCGTGAACGAGGGGTCGAGGCCGATCTGCGCCGCGTGCTCTCGCAGCAGCCGCGCACCGATGCCGTGAAAGGTGCCGGCCCAGGGCAACGACGGCAGGGCACTGCCTGCAGGCCAACCCAGCGCGGCTTGCAGCAGGCCACCGGCACGCCGCGCCATCTCGGCGGCGGCGCGGCGCGAGAAGGTCAGCAGAAGGATGCGTTGCGGGTCGGCACCCGCGGTGACGAGGCGCGCCACGCGTGCCGCCAGCGTCTTGGTCTTGCCGCTGCCGGCGCCGGCGATCACGAGCAGCGGTGCGGCCTGGCGCGCGTCGCCGTGCAGGCCATGCTCCACGGCGCAGCGTTGTGCGTCGTTCAGCGTGGCAAAAGGGTCGAGCACCGCGGTGTCGTGCGAAAGCATGCCAGACTGTATATTCATCCAGCCATCGCCGCGAGACCCGCCATGACCCAACCCACCTTCGAAACCCTGCTCTACAGCGTGGAAGACGGCATCGCCACGCTCACGCTGAACCGCCCCGAGAAGATGAACGCGTTCACCGCGCAGATGCGCGACGACCTCGTGGGCGCGTTCGACCTCACCGATGCCGACGACGCGGTGCGGGTGGTCATCGTCACCGGCGCCGGGCGTGCCTTCTGCGCCGGGGCCGACCTGTCGAGCGGCGGCAAGACCTTCGACTACGCCGCCCGCGGCGAGTCGGCACGCGACCGGTTCAAGGTGGGCGACGTGTACCGCGACGGCGGCGGCATCGTCACGCTGCGCATCTTCAACAGCCTGAAGCCGGTGATCGGCGCCATCAACGGCGCGGCGGTCGGCATCGGCATGACGATGCAGTTGCCGATGGACATTCGCCTGGCCTCGACCGACGCGCGCTTCGGCTTCGTGTTCGCGCGGCGCGGCATCACGCCCGAAGCAGCGTCGACCTGGTTCCTGAGCCGCCTGGTGGGCATGCAGACGGCGCTCGAATGGTGCTTCACCGGCCGCCTGTTCAATGCGCAGGAAGCGAAAGACCGCGGCCTGGTGCGCAGCCTTCACGCGCCGGATGAACTGCTGCCCGCGGCGCGTGCGCTGGCGCGCGAGATCGCCGACCACACCGCGCCCGTGTCGGTGGCGCTCACGCGCCAGATGCTGTGGCGCATGGCCGGGCAAGACCACCCGATGAAAGCGCACCGCGTCGACAGCCGGGCGATCCAGTCGCGCGGGCAATCGGCCGATGCGCGCGAAGGCGTGAGTTCGTTTCTCGAGAAGCGGCCGGCCGTGTACCCGAACAAGGTGTCGACCGACATGCCCGAGTTCTTTCCGTGGTGGGACGAGCCTGAATTCGAATGACCGCCGCGCTTCGCGGCTGAACCGTCAGCGCGCCGGCGCCGAAGCGGGCACGCCGGCGGCCTCGTCGTCGACCGCTTTCTGCACCGCCTTGTAAAACGCTTCGCGCGCCGGGCCGGCCACCGGGTCGCGCGCGCCGCCGCCCCAGTCGGCGTTCGAGGCGATCACGAGCTTGCGCTTCGGGTCGATGAAGATGCCCTGGCCGAAGATGCCGCGCGCGGCGAAGCTGCCGTCGGTGGTCGTCCACCACTGGTAGCCGTAGCCGCGGCCGGGCTGGCCGATGCCGGTGCGCTCGCTCGTCGCTTCGGCGAGCCAGCCGTCGGGCACGATGCTCTGGCCGTTCACCTGTGCGCCGTTCAGGATGAACAGCCCGAAGCGCGCAAAGTCGCGCGAGGCGGCCTGGATGCAGCAGCCGCTGATCTCCTTGCCGCTGCGGCTCAGCAGCCAGGTGGCCTGCTGCTCCATGCCGACCGGCCCCCAAACCTTTTCTGCCAGGTAGTCGTTCAGGTTCTTCTTCGTCGCCTGGCCCACCAGAATGCCGACGAGGTTGGTCTCGCCGGTGCTGTAGAGCCAGCGTGTGCCGGCGGGTGCTTCGCGCGGCAGGCGGCGCAGGTAACTCACGGTGCTGTCGACGCCTTCTTCGGGCTTGTGGTTGTTGAAGCGCGCCACGTCTGAATGGGGGTCGGCGTAGTCCTCGTTCCACTTCACGCCCGAGGTCATGGTCAGCAGCTGGCGAATGCTCACGTCGTCGTAGGCCGAGCCTTTCATCTGCGGGATGTAGTCGCTGACCTTGTCGTCCATGCTCTTGATGTGGCCGTCGCGCAGCGCCGCGCCCACGAGCGTGGAGGTGAACGACTTGGCGACCGAAAAGCTGGTCCAGCGCCCGCTGGCATCGAAGCCCAGGCCGTAGCGCTCGAGGCGCAGCTTGCCGTCGTGAACGATCAGCAAGGCCGCGCTGCGCTGGCCGGCCATGTAGGCGTCGACATCGAACGGCAGTTTCAGCGGCGGGCCTGGCGGCAGCGGCGCGGGCTGGCCGCTCGCTGGTACGACACGCGACTTGGCCAGCACCGGCAGGCGGTCGAGCGCGCGGAATGCCGCGTCGCGTTGGGCTTCGTTCCAGAACAGCAGGTCGCGGTTGGTGGGCAAGGTGGCGAGCAGGCCGCGGGTTTCCTTGTCGAGGCTGAACCAGCCCGCCGTGCCGGCCACGGCGAGCGCCAGCAGCAAACCGAGCGCGATTTTCTTGATCTTCATCGAAGCACTCCGCAGAGACAGTGGCGAAAGATCACATTGGACACGATGCGCCTGCCGGCCCACCGCACAACGCAAAAGCCCGGCCACCAGGGGCCGGGCTTTTTGTCTCGGAGGGAGCGTGTCGAAGAAGTCGTTCGCTCAGCCGGCTGTGCGGGCCAGAAAGCGTTCGCGCCAGGGCTTCAGGACGAACCAGGCGGCCAGCGCCGCGCCAATGTTGAGTGCCGCGGCGATGTAAAAGACCGGCGTCCAGCCGTAATTGGTGACGATCACCGCGCCCACCGGCACCAGCAGCGCTGCCGTGCCCTTGGCGGTGTAGAGCATGCCGGCGTTGGCCGAAGCGTTCTTCGCGCCGAAGGTGTCGGTGCAGATCGACGGGAACAGCGAGTAGATCTCGCCCCAGGCGAAGAACACCAGCCCGGTCAACACGACGAAGGCGACCGGGTTGTGGCCGTAGTGCAGCAGCGCGAGGATGCCGAAGCCTTCGATCATGAACGCGATCAGCATCGTGATCTCGCGGCCGATCATGTCGGAGACCCAACCGAAGAAGGGGCGCGTCAGGCCGTTGAGCACCCGGTCGATGGCCAGCGCGAAAGTGAGGGCCGGCAGCGTCAGGCCGAGCATCGAGACGGGGGTGCCGTCGAGGCCGAAGTCCTTGGCGATCGAGCCGAGCTGCGCGGTGGCGAGCAGGCCACCGGCCGCCACCGAGACGAACATCGCGTACATCAGCCAGAAGAGCGGCTGGCGCACCACCTGGCCCAGGCTGAAGTCGCGGCTGCTCTGCAACAGCGTGCTCGACTTGGCAGCGTTCGCCGACGACGCTGGCGGCTTGATCAGCAGCAGCGCGGCGATCATCACCACCAGGCCCTGGAACAGGCCGAAGTTGAAGAACGCGGCCTGGTAACCGTCGGCCTTGATCATGTTGGCGATCGGGATGATGGTCAGGGCCGAACCGGCGCCGAAGCCGGCGGCGGTGAGGCCGGCGGCCAGGCCGCGCTTGTCGGCGAACCACTTCACCGCATTGCCCATGCAGGTGCCGTAGACCGAGCCGGCACCGATGCCACCGATCACCGCGCCGAGGTAGAGCATGGCCAGCGAATCGGCGCGCGAGTTGATGACCCAGGCCACGGCGCACAGCGCACCGGCCACGAAAACCATCTTGCGCGGCCCGATGCGGTCGACGATCCAGCCTTCGACCGGCACGAGCCAGGTTTCGGTGACGATGAAGATGGTGAACGCGATCTGGATCGCGGCCCGGCCCCAGCCATGGGCCTTGCTCATCGGTTCGACGAACAGCGTCCAGCCGTATTGCAGGTTGGCGATCATCGACATGCAGACGATGCCGAGCACGAGTTGCACCCAGCGGTTCGCGTACCAGCGGGTGCTGGCAGGCGCGGCTTCGGCGGCGCTCGGGCTGGAAAGGGTTCCGACAAGGGTGTTCATGGGGCGGTCTCCGTGTGGCTCTGTGCGACGGTGCCCAATGTCGGCGCGGCGGCCCGCGGGCGAGCCTGCCGGAAGTCACGACGCGGATCGAGACAAACCCTCTGTGCCTCTGGTTTCCACCCGTGCCGAAGGTCATGGGTGCGCCACCGCCCGGCGCGCGCGTCAGCTGGCGGGCTTCTTGCCGAGCACGATCACGGCGAGCTCGGTGCGCGTGTTGGCGTGCAGCTTCTGCATGACCCGGCTCACATGGTTCTTCACCGTGCCTTCGGCGAGGAACAGCACGGCAGCGATCTGCCGGTTGCTGTGGCCCTTGGCGATGAGCTCGAGCACGGCGGCCTCGCGCTCGGTGAGCACGTCGGGCGCGGGCGCCGTGTCGCTGTGCGCGGCGGGCGGTGGCGCCACCGGCTCGGGCGTGGTGTTCGAAGCGCGGTTGGCGAGCAGCCGGAACTGGTCCATCACCTTGCGTGCCACCTGCGGCGTGAGCCGCGATTCGCCGCGGTGCACGGCACGCACGGTCTCGAGCACCTCGTCTTCTGAGGCGTCTTTCAGCAGGTAGGCCTGGGCACCGGCCCGCACGGCGTCGAAGACCAGGTCGTCGCTGTCGAAGGTGGTGAGCACCATCACGCGGGTCTGCGGCAGCGCCGTGCAGATCTCGCGCGTGGCCAGCACGCCGCTCTTGCGCGGCATGTGCAGGTCCATCAACACCACGTCGGGCCGCAGCGCCAGCGCCAGCGCCACCGCTTCGACGCCGTCGGCGGCCTGGCCGACCACTTCGATGTCGGCTTCGGCCGACAGCAGCAGCGACATGCCGCGGCGGATCAGCGGCTGGTCGTCTGCGACCAGCACGCGGATGCGCGGGCGTTGGGGCAGGGGGGCGGGTGCGTTCATCGAGATGGGTGGATGATCATTGTGCATGGCAGGCCGCGCTGGTGCGCGGGCTGTTTGCGCAGCCGCCCACCTGCCAGAATGCCGCGCACCCATGAAGCTGCTCCAGCGCATCGACCCCCGCCACAGCCTGGCCGCTGCCATCGGTTGGCTGGTGATGGCGCTGTCGCTGAGCCTGGTGCTGGCGGCCAACCTGTGGCTGCGCAGCTTCGTCCGCTCGACCCTGCTCGAGCAGCACGGCCAGCGCCTCGAGAGTGCCGTCGAGCACGTGAGCTCCGAGCTCGACACCGCATTGATCCTGCACCTGCAATCGGTCAGCACGGTGGCGGCGATGCTCTCCGACGAAGTGCGCCTGAGCGATCCGCAGCGGCTGCAGCGGGCGCTCGGCGCCGTGCGTCACGAGATGCCCGACCTCACCTGGATGGCCGTCACCGATGCCAACGGCGACATCGTCGCCGCCACCGACGCCAAGATCGTCGGCAACAACGTCTACCAATACGCGTGGATCTCGCAGGGCCTCGACGTGGCGTGGGTCGAAGACGGCCAGATGCCCGGCGAGCGCTTCATCAAGCTCACCGCGCCATTGCGCAACGCCGACGGGGCGATCATCGGCGTGGTGGCGGCGCGGCTCAGCTGGGGCTGGGTTCAGACGCTGGTGGCCGGCATCAGCGCGGTGCCCGGCGAGTGGTTGCTGATCGACCGCGACGGCAAGGTGCGCATCGGCCCGCCGGCCCTGCTCGACCACAGCTGGCAAAACATGCTGGCCAGGGTGACACCTTTCGACCGTGCGCTCGCCGGGCTGGGCACCGATGCGTCCGACCTGCCGCCGCGCATCGAGGTGCGGCGCTCCGTGGGCGGCCAGCCTTACCTGGTCGCCAATGCCATGAGCGCGCGCCACGGCACGCTCGAAAAACTGGGCTGGAAGATCGTCGTGATCCAGCCCGTCGAATCGGTCGCCGCGTTCGCCACCGACATCGAGTGGCGCATCACCGTCACGCTGACGCTGCTCGGCACGGTGGCCGCGCTGGTCGGCCTGTCGATGGCACGCCGCCTGACACGCCGCGTCAGCGACATCGCCAGCTCGGCCGACGTGCTGTCGGCCGGCCATGCCGGCCAGATCAAGGTGCCGAGCGGCCGCGACGAGGCGGCCCGGCTGGGCACGGCCCTCGATCGGCTGCTGACCACGCTGCAGCGTGAGCGCGACGACCTGCGCACGCTCAATGCCGAGCTCGACCGGCGCGTGGCCCAGCGCACCGACGAGATCCGCCGCCTGGCGCAGGAAGCGCGTGACGCCGCGGTGGTGCGCGAGCGGCTGCGGCTGGCGCGCGACCTGCACGACACGCTGGCCCATTCGATGATGGCGATGCTCACCGAGATCCGCCTGCTCAAACGCCTGGCGTCGACGCGCCCGAACGAACTGCCCGACGAACTCGTGCGGGCCGAAGAGGCGGCGCGCGAAGGGCTGCAGGAAGCGCGTCTCGCGATCGCGCAACTGCGCAGCAACCCGGCCCGCGACATCGGCCTGGGGCCGGCGCTGGCCGAGTTGCTCAAGGCTTTCGAAGCGCGCAGCGGCGTGGCGACCGGCTTCGCCTGCGACGAGGCGGTGGGGCGTTTCGCCGGCGAGCGCGCCGAGACGGTTTTCCGCATGGCCGAAGAGATGCTGCGCAACGTCGAACGACACGCCGGCGCGCGCCGGGTCGACGTGGCGCTGCGCGGTGATGCCGCCACCGGGCAGCTCGTGCTCAGCCTGGTCGACGACGGTGTCGGCTTCGAACCGCAGGCGGTGGGCGCCGGCCACTACGGGCTGGTCGGCCTGCGTGAACAGGCCGAGGTGATCGGCGCCAGGCTGGTCGTCACGAGCCGGCCCGGTGTGGGGACGGCGGTCGAACTCGGTTTGGCCATGCCGGCTGGCCAGGCGGCCTGAAGGCCCGACGGACTTTCAGGCGGCCGCGTGCTCTCGCCGGCCGGCCGCTCCGTGGGCAGAGCGGCGCGAGGGGCAGCCAACTTTGTCACGGCATCGCCGGCCGGCCCGGCGGCGCCGTGGCGAGGCCTCGCCCCTGGGCAGGGCACGGGGGTACCATCGCGCGCGCCGCGTGGGCTCAAGGCCCGGCGGCAGCCGCCGATACCGAGTGTGATGACCGCCAAACCAAGCCCCCGTCCTGCACCGACGTTCCTCGAGCGTGCCGCGGCCGTGCCGTGGTGGGCCTGGGTCGGCCTGGCCGTGCTGTCGTATGGCGGCTTGCACCTGGTGGGCGGCGCCGAAGCCGCCGGCATCGCGCAATACGTGCTGCCGGGGCTGTTCCTGATGACCGCCGTGGCCGCGTGGCGCATGCGCCGAAGCGGCCCGCAGGCGTCGCCGCGTGCGACGGCCGGTGTCGACGTCGGTTCGATGCGCTGGCGCGAGTTCGAGAGGCTGATCGGCCGGGCGTTCGAACTGCAGGGCTTCCACATGAACGATGCCGGAGCGGCCGGCTCCGACGCCGCCATCGATCTGATGATGCGCAAGGAGCGCCAGACCTACCTCGTGCATTGCAAGCCGTGGCGCGCCGAGAAGGTCGGTGCCGAAGCGGTGCAGGCCGCAGGCGCCGCCATGAAGGCGCGCGGCGCCGTCGGCGGCTTCGTGCTGAGCGCCGGCCGGTTCAGCCGCGAGGCCACCGCGGCCGCCAGCGGCCTGAACATCCGGCTCGTCGACGGACCGGCCTTGCAGGCCTTGCTGCAGCAGGGCAGGGCGCAGCTGGCGCGTGCGGAACGGGTGCAGCCGCCCGCCGATGCGCCGCAAGTGGCGGCCGAAGCGGCGCCCGTGGCGGCGCCGCTCAAGCCGCCGCCGGCCGCGCCTGGCGCCCCATCGACGGGCGAACTCGTGCTGCCGTGCCCGCTGTGTGGCGGCGACATGAAGAAGCGCCGCGCCAAACGCGGCGTCAACGCGGGCCAGTACTTCTGGGGCTGCGTTCGGCACCCCGACTGCCGGGGCACACGCCGCGTTCGCCCGGGTTGACCGGCACCCGCGCCGGCGGGCCGGTTCTGTTCCGTTCTGAAACGGAACAACAGCAGGGATTCCCGCAGGCCCTGCGCCGAACCGATTGGTAATAGCATCAACGCGCGGGCTGCAAGTCGGGCTATTTCGCCCCGTGCACACAGCGCCACGCGACAAGCACTACAAACAACTCAGGAGACCGCGATGACGATTCGCTTCAACGTGAATGGCAAATCCGTGGACGTGACGGCCGAAGCCGATACGCCGCTGCTGTGGGTGATCCGCGACGAGATCGGCCTGACCGGCACGAAGTTCGGCTGTGGCATGGCGCTCTGCGGCGCGTGCACCGTGCACCTCGACGGCACCCCGGTGCGTTCGTGCCAGACGCCGCTGTCGGCGGCCGCGGGCAAGAGCGTCACCACCATCGAGGCGATGGCGTCGACCGACATCGGCAAGAAGGTGCAGGCCGCGTGGGTGGCGCTCGACGTGCCGCAGTGCGGCTACTGCCAGTCGGGCCAGATCATGAGCGCTGTGGCCTTGCTCACGGCCAAGCCCAAGCCCACCGACGCCGACATCGACAGTGCCATGTCGGGCAACATCTGCCGCTGTGGCACCTACCCGCGTATCCGCGCCGCGATCCACACCGCCGCCGGCACGAAAGGAGCCTGAGCCATGACCACACTGCAAAACACCTCGCGGCGCCAGTTCGTCAAGACCGGTGCTGCCGTCGGCGGCGGGCTCTTCTCGGGCGGCCTGATCGTCGGCTGCGCGACGATGGGCGACAAAGGCCCGATGGGTCTGCCACCGAGCGCCACCGCGCCGGGCGTGATGACCACCGCCTGGGTCAAGGTCGGCACCGACAACACCGTGACCATCATTTGCGCTCGCGCCGAAATGGGCCAGGGCGTGTTCACCTCGATGCCGATGCTGGTGGCCGAAGAACTCGAGGTCGACATCGCCAAGGTGCGCATCGAGATGGCGCCCGCGGGCGAGCCCTACACCAACACCATGCTAGGCGGCCAGCTGACCGGCGGCTCCACCTCGGTGCGCGAAGCGTATGACGGTTTGCGCGTGGCCGGGGCGCAAGCGCGCACCGTGCTCGTGCAGGCGGCGGCCGAGCGCTGGAAGGTCGACCCGTCGGCCTGCAGCGCGGCCAACGCCGTGATCACCGGGCCGGGCGGCCAGAAGCTCACCTACGGCGAAGTGGCCGAGGCGGCCTCGAAGCTCACGCCGCCGAAAGCGCCCAAGCTCAAGGACGCGAAAGACTTCAAGGTCGTCGGCAAGTGGACCACGCGGCGCGACACGCCGGCCAAGGTCGACGGCAGCGCCGAATTCGGCATCGACGTGAAGCTGCCCGGCATGTTGTATGCCGCGCTCGCGCAGTGCCCGGTCATCGGCGGCAAGCCGGTGAGCTTCGACGCCACGCAGGCCAAGGGCATGCCCGGTGTCAACAGCGTGGTGCAGGTCGGTGACGGCGTGGCCGTGGTGGCCGACAGCTACTGGCACGCGAAGAAGGCGCTCGAGACCGTCAAGATCGTCTGGAACGAAGGTGCGGGCAAGTCGCTGAACTCGGCCGGCGTGGGGGCGGCGCTGAAGACCGCCAGTGCCAAGCCGGGCGCCGAGTTCCGCAAGCTCGGCAACTTCGATGCCGGCTACGGCGCGGCGGCCAAGAAGGTCGAAGCGACCTACGAGCTGCCGTTCCTCTCGCACGCGCCGCTCGAGCCGATGAACTTCACTGCCGACGTGCGCAAGGACTCGTGCCTGCTCTACGGGCCCACGCAGTTCCAGCAGGCCGCGGTCGGCACGGCGCAGGCCATCACCGGCCTGAAGCCCGAGCAGATCACGATGCGCACCACCTTCCTCGGTGGTGGTTTCGGCCGGCGCATCGACTTCGACTTCATCGCCCAGGCGATCGAGATCTCGAAGGCGGTGGGCGCGCCGGTCAAGCTGCTGTGGTCGCGTGAAGACGACATGAAGCACGACTTCTACCGCCCGATCAGCCGCCACACGCTGTCGGCCGGGCTCGGCGCGAACGGCATGCCCACGGCGATCAAGGTGCACCTCACGTCACCTTCGGTCACGCAGCGCCTGTTCGCGGCCTTCGTGAAAGACGGGCTCGACCCGTTCATGACCGAAGCGGCCGTGATGCCCTACGACGTGCCGAACCAGCTCGGCCAGGTCGTCATCCACGACACCGGCCTGCGCGTCGGCTACTGGCGTTCGGTGTCGCACGCGCTCAACGTCTTCGCCAACGAGTCGTTCATCGACGAGCTGGCGATCGCTGCAGGCAAGGACCCTGTGGCTTACCGCCAGGCGCTGCTGACCAAGGAGCCGCGTTACCTGAAGGTGCTCGCCACCGCGGCAGAGAAGTCGGGCTGGGGCAAGCCGGCGCCGGCCGGCCGCTCACGCGGCGTGGCGGTGATGGAAGGTTACGGCACCTACCTCGCGATGGTCTCGGAAGTATCGGTCTCGGGCAAGGACATCAAGGTCCACCGCGTCACGATCGCGGCCGACGTGGGCAGCATGGTCAACCCCAACGTGGTGGCGCAGCAGATCGAAGGCAGCACGATCTTCGGCTTGTCGGCGGCACTGTTCGGCGAGATCACGCTCAAAGATGGCGTGGTCGAGCAGAGCAACTTCCACGACTACCCGGTGGTGCGCATGCACGAGTCGCCGGTGATCGATGTGCACATGATCGCGAGCACCGAGAAGCCGGGTGGCATCGGCGAGCCGCTGACGGCGCTGATCAGCCCGTCGGTGGGCAATGCAGTCTTTGCCGCGACCGGGCAGCGCCTGCGCAAGCTGCCGTTCCGGCTGGCCTGAGGTTCTGGCCCTTGCATGAAGGAGCCCGCTGCGGCGGGCTTCTTTTTTGGTGAATCGACCCACGATGTTTCTGAAGAACCTGAAAGCGTTGTTCGCCGTGGTGCTGCTGTGCAGCTGCGGCCTCGCCACGGCGCAAGACCACGAGCGCGAAGCCCGCTGGGCCAAGGAAACGCTGGCCACGCTCGTGGTCGGCGAAGCGGTCCAGATCGAGCAGAAGAACGGGCACAAGTTCCTGGCCCTGTACACACCGGCCGCCAAGCCGCTGGGTGCGGTGATCGTGGCCCACGGGCGCGGCTGGGCGCCCGACTTCGAGCTCTACGGCGTACTGCGCACCACGCTGGCCGACGCCGGTTATTCGACGCTGTCGATCCAGTTGCCGGTGTTGCCGGGCACGGCCAAGATCGGTGACTACCTGCCGATGTTCCCCGACTCGACCGAACGCTTCGCGCTGGCCGTGCAATGGCTGCGTGCGAAGGGCTTCAAGAAGGTGGCGATCGTCTCGCACAGCCTGGGCGCGACGATGGCCAACCAGTACCTGATCACCACGCCGAACCCGGCTGTCGACGCCTGGGTCTTCATCAGCATCATCAACGGCCTGGAAGACATGTTCCGCATCAAGATCCCGGTGCTCGACGTGTACGGCACGCTCGACTGGCAGGTCACACGCTACGGCGGCGACGAGCGGCGCACGCAGATCCTCAAGGTGCCCGGTTCAGAGCAGGTGGTGATCCAGGGCGCCGAGCACTTCTTCGAGCGCCACACCGACGAGCTCACGCGGGTGATTGCTGGCTTTCTGGGGCGCGCGATGAAGTGATCCGTCAGCCGTGCAGGCGGCTGTGGCGCGGCACGCTGGCGAGCAGGAACTCCATCTGGTCGGCGAGTATTCGCCGCCCGCGCAGGATCATGTCTTCGTGCAGGTTCGGTACGTAGGGCAGATACATCAGCGACATGTTCGCTTCTTCGGGCAGGCGGTTGCCCTTGTGGCCGTTGCACGGGCGGCAGGCGGTGATGCAGTTCATCCAGGTGTCGTGCCCGCCGCGTGACGTGGGGATGATGTGCTCGCGCGTCAGGTCGTCGAAGTGGCAGCGGTGGCCGCAGTAGGCACAGATGCCACGATCACGCGCGAACAGCTTGGGGTTCGACAGCGCCGGTGTCTGGCGCCAGGCCCGGCTCGGCACCGAGCCTTTCACGGCGATGATCGGGTGCACCTCGATGCGCGACTGCAGCCCGGTGCGGCGTTGCATGCCACCGCGCAGCACGTAGAAGGTGTCGCCCAAGGTCCAGGCGACGCCGTCGCTGGCATAGATGACGGCGGCTTCCTTGGCGGAGATCCACGCCTGCGGCCGACCGGAGACGTCGAGTTGCAGTACTTCCATGAGGCTTCGAGCGTAATGCATGACGGGGTGTTTCCTCAAGACCCCATCATGCGCCCGTCGCCCGCGCGCTGCAGTGCGCCGTCATCGGCACGTCATGGAGCGTGCTCAGCGCGGGTACAAACCACGCTCGCGCGCCATCAGCCGCGTCAGGCCGAGCAGCGCGCCGATGTTCGGCATGGGCACGTCGAAGCGCATGCCGATCTCGTGCACGGCACTCACGAGGGCGTCGAGTTCGAGCGCGCGGCCCGCCTGCGCGTCTTGCAGCATCGAGGTCTTGAAGCCGCCGAGCTGGCGCGTGACCGCCATGCGCTCTTCGCCCGACTGCGTGATCGGGCAGCCGATGCGCGCACCGATCTGCGCCGCTTCTTCCATCGCCCGCAGGATGAAGGCGTGCACCAGCGGGTCGTCGAGGATGTGGTCGGTGGTGGCGTTGGTCAGCGCCGAGACCGGGTTCATCGTCATGTTGCCCCACAGCTTGAACCAGATGTCGTAGCGGATGTCGGCGCTGGCTTCGGTCTTGAAGCCGGCCCGCGTCAGCGCGGCGCAGACAGCGTCGGTGCGGGCCGAAGCACCGCCCCGTGCTTCGCCCACGATCAGCCGGTCGCCGAAGCCGTGCTGCACCACGCCGGGTTGCGGGCTCGAACAGGTGAAGTGCACCACGCAGCCGAGCACGCGTTCGAGCGGGATCGAGGCCTCGATGCGGCCGTCGGGGTCGATGCTGGCGAGGCCTTGGGTCGAAACACCTGCCGCACCAGCCTTCAGAAACCACCACGGCACACCGTTCATCGCCGGCATCACCACGGTCTGATCGCCGAGCAGCGGTTGGAGCCCCTGCGCCGCGGCGGCGAGCGCCGGGCCTTTCAGCGCGACGATCACGAGGTCTTGGGGGCCGAGTTCGCGGGCATCGTTGCTGGCGCGGACGGACACGCTTGTTTCCTGCCCGGCAGCGAGCAAGCGCAGCCCTTGTTCGCGCAACGCAGCCAGGGTTTCACCACGCGCCAGCGCTGTCACCTCGAATCCGGCGCTCGCCAGCCGCGCCGCCAGGAAACCACCCACCGCACCCATGCCCACCACCGCGATCTTCATCGACCCACCTCGTGTCCCAGGGAAGGTCGATGGTAGCGGCCAGGCCTGTGCCGGCCACCACGCGATCGCCTGTCGGCAAACGCCTCATCAAGCGCTTCTAGGCGCCGAACCCTAGAAAAAGACCGCAAATCGCCAGAGGCATTCGGTCGCAGCGCATCGATCTTCTGCAAAATAGCACGATCGTTCGTTTTAACCGTCAACCCCGGACGCACCCTGCCGTGACCGACCACTCACCGACCACCAGCGAAGCCACCCGGGACGCCGCCCGCGACGCCACAAGCGTGCAGCGGCCGCTGTTGAAAGGCCGCCAGACCCGTGCTGCGATCCTCGACGCCGCTTTGGCGCTGGCGTCGCACATGGGCCTGGAAGGCCTGTCGATCGGTGCGCTGGCCGAAGTCACGCAGATGAGCAAGTCGGGCGTGTTCGCGCATTTCGGCTCGCGTGAAGAGCTGCAGATCTCGGTGGTGCGCGAGTACCACGCCCAGTTTTCCGAAGAGATCTTCGAGCCGGCCATGGCCGCGCCCCGCGGCCTGCCGCGCTTTCGCGCGCTCTTCGACCGCTGGTTCAAGCGGGTGTCGGTCGAGATCGATGCCGGCTGCATCTACATCAGCGGCGCGGTCGAGTTCGACGACCGGCCGGGCCCCGTGCGCGACGCGCTCGTCGGCATGGTGCAGACCTGGCACCTGGCGCTGGTGAAGGCGATCGACATGGCCGTCGAAGAAGGCCACCTGCGCGCCGACACCGACGCGCAACAACTGCTGTTCGAAGCGCATGCACTGATCCTGGCGTTGCACCACGACGCGCGTTTCCTGCGCCGCCCCGGTGCCGATGCACGGGCGCGCGCCGGTTTCGAGAACGTTCTTTCGCGCTATATCGCGGCCGACCCGGCCGCGCCGCGCGCCCGCGCCAAGCGCGCCGCCAAACAGCCCTGATTCCCCTTCCTGGAGTTCACATGACCCAATACACCCCGCCCCTGCGCGACATGCAGTTCGTGATGCACGAGGTGCTCAACGCCGTCGATGAACTCAAACAACTGCCGGCCCATGCCGACATCGACGTCGAGACCATCAACGCGGTGATCGAAGAAGGTGGCAAGTTCGCCAGCACCGTGATCGCGCCGATCAACCAGAGCGGCGACGCAGAAGGCTGCGTGCTCGACAAGAGCACCCACGAAGTCAAGCCTCCGAAGGGCTTCAAGGAAGCCTACGCGCAGTTCGTCGAAGGCGGCTGGCCGGCATTGAGCTGCGACCCGGCCTTCGGTGGCCAGGGCCTGCCGCACATGGTGAACCAGTGCATGTACGAGATGATGAACTCGGCCAACCAGGCGTGGACCATGTACCCCGGCCTGTCGCACGGGGCCTACGAGGCGCTGCATGCGCACGGCTCCGACGAGCAGAAGGCGCTCTACCTGCCCAAGCTCACCAGCGGCCAGTGGACCGGCACCATGTGCCTGACCGAATCGCACTGCGGCACCGACCTCGGCCTGCTGCGCAGCAAGGCCGAACCGCAACCCGACCGCACCTACAAGATCACCGGCAACAAGATCTTCATCTCGGCCGGCGAACACGACATGGCCGAGAACATCATCCACCTCGTGCTCGCGCGCCTGCCCGACGCACCGGCCGGCTCCAAAGGCATTTCGCTCTTCGTCGTGCCCAAGTTCAAGCTGAAGGCCGACGGCTCCATAGGCGAGCGCAACGCCATCTATTGCGGCGGCCTCGAACACAAGATGGGCATCCACGGCAACGCCACGGCCCAGCTGAACCTCGACGGCGCGGTCGGCACGCTCGTCGGCCAGCCCAACAAGGGCCTGGCGGCGATGTTCGTGATGATGAACGCGGCGCGCCTGGGCGTCGGCATGCAGTCGCTCGGCCTCACCGAAGTGGCCTACCAGAACGCCGTGGCCTACGCGAAAGACCGCATCCAGATGCGCTCGCTGTCTGGCGTGAAAGCGCCCGACAAACCGGCCGACCCGATAATCGTGCACCCCGACGTGCGCAAGATGCTGCTGACCGCACGCGCCTACGCCGAAGGCGGCCGGGCGCTGGCGATGTGGACCACGTTGCAGCTCGACAAGGAACTGGCGACCGACGACGACGAGGTGCGTGCCGAGTGCGCCGACATGGTGGCGCTCGTCACCCCGATCGTGAAGGCCTTTCTGACCGACAACGCCTGGATCGCCACCTCGCATTGCATGCAGGTGTTCGGCGGCCACGGTTTCATCCGCGAATGGGGCATGGAGCAGTTCGTGCGCGACGCGCGCATCAACATGATCTACGAAGGCACGAATACGATCCAGTCGCTCGACCTGCTGGGCCGCAAGGTGCTCGGTGACAACGGCGCCAAGCTGAAGAAGTTCGGCAAGCTGGTGGCCGACTTCATCGAGGAAGAAGGCACCAACGAGGCGATGCAGGAGTTCGTGAACCCGCTCGCTGACCTGGGCGACAAGGTCACCAAGCTGACGACCGAGATCGGCATGAAGGCCTTCAAGAACCCCGACGAAGTGGGCGCGGCGGCGGTCGACTACCTTCGTGTCTGCGGCCACCTGGTGTTCGGCTACTTCTGGGCCCGCATGGCCAAGGTGGCGCTCGAGAAAGAAGGCAGCGGCGACACGTTCTACAAGGCCAAGCTGATCACCGCGCGTTTCTACTTCGCCAAGCTGCTGCCGGAAACGGCGACACTCATCCGCACTGCGCGCGCGGGCTCGGCTTCGCTGATGGAAATGGAAGAAGCCCTGTTCTGAGCTTGCATCCATGAGCGCGGGTCCGAAAAAACCTCAAGGAGACAAACCATGATTCGCCAGACAAGCAAGCTCGCAATTGCGCTCGGCCTCGGCCTGTTCGCCGCCATGGCCCACGCGCAGGCCACGCCGGCAGGGCTGTGGAAGACGATCGACGACGAGAGCAAGAAAGAGAAGTCGCTGATCCGCATCTCTGAGGCCGGCGGCGTGTTCACCGGCAAGCTCGAAAAGCTGCTCGACCCGAGTGCCAAGCCCGATGCGGTGTGCGACCTGTGCACCGACGAGCGCAAGGACAAGCCCATCGTCGGCATGACGCTCATCAAGAACGTAAGACAAAGCGATTCGGACAAGGGCCGTTGGGACGGCGGCGAGATCCTCGACCCGAACAACGGCAAGACCTACAAGGTGCGCCTGACGCCGGGCGAAGGTGGCAAGACGCTCGCGGTGCGGGGCTACATCGGCGCGCCCATGCTCGGCCGCACACAAACCTGGGTTCGCGTCGAGTGACGGCACGCGCCCGCTGAATTCAAACCAAGGAAGACCGCAATGAATCGATTCCCCGTGCGCAAGGTCGCCGTGCTCGGCGCCGGCGTGATGGGCGCGCAGATCGCCGCCCACCTCGTCAACTGCAAGGTGCCTGTGATCCTGTTCGACCTGCCGGCCAAAGATGGCCCGAAGAACGGCATCGTCACCAAGGCGGTCGAAGGGCTGAAGAAACTCAAGCCCGCGCCACTCGGCATCCCCGAAGACGCCGCGTTGATCGAACAGGCCAACTACGAAGAGCACCTCGACAAGCTCGCCGGCTGCGACCTGATCATCGAGGCCATCGCCGAGCGCATGGACTGGAAGCTCGACCTCTACAAGCGCATCGCACCGGCCGTGGCGCCGCACGCGATCGTGGCGAGCAACACCTCGGGCCTGTCGATCACCAAGCTCTCTGAAGTGCTGCCCGAAGAGATCAAGCCGCGCTTCTGCGGCATCCACTTCTTCAACCCGCCGCGTTACATGGCGCTGGTGGAGCTGATCAACACGCCCACCACGAAACCCGAGATCCTCGACCAGCTCGAGGCCTTCGTCACCACCGCGCTCGGCAAGAACGTGGTGCGGGCGATGGACACGCCGAACTTCATCGCCAACCGCGTCGGCATCGCCGGCATGCTGGCCACGATGAAAGAAGCCGAGACCTTCGGCCTGAGCTACGACGTGGTCGACGACCTGACCGGCAAGAAGCTCGGCCGCGCCAGCAGCGGCACCTTCCGCACCGCCGACGTGGTGGGCCTGGACACCATGTCGCACGTGATCAAGACGCTGCAGGACAACCTGGCTTCCGACCCGTTCTTCCCGAGCTACGCCACGCCGCCCGTGCTGGCCAAGCTGATCGAGCAGGGCGCACTCGGCCAGAAGACCGGCGCTGGGTTCTACAAGAAGGTCGGCAAGGACATCCAGCGCCTCGACCCGGCCAGCGGCACTTATGTGGCCGGTGGTGGCAAGGCCGACGAGATCGTTGCGCGCATGCTCAAGAAAGCGCCGGCCGAGCGCCTGAAGCTGCTGCGTGAATCGAAGAACCCGCAGGCGCAGTTCCTGTGGGCCATCCTGCGCGACAGCTTCCACTACGCCGCCGTGCACCTGGCCGACATCGCCGAAAGCGCGCGAGATGTCGACTTCGCGATGCGTTGGGGCTTCGGCGTGAGCCAGGGCCCGTTCGAACTGTGGCAGGCCGCAGGCTGGACGCAGGTGGCGCAGTGGGTGAAAGAAGACATCGACAGTGGCGCCGCGCTGAGCAAGGCGCCGCTGCCGGCCTGGGTCTTCGAAGGCCCGGTCGCGGCGAATGGCGGCGTGCACCATGCCGAAGGCTCCTGGAGCGCTTCGCACGCCCGTTGGGTCGCACCGAGCACGCTGCCGGTGTACCAGCGCCAGGCCTTCCGTGAGTCGGTGCTGGGTTCGGGCGCACCGGCGCCGCTGAAGTCGGGCACCGAGATCTTCAAGAACGACGAGATGCGGGTGTGGACGCTCGACGGCGAGGTGCTGATCGCCAGCATCACCGCCAAGCTGCACCTGATCGGTCAAGGTGTGATCGAGGGCCTGACGAAAGCCGTCGAACTCGCCGAGCGTGAGTACAAGGGCCTCGTGATCTGGTCGCCCGACGACGTGTTCTCGGCGGGTGCCAACCTCGAGCAGATGATGCCGGTGTTCATGAAGAGCGGCGGCAAGGGCATCGTGCCCGAAGTGAAGAAGCTGCAGGATACGATGCTGCGC
>NZ_JAVTWP010000017.1:0-12580 GCF_032229685.1 Rhizobacter sp. | reverse complement strand
GTTTGAGGTAACCGGCGCGGAACGGCATGACGGCGTAAGGCCCAGAATGAAATGGAGGGCCTGAAGCTGGCATGCCGTGGAGCGTCCGGTTGACCGAAGGGTTAGGCGTCGCGGTGGAGATGCTCAACTCTATGCCTGCTTCGGAATGTTCTGCGCAATGCGCCACAAGACGCCGCTTGGATCGAAGAGAGTGAAGTCTCGCATTCCCCAGGGTTGAGTCTGGGGCTCTCCCACCTTCACATTGAAGCGTGCTGCAACTGCCTTGGACTTCTCGTGCCACGCATCGACGCTCTCGACAAGCAAGTGCATTTGATAGTTCGCGGCGTGCTCTTGAACGAAGAAGTCTTGCAGCAAGAAACTCGACTCGCCACAGTGGAAGTAGGCAATATCTTCGAAAACTGAGGCGCGAGTGAAGCCAAGTGCTTGATAGAACTCCATAGAAAGCGCGAAGTCCTTTGCCGGGACGAAGGCCTTGAGTTCGACGACAGCGAGACTTTCTGCATTCACGTGTAACGACGCCTAACGTGATTTAGACATCAAACCCACATGGGCATAGAAAGCCAGATGTGGGCATAGATGGCAACAAGTGGCCATAGATGGGAGGTCATCTATGGCTAGGTTTGCGAACAACGCCATGCAGGCCGGTGCGGGCGGACAAGTGATTTGCATGAATCGAAGTCTAGCCCTCTCACGCATGGGCGCTCTTTTGTGACGCCTAACGTTTGACTTAAGCGGACCGCCGTAGGCGGGTCCGCTTGAAGGAATGGTTAGGCGTCGGTCGGGTTGCGCTGGCGCGACCTTCTGTGGCTTGGCCAGAGAAGATGCCTGACGTGGCAGAGCCGCAACCTTGAGCCTTTGTACTCATGCGGTTCATTGTGCACGACGGTGCGTTGGCACGGTAGACGAAAGCAAGCGGCCGGACAGTAGAAGTGCCGCCACGCGTGCGCTGACCGCCAGCGAAGCGGGACGGGCGGCCCGCGCTAACCGTGAAAGGTGCTGGACAGCACATCGACCGTAGCAGCTCGCGACCTGCGACCGTTCGATGTGAGGTGAATACGTCGATGCGCGCGGCGACACAGCTCTTGCTTGCGCAATCGCGGATCGCGGTGAGGCCACTCGCGGACAAGAACGAGAAGCCGCCTTCGATCTGAGCCGGGCTTTGATCGGAGGTACTTCGACGCCTAACGTGATTTAGACATCAAGCCCACCTAGCCATAGACAGTCGGATATGGGCATAGATGGCAATAAATGGCCATAGATGGGCGGCCATCTATGGCTGGGTTTCGACGATCTGGTCGCGCAGGCCGAGGCGGAGGGCCAGGGGTTTCGGCATTCGCCAGAGTCTAGCCTTGCCGTCCCATCGGGCGCCACCGGCGCGGGCGCGGGCCTGCAGTGCGGTTCTTGAGGGGTGGATGTTCACGCTGACGAGGCGTTCGGAGCGGGGGCGTATCGGCACACGTTCGACCACCAGTTCGACCGTGACGTGGCGGTAGTGGCCCTTGTCGTCTTGGCGGTGCCGCACGCAGAGAAGTTTGGCGCCGAATTTTCGCGCCAGCTTGAGGGCGCCTGTGGCGCCCGGCAAGAGTGTCTTGGTGATGCGCATCCGCGCCTTGTCTCGTTTGGGCATGAGCGATCCGGGGTTGATGCCCGCGTTCACGGCGGTGTTGTCGGCGCAGTCGTCGGGGTCGGTGCGGGTGGTCTGGGTGCCTTGACGGTGCTCGCTGCGGGGGTGTTCTTCGGGGTTACTTTACTGTATAAAAGAACAGTACTCAATCAGGATGAAGGCGCCTACATGGGTCCTGCGGTCCGCACGTTCCCGCCACTGCATGCCACCCGCCTGCTCGATCAGGTGCGCGAGCGTGTCCGCTACCTGCACTACAGCATCCGCACCGAGGATGCCTACGTGCACTGGATCCGCGCTTTCGTGCGCTTTCACGGCCTGCGCCACCCGCAGGAGATGGGCGCGCCCGAGGTCGAGGCCTATCTCGCGTGGCTGGCCGGCGAGCGCAAGGTGGCGGTGGCCACGCACAAGCAGGCGCTGTCGGCGCTGGTGTTCCTGTACCACCAGGTGCTGGGGCTCGACCTGCCCTGGCTGGCCGAGATCGGCCGGCCGAAGAGCCGGGTGCGTTTGCCGGTGGTGCTCACGCACGACGAAATCGGGTTGCTGCTGATGGCGCTCGATCCGCAGCACCGGCTGCTGGCGCAGCTGCTCTATGGCACCGGCATGCGCATCATGGAGGCGATCCGCCTGCGCGTGAAAGACCTCGATTTCGAGCGCCAGGCCCTGGTAGTGCGCGAGGGCAAGGGCGCGAAGGATCGTGTGGTGATGTTGCCGGCGTCGCTGGCACCGGCGCTGCGCGAGCAGATGGCGCGCGCGAGGCTGCTGTGGGCTGGTGACCGCGAGGCCGGCCACGCCGGTGTCCACATGCCCGATGCGCTCGAGCGCAAATACCCGCGCGCCGGGTCGACCTGGAGCTGGTTCTGGGTGTTCCCGCACCTCGAGTTGTCGACCGACCCGCGCAGCGGCGTCGTGCGCCGCCACCATGTGCTCGAGCAGACGTTCCAGCGTGGCTTCAAGCGCGCGGTCGAGCGTGCCGGCATCGTCAGGGCGGCCACGCCGCACACGCTGCGGCATTCGTTCGCCACGCACCTGCTGCAAGGCGGCTACGACATCCGCACCGTGCAGGAGCTGCTGGGCCACTCCGATGTCAGCACCACGATGATCTACACCCACGTGCTCAAGCTCGGCGGTGGTGCGGTGCGCAGCCCGCTCGATGCGCTGCGCGCCGGGCTGCCCGATGCGCAGCGCTGGCAGCTCGACATCGACGGCCGCGCCGTGGCCGCTGCGAGCGTGGGCTGAGGCCGCCGGCACGGCGCGCAGTCGGCGTTGTCACCACCATGAGCCCGCGGCTTCCCGGCTACGCCGAGCTGCACTGCCGCAGCAACTTCAGCTTCCTGACCGGCGCGTCGCACCCGGCCGAGCTGGTCGAGCGCGCGTGCGATCTGCGTTATGCCGCGCTCGCCATCACCGACGAGTGTTCGCTGGCGGGGGTGGTGCGTGCGCATGTCGCCGCGCGCGAGCACAAGCTGCACCTGATCGTCGGTGCCGAGATGCAGCTCACGCAGCAGCAGCAACAACAACAAGCGCCGCCGCGGCGGCAGCACCAGTCGCAACAACAACACGAGCCGCCGGGTCCGCTGCGCCACGCGCGCCTCGTGCTGCTCGCGCAAACCCGGCGGGGTTACGGCAACCTGTCGCACTGGATCACGGTGGCGCGGCGTCGGGCCGCAAAAGGCCAATACCTCGCACACCCCGGCGACGTGGAAGGCAAGATCCCGAACGCCCCCACGCTCGCCGGCCTGCCCGAGTGCCTGGCCTTGCTGGTGCCCGATGCGTCGCAGTCTTTCGAGGCCGTGTGGGCCCACGCGGTGTGGCTCAAGACCTGGTTCCAGGACCGCGCCGCGATCGCGCTGTCGCTGTTGCGCCGGCCTGGCGACGAAGCCCTGCTGAAGCTCGTCGAGCAGGTGGCGCAGCACATCGGCCTGCCCATCGTGGCCACCGGCGACGTGCTGATGCATGTGCGCTCGCGCAAACCGCTGCAAGACGTGCTCAGCGCCACGCGGCTCAGGCAGCCGGTCGCGCAGTGCAGTGCGCAGCTCGAATCGAACGCCGAACAGCACCTGCGTTCGCGCCTGCGCCTGGCCGGGCTCTACAAGCCAGAGTGGCTGCACAACACCCTGGTGATGGCCGGCCGCTGCAGTTTTTCTCTCGACGAGCTGAGCTACGAGTACCCGCAAGAGATCGTGCCGCCCGGCGAAACGCCGGGCAGCTACCTGCGCCGGCTCACCGAAGAAGGCGTGCCACGCCGCTTCCCGCTCGGCTTGCCGGACAAATATCGCCAGCAGCTCGAAGACGAACTCGTGCTGATCCGGCAGCTCGATTACGAGCGCTTCTTTCTGACCGTGGCCGACATCGTGCGCTGGGCGCGCAGCCAGGGCATCCTGTGCCAGGGGCGTGGCAGCGCCGCCAATTCGCTGGTCTGTTATTGCCTGGGCATCACCGAGGTCGACCCGCGGCGCGCCAGCCTGCTGTTCGGGCGCTTTTTGAGCATCGAGCGGGGCGAGCCCCCCGACATCGACGTCGACTTCGAGCACGAGCGGCGTGAAGAGGTCATCCAGTACATCTACGGCAAATACGGCCGGCACCGCGCCGCGCTGACGGCCGTGGTCATTCGTTACCGCCCGCGCTCGGCGCTGCGCGACGTCGGGCGTGCGCTCGGCATCGACGCACAACGCACCGCGCTGCTGTCGAAGAGCATGCATTGGTTCGACGGCAGCGAGGTCGACAACACGCGCGTGCAGGAAGCGGGCTTCGACCCGCAGGCCCCGCTCACGAAGCTGTGGATCGAGCTCACCCGCCAGCTGCTCGACTTTCCGCGCCACCTGAGCCAGCACCCCGGCGGTTTCGTGATCGCCGGCGGGTTGCTCGCGCAACTGGTGCCGGTCGAAACCGCCGCGATGAAAGACCGCAGCGTGATCCAGTGGGAAAAAGACGACCTCGACGAGTTGCGCCTGCTCAAGGTCGACATCCTCGCGCTCGGCATGCTCACCGCGCTGCGGCGCGCGCTCGTGTTCGTGGGCCACAAGCTCGGGCGCGAGTTCCTGATGCAAGACGTGCCCGACGACGACACGCCCACCTTCGACATGATCTGCCGGGCCGACACGGTGGGCACCTTCCAGATCGAGAGCCGCGCGCAGATGAGCATGCTGCCGCGCCTGCAGCCACGCAACTACTACGACCTGGTGGTCGAGGTGGCGATCGTGCGGCCCGGGCCGATCCAGGGCGGCATGGTTCACCCCTACCTGCTGAACCGGGCCTTGCCGAAGGCGCAGATCCAGTACCCCAGCGAAGAGATCAAGGTGGCGCTCGAGCGCACCCTGGGCGTGCCGATCTTCCAGGAACAGGTGATGCAGATCGCGATCCTGGCGGCCGACTTCACACCCGGCGAAGCCGACGAACTGCGCCGCTCGATGGCCGCGTGGAAGCGCAAGGGCGGCCTCGGGCACTACCACGAGCGGCTCGTCGTGCGCATGGTCGAGAAGGGCTACCCCGAAGAATTCGCCGAGCGCATCTTCAAGCAGATCCAGGGCTTCGGCGAATACGGCTTCCCCGAGAGCCACGCCGCCGGGTTTGCGCTGCTGGCCTACGTGAGCTGCTGGCTCAAGTGCCACCACCCCGACGCTTTTCTCGCTGCGCTGCTCAACAGCCAGCCGATGGGCTTCTATCAACCCGCGCAGCTGGTGCGCGACGCGCGCAGCCACGGCGTGGAAGTGCGGCCTGTCGACGTGACCGTGAGCGCCTGCCAGAGCACGCTCGAAGCGCCGGCCGGGGTGGTGGGTGCGGTGGCGGGTGCTTCGCTGCACGCCGTGCGCCTGGGCCTCGACCGCGTGGGCGGTCTGTCGGCCGCGGCGGCAACGCGCATCGTGGCCGCGCGCGCCGAGGCGCCGTTCGCCAACCCCGAAGACCTGGCCCGCCGTGCCTTGCTCGATGCCCGCGACCTGCAGGCGCTGGCGCAGGCCGATGCGCTGCGTGCGCTCACCGGCCACCGCCACCAGGCCGCCTGGGCCGTGGCCGGCATCGACACACGCCCCACGCCGATGCTGCGCGAGACCCGCGTCCACGAAACGCCGATCGTGCTGCCTGCGCCGGCCGAAGCCGAGAGCACGCTCGCCGACTACCGCTCGCTCGGCCTCACGCTGCAGCGCCACCCGCTGGCCTTGCTGCGCGAGCAGCTCGACCGCTTCCACGTGCAGCCCGCCGCGGTGTTGAACGGGTACCCGAACGGGCGCCTGGCGCGCGCCAGCGGCCTCGTCACGCACCGGCAGCGGCCCGGCACCGCCAAGGGCACGATGTTCGTCACGCTCGAAGACGACACCGGCGTCGTCAACGCGATCGTCTGGCCGGCGGTGGTCGAATCGCAACGCAAGCCGCTGCTCGCCGCCCGCCTGCTCACGCTGTTCGGCCGCTGGCAATGCCAGGGCGAGGGCGACAACGTGGTCAGGCACCTGGTGGTGGTGAAGGCGATCGACCACACCGGGCTGCTCGGCGGGCTGGTGAGTCGCAGCCGCGATTTCAGGTGACAGCGGGCAACCGGCAAACGGCGCGGGCCCGGGCGCTGTAGGAAAGAGCCGACAGCGTGTCGCGAGCGCGTCCGAATGACGCGGCGCGGTGCCATCAGCAGAATTCCTTCCAGTGCAGCCGATCCCACGAGCCGCACCCCAAAGACAACACGACAACACCGCACTTCAGGAGAAACCCGCCATGTTCACCCCGCGCAATTCCGTCTTCATCTTCGTCGCCGCCTGCTCGCTCGCCATGGCCGCCTGCCAGCCCGCCGAAGGCCCGGCCGAGCGTGCCGGCAAGAGCCTCGACAACGCCGCCCAGAAGGTCGGTGATCAGGTCGACAAGGCCGCCGACAAGGTGAAAGACGCCGTCAACGACGCGAAGAAGTAAGCCGCGCGACGCGGCGGCGCGGCACGGCTCGCGATAATCGCGGGCATGCTGTACGTGCTTTCGCCCGCCAAGTCGCTCGACTATCAGACCCCGACCCCCGAGCACGCGCTCGAGGGCGCCACCACACCACCCTTTCTAGACCGTTCGGCCGAACTGATCGGGCTGCTGCGCGAGCACACGCCCGAGCAGATCGCCGGGCTGATGAGCTTGTCGCCGGCGCTGGCCGAGCTGAACGTGGCCCGCTACCGGGCCTGGCGCAGCCGGGCCACGCCGCGCAACAGCAAGCCCGCGGCACTGGCCTTCGACGGCGACGTGTACGGCGGCCTTCAGGCGCCCACGCTGAGCGCCGCCGACCTGCGCTGGGCGCAAGACCATGTGGCGATCCTGAGCGGCCTGTACGGCGTGTTGCGGCCGCTCGACCGCCTGCAGCCCTATCGGCTGGAGATGGGCACCCGCTTGCCCAACGCCCGCGGCAAGGACCTGTACGCGTACTGGGGCGACACGCTCGCCGAACACCTGAATGCGCGCGCCGAAGCCGACGCTTCGCCGGTGATCGTGAACCTGGCCTCGCAGGAATACTTTCGCGCCGCCGACCGCAAGGCCCTGCGCCCGCGGGTCATCGAATGTGTGTTCGAGGAATGGAAAGGTGGTGGCTACAAGGTCATCAGCTTCTTTGCCAAGCGCGCACGCGGGTTGATGGCGCGCCATGCGATCACGAACCGCATCGCCACACCGGCCGGGCTGAAACGTTTCGACGCCGAAGGTTACGGCTTCGACGCCTCGGCCTCCGGCGCCGACCGCTTCGTTTTCCGGCGCCGCCAGGCCACCTGAGTTTGGCAAAATGCGGGCCATGAGTTCGCAGCCCGTCACCCCCGAATTGCGCCAGTGGATCATCGAGCAGGCCACCGCCGGCCAGCCGCCCGAGGCGGTCTTGCAGTCGATGCTGACCAGTGGCTGGAACGAAGACGTGGCGATCACGGCCCTCGAAGACACCTTGCGTGAACACCTGGCCGAGCGCAGCCGCTTGGCCGCATTGCCACCCGCCGTGCCGGTGCCCGAACCCCTGCCCGAAGGCACGCGCACGCGGCTGTGGGCCGTCGACCGCGAAGTCACGGTGCTCACCAGCCTGCACAACCCGCGGGTCGTGGTTTTCGCCAACCTCATTTCCGACGAAGAGTGCGACGAGATCATCACGCTCGCCCGCGCGCGGCTGGCGCGGTCTGAAACCGTGCAGACCGAAACCGGCTCCAGCGAAGTCAACGAAGCCCGCACCAGCCAGGGCATGTTCTTCGAGCGCGGCGAGCACGCCGTGTGTGCGCGCGTCGAAGCGCGCATGGCGGCGTTGATGAACTGGCCGCTCGAAAACGGCGAAGGCTTGCAGGTGCTGCGCTACGGCCCCGGCGCCGAATACAAGCCGCACTACGACTATTTCGACCCGTCGCAGCCGGGCACGCCCAGCATCCTGAAGCGCGGCGGGCAGCGGGTGGCCTCGCTCGTCTGTTACCTCAACACACCCGAACGCGGCGGCGCCACGATCTTCCCCGACGTGCAACTCGAAGTCGCGCCGGTCAAGGGCAATGCCGTCTTCTTCAGTTACGACCGGGCGCATGCCAGCACCCGCTCGCTGCACGGCGGCGCGCCGGTGGTCGAAGGCGAGAAGTGGGTCGCGACCAAGTGGGTGCGCGAAGGCCGTTTCGTCTGAAGAAAAACCGGGGCGGGCAGGGAACTTTCTGAAAAAGGCTGTCAACCGGGGGCGGAGCGGCCGCGTTGTCACCCCGGAGCATGTGCTCTTTATCCAGTTCCCCTGCAGGAATACACCATGAACAAAATCGTTGCCGCCCTGATCGCTTCCCTGTTCACCGTGGGCGCTTTCGCCCAAGCCAGCGCCCCGGCTGCTGCCCCCGCTGCCAAGGCTGCCCCGGCCGCCGCCGCTGCTGCCCCGGCTGCCGCGCCGATGGCCAAGGAAGCCGCTCCGATGGCCAAGGCTGCTCCGGCCAAGAAGGCCAAGAAGACCGCCAAGGCCAAGAAGGCCATGAAGGCCGACAAGCCGGCGGCCTGAGCCCCGACAGGCGGGCACCGGGGCAACCCGGCGCTCACCGCCAGAAAACCCGGCCTCGGCCGGGTTTTTTGTTGCCCGTCAGGCTCGCAGCTGGGTGTCGTCGTCGGGTGCGAACGGCCGGTTGCGTTCGATGCGCCGCCACTTGCGTTGCTCCCAGGTCTGCGGCCCCTGAACCGGCCAGCGCTCGATCAGCGCGGCCAGTTCGGCGCGCGGCAGGCGCGCGTAGGTCGGCCCCGAGAACCCCAGGAACCAGCGCCCGCGCCGCAGCCTCAGCGGCAACGCTGCCTGCGCTTCGTTGACCCAGTACACACACGCACGCTCGGTCCACCAGGCCTGGCGCTCGAAGTTGACGCGCCCGGCAAAGCCGGTGTCGGCCGGCAGCAGCAGGTGCTCGCCAGCGAGTTCGACCACGGCCAGCACCAGATCACCCGGCGAATCGCCGCTGTCCTGGTGCACGAAGATCACACGCTCGATCTGCGCCGCGTCGAAGCGGTCGACTTCTTCGTCTTCGCGGAAGACCACGATCTCCTGCCCTTGCCACGCGGTGCGCCACTGAAGTTTCATCGTTGGTCCTGTTGATCAGGCACAACCGTAGTCGATGAAGCCTGTTGCACTGTGTGCAGGCGCATCAAGGTGCAAGCAGGCGTTGGCGCGCGATCGTCAGAGGTTGTGGACCTCCAGCGGAACGGGCGGGCCGGCGGGCGTGAAACCGAAGACGCGCCCGTAGAAAGCGAGCTCGGCTTCGAGCACACGCCGGATCGTCTCGGCGCGCCGGAACCCGTGTTGCTCGCCTTCGAACATCAAGAGCGCCACCGGCAGGCCCTTGGCACGCACCGCGTCGAACATGGCCTGCGCCTGGGCCGGTGGCACGGCTTTGTCTTCGAGCCCCTGGAAAAGGATCATCGGGCTGTTCAGCCGCCCGGTGTGGTGCACCGGCGAGCGCTCGAGGTAGAGCGCCCGTTGCTCGGGGTAAGGGCCGACCAGCTTGTCGAGGTAGCGTGACTCGAACTTGTGCGTGTCTTTCGCCAGCGCTTCCAGGTCGCCGATGCCGTAGTGGCTGGCGCCGGCCTTGAAGAAGCTGCGGAAGGTCAACGCACACAGCGTGGTGTAGCCGCCGGCGCTGCCGCCACGGATCACGACGCGGTCGGCATCGACGTCACCCCGCGCGATGAGGTAACGCGCCGCGTTCACCGAGTCGTCCACGTCGACCACGCCCCAGCGGCCGCTCAGGCGCTCGCGGTAGGCGCGGCCGTAGCCGCTGCTGCCGCCGTAGTTCACGTCGACGATGGCAAAGCCGCGGCTCGTCCAGTACTGCAAGCCCCACTTGAATTCGGCGCCGCTGGCGCTGGTGGGCCCGCCGTGGTCGATCACGATCAGCGGCGCGCGCTCGCCTTCGGGGCCGCGGTGGCCGGCATTCGTGGGCGGGTAGTAGAAGGCGTGCGCCGTCAGCCCGCCTTCGGTCGGGAAGCTGATGGCCTGCGCGACCGACACGTGTTCGGCCGCGAGCGTGGCGCGGCTCGACGCCCGCAGCGTGCGCCAGGTGCGTGTCTTCAGATCGAGCCGCACCACGGCTGCCGGCGTGGTCTCGCTGGCGCCGACGAAGGCCACGAAGTCGGCGCCGACCTGCAGTTCGGCGATCGAACAACAGGGCGTGTCGATCAATTCGAACGTGCCGGCTTCGGCGTCAACCAATGCCAGCTTCGAGCGACCCGCTTCGACGAAGGTGCAGACGATGCGCCCGCGCGCGTCGAAGCCGTAGGTCGACATGCCGAAAGCCCACTGCGGCACGCCGAACTCGGCCGCCATCGGGTGCAGCGGCTGCACCTGCCCGCCACGCACGCGGTACAGGTTCCACCAGCCGCTGCGGTCAGAGACGAAGTGCAACTCGCCGGCGGGTGACCAGCTCGGCTGGAAGATTGATTCGCTCGGGCCACCGGCCACTTTCGATGGCGTGCCGAGCGAGCCGTCGGCCAGCACGTCGGCGAGCCACAGTTCGGTGCCGTCCCAGGGCATGTTCGGGTGGTCCCAGCTCAGCCACGCGAGGTGGTGGCCATCGGGGCTGAGGCGCGGCGACGAATAGAAGTCGTGGCCGCTGGCGAGCACGGTCGAGGCACCGTTCGAGAGCTTCACGCCGACGATCGTGGTCACCGCTTCGCCGCCTGCCGTGTGGTCTTCGCGCACGCAGACCAGGCGCTTGTGCAGCGCGTCGATCACCGCGTCGGCGTGGCGTTGGCCTGGTGCGTGAGTGAGCGCCTGCGGCTCTTCGCCGGCGCGGATGCGCCAGAGCTGCTGGTCGGCGTCGTTCACGAAGAAGCCGGCACGCCGCCCGACCGTGAAAGCGCCGCCGCCGTATTCGTGCGCGCGGCTGCGCACGTTCAGCGGCGCCGGCGTCAGGTCTTGCGTGCGGCCGTCGGCGCTGCACCAGACGAGCACGTTGCGGCCTTGCTCCTGCGGCCGGCCTTCGGTCCAGAACACGTCGTCGCCCAGCACCGCGAGCTGGCCGAGGCGGATGGTCTCGCCGACGATCAGCTCGGTGGTGACGGGCGAAGCCCAGGTGCCGAAAGGCGCGACGACGACTTCACGCGGAGGAGTCGCCGCTTGGGCCTTCACGGCGCGCGCCTGCTCGCGCCGCATGAACAGGTACAGGCTCTCGACCTTCTCGCGCGCCCACGGTGTCTTGCGCAGGAACTTCAGGCTCGACGCGATGCTCGGGTCGGTGGTGAAGCTCTTGATGGCGACGCGCTGGCCCAGCGCGGCCCAGCCGAAGTGGGCGACCAGCTCGGTGACGATCGCCTCGAGCGTGAGCCCGTGCAGCGGGTTGCGCTGCTGCGTCATGACCACACCCCGCCCGCCGAGTACTGCGGGCGACCCTCCGAGAGGGGCGGGCCTTGCTTGGGGCGGCCCGGCGCGGCGGCCCGCTGGCGCGTTTTCCGGCTCATGCAGCGTTCAGAAAGCGCGCGTGGTGCGCGATGTGGTCGGCCATGAAGGTCGAGATGAAAAAGTAGCCGTGGTCGTAGCCTGGGTGGCGGCGCAGCGTGAGCGGCTGGCCGGCGGCGGCGCACGCGGCCTCGAACAGATGCGGGTGCAGTTGTTCGGCGAGAAACTTGTCGGCCAGGCCTTGGTCGACCAGCAGCGGTGGCGTGCGCGCGCCGGCTTTCACGAGCTCGGTCGCGTCGTGGCGCGCCCAGGCCGCGCGGTCGTCGCCGAGGTAACCGCCGAATGCCTTCACGCCCCACGGGCATTGCGTGGGTGCAGCGATCGGTGCGAACGCCGAGACGCTCTGGTACAGACCCGGGTTCTTCAGCGCGAGCGTGAGCGCGCCGTGCCCGCCCATCGAGTGGCCGAACAGGCCGACGCGGTCAGCGCGGGCCTTGAAGTGCTTCAGCACCAGCGCACGCAGCTCGCTGGTCACGTAGCTGCCCATGCGCCAGTGTTTGCTCCAGGGCGCGGCGGTGGCGTCGAGGTAGAAACCGGCGGCGGTGCCGAAGTCCCAAGACGTGTCGGCGCCTTCGATGCCGGTGCTGCGCGGGCTGGTGTCGGGCGTGACGAGCATCAGCCCGTGCGCGGCCGCGTGCTGCTGCGCACCGGCCTTGATCGCGAACGTCTCTTCGCTGCAGGTCAGGCCCGCAAGAAAGAACAGCACCGGCACCGGGCCAGCCTGCGCCTGCGGTGGCACGAACACGCCGAACTTCATCGGCGTGCCGGTCTCTTCGGAGGGGTGCTGGTAGTAGCCCTGCACGCCGCCGAAGCAGGCGTGCTCGGCAAGCGTTTGAAGTGCCATCAGTACATCACCACCGAGCGGATCGACTCGCCGCTCTTCATCAGGTCGAAACCTTGGTTGATGTCTTCGAGCTTGAGCTTGTGCGTGATCAGGTCGTCGATGTTGATCTTGCCGTCCATGTACCAGTCGACGATCTTCGGCACGTCGGTGCGGCCGCGCGCGCCGCCGAAAGCCGAGCCCTCCCACTTGCGGCCGGTCACGAGCTGGAACGGCCGCGTGCTGATCT
>NZ_JAVTWP010000016.1:0-13132 GCF_032229685.1 Rhizobacter sp. | reverse complement strand
GCGATCACGTGCTCGACCTTCAGGCATGGGTCTTCGTCGATGAGCTTCTGCAGGTTCTCCCACATGCGCTGTTCGTCGCCGCGCCGCTTCGGCTCGATCGCCAGGCCATGCACCGGCACCGGGAAGTCGAGCGGCAACAGGTACAGGTGGTCGTCTTCGGCCGCGTCGTGCAAGACGGCGTCGAAGTGCATCTCGTCGACCTTGGCCACGGCGCAGATGTCGCCGGGCAAGCCACGCGACACCTCCACGTGTTCTTTGCCCTGCAGCATGAACAGGTGGCCCACTTTGAAGGGCTTGCGCCCGTCGCCGATGTAGAGCTGGCTGTCGCGCGTGACCGTGCCCTGGTGGATGCGGAACACGCCCATCTTGCCCACGTAGGGGTCGACCGTGACCTTGAAGACGTGCGCGATCACGTGCAGCGACGGGTCGGGCACGGCGTGCAGCGGCTTCTCTTCTGCGCCTTCGCCTTTCATGAATTGAGGCGGGTTTCCTTCGGCGGCGTTGGGCAGCAAGGCTTCCATCACGTCGAGCAGTTCGGCCACACCGGCGCCATTGCGTGCCGAGACAAAACAGATCGGGATCAGGTGGCCCTGGCGCAGCGCTTCTTCGAGCGGCGCGTGCAGCTCGTGCGGGTCGACATCACCTTCGTTCAGGTAACGCTCGACGAATTCCGGGTCGACCTCGACCACCTGCTCCACGAGCGCGCGGTGCGCCGCTTCCACGTTCGAAAAATCGGCCGTTCCCAGCGGGTTGAAGAAACAGTCGACCACCTTGCTGCCGCCGGCTGCCGGCAGGTTCAGCGGCAGGCATTCCTTGCCGAAGGTGGCCTGGATCTGCTGCACCAGCGCGGGCAGGTCGACCCCGGCCGCGTCGATCTTGTTGACGATGATCAGGCGGCACAGACGCCGCTTGAGCGCCCATTCCATCATGCGCGCGCTCATCATCTCGATGCCGGTGCTGGCGTTGATCACCACCGCCGCGGTCTCCACCGCTTCGAGCGCCGTCATCGACTGGCCCACGAAGTCGGGGTAGCCCGGCGTGTCGATCAGGTGGATGCGGGTGTCGCGGTGCGTGAGGTGCACCACGGCCGAGTTCAACGAATGCTGGGCGCGGCGCTCCATCGGGTCGAAATCGCAGACCGTGGTGCCACGTTCCAGGCTGCCGGGCGCACCGATCGCGCCGGCCTTGCACAGCAGCGCCTCGACGAGACTGGTCTTGCCCGAGCCGGTCTGCCCCACGAAGGCGACACTGCGGATGTTGTGCACGGCAAGGTGCGGGGCCGAAGGTGACGAGGACATGGTCTTCTCTCCTTGTGGCGCTGCACCCGCGCCGGGGTTGCCATTGGCCACCTCAGGGTACGGGATCGCGGCGGCCAGGGCAATCGGGGCGATTTCGGGGCGCTGGGGACCCCTCGCCCTTCGCTCTGGGCGCTACTGGAACGCCACCTCCGCGAAGCTCCGCAGCTTGCGGCTGTGCAGCTGGTCGACGCCTGCTTCGCGCAGCAGCTCGATCGCACGGATGCCGATGCGCAAATGCTGGTCGACCCGCTCGCGGTAGAAATGGTTGGCCATGCCGGGCAGCTTGATCTCGCCGTGCAGCGGTTTGTCGCTCACGCACAGCAAGGTGCCATAGGGCACGCGAAAGCGAAAGCCGTTGGCGGCGATGGTGGCGCTTTCCATGTCGAGCGCGATCGCACGGCTCTGGCTGAAACGCCGCTCGGGCGTGCTGGCGGCGTGCTGCGATGGCAGCAGTTCCCAGTTGCGGTTGTCGGTGCTCGCCACCGTGCCGGTGCGCATGATGCGCTTGAGCTCGTAACCCTTGAGCTGGGTGATCTCTTCGACCGCTTTTTCGAGCGCCACCTGCACTTCGGCCAGCGCCGGGATCGGCACCCACAGCGGCAGCTCTTCGTCGAGCACGTGGTCTTCGCGCACGTAACCGTGCGCCAACACGTAGTCGCCCAGGTGCTGCGTGTTGCGCAGGCCGGCGCAGTGGCCGAGCATCACCCAGGCGTGTGGCCGCAGCACCGCGATGTGGTCGGTGATGGTCTTGGCGTTGGCCGGGCCGACGCCGATGTTGACCATCGTGATGCCGCTGTTGTCGCCGCGTACCAGGTGGTAGGCCGGCATCTGCGGCAGGCGCGGCGGCGGCGCGCCGAGTTCGTCGCCGGCCTCGGCCGGCAGGCCGGCTCGGCGCGTGACCACGTTGCCGGGTTCGACGAAGGCGGTGTAGTCCTGCGCGCGGGCCGAAGAACCCATGGTCTCGTGGCCGAGCCGCACGAACTCGTCGATGTAGAACTGGTAGTTCGTGAACAGCACGAAATTCTGGAAGTGGTGCGGCGCCGTGCCGCTGTAGTGGCGCAGGCGCTGCAGCGAGTAGTCGACGCGCGGCGCCGTGAACAGCGAAAGCGGCAGCGCCGCGCCGGGTGCGGCTTCGAAGGTGCCGTTGGCGATGCCGTCGTCCATCGCGTTCAGGTCGGGCAGGTCGAAGCGGTCGCGCATCAAGAGGCGCCGTTCGGCCGAGAGCGAGCCCTCGATGTGGTCGTTCTCGGCGAACGAAAAGTGCACCGGGATCGGCTGTGTGCTGGTGCCGATCTCGAGCGACACGTGGTGGTTCTTCAACAGCAGGCGGAATTGTTCGAGGTAGTAGTTGCCGAACAGATCGGGCCGCGTCAGCGTGGTCTCGAAGGTGCCCGGCCCGGCCACGAAACCGTAGCTCAGGCGCGAGTCGGCGCGCGCCACGGTGTCGGTGTGCACGCGCACGAAGGGGTAACAGGCGCGCACCCGGCCGAGGCTGTCGTCGCCGGCCACGAAGGCCTGCAGCGCGTCGCGCAGATGCTGGATGCTGCCGTCGTAGATGGCGCGCACCTGGGCGAGCGCGGCAGTGGGATCGTCGAATTGGGCGGGGGCGATGTAGGCAGGCGCTAGCGACATGGGGTTCCTTGAGTCCGTGGCGCATTTTCCTCTGCCTCGTGTGACCCCTGGCCGCAGCGGTTGCATTTCGTGACCTCGCTTGTCCTACAGGCACGCCACCCGCTTGCCGACCGCGGCGGGCCGCGCCGACTCCTAAGGTTGCACCAACTGGTCATCCGGCCGGTCACTTGCCTGAAACCCGGCCATCTTCAACGGCCTTCACATCCAAGGAGATCCACGATGAACGCATCCAAGACCCTCACCTCCCTCGTCGCCGCAGCCGCCATCGTCGGCAGCGTCGGTTTCGCGTATGCACAAACCGCGACCGAGCCGGCAGCACCTGGCGCCACCACGCCCAACACCGAGATCGCACCGGCGCCCATGGCCCCTGCCCAGGACACGATGAGCGCCCCCGCCACCTCGCCGGCCCCGGCCGACAGCGGCATGGCCACCGAGCCGGCGCCGAAGGCAGACCGCAACTGACGAACGCGTGAGCTTCGACCGGCCGGCGCCGTCATGGCCGGCCGGTCGTCGTCACATCGGAACACCATGAACATCGGCGCTCTCGTCGCCACAGCCCACGGGCTCGGCGCCAGCCTTCGGCAGGGCGCTCTGCTCGGTGCGGCCGTGCTGGTGCTGACCTTGCCGCCTGCGGCCTCCGGCCGGTGGTCGGCGGCCACGTCACCGAGTTCGGCGCAAGCCGCCTTGAATGCATCGATGCCGGTCGACTTCCAGTCGCACGCAGCGTCCAGTGACGCACGCCTCGTTGCAGACTGGGTCAAGGCATCGCGAGACAACCAGCGCCTGCCCTTCGTCATCCTCGACAAACGCGACGCGAAGATATTCGTGTTCGACGCGCAGGGCCGGCTCGTCGACGCCAGCCCGGTGTTGCTCGGCGCGGCGCCGGGCGACGATTCGGTCGCCGGCATCGGCGAGCGGCCGATCGCGCAGGTGCGGCCCGAAGAGCGCACCACGCCCGCCGGCCGCTTCGTCAGCTCGCCGGGGCGCAACGCGTCGGGCGAGAACGTGGTCTGGGTCGACTACGACGCGGCGGTGTCGATGCACCGCGTGCGGCCGATCGACCCCAAGGAGCGGCGGCTCGAACGCCTGGCTTCCAACGACCCGGCGGAGCGCCGCATTTCCTATGGCTGCATCAACGTGCCGGTCGCGTTCTTCGAGCGTGTGGTCGAGCCGGCCCTGGGCCAGGGGCGCGGTGTCGTCTACGTTTTGCCCGAGACCCGTGCCGTGCACGAGGTGTTTGCCGGCACGCGAGCGCCCAAGACAGCGAGTTCGCCGATCTCGGCCAGCCTCTGACGTGAGCGAATGCCGGGAATCGCCGGGGGAAATCCCGGCGGCCGGGCCGACCGACGCGACAATCCGCTCCGCCGCTTCCTCGAAGCCGGCGAAGGATTGTCGCGATGGGTCGTCGAGTTCGAAGTCTGCTGCTTGCTGCGCTGCTGGGTTGTCAAACCCTGTGCTTCGCGGCCGCCGACTTCATGGGCGAACCCGCGAGTGACGACGCACGCTATGCGGCCGACTGGGTGCTGGCCGGGGCTGACCACCAGGGCCGCCCCTTCGCGGTCGTCGACAAGCGTGATGCAAGGCTCTACGTCTTTCGCTCCGACGGCCGCCTGATCGGCGCCACGGCGGCACTGCTGGGCCTGGCGCCGGGCGATTTTTCCGCTCCAGGCGTTGCCTACCGCAGCCCGGCCAGCCTGGGCCCGGCCGAGCGCACCACGCCCGCAGGGCGTTTTGCCTCGCAACCCGGCCACAACGACAAGGGCGAAGACATCGTCTGGGTCGACTACGACGCCTCGCTGGCGATCCACCGCCTGCGCCCCGCGCCGGCCCACGAGCGGCGAGCCGATCGACTCGCCTCGCCGGCCAGCGACGACAACCGCATCTCGTTCGGCTGCATCGTGGTGCCGGTCGTGTTCTACGAAAGCGTCGTCGCACCCACGCTGGGCCGGCAGCGCGGCGTGGTCTACGTGTTGCCAGAAAACCGGCCGGTGCAGGCCATGTTCGGCAGCATGCAAATGGGGTCGATCAGCCCCTGACCGGCCCAACCGCCGCCCGCGTGGCGCGGAACGTGCAAGTCGTGCTGCTGCCGCCCCCTACACTGGGCACCCGGCCTGCGTGGCGCACGGAGTTCACAGATGAAGGTGCTCGTTCTCGGCAGTGGTGTGATCGGCGTGTCTTGCGCGTACCAGCTCGCACTGGCCGGCCACGACGTGACGGTGGTCGACCGCCAGCCGGCCGCCGCGCTCGAGACGAGCTATGGCAACGCCGGTGAGGTCTCGCCGGGTTACTCGGCGCCCTGGGCCGGCCCGGGCGTGCCGATCAAGGCGATCAAGTGGCTGCTGATGCAGCACCGCCCGCTGGTGATCCGCCCCAACATCGACCTCAACCTGGTGCGCTGGGGCATCGCGATGTTGCGCAACTGCACGGCGGCGCGCTACGAGGTGAACAAGGGCCGCATGGTGCGGCTGGCGGAATACAGCCGCGACTGCCTGAAAGAGCTGCGCGCGCAGACCGGCATCCGCTACGACGAGCGCACGCAGGGCACGCTGCAGCTCTTTCGCACGCAGTCGCAACTCGACGGCACGGCCGCCGACATCGAGATCCTGAAGCGCTACGGCGTGGGGTTCGAACTGCTCGACCGGGCTGGCTTTATCCGTCACGAACCGGCCCTCGCGCACGTGCAGGAAAAGTTCGTCGGTGGCCTGCTCCTGCCGGGCGACGAAACCGGCGACTGCTTCAAGTTCACGCAGAACCTGGCCGCGATGGCGGCGAAGCAGGGGGTGCAGTTCCGCTACGGCACGCGCATCCAGCGCCTGCAACTGGCCGGCAAGCAGATCGACGGTGTTGCCACCGACGCCGGCACGCTGAAGGCCGACGCCTACCTCGTGGCACTCGGCAGTTATTCACCGCTGATGCTGAAGAACGCCGGCATCCGCATCCCGGTGTACCCGGTCAAGGGTTACTCGATCACCGTGCCGATCACCGACGCGAGCGGGGCGCCCGAATCGACGGTGATGGACGAGAGCCACAAGGTCGCCGTGACGCGCCTGGGCGACCGCATCCGCGTCGGCGGCACGGCCGAGCTGGCGGGTTACACGCTGAAGCTGCACGAGGCGCGCCGCCAGACGCTCGAGCACGTCGTGACCGACCTGTTCCCGCATGGCGGTGACGTGTCGCGGGCCGAGTTCTGGTGCGGCCTGCGCCCGATGACGCCCGACGGCACGCCGGTCGTCGGCGCTACGCGCCTGCCGAACCTGTTTCTGGCCACCGGCCACGGCACGCTCGGCTGGACCATGGCCGCCGGCACCGGCCGCGTGATCGCCGATGTGATCTCGGGCAAGAAGCCGGGGATCGACATGAGCGGGCTCACGGTCGACCGCTACCCGAACGCCTACGCCTGAGGGGTTTCAGGGTTTGGGTGCGAGCAACACCGACAAGCGGTCTTCCACGCCTTCGATGCGCAGCAGCGTCGGGTAACGCAGGCCGCCGCTGTAGGCGATCGGCACGGTGCGGAACAACTCGCCCTCGCGCACCAGCAACTGGATCGGCGCCTTGTCGGCCTTGGCTGCCGTGAGCGCTTCTTTCAGCACCTCGGCCTTGTAGGCGCGCCCGTTCACCGCCACGAGCGTCACGGCCGACGAGAGCCCAGCCTCGAACGCCGGGCCGCCCCAGCGCACGCCGCGCAGCTTGCCGTTCTTGCCGACGCTGAAGCCGATCGAGTAGCCGAAGTCGTCGGACTCGCGGTAGGCCTCGTAACCCTTGAACATGTCGCTCGGCTGCTCGACCCAGCCCAACTTCCAGCCGCTACGCTCGAGCCCGTCCAGCGGTGCGCCCGGCCCATGCGTGTCGAGTCGCTGGCGCAGGAAAGCCGCCCAGTCGTTCGGCTGCACGCGGTTCAGCTCCGCGACCACCGTCTCGAACGTGTAGGTCAGCGGGGCGATGCGGCCCGGCTCCGTGCCGAAGAAGTTGCGCGCGAAGTCATCGAGCGAACGTGCGCCTCCGGAAAGGTCGCGGATCAGCATGTCGGCTTCGAGCCAGACCAGCAGCATCTCGGCGTAGTAGTCGTCGCCGCGCTGCCAGTCGCGCCACGGGCTGCCGCTGTGGGTTTCTTCGACGATGCGCTCGTTGGTTGTGTCTTGCAGGTTGCGCCAGCGGCGGCCGCTTTGGGCATCGAGCTGGGCGGCGTGCATGGCGAAGGCGTCGCGCGTCTCGACCAGGCTGCGCATGCCCGCGCGAGCCGCCAGCACCTCGCCCCAGTACTGCGTCTGGCCTTCGTACATCCACAGCAGGCTGTCCTGCATCGGCGTGTTGAAGTTGGCCGTCAGCAGGTCGGCCGGGCGGCGGAACTTGCCGTTCCACGAGTGCGCGTACTCGTGCGGCAGCAGTTCGCGGGCACCGGCGCGCCGGGCCCATTCGGTGAAGTAGCCCAGGCCGACGCCGTTCTCGCTCGATTCGTGGTGTTCGAGGCCAATGCCGCCGAACTCGTCGCTGAGCGCGAGCAGGAACTCGTAGCGCCCGAAGTGGCGCGCGCCGAACAGGCGGTCGGCCTGCGTCACGATGGCCTGGTGTGCGGCCAGGTGCTCGGGCTTGGCGTCGAGCTCGCTGGCCTTGTCGGCCATCACGTTCAGGAACACCCGCGTGCGGCCGGCGGCCGCGCCTTCAGGGTCGAGATCGAAGCGTTTCATGTGGCGGCCGGCGAACACCGGCGAGTCGACCAGCTTGTCGACGCTCACGGCCTTGAAGTCGAGCACCGCGCCGCTCTGGCGCTCGACGTCGAGCGCGCTGGCGTGGCCCCAGCCTTCGGGCAGGCGCAGGCTGGCCTGCACCGATATGTCGGTCACCGGGTGGCCCGCAGGGTAGAGCAGCGCCGAGCGCCATTGCAGGCCGAGCATCTCGCGTGTCATCACGACCCGTTCTTCACCACGACCGTGCGGCGACAGGAACTGGAACTCCAGCTCGATGCGGGCCACGTTGACGGGCACGTCGAGGTGGAACGCGTAGATGTTGAGCGGGTCACGCCGCCACGCCAGCATCTGCCCGTTCGCGCTGATGCGCAGGCCGGCGAACTGGCCGATCGGGCCGTTCGGCGCGTGCTCGCCGGGCAGCCATTGCGGGTACAGCAGCGTCAGCGGGCCGGCCTTGACGGGCACGCTTTCTTTCACGCGGAAGATCTTTCGGTCGAGGTCGGTGGCGTCGATCTGGAGGGTGAGGGTGCCGGGGTAGGCGGTCGTGCCGATGGGCGGAACGGTTCGTGGGCGCTGTGACGCGGTTTGCGCGGTGGCGCAGCCCGTGACCAGGGCGAACGCCAGCGCGGTAACGCCGGCGATTGCGAAGACTTTCATGAGGGTGCTCACAAATTTCGAAGCCGCGACGATACCGTGTCGCAGCGAACCGGCCGCGGCGGTGACGCGCAGGTGTCAGCGACGCAGCGGCGGGCGAGGCTACAGTTTGCGCAAACCGGAGACGCCCCGAATGCCGCAGCACGACAAGATCCACGCACCCATGGCCTGCACCGTCGTCGAAGTGATGGTGGCGCCGGGCCAGGCCGTGCGGGCCGGGCAGACGCTGCTGATCCTCGAGGCCATGAAGATGGAGCACGAGATCCGCGCGGCCGCCGATGGCACGGTGCAGGCGGTGGCGGCGCGTGCCGGCGAACTGGTGGCCGAAGGCGACCTGCTGCTGCAGCTCGGCCCGGCCACACTCGCGCCGCCTGCCGAGAGCGTGGCGCCGAGCCAAGCCGAAACGAAGAACCCCTCGCAGCGCGCCGACCTGCAGGAAGTGCTGGCCCGCCACGCCCTCACGCTCGACGCCGCGCGCCCCGAGGCCGTGGCCAAACGCCATGCGCTCGGCCTGCGCACGGCGCGCGAGAACGTGAACGACCTGGTCGATGCAGGCAGCTTCATCGAATACGGTGCGCTCGCGTATGCCGCTCAGACGAGCCGGCGCACGCTCGACGACCTGGTGAAGAATACGCCCGCCGATGGCATGGTCACCGGCATCGGAAGTGTCAACGGCGCTCTGTTCGGTGCCGAGGTGTCACGCTGCGTCGTGATGGCCTACGACGCGACCGTGCTGGCCGGCACGCAGGGCCAGCGCAACCACGCCAAGACCGATCGCCTGCTCGGCGTGGCGCTGCAGCAGAAGCTGCCGGTCGTGTTGTTCGCCGAAGGTGGCGGCGGCCGGCCGGGCGACACCGACAGCACCACGGTGGCCGGCCTGCACGTGCCCAGCTTCGCGAGCTACGCGCGCCTGAGCGGGCAGGTGCCGGTGGTCGGCATCGTCGCCGGCCGCTGCTTCGCCGGCAACGCGGCCCTGCTCGGCTGCAGCGACGTGATCATCGCCACCAAGGGCAGCAACATCGGCATGGGCGGGCCGGCCATGGTGGAAGGCGGCGGTCTGGGTGTCTACAAACCCGAGCAGATCGGCCCGAGCGACGTGCAGTCACGCAATGGCGTGATCGATGTGCTGGTCGACGACGAAGCGCAGGCGGTGGCGGCGGCCAAGCAGTACCTCGGCTACTTTCAGGGCCGCGTCACGCAGTGGGCGGCCGGCGACACCGACGCCTTGCGCAGCGTGCTGCCCGAGAACCGCGTGCGTGTCTACGACATGCGTGAAGTGATGCAACTGGTGGCCGACACCGGCTCGTTGCTGGAGTTGCGTGCCGGCTTCGGCGCCGGCATCTTCACGGCGCTGATGCGCATCGAAGGCCGGCCGGTCGGCCTGCTGGCCAGCAACCCGAGCCATCTTGGCGGTGCCATCGATGCCGATGCCGCCGACAAGGCCGCGCGTTTCATGCAGCTGTGCAACACGCATGGCCTGCCGCTGGTCTCGTTGGTCGACACGCCAGGGTTCATGGTCGGCCCCGAGATCGAAGCGCTCGGCCAGGTGCGGCACGTGAGCCGCCTGTTCGTGGCGGCAGCGCACCTGCGGGTGCCGTATTTCTCGGTCGTCTTGCGCAAGGGTTACGGCCTGGGCGCGATGGCGATGGCCGGTGGCGGCTTTCACGAGCCGGTGTTCACCGTGGCTTGGCCGAGCGGCGAGTTCGGGGCGATGGGGCTGGAAGGGGCCGTGCGGCTGGGCTACCGCAAGGAACTCGAGGCTGTGCCCGAGGGCGCGGCGCGTGATGCGCTGTACGGCAGGTTCGTCGACGCGCAATACGCGAAAGGCAAGGCGATCAACGTGGCTGCGAGCCTGGAAGTCGACGCGGTCATCGACCCGGCGCAAACCCGGAGCTGGCTGTCGGCGGGCCTCGCTTCGGCCCGGGTCGGCGCGCAGCGCAGTGGCGGCATCGACCCTTGGTGAAAACGCTCAGCGCAGGTCGACGAAATTGCTGACCGGCGCTTCCGGCCAGTGGCGTGCCTGCAAGGCCGGGTGCGCCGCTTCGTAGCCGAGCGAGGCGAAATCGGTCGATTCGGGTTCGGCGTTCGCCGCTGCGGGCTTTGCACGCATGGCAGGCGAACCTGCGAGGCACCAGCGCCGCACGTCTTCGACCCAGTCTGCATCGTTGCCCATGACACGGCTCCCTGTTGGACCCGGCGTTCAGCGACATGCGAACTGCCGTGAAGCGAATGGTGCGCGCATGTGGCACGCCGTGCCATCGTCAAAACGGGCGAAGCGCTGTAAGACTTTGCCTGTGCGTGTTGTAAGGCATGGTTTCGCCGCTTGCCTACACTGGGGGCATGAACCGCGCTTCCGCAGACCCGGCCGCCGCCTTGCACGCCAGCGCTGACGTGAGCGTGAAGCACCTGCGCCAGGTGCTGCTCTGGCCGCTGCGCCTGATGCCCACGCCCGGCCCCAGCGGTGCCAGCCACCGCACGCCCTGGCAAGTGCTGCGTGACCTCGGTGCGGCGTCGCCCTGGCGTGAAGTCGTGGACGAATTCACGGGCGACAAGGCGAGCTTCCACGAACGCCACTACAACGAGTTCGTGACCTTTCTGCCCTACGTGCAGCGCTTCCTTTATGGCGACGGCCGCTCGCGGCGCGACTCGGCCGGGCACGATTCCGACGCGCCGATGCGGGTGTTCCGCCGACACGACGTGCACCAAGTTCGAGTGGTCGCGCGGCCCGGAGACGCGCCGGTCACCCTCGACATCGTGCATGTCGACCTGTACTTCTTCTTCGACGTCGACGTGGTCCTGCTCAACGTCGAGGTCGCCGCCAACGACCTCACGCTGGCGCAGGCGCAGGAGCAGCTCTACCGCTTCGGCCGCGGCTACCCGGCCGGCTGGGACGCGAACGGCCTGGCGCTGCACACGATGGCCAGCGTCGAGTGGCTGGGCGCCGCGGGCGAGGTGCTCGCCAGCTCCGACGCGCAGCAGCGTGACAGCTTTCTCGCCCACGTGGCCGAGCACCGCGCGCCGCGCATCGCCGCGCACTGGGCTTTCATGCTCCAGCCGCTGGTGAGCGACCATTCCGACGAGCCTGGCGCCTTGCGTTTCCGCCAGATCGAGTACTACCGCATGCCGATGATGGGCTACCTGGCGCTCGACGACCCGCGCGCGCTGAGCCGCAACGACTTCATCCGCCTCGGTCTCGTCACCGGCTCGGGCGGTGGCGACAACGCCGGCATCCGCGACGGCAGCGCCTTGCCCTATGCCGAAGACCACCTCGCCGACTTCGAGCAGCGCTATTGCTACGACCGTTTCTGGGCCAACGCCGGCAGTGCGCCCAACACCCGCTACATCTGCAGCGGCCATTCGCTGATCGTCGTCGGCGACGCCCGCGCGCAGTACTACGGCTGCCGCGACCGCGGTGTGCTGGCGCAGTTCAGGCATCAGCACTTTTTGCTGTTCATGATCGCGCACTTCCAAAAGGCGGCGCTGCTGATGTCGTCGGACCGGCTCGTCGAAGCGCTGAAAGACCTGGACGTGGGCGACGCGGCCAGCGTGCGGCGCTTCAAGCGCCTGATCCGCGCCAGCTTCGAAGGCTTTCTGCGCTTCACGCACCGCTACTGGTTCCACGAGGTCTCGGAGCAGGCACAGGTGCGCGCGCTGTTCCACCTGTGCTCGCAGCACCTGGGGCTCGACCCGCTCTACGAAGAGGTCAAAGAGCGCGTGGCCGACATGAACGGCTACCTCGACGCCGACAGCCTGCGCCGCCAGGCCAACACCGTGGTGCGGCTGACCGTGGTGACGATCCTCGGCCTGATCGGCACGGTGACGACCGGCTTCCTCGGCATGAACCTGCTGGCCGAGGCCGAGGCTTCGCCGGCGCGCAAGCTCGTGATCTTCGGCATCGTCTTCCTAGTCACGACCGCGCTCACGTTCTACACGATGGCCAAGTCGAAGGGCTTGTCGGACTTTCTGGACGCGCTCTCCGACGAGCGCTTGTCGGTGTGGATGAAATGCAAGGCGCTGGCCGGCGTGTGGCGCCGCGGCGACCGATGACAGCACAGGAGAAGTGCGCATGAGCCAGGAACCCCGCATCCGTGTCGGCGTCGGCGGCTGGACCTTCGAGCCCTGGCGCGACAACTTCTACCCCGCCGGCCTGGCGCACCACCGCGAGCTCGAATACGCGAGCACCCAACTCAGCGCGATCGAAGTCAACGGCACTTACTACTCTTCGCAGAAGCCGGCCAGTTTCAGGAAGTGGTTCGACGAAACGCCCGACGATTTCATGTTCTCGCTCAAAGCGATCCGCTACGCCACCAACCGGCGCGTGCTTGCCGAAGCCGGCGACTCGGTGCAGCGCTTCGTCGAGAGCGGCATCACCGAATTGCGCCACAAGCTCGGGCCGATCGTGTGGCAGTTCGCGCCGACCAAACGTTTCGAGCCGGCCGACTTCGAGGCCTTTCTGAAGCTGCTGCCCGCCAGCATCGGCGGCCTGCCTTTGCGCCATGTGCTCGACGTGCGGCACGAGAGCTTCAAGAGCCGCGATTACCTCGCACTGGCCCGGCAGTACCGCTGCGCCACCGTGTTCACCGATTCCGACGACTACCCGTCGTTCGCCGACCTCACCGGTGATTTTCTGTACGCGCGGCTGATGCGCACCGAGCCCGTCCACGCCGCGGGTGTCGAGCCGAAGGTGCTGGACGCGTTGGCGGCCTGTGCGCGGCGCTGGCGTGGTGGCGGCGAGCCCGACGGCTTGCCACGTCTCGAGGCTGCGCCGCCCGCCGCGGCGCCGCGCGACGTGTTCCTGTTTTTCATCAGCGGCGCGAAAGAGAAGGCACCGGCCGCGGCCATGGCCTTGTTGCAGCGCCTGGG
>NZ_JAVTWP010000015.1:0-13187 GCF_032229685.1 Rhizobacter sp. | reverse complement strand
GCTCCGGCGAAAAAGGCCGCTGCGAAGAAGGCTCCGGCGAAGAAGGCCGCTGCGAAGAAGGCTCCGGCGAAGAAGGCCGCTGCGAAGAAGGCTCCGGCTAAGAAGGCCGCTGCGAAGAAGGCTCCGGCTAAGAAGGCCGCTGCGAAGAAGGCTCCGGCGAAGAAGGCGGCCGCGAAGAAGGCAGCGAAAAAGCCCGCGGCGAAGAAAGCAGCGAAAAAACCTGCGGCGAAGAAGGCCGCGGCAGTAGCTGCGGCCCCTGTTCAACCCGCAAAAACGGCGCTCAGCCCGCAGGCTGCTTGGCCTTTCCCGACGGGCAGCAAGCCCTGAGAATCGCCTCAGTGACCTGAACAACCCGGCCTCGGCCGGGTTTTTTGATCGACCAACCCTGGCGTGCAGGCTCGGTCGTGTCCCAAGATCGGCCCATATTCCGGCAGAGAAGATGTGACCCACGCCGCCGTTTGCGGGCCCCGATTCCAGTGCCGTTTTTTTTCCGCGCGCCGCCCTTGGCGAAAGCGTCACAGGCCCAACGTGGCTCGATCCAGTCGATGGTTCTGTCCGCCCAGGCTGGCGATTTTGATCGCCCCTACCCGGGTTCCGAGCTCGGCGCAGCGTTCGAGCGACCAGCCGCGTTCGATCCCGTACAACAACGCACCTCGAAAAGCGTCGCCGCAGCCCGTGGGGTCGAGCAGGCGAGTCGCCTTCACGCCAGGAACATGGCTGCGGACACCTTGCTGCCAAAGATCGCACCCCTGTGCACCGAGCGTGACAATGACGCCGCGCAGGTGTGAACGTGAGAGCGTCTCAAGTGTCTGCCCTGTTCGATCGCACAGCATCTGCGCTTCATAGTCGTTGAGTGCGACCCACGTCGCCTGTTCGACGAAGCGCCGGAGTTCCGGACCGTCGAACATCGGCAAGCCTTGCCCCGGGTCGAAGACGAAAGGAATGCCCGCGCTCGACAATTGCGCTGCGTGCGCCAGCATGGCATCGCGACCGTCGGGCGCCACGATGGCCACGCGGATGCTGCGATTCGAGGGGACGGCCGTCAGGTGCGCCGACTGCATGGCCCCCGGGTGAAAGGCGGTGATCTGGTTGTTGTCGGTGTCAGTGATGATGATGGCCTGCGCTGTGTGTTGATCCGCGATCTCGCGGACGAACTCCGTGCTCGCACCCCACGATCGAATCCGTTCCAGATAGTCCTGCCCGTCAGATCCGCAGGCCGCCATGATCAGTGGTTCGCCGCCAAGCATGCTGAGCGTGTAGGCGATGTTGCCTGCACATCCGCCGAACTCACGGCGCAAGGTCGGGACTAGGAAGGACACGTTGAGAATGTGCAATTGCTCCGGCAGGATCTGCTGCGCGAAGCGCCCCGGAAACATGGTGATCGTGTCAAACGCGAGGGAACCACAAATGAGTGCCGACATGGCTTCTCCAAAAGTCAGGAATCAAGACGGGCCGCCAGAAACGAAGCGGAAGGCGTGAGCGGAATCAAGGATAGAAAATCTCGACCGTGTAGCCACTGACGCGCGGCCCACCGGCTGAGAGTGTCAGCTGCAAGGGCGATTCGCCAGCGGCCGGCAACACCTCTGAGGCGGTCCGAAAGTCCCGTGGTGCCAGGGCCCGCCTCGCGATCAGCAGGCCCGACCCATCGGTCAGGCTCAGTTCGACCGAGGGCAACGCCAGGCCGATCGCACTGCGGTTCCGCAAGGTCACCGAAAGCCGGAAGGAGTCGCTCGTGCCGACGCGCGCCAGAGCCGTGTGCTCGACAGAGATGTCTTCAATGCGCCGTGGCGCGTCGATGCGGCAGCCCACGGCGTCACACCACGACACCACTGCCGGTCTCAAGCTCGGCCAGCGGGCAGCGACCAAGTCGCGAAAGTGGTGGCCCACCTGCAGCACCAGACACCCCAGCAGCAACACGCTGATGCTCAACAGCAGCCAGCGTGCATTCGACGTGCGCCAGCGCGCTTCGCGTTGTGCGCGGCGGACGAACTCCGGGGCCGCAGGGGGCTCGTCGGGGCGCGCATCGTCATCAACGGTCTCGGGGGAAAAGAGGGCTCCGGCCTGCGAAGGTATCTCATCGTCCGCCACCCATTCGGGGTTGAACTGCGCGTCCGAGAATTCGTGGCGATCACGGGCGCGCACCTGCTTCGAAGGGGTCGACGCCGAATCCGCACGGCGCGACCCGAACAGGCGCGTGTCGAGCTTGTCGACGAGATCGGGGTCGGTGGGCGACGAGAAGCCGTCGGCATTCCAGGGGCTGGACGGCACGGCTTCCATATCCGTTGCCGCAGCCTCCGCCGCATGCACGACCCCACCATCGGGCGGGGTGTCACGCTCCAGGTCGAACAGGCCCTCGAGCGCGTTGAACACCTCGTTGCATCGCCCGCAACGCACCCAACCTTCCGAGACCTTGAGCTGGTCTTGCACGACGCGAAAGACGGTGCCGCAAGAGGTGCATCGTGTGGCCAGACTCATGCTCGAATCATGCCATGCACCTTCAGCGCACCCGTCGTGCGGTCATCAGGATCCAGCCGTCTTCGGAGTCGCTGATCTGCAGCGTCAGCCATGTGGCGTAGGCCGCCTTGAGTTCGTCGGCCTGTCGCTCCAGGATGCCGGCCAGTACCAGGTCGCCGCCGGGTCCCACATGCGAACAAAGAAGCGGGGCGAGCAGCTTCAGCGGCGTGGCCAGGATATTGGCGAAGACGAGCGGATAGACGCCACTCGCGGCGTCGGGCAAGCCGGCGCGAAGCACCACGCCGTTGTGCCTGGCGTTGGCGGCTGTGGACTCGACGGCCGCCGGGTCGATGTCGACCGCGTCGACGTCGCGGGCGCCGTGCAAGGCCGCGCCGATCGCCAGAATTCCTGAGCCGCAGCCGTAGTCGAGGACGCGCGTCCAACGAGCGGCGTCGGCGGGTGCCTGCCGAGCCGTCCAGCGCAGGCACATCCGGGTGGTCGGATGCGTCCCGGTGCCGAAAGCCAGACCGGGGTCGAGCCGGATCACACGCCGCGCCTGGGCGGGGGGCTCGTGCCAGCTCGGCACGATCCAGAAGTCCGGGGTGACCGCCACCGGCGCGAACTGCGACTGTGTCAGCCGCACCCAGTCTTCGTCGGGCACCGCTTGAATGCTGCTCACGCGGATGCCATCAGCCCAGTCCTGCGCCAGCAGCAAGGCCGCTGCCGTGGTCGCCGAGGCCTCGTCGGCGAAGAGCGCCTTCAACACCGAACGTTGCCAGCCTGCGCTCGGCGGTGGCATGCCTGGTTCCCCGAACAAGGCAGCCTCCGCGTCCGTGTTCGCGTCGGCATCTTCGACCGACACCGACAAGGCATCGAGCTCGTCCATCAGCGCGTCCGACGCCATCTCGACGCACGCTTGCGGCGCCAGCAACTGCAACTCGACCATCGGTGGCCCTTCAGCGCTTGTGCTGACCCAGCCAGCCTTCGAGGTAGTGGATGCTCGTGCCACCTTCGATGAACTTGGCGTCGACCATCAACTCCCGGTGCAGCGGAATGTTGGTTTGAATCCCCTCGATGACCGTCTCCGACAAAGCGATACGCATCCGCGCCAGTGCCTGATCGCGGGTGTCGCCGTAGACGATGATCTTGCCGATCATCGAGTCGTAATTCGGTGGCACGAAGTAGTTCGTGTAGGCGTGCGAATCGACGCGCACCCCCGGCCCGCCCGGGGGGTGCCACATCGTGATGCGCCCGGGCGATGGCGTGAACTTGTAGGGGTCTTCCGCATTCACCCGGCACTCGATCGAATGCCCGCGCATCTGGATGTTGCGCTGCGTGAACGGCAGCTTCTCGCCGGCGGCGATGCGGATCTGCATCTGCACGATGTCGACACCCGTCACCAGTTCCGTGACCGGGTGCTCCACCTGAACGCGCGTGTTCATCTCGATGAAGAAGAACTCGCCGTTCTCGTACAGGAACTCGAAGGTGCCGGCCCCGCGGTAACCGATCTTCTTGCACGCCGCGGCACAACGCTCGCCGATGCGTTCGATCACGCGCCGCGGAATGCCCGGTGCCGGCGCTTCTTCGATGATCTTCTGGTGGCGGCGTTGCATCGAACAATCACGCTCACCGAGCCAGACGGCGTTCTTGTGCTCGTCGGCCAGGATCTGGATCTCGATGTGGCGCGGGTTCTCGAGAAACTTCTCCATGTACACGGCCGGGTTGCCGAAAGCCGCACCGGCTTCGGCCCGCGTCGTCTGCACTGCGTGGATCAATGCCGCTTCGGTGTGCACCACCCGCATGCCACGCCCGCCACCACCGCCCGACGCCTTGATGATCACCGGATAACCCACCGCGCGCGCCGCGCGGATGATCTCCTTCGGGTCTTCCGGCAAGGCGCCTTCCGAGCCCGGCACGCACGGAACACCCGACTTGATCATCGCCTGCTTGGCCGAGACCTTGTCGCCCATCACGCGGATCGACGCCGGTGTCGGCCCGATGAACACGAAGCCGCTGCGTTCCACACGCTCGGCGAAGTCGGCGTTCTCCGACAAGAAGCCGTAGCCGGGGTGGATGGCCTCGGCGTCGGTGACCTCGGCGGTCGAGATGATCGCCGGCATGTTGAGGTAACTCTGCGCCGATGCCGCTGGCCCGATGCACACGGCCTCGTCGGCGAGTTTCACGTACTTGGCGTCGCGGTCGGCTTCGGAATACACGACGACCGACTTGATGCCCAGCTCGCGGCAGGCGCGCTGGATCCGCAGGGCAATTTCGCCGCGGTTGGCGATCAGTATTTTCTTGAACATGGCAGCCTTATTCGATGATGAACAAGGGCTGTCCGAACTCCACGGCCTGGCCGTTTTCACACAAGATGCGCTTGACCGTGCCCGACTTGTCGGCCTCGATCTCGTTCATGATCTTCATCGCTTCGATGATGCAGATCGGGTCGCCTTCCTTGATCTGCGCACCCACTTCCACGAAGGGTTTCGCGCCCGGGCTGGCCGACAGGTAGAAGGTGCCGACCATCGGTGACTTCACCGCGTGGCCGGTATCGACCGCTTCCGCGGCCGGTTCCGCCGGCGCTGCGCTCGCGGCAGGCAAGGCCGCGGCGACCGGTGCTGCCACCGCGACCGGGCTCGGCGCATAGACCACGGGGGCGGCCGCGGCCGGCTCGGATTTGACGATCCGCACCTTTCCGTCGGCTTCTGTGATCTCCAGCTCCGAAATGTTCGAATCAGACACCAGATCGATCAGCGTCTTGAGTTTGCGAAGGTCCATGGTTTCTCCAACGTGTGCATGTCGGCGTGCATTGCCGATCAGGTCTGCCTCTTCCGGGCGCTAGATCTACGAGTGTTTTGCACTCAAGAAGCCGCGGACTTTACGCGCTTTGGATTCAGTTGACTTCTGTTGACAATAAATTAATCAGCCCGAACAAACCCGCAGTCAAGCTTTCTTCAAATGGTCGAAGCGGCCCACCGCACCAGGTCTTCCGGGGCAATCGCACCGAGTTTCTGGTGCGCTGCAAGCCCTGCAGCGTCGAAGACGACCGTGAACGGCAAACCGCCGCCGACGTTGCCGAGCGCGCGCGACAGGCTCACGCCTTCGAACCCGGCCAAGCCGACCGCGAAGCTCACCGGGCGCTGAGCCAGGAAAGCCTGCACGGGCGCGTCGTTGTCCACCGCCAGCCCGAGCACCTGCCAGCCGCGGGCCCGGTGTTCCTGATGAAACCGGTCGAGCATGGGCATTTCGGTGATGCACGGCCCGCACCACGTGGCCCAGAAATTGAGCAGCAGGGGTTTGCCGAGAAAGCTGGCCAAGCGCAACTCGCCGCCGCCCGGCCGCGCAAACGTCCTGGTCCAGAGCAGCGCCTGCAACTCGTTCTGCCGTTGCGCCTGCCGATGCCACAGTGCACCGCCCACCCCGGCCGCGGCTGCAGCAGCGGCGGCGAACACCAGAGAACGCCGCTTCATGAACGATCCATCAACTTGCGCAGCGCGGCCAGGTCGCCGCGCTGCGAGCGGCCACCGGCGTCGGGCTTCAGGGCGCCGCGCAGGTCGTCGTGGTCGAGCACGCTCAGCAGCACCGTGACGTCTTCACCCAGTTCGGCGCTGGGGCTGCTCACGCTCAGCACGTCGACCTCAGCGCCGCGCAAGCTCGTCGTGCTGCCCACCTCATAGGAAACGCCTCGGTCGATGAGCGCCAGCTCCGCCGCCTTCGAGTCGTCGCAGAAAAGTTGAAGGTGCACGTTGTTGAGCCGGGTGGCCGTGCCGCGCCAGACGGCGCCCGTGAGGTGGGGCCGGAACTCGGCCAGGCGTTCCATCCACAGCAGCGCCACGCTGCGCAGAGCGGCCAACTCTGCGGGCTGGGTGTCGGCGCAAAAGATCGAGAGGTAGCTTCGCACCTCGTCTTCGACCGCGTCGTTCGAAGGCAGTTCAGTGGCGCGCGTGCTGTGCCGGCCGAGCTGGCGCGCGGCGCGGCGCTTGGCCGGGCCGTATTCCATGCCTTCTTCGACCACCAGCCGGGCGGCGGCGGCGGCGATTTCGCCGATGATCACTGAAGACATGACTCCTGCCCCGCCATCAAGGTAGTTCAACGCCGCCCATCCGGGCCGCCACCGTGCCGGCACGGCCGACCACATAGGCCGACCCCGGCCGCTTCTCGAAACGTTTGGGTGCCGGCAGCATCACCGCGAGCTGGGCGGCCTGCATCACCCCCAAGGCACCCGCGCCGGCCCGGAAGTAGTGCCGTGCAGCGGCCTCCGCACCGAACACACCTTCGCCCCACTCGACGCTGTTGAGGTAGATCTCGAGAATGCGCTTTTTCGACAGGCAGGCCTCGAGCATGAAGGTGATCACGAACTCCTGAGCCTTGCGCAGCAGGTTTCGTTCACTGCCGAGAAAAAGGTTCTTGGCCAGTTGCTGCGTGATGGTCGAGCCACCCACGACCTTGGGCTGTGCGTGCACCGGCGCTTTCGCGGCGGGCAGCGGCTTGCCTGCGGCTGCCGCCTTCTGCACACGTTTGTCGATCTGCTCGTTGATCTTCTCGACCCGCGCTTCGGCTTTCTGGTTGCGTTCCAAGGCCTTTTCGAGCGCGTCCCACTCGACGCCGCTGTGGTCGGCGAATCCCGCGTCTTCCGACGCGATCACCGCGCGCTTCAGGTTTGCCGAAATGCGCGCGTCGTCGACCCACTGCTGGCTCCACAGGATCTGGTGTTTTTCGCTCAGCAGCCGCCAGGCTTCGGAGCGCTGGAAGGTCGTGGACTGCGGGTCGACCACCGCCATCATTGCGATGCGCGCCAGAAAATACAGCTGCAAGGCCAGCGCCGCCATCACAACCAGCACCAGCGCGCGCAGCAGATGACCCCAGGCCGTTTTCATCACCGTGCCGAGGCCATGCGCGCGCGCAGCGCCGCCAGCACCGGTGCCGTGTCGGGCCGCACGCCGCGCCACAGCTCGAAAGCCGCACCGGCCTGTTCGACCAGCATGCCCAGGCCGTCGCGGCCGGTGGCGCCATGTTCGTTGGCCCAGCCCAGAAAGCCTTGCGCAGCCGGGCCGTACATCATGTCCAGCGCCAGCGCACCTGGCCGCAGCACCTTGTGCGAAACCGGAATGGCGCCTCCTTGCAAGCTGCTGGCGGTCGCATTGACGACCACGTCGAAACTTTCGCCGCAGCCCTCGAGCGTGCTGGCCGTCAGCCGCGCCGTGGGCGCCACCGAGCGGTGCCGGTCGACCAGGGCCTGCGCCTTGTGCAAGCTGCGGTTCGCCACCACCACCTCGGCGGGCTGCGCCTGCAGCAGCGGCCCGAGCACGCCGGCGGCCGCACCCCCTGCGCCGATCAGCAGCACGCGCTGGCCGCGCAGCGAACGCCCGGCGTTGTGTTCGATGTCGCGCACCAGGCCGACGCCATCGGTGTTGTCGGCGCGCCAGCCCTCGGCATCGAAGCTGAGCACGTTGGCCGCTTGCGCCAGCGCTGCCCGGGCGCTCAGCCGGCTCGCGACCCGCGCGGCTTCGAACTTGAACGGCACGGTAATGTTGCAGCCCTTGGCACCGCTGTCGACCAGCGCCTGCAGCGAGTCTTCAAAACCTTGCAGCGGCCAGAGCAACCGCCCGTACTCCATGACCTGCCCCGTCTGGCGTGCGAATTCGGCGTGGATGAACGGAGACTGGCTGTGCTCGACCGGGTTGCCGGCCACGACGTAACGGTCCATGGCGCTCAGTTGCCGGGGGTGGCGCTCAAGGTGGTCTCGAGTGCTTCGTCACGCGTGAAGCGAAAGCGCGAGGTGATCACGAGCTGATCGGCCTTGCGCCGCATCGCGGCGGTGAACGGGCCGAACGGCGCCGCCGCCTTGACGATGGCGATCGCGCGTCGGTCGAGCAACGAGGAGCTCGACGGCCGCACGACTTCGGTCTCGATCACGCGGCCTTCGGAATCGACGGTCACGTTCATCGTCAGCTCGCCGTACAGCTTGCGCCCGGCGTTCTCGGGAAAGTTGCGCGTGCCGCGATCTTCGATCTTGCGCCGAAGCTGGTCGTAGTACATCGCGTAGACCTCTTCGCGTGTGGCCGGGCTGATGTAGCGCTTCTTCGGGCGCGCGTTTTCTTCGTTGATGCGTTTCTCGATCTCGGCCAGCAGCTGGATCAGCTGGCGCCGGTGCTCTTCTTGCGCACGTTCTTCCGGTGTGCCCTGGTCACGCTGCGGGTCGGGCGCCGGCAGCAAGGCGAGCTCGCGGCGGATCTGCGCCAGCAGTTGCTGCTGCGCTTCCTGCAGTTGTTCGATCTGCTTGCGCGCGTCTTCGTTCGACTCGCCGAGCTCGACCAGCGCCGAAGGCGGCAGCGGCGACGTGGCGCGGCCGAGGTCGGCTTCGCCACCGCCGGCCAGGCTCGCCTGCGCGATCGCCTGGGCCTTTTCGGGCGGCTCACCCGAGCGCGAGTTGACGAGGATCACTTCGAGCGGCGTGTCCTGGAACACGCGGTTGAAGCCCTCGGGATCAACGAAGCGCACCGTCAGCAACACCGCGTGCAGGCCGAAAGAAACGATCAGCGCGATCTGCAGCGTCGAGAATTTTTTCGGCAAGCGCATGGGTTTCACTGGGCGGTGAGCACGTCGGCGGGCTGGGCAGCGGCTGGCTCGCCATCATCGCTGGCAATGTCGATCGCGAGCGACAGCGGCCCAGCACTGTCGGCCGCGTCTTCGGCGTCGGCGTCGGCTTCTGCATCGGGCGCCGGGCCTGCGGCGGCCGAGGCCGTGTCGTCGAGCCGAGCCACGAGGCTGGCGTGCAGATCCAGCGTCAGCAGGTCGGTGCCGGCCACGGCCACGCGCACATGGGCGCCGCGCGGCAGGCTTTCGGTGCCGGGCACGCGGAACACCAGCGGCAGATCATCGGCGCGGACCAGAGCGTCTTTCATCACCACCGCGTTCAGCTCGGTGATGCCGTTCTGCGCCAGGTACTGCAGTGCCCAATAGCGCTCGATGCCCGACTGAAAGCCGTTGTACTCGGCATAGGCGGAATCGAAGGCCGAGATGACCGAGAACAGCTGCACGTCCTTGGGCTTGAAGGGCGCCGCCAGTGCCGCTGTGCGGCCGTGGCGGGCGCAGGCGATCAGCTGCCATTGGTTCACCAGGTCGACATAACGCCGCAGCGGCGAGGTGGCCCAGGTGTACTGCGGCACGCCCATGCCGGCATGCGGCGCCGGTTTGGTCCCCATGCGCACCTTCACGCCCGGCGCCATGCTCGCCTGGCTGCGGTAGATGCCGGGCACGCCGCACTCGTGCAGCCAGCCGCCCCAGGTGCTGTTGGCCAGGATCATCGCTTCGGCCACGATCAGATCGAGCGGCGAGCCCCGTTGCCGCGTGCTGATGAGCACCCGTTCGTTGCCTTGCGGCTCGCGGCCGTCATTGCCTTCGAGGCGGAAGTTGTAGTCGGGCCGGTTGAAGTTCTCTGGCTTGCCGCGCGCCACCTCGCGCCGCGCTTTCAGGTGGCGGGCGAGGCGGAAGGCGAGAGCCAGTTCGGCAGCGAATTCGTAGTCGGCAGGCGCTTCGCCGGTCAGCGAGGCTTCGGTGATCACGCCGTCGAGCTGGTCGTGGCGCAGGTTGGCCACGACGGGCACGCGTTCGAGCCGGGTTTCGCTGCCCGTGACTTCGAACGTGGCCTCGTTCATCGTGACGTAGAGCGACACCGCCGGGCAGTCGCGCCCTTCGATCAGCGTGTACGCCTGCACCACGTCGTCGGGCAGCATCGTCAGCTTGTAGCCGGGCATGTAGACCGTGGACAAGCGCTCGCGCGCCACCTTGTCGAGCGCCGTGTCGGGCGCGAACGCCAGGCCGGGTGCGGCGATGTGCACGCCGAAGACGATCGTGCCGGAGCCGATGCCTTGCACCGAGAGCGCATCGTCGATCTCGGTCGTGGCCGAGTCGTCGATCGAGAAGGCGCGCACGTTGGCGAGCGGCAGGGTTTCCTTGATCGCGGGGGCCTGCAGTGCCGGAAAGGCCGTGCCTTTCGGGAAGCTCTCGAACAGGAAACGCCGCCAGTGAAACTGGTACGGGGAATGGATGGCTCCGGCGCTTTTCAGCAGATCGAGCGGTGCGCGCTGCGAGCGCTGCGCCGCTTCGACGACGGCCTTGTACTCCGGCGCGTTCTTGTCGGGTTTGAACAGCAGCTTGTAGAGCTGCTCCTGCACCGGCGGCGGGCAAATACCGGCGACCAGTTCGCCGGCCCAGGTGTCGATCTGCGCGGCCACGAGTTTCTTGCGCTCGATGCCGAGCAGGGCCGCCTTCACGATCTCTTCGGGCGCCTTCTTGAATTGGCCCTTGCCGAGCCGGCGGAAGTAATGCGGCGCTTCGAACAGGCGAAACAAGGCCGCGGCCTGCTTCTCGATGCCGGCGCTGGTCTCGAAATACTCGCGCGCCAGGTCGGCGAAGCCGAACTCGTTGTCGGGCGCGAACTCCCAGGCCAGGTCGAAGTCGATTTCTTTCGCGAGCGTCTGCGCGGCCGCGATCAATTCGGCCGGTTGCGGCTTGTCGAACTTGAGCAGCACGTGGGCTGCTTTCACTTTCACGCGTTTGCCGGAGTCGAGCTCGATCTGCACCGAGGTGTCGGTCTCCGTCATCACGCGGCCGGCGAGGAACTTCCCGGCGTCTTCGAAGAGGGCGTACATAGGGGGTGGATTGTCGCTTGAACTGAAAGCCCGCCTGTTGCACAGAGCGTCACGCATCAGCTTGCGGCGGGGCGCGGCTTTGGCTAGCCTCGCGGGCTGCAACGACCTTGGCCGATCCGGCCTGCATGTCATGGAATTCGATGAGTTCATCCGCACCGCCTGGGCCGAACACGCCGAGCAGGCCGACGAGGTGGCCGAACGGCTCGCGTTGTCACTCGACCGGGTCGAGGTGCCCGCCCACGTGGCGCCGTTCGCCGGCATCGTCACCCACGTGTTCGGCGAACATCTGGCGCGCTTCGACGACGGTGTGGAATTGCTCGAATCGATGCGTCGCCTGCCCGCCTGCCACGGCCACACCGAGGCGCTCGGCGTCGTGTCGCGCAGCGTCGCGGCACTTCGCTTCGCCAGCGGCGAAGAGCATGCGCTGGACGTGCTCGCCCCGCAGGACCGCCTGACCGTGCTGGCCAATGCCTCGGGCGCGATCCTCGGCCGGCTCGACTACGCGCGCGCCATCGCGGCCTACGACCAGGCTTTGCAACTGGCGCTCAAGCACCGCCCCGAAGCGCGCGCCCAGCGTTCGCTGGCCGTGGCAGGCAACAACCTCGCCTCGAGCCTGGAAGAAAAGGCCGACCGCAGCGTGGCCGAAACCGCCGGCATGCTGCGCGCCGCCGAAGCCGCGCTGACGTACTGGTCACAGGCCGGCACGTGGCTCGAAACCGAGCGTGCCGAATACCGCCTCACGCGCAGCTTGCTGCAGGCGGGGCAGCCGGGGCCGGCAATCGACCATGCGCGTCGATGCATCTCGATCTGTGCGGCCAACGGCGCACCGGCCTTCGAGCGTTTCTTCGGCGAGGCGGTGCTGGCCATTGCGCAGCGCAGCGCGGGTGACCAGCCCGGGTTCGTCGCCGCACGCGAACGTGCCCTGGCGCTGTTTGCCCAAGTGCCCGACGAAGAACAACAGTGGTGTGCACCCGAGCTGAAGGAACTGCACGCCTGAACGGCGGCCGGCTTCAGTAGCTGCGCCCGCGCTTGAACTGCGCATGCGCGCGCGGCGCCAGCGCCGCGCTGCGCGAGATCGCCGCGAACGAGCCCGCAGCGTGCGCGTGGCAGATCGCCAGCCCCAGCGCATCGGCCGCGTCTTTCCCCGGCAGGCCGGGCAGCGCGAGCAGGCGCATCACCATCTCTTGCACCTGTTCCTTGCGCGCCTGCCCGTGGCCGACGATGGCTTTCTTCATCTGCAGCGCGGTGTATTCGGACACGCCAAGCTCGCCGGTCACGAGCGCCGCGAGCGCGGCGCCGCGGGCCTGGCCCAGCAGCAAGGTCGACTGCGGGTTCACGTTCACGAACACGATCTCGACCGACGCGCAGGTCGGTTGGTAGCGTGCCGTCACTTCGCGCACGCCGTCGAAGATGATCTTCAGCCGCGCCGGCAACTGGCCGCTCGCGATCGCGTCGGTCTTGATCGTGCCGCTGGCCACATAGTGCAGCTTCGAGCCCTCGGCTTCGATCACGCCGAAGCCGGTGGTCCGCAGGCCGGGGTCGATGCCGAGGATGCGCATGCTTGCCACCGCGTCACAAGCCGAAGTACCAGCGCACGGAGTGAAAGAACACCGGGGCTGCGAAGCACAAGGGGGCCACGCGGTCGAGCAGGCCCACCGCGCCGGTGACCGAGGCCTTGCCGCCCCAGCTGCGTACCCCGGCGTCCCGCTTGAGCGCTTTCATCACGAACTCGCCCAGCGTGCCGCTGCCGCCGGCCACGAAGCCCATCAACAGGGCCGGGATCGGCTTGAACGGCGTGGCCCAGTAGAGCGCGGCGCCGACCACCGCGGCGACCAGCGCTCCGATGCCCCACGCCCGCCACGAGAACGAGCGGCTGATCGCACGCGCCGCCGGGCGCCGGCGCAGGCGCCGGCTCGCCACTTCTTGCGCGATCTGCGCGATCGCCACCACCAGCACCAGGTAGAGCACCAGGAAGGCACCACGCCCTTCGTATTTGGGCAGGTCGAGCAGCAGCAGCGCCGGTGCGTGGCTCATGCCGTAGACGCAGACCATGATGCCCCACTGGATCTTCGCGGTGCG
>NZ_JAVTWP010000014.1:0-80735 GCF_032229685.1 Rhizobacter sp. | reverse complement strand
CCGTCGCGCTTGAAGCAGACGTCACCGATCGCCACCGCCTCGCCGGCGAGCTTCTTCTTCGACGAGGTCTCGATGATGGTCGGGCAGGCGCGCCCACCGAACAGCAACGAGGTGGTGTCGCTCTTCGGATCGCAGCCGATCAGCAGCACCTTCTTGCCCTGCTGCGCCATCATGTAGCTCAGGTTGGCGAGCGTGAAGCTCTTGCCGATGCCACCCTTGCCGTAGATCGCGATGATCTGCGTTTCCTTGGTGACGGGCGAGGTCGAGACGGGCGGCGGTTCGACGGCCGCTTCGTTGCGCAGGTCTCGCATCATGATGGTGACTGGCGCGCCTTTGGCCACCGCGGTGGGGCTTGCAACGGTGCTCATGGGCAGTCTCTCCAGTCAAGGGTCATCTTCAAACAGGCGGAGTCGCCGAAAGCGGTGCGGTACGCCGCGTCGGCCGAAAGCGCATCGGCGCCGTGGGTGATCAGGCCGTCGAGCGAAAGTCGGCCCGACTCGGCCATGTCGCGCACCGCGACCAGGTCGCCCGGCTGCCATTGCGCCGCGACGCGCAGGCGTGCTTCGCGCATGAACGCCGGCGCGAAGACAAACGAGAGCGGCGTGTCGTAGAAGCCTGCAAGCACCACTTCGCCGCCCGGTGCCAGGCGTGAGATCAGGGTGTCGAGCAAGGCGGAATCGCCGCTCACGTCGCAGATGCAGCGGTAGTCGCGGCGGGTGTCGGTGGCGGGGTCGATGACCGTGTATCCGGGCGCAGCTTCGCGCCGGGACGGGTTGGTTTCCCACACCACCGGCGCGCTGCCGGCAGCGACCGCCAGGCGCGCGATCAAGCGGCCGAGCACACCGTGGCCGACGATCAGGTCGGGCTGCTGCGTACCAGCGGCAGAGGTGACGTGGTACGCCGTTGCGGCGAGCGCCAGCAAGACGCCTTGTTCGCCGAGGCTGCCCGATATCGGGATCGTGCGGGCGCCGGGCACCACGACCTTCGATGCCGCGCCACCGAACAGGCCACGCACGTCACCGAAACACTTGGCGCCGGGCACGAACACATGGTCGCCGACCTTCGATGCCGAGCGCGAGCCGGCCTGAACAACCCGCCCGACCGACTCGTAGCCCGGCACCAGCGGATAGCCCATGCCAGGGAACTGCGGCATGCGGCCGTTCCACAACAAACGCTCGGTGCCGGTGCTGATGCCGCTCCAAGCGATGTCGACGACCACGTCTTCTTCGGTCGGTGGCGTGAGCTCGAGGCGCGTCAGCTTCAAGGCTTCGGGTTGTTGCAGCACCACCGCCAGCGTGTTCATGACATCTGCTCCGGTAGGCTCATCACGGAGAGCTTTCGCGGGGCGAGTGCCTGTTCGGGCCGGGTGTCTGAGATCGACTTCATCGTGAGTGTCATCCTATGCTTACTCTTTAAGGTGTCAATCTGCATTTACTGCAAAACCCCTAGGGTTTTCTCGGTTGTTCAGTGCGCCACGATCAATTGCGTCTGCAGCGGCAGGCGTGTCGGCACCAGCCGCGCACGGGTGAAACCCGCGGCATCGAGCATCGCGACAAGCTCCGCGGCGCTGCGCGGGCGGCCCTTGCCCATCGCGAGCAGGTAGAAGCCGAAATACGCGTCGCCCATGGGTTCGGCTCCGCGCGTGCCTGACATCGGCTCGGCGAGCAGCAGACACCCTGTCGGCAGCAAGGCCCGCCGCACCGCACGCAGGATCGTCATCGCGCTCGAGTCGTCGTGGTCGTGGATCACCCTGACCAGCGAAGCGACGTCGGCGCCCTGCGGCAGCACATCGCTGAGGAAGCTGCCGCCGAACACAGCGGCACGCTGCGTCAGGCCCGACTGCCGAAACCGCGCCTGCGCGCGCTCTGCCACGGCCGGCAGGTCGAACAGCATCAGTCGCAGTTCGGGCACCCGTGTCGCCACAGAAGCGAGAAAACTGCCGTCGCCACCACCCACGTCGAGCAGGCAGCGGTGCCGGGTCAGGTCGTACGCGTCGATGATTTCGTCGGCCACCAGCGGCTGAGAGGCCGACATCAAGGCGGTGTAGGTCGCCACGCGCCCGGCGGTGAGACTGCCTGGCACTTGTGCGTCGGCATACGGCCAATAGCCGGCGAGCGCGCCCGAGCCCGAGCCTGCACGCAACAGGGCGACCGGGTCGGCCAGGTCGGCGTAGAGCGCGGCGTGGTGTTCCACCATCGCCGCGACAGCCTGGTTGCCCACCATCGGCGCGCCGAGTTCGCCCAGACCGTAGCGGTGGCCACTGCGGTGCTCGACGAGCCGAAGCGACACCGCAGCGGCGAGCAAGCGCCGCGCACCCTCTTCGGGCAGGCCGAACCGCGGTGCCAGCACCTCGAGAGGCTGGGGCCCTTCAGCGAGGATCTCGAACACGCGCAGTTGCACGCAGGCGAGCAGCACCTGCGAATAGACGAAGCCGGCCACCAGATCGAACAGCTCACGCGCATGGCGGCGCGCGGTCGGCCGCGTCAAGGGGAAAGACGAGGCCCGGCGCTGAAACACCGGGCTCGACAAACAACGATCACGAAACGACAACCAACGGTCGCGCCACGGGACGGCTTTCGGCGCGACGATCGAACCCGGTGTCATTGCAGGTTCATGTCCAGGTGCCGCGCCGCGGTCTCATGGCGCGAACGGCGCCCTAGACCGGCACCCTCGTCAGGTCTGCACTCATCGCACGCGGCACGAGCCGCTCGGATTCGAGCCGCACCAACGCGCGCAGCTGCTCGGCGCCGCGGCACTCGGGCACGGCAGCGATGGCATAACTCACCAGACGATCGAAGTGCGCGATGGCACCTTCGAGCCCGAGCTCGCTGGCAGCGCTCGGCCGCAACAGGGCCACGTCGCGCCCGACCGGCTTGCCCAGCACGCGCGGGTCGCCCGCCACGTCGCGGATGTCGTCGGCGGCCTGGTAAGCCTCGCCCAGCCATTCACCCAGCGCGCGCCACGGGGTGGCATCGGCACCCGCGGCCTGCGCGCCGGCCATCGTGGCGGCAGCAAACAGCGCACCGGTCTTGGCCCGTTGGTACTCGGTGAGCGACACGCGAGGCTCGCTTTCCCAGGCCTGCCCGGCCACGATGCCGACGGGCATGCCGACGCCTGCAGCAATGGTCGCGAGCAACGGCGCCAGCCGCAGCGGCGAACGCACGGCCGCCACCGACAGGGTCTGGAACGCGAGCACGATCAGCGCGTCGCCGGCCAGCACCGCCAGGCCTTCGCCGTAGGCGTAGTGCACCGAGGCACGGCCACGCCGCATCGGCGAATCGTCGAAACACGGCAGGTCGTCGTGAACCAGAGACGCACAGTGCAGCAGCTCGACCGAGGTGGCTGCGGCCTCCGACAAGCCGGGGTCGTCGTCACCGCAGGCCTGCGCGACGGCCAGGCACAACTGCGGCCGGATGCGCGCGCCGCCGGGGAACACGGCGTGGCGGATCGCTCCCGCGAGCTTGGGTGGGCAGCCCGGGGCTTCGCCGGTGGAAATGGCGGTGGCCAGGGCCTGTTCGATGCGCGTCATGGGCTTCATGCGGAGTGCGCCATTGAAGGCGTCGAAGCTGAGGTGGGTGTAAGTTTCAACTGTCTACATTGAGTGTCACGTAGCATAGACACATGAGATTGGTGCGTCAACAACACATGCACGCAGACCCAAGCAGGGCTGCCGGCTCATGACGACGCAGCGCGTCATCGTGGTCGGGGCCGGAATCGGCGGGCTCGTCAGCGCGCTCGAGCTCGCCGCGCAAGGGGTCGACGTGCTCGTGCTGGAGCGCGCAGCACAACCCGGCGGCAAGATGCGCCAGGTCGAAGTGGGTGGCGCACGGATGGACGCGGGGCCGACGGTGTTCACGATGCGTTGGGTCTTCGAGGAACTGTTCGAGGCGGTGGGCACACGGCTGTCTGACCACCTCGGCCTGCAACCCGTCAGCGTGCTGGCGCGTCACGCCTGGAGCCAAACCGAGCGCCTCGACCTCTTCGCCGACGTGCATCGCTCGGCTGCGGCGATCGGCGAGTTCGCCGGCGCTTCGGCCAGCCGCGGCTACCTCGACTTCTGCGCTCGTGCCCGGCGCATCTACCAGACGCTCGAAGCGCCGTTTCTGCGCGGCTCACGGCCCAGCCCTGTGTCGTTGGCGAGCCGGGTGGGGCTTCGTGGCCTGCCGGAACTGATGCGCATCTCGCCGATGACGACGATGTGGCACGAACTCGGCCGACACTTCGCCGACCCGCGTCTGCGCCAGCTGTTCGGCCGCTACGCCACCTACTGCGGGTCGTCGCCCTTCATGGCGCCGGCCACGCTGATGCTGGTGGCGCATGTGGAGCAAGACGGCGTGTGGCAGGTCGAAGGCGGCATGCACCGCGTGGCGGCCACTTTGGCCCGTCTGGCGCTTGAGCGTGGCGCATCGATCCGCTACGGCGCACAGGTCGACGAGGTCATCGTCAGCGCGGGGCGTGTCAGCGGCGTTCGTCTGGCCGGCGGCGAAGAACTGGCGGCGCAGGCGATCGTCTTCAATGGTGACGTGGCTGCCATCGCCGGCGGCCGGCTCGGCAGTGCGGTGGCGGCAGGCGCGCCATCGGCGGCCGTGGCGAGGCGCTCGCTGTCGGCCCTCACGCTGAACCTGCTCACCCCGACGCATGGGTTTCCGCTGGCCCGCCACTCGGTGTTCTTCTCGAACGACTACCGGCGCGAGTTCGACGACATCTTCAAGCGCGGCCGCCTGCCGTCGTCGCCCACCGTCTACGTGTGCGCGCAAGACCGCCGCGACTCGGGCACCGATGCGCCCGCGCGGCCGGAGCGTCTGCTGTGCATCGTCAATGCACCCGCCAACGGCGACACGGGCTCGTTCACGCCCGAGGAGATATCGACATGCGAAGCCCAGATCTTTCGGACCTTCGAACACTGCGGCCTGCAGGTGACCCGCTTGCCGGGGACCTCGCTGACGACCACACCGCGCGACTTCGAGAGGCTGTTCCCGTCGACGGGGGGTGCGCTGTACGGCCAGGCCTCGCACGGCTGGATGGCCTCGTTCAGCCGGCCGGGTTCGCGCAGCCGGGTGGCGGGGCTTTACCTGGCGGGCGGCTCCACACACCCCGGGCCGGGGGTTCCGATGGCGGCGCTCTCGGGCCGCCAGGCAGCGGCCAGCGTGCTGGCGGACCGGGCCTCGGCACGCAGCTCGCCACGGCCTTCGACGCGCCCGTCGCCGCCAGCGGATACGCGTGGTGGTACCTCGACGCGCTGAGCGACGACGGCGCGCAGGGCATCACGCTGATCGCATTCATCGGCAGCGTGTTCTCGCCCTACTACGCATGGGCGCGCAGGCGCACTGCGCAGGCGCTCGCCGACCCGCTGAACCACTGTGCACTCAACGTGGCGTTGTACGGGCGTGGCGCAAAACGCTGGTCGATGACCGAGCGGGCGCGCCATCAGGTGCACGGCGATGCCACCACGCTGCAGGTTGGCCCCAGCGCAATGCGGTGGCATGGCGACGCGCTGACGATCACCATCGACGAGACCTGCGTGCCCTGGCCCTCGCGCTTGCGCGGTACGGTGAAGTTGCATGCGACGCAACGCTTCGACCACCCCGTGCTGCTGTCGCCGCAGGGGCAGCACCGCTGGTTCCCGATCGCCCCGAGCGCGCGCGTCGAGGTCGATCTGAGTTCGCCCGGCCTGCGCTGGTCGGGCGCTGGTTATCTGGATTCGAACCGCGGTGATGCGCCACTCGAAGCTGCTTTCACACGCTGGGACTGGGCTCGTGCGCACCTCTCGAAGGGCCGAAGCGCGGTGATGTACGACGTCGACCGCGTGGCCGAAGAGCCGCTCGCCATCGGCCTGGAATTCCACGCCAACGGTGTTGTCGACACGATCGACCCACCGCCCCGCACTGCGCTGCCGAACAGCCGGTGGGGCGTGACCCGCACCGCGCGCAGCGAAGGTGGCGCGAAGATGCACGTGGCGCAGACGCTGACCGATGCGCCCTTCTATGCCCGTTCGCTGGTCGAGACGCGATGGCTCGGCGAGCCGGTGACGGCGATGCACGAGAGCCTGTCGCTGCAGCGCTTCGACAGCGCCTGGGTGCAGGCCATGCTGCCGTTTCGCATGCCGCGCATCACGCGCTGAAAGGCTCAGGGTTCGCGCGGCGGCGCCGACCGGGCCGCTTCGTCTTTTCTTTTCTCGCGACGCAAACCCCACAGCTCCCAGATGCCGAGGCCGAGCACCACGCCGATGACGGCGGTGAACTCGAGCGCGATGATCAGGGTGGAACTCACGAACTCACGGCGCGCCCGGCACCACCGCGGGCCATCAGTCGGTCGCGTTGTTCGAGACGTGCGAAGAGTTCGGCCGTCCAGACCACACGATCGGCGACGCTGCGGGGCCGGCTCGCCGGCGCGACGGCGGGTGCCGCCATCGCGACCGCGGCATCCACCAGGAACCGGTTCGCCGCGAGCGGCGGCAAGGGCTGCGGCGATGCGGCCGGTGCCACCTGCACGAGCGCACGCAACAACAGCCAGGCCTTGCGCTTGGCCGACACACGGGCACGTTGCGCCACCGAGTCGAGGCCACGCCGGGCGACTTCGTGGCCGATCTCGGCATAGAGGAAGCGAGCGGCGTTGATGCCCGGGCGACACCCCAGCGGCAGGCGCGCCACACCGGCGTCGACACGCCGGTACAGCGACTCGGCGGCATCGAGCAGGCGCTGCACCACGCCGCCGAGCGCCGGGCTGAACACCGGCTGCGCCAGCCACGCGTCGGGGTCGAGACCGGCTTCGCGCATCCAGGCGCGCGGCAGGTAAAGGCGGCCCATGCGCGCGTCTTCGCCCACGTCGCGCGCGATGTTCGACAGCTGCATGGCCACCCCGAGATCGCAGGCCCGCGCCTGGCCTTCGGGTGATCGCACACCCATCAGCAAGGCCATCATGGCGCCGACCGTGCCGGCCACGCGCGCGGCGTAATCGTGCAGCGCTTCCAGCGTTTCGTAGCGGCGGCCCTGCAGGTCCCACTCGAAGCCTTCGAGCAAAGCATCGAACAAGGCCTGCGGAATGGCGTGGCGTTCGACAACGACGGCGAGTGCGCGGTCTGCCGCAGCGTTCTGCGGGGTGCCGGCGTAAGCGAGCCTCAGGCGCTCGCGCAAGCTCCCCACGGCGTCTTGACGGCTGCTGTCTTGCGCATCGACCGCGTCGTCGGCGAGCCGGCAGAACGCGTACAGCGCCGAAGCCGGTTCGTGCACGCGGCGCGGCAGCATGAACGACGCCGCGAGAAAGGTCTTCGAACCGTTGCGCAGCGCGGTACGGCACGCGGCCAGATCGGCCGCGACCTCGGTACCGTTGTCAGGCGGCAGCGATGGAAACATCGGCGACGAGACCGGGGCTGGCAATGGCAAGCGAGTCTGCATGGGGAACCACCGAGTCGAGTACACGGGCTGAAGAAAGCACACCGGGTAGGCCGGCACCGGGGTGCGTGCCAGCGCCAACGAGGTAGAGGCGATCGAGCTCTTCGCTGCGGTTGTGCGGGCGGAACCAGGCGCTCTGGGTGAGCACCGGTTCGAGGCTGAACGCGGCACCGCGGAACGACGACAGCCGGTCCTGAAAGTCCTGTGGCGTGAGCAGACGCGAGCTGACGATCTCTTCGGAGAGGTTCGGCAACAACGTGTCCTGCAGCCGCTTCTGGATCGCCAGCCGATAGGGCTCGGCCTGCACGCGCCAGTCGGTCCCGCTCTGCAGGTGCGGCACCGGCGAGAGCACGTAGAAGGCATCGCAACCCGGCGGCGCGAGCGACGGGTCGGTGGCGGTGGGCCGGTGCAGGTAAAGGCTGAAATCGTCGGCGAGCCGCTTGCGCTCGAAGATGTCGGTCAGCAACTCGCGGTAGCGCGGGCCGAGCGCGATGGTGTGGTGCGCCACGTCGGGGTACTGCCGCTTCGTTCCGAAATACCAGACGAACAGGCTCATCGAATAGCGGGCCTTCTCGATGCGCCGGTCGGTCCAGCGCTTGCGGTGTTCGGCGGGCACGAGGTGGCGGTAGGTCCAGGCCGAATCGGCGTTCGAGACGACCACGTCGGCGGCGATGTTTTCACCGTTCTCCAGACGCACGCCGGAGGCGGCACCCGCATCGACGGTGATCTGCGCCACACCGGCGTTGCAGCGCACGCTGCCCCCCTGCCCTTCGATCAGGCTCACCAGGCCCTTGACGAGGCTGCCGGTGCCGCCCATCGGGAAGTGCACACCCCAGCGGCGTTCCAGGAACGCGATCAGGCAGTAGACCGAGGTGGTGGCAAACGGGTTGCCGCCGACCAGCAGCGACTGGAAGGTCAGCACCACGCGCAAGCGCGGGTCACTGACGTGCTTGCACGCGAGCGAGTAGACGGTGCGATAACCCTCGAGCTTGAGCAACTCGGGCAGCACGCGCGCCATGTCGGTCCACGAGTCGAACGCCACGTGGCCGAGTTGCTCGAACCCGACCTTGTAGATCGACTCGCTGGCTTGCAGAAAACGCTCGTAGCCGGCCACGTCGGCCGGCGCAAAGCGGGCAACTTCGGCGCGCATCGCCGCGGCGTCGCCGCTGTAGTCGAACACGTCGCCGTCGTCGAAGCGGATCCGGTAAAACGGTGCCACCGGCCGCAGATCGATGTCGTCGGCCATGCGGCGGCCGCAAAGTGCCCACAGCTCCTCGAACAGGAAGGGTGCGGTGATCACGGTCGGGCCGGCATCGAAGGTGAACCCGTCTTGCCTGTACACGTAGGCACGGCCACCTGGCGCGTCGAGCTTTTCGAGCACGGTCACCCGATAACCGCGTGCGCCGAGCCGCACGGCGGCAGCCAGCCCGCCGAAGCCACTGCCGATGACAACGGCGTGGGGTTGGCCAGGCGCGGAATCAACCGATGGGGCGGCCGGCGACTTGAATGTCAACATGACGCCAATAGTATGAGTGTCAGAACATTCTGACAATTGCTGGATGCGCCCGAGTCACATCGGGCGCATCCATGCGGCGTGCACCTGCTGCGGGAACGGCACCGGGCCGGGCCGCGTCGTCGCCGGTTAAGTCCTGTTTAAGTCGATCTCCTCGACAGTGTCGGCAGGCGACTCCGGGAAAAGATGGCCGTGGGAATTCAGTGGTGCAGCAACTGGCGTGGCAGCGCACGCGACCGAAAACCACGCCGCTGTGGCAGCCTGCCCGCATGACCGGGATTGCCCGCGTCCGCCGACCCACGGAGGCCCGGTACGGGGAGCCTGCGTCCGCGCAGACACCCTCATGGCGGCAGGTGACCTTTGGGCTCCTGGTGTTTGCTGTGGTCTGGTTGTGGCACCTGGCATCGGCGAGCCTGTCTCCGCCAGTCGACAGCATCGAGCAGCTCACATGGGTTCGTTCGCTGGAGCTTGGCTACTACAAACACCCGCCGCTGCCGACGTGGTTGTTGTGGTTACCCGTGCAGTTTCTGGGCATCTCCGCGTGGACTGCCGCGCTGCTCGGTGCGGCCGTGACGCTGGCAGCGATGGGTGTCTTGTGGACTCTGCTCCGAGCGCTGCGTGGCCCCGCGCATGCCACGCTCGCCTTGCTGGCAGCGTTGTGCATCACCTACTACAACGGGCGATTGAACTACTACAACCACAACGTCGTGCTCATGCTCATGGTGGTGCTGAGCGCGTGGTGCTGCTGGCGCGCTTTCGACGAGAAGCGCCTGCGCTGGTGGTTCGCGCTCGGCGTGACCCTGGGTCTCGGGGCCTTGAGCAAATACCAGATCGCCGTGACGGCGCTGTCGTTGCTGTGTTTCCTGGCATCGCAGCGAGCCTGGCGCGAGCCGCGGCACGTGCGCGGCCTGCTCCTGGCAACCTTGACCGCCCTGCTCGTCTTCAGCCCTCACCTTGTGTGGCTGGCCGCCCACGACTACAGCCCGATCCGCTACGCGATGGGCAGCTCGCTGGCTGCACACCTCGGTACCGCCGATCGGCTCGCCAATGCCGGTCAATGGGCGGCCGATCAATTGCTCAATCGGGGCATGCCTGCGATCCTCTTTCTCGCTGCGTGCGCCTGGAGCGCGGCCAGACGCGCACCTTCCGCTGCGGCGGGCACTTTGCCACCGGGCGAGGTCAAGCCGGGAAGCAGGGCACTCGTCCTGAGCTGGGCGGCCGTACCGATGCTCTTCATGCCCGCGATGGGCGTGGCTCTCGGCTCCGACCTGCAACTCCAATGGGGTACCGCGTTCCTGCCCTTCGTTGTACCGGCAGCCATGGACTGGGTGCCCCATGCATTCTGGTCACGCGTGCGCCTGGCGTTCGCGCTGAAAGCATTCCTCGCGCTGCAGGGCCTCCTGCTGTTGATGAGCTACGCCACGTCACCGATGGGTCTGGCCGCGTTGAAGAACAATCACTGGCGCAACTTCCCGTCGAAGGCCTTCGCCGACGCCGTCGGTCCGCCCGCAAGAGCCCTGCTGGGCGGCCCGATCCGCGTCATCATCGGAGAACCCGCCATGGCCGGGGCATTGGCACTTCAACTGCCGGAACGGCCATTGGTCCTGCTCGACGGCAACTTCGACCGCAGCCCCTGGGTCGGCCTCGATCTGCCGCGTCGGTGCGGTGCGCTCCAGATCGGGCACTCGGACCAGTTGCCCTCCGGCAGCCCGGTCGGTCCGGCCCTTCCGGGCATCGGGTGGAAGGTCATCCGGCCGAGCGACGCGGCACCATGCCCTTTTTAAGCATCGATTAAGTCGCGCGTCGACACACTGCCGCACGAGCTCTTTTTCGAGAACCCCATGAGCCTACCCTTCGTGCCGACTTTGACCGGCAACCCACATCGCCAGGCCGCAGAAAACCCCGTGGGCGATGCCCAGGCCACTGTCGTCCAGGCCGACCGATTTGCCGGTGTGGACGGAGAACGCCGCGGCGCACCTTTGGTCTCCTGTGTGATTCCGTGCCGGAACGAGGCGGCAAATCTGGTGCTCCTGTTGCCTCTCTTGAGGAACTGCCTCGATGACATCACCCCATCGTGGGAAGTCATCATCGTCGACGACGGCAGCACCGACGCCACGGCTGTCCTGCTCGACACATGGGCCCGCGTTCCCGGCTTTCGCGCGCTGCAGTTGTCGCGCAACTTCGGCAAGGAGGCCGCGCTGACCGCAGGCCTCGACGCCGCCGCGGGCGAGGTCGTGGTGACGCTGGACGCCGACCTGCAGCACTCTCCCGAACTCATCGCGACCTTCGTCCGCCACTGGCGCGAAGGTGCCGACGTCGCCTATGCAGTGCGGCGCGATCGCAGCGATGAAGGCCGTTTCAAGCGGATCGGCACGCGCTGGTTCTATTCGCTGGTGAACGCGGCCGATCGCTTCGAGGTGCCTGCCGGGGCAGGCGACTTTCGACTGATGGACCGCCGTGTCGTCGACGCGCTGCTGGCGCTGCCGGAACGCAACCGGTTCATGAAAGGGCTGTACGCCTGGGTCGGCTTCAAGGCCGTGGCCGTGCCCTATGTTCCCGCCGCGCGCGCCCACGGCCACAGCCACTTCAGCCCCTTGCGCCTGATCCGCCTGTCGCTCGACGGGTTGACGGCCTTCACCACCTGGCCGTTGCGGGCTGTCAGCATGCTCGGCTTCGCGCTGGCGCTGATGTCGTTTCTCTACGGCGGCTACCTGACGGCGACTTACCTGATTTACGGGCACGACGTCAATGGCTGGACGACGATCGTCGTGAGCCTGATGCTCTTCGCCGGCATTCAATTGCTGTCACTGGGCATCGTGGGCGAATACATCGGCCGTATCTTCGAAGAAGTGAAAGCTCGGCCGCTGTTCGTCGTGAAGCGTGAGATGGGGCAAGGGCTGAAGGTGACTCGCCCGTGACCTCGGCACGCTGGGCCGGGTGGCGCGAGCCGGCTCCGACCCTGGTGCTTGTCTTCCTGTGGCTGAGCGCGACAGCCTGGATGCGCCCCCTGATGCTGCCCGACGAAGGCCGATACGTCGGCGTGGCGTGGGAGATGATGCGCTCTGGCGACTGGCTCACACCGACGCTCGATGGCCTGCCGTTCTTCCACAAGCCTCCGTTGTTCTACTGGATCACGGCGGGCGCGATGTCCGTGCTCGGCCTGCACGAGTGGGCAGGCAGGGTGGCGCCGTTGCTGGGTTCGACCTTGGGGGCTTTCGCGCTGTACCTGTTCATCCGGCATTGGGTGGGGGACCGTCCGGCGCGGTCCACCCTCGTGGCGCTGCTCGCGCAACCCCTGTTCTACCTGGGTGGGCAGTTCGCCAACCTCGACATGCTGGTCGCGGGCTGCATCACCGCCACCATCGTGCTGGCCGCACACGCAGCCCTCAACGCCGATCGCAGGCTGCCCTATCGGCGCATGCTCGCCTGCGCCTACGCCATGGCCGCCGTCGGCGTGCTCGCCAAGGGACTGATCGGAATCGTGATTCCCGCGCTCGTGGTCGGCGTGTGGCTGATCGTGCAGCGACGCTGGCACGTGCTTCGCAAGCTGTTGTGGTGGCCTGGCCTGCTCCTGTTCTTCGTGGTGGCGGCGCCGTGGTTCGTGGTGATGCAGTTGCGCTTTCCGGACTTCCTCGACTACTTCTTTGTCGTCCAGCACTTCAAGCGCTTCGCCGCGGGCGGGTTCAACAATGTGCAGCCGTTCTGGTTCTATCCGGCGCTGCTGCTGCTCTTCAGCGTGCCCTGGCTCCCCTGGCTCTACCGGCTGTTCTTCCGCGCCGCGCCGGCCGACAGCACCCAGCGCGAAGTTCGACTTCTGCTGTTGCTGTGGGTCGGGCTGGTGCTGCTCTTCTTCTCTTTGCCGCAGTCCAAGTTGGTGGGCTACATACTCCCGGCCGTGCCACCGCTGGCGGCGCTGATGGCCGTGGGCTTTGCACAGACCGCCACGCCCTCGCCCCGCATGAAACGCTGGTGGCGGGCCGGCGCCGCCGCTGCCGGCTTCATCGGTGTGGCCACCGCCATCGGGCTGGCACTCTGGCCTTCCAACTCGCAGCGCGACCTGGCGCAGGTTCTGGGCGCCCGCCACAAGCCCGGCGAGCCGGTGTTCATGCTGGGGCACTACTACTACGACCTGCCGTTCTACGCGAGGCTGACCACGGCCAGCCCCGTGGTCGACGAATGGCGAAGCCATGAGCTGCAGACACGCGACAACTGGCGCAAGGAACTGGCCGACGCTCACCAGTTCGCCAAACCAGGCGCGGCCTCCGTGCTCTTCTTGCCGGCGGCATTGCCGGCTGCTGTGTGCGCGTCGCCGGGCAGTTGGCTGGTCGGGCCCGCTTCGGCCGCGGACGCGTACCCGTTCCTGAAGATCGCCAGCCTTGTCACCAGCGTGCGTGACATCCGTCTGTGGCGGGTCGATCCGTCGGAGCCCGCCCTGTTCAACGCCCTTCGCTGCGAAGGAACACCCAGTGCCGGCTCAGCAGGAAGGTGACGATCGCCACGCCCAGCAGCACGGTCGCCAGCACCAGGTCGTAGCGCTGCCCGCTCCAACCCAGCAACAGCGCATACGTCAACTCGTTGACGCAAAACCCGCCTGCTGACACAACGAAAAAACGCCCGAGCGAACTCCACACCGGCACTTGCCGGTCGCGAAAAGTGAGTTGCTGGTGGCCGGCAAAGGACACCGTGAACGCCAGCAGCCACCCGAGCACGTTGGCAATGAGCGGTTGCCAGCCCCACTGGCTCACCATCACCACCACCACAGCCCAATGCACGGCGGCAGCGGCGCAACCCACGGCAACGAAGCGGCCGACACGCCTTGCTTCGCTGTGGCGCGCCGCAGCGTGATCGCCAGTGGCGTGTGGTTCGGGCATCGGGGCGAGCTGGATCGAGGAGCCTGTTCAGGCGTCGTTTTCGAGCGGCGGCCTCGCCGCCGAAGAAGCCGCCTGTGGGAACACGACCCGAACCTCCAGTCCCTTGCCCGAGGCCGGGGTGTGCAGGGACACCACGGCGCCGTGCAAGTCGGCGATGGCCCGCACGATGGCCAGCCCGAGGCCGCTGCCTCCCGGTTCGCTGGCACGGGCCTCGGGGCCGCGATAGAAGCGGCCGAAGACCAGTTCCCGTTCGGATTCGGCAATGCCGGGCCCCGTGTCGAAGACACTCAGCGTCGGCCTGCCGTCGAGCCGGCTGACCTGAACGTCCACCACGCCACCCGGCGCGGTGTAGCGCAGCGCGTTTTCGACCAGGTTGTTCAAGAGAACCGTGAGCTGACCCCAATCGCCTTCGGCGAGCACCTCGGCCTCTGCCGCAGCGCCGAGGTCGAGCCCACGGTGGTCCGCCCCCGGGCTCATGGCGCTCACGACATCACGCACCAACCGCGCGAGATCGACCACCTCGCGGTGCATCACTTCGCCTTCGGGATCGAATCGAGCCACATGCAAGAGCTGCTCGAGCAGCCGTTGCGACCTGTCGATGCCCACCTGCAATTCAGCGATGGCCTCGGCGCGCCCGGCGGCGTCGTGGGATCGCTGGAGCAACTGCAGTTGCAACCGCAACGCTGTCACCGGCGTGCGCAGTTCGTGCGCTGCATCGGCGAGAAAGCTCCGCTGGGTCGTGAACGCGTGCGACAAACGCGCCATCAACCCGTTGATCGAGGTCACCAAGGGCGTGATCTCGGCAGGCACGTCTGCCGTCGGTATCGGCGACAACGACAAGGCCGTGCGCGAGGCAACACTCTGCGCTGCGTCGTCGAGTGGCGTGAGACCCCGCCGAAGTGCCACGACCATCAGGCCGGCGACGAAGAGCGCGAGCACGATCATTGGCACGAAGATCTTCGACGCCGACTCGGCCGCCGTGTCGTGCCGTGCCGACATGCGCTGTGCGGCTTGCGCCACACCGTTGGCACTGACGTCGGTGTACACGAGCCAGTCCTCCTGCGCGACGCGCATCTGTGAAAGCGCTTCGCGGGCGCTGAACGGAATCGCCACCCGCGGGTCGGAAGAGAAGACCCGCCGCCCGTCTTCCGTCCAGGTCACGGTCACGATCTCGGCCGGGTCCGCAACATCGGTGCGCGCCGGAGATTTCGGTTCCGCCGGATCGCCGGGGCCGAGGCCCGCACGGTGATGCGTGCCGAGCGCCTCGGCCACGTTCTTGAGGTCGGCATCGAAGATCTCGTTCATCTCGTCCAGCGTGACAAGGTAGGTCACCAGAACGATCGCCACCGTGCCCAGAAACAGGGCACCCATGGTCCAGGCCAGCAAGTAGCGCTCGATCGAACGCACTCAGCCCTCCGTGACGCGGTACCCCACGCCCCGCACGTTCTTGATCACGCCGGCCCCGAGCTTTTTCCGCAGGTGATGCAGATGCACTTCGATCGCGTTGCTGCCGATCTCGTCGCCCCAGCCGTAGACCGACTCCTCGAGTTGCGCACGCGAGAGCACCGCACCAGGGCGCTGCATCAATGCCTCGAGCACGGCGAACTCCTTGGCCGACAGGTCGATCGATTCTTCGCCGAGTGTCACCAGCTTGCGCAGCGGGTCGAGCACGAGGGCCCCGAAGCGCAGCAGCGGTGACCCGCTGCCGACATGGCGCCTCAGCAGGGCCCGCACCCGAGCCACCAGTTCGTCCATGTCGAACGGCTTGAGCAGGTAGTCGTCAGCGCCAGCCTCCAGGCCGGCTATTCGATCGCGCACGGTGTCGCGCGCCGAGGTGATCAGGACCGGCATGGCGTTGCCCTTGCCGCGCAGTGTGGCCAGGATGGCCATGCCGTCCTTCTTCGGCAGCCCGAGGTCGAGCACAGCCAGGTCGTAAACGGCGTTGTCGAGCGCGAGTTCGGCTGCGCGACCATCGGTGACCGCATCGACCGCAAATCCGGCGTCTGCAAGCCCGCGGCGCACGGCGTTGCCGATCATGGCATCGTCTTCGATCAGCAGGATTCGCATCGGTTCGGGCTGACTCGGTTCAGGTCTTGCGGCTGGGCCCAGACCCGCCTCGCCATCGGGCCACGCATCGATCATAGAGGCTCAACAGGCGGGCGAACGTCGGCTGCATGCGCCGACTCAGTGCAGTGGCCGCGATCGCGCCCAGCCAGGCCACGGGCAACGCCGCCACGATGTCGAAGGGAAAGTGGACGCCGAGGTAGACGCGGCTCCAGCCGACGATCAGACCCAAACCCAGCAGGGGAAAGCCCCACAAGGCGACCGTTCTCGTTCTGAGCGAAGCGAAGGCGAGGGTCCACAAGACCGTCACCTGGCGACTCGGCAGGCCCGGGCTTGTGTCGTGCTCGAGATACTGCGTGCCCACGTGCAGCGACAGCGGGCGTGGTTGGGGCCAGACCAGTGAAACGAATTCCGCAAATGCCAGCGACAAGCCCACGGCGAGCAGCACCACGAGGATTTCGTGGCGTGCCTCTTGTGTGCCGCGAACCCACACGATCACCAGCGAGACCGGAACCAGCCAGATGATCCACCGCGCCAGCAGCGTGGCCACAAGCCACGGTGGGTAGCTCAACCCGGGAGCAGCGTTGATCAACTGAAACAGATGCAGGTTGTTCATGGGCGGGGTGCGAGCCGCTGGCACGTCGCGACATCGCTCGCAGGCTCGACGCATGCTCGAAGGCTGTCGCTTAAAAGAAACTTAACGCGTGGCCCGCGCGCAACCACACGGCAACTCGTGGCGGCCGAATTCGGCCGGCCCGGCGCGATGCAGCGGGTGTGGGCGTTAAGGCTTGCGTAAGGCCGTGGGCGCGATCATCGTCGAGTGCAAATATTCACAGGAAGTGTCTTCATCGAAAAGCGCAGGTCTCCGGCGCGGCGCTCGGCCCAGCGCACCCTGAGCCGCGCCTTTTTGCTGTTGTTCAGCCTGTACGGTGTGGCCATGGCGCAAGACTCGCCGCCGCCGGTGCTGCCGACCTTTGCAGAACTGGAGGCTGAGGGGGCCACGATCGGCGAGATCCGGGTCGTGCCCCAGGCCATCTTCGACACGTCCGATCCGAAAGAAGACAAACTGCTCTTCCGCGCGGCGAACGCGCTGCACATTCAGACCCGCCCTGACGTCGTCCGGCGCGCACTGTTGTTCAAGAGTGGCGAGCCGGTCTCGCTGCGCCTGATCGAAGAGACCGAGCGCCTGCTGCGCGCCAACCGCTATCTCTACGACGTGCAGTTCAGACCGGTGGCGTATCACGACGGCGTGGTCGACATCGAGGTGTCGACGCGCGACACGTGGTCGCTCGATCCCGGTGTCAGTGCCGGCCGCTCGGGCGGCGCCAACACCAGCGGCATCCACCTCAGGGAGTACAACCTCTTCGGCACGGGGGCGACGGTCGAGTTCATTTACTCCAGAAACGTCGACCGCACAGGAAACGAGTTCCAGTTCTCCAGTGATCGTGTCCTCGGGACCGGCGCGTCACTCGGCGTCAGCCACGCCACCAACAGCGACGGCCGGCGCGACACGGCGTCTCTGGTGCGGCCGTTCAACGAACTCGATGCGCGCTGGAGCGCGGGCATCGCTGCCGTCAAGGACACGCGCATCGACCCTGTGTACAACGCCGGCAAGGTGGTGGGCCAGTATCGCCACTGGCAGGAACAGGGCGAGGCGTTCGCAGGCTGGTCACCCGGTCTTGTGGGCGGATGGGTGCAACGTTACTCCCTGGGTCTGGCGTACCAGAACGACGCCTACGCGTCCGAACCGGGCCTCGCCGAACCCGCCCGCTTGCCGACCGATGAAAAACTGGTCGCGCCATTCTTCAGAGGAGCGCTCATCGAAGACCGCTACGAGCGGGAGCTGAACCGCAATCTGATCGGGCGCCCCGAGTTCTTCGCTCTCGGCCTGGCGTCGACCCTTCAACTCGGCTGGGCGGCGCGCCGACTCGGCTCCAGCCGGGACGCGCTGGTCTATGCATGGACGATCAGCCGCGGCTTCGAGCCGATGCCCGACCAGACGCTGGTCGCATCGGCCACGCTCACTGGCCAGTACGCCGGCACGCAGGTCCGGCGCCAGCGGCTGGGTGCGCAGGCGCAGTACTACCTGCCACAGACATCGCACTGGCTCTTCTACGCCTCGGCCGCGGGCGACTTGCTGACCCGGCCCGACGCGACCGACTCATTGCTGCTCGGCGGCGACAACGGCCTGCGCGGCTACCCGCTGCGCTACCAGAGCGGCACGCGGCGCGCCCTGTTCACTGTGGAGGAACGCTTCTACACCAACATCTACCTCTGGCGCCTGTTTCGAATCGGTGGCGCCGCCTTCATCGACGCCGGGCGCGCCTGGGGCGGCGACAACGTGAACACCAGCAACCCGGGTTGGCTCGGCAACGCCGGCTTCGGCCTTCGCGTCGTCAACGCACGCACGGCATTCAGCAACGTGCTGCACATCGACGTCGCATTTCCTTCAAACGCCAACTCTGACGTGAAGAAGTTTCAGTTGCTCGTGAAGACCAGGGCCAGCTTCTGAGTGGCGCGCCGCGCGATGCGGGGCCAGAGGCCAGCTGGAATGATGGGGTGGCTGATGGGGCTCGAAAGCAGCACGTAAGTTCTTGATCTCGTTGGAAACTTTCGCGGAGGATAACTGGTTGTTCCCCTGCCCGTTCCCCTATCCAGATTTTGCTGGAAAGAGACCTCGACTCGACGTCATTGTGCATCGGCCAACGCTGGACCACAACGTCTCATATCGATCCACCGTTGCACGTGCGGTCAAGCGTTTACTCAACTGCACCGCCGACATGAGTTGCGACCTTGGTCAATCCCCGGCTCCTGAGTGCGGTTGCTGGACGCCGACGGAGAGCGCTTCCTATCCTTGGTGGAAGCTATTCCGCATTGTTCCCGCCCCGCTTGGCGGACATGCGCTCCACCAACAACTCTTCATCGGTCAAGTGCAGGACGGTATAGATGCCCTCGGGAAAGCGCACCGACTGCTCCTGAACTTCATAACGGTCCGGGTCAACCGACTCGAACCAGGCCTCCGCAGGCATTTTCCCAACGCGCTTGGTTGTGGCGGGCTCGCTGAGCAGGTCGCTGGCGAATGAATCTTCGTCCAGGTCCCGACTCAACCACAGATGCTCCGGCACGCGCTTGGACCGAGACGACCACCAGCGACCCTTGTGGGCACCAGTGCCGTTGAAGATCAGCACCACCGGCTCTCCCGAAAGTTCAACGTACCGAATCGCCGCCGCCGGAAAGCTCGCCTTGAATGTCGTGGCAAGAGCGCTGATCATCGGTATCGCGACGCCACCCTTGCTGCTTCGGATCGCTTCCTTGAAGAGGTCGGTCGGCATCATCAGCGACGATGCGTAGTCGTCGGCTTCGCGCTCCTTGGTTCTAGCCGCCTTGTCCAGGGCCCGCTCCTCCACGCGGCAAACGAAACTTTGGCCGCGGTGCTGCTCCCAGTGACCCACCTCGTGTGCGATCGAGAATCGCCGCCGCTCAGGAGACACACCGGTGGTGACCGTCACGATTCCCTTGTCACCGTAGCCGAGCAAGGTCGCCTCGCACCCGACGAGCGCGCGGTCACGCACCTCCAGGCCAGCCTCGAAAGCGATGACCTCCAGATCAATGTCGTCTGGCGAGTCAACCAGTGTCAATCGCAGCAGTTCTTCGGGCCTTCGCATGGGGGCTCAACGCGACAGTTCCTGCACCTGCCAGTACAGGGCCAGCACCTCTTCGTCATCCATATCGCCGGGATCCCGGTTTCGGGCAGCCAGCGTGAGCTTGGCATCGTTGGCCGCGACGAGACGGGCCAGCCTCACCCTGGCTTCGTCTGCCGTGACAGTCGGGTCACGAATGAGGCCTGGCGCACCTCGAGCCTGTTCCATCTGTTGCCGCTTTATCGCTCGTTGCAGCGATCGTGAAGCCGCCGTCGCCTCCTCGACAGCGCTATTGCCGCGTTGAGCCGCCACTTCCGGATCGATCCCCTGTTCCTTCAGCTCCGCGTCGAGTTCGCTCTCGGTCATCCCCATCAGGTCTTCAACAGTCGCAACCCAGACGTTCCTGAGCTGCGTCCTTGTGTTCGAGGTCTTGCTCATTCGTCTCTCCTGTACCCGGCCAACCGACGCGCGATCAGACGTTGGACCGTTGCCAACTGGGATGCGTTCAGCTCCGCAAACTCTGCCAGGTCGGCGCCCTTCAGGCCCTCGGCGCGACCCATGAGCACCAGCTGCGCGTCTGGTCGATCTGCGAACACGGCCTGCAGCGCATCCATTTCTTGTTTGTACGCCAGTTCTTCCTCGGGGCTCGGCGCGCGGCCGTCGTCGGGGATCAGCAGCACTTCCAGGACATCACCCCCACCGCCCTCATCGTCGCTGGACACGAGGTCTTCCAGGCTGATTTCCGGCTTGCGCTTCCTTCGCTTGTGCCAACTCGAGGCGATGCTGCGCATCACCCCGAACAGGTTCACCTCGATCGGAACGCTTTTGTTGAGCTGGCGTTGACCTGCCAGGATCCGGAGCGTCGCCTCGCGTAGCAGGTCGTCGGGCTCGATGGCCAAGGTCCCGAGCAAGCGCTTGGCCATAACGATCCAGCGCTTGGAATCCACCCTGGTCGACAGGTGCGCCTCCAACCACACCTGGAACTCTTCGATCGTCCAATGCACGCGGGTCACCTCCAGCACCATGTTTTGTTCTTGGTCATCCTCAGTGCTCCTATGCCGGGGCAACTCGGACATCACCCCAAGATTTTCTGCGACCCGGTGAGGTTCGATGCGGATTTCAGCAAAGAAGAACGTGACGAACGTCCGGCAGGCGATCTTCCTTCAGTACCCCCGGCGCCCAGCTTCGCAGCGCAATGTCCGCGCGATCGATGACGCGGAGCATCCACAAGAGAGGGGATATGCCATCCAAGGCGGAGCGCTGAACCGCTTCAGGGCTACCTCACGAGGATTTTTCAGCCGATGTCTGCAACGAACCTCGGCCGGAGCATTTGATGGTGTGGGCAGTGGGATTGGCCAAAGGCTCACACGGCCGCACTCGACCTGAAGGAGGTGAACATGAACGGCAATCACGACGACGACAAGAAGCCGAAGATCTACAGATTCTTTGTGGGCTCGGAAAAGTACGAGACCACGGAGCGGGAACTTACCGGCGCTCAGATCAAGGCCTACGTTCCCGATGTGCCGCCCGGTACGAAGCTGTCGCTCGAAGGTCACGGCCACGATCCGGATCGGATCATCGCCGACGACGAGAAGGTGTCGATGGACGACGGCCATGGCCCGCGCCGCTTCACCTTGGTTCCGCCCGCCAACTTCGGGTAATCGCCATGGGACCGGTTGACATCCACCTGGACCGGCTCCGCGCGCGCGAGCCGGACTTGCAGGTCCAGGAGTTGCCCGATGGCAGCCGGGTGATCTCGATCCCGCACGTCGCCCTGCCCGCGGGCTGGAACAAACCGCAGACAGCAGTGCATCTGGTGGCACCGCAGGGCTACCCGTTCGCCCAGCCCGATTGCTTCTGGGCCGAGCAGGACCTGCGCCTGAGTTCCGGCGCGCTCCCTCAGAACGCCAACCTGACCAACCCCATTCCGCACCTTGACCAGCCCATGCTGTGGTTCTCATGGCACCTGCAGACATGGAACGCGACGCGGGACGACCTCACGACTTGGCTGACGGTGATTCGCCAGCGCCTGGCGCAACCGGTATGAAGACTGTCACGTTCACGCTTTCCGATCTGCTTGAACTTCATCGGCTCGCAGCGACCGAGCGCCTGGAGTCTTGCGCAGTCGGATTTGTCCATCGTGCCGGCGGGGGCCAAGACGGGCCGCGCTACACCGTGCGCGAGGTCATGCACCCCCCTGAGACCGCCTACCTGAATCGTAGCCCGAGCCGGGCCTCGCTTAGCCCCGAGTTCATGGTGACGGTGGCGAACCGGGCGCGCGTGCTTAAGGGCGGCGTGGCGATGCTGCACACCCATCCGGGAATGCATCCCTTCGAGGGTTTCTCCAGCGAGGATGATCATGGCGAAGCGGCCTTGCAGCCGTACTTCGCCGCGCGCGTGCCGGGCCAAGATCATTTCACCGCGGTGGTGACCCATTCCGCCGTGCACATGCGCGACATGGGTGGCACAACTCCGGTGACGGCTAGAGCGGTCGGGTCGTCGGTCCGTCGTTACACGGGCACCGATGACTACGCGGAGGATGCGCGCTATGACCGTCAAATGCGCGCCTTCGGACCGGACGGTCAGGCGAGCCTGCGCAATGTGGCTGTCGCCGTTGTCGGCTTGGGCGGCACGGGCTCGATCGTCGCGCAGCAACTAGCCCATCTCGGGGTCGGTCGGCTGCTTCTGATCGATCACGACGTTGTCGACCGGACCAATCTGAACCGTTTGCTTGGTGCGACGCCGTCCGACGTGGGCAAGCTCAAGGTCGAGGTCGCCCGCGCCGCTGTGCAGGCGATCAACCCGGCTGCGCACTGCGAGGCCCTCGAGGGCGATGTGGTCGACGGCGCCGTGGCCGGCCGACTTACCGAGATGGACTTCATCTTCGGCTGCACTGACTCGATGGCCAGCCGTTCGGTGCTCAACCAGTTGGCGTATCAATACTTGATTCCCATGATCGACATGGGCGTGGCGATCCACTTGGTCGATGGTCGGATCGCCTCGGTCACGGGCCGGGTGCAGATGCTGGCGCCGGGCCTGGGCTGCATGGTCTGCGCCGACGGGATCGATGGGCAAGCGGTGCGCTGGGAGCTGATGACGCCGGCGCAGCGCCACGCCGACCCATACTTCGTCGGCGCCTCGGTGCCCCAGCCCGCTGTCCTGCCGCTCAATGGAACTGTCACCTCGGCGGCGGTGACCATGTTCTTGTCGGCAGTGACGTCGTACCCGACAGAGGCGCGTCTGCTTCACTATGACGGTATCCGTGGGTCCGTGCGGCCCCAGGTGCTGCCTCCACGCCAGAACTGCATCGTCTGCTCGTCGGAAGGCGCGCTGGCTCGCGGCATGAGTTGGGCTCTCCCGGTGCGCCATGAGCACGTTGAATCCTGAACGCTCCCAGGTCATGTGGCTGGGTGCTTCGCCGAACTCGGGGCACCGCGCCGAACTCGCGAACCGGGGTTTGACGGTGTGCGAGGTAGACCCGGGTGACCTCGAGAAGGTGACTTTCGACTACAGGTTTGTCCGCGGCCTGGTCATCTGCGCCATGCCACCAAAGGTGCCCGCGGCCAAGCAGGCTCTCGGCGGAATCGCGATCGCTCTGGACCACGGACTCCAGATTCTGGTGCTGGTTGGTGACAGCGTCGCACACGCGTTCGTTCAAGGCTGCATCGACAAGGCCGTGCCCGTAGGACCCGCTCGCGAGCGCATCCGCTATCGACTAGGTGCAACGCCGCACGAGGTCGCAGAAATTTTTGCACGTCACACGCCAGGCCCCGCCATCCACCCAGCGCTCAAGATTGAGGCTTCGGACGGCGTGAACCTGACCGTGACGCAGGAGTTTCTGCTGCGACGCGCGTTCAGCGACTGTTCGGCGATTCATCTGACGGAGCTGTCAGGCGGACGATCGGCGCTGACGTTGTCCGTGCAGGCCACCCTCTCGAATTCCTTGGCCGGTCCCCACCCGCTGCCGTTCTTCGCCAAGCTCGACCGAGCGGCTTTGATCGCCGCCGAGCAGGCGTGCTACGAGCGCTATGCGGAGACCCATATCGCCTGGTATCTGCGCCCGAACCTCCAGCCGGCCCGTTGCCTGATCGGTGCCGACAACGGCATCCTGGTTGGTAGCTTCGTACCCAAGTCTGAGTCACTGTGGGCCTTGGTGGTGCAAGGACGCGCGGAAGCCGCAATTCAGAGCCTCTTCACCGAGACACTGGCGGGTTGGCGAACCGCGCACGCTGCGACGCAGACCGAGCACGGGTCGATCGCGCCCTCTCTCGCCGGGGTGTTCAAACCCGCGAACGTGCGCAAGCGTTACGTCAAGGCGGCGGCAAGCCTGGGATTCGTTCACGACCCGCAAGAGATCTGGGAAGCGTTTCTGAACTTGCCGACCCGGTGCTGGCCAAAGGCGCCTATCCACGGTGACATGCACGCTGAGAACGTGCGCGTGCGGGGATCCGACGCGATCATCATCGACCTTGCCAAGGCCATGATGGGCCCTCTTGGCGCTGACCCCGCCTCTCTCGAGGTGTGGATCGCATTTCAAAGCCCACCGAAGGGATTCGAGATCGAGCCGGTTGAGTGGTTGCAGACCGTGCAGGCGTTGTTCTCGTATCCACTCGTGGTCGAGTCACGCCCGTCCGATGCGGCGGCAGGGACGAACTGGCTGCGCGACGGCGTCATCCACACCCGCCGCGTCGCGCTCGCATCCAGCGCGCCTGCCGACTACGCCATCACCTTGGCGCTGTATCTGTTGCGGCGGGCAACATTCGAACCTGACTCGATAGATCCAATCGGTGACGAATACCGCAGGACCTGGGCTTGGGCGCTCGGGTGCAAGTTGCTGCGGACCATCGAAGAGACTGAGTGCCAGTACGAGGAGGTTGCATGAAGCGCCGCGCTGCCAGGATCCATTTTCGAGGTGTCGTCGAGCATCGGCATGAGGCCGATGACCTGGTCGCGAAACCTGGTGAAGCTGCCCTGGTGCACCGGGGCGTCGATCGATCCTTGGTCATGGCCTGCCCCGACGGTTGCGGAGAGATGCTGACCGTCAATCTTGACCGCCGAAGTGGGCCGGCTTGGCGCCTTTACCACGACACCGCCGTGGTCAGTATGTACCCCTCTGTGTGGCGCACCACAGGATGTGAAAGCCACTTCATCGTCTGGCGTTCGCGCGTCTACTGGTGCGACTGGCACGAAGAACTGGAGGCCACGAGTGAGTCGTTTGAACAGACGGTCCTGTCGCGGCTCACAGAGGAACTGCAACAGTACGTCGACGTCGCCGATCAGTTGGAAGCAGTTCCGTGGGCCGTACTTGTCGCCTGCAATCGGCTGAGGATGCGCGGGTTGGTCCAGAGCGGAGCGGGAGATGAAAAAGACCGCTTTCGGTTGGCAAGCCGGCAACCCTGACTTGCCAGTGACGAGCCCGATGGCTTGTTCAGCCGCGTCTACAGCCGCGTGTTTGTCGACGGCAGCAACGTGGCGACTTCTACGTTTCATGCTTACGGAGCCCGCCAGCTTTGAATTTCTCGCAGCCTGATGCGAATGCGCACCGACGGCAGATTTCAGCCGAGCTCGCATAGCCCGGCGCCAGCCTATCCAAGAGTATCCTTTCGCGACGCGCCGCCAGGGCCTTCACCTCCAATATGGACATCAATCGCACCTGATGGATTCTTGGCGCCGCACTACCGGGACGCCGAACGGCGACATATGCGTGATCCGAAACCGTCTCTCCCGTTTGGAGCGCGATCGCAGCGCGTTGTGCCGACAACTCGATCACGTCCGACAAGTAGGATCTGTCTAGCTCACGCGTTTTGAGTTCGAGCAGAACGATCACGCCGGACGGCACTTGATAGGCACGGTCTACTCGCGCAGAAATCGACAGGCGGCCCGTCGCCGCGAATAGCTGCTCGGCATACAGTAGCCGCGCGTCGCGCAGTTCCCTTGGCAGATTCACGGGCACCGATCCAGCACGGCGCCGCCTCGACAACGACCAGGCGACCCCGAGGGTGCTCGCGAGCATCAGCAGCGCGGCCAAGACGCTAGCGATCATGGCGGCGCCACTGCCACTCAAGCCATCGACTGGCGATCGGGACCACTGCGCGCAGCAGCGCACGCGCGACAGGAAGCAAGCTCGGACGGCGATCCAGAAACCTACACACGGCTGGCGCGAACCGGTAGTACGCGACGATCAAGCGGCGCCCCAACGGCCGAGGCCGCATGACTCGATCCCGGAAGCACCTCAAGATGTGGGTCCCTGGCGCTTCGCCGAACACCAGCGTCGCCACAAAGCATCGATCGCCAGTTCGTGCAGTATCTTGGCCGTCCCGGTAGAAAGTTTCATGGGCCCGCCGCCCCCGCTCCATCGCCTGCAGTTGCCCGGGCGTCCGTCGCCTGCCACGGTCATGCTCGAACTTGACCCGCCTCTCACAGACGCCCATCTGCGCGAGTTCGGACGCGCTGACCCGATCCATCTTGGTGGCTCGTCGCTTCGTGCCAGTCACGGTGTGCCCCTACTCGCTCAGCGGCTGCCCGAACATCTGGTTCGTCACGGTCGGTTCACCAGGATCGAACCCACCCGCTGTCGGACCTGCAGGCAACGGAAGCGCAGCCGCCGCGCCGGCCATCGCCGGCACGAGCAACCAGTTCTGCGCCAGCAGCCCTTCGTGCGCCAGAAAGCGCAGACGGTTGACCCGCTTCGTGCCTTTGTTGAATCGCGCCAGGTCGTCGTATAGCCGCGGGTTGTCTTCGCGATTCATCTCGAACAGCATGCTGATCGGGCCGGCACTCTTGGCTGGGATGGTCATGCGCCCTCTCCTTCCATTCGCGCCACGCGCCCGGTGCCACTGGCCGGCTCCATCACGCTGCGCGCGTAGTTCATGCCGGCGATCTGGAACCCGCGCACGTTGGCGTACATCGGCTCCCTCACTTCCAGGATGCGGTGCTTCGGAAAGGCCTGCTTCACCGCACCCTTGAACAAGAACGCTCCACCCCCGACGAGGATGATGTTCTGGAAGCTGTAGTCGGCCGGGATGCTTTCGAGCATCGCGCCGACGGCGCGTTCTGCCACCGAGTGCGCCACCGGCATCAGCTTCGAGATGTCGTAGGTCTTCTGATAGACCATCGGGTTCTTGCCCGTGCGCAGCGCTCGATCGATGGCGTCGAGGTCGGTGTAGGGTGTGCCGATCTCGGTGCTGATATCGCTCGCAATGACGCGCAGCACGTGCGACACCCCGCGGGTGACGGAGTCACTCGTCTTCAGCACGAGGCGCATGCCCCGCGCGACCAGCCAGTCAAAGGTCCGCGAGCCGGGGTCGATGATCAGGCTCTGCTCGTGCTCGATGGTCGCCATCTTCTGGTGTGTTGCGGCGTAGTACACGAGTGCGCCCTGCGGCTGCGCAACGACCAAGGCCTTGCGGACGATCACCGCCTTGCCGCCGCCGACGTCGTGCGTACCGGTCACCGCCTTTTCGAGCGCCGCCTTCTTGCCCATGAAGTGCGACACCGGCAGGCCCACCACCAAAAGGTCGATGCTGGGAACCTTCATCAGAGCGAGCGCACACCGCAGCAGCGCCATGTACTCGGGTGTCTCGGTGTAGCGATCGTGCAAGTGGGTGGCGCGAAGGTTGTCCGTCGCCAGCGCCACGTCCTGCCCCACCTCGTAGTACAGACCGTTGATCGGAATCGCCATCGTCTTGCGACGTTCGGCGGCGGGCAACGTGGCGGGATCGCGCGCGCTCGGGTAAGCCAGCGAGGGAATGCTGGCGCAACGAATATCGCCCCCGGCGACTCCGGTGATGAACTTGGTGTTGCCGAAGCCGACATCCACCGCTCTGACGATCAGTTCCATGACAAAGCTCCGCTTCAAAGTTGCAATCCCGCCAGCATCGACGGGCAGTTCCAGGTCATCCACGCGCATGTCATCGGTTCCGTGCCGGCTTTCGGGATCAGGTCCGAATGGACCGCCGCCAGAGTTCGCTGCTGTCGAACTGCAGCGTGACTTGATAGCCGGTCGCGCGAGGAGGTCTTGCATCGCACCACGGTCGCACCGGCGCCTGCCCTGTCAAGGGCTCGAATCGCAGACTGCGCGCCGCAGCGGCCTCGCACGGCAGCCTTCGAGTGGAGGGATCGAACCAGAGGCGGCCGATGCGCTTGTCAAGCCCCCGTGGCGCCTCGCTCGCGACCCTCTCCTTCAACTAATTGCGGCTCAGCCCCGCGCTTCGACGCGTCGTGTTCGCCACCCGAAATCGATGCACGACGCTTGACCCACGCACTGCTCTGTCGTCAACTGGCGGCTCCCGAAGGCTCCTTGCCCTGCTCCATCGCGGAGTCAAAAAGGCGTTGCGGTCGTTACCCGCCTTTCAAGCGCCGATCCTCGAATCGGCCTGGTCATCGCCCCGAGTTGATGACCCGCAAGCGATCTCCCTCGTAGTGCATACGCCACGGCTTTCCAGCGACCTCGCTGGGCGTTCTTCGAGAACGCGCCGCGGCATGACGCAAACGCTTTGTCGGCACCCGATGCCGATCCGCTGTTCCCGCCCTCCTTCGAGCACGCGTTCCACGCACCGTGCGGCTGTGTTTGCCCTTGTGGGCTCCCCGCACGACCTCGCTCGACAACTCGACACCGCCCTGGACATTCGGTCAGGGGTGGACCCATGCGAGTGGATGGCGCTACGAATCTCGAACTGATCCATCAGGCGCGCTGAGGCTGGACCTCTGCGCCGTTGCCGGCTGTGCCCTCGAGGCTTGCCGGCATCCACAAGCCCGTGATCGCAGAAATGCGTGCCCGGGACGGATCAACCGTTTCATTTTTAAGACCGACCGAGCTGACTTCGCCGTGGCATGCGTGCCGCTGGCCGGATCGGCACAAATCTGGGTGAGCGCAGCACCGCCGGTGGTCGCGTGCTGCGCGATCGACACGACCACCAGCCGTCCGGGCTTCGGAATTCCCCCGGACGGTGGCCCCCATCGGATTCCCCCCATTTGACTGACCTGTCCCCCGTTCGGGCGGTGGCCGGGTGATACCGGAGAGACCCATGTCCGATCCTTCCGTCCGTTCCGCCTCCCGACGCCGCCCGCAAGGCTCGCCCGTCGGCGGCCGTTCCTCGCGCCACCAGCCGGTCCGTCGCCAGGAGTGGGCCGGTCTGAGCACGAACGAGATCCTGGCCCGGCAGAAGCCGGGCGCGGCACCGCCGTTGCGCGTGCTGGAAATTCTGCTGACGCTGTTCAATGCGCAGCACACCGCGCTGGAGAAGACGGTCTCGCACAAGACGCGCCACGAGCGCGCCATGTTCCTGCGCCGCTTCTTCCGTGACCTGAAAACCAAGGGCGGCTTCAAGACCCTGCCCGACCCGCGCAACCTGGGTCACCGCCACATCCAGGCGATGGTCGACGTGTGGCGGCGCGAGCACCTGGCACCGGCAACGATCCAGACCTACCTGAGTTTCCTGCGCGGGCTGGCCATGTGGCTCGGCAAGCACGGCTTCGTGCGCGGCCCGGCGTACTACGGGCTGGAAATCGAGGAGTACCGGCGCCACGAGGTCGCGCTGCGCGACAAGAGCTGGTCGGCCCAGGGCATCGACATCGAAGACATGCTGACGCGAATCGCGACGTACGACCGCTTTGTCGGCGCGCAGTTGCGGGTGATCCTGGCCCTGGGGCTGCGACGCAAAGAGGCCGTGATGTTCAGGCCTTTCGCAAGCGCCATGTCGTTCGACGAGACTGGCCTACCCGACGCAGAGCGCCAGGCGGATCGGTATGTACGGATCAAGGCCGGCAGCAAGGGCGGGCGCGAACGCTTCGTGCCGCTGGACTGCCCGGAGCGACACGCGGCGATGGCGCTCGCCGAAAACGTGACGGTTCATCTGGACGGGCATCTTGGCGACCCAGCCAAAACGCTGGAGCAGAACCTTCGCCGGTTCAGCTACGTCTTGGCCACGTTTGGCCTGAAATTCCGTGAACTCGGCGCCACCGGCCACGGGCTTCGTCACGAGATGCTGAACAACGCCTACCAGGGCGCCAGCGGCTACCTCTCACCCGTTCGGGGTGGCGGGCCGGTACCGCCCGACATTGACCACGCGGCCCGGCTGCAGATTGCCAAACTCGCCGGTCATGGCCGGGCCAAGGCTTCTGGTGCGTACCTTGGCGCGGTTCTCGGCAAGCGTCGGCGACCCTCGGCGCGGGCGGGTGATCCGAGCGGCGGATCGTCTCCCGACCCCGCCGAGAAGGCTCCGCCGGATGTGCCCCCGGCCTGAGTGCGGGCGGCGCCGCAGCACCCTGTGCTGTTTCGCCCTTCGCGCTCGTTACGCGGCCGCCTCAAAGTCGTGTTCGAGGTTCACCGTGTCGGCTGTCGTGTCACCCACGACCGGTGCGCCTGAAGGCACAGCCGAACCCGTGCGCAACATCGGCGGCAGCCATCCCAGGCCTGTCAGCGTCTGCTCGGCGCCCGCTACGACGGCATCCTTCTTCAGCGAGGCCAGCGGGCTGGCGGCGTTGGCGCCCGCCGCTTCGGTCACGACTTCGAGCACCCGGGTTTTCGAGACATGCTCGAAATACGATGAGGCAGTGGCCGTCCACCACTTGCGCATGTCCAGGTCGAGCGCCTCGGCGAGCGCATCGGTGGTCTGCGTCTCACGTTCGATACCGCTCACACCTGTCACGCTTGATGCGACGAGGAACGTCAACAGGCGCATGACCGTGGCCTGATCTTGCTTCATCACCCACGGAAACAGGGTCGGCCCGGCCTCCGGAAGCAGCGACACCCAGTGCACGCGTTCTGTCTCCATGGCCTTCCACGCCGCGCTGCCCGCCATGTCCTCCGTCTCCCGACGCAGACCGTCGTGGGTGTCGCTGACGCTGAGGGTCAGCGCATCGTCGCCGCCGCGATGGCAGCGAAATCCGTCCTTCATCAGTTTCACGGCCAGATGCGCGGTGATCGCCGCCAGCGCGACGTCAGGTCGCTGGATCAGTTCGGCCTGCACGGCCGCGACGCGATGCGCCGTCAGGCGACGCATCAGCTTGTCCGAATGGACGGGTCGGCTCTTCCCCGACGGCAGGGACACGAGCGCATTGTCCGGACCGTCGGTGGGACGCGCCTGCTTTGCGGCCGCGGCCATGCTCGCGCGATCGTCCGGGCGGATCAGGCCAAACTTGACCTCGGCAGTCCCCTTGCTGCCGACGAACAACACGCACCCGGCCTCGGCCATGAGTTCGACCGGCCAGACGCAGAGTGATTCCAGCAACGCCTTCAGTTTCGTTTGCAGCGTCTCTTCCTCGGCTTCGAGTTGCAGGAAGACTTGATCGCCTTGCTCATCGTCATCACCCTGATCGACAAGTGCTTCCATCTGGGGATGTAGTTCAGCGATGCGCGACTCGATGCGCTCGATGGCAGCGGCTTCTTCTTCGCTGGGCTCTCGGCGTGACTTCCGAAGCTCGCCGTAGCTGACGAACTCGTCGAAGGAATAGCGAGCTCGCACTTCGATCCACTTCCAGCCCTGTGCGGCGATCTGCTTCGCTTTCCGTTCGAGCTTCTCGCTGGCCAGCCGGTCCAGCAGGGCCGCATCCAGCAGGTAGGCCTTCTTGTCGTCGTCGCAGAACAGGTCTCGGCGCAACGTGCCGCCGGCCTTCTCATAGGCGGCGAGGGTCACATACCTCGCCACCGGATCGCGGTCGGACTCGATCTCACCCTGCGCGAGCATCTGGCGCAGACAGTCGGGACGGCGGTTCCACGACGGCAGGTTGGCCCAGACCTGTTCCTGCTTCGCATGGTCGTCCACCGAGGCGAGCGCCATGAGGCAGTCGAGGCCGATCTGGTCCGCGCGGAACTGCGCCATCAGCCGGGGCGACACAGTGGCAAGTTTCATGCGCCGCTTGACCACCAAGGGCGTGACGCCGAACGCCGCTGCCACATCTTCGACCGACTTGCCCTGGGCGCTCAGCTTGGCGAAGGCAATGTATTCATCGGCCGGGTGCATGGGCTCGTGGAACACGTTCTCGGCGAGGCTGGCGAGCAAGGCCTGATCGGCCGGCACGATCAGAACAGGTACCGGGTGGTTCTCGGCGATGTCGGCGTTCTGTACCAGCAGCGCCAGCGCGTCGAGGCGGCGACCGCCTGCGCAGACCTCGTGCAAACCACGCGCGCCCTTGATGACGACCAGGTTCTGCAGGACGCCACTGTCCTTGATCGAGGCCGCGAGTTCGGCGATGCTCAACCGGGACCTGCTGTCGCTCGGTCGCGCCTGATAGGTCTCGCAGAGAACGAGCTTGTCGAACGGGACGGTGGTGCGGGGCGACGCCGCGATGATTGCGTCGATTTCGGCTTTGGAGAGTTTCATCTGAGGCTCCTGAACAAGGGCAACGGGACACGCCCTGTGCGTGTCCATGCGTTCAGAATCTCATCCGTGCACGGGCTTTCAAGTGCTTCGGCAGCCGGGGAGAGGCCATGCCAATAGCTGAGTCAGACGGCTCGGTCACGAAGCTACTGCGTGACGTCGGTGCGCAAGAAATCGCTCCACTCCCTCCCCGTTCAAGGCCTCACAGCCTACTCAGCACGGCATTCGCCTCCAGCGACAGCGTCCGCGCCAGACAGTCGGCCGGCAGGCTCCATCATTGACGCGGTACTTCCACGGCGCGCAAGTCCGCCCAGCAAATACCTTGTGACATTGCTCGCGGCGACACGAATCCCGTCAGCCTTGCAACTGCAGCGACGATCACGCGACGTTGTCGGCCTTCGGCCAGTCCTCCGGCACGAATTTCAACCCATCGCGCCACCGCTCCCGCAATGCCGCCTGGAACCGCGCATCGTCGCTGAAGTCGGGGTGGTCCGTGATCAAAACCTGAAACCGCCCCTGAAGGCTCTCGACCACGTCGAAGATCAATCCGAAGAGCGCCTTGACGGCCTTCCTATCCGAGTCCAACTTCTCCTGCTTCACGCCGTCGCGCGGTGCTGCATCCGGCGAAAAGTGAGCCTGCGACAACTGGTCCAACAACAGAAAGGCGGGAACCGGCCGCTGTCGGTTAGCAAACCACGTGTGCAACGCGAGGTGCGCAACGATGTGATAGCCGACATGGTTCTCGCCGCTGCCGATCTCGGACATGGGAACGGGGCGCTCGGGGGTGTCGGCCACGATGGTCAGCGCACGAGGGTCGAGCCGGAGTGGGCTCTCCGAATACTCCAGCCCGATCCGCCGGGCGTAGTCCGACAGGTAACGATTCACGTTCGACAGGCAGGACTCGAGTTTCTGCTGGATCACGTCGGCGCTGACGGCCTGGTCGAGATCCTGCTCCTGCAGCTTCAGTTCGTCCAGCCGGCGTTGCTGCGCCGTGAGGTCGGGCATCTGAGGAATGTTCTCGACATAGAGGCTGATGCGCCCTAGAACCATCGCCCGCCGCGCTTCGGTGTCGGTGGCCAATTGCAGACGCTGGCTTGACCGTTTGACCGCGGTCAGCAACTCACGGTTGCCGTCCATGCGGCGACGGACCTCGACCAACTTGCCCTCCACCTCCTGGATCGCTGACTCGATGCGAGGGGTGGCCGAGTCCATGGCGCCGCTGCGCTCACCGATGTACGCCTGGGCGGCGCGCAGTTCGCCAATCGACGGCGCATTCGATTCCGCAGGCAATCCCTGCAGGCACAGCGGACAGGCATGTCCGTCCACACCCTGCTCGAAGACCGACACGGCATTCAGCCGAGCCGCATGCTCCCTAGCCTCCGACGAGAACCCACGAGAGTTGCCTTCGAAGGCGCGTGCTCGCTCGAGCGTGGCAACCAAGCTGCGTTGCTCGCGGAGCAACTCGTTTCGCTCGTCCGTCAGGCGGCGGAACTCGGCGTCGTCACCACCTTCTGCGAGTGCACTCGGCACGGGCGAGCTTTGCAGCAGGCGCAGCGTTTCGACCTTTTGTTGCCATGTCGCACCGTCTCCCAGCGTTGTCAGGCCCGCCGCCTTGGCCTCGACCAGTAAGGTGTCCGCGCGCGTCACGCCCTCACCTCGAATGGCGGAAGCCTCTGCCAGCCGGCGCTCGATCTGGCGAAGTTCAGTGCGAACGCGTTTCAGCTCCAGTTGCTTGGCGACATAGTCGTCGGTCACCGCACCCAGAAAGTACGGCAGCGTGTCCTTGATCGCTTGAGCCACAAAGCGGTCGCTTGCCCCATGGAACAGGTGGCGGCGCTGGGCAATCTCGTTCTGCGATTGCAAGCAGAACGTCAACGCATGGCCGATGGTTGCAGCCAGCGGCACCCGCGTTTGGCCCGGCGGCGGTTCATGCAGGTAGTCCGACATACCAACCCACGACGCAAGCAGCGATCTGAGCCCTTCCCTGTTCGTGGTCTGACGGAGCTCTGCGTGCGCGGGGATCGTAAGTTCCGAGTCGGCCTTGACGTACACGACCTCGCTGGACTTGGCATCTCCGGCGGGCACTTGCCTCGCCACAAACGCCTGCCCACGCTCGGTTTGAAGCAGCAGACCGAACCAGGAGACGTTGCGGCGCACCTTGCCTTCGGGAACGTCGCACTCCGAGGCCCCGAAGCAATAGTCGATCACCCCCAGCAAGGCGGACTTGCCAGTACGCGAATCGCCCGAAATGATGTTGACGCGCCCCGGCTCCATCTGGATGGCCCTGGACCGTCCATCGTGGCTGTACGCAACGATGGCGACGATCTGAATCATGCTTGCACTCCCAACATTGCCATCACCGTCGATGGTGTACCGCCCTTGTGCAACCAGCGCCCCACAAAGTGAGCCTGGCCAGCGCAGTCCCTGACGTCGGCGCTCGATTGTTTCAAGTAGCTCTTGATCCGCTTGGCGGCGCCCGGCTCACTGGCCACACCACGTCCGGCTATCAACAAAGCGCCATGCTGCGCACCGAACAGCAGGGCCTCGCGCACATACGGACGAAGAATCTCTATACCCTTGGCGACAGCAGAGCGCTCCAGCGGGTGGTCTTGTATCCAGGTGGCGAGTGAAGTGCGCACGGTGCCCGGCAGTTGGCGGCGCGTCTGGCCGCGCAGCACGAAACTGGCACCGACGAAGGCCAGCTCGACGGGCAGCGCCGCCGTCGCGTCGATCACCGTTTCGGCTTCCGCCTGATATCCCGTGGCCACCTGCCACAGCACCACAGCGCAGAACGCCGGATTCAGCAGATTGCGTTGCTCGATGGTTCTGTCCTGCCACTCGGTCATGATGCTGCGCCACCTGAGGGCGCATCGAAGATCGCCTGCATGCGGGCCTCGAAGTCCGGATGCCAACCCAGGCGCCGATCTTCAGCGAGCATGTGAAACGATCCCCGGCACACCCAAGGCACATTGACTCCGGACTTGATGGGTAGGGGTGCGTCCTCAGCCCACTTGAGGATGGCCCGCCCCGCCTTCGTCATCTCGTCTTCGCCGGCCCCTTCACCCAGTTCGTCGCAAACCTGCTCGCGCAGCAGCGCCCACTCGACGAGCAGGCGCTGGTCGTACTGCCGCAGGTCGGCGTCGAACAACAAGTCGTCGCGCATCCAGGCAGAACGCTGTCGAAACGCCTGCAGGTAGCTCGTGATTGCGTTGCGTATGCGACGCGGCCCGGCGCCGACGATTTCGACCTGGCGATAGAACGGGCGATTGGCGAACTCCGGAAGTTGTTCAAGGGCCACCATCAGCGCGTCGATCTCTTCGTCGATGGGCAGCGCATCGCGCTTCAGCGACTCCTGGACCTCGGAAATCTGCGCATCGATCTCTGCCCGTGGGATGCCGGCACCGCCGTGCGCCAGTTCGTGAATCACTCGCTTGAACCACCAGCCCTCGATCATTTGAACCGACAGTGTCTGGTGGTGAAGCGCCACGTGATACAGCTCTGCCTGCAGCTGCGAATGGATGGCGTCCGCATCGGGCTGACCAGCCACCACGTAGATGCTGCTCAACAGTTGCCGCCGCTCGGTCTCATCCAACGCGAGGAACGCCCCGAATGCGTCCTTCAGCTCGGCATTCGTCGAGGTTGTAGCCGCCTGCTTGAGCCGAGTGGACGCGGCTTCGACATTGCGGCTCTCGCTCTCCGGTACCAGCGCCGAACAGGCGGTGCCAGCTGATATCTCCGAAGTGGAGATCAGAAACTTTGCGGTTGTGATGGGTACCTCGCCGCTGAAGCGGCCGACCATCCAGATGCGGAGCGTCTTCCAAAGGTCCGGGCTGAGATCGCTCAAGCCTGATGTGCTGTGGACCGAGTGCTTGGTCTGCAGCACCGCGATGGGATCGCCGTTCGACTCGAAACTCACGTCGTCAAGCGTTTCGACGCTGACCGAGAAGTCCCCGATCCGGCTCTGACGCACGGCCCACAGCAGTGCCACGCGCACTTGGTAGAGGTAGCCCAGCATCGACGCACCGGCATTGAACGTCGCGACAGTTGATTCGCTCATCCTTGCTCCCCTACTCCTTGGTTCTTCGACTCAAGCGCAGCTTCGCACAGCACCCAGCGAACTCCAATCAGCCAATCTGCGGGACCCGATCCGTCCACCGTCAGGCTCGTCCGGCGACGACGAAAACGCCGATCATGTCAGCCAGGGTAAGCAGTTCCGCATACGCCGGCCCGTCATCGAGCAAGGCGCGCGAAGACCCCCGCCGCGTCAACACGCCTGCACCAACGCGGTCACCGAACAGCATCACCGCCATGGCGCTGTCGTCCTGCCGCGAGGTCCAGCACAGGCCCTGTATGTGGGCGTGCTGCGCGTGGATCGCTTGGGCCCACTTGCGGGTCTGCCCGTAGGTGTCCTTCTCGGTGTCGATCAGCTGCTTGCGTTCGACGCCCAGCTTGCGTAGCGGCACGTTGCGCAGATCGGCCAGCGTCAGTGTCGCCGTGATGGCCAGCACCGAATGCAGTTGTCCTTCGAGCTTGTGCTTGGCGAAGGTCTTCAGCCCAGGTGCGAACGGCACGTCGTGGAAGACGGTTTCCATGGCCGCGCAATTGAAGCTCGTGCCACCGTACAACGTCGGGATCGGTTTTCCTACGGCGTTGACGATGGGGCTGAACCTCGCATTGCCTTTGATGCCCGGATTGAACGCGTCTGCTGCGTAGACGTCCAGGTGAACGCGGTGCAGCACGGTGCCGGCCTTCCACGTTACCGGGGTGATGTGCAGAACAGCCGGCGGTGCCGGCACGGTGCTGGCCAACACCACCTTTGGCGTCGACCGGGCGGCGCGCCGCGAACGGCTCGCGCCGGCCGGGTCAGCCATGGGCGATCTCGGCCATTTCGTCGGTGGCCGCCGCGAGCACACGTTCGGGCGACTTGAGCAGCGCGTCCTGGGGACGCTTGCCGCCGAGGAAGCTGTTGGCCGAGGCAAACCAGTAGGCCAGGCCCCATCCGTCCTTGGCGGTCCCGAAGACCGCCAGGGTCTTCGCCAGCAGCTTCAAGGGCCTGTAGCCTGCCTCGGCATCGAGGCCGTAGGCCGGGAAGTAATCCAGGCCCTGGTGGCGGATCGCAAAGATCTGCCCGTCCTTCTTCCACTTGTTCGGCTGCGCGCTGAGGTTCGAGGCGCTGAAACCTGCCAGTTCGGCCAGTTGCGCCGCGGTGAGCCAGTCCCCCGAGGCCAGGACTTCGCTGCGCGCGTGTGCCGTCATCCGTGCCTCGACCAGCATGTGCTCCGGCAACGGCACCGTCGGCACCAGTGCATCGACTATCTTGTCCAGTGCCTCGCGCTGACGCCGCTTGACCAAGCCCGCGACCATCGGTGCCAGGTTGCCCAGGGCTTCGGCGATCACTCGCACGGTGCCTTCGCTCTCATGCGCAAAGGTCAGGGCAATGGCGCGCTCGGCGCCGGAATGCCGCAACTGCTCGCCAATCTCGCCGGGCGTGCCAGCCAGCGTCCCGACGCTCGACACCACCAGCCCATCCCTGACTTGACGCATCACAGCTCCCAAAGCGGTGATGAATATTATCATGTTTTTTGATAACCACCATCACTCAAAAGTCGCCAACCGGCTGCGCTGTCGATGGGCAATGTCGGCGCGACAGGCCTGTTCAGCCACCTGCCGGTCGCGGCGCGCCACCGCTGAAGCCTTCAACGGCTCGGCGCTTTCGGGTGGCATCTTCCGACACGGTCCGGTGCGATCTTGAGCTTGCGCCCCCCGAGTGCCAGACTGGAAGGGCAATCTGTGGGCATCGTGCCTGCACAGCCTTCATCCGAGGCCCTGGCCTCCTGAAGTCCAGCTCGCTGGCGTCGCAGTCGTTACCTGCCTTGTAGAGACCGGACATCGCTCCGGTTCAGCCACGACCGTGGCTGTGTGATCTGTTCAGCCCTCGGGCTGAACGCCGTGGCCTCGTGCCACAGAGCCGCTCCGCTGTTCTCGGCTGGAGCATCCCGAACGGGGAACCCCAAGTTCCCCGCCAGGGATGGGTGTTCCCTTTCATTCGATGAAGGAGAACACCATGTTCGATGTCCATGTGACAAAAGCGCTGCGCCCCGTCGGGGTGCTGCTGGGAGGCTCCGGGCGTGCCCGGATGCTGACCTTGCGTGCGCCGCAGATCGCGGCGCTGATGAAGCCGCTGTTGCCTGCGTTCGCGCAGACATTCGGGGCTTGCGAGAACCGCGCTGCGGGAGACGGGTCGTGCTGACCAGCCTCTACCGCAAACGCATTTCAGCCTTGGCAGTTCAACTCGCCAAGGATGACCCACCGCTGGTCAAGGAAGTGATCGCCCGGCTGCGAAAGTCTGGCGACATCGAGCCCGACGATCTGGTCTATCTGGACGAGATCGCCGACCGCTGGATCAAGATTGCCGAAGGGAATCGGCAGAAGGCGCGCCGCTGACCACCCTGGTCAAACGTGCGGAGCATTTGACGCCCTTCGCCTTCGCCTTCGCCATCTCCACGACGATCTTGTCCAGCAGATCAGGTCGCTCATCGGCGAGCGCACCGGCCCATGTGGCCAGCGCCCGTTCGATGTCGTCCTGTGTTCGCGCTCCTTCGAAGTCGAGATCGAGTGATCGGTATTCCTCGATTTCGTCGGGCGTGAACCGTCGCGTTGTGCCTGCACGAAGCATCGTGTGGGCCTCCATGTGTGGGCTGGTCAGCGTATCAGCGCCACACGCCTTTGCAACCCTCGGGGAGTCTACCGTCACCCCGCCGGGGAAAGGTGTTCCCTCTTTTACCGGAGCCAACACCATGTCCCCTGAGAAAATCGAAAGAGCCCGCCCTCGTGCCAAACGCTTCGGCGTCGAGTTTGAGGAAGAGCGAGCCTGGGTCACCTTCTACCGGCGCGTCGGTCACGACGTGACGATCGCCACGGAGGTGCTGAACCAGCTCGAAGCCGATCCGGAAATGAAGCGCGCCCATCTGGCGTTGTACCTGTGCTGCAAGGAATCCCTGCGCAGCCACAAGGCGCGCCAGGCACGCAACAAGCGGATCGGACAGTTCGTCCGGTGGCTGTGCGCTGGACTGTTTGCCGTGCCCGCGCGCCTGCTGCGCCGAGGCGGCGACGTGGCACTCGAATGCCTCCCGGAAACAGCCAAAGAGCCGGCCGCGCCTCAAGTTCGCCGGCTGACGCGTGAACCTGAATTCGCGCGAGCGCAAGCGAGCTTCGATCCGCAGGCCGCCGTGCCTGCCATGGCGCCTGCCACGACGGGAGCCGAGTTGTCGCCGTCGAACTCGACCCGGCCCAAAGCTGCTCGCACGGCGGCTTGACTCGTAGCGCCAGGAAGTCACCTTTCTGGCACCGGCATCCCAGCTCTCGCCGCGTTGCCCGGATCGTCGAACCCTCACACCCACCGCCCGGTGGCGCGTGAGGCGTTCGACCCCTTTTTCTTTTGACCTAACTCGTCGAGGCGCGCACATCGCTGCCTCCGATCCCTGCCTGCGGCGACCGCCCGGGCCGCCCTCCCTCACCACCGCGACTTGCCTGAGCCAGGTCGTCATCTGCTTGAAAGGATTCCCCATGGCCTCTGCGACCGAAACCCTGCGCGCCATCGAAGCGCGTGCCGAACGTGCCATCGTTCAAGAACTGCGATTGATGGTGAAAGACATCGTCGGGCTGCGCACCCAGCTCGCCCTCGATGACTGCGCCCATGCCGATGCCCTGCTGCTCAAATTGGGCCGCCTGGAACGCGACCAGGTCGTCGCCCCCGCGAGCACCCTCGATGTGGCCAGGCACTTGATGCCAGCGTTGCGGCTGGACCTGACCATGCCATCGCAACCCGCTTACAAGGTGTCCTTCTACGACCGCGAGTACGGTGACCTGACGGACGTGGTCACGACCGACACCTTCGATGCCGGTGTGCAACTCGTTCGAGATCGTTTGCCGCAAGACGCCGACTACGAGGTCGACGCCTCCTGGACCCACGGGCTGGGTGACATGGAGGTGCGTACGCCCCACGGCACCGTCGTGGCCCATGTCGAAGCCGTGAACGGCGGCGACGTCACGGTGCAGCCTCGCGTGATCGTCGCGTGTTCCGCACTTCAAGTTGGAGATGTCGCGCCGCTCGATCACCTGTTCGACCCGATGCCGGAAGCCGCTTGAGCTTGCGCTCGATCAATCCGGCGCGGCATGCATCCGGACCTCCGAACGTCGTTGATGGGCCCTCTTCGGAGGGCCCTCCTTTTGATCAGGTCACCAAGCTGCAGCTCACCCTGTCGCCGCAGCAGCGATCACGCTCGCGGTCGATCAGCCAATGCAGGAAGCGGGTGTCGTGAGACACCCCCCAGTAGTGGGCCTTGCAACGGGCGATGTAGGCGTCGAAGTCCGCCAGCGTTCGAATGTTCTCCGGCGGCAAGTCGGTGATCTTCACGAAGCGTTCGACCTCGCGGCGGGTGAGTCGGACTTGCTGGTTCAAACGGATCATGGCGTTGCTCCAAAGGGGAGCCGAGCGGCCATGGTGCCGCATCTCAAAACACCTGTCCGCAGGTTTTTGCGCTCTTCTTGAAAGTCGATGTCAGGTCGGACTCCAACTCGACTGCAGCGATATTCAGATCTCAGCCGTGGCCATCGCGCGACGACGTGCAATGCCCGGCGCATTCGCCGCCGCTTTCGGGTGGCAACGCGCGACCTCCGGTTGCCCGCTCGCCCCCCCCGCCGCCAAACTTCCCATGCCCCTCGGTCTTCGGATCGATCCCTCCGCATGGAGGACCTGACCTCGTCAGGCGTTGCAGTCGATACCTGCCATTCAGCCGCGCATGCCCATTCATGCGCATCCCTCGGGAACCCCGTTCCCGCTGGGGACGGCGTTCCCACCCTCACCCCTGGAGAACGCCATGCAGAACCTGTCCGCGCTGTCGCGCGAAGCACTGGTCGGCGAGTTGCTCTCGCCCCCGATCCCCGAATCTGCCGCCGTGGTGCTGGCCGATGCAGCACCGACCTACCTCAGCATCTCAGGCGCGAACGTCGCAACCGTCGAGGATCGTCTGCAGCGCAAGCTCACGGTCGCCCGTGAACTGCTGCTGCGCGACCTGCACGCCCGAATGCAGGGCCGCCCGGTGATGGACTCACCGCAGGTCTTGCGCGAGTGGCTGCGCCTGTACTGCGCGGGTCTGGAACACGAAGTTTTCATCGTCGTCTACCTCGACGCGCACCACCACGTCATCGAGGCGGCGCAGTTGTTCCGCGGCACCCTGACTCAGACCTCGGTCTACCCCCGCGAAGTCGTCAAAGGCGCGCTGGCACACAACGCCGCCGCCGTGGCGCTGGCCCACAACCACCCCTCGAGCGTGGCCGACCCAAGTCGGGCCGACGAGTACCTGACCCAGACCCTCAAGTCGGCGCTGGGTCTGGTGGACGTGCGCGTCATCGACCACCTGATCGTCGCCGGCGACACGGTGCTGTCGTTTGCGGAACGTGGCCTGCTGTAGCCAGCCGTTGGCGCACTGCGCCGTCTCGCTCGTCACCCTCTCGGGGCACTCCGCCCGTCGGGCGGTGCCCCTTCCCAACTTGCGAAGGAGAGAATATGTTTACATCTGCCGCGACCTCCTGTCCGCTCTGCCCTGGACAGGGTTCGTTGCTTGGCCGTCTCGGGCGCCTGCGCTGGTTCCGTTGCAGGGACTGCGGCATGGACTTCAGTCGTCCGTGCCGCAGCCCGGTGAGGCCCGCGTCGTCGCGCGAGAAACAAGGAGCCCGCCATGGATGAATCCACCGTGGCCCGCCTGCTGGAGCAGGCCGAGCCGCTGGCTGCCCTGTCTGTTTCGCACCTGTCTGCGGCGACACGCCGCAAACTGGTCGCCGACGAGTTGTCGGTCAATGCGTACCCGACCGATGACGGTGGTTTCGTCTACGTCGGGGCACCGCGCTATGACATCCCGGCCGAGACCGACCTGGCCGCCATCTTCGAACTGGCCGAACACGCTGGCGTGGTCTGGCTCAAGTTCGATGCCCACGCGGCCGTCATCGACGGGCTCACCGTGTTCAACGAACCGGGAGCCGGGTGATGAGCCGCCACCATGCGCAAGCACGTTGCGGCGTCCGGGATGTGCTCGTCGTGGCCGGCTACGACCGGCCACTGCATGAGGTGTTCCTGCAAGTGCTGACGGCGCACCGCGGCGATCCCGGTGCCGAGGAGGAAGTGCTGTACGCCAGCGTGCACGAGCCGTGGCGCGACTGGACCGACGTGGCGACCGTCACCGGTCAACTCGCTCGACTCGGCATCGTCGTTCCGGACAGCCTGCTGAAAGCAGTGCACCTGGACCAAAGAAACGAGGCCGGCAACCGCGTGGTCGAGCACCACACCGGCCGACCGCCGACCGTCCTGGCCGGCTAAGTCACCCACCGCCACCGCAAGGTGACCCCCCTAACGCAGGGCGTCGTGCCGAATGGCCGACGCCCTGCCCTCATTTTGGAGACCCACATGCAACCAGCGGACTTCCGGCAAGCACCCCTGCTGCCGGACAACGAAATTCAGCAGGCCGCAATCCTTTTGCCCGACGACACGACGATCTACTGTGATCCGCGCTACGTCGCGGTCGCGTGGACCCTTCATCCGTCGAACGACACGACCGCGCAGGTGCTGGGCAGTCAACGTCGGTGCCTGCCCTTCCTGGCACGCTACGAGGTCGTCGACCTCCTGTGCCAGGACCGCGCGATGCGAACCGTCGATGGCGGACTGCTCGTCGACGGAGGTCTCGTGACACCGGAGAACTATCTCGCGCAGTGGCGCCGCACCCTCTGCCACCCGGTGTCGGCGGCGCAGTTCGCACGCCGGTTCGGCATTTACGCAGCCGCCGTGTTCAACGCGCCACTGCCACCGTTGCGGGGGCGACGCAGTTCCTGGAGTTCATCGCCCTTCGAGCGGTTTGACGATCTCGAGTCGCGGTACGCATCCCGCATGCGGTATCGGGCGGGCCACCAGACCTTCGAGTTGGTGCTCGACCTGCGCGAGCCCACTGCGGCGCGTGACGCCTTCTACCTGGAGTCCTTCGTGTTCGCCGCCGATCTGGGTGACGCCGCAAGGATTGAGCTGCAACTGATGCCCACGGAAGAAGGTGCACCCGCACGGCCTGTTCAACCCACGCTGTTCGCGGAGGCCGCCTGATGAGCCACCGACTCGAATACCAATGGACTGCATTCCATGTGTCCGCGGCCTCGCTCGGCATGACCGACGATCGCTTCCTGATCGCCATCGAAGGCGGTGACAACAACGTCTGCGACGCAAGAACCGGCAAGCGTTCGCGCAGCTGGAACGTCGGCATGATCGGCAGCCGCGTGCAGGTGCTGCGTCAAGCCGTTCGCGTGGCAGGCGCATGCGAAGGCGGGAGCCTGCAACCGAACGGGCGACGCTGCACGCCGGAAGCCTATGTGCGGCGCATCCGCGCGCTGCTCGATGGTCCGGAGTGTCTGGCGCACGGCCACTGGCGGGCTCGGCTTCGCGTGGGTCCGAACCACCCCGTGCTGACCGAACTCGATTCCGCCGGCCATGGCTACCGGATCGAGAAGCGGTACGGAGAGGACGAAGCTTCTGCCGAGTTCGCCACCGCCCGCTGGCCGGATTTCTTCAGACTGGTTGATCGCTACGGCCTCGACGTCCCGCCCTGGCGCTGGGCCGAGGTGGTGGGACTGTCGTCGTCCTGACTGTCGGCAGTGAGTGGATCGAGTGACCATGCCCCAACAGGTGTGGTCACTGATTCCACCAGCGCCTCCATGTCGATCACCGCGTCCGCCATCGCCGTCAGTTCGGGCGTCTGCGACACGAAGAACTCGCGCTCGTAGCCGCCCAGCCGCAGCACCTCCCGCTTCATCGCCATGAACATGCGCTTGCGGTCTGCATCGAGCGCGCCGTCGGCTTCGTCCGAGAACAGCGTGCCGTAGCGGCGACCTGAATGCCGCGCGAGGTACAGCGCCACCGCGCGGGTCAGGCATTCGTTGATCCACACCCGCTCGCCGCCGCTCATCAGGCTCACGCTCTTGCTGTCCCCGGAATCACCATCGTGCACGACGATGTCGAAGCCCTCTTTCTGGTCCCCCTTGCCGGTCTCGACAAGCGTGTGGATCGACACCGTGAAGCGCGGCCCGTAGCAGGCCAGCAGCAGGTCGTTGGCCAGCCAGGACAAGGCGGGACCGGCATCGTCGATCGCCAGCGCAATCAGACCGTCGTTGCTCATGCAGCGTGCGAAGAGTGTCCACCCGCCCAATGCCGACTCGACACGGGCCAGTCGAGCCGCGACCTCCGCCCGTCGGTCGGCAACGCCGGCCAGTTGTCGTGTCGCCGCCTCTAACGATTGCCCATCCCTGACGGCCAGCAGATGGGACTGTTCGGCAGCGCTCAGCGCGGTCGTGGCACGCACGACCGAGTCGTTCGCCGCCACCAGTGCCTGTTCCGCAAACGGCGCGGGCAACGCAGTCAACGCCGCGTCCAGTCGGCCCACGCGCTCGCGGGTCTGCTCGGTCTGCTGCTGGCGGCGTACCGCAATCTGCTCACGCGACGCCGAAATCCGTGCGCGTTCCGACCGCTCGTCCGGGCTTTCATCAGCGGACGCGGTGGCGGCCAACGCGGCGAGCTCTTGCTCGACAGCGGCCACCTCGGCGCGTGCACGGTCAACTTCTTCGACACGTGCCGCCAGCAATGCCAGCCGCGACACGCGGTCGCGGGCCAGCGTCTCTTGTCGCTCAGCCCTGGCGCATTCGCCCGGGGCATGCGCCAGCGCCTGCGACATCGTTTCGCTCTGATCCAGCTGAATCTGCACACTGCGCTTCTCGACGGCCAGCCGGTGAATCTCGGCTTGCGCGCTCGGCACCAGCGCATGGGCCTCATGGGCGTCTGCCAACAGCTTGCAGCGACCCTGCAGATCGCTTCCTGCGCAGGGCACTTCGCCGGTCAGTCCAAAACGCCGGGCCAGTTCCTCGGCTCTGAGCACCGCCTGACCTGCCTCGCGCTCGATCTGCGCCAGTCGCAGTTGTGCAGCCGTCCGGGCGCTGGCGCACTGCGTCCACTGCTGCACCTCCCGGCGCCAATGCCCGACCCTGTCAGTACGGATCGACAGAAAATGTTGCGACCTTGGAAGGACCCTTGAAGCCCGCAGGACGGCGGGTGCAGCGACCAGCACCCGCAATTGCTCCTGGCGCCGCTTCTCCAACGCGTCGCGCCGCTTGCGCCCCTGGGCGACGCGCTCGGCGATCCGCTGTCCCAGGCTCGTCATGCGCTCCTGCTCCTGCCGATCCTGCGTGTCCAGCGCAGCCATGCCCTGCGCGCCAGCCTCGATGGCTGCCTGCCGTTCGTCCGTCAGTCGCCGGCGCTGTGCCTGCGTCTCCAGCGTCTGTTCACGTTCGGCCACCAATCGCGCCTGGAGGGTACGCGCGGTGTCCCGTGCCGCATCGGCAGCGGCGCGCGCGGCCAATGCTCGTGCGATGCGCGTCCCCGCGCCCTCCACACGGCGTCGTTCGTCGCCGATGCGCAGGCTTTCGTCGTCGAGCCCGGCCAATTCCTGGCGAACACTCGCCAACCCGGCCTTCAAGGTGCGTGCGACTTCGCCGGCTTTCTGGCCCAGTGCCCGAATTTCCTCCTGCCCCAGCAGATCGGCCAGCAGGGTCTTGATCTCCGCGTTGCGGTAGTGGCTCAGTTGCCGTTTGCCCTGCGCCGAGAACACCGATGTGAAAAACGTGTCCGCGCTGCCGCACACGGCTTCGACACAGCGGGTGTAGGTGTCCACCTTGCCGTCCGAGACGGTGCCGTCGGGCAATTGCAGCGGGTGCCAGGCCGAGCCCGACTGCTCGAACAGGAAGGCTTCCGTGCGGCGACGTGTTCCCGACCGAATCACCACTTGCGACCGGCAGCGCACGCCGTCGTGCGTCCAGACCAGATCCTTCTCGCTTTCGGGCAAACACACATGGTCGTAGTACGCGAAGCCGCCCGGACCCGCTGCCGTGGCACGCGAGGGCATCGTCAGGTACGGGTGCATGTTGTCCATCAGGGTGGTTTTGCCGCGGCCGTTCCCGCCGACGATGGCCACCAGCGCGGCCTCGCCTGCCAGCGCTTCGAAGTCCAGCGTCAGTGTGTCGCGACGCAACCCGTCGCGGATGCCGCGGAACCCCTTGAGGGTCAAAGAAAGAACTTGCATCGGTGGTCTCCAGGTGCTGCGTCAGGGCCAGTCTCTCGCGCCGAATCGGCCTTGCAAGGTCACGGTTCCGGATCGAGAGGTTCAGGTCAACAACATCGGCTCGTTCGACATGCCGGCCAGTCCGGCAGAGGATGAGCCCGATGCTGACGGTGGGCCTACGTCCCGTCGGCCCAGCACGCTGGCGGCGATGGACTCGACGGAGCAGGTCGACAAGGCCTCCAGGCAGGCCAGCAAGGGGTCTGGCTGGCTGGCCGTGACCTCTGCCCAGGCCTTCACCTTCTCGACGAGGCTGTGGGCCTGTGCGATGCCCGCCGCACGGGTGCGCACCACCGGCACGATGCGCCCCTCGAGCTTGACCTCGGTGGCGCCGGCCAGCACGTTCATGATCGCCGCACGGTCGACCTCATGGCGGTCTTCTTCGGCAATCGTCCAGCGAACCCGGATGAAGGCACCCGCGATGTCCTGCTGCGCGACAGCGGTCCGCAGTGCGTCGAGCGCCGGTCTGCCCTCGAATGTGATGTCCACCGTGCGACGCGCAGGTGTCGGGTGCAACGAACATCGCGCGCCATGCGCATCGACCTGCCAGAGCAGGAAGCCCTTGTCGCCTTCTTCCCCGTAGTGGAAACGCCCGATGGAGCCGGGGTAGGCGATGCACTGCCGGCCCGCCCCACCGTCGCGTTGCCATGACTGGTGCCGGTGGATGTGACCCAGCAGGAACGCCTGGGCTTCTGCGGCGAACAGGCTGCCGGTGCTGAACTCGTGGTCGAAACCCGCCATGGGAACGCCGTGCTCTGAGACGCAACCGAAGACGGTCCCATGCGACACGCCGATGGTCGGCGTACCGAGTGCGCGAGCGGCGCGGTGGATCGGTGCGAACCCCTGCAGCAGGTCGGCCAGTTGCTCGCCCACGGCCTGCGCCGCAGCGCCGGCACCGACCGTTGACGCGACGACCGCCTTGTTCACCGTGGGCACGCAGGTGAACAAGGCGAGCAAGCCGGCCGGTACTGAATCAAAGCGCCAGCCCTCGGACGCGATCCAGACGCGATCGGCCGTCAGGCCCACCTGATGGATGCGATCCGCCACATGCACCGCATAGCGCCCGCCGAGCAATCGGAAGATCGCAAGCGTTCCCGGTGGTTCGTGTGAGTACGTGCCTTGCAGCATCAGCACCGGGCAGTGATCGGCCAGCCTTCGAACCTGAGCAGCCAGCCTGGCGGCGGCCGGTGCGTGCAGGTCCACCGCGTGATCAGTGGCGTCGCCGGAAATGACCGCCGCCTGAGCGTTCAGTCGGATCGCCTGATCGATGGCGTCGCCGAAGCAGCGGTCGGCCTCGGCCAGATTCTTCGGACCGTAGTGCAAGTCGGAAAAGTGTGCCACCCGGATCGAGGTGGGGGCAGTCACGACGCCACCTTCGTTTCGCTCTCGACCTTGTCGACGTAGCCCTGTGGATCGTTTCGATATCGCTCCAGTTCGTCCCAGGCTCGACGGCGGCCCTGCCGGTTGAGCTTCCAGCCGCTGCCCCAGCGACGGTCGGTGTAGGCCAGATAGACCCCCGCGCTGAGGCCGATGGCGCCAGCGCGAGCGATCACCTTGTCGAGCGCCGGCTCTCCACCCTCCCCGGCCGACACCGGCTCGGAGTCCGCCACGCGGTCGGCGACGCCTGAGCCGTCAACTGCTGGCTTGACGCCTTCGAGCACCTGGCTCGCGAACTCACCCTGAACGATGGCGGCATCGTCGTCTTCCGGACCGCGCAGAAGCGCCGACACATCGACCGGCGCTTCCAGTTCGATGATCCATTGCGGCACGCGCACTGCCTTGCCCTGTTCGTCGATGTGGCTGACCTCCATCAGCCGCTTGCTCAGATAGAACGGCGTTCGCTGCCGATCAAGGAAGCCGGAGATTCGTCCGCCGCGCAGGAAGCCAATCGTCTCGAACTTCTGGATCGCGGCGTTCATCGCGTAAAAGCTGTTGGTGTGCAGCTCGAAGGCGCTGATCGAGCGGATGCCGGGCACGAAGAATAGGAAACGTCCGTTCAGATTGCACTGCTTCGTCTGGTACTCGTGGCAGGTTTCCGGCTCGCAGACGCCACCGTTCTCCTGCCGCAGCATCGACTTGCGGCCGCCGAACAGCCGGATGGCGCGCTTGCCGTTGTCGGCCAGCGGCACCGGCGCATGGCAGTGGCAATGTCGCACCCGACCATCGGCGGAGTACTCGGACCAGAAGCGCTTCTCGTTGGCACCCCAGGCGGCCAGTTCGTGCGGCATCACGGTCTGCCAGTGGTCCGAGGGAAACACCACCGGGAAGCGATACAGCCGATGGCCCTCGCCCCGATCCTCGCCGTGTGCGTCCAGCAATTGCGTCGCGAGTGCCGGGTTCGCGAAGTCCTGACCCCGCACCGTGAACCAGGCCACGTTGCGCGGGATCAGCGGCGTCTTCAGCTTGGGCAATGCTTCGGCCAGTGCCTTCTCGATCTGGTCGAACGATTCGCCGGCGGCCACACCCTGATCGTAGATTTCGCGGGCGCGCGGCTGTTCGGCCGCGGCGCGCGACAGCACCTTGATGCCGGCCCTGATCTTGCCGGCCGTGGGGATGCGAGCCGCCGAGGGGCCTAGCAACGTGGCGGGGGCCATCGGCCCGCCGTGGATGGTCACGATGGCATTCGCCATGATTGCGCTCCTTCATGCGTGTCGAGACATCTCGACAAAACATGCTCTCGCGCGAACGGACCGCGTCAAGGGCGCGAATCACGGACTTGCAAGCGGCAGCGCCGGCATGACGGATGCGTCCGCCGGCCAGACCCAGCCATGATCGCAGGCACGCAGGGCGGCTTCCTTGATCTCCCGGTCCCTGGCGGTCATGAAGGGGCTGAAGACATGCAATGGCACCGGCGTTGCGCCCACGTCCAGCAGCAGCGCGTTCGGAAACCTCGCTGCACCCTGCGCGTCATAGCGCAAGGGCTTGACGAAACGCCGCCGTTGCTCGATCAGCGACTGCACCAGCGGCAGTTCGTGCACGCCCTCCAGCGGAATCCAGTGCTCGTTGGTCAGCACCAGGCTGGCCGCGTCGATCTCGTAGGTGTGCTCCCGGCGCGCGCGGATCAGCGCGGCCATCACGAGGTGCACCCGGCAGCCCGTATCCGCATCACTTGCCTCGAACAGCGGAGCGAACACCTTCTCGATCCGCGCCCATGTCTTACTGTCCACCAGCAGGGGCGCATCGGGCATGTGTCGAATCCAGACTCGGTGGCCCGAGGGAGTGGACTCGACGGCCTTGAACTCTCCGAGAACGATGGCCAGCGGACTGCGGCCTTCGACCGGTCGCAGGATGTCGAGCTTCACGCGGCGCCGATGTGCCACCACCGGGTGCGTCGCCTCGTTGAACGGCTCCGGCACATACAGCCGTTCCGCCAGTGGAATGCCCTTCGCCATCACCTCCTGTGCGGCCGCGGTCAGGTATTTGTGGAGCACACCCTGGTTGCGCTTGCCCTCCATCGCAGGCGTCCACCGGTTGAATCCCGCACGCTCGAACAGGAAGTGGATCAGGCCACGCAAGCTGATGCGATGTCGTGCCACCTCCACATCGCCCGGCAAGTCGACGCCCGAGCGTGATCCACCGTGGCCAGGCGATCGCGTCCATGGGAAGTCCACGAACAACTCGATGGCGCCGACGTCGGACTCGCGAACCGCGTCGCCTACCAGTTCCCCCAATCCTGACAGCGCCGGGTCCGGCTCGTAGGACGGGCAGCCTGGGTGGTGTCGATGGCCGGTCTCCGGCATGCGCTTGACGACGAAGTGCCGAAGGCGGGAGACATACATCTCGATTCCGCCCGCGACGCAAAGGCATCGCGGTCGTTCGGGTGTGTCATGAACTTGCGCCAGAGCGTCTTGCAGCAGCGGGTCATCGCCGCTGAGGACCCGTCCCTTGATCGAGAAGCGCTGCATGTCCATGGCTTCGGAACCTTGCTCGATGCCTCGTCAGCATGCCAGCCGAAAGGTCCGCCCAGCCGGCAGCCATTTCGGAACTGCCTCTCTTGCAGGTCGGCCGATGATGGCCGAGACACGAACCGATGCAACTCGATGGTGGCAAGCCCCAAATTCCGGGAGGCGGCGCCAGACAAAGACATCGGCCCTCCCAAGGCGTCGACATTCGCTGCTGGAAGTTCAGTTCAGAGCAACTCATCCACCAACCGCGCCATCGTCGGCCGGGAGCGCGGGAACAATCCGCGCACCGCACTGCGGTCGCTGATGCCCAGCACCAGACCGACCTGCTCCTCGTCGGCGCCACGTTCGTAGAGGCGGGCCACCACCGTGTGCCGCACGGAGAGCGCGGTCGCTCCTTCGACGTCGGCATACCGGAACAGCTTGCGATAGGTCTCCAGGATGGGCCGGCACAGAAAGCGATGCTGCCCCGGCCCTCCGTAAGGCGTGATCTGGAACCCACAGCCCGTCGCGGTCAGGAACAGCCTGCTGTCGGGGTCCAGGCCACGGAACGCAGACGTAGGCCCCAGCCTCTGTCGGCTTTCGAGCCGCACGCGCAAGTAGGCGCTCAATGCGTCATCGAGTTTGCTGCTGGCGAAGAACAGCGGGCGCGACTTGCCGGTGATCGTCGCTTCCGCGCGCAACTCGGATTCACGCCGCACGTTGCCGGCGGAATCGAGGTAGTCCCGCACCTCGATGCGCGCAATCTCCAGCGGCCGTGCGCCGGTGGCGAACAGCATGTAGAACAACGCGATGTCCCGCGCCGGCTGCGCGCTCCGTCCCCGGATTCGATGCACAGCCTGGTCGATTTCTGCGGCCGACACGATTCGCGCCTGGCGTGTGCTGCAGAACGGCTTCGGCTCGAAGCGTTCGAGTGCCGCCAGGATCGCGGCCCGCTTGTGGCGCAAGCGGCGAACAAAGGCGGCTCCGCCTTCGTTGAGGCCTGCGATGCCCACCTCGGCACTCAACCGTCTGGCGATCCCCTTGACCCGGCGTTCCACTGCGGTTCGCGTGATGCCGTGGTCGACCGCCACGGCGTCGTAGGTGCGCCCTTCGATGACGGCTTTCAGCATCTCAATGGACCGTGCCGTGGTGTCATTCACCCCTTCCTGTTTGGTGTTGTGCACGTCTTGCTCCCCTGCTGCTGTCGAACGTCTCCATCGTCAGTCGCACGGCCAGGGGCAGCCACGCGAAAGCGCCTGTGAAGGCGCGGGGTTTCGGGGTCAGGGACGCGGTGCCAAGGCACCGGCGTCCGACACGCCTTCACCCACGTTCTGGTTCTTGCGCATCGCCATCGTCGCAGCCCAGCGAGCGAACGGCGCATCGCCGGACGCTGAATCGGTCACGGCGGCGGGCACCTTTGAGTGCATCGTATGGGACACCGATCCGCGAAGGGATGACTGTTTGCAAGGCAATGCGACATCTGGTTCAGGACGTTCCTGAAGCGACACGGCGCGTTGCCATCCGAAACCGACTGCCCTGCGCATCGATTGCCGTGACCGCCGCGGGTTGAAGGCCACACGCAGCCCGCACTCGCCGCACACTGACCTTCGCTTTGGCCTCTGGCCGACGCGCTCACCCGAGCGCCCCTGAGTCTGCTCAGGCGTCGCGGTCGTTACCCGCCCTCTTCCACTCAGGCTCCGCGCTCGCGCGCGGCGCGCCTCGAAACCCTCCGGACCTCCGCGTCCATGTCCCACCGGGAGCACGTCTCCCTGCTGGGCGGCCGTGTTCCCCATTTTGATTGGAGAACACCGATGGCCCGCATCACTGCGCCCTCTTTGTGGCTGCCCGGCTTCGCACCGGACATCCCCACCCTCAGCCCGCTCGACACCGAGCTGGAGTTTCAATCCCTCTCGCCCGCTCTCGCGGTACGGGATGACATCGACCTCACCGAGTCGACCGGCAACGCCGCCGACGAGGAGTCGACCGAGTTCAATCCCACTTCGCCGGCTCCCACCGCATGGCGCGTCGGCAGTGGCAGCCCGCAGCCGCAAGTTCGTCATCAGTGGCCCTTGCTGACGCGTGACCACCTCGTCCATCCCGGTGGCGCCGTCGCCAAATTCGGCTCCAATATGGCGGCCATCGACGTGCTGCGCCGGATCGAAGCCGAGCAGCGTCCGGCAACGTCTGTCGAGCGCGGCATCCTGCTGCGCTACACCGGATGGGGCGGCCTGCCGGCCAGTTTCAATCTCGAAGCGACGGACGCTGCTTGGCAGGCACGCGCTCGGGAATTGCGCGCACAGCTGGCGGACGAAGACTACGAGGCCGCACGTGCCTCGGTCAACAACAGCCACTACACCGCGGTCCACGTGATCGAGGCAATGTGGCAGGCCATCGAGCGTTTCGGCTTCAGCGGCAGGCCAGATCGGAGTCCGCTGCGGTGGACGTGAACACTGGTTCTGCTGAGGCGCCCTGACGGGGCCTTTCTGAGGCGTTCAGTCTCGCTTGTTGGCGTTCGACCGGCAAGATCGGCATGCACGCGAACTCACGCCCCTTCAAGACGAACCGACCAGGTACACCTCGCCCTATGGATGCCCTGACTTCAACGCAGTCGCGCGGTCGCGGGCTACCCAGCCCAACCTACATTTTCGGCGCCATCGTTTTCGGCCTGATCGGCCTCGTCGCATTTCGACGAGGTCGGAGGGCTGGGCAGCGAACAACGCTTTGGTTGGGCGTCGCGTTGATGGTCTATCCGTACGCCATCTCGCGGACTTGGCTGCTCTACGCCGTCGGGGTGGCGTTATGCGCATGGATTTATCTCGACAACAGGGGATGATTGCACGCATCGCCCCGGCGTCGCCTGCTGCCCACCACCGCCCTGCTCCGCGATCCAGCGGCGCACATCCTCGGCCCGCCACGCGGTGACCCGCGCCGACAGCTTGACCGGACCGGGAAACGTGCCCGCCTGAATGCGGCGCCACAGCGTGGACCGCGAGATAGGCACGAACACCAGCACCTGCGGCTGGCGCAGAAAGCCGGTCTCGGGCAATCGCACGACATTGCCAGTTTGTCGGTGGGGCGAAGTATCGGTGGAAGGAGGTAGAGCAGGAAACGTGGTCATTGCGACCGCGTTGGTTTGATTGCGCATAGTCGGGCCTCGCAGCGGCCATGGCCGCCAGCAGACGTGACCGGCTCTGTCGTGGCGACGCTAGGTCAGGGTTGCGTGGCCGATAGGGGCGCTACCTCGGCTGCACGGCGCGGGCGTCCCGGTCTCGCGGCGTGGAAGGAAGGCCGACCTGCGCGTAGCGGGTGGGCCTGTGGGGGGCACTGCGGTCGAACCGGAACTGCCCGTCAACCTGCTGATGGGCGCGCATCACGGCGGCATGAAGCAAGGCAGGTATCGACTGCGACGCCATCGCTGCGAGCGACGGAGGGTGCGCGGCGCGCACGGGGCGCCATGGCGGGCGACCTGTTGGAACGATATGAGAGTTTCCGGGCGCCTGCCTCATTGCACGAAGGCCGCCGCCGCCGTGGGCCTGACATTCCTGTCGATTGCGGGTGGCATGTGCGGCGCTGCTTCCACAGATGCGGTCCCAACCAAGCTGGCTACTGGATGGTTTCGGCGCCTGTCTCGAACGCCTGCGATTCGGCGGCCGGGATGGGATCGGCTTCGCCGACTGCGACGGCGTCGGCCGTGCCTTCGTTCGGCGAGCCCCCGCCACGCTCTGACTCATCAACCCGCGTCGGATGCGCCTCGGCCTCCGTTGGCGAGCCCGCATTCATGCGCCGACGCAAACCGGTCGCAAAGTTTCGGGCAGCATTCGCCACGTCGCGCACCTGCCGCTTGAGCCCGGCGCGCTGGATATCGACGGTCTGCGTCGTGATGACCTCGTGAATCTCCAGCGTTTGCAGCAGGGGCATCAGCTGGTCGAACTTGCCGAGGACTTCGAGGTAGCGCCTGCCGCTGGACGACAACACGCCCACCTCGATCTCCAGCGCCTTGGTGTCATAGGTCGCCACGCTGGTGATGCCGTTCGCCTGGAACAGCGCCTCGGCACCATCGATGGCCTTGTTCAGGGTGTCGGTCACTTTCTCCATCCGCTCGCGCAGCGCTGCCTCCACTTTGGCGATGTCCTCGTGATCCAGTCGCGTGCGCGCAATCACCGAGATGAAGTGGGCATTGAGCTGCAAGGTGCTGAACAGGCGCACGAAGAATCGCTTGCCTTCGGCGCTGGTGAAACGCGCCGGCATCTTGATGCTCGCCGCCTCGATGCGCCGGAAGTCCGCCTTCGTTTCCTTGGCCAGGATGCGTTCGTTGACACCGCCCTGATCCATCTTCACGATCTGCAGGCTCGGCGGGCTCGGTGGCGTGACGACGGACATGGCAATGCTCCTCGGCGGTCGGTGCTGGCCACCATGTTCCGCACCGCACGCTGCATTCGCCACGGGAAAGGCACCCCGGCTGCCTGCCCTTTCGGCATCAGCGTCGATCGGAGGCCATTTGCGCATTGACCGCCACGCGCCGCCCCGGTACCTTGACGATAGGCAGCAGCTGGCCCTGCATTCGATTCGGCAAGCCCTGGAGTTCACTGTCCTTCGCATGTGATCGCGGACCACCGGTCCTGCCCATGTGAAGGAGCGCCGATGCCGACCACGGCATCGCATCCCAAGACTTCTATCGAAGCACGTTTTCGAGGCGGCAGCACTTCCGCCCTCGCCCCCAAAGCGTACTTCGATCGGTAGCTGGCACACCGATCACGCGGCCTACGCCGCGCCAAGCCAGCCCCTGCAGTTTCCATCCGCAGCGCCGGTCCCAACGATCGGTCGTTCATCACCCCACGGGGGCGCACGCCTCCCGACAGGATGAGTGTCGCCTCTGTTTTCCATGGAGGCCACGATGTTGAACCCCACCGATCCACCCGCAGCCAGGCACCACGCCCACGCCGATCTCAGGCTGGCACCTCCCGCTGGACAACGCCGCGATCCCGGCGACAGGCATCACGGAGTCGTCCATGCGGACGAACCGGACGATGACGAGTCACCGATCGAATGGACCGAGGAGGACATCGTCTTCCTGCACTGGCGATTGCTCCAGGAGGTGAGCGACCTCTCCGACCCGGAGACGCCGCTCGAAACGAAGCTCGACACCTTGCGCTGGGTCTTCACCGATCGCAGCAAGGATCGCCAGCCCTTTTCGTTCGTGAGCTGCCTGCGAGTCGTGGGCTGCAGCCCGCTGTCGCCGATCGCGTACTGCGGCCTGGTCGATGCCGAAGAGGTCCGCGACCGCATCCGCCAAAGCGTCAAAGCCTGGCTCGCGGCCACCCTCGAACGCTACCCCGAGTGGGTGCGCGAAGCCGTCGTCCGCAACCCTGAGTGGGTCGAGGCGCGGCTGGCGAGAAACCCGCAGTGCATCAACGAGCAGATCAGGGCGCAAACCTTTCAGGGCGACCTGTTCGCCTGATCCGCCTTCCCGGAACTGCCGTGGCTCGCACCGCAGTTCCATCCGACTCAAGGAACACACCATGTCAACCGCCAAGTCATTCCTGTGTCTGGTGGCCATCGTTATCGCCTACGGCATCGCGGGCCACCTCGACTACGAGGACGCCGTGATGCTGGAGGAGATCGAACGCCCATCGCTCGTCGTCGTTGCAGACGACTGCGCTCCAGGCGAAACGAACGAGGCCTCAATGCGCCGGCCAAGCGAGCGCCGGAGCCCGGATCAACTGTTGGCCCGCGATGCAACCCGCTCCAGCGCCGCCGCCTTCATCCCACCCTGCCCCACCAACCAACGCTGAGGAGCCGACGATGCACACCGAAACCCAACGCGGCGAAGCCAGCCCTCTGATGCTGGCGGTCCGCTCGACCGAGGACATCGAATTCCTGGTCAAGGAAAGCGAGGTCCTCACCGGTCTGCCCGGCCGCAGGTTCGTGATTGCCGGCGCCGACCGTCTGACCTATCGCCTACTGTGGCATCCGCTGGGCTTCAAGGTCCAGCGGCTGGACGACCGAGGGAAGGTCCTGCACACGCAGAACCTGATGACCTTCGAATTCCTCGACCACAGCCTGCTCGAAGCCCTGCACGCAGGGCAGTTGTTCACCGTGCCGGTCGATTTCCCGCCGCGACGCGGTTGACCGAGCCATCCCCCCACCGGCAGGCCCACCCCGCCAAGGGAAGGGCCGCCTTCATGGAGACCATCATGCAGATTCAGGTTCGCATCAACGAAGAGGGCGCATTGCGCAACCAGCGCTACGCCTTCTCCGACAAGTTCACGCTCGTCTCCGAGCTGTTGCAAAACGCCCGGCGTGCCGGCGCAACCCGCGTCGAGATCGACCACGACGCGGCAACGAAGACCCTGCGCGTCGCCGACAACGGCGGCGGCATCGACGACTTCCAGAAACTGTTGACGCTGAACGAGTCGGGCTGGGACGCCGCGACACGCGACGAGGAGCAACCGTTCGGCATCGGCTTCTCGAAGTGCCTCTATTCGGCCACGCGCTGCATCGTCACGTCACGCGCCCAGCGCGTGGACTTCGAGACCGCTGCGGCCTTGGCCAGGATGCCCATCGATGTCGTCAGCGTACCGGGTGCGGACGGCATGGCAGCAGGCACCGTCATCGAGCTGCACGGCGTTGAACTGCCCGAACTCGATACGCGGATCGCCACCATGTGCCACGGCTTCCAGGTCACGGTGGTTTCGAACGGCAAGACCCTGGAGCGGCCGTTCGCCGCAGAGAACCTGCCGCTGACACCGACACCCGTCGGGGCGGTGTATCTCACTGGTCAGCGAAACGGCAAGCATCACCACAACACGCTGGTGTTCCTGCAGGGCTTCTGCGTGATGAAGCCGACGTACCACCAGCTCGACAACGTCAACGTCGTGCACCTGGACTCACGCCAGTTCGTGGCCAGGCTGCCGGACCGCGACAAGCTGATCGACGAAGAAGACCAGCGCAAGCGGATCGACGCTGCCCTGAAAGCCGTGTGGCGTCAGGTGCTGGAGGGTGCAAAGGCGGTGCTGCCTGCGGGGCAGTTCGTCGAAACCTACTACGCCGCCATGCGCGCCTGGGGGCACCACGACCTGATCAACGACATCGACGAGCTGCCGAGCGCGGTCTGTGACGACATCGTGAGCTACCCGTACCAGCAAGGGGGTGGCGACTGCGACTACCTTCGCACCTCGGCGTTGGTGCCGACCCGGCTGGCCATCGAGCGTGGCGAGGTCACGCTGACCGCACTCGACCCCGTCGACGAAGAAAACATCGGCCGCTGGATGTTCGCACGGGCCAGAGGCCATGTCGTCTTCAACAGCATCGGCCTGCACCTCGACCATTGGGTGCAGCGGCATGTGCGGTATCCGGAAGACGAAGCGTTGCAGGTCGAAGCCATCGACGAACGGGCGCGTGCGACCCTCGAGGGTCGGTGGATCTGGCCGGACGTGGTGTTGTGCCGCGCTGTCAGGGTACGGGTCGGCGACGCATTCGCCGACATCGCCGACGACGGCGTGTTCCACGACGGCACGCTCTACATCCCCGACGGCGAGGCGACGGGCCTGCCGGTTCGGCAGGCGTCGGATTTCACCGACGAGCACGACCAGTTCCTGGAGGCCGATCTCGACGCCGACCGGGAGGGCCTCGCGGACCTGATCCGGCGCCTGCGATCTGTCGATCCCAAGGACACGCTGGACTCGCTGCTGCAGGAGTTGAAGCTGGAGAAATACCCGCTGCTGCACGGCAGGACGTTTCGTCTGACCGTGGGGCCGGTGGCGCTCGGCCATTCGGTCGAGTTGGTGAACTGAGTAGTGAACTGAGAACGCGAATCGGGAGGAAGCCTTGTGCTTCCTCTCCAGAGCGCGCGCCGTGGCCTGAAGGCCTCGCGGACGCTCCGGAGAGTGTTCCCGCAGGTAGCTGACAGACCTGGAACCCATCGGGGTTCGCAAGTCAGCCCAGGAGATTTCTGGCGCACTGCGCCCCATCGACCCACCGTCCACGCAAGGCAGGAGAGCGAGCCCGCCAAACCCGGACCCGCCTTGCTGCGTGGCCCTCACCTTCACGGAGATCATGATGAATCCGAACCCACTTGCACCACTCGACACAACAGATCGTTCGGCGAGCCATCGTCACGGCACCTCCCCAACGCAGGGAGACCGCCATGCATAGCCCGGAGTACGCCGCCCGCATCGACGAGGCCAAGCGCCGTGCACACGGACGCTGGACCGAGATCCTCAAAAGCCTCGGCGTCGAAGAACGCATCCTGATGCGACGCAACCTGCCCTGCCCGCTGTGCGGCGGCACCGATCGCTTCCAGTACACCGACAAGTTCGGTGAAGGCAACTACCACTGCCGGCACTGCGGTCCCGGGGGTGGTTTCAAGCTGCTTCAGGCCGCGCTCGGTCTGGACTTCGCGACCGCGCTGCGCCAGGTCGAGTCCTGCGTTGGCACCGCCCCTGCGCCGGCGTCGGCCGGATCGAACGAGCCGTCTGCCGAGCGCATGAAGAAGCTCGCGCAGCGCATCTGGGGCGAGGCTCGGACGGTCACCGCCGGTGACGAGGTTGATCGTTACCTGGTCGGCCGCGGCCTGCGCCTGCCCCTCGTCCCCAAGGTGTTGAGATTTCATCCGGCACTCGGGTACTACGAGAAGGACGCCGCCGGCAAGTCCGTCAAGGTCGCTGAGTACCCCGCCATGCTTGCCTGCATCCAGGGTGCCGATGGCCACGCGGTGACCTTGCACCGCACCTACTTGAAGGACGGGAGCAAGGCACCGATGAGCGACCCGAAGAAGGTCTTGTCAGCCGGCATCAACGGCGCCGCAGTGCGACTGTTCGAGGCCACCGAGCAACTGGCGATTGCGGAAGGTATCGAGACCGCCCTTGCCGTGCGCCTGGCGACCAACAAGCCGGTGTGGGCGGCCCTCAACGCAGGCAACCTGGAGAAGCTGTGGTTGCCAGCGACGGTGAAGCGGGTGTGCCTGTATGCCGACAACGATGCCGACTCTGGGTACGACGGCCAGGCCTTCGCGTTCGCGCTCGCGCGCCGCCTGAAACGAGAAGAGGCCGGTAGTGGCCCGAGGCAGATCCAGGTGTTCCTGCCCAAGCAGCCGGGCCTCGATTGGGCCGATGTGTGGCGCTCGCGCATGGAAGGCATGCAGCGCGCCGCGTGAGAGTGGTGGCAATGCGGTCGAAAGACCGCATCCGCCTTGTCAGCGTCATCGACGGGCAAGCGCCTCGCGATGACGGCGACAAGGTTTCCCAACTGGTAGTTGTCAGACCAGGCTGCGCCGCAAGGTGCAGCGAAGACAGCCCTGGAGACGTTTGGAGTTCCCGGCGCGACCTGTTCGCGCCATCGTGGATCGGGCCCGGCCCGATCCGTCATTCACCCATCGCGGGGATGCGCATCCCCAACGATGGGGGCATGCCGTTCCCGCAACACCCTCGAAACGGAGATTGTTATGAAGAGCGGACGTTCTCTCGTGAGCCTGGCCCAGGAACTGCAGCGCCAGCTTCACTCGAAGAAAGACCTGGTCGTGCCGTCATCGCTGATGCGCCACGACACCGACGATACCGGCGACACCCGGCTCGTCATCGAAGAGGCCGGCGGCGCCAGCCGCTACGGCATCACCACGTTGGCGCGGCGCCAACTGGCCGACAAGCTGAAGATCCCCTATGCGTATTTCGAGCGCATGCGCAGCGAGCAGCCGGTGCTGCTGGACCGCAACGTCAACACCTGGCTGCAGAGCGACGACGACCGCCGCATGATCCGCACGCTCGACGGCAACGTCAGGGCAGTGCTGTCAGATCGCTACCGTCGGCTCGACAACTTCGATCTGGCCGAGAGCGTGCTCCCAATCCTGCAGCGGCTGCCGCAGGTACGCTTCGAATCGGTCGAACTGACCGAGACGCGCATGTACCTGAAGGTGGTGACGCCATTGCTCAAGCACGAGATGGCGCCTGGCGACGTGGTGCAGGCCGGCGTCGTCGTGAGCAACTCGGAGGTCGGCCATGGCACCCTGTCGGTTCAACCGATGCTGTACCGCCTGGTGTGCAGCAACGGCCTGATCGCGTCCGACCGCTCGATGCGCAAGACCCACGTCGGGCGCAGCATCGGAACCGAAGAAGTGATCACGGTATTCAAGGACGACACCTTGCAGGCCGACGACAAGGCATTCTTTCTGAAGGTGCGCGACGTCGTCGAAGCGGCCGTATCCGAGGCCACGTTTCTGCAGGCAGCCAACAAGCTGCAGAAGACGCTGGGCATTCCGCTGGTGGGTGACCCGGTGAAGACGGTCGAGGTGCTGGCCAACCGCTACGCCCTCAACGACACCGAACGCGCCGGCGTGCTGCGGCACCTGATCGCCGAAGCCGATCTGTCGGGCTATGGGCTGGTGAACGCCGTGACCCACTACTCGCAGGAGGTCGAGGACTACGACCGCGCCACCGAGTTCGAGGCGCTGGGCGGCAGGCTGATCGAGCTGCCGGCGGCCGAGTGGAAAGGTCTGGCCGAGGCGGCCTGATCCCCAGAGTGAGTCTCGGGCTCGACAACGGCGCGCCGCCCGCATCGAGCCCACCTGAAGCAAGGCGAACGCCACCGAGCCCCAGGGCTCGGTGGCGCTCTACCCCCCCATGAGGCGCTGCAAGCCGATAGCGCCGTTGACCCGGCCGAGGACACGCAGGCCCATGCGCCGCGCGGCGGCAGCGTCCTTGATGACGTTGTCCTCGTAGGCGTCGTTTTCGCACCGGAACACCAGGCCGGTGCCGATGCGGTTTTCGACCGTGCGGATCATGACCCGCCCATCGAGTTCGATGACATAGATGCCGTTTCCGGCCAGGCTCACGACGGTGCGGTCCACGAACACGAGATCGCCATCATGAATCCTCGGCGCCATCTCGTCGCCGCTCATCCGCGTCGGCTCGCAGTCATCGAACAAGCGCATCATTTCGCCCAGCAGTTCCAGCGCCGAATGAATCAGCCGGGGCTCTGAGTGCATGGCAGCGGTTGCCCGCTTGGGACCACGCCCCGTGGGCGGCTGCGGGAGTGCCAGCAACCAATCCGCGCTGCAAGCCAGCACGCGGCACAGCCGATCGAACGACGCGAGGTCGGGCAGCCCGGGTCGTTTCAGGTCCAGCCAGCGGCTGACGGTCTGCGCCGCCCGTTCGGTCAGCGCAGCCAGGTAGGCCGTTCGCGCGTGGGCAGGAATTCCAGCCTCATCGAGCCGGCCAACGAGACGTTCCCTGAACCCTGAGTTCAACGAGGAAGGGCTGGCGTCGTCCACCTTGTAAGAAGACTTTTTCGTGCCGGTGGTTTTTGCGGACTTTGCAGTGATCATCGTTGTCGAGCGAGCGCACGACCTTCCGTCGCTGGAGCACATGCGCCGGTCCTTTCCTGAACGAGTGTGCGAACTTGCTTCGTACTGCCAAATGGCGCCGCGCTCCGCCGCGCTCACGCATTCGTCCGCAAATTCGTGCGATTGCGGATGGCAAACCGGTAAGCAATTGCACGCACCAGTTTTTGCTATTGCCGCCCAGGTTTCGCCCAACATATGCTGGCGCACACCCCGACAACTCATGCGAGCAAACAGGACACCGCCCATCGACGACCCACACCACGCCCCGCGCGGGCCCACCCGAGGCAAGCACCATGAACCATGCGCAGCTCTCCGACGTACAGATCGCCAACCTGACCCTGTTGCTCACCATCCGTGACGGCGTCATGCAGGATCGCCTGGCCACCTGTTGCAAGTTCGCACTCGACGCCGCGCAGGCAGAACGGCTCGGCACCCTCGGTATTCAGCAGATCATGGCCATCGTTGCCAACGTCGGCGACGCCACCCTGTTTCCCCCGCGACGCGACCTGCTCGCCCTGCTCGATCTGCCGCTGCCGCTGGCGCGACCCCTCGCTGCGGTGCACGCTGCCAACCATCTGGTGGCGTGACTGAAGCGCCCGGTGCAGATGCAACCCGGAGCGGCCCATGCAGACGCGAATCGACCGTCAGCTACGAACCCTCGCGCTGGCCAAAGAATGCGCCGTGCTCGGTGCGCGGGTGCGCACGATCAGCCATCTCACCGGAATGAGCCCGCGAGACCTGCTGCGGCTGCTGTTCCCGGATCGGCAAGCGGTACCGCGCGGACGCCCACCCGATTCACCTGAGTGGTACCACGGCGCGAACCTGCTGTACCGTGCGGAAGCATCCATCGTGGTGTCGATCTACCGCCGGCTGCGCGTGGCCAACTTCAGTGCGGCTGATGCGCTGGTCGGGGCCTACCGTCACTACCTGGGCGTGTGCCAGCCGCCCCATCGCATCAGCTTCGACCGGGCCTTCGATCTCGCGGCGCACACGGATGGCCTGTGGCTGACCGAGGCGCAGAGTTTTGGGATCGTCGTCTGCCCGGCGTGCCACAGCGAGTTCCTCGCAGCGTTCGGCTCGGTCGCAATGTCGAACGACGACTGCCCGTTCTGCAAGCTGGTCCAGCGCTATGGCACCGACCAGCGCGTGCAGGCTTCGTTTCCAGCGCGGCCGTTGGCCGATCCGACGTCGGTGCAGATGGGCATGCTGACGCTGCTGGGAGCCAACCAGGCTCACGGAAATCCGTGAACGCGGTTCGGATGCAAGCCACGCGATTTACCGGCGAGAGCGGACTCTCGCGAACTCGCCTCGCGGCCATGAGCAGCCGTTGGTCGGGGCCCGGCTGGCGGCAGCTTCGTGCCCGATGCGGGTATGCAGCGTGCCGGGCTCGAATTCGACAAATTCAGCGTCGGCGGCCGGTGAACTTGCTGGCGGCTCAATAAACCCGCAGCACCTCGAACTTCTGTCGGATCGGAGCGCCCGGTATCGACACTTCATCACCCTCGCATTTACCCAGCATGGCCCTGCCCAACGGGGCTTCGCTGCTGATGACCTGAACGAGCTGAGCGCCGCTGACCAACTTCATGCTGCCCCCATTCGGGCCGAGAAAGAGCTGTTGCTGCCTGTCGGCGGAATCGACCAGGCAGACCAGCGCGCCGAGTTGTATGCCTTCGCTGGCGTCGTAGGGGCGGGGACGGAATTGGCGCCAGCTGGCCATCGCCTGGCGGATGGCGTCGGCGCGACGAGCTTGGCCGGTGGCCAGGTAGGCAGCTTCGAGACCCAATGTGTCGTATTTGTTTTCGGCGACGTTTTCATCGTGAGTCGCTGTTTCATGGGCCGCCCGCGCTGCCTGTTCGGCTTGCATCAGGTCTTCGGCGAGCCGTTCCAGCACCTGCTGCTGAAGCAAGAATTTATCCATGATGGAACGCGAAGCGTCTCGAACAAGCGGGGTCAGATCTTGATTATGAAGGGCTCCACCAGCTGCGACGCTTCTGTTGGCTGCAAGTCAACTTCAGCTATGCGCACCCAGCGGTCACCCGATACGGTAGCGGCTATGACAGCAGCGGGTCGGTACCGACATCGAACGACCGCTACCGGCACGTCCCGGCTCGCGATGCCGGCCAACAGCTGAAAGTGAAAAGCTGGTGGCGAAATGCCTCGCCAGTCGATCCCGTTTCGACAAGCCCTTCCCAACGGCTGACCGAAGAATGCCTCACCCCGCTGCGCTGCATTCGCGATGGCCGTACACATGCCGTCAGGCAACCCCTATCCCTCCGCTGACCCCGGCTTCGCTGCCCTGCCGGTCGAGGAACTGCTCGCCTCCAACGACGACCTGATCGGCCGAATCCGGCTGTGCTTCGGCATCGACCGAGAAACCTTCGAGCGCGACGTGCTGGTGCTGCTGCAGCGCTATGCCGCCTGCGTGCACCTGCTGCCGGCCACGGCCGACAACTACTTCAGCGCCCCGGGCGGGCTGCTGCGGCTGGGACTCGAGGTCGCGTTCTTCAGCCTACAGGGCACGGATGCCCACATCTTCGCTGGGCGGTCGACGATCACAGCGCGGCGGCAACTGGAACCACGCTGGCGCCACGCCACCTTCATCGCCGGCCTGTGCTGCGAGTTGCACCACGTGCTCAGCCACGTCATCGTGGCAGACGCCGCTGGCGACGAGTGGCCGGCCTATCTGCAGCCGCTCGCCGGTTGGCTGGAGTCCCGCGGCGCGCAGCGCTACTTCGTGCGCTGGCGGCCGAACGCCGTCGAGACGCGCAGCCTGGGCGTTTTCGCCCTGCCCCATGTCGTGCCGCTGAGCGTCCTGCAGTATCTGAACGCGGACAACGCGGTCATCGTGCCGCACCTGCTGGCCAGCATCGGCAGCATGCCCATGTACCGCGACCACAACGTGCTCGACGGCTTGGTGCGGCGCTCGCTCGCGTTGGTGATCGACCGCAACCTGCAAGCCAATGCCGACCGCTACGGCGCACCTCAGTTCGGCTCGCACCTGGAACGGTATCTGGTCGATGCGCTGCGGCGGTTGGCCGCCAGCAACTCGGCCTGGGTGCCGAACCGCGAGAAGACCCGCGTGTGGTTCGGCCGCGAGGGCCTGTTTCTGGTCTGGCCCCAGTCAGCGGGCGATGTGCAGGCGCTTCTGGAGGCCGACCAGTTGCCTGGCATTCCCAAGGCGCCCGAGACCATGCTCGAAGTCCTGCTGGCTGCCGGCGTTTTCGAGGCGCAAGACGCCGGGCATGCCACCTGGACCATCCAGCCGCCGGACGCGAAGACTCTCCTGGAAGCCGTCAAGCTGTCGTCGCCGGCCATCCTGTTCGCAGGTGTCGATCCCACACCGCCGCCGCTTGATGCCAGGCTGGTGCGCAGACCGGGTGAACCGCCACCAACGGCGCCCAAAGTGCCGGCCCCTCCCACCGTGCCCTCGGGTGTGCAGCTCTCGTTGATCGAGCCGCCGCCGCCGGCCGACGACGTGACGCGTGCGCCCGCGCATGATCCGTCGGGGACGCCAGCACCTGTAGCGCCGCCAAGGGCTCTGGAGCCGCCATCGCCTCCGGCCCTCGCCCTGAAAGCGCCCTTGCGACTCAACCCTGCGGTCCGGGATGCAGTGGCTGCAGTGGTCGAGACACTCAACGTGGGCGCTTCGCCCGTTGCGGCCTGCACCGTGGCGAACGGCCTGTTCATCCCGCTTCACGAACTGGAGCGCCGTGGCATTCAGCCCGCTTTGGCCCTGCGCGCCCTCGCCGACCTGCGCATGCTGGTACACGCCGACCGAACACGGCCACCCACCATCTCCCGAGACTTCGGCGGCGACATGACGGTCGGTCTCGTTATCGATCCGCGCTTCATCGAGGGATTCGATCTGGCGGGCTTTGTTCTCTCCGAGCCCGTGAAGGATTGACATGCTGGCGCGCCGCTACGAGATGCCCTGGCGGCGCGCTTATGAAAGCTACGCCGCCGCCGCATGGTTCGCCGCGATGGCCTACTTCGCGTTCGTCGGTGCAACCTCCCAACTTCCACGCTCGCTGGCGCTGCCGCTGGCGCTCCTGTGCTTCAGCGTCGGCGTGCTGCGACTCACCCAGGCGTTGCGAACGCTGGTGCTGCGCGCGTCGCTGTCCGGTCGCGGTATCCAGGTCATCACCACCGGACAACTCGCACGCTGGTGTCGCAAGCCCGACGAGGTGTTTCTCGGCTTCGGATTCGAGTGGCGCCCGGTGCATTCGCAGCGCCTGTACGAACTGGCCAAGATCGACTACCGCGACTTCACCGTCTCCCCTCGCCTGCTGACATTGCTGGGCTATGACTCGAAGCCGCAGCCCGACGCTGAAATCGGCCTGCCCTATATCCACGGCCTCGAGCCCAAAGAAATTGCGCTGCATCGACCGCTGCAGAACTTCGAGGGCGGCACGCTGCTGGTCGGCACCACGCAGTCGGGCAAGGGCGTCGCGCTAGCGAATCTGATCACGCAGGCCGTCCGGCGCGGCGATGTGGTGATCGTCATCGACCCCAAGAACAGCCACCGCCTCAAGCGCGTGACGCAGCGCGCCTGCCAGGACTGGCGCGAGCCCGACACCTTCCTCGACTTCCACCCCGCCTTCCCCGAGACCGGCGTGCGGCTGGACTTCACCTTCAACTGGCAGAAGCCCACCGAGATCGCCTCGCGCATCCAGTCCATCATGCCGCCGGACACGGCCGGCGCTTTCTCCGCCTTCGGCTGGGACGCCGTCAACGTGGTCGTGCAGGGCCTCGTCGAATTGGAGGAGCGACCGAACCTGGTCAAGCTCACCAAGTACATCGAAGGCGGCATCGAGCCGGTGCTGGAAGGCACGCTGCGCCGCTACTACGAGCGCGCGCTTGGCGCCGGCTGGCGCGAGCTGCCGGAGATGAAGAAGCTGCTGCACGACGCGCACCGCGGCAACATGAAGCGTCCATCGGAAGCGGCGAGCGCCGACCTGATGGCCTTCGTCGCGTACTACGAGCACCACGTCGCTCAGTCGCAGCGCAACAAGGTGATCGACGCGCAGGTGCGCACCTTCCGCCACAACCGCGAGCACTACCAGAAGATCACCGCCAACCTGCTGCCCGTGCTGTCGATGCTGACCTCGGGTGACCTCGGCCGCAGCCTGTCGCCCGAGCCCTTCGACGCCGACGATCGGCGGCCGATCATGAACTTCGAGAAGATCGAGCGCGCCGGCCACGTGCTCTACATGTGCCTGGATTCGCTGCCCGATCCGTCCGTGGCCACCGCCATCGGTGCGCTGGCGCTGGCCGACCTGGCCGCGCGCGCCGGCATGCGCTACAACCTCGGCGGCTACCGGCGCATCTCGCTGTTCGTCGACGAGGTCTCGAACGTCATCAACCAGCCGCTGATCGAGATCCTGAACAAGGGCGCCGAGGGCGGCATCTTCACCACCTGCGCCATGCAGACGCTGGCCGACCTGGCCAAGCGGCTGGGCAGCGAAGACGCCGCGCGCATGGCGCTGGGTAACCTCAACAACCTGATCGCGCTGCGCTCGAAAGACCGGCCGACGCAGGACTTCGTGGTCGAGACCTTCGGCAAGACCGCCATTCACACCATGCGCGTCGGCCTGAGCAGCGGCGCCGATGCTCACCTGGGCGACTTCTCGTCGAGCTACTCGACCCAGCTCACCGAAAGCTTCGAGGAGATGGTGCCGGCCGATGTGCTGGGCAAGCTGCCGAACCTGCAGTACTTTGCCTCGGTGTCCGGCGGCCGGATCATCAAGGGGCGGTTCCCGATCCTCGATCCGGATGCGAAGGGCATGCCCGCACTGAAGGTCAGGGCCACACCGTGATCCGCGCCGTAGCGTTGTTGTCGCTGGTGAGCTTGCTGGTGTTGGTGCTCTACCTGCCGTCGGCCCACCCACCCGAACGCTTCTTCGCTCAACTGCGCACCGAACATCTGGCCACGGCGCAGTTCTGGGGAAACGAGCCCGCGCTGCGCATCCTCTCGCGTGCGTTGAGCGTGCAGGACTCGGCGCGCCAAGTCACCCCCGTCCCGTCGGCCGGCGATGCGCCGCGAACCGCGAGCATCGACGGCGCCGTGGCGCAGGAAATGGCATCGGTCAACGAGCGCCTTTTCAACAACGCCTATTTCCGGTCCATCGACGCGCTGTTACTGCTGGCGAGCTTCCGTTTGGCGACGCTGCTGGAATGGTTGCCCTGGCTGCTCGCCTTCGCGGCGGCCGTGATGATCGACGGCTATTTCGTTCGACTCATCAAGGCCAAGGAGTTCCTGCAGCACGACCCGGAGATGTTCGCGCTGTATGCCTGCGGTGCGATCGTGACCACCTGCGCCACCGTGCTCGGGTTTGTCGTTCCGATCACCTTGCACCCGCTGGTAATGCCTTGCGTGCCGCTGGTGATCAGCGCGCTGCTCAGCCGGGCGTTGGGAAGTTTTCACCGGCGGGGGTAGCGAAGCTGGCGCGGTGCGCCGGCTTGAACTTCTCTGCGATGGACGCGTTTCCTCCAAACTGACCTGCATGTTGGCGCTGGTCGATGTCGCGACTGGGTGATGGCACCGGCCCAGCTGCGCGCCGCTACAACTCGGCTTCGGCCATGAGCTCCGTCATCGTCACGTCCATGGCGCGCGCAATGCGAACCACGGACATGATTCCCGGATTCTGTCCTCCGCGCTCGATGCTGCTCATGTACGAGCGATCAACTGCACTGCGGTGCGCAAGTTCTTCCTGGGAGATCCCTTTCGCCGCCCGACACCGGCGAATGGCTGTGCCAAGCGCAACAAGCACCGGATCGTTCCCGTGCTTGGGCGACGTAATTGGCATCGGCTCATGGTGGCCATATGATGCCAATCGCACCACGGATGATCTTCCACATCGCACGAATCCAAGAGGCACGGAGAGCCCAACATGGACCGCAACCTCATCGCCCGTCTGCGAGAACAGGCGGAGCCGCTGGCCGCGCTATCGCTGTCGCATCTGACGCCGGCCACCCGCCAGAAGCTGCTCGACGATGAGCTCTCGGTCAACGCCTACCCCACCGCCTTTGGCGGTTTGGTGTTCGTGGGCGCACCGCGGTACAGCCTCCCCTCAGAGACCGACCTGGCGTTGATCTTTGAGGCCGCGGAACAAGCTGGAATCGTCTGGCTGAAATTCGACAGAGAAGCGGCCGTGATCGACGGACTGCAGGTATTCAAGCCAGCAGAGCCACCTCGATGAACGAGCTGTTGAAATAGCTGACCAATCGGTGGGGGCTTGCGTCGGCCCATCAAGAAGCGTGTACATTCTCATTCATGAAAGTGAGTGAACGAAATGTCCTTCTGATCCGCAACGCCCTAGGAGCCACGACGCTCGCCGGTGCGGCATCGGGCCGGGCCGCGGCCGCAAAGCTTCAAGCGGCTATGGCGAACCGTCTCGATCCGTTGGTGCTGGACTTCACGGGTATGGAGTTGATCACCGCGAGCGCCTTCCGCGAAGCCGTCCTGTCCGTGATGCGCTGGGCCGCCCATGACGGACGCCCCTGCTTGCTCGCCAACGTGGGTGAGGTCACGCGAGAAGAAGGCCTCATCGCCGCCGCCCAGGCTGAAAGCATCCTGCTGTTCTGCCGGCTGCATGCTTCGGCGATTGGCCAAGTCGAGGCCATTGGCCCCTTGGATGCGAAGCTGGAAACCACCCTGCGACTGGTTTTACAACTTGGTGAGGCCGACGCCAAGGCGATCGGCGATGCATCCGGCGAAGACACCGTAACGACGGCCTGGAACAACCGCCTCGTGGCGCTGACGCGCATGTGCTTGCTCACCGAACGCAAGGTGGGCAAGACGAAGTACTACTCCGCTGTGGTGAAGGGCATGTCGTATGGGAAATGAGTTTCTACGCAAGCAACGTGAAGGCCGCGCCAAGGGCTGGAACCGGCAACTCCGCGCTGGCGCCCAGGACATGTTGGTGGCGCTGGAGCCGGGCCAGGAGTTGGGCTGTCGCGCGTCGGTCCACGGTGAGATGCCGCCGGTCGGTCGCAAGTTGATGCTCCAGCTGATCGGCGGCGCCATCGTCGTACGCGACGAGAACGTGTGTATCGGCGAAGTGAATCAGCCAAAGCCTGAACTGCTGCAGGATCTGCAACAAGGCGCAGGTCTCGCGGTCGCCCAGGTGCGCTCCCAACTCGAGGCTGCCAGCTGCATCGACCTCGTAGTGGAGCGCTGACTTGCTGGCCGCCGACGCCATCCGATTCGCACCAACGTTCAAGGACGTCGGCCCTGGTCAGCCTCTATTGGGGTGCGGAAACTGCATCGACCGTCCAGTCTGCGGCGGCTTGCACCTGCGCAACACGGGTTCGCTGCTCGTGTCGTGCATGTCGTACTGCACATGCGATGACGTCAGCCGATGCGACATGGTCTGTCCGCGCAAGGCCAGCGACTACGTCGCCCGACATCGCGAAGTCGACGGCTGGGATCTGACCAACATCCCGTCGGCCCGCATGGTCGAGCTCCCACGGCTGCCGGACTGGATACCCTTGTTCCAGGGCAGCCTGGCCGGCGGCGGTATGACCGCACTTGACGACTGCGTGGCGTTGCCACTTACGTACGCGCTGAGGGGCCGCGGCCACGCGACGCGTGCGCGAACCCGCAAGGAGCTGGCGCAAAGCTATGGCGTGCGCCCTCGCCACGGCTGGGTTCTCTCGGGTGTTCAGGAGGACCCCGCGGTCGAGCGCATCTGGCCGCTGCCTGACATCAGCCGCATCGCTCGCCACCTGGTCCATGCCGGCGCGGTCTTCGCCACATCGCCGGACTTCAGCACGATTCTTGACAGCCCCCGGCACGACAATCTGCATGCGATGAAACGTATCGCCTGGGTCTGGTACCACATGACCCAGGGCGGTTTGTGCACCGCGCTGCATGTGAACGGGCGAACCGACCACGACTTCGTGCGATGGGCAGAGTTCATCCGCCTGCAACCGGCCGTGAAGGCCATTGCCTTCGAGTTCCTGACCGGTACGGCGACCAAACAAAGCGCGGAGTCGTCCTGCAAGCGGCTCACGGACCTTGCGTCCGCCGTTGGACGGGATCTGACGCTGGTTGTGCGCGGCAACGCAGAGGCGGCGAGATCGCTTCGCGCATCCTTCAAGCAAGTCGTATTCATCGACTCGACAGCCTACATGCGATCGATGAAGAGGCGCAGGGCCTTCGTGAGCGAGAGCGGCAAGGTCGCGTACCTTCCCATCCGGACCAGCACCACCCGCGAGGCGCGGGCGCTACTGCGCCACAACATTCACACGCTTCGCCTGGCGGCCGCTGCACCACTATCGCCGGCCGAGACAGACGCCCAGGGTCGGCTCGACTTCAACGCCTTACCAGCGCAAGCGCACGCTGACAACGAAACCCCGCAGCTGGCCCTGTTCCCGTAGCAGGAAGCGTGATTGTTCTGCCTGCTGCTCCAGCTCGATGCTGGCTGCGTCGCTGCGAACGCGAATGCAGCCATCCAACGACCGCACCGACTGGACCACGGTCTGGAATCCGGTACCGCGAGACGGATCACCGGTGCGGGAACGATGGTCGATCACAGCCCATTTGAGCGCCTCCTCCGCGCCGGCCGGCTTGTGGGCGAGCGGCGACTCCTGGTAGCCGCCCAGCACGCCTCGTCCACTGTCCGCCACCACCATCCAGGCTTCGCGGTCGAGCACCTCAAATGCCCCGAGCCCGTCGACGGCTTCACCCGCGTGCTCATCCACATTGGTCAGCAGTTCGTGCAGGGCACCCGACAGTCTGCGCGCCGCTGGCTTGGCTACACCAGCCGCCACCAACTGCGTATGAAACGTTTCGGCGAAGTCGTTTGCGGCGGCCTCATCGCATCCGCTCGCGGGCCGGTGGAGCACGCCGGTCCGGCCTTCGCTGCAATAGGCCTGGCGGGACTTCAACAGCCGACGGATCAGCCGCCCTCGGCGTGACGAATCGGACACCGTGACCGCCCGGTCCACTCCCCGCCTGAGCATCAGTAGCTCCAGAAGCGCGCCGAGGCTGCCGCCTGACGCGTCGACTCTTAGGATCTGATTCGGCCTCGCGGCCAACACCGCTGCGACATCGTCTGATGCTGAAAACCGTTGCTGAAAGCTATCGCGATCGGAAGTTCCGTGCATCCATCACCTGCGTCGAAAAGCGGATCCGCGATACGTTCCACAAAGTCCGCAGCGCCACGCAGCGTAAGCCGGTAGGCGACGAGGCCGGTTGATGGGGCTGCAGGTCATGGTTTGAGGTGTCGCAGTCTGATTGTCAGCGCTGCCAAAGCAACGCCACAGCGCCAACAGGAATGAGGACCCAATCGACGACGCGGTGAGCCAGCCACCACATGCTCGAGGCCGCAAAGAAGTGCTGTCCAAGACATCAGCCCTTGAAACCGTACGGATCGCCGGCCACTTGCGATGGCAGGCCCCCGGGCCCCCGGGCAGGTTGCGCGCGTTCAATGACGAAACCCCCCTCACAAACCCCGCATTCCGCCCGCCCCGGCTCCTCACCGCCACCTACCCTTCGGTCACTCGCTCAACATAGCCCCACCCGCAGCCACCGACCGAAGGGATGCGCCATGTTCACCGCCCTGCCCATCGCCCGCCAGGAACGCACCGCGCACGCCGCCGTCGAGGCCGAGCACCCGGACACCATCGAAACTCGGCTCTGGCTCGAAGAGCACGAGTGGCTCTACGGCCTGCTGCGCAGCGACGACAACGTCTCGCCGACCTTCCGCTTCCCGGACCTGATCAGCGCCTGCGTGTCGCTGGTCTTCCTGCATGAGGACGCGGCGCCGCGCATCTTCGACTTTCTCGGCACTCAGCTGGTGCTGCGCTCACCGCAAACTCCACGCCGCCGCGAATCGATGTGGCGCCAGCAGTACGACCTGCTGCTGGCCGTGCAGCGCTCGCCGGCCAATCGTCACCCCAACCCGAAGTTCCAGCTCGACCAGCTGACCACGGCTTGCGTGGCGCTGTGCCGCCAGTTCGAGGACGCAGACGGCCTCGTCCTGCGGCAGGCCCGGCTCAACATGGCCGACCGCGCTGCACGATGGCGTTTGCCACGCGCGGGCTGACACGACCGTTGCCAGCGACCCGCACCACGACCTGACCCGACTCCGCCGGCGCGCTTGCCGGCTCACCCGAACTCGACCCTGGCCGAACGCCGGCCCTGACCTCGTTGCCCACCTCGCGGTGGGTGTTGTCGATGTCTCGCATTTCGGGACGGGTTGAGCCATGCGCCTGCTGCTCCTTGCCGGATGGGTTCTCTCGCTGGTCATGCCGACGCATGCGCTGGCCTGCTGGGAGCAGGCCGCGCAACGCTACGGCATGGCAGCGGAGCTGCTCTACGCCATCGCACGGGTCGAGTCCAACCTGAACCCGCAGGCCGTCAATCGCACGCACCTGCAGCGCACCGGCACCTACGACATCGGGCTGATGCAGATCAACAGCTCGCATCTGGGCGCGCTGGCGCGCCATGGCATCACCGAGGCGCAGTTGTACGAACCCTGCACGAACATCCAGGTCGGCGCCTGGTTGCTGGCCGACACGTTCGCCCGGCACGGTGCGACATGGGATGCCGTCGGCGCGTACAACGCCGCCTGCTCGCAGCTCAAGGGCGCGGCGTGCAGCGAAGCACGATCGCGCTACGCGTGGCAGGTCTACCGCAAGCTGCCGACCCAGCCGTCCGCACTTGCTGGCGGAAGCGCCGCTCGGGCCCGCGACGCGGCGGCATTGCCGGCCACCAGACCGATCATGCTCACGGCACGGGTGTCGCCATGAAGCGCGGCGGCATTCGCCTGATGGGCGGCCTGAGCGTCGCGGCGCTGAGCACGGCGTTCGCCTCTTCGTGCAGCTCGCCGCCCCGAACTTCGACTGCGTCGGCTCCGCTGAGCACTTACGCTGTGCCCTCCCCCCTGCCGACCGGGCGGATCGCCCAGATGGAGTTTGGGCGCCGTGCAGCCTTCGCCCGATGCGTGTCGCCCGCGTGCCCCGCAGTCACGCCGAAGACGCTCGCGATGGAGCCTCCGGCAGGTCCTGCGACCTTGTCTTCCAGCAATCCCGGATCGTCGCTGGCTGCCGGGGAAGCGTTCGTCACAAGCGGGGCCGCTCCTTCCCCGCTGGCGGCGCCCGTCGAGACCCTGAGTTCCGCCGCCACCGCAGCGAAGTCGACACGGCAGGTGATCGTGCATTTCGAGTTCGGCGACGCGTCGTTGACCGCCACCGCGCGTGCGCAACTCGACGAGGTGGCGAGGTCATTGCCCTCGGCGAGCCGGATTGCCATCAGCGGGCGCACCGACAGCGTCGGGTCACCTCAAAGCAACCAGACGCTGGCCGTTGCCCGCGCGAACGCGGTGCGCGACCACCTGCGTACCCGGTACCCGCATCTGGCCCCGGCCGTGACGCTCGAGGCTAAAGGCGCGTGCTGCTTCGCCGCCTCGAACGATACGCAGCAAGGCCGCGCATTGAACCGGCGCGTCGAGATCGTCTTCGAGCGCGACGCAGAGGACCTGTGATGAATCCGCAGAGGCCCTCGCCCCTCGCCACCCGCTTCCACCGGATCCCACCCGGCCTGACCTGCTTTCTACCCGCCGAGCCGCAACGGCCTGCCGACACCACCGGCTCGACTTTCGGTATCCACCTTCAACAGCCCGCCCACCGCTCGATCACTTCTTGGAGAACTTCATGAGCACCGCACTTCTCGCTTCCCCATCCACGTTCCGCAACCCGTCCCGTCGGCCGATGGCTGTCATCTCCCTGCTGATGCTGCTCGCAGGGGGTCTGTGTGTCGCGTTCCCCGGCTACGCGCTCGACCTGGTGGCGTTCACCGGGATCACCGGCCCGATGACGTCGGCACTGACGCAGATCGCCGCGCTCGGGCCGGGCATCAAGGCGCTGGTCGGATTCGTCGGCTTCGTGGTTGCGCTGATCTCGCTGTCCGCGCTACGCAACTTCGGCCCAGTGCTGTTCTACGTCGGCCTGGCCATCTTCGCGGCGGTCGGTCTCGTGATCGCCGGCGCGATCATGGGCGCCGTCATCTGAGCGGCTGCAGGCGCCACTCCCGGAGTCCGCATGTACGCCGACACCTTCATCCCGCGTCGTCTCGACGACCAGTGGAAGATCGGCTTCTGGGACGTCGACGTCGCCGCGCCGATCCTGTTCGGCCTGTTCATGGGCTACATGTCCGGCTCGAAGGTCTCCTTCGTGCTGTGCATCGCGACAGGCCTGTTCACGTCGCGCTGGATCGCCCGCATCAAGGCCGACAAGCACCCGGCCTTCGCGATGCACTGGCTGTACTGGCACCTGCCCACCAGCCCGATTACGGCGATGCGCGCGACGCCGCCCTCCCACATCCGCCGCATGGTGGGCTGACGCCTCGGAGCAAGCCATGGACTTCGAACGTCTGAACGGCGACATCAAGGAGATGCGCCGGCGCAACCGGGCGCTGGGCCTGACCGTTGGAGCGCTGGCCGGCGGCCACATCCTCGCGCTCGTCGTGATCCTGAACCTGCTGGGCAGCGTGCGCACGGTGGTCGTGCCGCCGTCCATCAACAAGTCGTTCTGGGTCACACGCGACAAGGCGAGCAACGAGTACCTGGAACAGATGGGCAGTTTCATCGCGTGGCTGGTGCTCGACGTGACGCCGGCCTCGGTGGACTGGAAGAAGGACATCCTGCTCGGCTACGTCGAACCCGAGCAGCACGGCGAGCTGAGGACCCGGCAGGACCTGGAGGCTGCGCGCCTGAAGCGCATCAACGCGAGCACCTTCTTCATGCCGCAGCAACTGGTGCCGAGCGAAGACGCGCAGACGGTCATCGTGCGCGGGCGGCTGCGCACCCAGGTCAACGGCCTGGAGACAGCGAACGACCTCAAGGCCTACCTGGTCGAGTTCAGCTACAGCGGCGGCCGCATGCACCTCAAGACTTTCAAGGAGATGCCTCATGTGGCCCCATAGTCTCCGTGCCCGGCCGTCGCGTGCAAGCGGCCGGCGCCAGTGCCTGCACTTCACGGCGCTTGCCGGACTGGTCGTCGCCTGCCTGTACGGCACGTCGGCGCATGCCCTGCAGACGCTCGAAGCGCGTGACGGCGTCGCCGTCGAGGCGATTCTCTCGATCAAGGAGCCGACACGCATCCGCATCGAAGGGGCCCCGATCACCGACGTCTTCGGCAACATCCATTCGAGCAACTGCGGCAACGGTGCCGCGACGGCTGGCGCCGCCATCAGCACGCCGGTGGCCAACCCCGGCGGCGAGATCGTGCTGGAGTGCGACCGCGACAAGGGCGAGATCTACATCCGCCCGGTCGGTGAATCGACCAAGCCGGTCAACCTCTTCATCTCGTCGGCGCAGGCCACCTACACGCTGGTGCTGCGCCGTTCCGACACGCCGGCCGACACCATTGTGATCCGCGACAAGACGCCGCGCCAGATTCAGCTGGCTTCAGCAGGCGGGCAAGCCCCTCAAGGCCCTCAAGGCACGTTCGGCCCCTCGGCCAACCATGTCCGATCCATGAAGGCGATGCTGGTGGCGATGGCCTCGGACCGGGTGCCGACGGACATCCGCGTCGATGAGGTCAACCGGCCGATGCAACTGTGGGCCGAGGCCAGGTTTTCGCTGATGCGGCGCTACGAAGGACGCGGCCTCCTCGGCGAGAAGTACCTGCTGCAAAACGTCAGCCCGGCCGTGATGGTGCTGGCCGAACAGGAGTTCGACCGCCCCGACACCAAAGACGGCGGTCAGGTCGTCGGTGTCGCGATCGAGAACCACAACCTTCGGCCGGGGGAGAGCACGAACGTGTTCGTGATCCGGCGGGGGACTGAACGATGAACACGCCCGTTCGCACCCCCGCTGCGATGCTTCGCGACACCTTGCAGCGCCTGTCACCGAAGCAGCGTCAGTACGCGATGCTGGCGGCCATCCTGCTGGGCGGCGTCGGCATGCTGTGGTTGATCTTCGCCTCCGCAGACAACGGGCCGAAGGACAAGGGCGCCAAGGTATCGAGCGGCAACCCGAGCGCGGTGACCAACATTGGGGTGATGCCGCCCGGGCAGCAGGTGAACCCGGTGGATCAATGGGTCGGCACCGCCGGTAGCAAGCTCGCGCAGTACGAGAACGAGCGCGAAGAACAAGGCCGGCTCAACAAGGACCGCCAGGCCTTCGAGGCGCGCACGATGCAGCGCTTTTCCGACCTGGAACAGCGTCTGACTTCGGCCAGCCAGGCGGCGCACATGCAAGCCGTCGCGCCTGCGGCGCCGACTCCTGCGCTCGCCATGGCGCCAACCTTGCCGCCGGCGTCGAGCCTGCCCCTGCCGCCGCCGCCCTCGGCCGCTGCCCGGTCCTCTGCATCCGGCGTGATGCCGCCGGGTTTGCCCAATGTCCCGATGGCACTGGCCGCGCCAGCGGCTCCTGTGCTGACACGCATCACGCTGGTCGACCGCTCCGTTCCTGCAAGCGTTACGGCGAACGGGTCGCCCGGCGCCGCATCGACATCGGTCGAGACCAAGACGGTGTCGACCTATCTTCCGGTCAGCTTCACGCGCGGCACCCTGCTGGGCGGCCTGGATGCGCCCACCGGTGGCCAGTCGCAGTCCAACCCGCACCCGGTGCTGATCCGTCTGTCCGACAACTCGGTGCTGCCGAACCGGTTCCGGGGCGAGTACCGAGACTGCTTCGTGGTCGCGGCCGGCTATGGCGACATCAGCTCCGAGCGGGCCTACCTGCGCACCGAGAACCTGTCTTGCGTGCGTGCCGACGGCGCAGCGCTGGAGGTGAAGATCCAGGGCAGCGTGTATGGCGAAGACGGCAAGGTCGGCATGCGCGGCCGGCTCGTCACCAAGCAGGGCCAGATGCTCGCCAACGCGTTGCTAGCCGGCGTGGTCAGCGGCATTGGTTCGGGGCTCGCGACCTCTTCGACCAGCTACAGCACGTCTGCGCTCGGCACCATCGCCACGGCGTCGGGCGCCGATGCCTACAAGGCCGGTCTGGGCACCGGAGTCGGCAAGGCGCTCGACCGGCTCGCCCAGTACTACATCAAGCTGGCCGAGAACACCTTTCCGGTGATCGAGGTCGATGCCGGCCGCGAGATCGATGTCGTCATCACGAAAGGCGTGCGCATCGACGTGCCGATGGCAGCCGCTGCCGATCGCAACACCCGCGCCGATGCGGCGCCCGCTGAGCGCTACCTGGAGGTTTCCGATGATGGCAACTACTGATCGCCTGCGCAGCCGTCGGCACGCGTGGGACGCGTTGGCCGCCGGGCTGTGCGCCCTGATCTGCACGGCCGCAACACCGACTCAGGCCGCAACGCCGGACGAGGCGCGCCTGATGGCGACCCTCAAGAAAGCCCATCCCGGCACGCAGTTCACTCAGGTATCGCGCTCGCCGGTGGAAGGCGTCTTCGAGGTCTGGATGAACGGCAACGTCGCGTACGTGTCGGCCAGGAATCCGCGCTTCTTCATCTTCGGCCGCGTTTTCGACACGCAGACGATGAAGGACCTGACCGGGCCAAAGCTCGCGGTTGCCGCACAAGCTTCAGGCGGTATGCAGGCAGCCGTCGCGCCGGCGGCGGTGTCCTTCGATCAGTTGCCCCTGGCCGATGCGATCAAGACCGTGCGAGGCAACGGCCTGCGCAAGGTCGCGGTCTTCAGCGATCCCGCATGTTCCTTCTGCAGGCGGCTCGAACCCGAGCTGGCCGGCCTCGACAACATCACCGTCTACACCTTCCTCGTGCCTTTCCAGGGCCAGGACAAACCCATCGCAGTCTGGTGTGCGGCGGACCGCGAACAGGCCTGGCAGCGCCTCATGTTGCAGGGCGACGCCTCGCTGCTCAACGCATCGGCCGCCTGCGACCACCCGGTGGATCGCAACCTGGCACTGGCCCATCGCCTGGGCGTGCAGGGCACGCCGACACTGATCTGGGCCAATGGCTCGCGCACCGAGGGGTACGTCGAACGTACGGTTCTCGAGGCGCGGTTGAGCCAGTCGACGCAGGAGGTGCGGCCATGACCACGCACCGCCCTCGCCTGCGCGCTCTGGAATCAATCTGCATCGCAGCGGCGCTGGCTGGGTGCACCAGCATCTCCGGGCTCACCGGCAGTTCAAGCTATGCCTGCAAGGCACCCGACGGCGTCACCTGCGACTCGGTCTCCGGTACCTATGCCAACGCAGTCCAAAACAACCTACCGAGCCAGCGGTCGCGCACCGTCGCACCCCCCGTGGCGGCTGCGGCCGCTGGCAGTGCAAGCGCGCGTTCGGCGGGGCCGACGCAGATGGCAATGTCCACGGTGTCACCCACACCGCTGCGGTCGTCGGCGCGCATCCTGCGTTTGTGGTTCAAGCCCTGGGAAGACGCCGACCGCGACCTCTACGACCAGGGCTACGTTTATGTGCAGATCGACAACGGCCAGTGGCTGGTCGATCACGCACAGCGGCAGATTCGGGACGCCTATGCACCGCTGCGACCACCGCCCAAAGGCGCGGCGTCGGCCGGTGACGGGAAGGAGCGCAGTGCGCTGCCGCCCAACCTGATGAGCGGCCCGAGGCCGCCATCCGCCGACGACCCCTTCCCCGGCCTCGTGCCGCCCGCCGCGCGCGTCGAGAGCAGCGATTGAGGGCCGCGGTCATGCCGTTCAACACCACTCAACATCGCCCGACGGCCGGCCCGTCGCCGTTCAGCTTCGGCCAGACGATGGACAACCCGGCCGAACAGTTCGCCGCCTGGCTCCCGTATTCCGCGTACCTCGCCACCGAGAAGCTCTTCGTGAACCGCGACAGCCTCGGCTTCATGCTGGAGGTGATGCCGCAGTCCGGCGCCGACGAGCGCATGGCCGAGGTGCTGATCTCGCTGTACTCGACCTGCCCGCCCGGTACCGGCATCCAGTTCCACTTGTTCGCGTCCCCGCATTTGCGCGACCAACTCCGTCGCTACGCCAACCTGCGCGTCGAAGACACCGACCAAGCCGAAAAGGCCAAGCACTGGGGCCGCCCTGCCCGCAACGACAACCTGTTTCACCGCCTCGCGCGTCAACGTGTGGGCCACCTGCTCCAAGGCGCCCAGTCGTCCTTGACGTCCGGCTTTCACTACACGATCCGAGACTTCCGTTTGATGATGAGCGTGGCCGCTCCCGGCGACGCCGAGGACCTGACTCGGCGTGAAGAGTTGCTGGCCTTGCGCGAGTCGATGTCGTCCACCCTGCGCTCGGCCTCGTTGCCCAACCGGGTGTGCGACGCGGCAGACCTGATCAACTGGTGCGCGCTCTTCACCAACCCCGACCGCATGTCGCAGACCGACGCGCCGAACCTGCACTACGACGACGGCCGCGAGATCCGCGACCAGATCGTCGATTTCGACACCATCCAGGACCCGCACCCGGGCGGCCTGACCCTGTGGAAGGAAGGCAGCGACGACGTGCTCGAAGCACGCTTCTATTCCATCAAGTCCTTCCCCGAGCGATTCGCGCTCTGGCAGATGGGTTCGCTGATCGGCGACCTGATGCAGCCGGCGCTGCAGTACAGCGCGCCGTTCCTGCTGACGATGGGCGTGCATGTGCTCGACCCGAATGTCATGAAGTCGGTGGTCACCGCCAACCACGTGCGCGCCACTCAGAACGCCAAGAGCAAGATGGCCGACGTGATGCCGGACGTCGGCAAGAAGCTGCAGGACTGGACGGCCGCGGCGAACGCGATCGACATCGGCAGCAACCTGGTGAGCCTGTACCACCAACTCGCGATCTTCTCGACCCCGCACAAGGCGATCGCCGCTCAGGAGACCGCCAACGCCATCTGGCGTGGCCGCGGCTTCCAGCTCAACGCCGACGTCTACATGCACCGGCAGGCATTGCTTGCCAGCCTGCCGATGACGCTGTCCGAGAAGTTCCACAAGGACCTGGCCAAGATGCGCCGCGTCTCGCGCAAGACGATGGCCAATGCGATCCACCTGGCACCGCTGATCGCCGAGTGGCGCGGCACTCGCACGCCAGCGCTGGTGTTCGGCGGCCGACGCGGCCAGCTGATGACGCTGGACATCTTCGACAACGACCTGGGCAACTACAACTTCGCGATCATCGGCGCGCCCGGGTCCGGCAAGTCGGTGCTGATGAACGAGATGGCCTGGTCCTACCGCGCCATCGACGCCAAGGTCTGGATGCTGGACCTCGGCCGTTCCTTCGAGAAGCTGTGCCGCAAGGCCAAGGGCACCTACATCGAGTTCAAGCCCGATGTGGACATCTGCCTGAACCCCTTCTCCAACATCGTTGACATCAACGAAGACATCGACATGCTCGTGCCGGCCATCTCGAAGATGGCCTCGATGTCCAGGCCGCTCGACGAGGTTCAGTACAAGGCCATCTCGGCGATGGTGCTCAAGCTGTTCAAGGCGCACGGCAACGACTTGACGATCACCGCGCTGCGCGATGCCTTCAAGGCCGGGACGATCGAGGAACTCGGTGCCGTCAACGACTCGCGCATCAAGGACCTGGCGATCATGCTGAACCCCTATGCGCGGGGCGGCCAGTACGAGCGCTTCTTCGAGGGCCGCAACAAC
>NZ_JAVTWP010000013.1:0-2584 GCF_032229685.1 Rhizobacter sp. | reverse complement strand
ACACGATCAGCACCGTGCAGTAGGCCAGCGCCACGCCGTAGTCGCCGTTGCCGACGCGGCCGATGATGTAGGTGGTGGCGAGTTCGTTCTCGGCGGTGACGAGGAACACGACCGCCGAGACCGTCGTCATCGAACGCACGAAGCTGTAGACCAGTGCGGCCACCAGCGCCGGCTTGAGCAGCGGCAACACCACGCGGCGCAGCGTGGTCGCGGTGGAAGCGCGCAGCATGATCGAGGCTTCGTCGAGCGACTTGTCGAGCTGCTTGAACGCCGCCGTGCCGGCGCGCACGCCGACCGGCAGGTTCCGGAACACGAAACACAGCACGATGATGATGCCGGTGCCCGTCAGCTCGAAGGGCGGCACGTTGAAGGCCAGGATGTAGCTCACGCCGAGCACGGTGCCGGGGATCGCGAAGGCCAGCAGCGCGCCGAACTCGAAGCCGCCCTGCCCCTTGAACTCGGTGCGCGCCAGCAGCCACGCGATCAAGAGGCCGAGCCCGGCGCACAGCGGCGCGGCGATGGCCGACAGTTTCAGCGTCGTGAACAGCGAGTTCCACGCGGTGCCGGCCCACACCAGCCCGAACTCGCCCCACTGCATGTCGAAGGCGGTGATGAAGTGCTTGAGCGTGGGCGTGTAGTCGCGGCCCCAGGTCTGGACGAAGCCGCCGGCGAAGGCGAACAGGTACACGACCACCGTGAACGCGAGCCAGGGCAGCGTCACACCCAATATGACGCGGCGCAGACCGTCGGGCAGCGCCATCGGCATGCCGGCGTCGCCCTTGCCGGTGACGGTGGTGAAGCTCGCGCCGCCGAGCAGCTTGCGCTGCACCACGAACACGGCCAGCGCAAACGCCGTGAGGATCAGCGCCAGCGAGGCCGCGCGGCCCTGGTCGTACTGCGCGCCGACGATGGCGAAGAAGATGTCGGTCGAGAGCACCGAGAACTGCCCGCCCACGACGACCGGGTTGCCGAAGTCGGCGATGCTTTCGATGAAGCCGACCAGGAAGGCGTTCGCCAGGCCGGGTTTGAGCAGCGGCAGCGTCACCGTGAAGAAGGTGGTGCGGCGGTCGGCACGCAGCGTCTGCGCCGCTTCTTCGAGCGAAGGCCCGATGCCCGCGACCACGCCACGCATGATCATGAAGGCGATCGGCGTGAACGCGAACAGCTGCGCCAGCCACACGCCGAAAGCGCCGTAGAACCAGCGCGTGGGCGTGATGCCGAACGCCGATTCGAGCAGCTGGTTGACGATGCCGGCGCGGCCGAACAGCAAGATCAGGCCGAGGCCGACGACGAACGGCGGCGTGATGATCGGCAGCAGCGCCAGCATGTTGAGCGGCTTCTTCCAGCGCGGTGAACCCCGCTCGGCGAGCAGCGCGATCATGGTGCCGAGCACGGTCGTGCCGGCCGCGGTGATCAGCGCCAGGAACAATGTGTTCCATGCCACGCCGCAGCGCTGGCCGCCGACCACGCAGCTCAAACCCCAGGTGCGTTCGTTGCCGATGCGTTCCCACACCGCGCCGATGGCAAAGTCGCCGGCCTCGTTGTAGAACGCGCCTGCCAGAGCTCGCAACACCGGCAACGCCACGAACAGCGCCATCAGCGCGCCGCAGAAGATCACCGCGCTCGCCACGAACACGTCGCCGCGAAAGTAGCCGAGCCGCGCGATGCCGGCGCCCAGCAGCATCAGCAGCGCCACCAGCGTCAGCGCTGCGCCCAGGCCCATGCCGAACTGGCCGGCGGCGAGCGCTCCGAAAGTGGTGTTCATCCAGTCGAACGACCAGCCCTTGGCGCCGATGGTGAAGCCACTGAGCAGCAAGCCCACCAGGCCGAGACCCGCACCGAGCGTCAGCCCACGGCCTTGCGCGCGCCCGGGCGGCAAACGCCAGGCCGCCGCGGCGATCGCGATGCCGAGCAGCGCGACCCACAACCAGGGCTTGCCGTGCACGGCCGCCTGCACCGCACCACTGGCCGTGTCGGCCGCACCGAACACGCCAGGAAGCGCCTGCAGCACCGACTTGTCTGAGAGGAAGTACCAGGGAAGCAGCAAGAACGACACAGCGCCGAGCAGCAGCCAGCCGGCGATGGCGGCTTGCACGCGGTTGGCGGCTCGGGCTGAGGGGGTCATGTCAGGTTCTTTGCGACTCGCGTGCCAAAGACGGCACGTCGCGGCGGGCGGCAGCCGGCGGGGGGCTCAGGCACCAGTGGTGGTTCTCGACGAGCAAGCTCAGACGTGCCAGCAAAGGCGCGTGCGGGCAGGCTGGAGCGCGCCTCTGGAGCGCCGAGCAGCACAGGGCTCGTGGCCTCGCGCGCAGCGCGAGTTGTGAACTGACTTGTCGCAGCTGTTTGAGTGCAGTGAGCGAAGCGAACGTAGCGAGTTCTGCGACAGGGCCACGAGACCGAGCAGCGCAGGGCAGTCGGCGCAACGCGCCGACCGCTCCAGCGAAGCGCGTAAGCCTGCCCGCACGCGCCTTTGCCGCCCACCAGCTCGCCCAGCGTCCCCCGACCAAGCCCCATCACTTGGGCAACGAATTGACGTCCTTCTCCCACCGCGCAATCAACCTCCTACGCTCCGCACTCGCACCGT
>NZ_JAVTWP010000012.1:0-321633 GCF_032229685.1 Rhizobacter sp. | reverse complement strand
TGTTCGACAAGGTGCTGCTCACGGTGCACCCGGCCGACTGCATGGTGCGCGAATTTTTTGCGAACCGCCTGCTGCAGCAGAAGCCCGGTACCGAAGCGCGTGGCGGTGCACGCATGCCGCCGAGTCCGGCCGACCTGATGCTGCGCATGGTCAACCACATGGTCGACAGCTACCTCGAACTGCGCCGCCTGCTGACCCGACAGCTCGACTACCTGCAGCAGGAGCTGTTCAACCCGCGCAGCCACTTCACCAGCTGGCGCACCTTGCTCGATTCGCGCAACACGCTGCACATGCTCGAAGACACGTGCGAAGACCAGCGCGCCGCGATCACCGAATGGATCGACGCGCTCGACGAATGGCCTGACGAGGCCGACAAGGCCGCCGGCCGCGAGCGCGAGCTGCTGCGGGTGCGCTCGCGCGACGTGCTCGAACACATCGAGCGGGTGTTGGTGCATGTGCGGCGGCTCGAATCGTCGGCCGAGAACGCGGTGCAGATGCACTTCGCAGCGCAGAGCCACCGCACCAGCGAGATCATGCGCACGCTGACCGTGCTGACCGCGATCTTCCTGCCGCTGAACCTCGTGACCGGCTTCTTCGGCATGAACTTCGAAGGCCTGCCCTTCATTCACAGCGCGCGCGGCTTCTGGTTCACCTTCGGCTTCATGCTCGTGATCGGTGCGGGCCTGAGCCTGTTCTTCTGGCGCAAGCGTTACCTGAGCCGATCGCGCTGAACCGGCTGCCAGCCCTCAGGGCTGGCCGACGAAGAAGTAGACCGACTGGTTGCGCCCGTCGCTTCGGCCATAGGCCAGGTACACCGGCCCGATCGGCGTGTCGAACGCGAAGTACAACGACGCGCCGCGGTGCGAGCTGGTGGTGTCGGTGGTGCTGAGCTTGTCGGCGATCCGCCCGGCTTCGAGCGACACGCCCACATAAGCGCCGTCGAGCAAGCCCGGTGTGCTGACGCGGTAGTTGTAGACCAGCCGGCCGAAGCCCATTTCGCGGCCGAGCAACTCGCCGGTCCGGTAGCCCGAGAGCTGCAGGAAGCCCCCGAGTGTGAACAGCTCGTAGGTGGGCAAGTCGCGGTTGCCAAGGCTGCGTGCAGCCCGCAGGCCGAGCTGCACCGAATGCGCGCCGCTCGACAGCGCCGAATTGAAGTTGGCCGAGAAGCGCGTGTAGTTGTCGGTGGCGCCGAGTTTCTCGCGCGAGGCGTAGACCTGCACGTCGGCGGCATAACCGGAGCGCGGGAAGCGCAGGTTGTCGAGCGTGTCCAGGCGCACGCGCGCGTCGAGCCCACCCATCTGCGTGGGCGGCACGAACACCGAACCGGGAATGAAACTGGTGTCGGTGGCCAGCTTCAGGTGCCCGCGCACCCAGCCGATGCGGGCTTCGCCGAAGGTGCCCAGCGGCACACCGAGGTCGATGCCCGCGCCGTAGGTCGCCCGGCGGAAACGCGCGAGCCGCGAGCCATTCAGGTACAGGTCGAAAGGCTCGCGCGATTTTTCGGCGTGCAGCGCCACGAACACGCGCTGCGCGTCGGTGAGCGGTTGGTAGAACTCGGTCGCAAGACGGTCGGTGTGACCGACCTGCAGGTCGTTGCGCCACTCGGCGCCCAGGCTGTTGAGCCAGGTCCAGCGGTGGGTGGCGACGAGCGTGAAGAACGAGTCGCCGCTCAGGTCCGACGACAAACCCAGGCCGAAGCGCAGGTAATTCGGGCCCCACGATTTTTCGGTCACGTCGGCCGTCAGCACGCGGCCCAGCGCCGGTTCGTCAGAAAGCGAATAGCTCACTCGCTCGAAATAGCCGCGGGCGAAGATGCGCTTCAGGTCTTCGTCGGCGACCGCCGGGTCGAGGTCGCTGCCGGCCAGTGTGCGGATGGCGCTGGCGATCACTTCGGGGTTGACGATGCGCGTGCCGCGCACCCGCACGGCGTCGATGCGCGCGCTCTGCGCCGCCGGCTCAGCCTCGCGCGCCGCGTGCCAGGCCGCGTAGGCCGGCGCGTCGATGGCGTAGCGCGCCAGTTGGTCCGTGGCCGCGCGCGCTGCCGTTTCGCCGAAAGCCGCCGCTTCGCCCAGTCGGTCGAAGTCACCGGTTGCCACCGTGCCGAGGTCGGGCGTGATGAGGATGTCGCGCGGGCCCAGCTCCCTCAGAGACTGGTTGACGTTGTTGGCCGTGAGGATACGAGAGATCTGGTCCGACACCGTGAGGATGCCGCGGATCTCGGAGCGCTTGCGCAGCGGCGTGCCGATGTTGACCGCGATCACGACGTCGGCGCCCAGGGCGCGCGCCACGTCGACCGGCAGGTTGCGCGACAGGCCACCGTCGACGAGCAAGCGGCCGTCGAGCTCGACGGGGTCGACCACCGCCGGGATCGCCATGCTCGCACGCACCGCGACCGCGAGGCTGCCCTTGTCGAGCACCACCATCTCGGAGGTGGCCAGGTCGGTCGCGATGGCACGAAAGCGGATCGGCAGGCGGTCGAAGTCGAGCACCCGCTGGCGTGCGGTGAGCTGGCGCAACACCGCCTCGATCGACACCCCCGCCACCATGCCCTTCGGAAAGGCCATGCCCTTGGAGGTGACGCCGATCTCGGGGCCGATGTAGTTGGTGGCGTCGTTGACCTTGTCGCGCAGCGGCGTCTCGGTGCGGTCGCCGTCGCGGAACAGCATTTCGGTGCGCAGGCGGCTCATTTCGCGGTCGATCTGCGGCAGCGGCATGCCGCTCGCGTAGGCCGCTGCGACGATGGCACCGGCGCTGGTGCCGACGATCACGTCGACCGGCACACGCAACTCTTCCATCACCTTGAGCACGCCCAGGTGCGCACCGCCGCGCGCCCCACCGCCCGACAGCACGAGGCCGATGCGCGGCCGCCCGAGCGGCGCAGCCGGCGCACTGGCGGGCGCAGCCGCCGGCACGGGTTGGGCCAGCGCCGCGCCCGGCACCGCCCAGCCCGCCGCGGCGCCGACGGCGCACGCCGCGAACCAGGCCAGCGTGCGCACGACACTCATGGCGCGTAAGGGTCGGCGAAGCCGAGCGACAGCATCAGGGCCGACTCGCGCGCTTCCATCACGCGCGCCTCGGCCTCGTCTTCGTGGTCGTGCCCCTGGGCATGCAGGGTGCCATGCACCAGCAGGTGCGCGTAGTGAGCCTCGAGCGTGAGGCGCTGCTCCTTTGCCTCGCGTTGCACCACCGGCGCACACAGCACAAGATCGGCCACCACCACGGGTTCGTGGGTGTAGTCGAAGGTGAGCACGTTGGTTGCGTAGTCACGCTGGCGGTAGTCACGGTTCAGCGCCTGGCCTTCTTCCGCACCGACGATGCGCACCGTGATCTCGGCCGGCGCGTCGAGCGCGGCGCGAATCCAGCGCACGACCTTGTGGCGCGGCAAGGCCGCACGATCTGCCGGGTCGGCGAACTGCAGCGACAGCGTGAGGGGCGGGCGCGCGGTTCTCATGAGCGCGCGGCGTCGTAGGCTTCGACGATGCGGGCGACCAGCGGGTGGCGCACCACGTCGGCCGACGTGAACCGGGTGGTCGCGATGCCCGGCACCCGCCGCAGGATGCGCTCGGCGTCGATCAGGCCGCTTTCGGTGCCGCGCGGCAGGTCGATCTGGCTCACGTCGCCGGTCACGACCGTGCGGGTGCCGAAGCCGATGCGCGTGAGGAACATCTTCATCTGCTCGGCCGTGGTGTTCTGCGCTTCGTCGAGGATCACGAACGCATGGTTCAGCGTGCGCCCGCGCATGAAGGCGAGCGGCGCGATCTCGAGCGTGCCCTTCTCGAACGCCTTGGTCACCTTGTCGACGCCCATCAGGTCGTAGAGCGCGTCGTAGAGCGGGCGCAGGTACGGGTCGACCTTCTGTGCCAGGTCGCCCGGCAGAAAACCGAGGCGCTCGCCGGCCTCGACCGCCGGGCGCGTGAGGATGATGCGTTGCACCGTGCTGCGCTCGAGCGCATCGACGGCGCAGGCGACGGCGAGAAAAGTCTTGCCGGTGCCGGCCGGGCCGATGCCGAAGGTCACGTCGTGGGCAAGGATGTTGCGCAGGTAGTTCAGCTGGTTCGGCGTGCGGCCGGCGAGGTCGGGCCGGCGCGTGCGCAGCGCCAGGCCGCCGGGCGACTCGCCACCGGTGGTGTCGGCCATCACGAGCTGCAGCTGCTCGGCGCCGATGGCGCGTGCCGCCTGTTCGTAGAGCGTCTGCAGCAAGGCCATCGCACGCTCGGCGCGCGGCTTGGCGCCCTCGACCCGAAAGAACTCGTTGCGCCGCGAGATCGACACGTCGAGCGCCGCTTCGATGCTGCGCAGGTTTTCGTCGAGGCTACCGCACAGGTGCGCCAGACGCTGGTTGTCGGGCGGTTCGAAAGAATGGCGCAGGATCACGGTTCGGTGTGGGCTCGGGTGGGTGGCGAATTGTCGCAGCCGGAGTGTGGCGCAATCGTGGGAAACGGGCTGCCAGCGCCGGCGTGGGGCGCCGCCCATCCGTCACAATCTTTGCCGATGCTCGCCCGACTGCCTGCCCACCCCTGCCTGCGCTTGTGGCGCATCGCGTTCGCTTGGCTGGTGCTTGCGGCAGCCGGGTTCGCCCAAGCGGCCCCGACGCCGGTGCAGACGATCTCCAGTGCTTTGGCCTCCGCCAGCAACGCCGAACAGTTCCCGGTCGACACGCCCGGCAGCGCGGTGCAGTTGCCCGACGACTGGGACGATTCGCGCCCGCTCTACGAAGGCAGCGTCTGGTACCGCGCGCGATTCGACACGGCCGAAGGCAGCGACCCGAACGAGCTGCTCGCGCTGTACATCGAACGCGCCTGCAGCAACGTCGAGGTGCGGCTGAACGGCCACCCCGTCTTCAGCGGCGGGCGCCTGGCCGAGCCGGTGACGCGCAACTGCCTGTACCCGCAGCTGGTGACCCTGCCTGCCGCGCTGCTGCGCGAACACGGCAATGTGCTCGACCTGCACGTGGTGGGCCACGCGCTGCAGCGGGTCACATCGCGGCAGCGCGCCGCCGGCTTGTCGGCGCTGCAGGTGGGCCCGCAGGCGGTGCTGGCGGCAGAACATGCGCGCCGTCTGTTCTGGAGCGTCACCTCGGTGCAGATCGCCAGTCTCGCGCTGGCGGTGCTGGGCTGCGTGATGGTGGCGCTGAGCTGGATGCAGCGGCGCGAGGCCTATCTCGGTTATTTCGGCTGGCTCTCACTGGCCTGGGCCCTGATGTCGCTGCGGCTGTGGTGGCGCGACATGCCCTTGGACAACGCGGTCGTCGAGTTCCTGTTCTGCACCGCCTTCGCGCCCGTGACGGCCCTGGCGGTGCAGTACCTGATCAGCTACACCGACCTGCGCTCGCGCTGGATCGAAGCGGCGCTCGCGGTGCAATGGGTGCTGCTGCCGCTCACCTTGCTGGTGGCCGGCCCGGGCCGGCTGTTCATCATGGCTTCGGTCTGGTACGTGCTGCTGCTCATCGAGGTGCTGGCCGCCATCGGCCTGCACCTCTACGTCACGTGGCGGCGCAAGCGCCACGAGTTCTGGCCGATGGCGGTGCTGCTGGCCGGCGCCACGGCGATGGTGCTGACCGAACTCGCGGTGCAGCACGACCTCGTGGCCCTGCCACGCGTTCAGTGGCTGCACTTCGCGCTGCCGCTGCTGTTCATCGGCATCGCCGCGCGGCTGTTGCAGGTGTTCGCGCGCTCGCTGCAGGCGGCAGAAGCCGGCCGCACCACGCTCGAAGTGCGGGTCAAGGAGATCACCGCCGAGATCGAACAGAACTTCGCGCAGCTCGCCGAAATGCGGGTCGAGCAGGTCACCGAGAAGGAACGCAAGCGCATCGCCGCCGACCTGCACGACGACCTGGGCGCCAAGCTGCTGACCATCGTGCACACGAGCGAGAGCGAGCGCATCTCCACGCTGGCACGCGAAGCGCTCGAAGAAATGCGTTTGTCGGTCCGCGGCCTCACCGGCAAGCCGATGCGCCTGGCCGACGCGCTGGCCGACTGGCGCGCAGAAACCGTGTCGCGCCTGGGCCAGGCCAACATCGAGGCCGACTGGCGCGGGCCGGCCGAAGAGGTCGACCAGCTGCTGCCGGCACGCGGCTTCGTGCAGACCACGCGCATCCTGCGCGAAGCGGTAAGCAACATCATCAAGCACAGCGGTGCTTCGCACTGCAAGGTGCGCTGCTCGATCGGCGAGCACGAGTTCGGGCTGATCGTGCAGGACAACGGCAAGGGCATCCCGATGGAGCTCGACGGCAAGCTCGACCGCGGCCACGGCATGTCGAGCATGAAACACCGCGCCAAGCAGATGCAGGGGCAATGCCTGGTCGAGTCGGGGCCGGGGTATGGCACCGTGATCAGGCTCACGCTTCCGCTCTGACACCACGGCGCGGCCGGCCAGCCGAGGTGGCCGGACTGTTACGATGTTTTCGGGCGCGCGTTCGCGCCTGAAAGCGAGGGCCTCGCATGAACAACATCCTGCTGCTCGAAGACCTGCCCGAGATCCGCTCCTGGCTCAAGGTGCTCATCAAGGGCGTGTTCCCCGATGCGCAAATTCACGAAGCTGCGCGCGTGCACGACGCGCTCGGCCTGGTCGGCGCCGTGAAGTTCAACCTCGCGCTCTGCGACCTCGGCCTGCCCGACGGCTCGGGCGTCGACGTGGTGGCGGCGCTGCGTGAACAACAGCCCGAGTGCCAATCGGTCGTGGTGACGATCCACGACGACGACGACCACCTCTTCCCTGCCCTGCAGGCCGGCGCGTTCGGCTACCTGCTGAAAGAGCAGGCGCGCGAACTGATCGCCGAGCAGCTCAAGCGCATGAGCGCCGGCGAACCGCCGCTGTCGCCTTCGATCGCCCGCCGCGTGATCTCTCACTTCGCGTCGCAGACACAGCGCCAGGAACGCCCGCAGAACATGCCGCACGTGGCGCTGACCGAGCGTGAGAACGAAGTGCTGCTGCGCGTGGCCAAGGGTTACACGCTGCCCGAGATCGGCGTGCAGCTGAACCTGTCGCGCCACACGATCGCCGACTACGTGAAGCAGATCTACCGCAAGCTCAACGTGAGCTCGCGCGCCGAAGCCGCGCTGGAAGCGCAGCGGCTCGGGCTGTTCCGCAGAGCATGATCGGCAGGCTCACCGGCACGCTCGCGGGCAAATCGCCACCGCAGATCCTCGTCGACGTGAACGGCGTCGGTTACGAAGTCGACGTGCCGATGAGCAGCTACTACAACCTGCCCGCGCTCGGCGAGCGCGTGGTGCTGCTCACGCACTTCGTGGTGCGCGAAGACGCGCAGTTGCTGTTCGGCTTTCTCACCGCGGAGGAGCGCGCCACCTTCAGGCTGCTGGTGAAGATCTCGGGCATCGGCCCGCGCATGGCGCTGGCGATTCTCTCGGGCCTGAGCATCAACGAACTCGCACAAGCCGTGAGCCTGCAAGAAAGCGTGCGGCTCGTGAAGGTGCCCGGCATCGGCAAGAAGACCGCCGAGCGGCTGCTGCTCGAGCTCAAGGGCAAGCTCGGCGACTCGCTCGCCGCGCCGGCCAGCGTGAGCAGCGGCGCGCAGGGCGACATCCTGCAGGCGCTCGTGGCGCTGGGTTACAGCGACCGCGAGGCGGCGGCCGCGCTCAAGGCGCTGCCGGCCGACGTGGCGGTGAGCGACGGCATCAAGCTGGCCTTGCGCGCGCTGGCCAAGTAGCGCGCTCGGCGCTGCGGCGCTTCAGTGTTTCATGCCGTGGTCGGCGCCCGGCGCCTCCACGTTCACCGTCACGATCACTTCGCCGGCCTTCTCGAACTTCAGCTTGACCGGGAACTTGTCGCCGACCTTCAGCGGCTCTTTCAGGCCGATGAACATGACGTGGTAACCCCCGGGCTTGAGCTCGACCGTCTTGCCGCCCGGCAGCGTGATGCCCTCGACCTGGCGCATCCGCATCACGTCGCCTTCCATCTTCATTTCGTGCAGCTCGACGGTCTTCGACACCTCGGCGCTGACCGACAGCAACTTGTCGTCGGCACCGCCGTTGGCGAACTTCATGAAGCCGCCACCGGTCGGCTGGCCCGCCGCCGTGGCACGTGCGTAGGGGTGGCCAATGGTGATGGCGCCGGCCTTGAATTCGTGGGCCTGGGCCGCGAAGGCCGCGAGCGTGAGCGCGGTGGCGCCGACAAGAGAGTTGAATCGCATGGTTTTCTCCTTCAATGACGTGGTTTTCACAGGTCGAACTTCAGTTCTGCGCTGTAGCTGCGCTGCGGATAGGGGTGGAAGTTCCAGTACGCGTAGTTGTTGAGATTGTCGATGCCGATGGCCGCCGACCATTGGCGCGTGACGCGGTAGTGCACCCGAAGGTCGGCCGTGATGTACTTGCTGACGCCCTGGTAGGTGAAGCCGTTGACGTCGGCGTTGTTCAGGGTGCGGTACTGCGCGCCGCTGTAGCGCACGCCGAGGGTCGTGGAAAGCGCCGCATCGAAGCGGTAGCTGGCCAGCGCCGTGGCCCGCCACGTCGGGATGTTGGGCTGACGCTTGCCGATCGTGTCGCCGGGGGCGGCAACGAAGCCGTCGTTCTCCTTGATCACCGAGTCGGTGTAGGTCGCGCTGCCGCTCAGGTCCAGCCCGCCGAGGAACACGTCGGTCCCGCTCAATGCCAGCTCGAGGCCGCGGGTGCGGATGCGCCCGACGTTCTGCACCCGGCTGATGTTGCGGTTGGCCGCCGGGTCGAAGGTGGTCTGCGAATAGAGCGAGTCGCGCGTGTTCTCGGTGAACAAGGTCGCGCGCAACAGGGCTTCGCCCAGCGTCTTCTCGGCCGTGAGCTCGGTCGTCACCGACTTCTCGGGCTTTAGGTTCGGGTCGTTGATGTACTGCGAATTGGCCGTCGAGGTGGCACCGTAGAGCTCGCCGACGGTGGGCATGCGCACGGCCCGGCCGGCCGAGGCCTTGAGCACCAGGTCGGGCAGCGCCTGGAATGCGAGTGCGGCCTTGGGCGACAGGTAGTTCTCGTTGCGCGACGGATGGTCGAGTGTGCTGCTGGCCGAGAACGCGGTGCGGCCCTCGTACGCGTGCCAGTTCTCGGCGCGCAGGCCGAGCACGGTTTTCCAGCCCGGCGCGAAGGCCCACGCGTCCTGCGCGAAAGCACTGATCAACTGCGTCTTGCCGCCGACGCTGCTGGCGAGTGCGCCAGCAGGATCGGCGAGCCAGTTGCCGACGATGTTCGACGTACGGTACTTCAGCCGGTAGCTGTCCTGTTGCAGGCCGACGTCGACGATGTGTTCACCCTGCATGCCGCCGGGTCGCCAGATGCCCTTGAACGCGAGATTGTTCCACCCGGTGCCGCTGCCGTCGGCGATCGTGCCGGCACCGCCCGTCAGAGCGTTCGGCAAGGTGTTGCCGGCGGCGTTCTGGCGCTTGTCGTCCTTGCGGTAGTCGTAGAGGCTGGCCGCGGCCTCCCAGTCCCACACGCCCTGGGTGTTGCTCTTCACCGTGAGGCCATGCATCAGATGGGTCAGCTTCTCGCGGGTGGCTGCGAAGTCCGCGCCCGTGAGCGGCGCGAACGACTGGCCGTTGATGTTGATGGCTCCGGCGTAGACCGGCTGCCCGTTGGCGTCCTGCAGGTACGAGACCGGGTCGTTGTTCGAGGTGTTCTGCCACACACCCAGCTGGTAGTTTGCGCGGACTGACGGCGTGATGTCGTAGGCCAGCTTGAGTTTGAAGTGGTCTTGCTTGGTGCGGTACTCGGTGCCGGTGCCGATCACGTACCAGGGCTGGTTGGCGTTGTTCAAACCGGGCACGGCGCCAGTCACGGGGGTGCCTGCGGCGCCTGTGGTGCCGCTGCTCTGCAAACGCGTTGCGAAGGTCAGCGGCTGGCCATGACTGTCGGCGTGGTTGACGTTCAGCCACCAGGCGAACTCGCCGCTGCGGTTGCCGATCGTGGCATTCGTCTCCCAGGCGCGGTAGTTGGCACTGGTGTTGTAGAGCTCGAAGGGCTGGCTGGTGTAGCCGACTTTCGCGTGCGCTTCGAAGGCCTGTGGCATGCGTGTCGTGAACACCACCACTGCGCCCACCGAGTTGCCGGGGTAGGCGGCCGAGAACGGGCCGTACATCACGTCGACACGCTCGATTTCCTCTGGCGTGACCATGCCCCAGCGGGGCGGGAAGCTCAGGCCGCCGACACCGTTGCCGAGGTAGTTCGACAACAGGATCCCGTCGGCGTAGACGGCAGAACGCGCACTGTTGCCGGTGCCCGAAGCGCGGCTCGAAAGAATGGCGTGGTTGTAGTCGCCGATGTAGCGCTTGCGCACCAGCAGGCTGGGCAGGTACTTGAGCGCGTCTTCGCTGTCCGTCGCGTTGACGGTGCGCTCGAGCTGTTCGCGTGTGACGCCTTCCATGGTCGCCGGGATCTGCGTCGGCAGCGAGGTGGGCTGGCCGCCGACGACAGTGACCACGCCAAGCGATCTGACGGGCACGTTGTCGTTCGGGTTGCCGACCGGCGTGGTGGCGGCGGGCTGCACCGGCTCGACCGGGCCCGACTGGGCGCGGCCCGGCCAGGGCAGCGCCAGCAGCACGGCACCGGCCAGCGTCGAGAGGGGAAATCGGGAAGAGGTGGAGTTCATGTTGTGGTTCCTGAAGAAGTATTGAAACTGGCGTCGGAGGGCATGGGCCTCACGCCGACGTGACGGCGGCCGAGCGACGGCGCCAGAGGGCCCCGGCCAGCTCGGCGCACATGAAGGCCACCAGGCTGACACCGAAGGCCGGCAGAGCCACGGCGAGCAGCGCGGTCAGCGCCCACAATCCGGGCGGCACGGCGCGCAGTTCGGGCTGGCTGACCTGCGGGGCGCCGAGCCCCTGCGCTGGCCGCCGCTTCCACCACATCACGACGCCCGAGACCAGCGCGAAGATCGCAGCGAGCGCCGCCGCAGCGATCAGCCACTGGTTCCACATGCCGAGTTCGGCCCGGTGAAATGGGATGCCGACCGCCGTGGCTTTCGCCAGCAGCGGCAGGTCTGCCCACCCCGAGCGGTAGCGCACCTGGGCCGTGCGGGAGTCGAGAAGAAGCGTCAGGCGCTGTGTCGGGTCGTTGCGCACGAGTGCGTCCACACGCCAGTGCGCCTGGGCGCCCGTCGGGGGCGTCAGCTGCAGTGGCGCCGTGCCCAGCCCGGCGGCGGCGAACTCGTCGCGCGCGGTTTCGACGACTTGCTGCAAGCTGGCCTGGCGCCCGTCGGAGCCTGCCAGCGCCGGCAGATCGGTCGGCGGCCGCGGGCTGTTCTGATGCAGCGCCTGCTGGGCGGCGCGGAAGTTGTCGCCCGCATGCCGCGACCAGGTCAAGCCGGTCACCAGCACCACGACCAGCAACGCACTCATCAGCACGCCGACACTGGTGTGCAGGCCACGCCAACTCGCGCGGCCACGCCCGAGTCGCGGCACCAGCGCACGCCAGCCCGGCCCGCCGCGAGACTGCGGGCGCGGCCACCACATGGTGATGCCCGTGGCGAACATCAGCAGCATCCAGCTCGCCGCCAGCTCGATCGGCCAACGCCAACCATCGCCTTGCAGCATGCTGGAATGCAATGCGCGGGCCCAGGTCTTGAAGCGCGCCGTTTCGGCGAGGCTGCCAACCACTCGCGCGGTGTACGGATCGACGTAGACGATGCGGCCCTGTGGCAGCCCCCGCAGGTGGGCCGGTGCAGCGGCGTGGCCGACATGCGCACCCTGGTCGGCACGGGGTCGAGCGAACACCACCTGGGTGGTGTCGCCCGGCTCATGGCCAGGCACGACGCTGCGCACACGCACGTCACCCATGGCCGCGGTGGCCGCGGCCAGTTGCTCGTCGAGCGGTCGCGCCACTCCCCCGACCGGCACCCGATCGACCGACGCATGAATCCGGGCTTCGATCTGCGGCGTGAACACATAGAGCAGGCCGCTGAGGGCCGCGAACAAGACCAGGGGCGCGCTGATCATTCCGGCCCAGAAGTGGACGCGCCAGAACACGCGGCGCAGCGCGGCGCGGGCATCGCCCGCGGCATGGGAGAAAGACATGGCAATCGTCCTGAACAGGCCGCGGCAGCAAGGCGCGGCCAAACACGCGGGGCTCGCGCGCGCCTTCTCAGGCAGACGTCAACAAGCCGGCGGAATGGAGTTCAGGAAAAGGCGGGCGGCCCGTGCTTGAGCCGCGCCACCCAGGTGGCGCTGGCGTCGCGCGCTTGCGAAGAAGCGGGGGCGCGAGTGCGCACCACTGCGCGCTGCGGCCCATCGGCCACATCGAGCTCCGAGGGCCCGGTCGCCGCCAGGGCCACCAAGGCCGTGAGCACGCAGTGATCCCCGCCATGCTGTGCCATGGACTCGGGCGCGGGCTCTTGCCCGGACGGCTCGAGCGGCACCAGCGACACACCATAGACGGTGCACACCTCGACCAGCGTCTTGCCCTGCAGTTCGGCCGAGGCCGTCGCCAGCAGCGGCATGGCCGCCTTGAGCAGCAACGCCACGGCGAAGGCCCAAAGGGCCCAGCGCCGGGTTGGAGGGTGACGGGTGTTCACGGCGGCGATTCTGCCCCATGTTGCAGACGCCATGCGGGAAATGAGCAGATGACGAACCCCTCGGATCGATTGGGGAGCCACCCCACCGGCCCCGCGGGACGAGCGCGACTCGCGGCTTCACACGCAGCCGATAATGAAGCATGTCGATCCAGACCGATGACTTCGAACCCGCGCGCCGTGTCGTCAGCGCAGCGCCCGCATCGCCCAACGAAGAAGCGATCGAACGCGCGCTGCGCCCGAAAGGCCTGGCGGAATACGTGGGCCAGGCCAAGGCCCGCGAGCAGCTCGAGATCTTCATCGGCGCCGCAAAGATGCGCAGCGAGGCGATGGACCACGTGCTGCTGTTCGGCCCGCCGGGCCTGGGCAAGACGACTCTCAGCCACATCATCGCCAACGAACTCGGCGTGAACCTGCGCCAGACCTCGGGCCCGGTGCTCGAGAAGCCGAAAGACCTGGCCGCGATCCTCACGAACCTGGAGCGCAACGACGTGCTCTTCATCGACGAGATCCACCGGCTCTCGCCGGTCGTCGAAGAGATCCTCTACCCCGCGCTCGAGGACTACCAGATCGACATCATGATCGGCGAAGGCCCGGCCGCGCGCTCGATCAAGCTCGACCTGCAGCCCTTCACGCTGATCGGCGCGACCACCCGCGCCGGCATGCTCACCAACCCGCTGCGCGACCGCTTCGGCATCGTCGCCCGGCTCGAGTTCTACACCCCCGAAGAACTCGCGCGCATCGTGCGGCGCTCGGCCGGTCTGCTGAACGTGCACACCGACGACGAAGGCGCTTTCGAGATCGCACGCCGCTCACGCGGCACGCCACGCATCGCGAACCGGCTGCTGCGCCGCGTGCGCGACTACGTCGACGTGAAGGCCGACGGCCGGATCGTGAAAGCGCTCGCCGACAAGGCGCTGAAGATGCTCGACGTCGACGCGCACGGCCTCGACGTGATGGACCGCAAGCTGCTCGAAGCGGTGGTGCACCGCTTCGACGGCGGCCCGGTCGGCCTGGACAACGTGGCTGCTGCCATCGGCGAGGAGCGCGACACGATCGAAGACGTGATCGAGCCTTACCTCATCCAGCAGGGTTACCTGCAGCGCACGCCGCGCGGCCGGGTGGCCACGCCGGCGGCGTACCGGCACCTGGGTGTCACGCCGCCGAAGGTGTCGGGCGGCGACTTGTTCGAAGGCTGAGTTCGAAGACCCGCTCAGCCCTTGTTGCGCCGCTGCTGCCAGGCCAGCAGCTCGCCGATGAAGCCCTTGCGGAAGGCCACCACGCACACGACGAAGATCACGCCGATGATCACGTTGATCCACGAGCCCACCTGGTCGGCCAGGAAGTTCTGCAGCCCGATGATCGTGAAGGCGCCGATCACCGGCCCGGCGAAGGTGCCCATGCCACCGAGCAGCGTCATCAGCACCACCTCGCCCGACAGCGACCAATGCGCGTCGGACAAGGTGGCAAAACCCAGCACCAGCGTTTTCATCGACCCCGCCAGCCCGGCGATCGCGGTCGACAGCACGAAGGCGAGCAGCTTGTAGCGGTCGACGTCGTAGCCGAGCGAGACGGCACGCGGTTCGTTCTCGCGGATCGCCTTCAGCACCTGGCCGTAGGGCGAGTGCACGATGCGGATGATGAACAGGAACACCGCGACGAACACGGCCAGCACCACGTAGTAGAGCAAGCGGTCGTCGGCCAGCGAGACCAGGCCGAAGAGCTTGCCGCGCGGCACGCCCTGCAGGCCGTCTTCGCCGCCGGTGAACGGCGCCTGCAGGAACACGAAGTAGATCATCTGTGCCATGGCCAGCGTGACCATCGCGAAGTAGATGCCTTGTCGGCGGATGGCGATGAGCCCGACCGCCAGCCCGCACAGCGCGGCAACGACGGTGCCGGCCAGCACACCGAGCTCGGGCGTGAGCCCGCCCGAGCGCACCAGCCAGCCGGTGGCGTAGGCAGCGGCACCCAGGTAGGCGGCGTGACCGAACGAGAGCAGCCCGGTGTAGCCGAGCAGCAGGTTGAACGCACACGCGAAGATGGCGTAGCACAGCGCCTTCATCATGAAGACGGGGTACAGGCCGATGAAGGGGGCCACGAGCAGCAATGCAAGCCCGAGCAGCAACCCGATCCGGCCGCGCCGCGAGATGTCTGTGGCGGCGCTCATCACTTTTCCTTCCCGAACAACCCGGCCGGCCGGATCATCAGCACGATCGCCATGATCACGAACACGACGATGCTCGACGCTTCGGGGTAGAACACCTTGGTCAGGCCTTCGATCAGGCCGAGTGCGACCCCGGTGATGATCGAGCCCAGGATCGAGCCCATGCCGCCGATCACGACGACCGCGAACACGATGATGATCAGGTTGCTGCCCATCAGCGGCGTGATCTGGATCACCGGCGCCGCGAGAACGCCGGCCAAAGCGGCCAGGCCGGCACCGGCGCCGTAGGTCAGCATCACCATCACCGGCACGTTGATGCCGAAGGCCTGCACCAGCGCCGGGTTCTCGGTGCCGGCCCGCAGATAGGCGCCGAGCCGGGTGCGCTCGATCAGGAACCAGGTGCCCAGGCACACCGTGAGCGAGGCGACCACGACCCATGCGCGGTAGTTCGGCAGCACCATGAAGCCGAGGTTGGTGGCGCCTTGCAGCAGTTCAGGCACCGGGTACTGCTGGCCCGACACACCGAACTTCTCGCGGAACATGCCTTCGGCGATCAGCGCCAGGCCAAAGGTGAGCAAGAGGCCGTAGATCGGGTCGATCTTGTACAGGTGCTTCAGCAGCGTGCGCTCGATCACCACGCCGAGCGCACCCACGATCAGCGGCGCCAGCACCAGAACCACCCAGTAGTTGATGCCGAAGCTGTCGAGCGCCACGAAGGCCACGTAGGCACCGATCATGTAGAGCGCGCCATGCGCGAAGTTGACGATCCCCAGCAGGCCGAAGATGACCGCCAGCCCCAGGCTCAGCATTGCGTAGAACGAGCCGTTGACCAGGCCGAGCAGCAGCTGGCCCAAAAAGGCCTGGATCGGGATGCCGAAGATGTCCATGGGGCGCGGGTGTGGATTTTCGAAAGCGCTCACATGGCGCGGCGCAACCGCCACGCCATGCGATTCAGCTCATCACTTCCAGAGGGCGCACTTCGTTTCGGCCTTGCTGGTCCAGGCGCTGTCGCCCTTGAAGGTCTCGGCCACCTTGTAGTAGTCCCAAGGCTCGGTCGACTCGGCCGGAGTCTTGACTTGCATCAGGTACATGTCGTGCACCATGCGGCCGTCTTCGCGGATGTAGCCGCCCTTGGCGAAGATGTCGTTGATCTTGGTCTTCTTCATCTGCGCCAGCACCTTGTCGGCGTCGTCGCTGCCCGTGGCCTTCACCGCGTTCAGGTAATTCAGCGTGGCCGAGTAGTCGCCGGCCTGGATCGACGATGGCATGCGCTTGACCTTCTCGAAGAACTTGCGGCTCCAGGCGCGTGCATCGGCGTCGCGGTTCCAGTACCAGCTGTCGGTCAGGTACATGCCCTGCGTGGCCTTCAGCCCGAGCGAGTGGATGTCGTTGATGAACATCAGCAGGCCGGCGAGTTTCATCGTCTTGGTGATGCCGAACTCGTTGGCCGCCTTGATCGAGTTGATGGTGTCGCCACCGGCGTTGGCCAGGCCCAGGATCTGCGCCTTGCTCGACTGCGCCTGCAGCAGGAACGACGAGAAGTCGCTCGCCGACAACGGGTGCTTGACCGAGCCGACGATGGTGCCGCCCGCGGCCTTCACGATGGTTGACGTGTCGTTCTGAAGTTGCGCGCCGAACGCATAGTCGGCCGTCAGGAAGTACCAGCTCTTGCCGCCAGACTTCACCACGGCGTTGCCGGTGCCCTTGGCCAGCGCCACCGTGTCGTAGGCCCAGTGCACGGTGTAGGGCGAGCACTGCTCGTTGGTCAGCGCGGAAGTGGCTGCGCCGACCGAGATGAAGGCCTTCTTCTTCTCTTGGGCGATCTTGGCCATGGCCAGGTTGGTGCCCGAGCTGGTGCCGCCGATCAGCATGTCCACGCCTTGCGTGTCGAACCACTCGCGCGCCTTGGCGGCGGCCACATCGGCCTTGTTCTGGTGGTCTGCGACCAGCACTTCGATCTTCTTGCCGTTGATGGCGCCGCCCATGTCGGCGATGGCCATGCGGATCGCGTCGGCACCGGCCGGGCCGTCGATGTCGGCGTACAGGCCCGACATGTCGGTGATGAAGCCGATCTTGATCACGTCGCCGGAAATCTGGGCCTGGGCCGAAGTGCCAAGCAGCGAGGCGAACGCGAGCGCGCAGGCGGAAGAGAGTTTGTTCAGTTTCATGCGGTCTCCTGGTGGATGAGAAAGGGGTGGGCGGCCTGCTTCAGACGCCGAGGTATTCGTGCAGCCGTTCCATGCGCGAGGGCAGCTCGGCCTGGGTGAATTCCTGGATCACCTGGCCGTGTTCCATCACCATGAAACGGTCGGCCAGCTTGGACGCGAAGACGAAGTTCTGCTCGACCATCACGATCGTGTAGCCCTGCTTGCGCAGCGCGGTCACCATGTCGGCGAGCTTCTGCACGATGACGGGCGCCAGGCCTTCGGAGATCTCGTCGAGCAGCAGCAACTTGGCGCCGGTGCGCAGGATGCGCGCGACAGCCAGCATCTGCTGCTCGCCACCCGACAGGCGCGTGCCCTGGCTCGAAGCGCGCTCGCGCAGGTTCGGGAACATCGTGTAGATCTGCTCCACGCTCATGCCGCCCTGGGCCAGCCTGGGCGGCAGCATCAGGTTCTCTTCGCACGACAGGCTCGAGAAGATGCCGCGCTCTTCGGGGCAGTAGCCGATGCCGAGCTGCGCGATCTTGTGCGTGGCCATCGAGACGGTCTCGACACCACGCACCTTGATCGAACCCTTGCGCGCGCCGATCAGGCCCATGATCGAGCGCATGGTGCTGGTGCGGCCGGCGCCGTTGCGCCCGAGCAGCGTGACCACTTCGCCTTCGTTCACATGGAAGTTCACGCCGTGCAGCACGTGCGATTCGCCGTACCAGCCGTGCAGGTCCTTGACCTCGAGGAAAGGGGTCGCCATGTCAGTGCGCCCCTTTCAGTTCGACGTTGGCCGAGCCCATGTAGGCCTCGATCACCGCGGGGTTCTTCGAGACCTCGGCATACGGCCCTTCGGCCAGCGTGGCGCCACGCTGCAGCACGGTGATGGTGTCGGCGATGCTCGCCACCACGCTCATGTTGTGCTCGACCATCAGCACGGTTCGGCTCGCCGCCACCTTCTTGATCAGCTGGCGGATGCGGTCCACGTCTTCGAGGCCCATGCCTTGCGTGGGTTCGTCGAGCAGCATCAGCTTCGGGTCCATCGCCAGCGTGGTGGCGATCTCGAGCGCGCGCTTGCGGCCGTAGCTCAGCTCGACGGCCGGGATGCCGGCGTAGGTCTCGAGGTCGACCTGTTGCAGGAGCGAAAGCGCCTGTTCGTCGAGCGACTGCAGCGAAGACTCGGGCTTCCAGAAGTGGAACGAGGTGCCGAGCTTGCGCTGCAGCGCGACGCGCACGTTCTCGAGCACGCTCAAGTGCGGGAACACGGCCGAGATCTGGAACGAGCGGATCACGCCGCGGCGTGCGATCACGGCGGGTTTCTCGGGCGTGATGTCGGTGCCGTCGAACAGGATCTGGCCGCTGGTGGGAATGAGGAACTTGGTCAGCAGGTTGAAGCAGGTCGTCTTGCCGGCGCCGTTCGGGCCGATCAGCGCGTGGATGCTGCCGCGCTTCACGTTCAGGTTGACCTTGCTGACGGCCACGAAGCCCTTGAACTCTTTCGTGAGCTCGCGGGTTTCGAGAATGAAATCACCGGCGCTCATGAGCGGCCTCCTCGGGGCCGGGGGGCCGCGGGCGCGGGAACGTCGCCGCCAAGGCGCTGCGACAGGCTGCTCGCCACCGCCAGCACCGCGTCGCGGTATTTGTCGCCGCGGTCGGCGCCGATCAGGGCCTTGTTGATGCAGACCGCCACGCCGGCCACCACCTTGCCCGCCGCGTCGAACACCGGCGCGCCGAAGGAATACACCCCCTCGCGCACGGTTTCGTCGTCGACGCTGTAGCCACGTTTGCGTGTCGTCGCCAGTTCTTTCAGCAAGGCCTCGACGTCACGCGGGCCCTTGCGCGTGAGGTGCGTGTGCAGGCCTGCGGCGAAGAGGGCACGAACCTCTTCGGGCTCGCGAAAGGCCAGCATGGCCTTGCCGCTGCCCGAGAGGTACGCCGGCAGACGCATGCCCACGGTGAACGCCAAGCCGAGCGGGCGCGCGCTGTTGCGCACCGCCACGTAGAGCGCGTCGGTGCCGCTGAGCACCGAGAGCACCACGGTTTCGGCCGGCGCGGTGCCGGCGTCGGCCCACAAGGCGCCGAACTCCTGGGCCACGTCGGTGCCCGAGACGAAAGCCTCGGCCAGGCTCATCACCCGCGGGCCGATCAGGAAGGCGCCGTCGGGCTGGCGGCGCAGGTAGCCGAACGACATCAGCGTGTTGCACAAGCCGTGAACGCTGCTCTTGGGCAATGCGAGCTCGCTCGTGAGCTGCGCCAGGCTCATCGGCTCGCGCTGCTGCGCCAGACGGTCGAGCAGGCTCAGCGCACGCGTCACGGCCGGCACCAGCGGCGCGGCGGCGGGCGCGCGCTGCAGGCGCGAATGGCGCAGTGATGTGGTCGTGGCGTGCAGGGCGGTCTCCGGGGGGCGGGCTTGGCGGCACGTGGCGTGCCGGAAGAAAGACCCATTGTTCAGCAGGTTGAACGCCGTTCAATGGAACAGGCGCGCAGTCTATTCACTCCGGGCGCCGCCGCAAACCCCGGAAAGGTCTTTATCGGGAAAACACCGACGCCTCGGCGCGGGCCGATCGGTCGCTCAGCCAGCCCACGAAACACAGGCCGAGCACGACCACGCCCACGCTCGTGACCTGCTCCGCCAGCGACAAGCGGTGCGCGTTCCACAGGAACACCGCCGTGGCGCCGAGCAGCACCGCGAACGCTGCCGCCGCCAGCACCTGCGCGCTGCGCGACATGGGCGGATCGAACCGCTGCACGCGCCGGATGTCGAACGCCGGCTTCGGCCACTTCGCGGCCACGTCGGCCGGCCGCCAGCCGGGGTGCTTGAACCAGACGCGCAGCTTGTCGCCCCAGTTTCTTGCGCGCCACGAGTCGCGCGCCATGTCGGCGTAGTTGTGCAGGTTGGCCCACAGCGGGTTCCAGCTGCGCAGCGGGCCGCGTGTGCCGTAGACACAGGGCACGGCGTCGTCTTCGGCCTCGTAGCTTCCGAACAGGCGGTCCCAGACCAGGAAGATGCCGCCGTAGTTGCGGTCGAGGTATTTGTCGTTCACCGCGTGGTGCACGCGGTGGTTGCTGGGTGCGCAGAACCAGCGGTCGAACCAGCCGAGCTTGCCGATCTGCTGGGTGTGCACCCAGAACTGGTAGAGCAGGTCGACCAGCCCGACCACCCCCAGCACCAGCGGCGGAAAGCCGAGCACTGCCATCGGCAGGTAGAAGACCCAGTCGGCGACCCAGCCGGTGCCGGTCTGGCGCAGCGCGGTCGAGAGGTTGTAGTCCTCGCTCTGGTGGTGCACCACATGCGCGGCCCAGAACAGGGCGACGGTGTGGCCGAACCGGTGCTTCCAGTAGTAAGAGAAGTCGTACAGCACGAGCGCGACCGCCCAGACCCACCAAGCGTCGGCCGGCAGCTTCCACAGCGACGCGTGTTCGTAGACGACGGTGTAGATGCCGATCGACATCAGCACCGTGAGCACACCCACGAGCTGGCTCATGATGCCCAGGCCGATGCTGTTCATCGCGTCGTTCAGGCGGTAGGTGTTCTTGCCGCGGCGCCAGCCGACGAGAACCTCGATGGCGATCAGCAACAGGAAAACCGGCGTCGCCAGAACGATGATCTGCGGCCCGGTCATGCAGCGCTCTCCCGATGTTCAACCGAGGCGGCCGCGGCTGTCGATCGGCCACACGGCCACGACCGTGCCGCTCGCCAGCCCGCCACGCACCACGATGTAGTGGTCGTGCAGGTTGACGGTCGGGTCGCAGTGGCCGGGCACGAGCCAGACGGTGTCGCCGAGCTTCGGCAGCTCGGCCAGCGAGGCGGTGGCGTTCGGGCGCAGGATGCCGTGCTCGTCGCCGCCGTTGCCATAGTCGAGCTCACGCTGCCACACACGCGGCAGGCCGGAGTCGATGGCGTGCGACTTGTGGCCGGCGTCGACCACCGCGTGCGCGGCGCTGCGGCTCATGACCTGCGACTTGACGAAGAGCGCGTGCTCGAAACGCGGCGCGCGTGCGCTGGCTTCGTTGTCGGCGTAGTCGCGGTCCATGAAGAGGTAACTGCCGGCCTGCAACTCGCCGTAGACACCGCTGCCGGCATCGAACGCGAAGGTGCCCGAGCCCGCGCCGGTGACGAGCGGGCACACCATGCCCGAGGCGGTGATGCTCGCCTGCGCCGCACGCACGAGCGCCACCGTGTGGCGCACCGCCGCTTCGCGTTCTTCGGCGCCGCGCAAGTGCTGGGCGCGGCCGTTGTAGGCCTGCAGGCCGGCGAAGCGCAAGCCGTGCGAGACGACCTGGTGCGCAAGAGCGCCCGCAGCCGCAGGTGCGACGCCGCAGCGGCCCTGGCCCACGTCGATCTCGACGAACACGTCGACGCTGCTGCCGGCCGCCTTCAGCGCATCGGCCAAGCGGTCGACGCCGAGCGCGGAATCGACCGCCACCGCCAGCGTGATGCGCTTGGCCAGCTGCGCCAGGCGCGCCAGCTTGTACGGTGCGATCACTTCGTTGCTGATGTAGATGTCGGTCACACCGGCGTCGGCCAGCGCTTCGGCTTCGCCGAGTTTCTGCACGCACACGCCGACCGCGCCCGCCGCCATCTGCAGCTTCGCGATGGCCGCGCTCTTGTGCATCTTGGCGTGCGGCCGCAGCTTGACCTTGTGCTCGCGCGCGAAGCTGGCCATCAGCGCCAGGTTGCGCTGCATCGCGTCGAGGTCGATCACGAGCGCGGGGGTGTCGATGTCGTTCACCGACGCGCCCACCGTGGCGGCCGGGTTGGGCAGGGTCATGCGGCACGCTCCAGGCTGGTCTCGCCGTCGGTCGATTCGTCGAGCGAGCTGTCTTCAAGATGGTAGGTGTCGCTCCAGCCCACCAGCGTGAACCCCTGAGGCGTGTAGAGCAGGCGGTTGATGCTGGCGTTGCCGAGCTGCCACGAACGCGGCGCGTCGAGCGCCACGCGCGAGGCGGCGCGGTACAGGCTGTCCATCACGCCGCCGTGCGCCACGAGCGCGATGGTCTCGCCCGGGTGCGCGGCGGCCAGCCGCGTGGCGGTCTCGACACATCGCGCATAGAAGTCCTGCAGCATCTCGCCCCCGTCGGGGCCGAAAGCCGGGTCACGCTGGCGCCAGCGTTCGCTCTGCTCGGGCCAGCGCTCTTCGATCTCGCGAAAGGTCAGGCCTTCGAACACGCCGAAGCCACGTTCGCGCAAACCGGTGTCGGTGCGAATGGGCTGGCCGCAGCCGCGCGCGACCGACTGCGCGGTTTCATAGGCCCGCAGCAGGTCGCTCGAATAGACCGCGCTGATGCCTTCTTCGGCGACCGCCAGCGCCAGGCGGTGCGCCTGCCACCGGCCGGTCTCGTTGAGCGGAATGTCGAGCTGGCCCTGGATGCGCTTGTCGACATTCCAGGCCGTTTCGCCGTGGCGGATCGCCAGCACACGGGTGACCTGCTGCGCTGCGTCGTCCTCGTTCGACATCATCACAGCAGCCGCTTGTTCAGCGTGTAGGTGCCGGAGTAGGTGGCCTCGCCCAGCACGTGCGGGTAGATCGCCTGCCGCACCTGCAGCCCGGTGAAAGAGCCTTCGACCGGCGCGCGTTCTACCGACAGCGCGTAGACCGTGAACACGTAGTGGTGGATCAGCGAATCGTTGAAAGGCGGGAACGGGCCGTCGTAGCCGAAGTAGTCACCGCTCATCTCGGCGTTGGCGGCAAACCAGCCGGTGTAGTCGTTCAGGCCGTGGCGCGCGGCGGGCAGTGCCGCGACCGCCGGGCCGGGCTTGCCACGCGCAGTGAAGCCGCGGCTGAACGCGCCTTCTTTCAGCTCGCCGAGCGTTCCGGGCAGGTCGACCATCACCCAGTGGAAGAAGTCGACGCGCGGCAGATCGGCCGGCACTTCACGGTCGCTCTGGTTCACGTCGTCGCCGCGGCTCGGCACGTCGAAGTCATGGCAGATCAGCGCGAACGACTTCGTCGCCGCCGGCGCTTCGCTCCACGCCAGGTGCGGGCTCAGGTTGTCGGAGAAGGTGACGCCGTTGGCCCCGTCGGGCTTGCCCGCGGCGAAACGCTGCGGAATGCGTTCGCCGTTGACCCAGCTGTCGCTCCAGAGTTTCATGGCTTGTTTTCCTTCAGACGCCCCAGACGATCTCGGCGTTTTCGCCCATCGACCTTTTCATCATCTCGACCAGTGGCCAGGCGCGCTGGCGCAGCGAAACACCTTCGCGCGGCGCCAGGTTCTTGCCTTCGGCCTTCGCCGCGCTTTCCGCTTCGGCGCGCGCGCGCTCGTCGGCCGCGACCGCCTGCTCCAGCGCGGCGATCGCTGCGGCCATGCTGGCGACTTCGATGATGCCTTGCGCCGCAGCGCTCTTGCCGATCAGCCGCAGCACCTCGTCACCGGCCGGGCCCATCATGATCACGTCACCGGCGGCTTTGGACTTGAACTTGTAGATCATCGGTCGGGCGCGTACATGTAGGCGCGGTTGAAAGGGAACTGCGATTGTGCGCCGCGCATCGGGCCGTCGCCGAGATCACCACTCGGTTTCGAAGTGAGCATCTGGAACAGGCACAACCAGCCTTTCTCGAAACTCATCGCGCTGCCGGCCAGGTAGACGCGGTAGGCCCGCACCACGCTCTCGCGCGTGAGGTCGCGCGCAGCGTCGAGTTTTGCTTCGAGCGCGTCGCTCCAGGCCCACAGGGTGCGGGCGTAGTGCGGGCGCAGGTTCTCCAGGTCGAGCGGCTCCAAGCCGGCGTCGCTCATCACCTCGGTCACTTTCGACACGTGCAGCAGCTCGCCGCCGGGGAAGATGTAGCGCTCGATGAAATCGCCGATGCCGGCGCCGAGCTGGTGGTTGCGGGTGCCGCCCGCCGTGATGCCGTGGTTCATCAGCAGGCCGCCGGGCTTGAGCAGGCGGTGCATCTTGGCGAAGTACTCGGGCAGTCGGGCCCGCCCGACGTGCTCGAACATGCCGACCGAGGCGATCTTGTCGAAGGGTTCGGTCTCGGGCAGCTCGCGGTAGTCGCGCAGCTCCATCGTCACACGCCCGGCCAGGCCACGCGCTTCGATCAGCCGGTTGACGTGCGCGTGCTGGTTGCGGCTGAGCGTGATGCCGTGGGCCTGCACGCCGTAGTGTTCGGCCGCCCACAGCAGCAGGCCGCCCCAGCCGGCGCCGACGTCGAGAAAACGCTCGCCCGGCTGCAGCATCAGCTTGCGGCAGATGTGGTCGAGCTTGGCTTCCTGGGCCTGCGCCAGAGAATGGCCGGCCTCGCGGAAGTAGGCACAGGAATACAGGCGCCGCGGGTCGAGCCAGAGCGCGTAGAACTCGTCCGACACGTCGTAGTGGAACTGCACCTGTTCCGCATCGAGGTGGGGCTCGTGGCGGGCGCGCGAGCGGGCGTGGGCGAGGACGCTGTGCCACCAGTCCATCAACACCGCGCCGGCACCCGAGCGGGTCGGGTCGTCGCCGACCATCTGGGTGGCGATCATCGCCAGGTCGCGCACGCTGCCGGCGAAGTCGAGCCGCCCTTCCACGTAGTCTTCGGCCACCTTGCCGACGTCGCCCGACGCCAGGTGTGCGAGCGGCGTCAGGCTGCGCAGGCGCAAGGTGACCGCGGCGGCGCCTTCGACACCGATGCGTTCGCCGCCGGGCAACACGACGGCCATCGGCACGCCCAGCGCATCGAGTTTGCGTTGCAGGAATCCGTCGAAGCTCGGCATCTCGAACCCTCCTCGACCTCACTTTACAAAAAGTGAAAGCCCTGCGGGTTCGATGGCGTCAAACGCGGCGGCCGTGCCGCGGCTTCAGCGGCCCCCGAATCGGGCCTCGAAGGCGAGCACGTCGAGCGCCGGCGAGAACAGGAAGCCCTGGTACAGGTCGCAGCCGGCGTCGTGAAGGAAGCTGCGCTGCGCCACCGTCTCCACGCCCTCGGCAATGATCTCCAGGCGCAGCGCCCGGCCCATGCTGATGATGGCGCGCACGATGCCGGCGTCGCTTTCGTCCTTGGGCAGGCCGCTGATGAAACTGCGGTCGATCTTGAGCCGCCCGATCGGAAAACGCTTCAGGTAGGCCAGGCTCGAGTAGCCGGTGCCGAAGTCGTCGATGGCCAGCTTCACGCCGAGTTGCGCCAGCGCCTGCAGGCGCAGCATGGCGTCTTGTGCGTCTTGCAGCAGGATCGACTCGGTGAGCTCGAGCTCCAGCCACTCGGCCGGCAGCCGCGCTTCGCGCAGCACGCTGGCCACGCCGTCGACGAAACCCGGTTGCTGGAATTGCAGCGCAGAAACGTTGACCGACACCACCGTCGGCATGCCCGAGGCCTGCCAGGCCGCTGCCTGCTTCACGGCCTGGCGCAGCACCCATTCGCCGATCGACACGATGAAGCCGGTTTCTTCGGCGACCGGGATGAACTCGCCCGGCGAGATCTCGCCCAGCTCGGGGTCGCGCCAGCGGATCAGCGCTTCGGCGCCGACCACGGCCTCGTCGCCGATCCCGACCTGCGGCTGGTAATGCAGCCTGAAGCGGCCCTGCGCGAGCGCCTGGCGCATCGCGTGGTCGAGGTGCATGCGCGAACGCGAACGCGCATCGGCCTGCGCCGGCCGAGGCCGGTGAAAGCGGAAGCTGGCGCGCCCGGCGTGCTTGACCTCGCGCATCGCCGACTCGGCGCGCCGCATCAACTCGTCGAAGCTGGTGCCGTCGTTGGGTTGCATCGCGATGCCGATGCTCGCGGTCACGGTGAAGCTCAGGTCGCCCTGCTTGAACGGTCGCTTGAGCGCTTCCATCACGCGCCAGGCGGCCGATTCGGCGCCGTTTTCGTCGGCCTGGTGCACGAGCAGCACGAACTCGTCGCCCCCAAGGCGCGCCACCGCGTCGACCTGCCGCGTGCTGCCCTTGATGCGTTCGGCGACTTCGAGCAAGACGCGGTCGCCGAAAGTGTGGCCGAGCGTTTCGTTGATGTGCTTGAAGCGGTCGAGGTTAAGGAACAGAAGTGCGAACGGCGTGTTGTCGCGCTTGGCCATGGCCAGCGCCACCTCGACCCGGTCGGCCAGGAGCCGCCGGTTCGGCAGGCCGGTCAATGCGTCGGTGTACGACAGCACCTGGATGCGCTCGCGCGCTTCGAGCTTTTCGGTGATGTCGCGGAACGAATACACCCGCCCGATCGGCCGGCCCGAGCTGCACTGCGGCGAGGCCACCCGCTCCAGCACCTTGCCGGAATGCAGCTTGAGCACGTCGCTCGCCTGCAGCATGGTCGCGTCGTCGATGGTCGCCAGGCGCCGCATGTAGGTGCCGGGCTCGAGCACGCTGCGGCGCATCCATTCGAGCACGGCGTCGTCTTCACGGCGCGTGAGCATCTCGTCGGGAATGTTCCAGAGCGCGGCGAAGCGCCGGTTGAAGTTGCGGATGCGCCCCGACAGGTCGGTGACGAGAATGCCGTCGTCGGTCGACTCAAGCGTGGCGCGCAGGTCGGCCGCGCTCGCTTCGAGCGCGCGTTCGATGCGGAACTGCTCGCTGCGGTCGTGCAGCGCCACCACGTAGAGCGCCGCGCCGTCGGCCTGCTCGACGCGGCTGATGCGGCGCGTCACCGGCGCGGTGCCGCCGCCGAGCTTGCAGACGAAGGTGTCTGACTCGATGCTCTCGGCCAGGCCGCCGGCCACTTCGTCCCAGAAACACAGGTCTTCGGGCGTGGCCGCCAGATCGAGCACACCGCGGCCGACGAGTTCGGCGGCACGCACGCCCATCAGGGTGCCCGCAGCGCGGTTGGCCGCGACCACGCGCAGGCTCGCCGCATCGACGAGCCAGACCGCGTGCAGCATCGATTCGATCATGGCCCGCCAGGGCGCCAGCGCATCGCCTTCGGGCGAAGGCGTGGCACCGTGGCTGCGCGCGTTCATGCCGCGAGCGGCTCCGGGATCATGGGTTCGAAGAAGTACGCCACCCGCGGGCGCGGCGCCAGGTAGTCGAGCGCGGCCGGGGGCAATTGCAGCGGCTTCATGCTGCGCCGGATGCCTAGGCCCGAGACCGTTTCCAGGTCGAGCACCAGCGCTTCTTCGCGCGGCACGGCCGGCTCGTGCACCAGCACGCGGGGCTTGAGCGGGCGCGACGAGTTCACGCCCACGACCATCGCGAAACGGTCGTCGGTGAGCTGCACCGTCGAGCCGGCCGGGTACACGCCCATCATCTTGATGAAGCCGCCCAGGATCGCGGTGTCGAACTTGTTCTTGCCCTGGGCGAACAGCAGCGAGAGCGACTCGTGCGGTGTGAGCGCACGGCCCGGCAGGTGCGGGTTGCACAGGTTGTCGTAGCGGTTCACGAGCGAGACGATGCGGGCCGCCGCCGTCATGCGGTCGGCGTTCAGACGCAGCGGGAAGCCGCTGGCGTCGGCATGCTCGTGGTGCTGGGCGATCACCAGCAGCGCGCCGGCCGACAGGCCCATCTTGCGGCCGAGCGTGACGCCGTGCGCCACGTGTTCTTCGTAGAGGCGCGCTTCGGTGCCGCTGAAGGCCTCGTCGCGGTGGCGCATGCGCTCGGGCAATTCGATCTTGCCGATGTCGTGCAGCATCGCACCCAGGCCGAGTTCCATCATGTCTTCGGCGTCGAGGCCGAAACTGCGGCCCATCAGCAGCGAGATGATGGTCACGTTCAGCGCGTGGGCCGATGCCTTGTCGCCGGCGGCGTCGGAAAGCAGGCGGATGCACAGCTCCTGCTCGCCGAGCATCTTCTGCAGCAACGCAGTCGTCAGGGCTTCGGCCTGCTCGCGTGCCTGCTGCGGCTGGCTGGGCACGATCGCGGAGAGTTGCTGGCAGGCCTGCGACGCTTCGGCGAACTGGCGTTCGCACACGACCAGGGCTTCGCGCTGCTCGGCCAGGCGGCGCACGTGGCGCTCGCGCGCCACGGCCTCGGGGGTCAGCGTGGTCGGCTCGGGGTCGGGGCTCGAACCGTCGCCTGGAGCGACGTCCGGGCCGTCTGCCGCCAGCGAGGCGCCCGGCTCGGCGAGCGGCGCCCAGGCCTTCACTTCGGGCTCGGGCGCTTCTGCCGGGTCGCTCTGTTGCGGGCTCCAGCGCAGCCGCTTCAGGCCGAGCGTGCGGATCGTCGCCATCTGCTCGGCGTTCGTGATCTTGAAGCTGCCGAGCGGGAACGGGTGCGACATCCACCCCATGTCGAGGTGCACGAACATGCCGACGCGCAGGGCGTCGATGTCGATCATGTCTTGAGGGGTGGCAACTTTCATCCGGGAGGGCGGGAGCAATGGGCTCACACGCCCTGCTGGTTTTATCGGCGCCGCCACTGCAGACTTGAATGACGCGACGGACTGCCAAAGACTGCAAGAAGCGTCACAAAAAATAACGGCCCGGCGCCGCAATCGGGCAAGATCGACAGCTCCGGAACCCACCTCGACCGCCCGAAACCCGCATGTCGCCCCCCCCTGCCCCGACCTGGAAGGCCACCATCGGCCTGCGCATGCGCAGGCACCTTCTGCTCAAGCTGGTCGGCACCACGGTGTTCACGTGGGTCTTCTTCATCGGCTACTTTCACCTGCTGCGCAACCCGGCGCACCCGGTGTTCGTGATGCCGCTGACACCGCTCGACCACCTGGTGCCGTTCCAGCCGCAAACGCTGGGCATCTACCTGTCGCTGTGGTTCTATGTCGGCATCGCCCCGGGGCTGCAGCTGACCTTCATCGAGCTGCTCGCCTACGGCCTCTGGGTCGGGGCGTTGTGCCTGACCGGGCTCGGGCTGTTCTATTTCTGGCCGACCGAGATCCCGCTGCCGATGCCGCACATGGCGGGCTTTTCGGGTTTCGAGCTGCTGCGTGGGGTCGACGCGGCCGGAAACGCCTGCCCGTCGATGCACGTGGCCGTGGCCATCTTCTCGGGGATCTGGATCGAATCACTGCTGCGCTGGTCGGGCACGCCCGCCTGGCCGCGCCTGCTCAACGCGGCCTGGTTCCTGGCGATTGCCTACTCCACGCTCGCGATCAAACAACACGTGGTGCTCGACGTGCTCGCCGGTGCGTTGCTGGGCACGGCCTTCGCTGTGCCGGCGCTGCGCTGGCGTCCCGGGCGGGCGCCCGCAAGGCCGGGCGAATATCATCCGTCTTCGCCAATGTCGAGGGCCGGTTGACGCCATGAGTTCGTTGAAAGAGTTGCAGGATCTGATCCAGGAAAAATACGGCGCCGAGATGGCCGCGCTCGATCCCCACGATTCGATGCGTGAAAAGGGCTTCGATTCGCTGGCTTTGGTCGAATTCGTGTTCGCGATCGAAGACCACTTCCACATCTCGATCCCCGACAGCGACCCCGACGTCGACACGCTGGCGCAGCTCGCCGCGATGGTCGACCGCATCAAGGCGGCGCAGGCGTCACCGGCGTCGTGAACGCGTCTTCGGTCGCCGTCACCGGCCTGGGCGTCGTGGCGCCGCATGGCGACGTGCCGGGCGCGCTGTTCGACGCACTGATGCGCGGGCAATCGGCGGTACAGGCGGTGCTGCCCGAGCTGGCCAAGCCCACGGCCGCCGCGCTGGCGCCCTTCGACGCTTCACGCTGGTTCACCAAACTGCAGCTCGCCGGCGTCGACCGTGTGAGCCAGCTCGCCGTGGCCGCCGCCGACATGGCGATGCTTGACGCCGGCGCCCAGGGCGACGTCGAGCCGGAACGACTCGGTGTGTTCGCCGGCTGCGGCATGGGCGGCGCGGCGGCGCTGGAGCTGGCCTACCGCAACACCAGCGGGCGCGCACCGCCGCTGACCATTCCCGCCTTCATGCCGAACGCGCAGGCCTCACAGGTGGCGATGCGTCACGGTGCGCAGGGGCCGGTGCTCACCTATTCCGTGGCTTGCGCGTCGGCCTCGATCGCCATCGCCGAAGCCGCCAAGGCCGTGCAGCGCGGCGAGGTCGACGTGGCCATTGCCGGCGGCAGCGAAGCGCTGATCGTGCCCGGCGTCGTGCTCGCGTGGCAGGCGATGCAGACGCTGGCGAGTTTCCAGCCGGGTGAAGAAGCCACCGCGGTGCGGCCCTTTGCCGCCGACCGCAGCGGCTTCGCGCTCGGTGAAGGCGCGGCCTTCGTGGTGCTCGAATCCGCCGAACGCGCCGCGCGACGCGGCGCACGGGTGCACGCCCGGCTCGCCGGATGGGGACTGAGCAGCGACGCCAGCCACCTGACCAAACCCGACGCGCCGGGCCAGGCCCGCGCCCTGCGCGCTGCGCTGCGCAGCGCCGGCCTGCAGGCGCGCGACGTCGGTTACTGCAACGCCCACGGCACGGCCACGCGCATCGGTGACGTGGTCGAGCGCAACGCCCTCGCCGACGTGTGGGGCAGCGACCTCGAGCATCTGCAGGTGAGCTCCACGAAAGCGCTGCACGGCCACCTTCTGGGCGCCGGCGGGGCGCTCGAAGCGGTGATCACGGTGCTGGCGCTGCAGCGGCGCGAACTGCCGCCGAACGCACACTGCAGCAGCATCGACCCGGCCTGCAGCCTGAACCTGGTGCCGCAGGCCGGCGCCACGGCGCCGAAGCTCGAAGCGGCGATCAGCAATTCTTTCGCCTTCGGCGGCACGAACTCGGTCTTGCTGTTCACCCGCGCCTGAGCCGCGGCGCAGCGCGTCAGCGCTGAATTCGCGTCGACAGCACGATCGCCGAAGTGGTGCGCTCCACCCCGTCGAGGCTGCCGATGCGGTCGATCAGCGCGTCGAGTTCGCCGATCGACGCCGCCGCCACGATCGCGATCAGGTCGAACGGGCCGCTCACCGAATGCAGCACGCGCACCTCGGCGATCTTGCGCAAGGCCACCTCGATCGCGCCGCTGCGTTTCGGCGCCAGCGTGATCAGCACATGGGCGCGCACGAGGCCGGCTTCGAGCTCGTCGGGCACGGTGATCGTGAAGCCGGAAATCACCCGCTGCCGCTGCAGCCGCTCCATGCGGCTCTGCACTGTCGTGCGCGACAGGTTCAGCTTGCGCGCCAGCTCGGCGGTGGGCGCGCGCGCGTCGTCACGCAGCAGCGCGAGCAGGGCGCGGTCGGTCGGGTCGAGCGTCGGGTTGGTCATTTTGACGATCTAATGCGTTGATTCGCCGAAGTATGGACTTCGTTTCGTCGTTCAACCAGATGCGATCTGCAATCAGGCGCCACAAAATCGGCTGCATTCGGCAACCTGCCGGCCCTGGAGCGCGTCATGAAGAACATCCTCGTCATCGGTGGCGGCAAGATCGGCTCGGTCGTCGCCGAACTGCTCGTCGACACGCCCGAAGCCGGCGGCTACCGCGTCACGGTGGCCGACCATTCCGCCGCGACACTCGCCCGCGTGTACGCCGACCCGCAACGCTCGCCGCGCCTGAGCACGCTGCTGCTCGACGTGACCGACCCGGTGCAACTGGGCCGCGCGCTGCAGGGCCAGTTCGCCGTGCTGAGCGCCGCGCCGTATCACCTGACGCTGCACGTGGCCCAGGCCGCCAAAGCCGCCGGCGTGCACTACCTCGACCTGACCGAAGACGTGGCCAGCACACGCGCGATCCGCGCCCTGGCCGCCGACGCGCGCACCGCGTTCATCCCTCAGTGCGGCCTGGCGCCGGGCTTCATCTCGATCGTGGCCGCCGACCTGGCCCGCCAGTTCGATTCGCTCGACTCGGTGCGCATGCGCGTCGGGGCCTTGCCCGCCTACCCGAGCAACGCACTGAACTACAACCTGACGTGGAGCACCGAAGGCGTCATCAACGAGTACTGCGAGCCCTGCGAAGCGATCGTCGACGGCCAGGCCCGCGAGGTGCCGGCACTCGAAGAACGCGAGGAGTTCTCGCTCGACGGCGTGTTGTACGAAGCCTTCAACACTTCGGGCGGCCTGGGCACGCTGTGCGAAACGCTCTCGGGCAAGGTGCGCACGCTGAACTACCGCACGATCCGCTACCCCGGCCATGCCGCGATCATGAAAGCGCTGCTGCACGACCTGCGCCTGAAAGACCGGCGCGACGTGCTGAAAGACATTCTCGAAAAGTCATTGCCCGCGACGATGCAGGACGTGGTCATCGTGTTCGTGACCGTGGCCGGCCTGCGCGACGGCCGCCTGCAGCAAGACACCTACGCGCGCAAGATCTACAGCCACGTGCTCGCCGGCAAGATGCACAGCGCGATCCAGATCACGACCGCCTCGAGCCTGTGCGCGATGCTCGACCTGCTGGCGGCGGGCGAGCTGCCGCAGCAAGGCTTCGTGCGCCAGGAAGAAGTGCCGCTGGCGGCCTTTCTCGCCAACCGCTTCGGCCGGGTCTACGCGGCCGAAGCGCTGGCGCACGCCGCCTGAGCGGCCGGCTTCACATCACCTCGAAGAAGCGCATCACCACGTCGTTCGGGCGGCGCAGGCCCGTGCCGAGGAACACCCGCTCCATCATCCACGCGAGCGCCGGTGCGCTCGCCTCGAAGCGCGGTGCGCAGCGGAAGTAGACGTCGGCCGGCTCGACCGGCTCGCCACGCACCAGACGCGCCATGACTTCGGGAGCCGCCGTGCGCACCGCATCGTTGTGCACGTAGATGCGGTCGCCGGCATCGGTCTCGAGCACGTAGCGCGCTTCGAGCCGGGCCATGCGCTCGTTCACGATCAGCTGAAAGTCGGCACCGCCGGGCAGCACCCTGGCCGTCCAGTCACGCGCCGTGCAGCTGCCGCCGAGGATCGGGATCACGCGACGCGTGCCGTGGCCGACCGCGCCCACCTCGATCGGCGCAGCCACCTGCACCGACAGGTCGGCCAAGCGCTGCAGCACCGGCGCCGCGAGCGGGTCGCTCACTTCACGAGCTTCCACTGCCCGGCTTCAATCTTGACCATCACCTGGCTGCGCGCGTCGACGCCGTTGTGGTCCTTGTCGCTGAGGTTGAACACGCCCTGCGAGCCGACGAATTCTTTCAGGCCCTCGATCGCATCGCGCAGCGCGGTGCGGAACTCGGGCGTGCCGGTCTTGCCGGCTTTCAGCGCGACCGGGATCGCGGCGTTGAGCCAGAGCTGCGCGTCCCACGCGGTGGCGCCGAACAGCGAGCGCGAACCGGCGCCGTACTTGGCCTCGTAGCGTTTCACGTAGTCGACGCCGGGCGCCTTCACCGGGTTCGAGTCGGGCAGTTGTTCGGGCACCAGCACCGGTGCCACCGTCATGAAGCTGCCGTCGAGGTCTTTGCCGCCCACGCGCAGGAAGTCGGCGTTCGCCACACCCTGGGTCTGGTAGATCAGGCCCTTGTAGCCGCGCTTCACGAGCTCGACGTGCGGCAGCGCGCCCGGCGTGCCGGCACTGAAGATGTAGACCGCGTCAGGGTTGGCAGCGATCAGCTTGAGCACCTGCGGCGTGACGCTCTGGTCGGCCTGCGCGTACTTCTCGACCGCCACGATCTTCACGCCCTTGGGTGGTGCGAGGCGCTCGATCGCTTTCAGGAAACCTTCGCCATAGGCCGTGGTGATGCCGATGGTCGCGATCGTGCTGGCCTTGTTCTTCGCCATGTGGTCGAGCACGGCGTTGATCGAGATCGTCTCGGTCGGCGCCATCTTGAAGGCCCAGCGGCGCGGCCCGTCCTGCGGTTCGACGATCGCACCGCCACCGGCCAGCGAGATCACCGGCACGCCGGAACGTGCCGCCACTTCGAGCACCGCCAGCGAGGTGGGCGTGAGCGACGGGCCGACGATCACGTCGACCTTGTCTTCGGTGATGAGCTTCGTGGCGTTCTTCGCTGCCGTGGTCGGGTCGGTGGCGTCGTTCAGCACGAACAGGTTGACCTTCTGGCCACCGAGTTCGGCGGGCCAGAGCTTGATGGTGTTGTCGGCCGGAATGCCAAGCGACGCGCCCGGGCCGGTGAGCGAGACGATCACGCCGACGTTGATGTCGGCGTGCGCCGCCGCGGCCAGGCCGAGGCCGACCGCGAGGCCCAGCGCGTGGCGCGCGAACGAGGTCAAAGAGCGCATTCCGGTCTCCTGAGTTTGTTATGAACCAGCATTAAATGCAGGCTGCTGCCGGGCGGCAATGGGTGAAAACACCGCTCGGTCGTTATGTCGAAAAATCATCGACCCCACGCTCAACGTGGCCAGAGCCGCGGGAAGACTTCGCAGTCGATCGGCTGCCCGGGTTCGATGCCCGGTTTGTGGATCGTGATCGCGGCCTGGCCGTCGCGCGGTGCGTAGACCACGTCGTCACCGGTCCAGCGGGTGGCGTAGGCGCGGCGCCGGCGCGTCGAGCTGGCGTTGCCGGGCGCGCCGTGAACCGTCATGCAGTGGTGGATCAGGCAGTCGCCGGCCTTCATGTCCCAGTTCATAACCTCGAACTGGCCGCGCATCGCCTCGATGTCGGGCAGCGTGTCGCCGGGCAGCATCTTGTACATCTCGGTGTCGCCGGCAAAACTCACCGGGCGGTATTCCTTGCCCCAGCGGTGCGAGCCTTTCAGGTATTCGACGCCGCTGGACTCGACCGTCACGTCGTCGAGCGCGAACCAGATCGACAAAATCTGGTCGCCGCGCACCGGCCAGTAGGGCCCGTCCTGGTGCCAGGGCGTGATGGCCGAGGTGCCGGGTTCCTTCACGAACAGCTGGTCGTACAGAAAGTTGACCTTGCGGCTCTTCAGCAGCCGGCCGGCGATCTCGGCGGCGGGCGACTCTTCGACGAACTTGCGCAGCCCCGGCTTGACAGCCCAGGCGCCGATGTCGCCCAGGAAACGCTGGCCCTGCTTGGTGGCGTATTCGCGCGCCAGCGGGCCGGGGTTGGCCAGGTCGTCTTCAACGGCTTCGCGCATGTGTTCGACCCACTCGGCGCCGAACAGGCCGCGCAGGCAGGTGGCGCCGTCGCGCCAGAAGGTGTCGACCTGTTCGTCGGTGATGGGGGCGAGGGGGTGGGCGTTCATGGGCGGTCTCCGGGTTCGATCCTGAATGCCCACAGCCTAGGCGCCTGCAGCGCCCTTGTCTGTCATCCCCGAAGACGACAGCGGCCGGCCGCGCTGCGCGTTCCCCCGGGTTGCCGCGTTGCGGCGCAGCACCGACCATGGGCGACTTCACCGGAGTTGGCGAACCCATGCAGCTGTGGCCCGTTTTCCTGCCGAATGCCGAAGCGCCGCACGCCGCCGCGGCGGGCCTGATCGACTGCATCGCCCGCCCTGATTTCGGCCGCCGCACGCTCGCCCGCCTGAACCGCTCGCTGCCGCTGGCGTGGTGGACGGTCTACCAGGTCTTCGATGACCAGCCGCCGCGCCTGTGCGCGCACGGCAGCTTCGACGCACCCGACATCGCGCTCGACTGCTGGCGCATCTACCGCAGCGGGGTGTACCGCGCCGACACGCACTTCCAGGCCGCGCGCGCCGAAGTGCGTGGCAGTGCCGCTGAGAACGCCGTGGTCACCCACTGCGTGGCCGACGACTTCGGCCGCGCCCACCGCGAGCAGATCTACCAGGCGCACAGCCTGAGCGAACGGCTCTCGCTGGTGAGCCATGGGGCCGAAGACGCAGGCAGCGGTGCGCTGCTCGCCGTCAACCTGTATCGGCACCGCGCGCAGCCGCGCTTCGGCAGGCAAGACCTCGACACCGTGTTCGCGCTCGCCAGCCCATTGCTGGCCGTGGCGCGCCGCCACATCGAACTGTGCGCACCGGCAGACGAAGACACGGTCGACCTGCTCGCACTCGACGCCGCCACCGCCGGGCCGATCGGCCAGGCTGCACAACGCCTGCGCCGCCGCTGCCCCGAGCTGACCGAGCGTGAGCTCGCGGTCTGCGCGCGGCTGCTGCGCGGCTGGACGTTCGACGGCATCGCGGCCGACCTGGGCGTGTCGCCCAGCACCGCCAAGACCTACCGCAACCGTGCGTTCGGGCGCCTTGGCATCCAGCACCGCAACGCCTTGTTCAACCTGGTGCTCGAATAGCCTTCTACGGCAACGCGTGGCGGCCGAAGAAGGCGTTGATCGCTTCGTTGGCGCTGAAGTCTCTCGCCACCTTGCCGATGAAACGCACCGGCAGGTACTGCATGCCACCGGGCCAGGTGTGGCCGCCGTCGTTGATGCGGTAGAGCAGCACGTCACCCGGGTACTCGACCAGGTCTGTGGTGGTGCCGTCGGTCGGGTCGGCGTCGGCCAGCGTGCGGGTCTGTGGCTGCGTCGCGCCGCCGTTGGCACGGGCCCAGAAGGCCGCCGTTTCGGGTGCCGACAGCACCATGCCGCCGACCGGCCCGAACACGCGCCCACCGGCATACGGCATCAGCGGGTCGGCCGTGCCCGAGAACATCACGACCGGCACGGCACGCGCCGGCCGGCAGCTCGCCGCGAGCGCCGCCGGCATGTTCGCGCCGACGACCGCGATGGCGGCAAAGCGGGTCGACAGCTCGCAGGCCAGTCGCATCGACATCATCCCGCCGTTGGAGATGCCGGCGGCATAGGTGCGACGGGCATCGACCGTGTACTCGGCCGCGAGCGCGTCGAGCAGCGCGTTGATGAAAGCGACATCGTCGGTGTGGTCGGTGACCGCCTCGCGCCCGTCGTCCCAGTGGCCGCGGCGTGAATCGGGGTAGACGGCGATGAAGCCGTGCCGGTCGGCCAGCGCCGAAAAGCCACCCGTGCTGCGCTCGATGCCCGCGGCCTTGCCACCACCGCCGTGCAAGAGCACCACGACCGGCATGGGCCGCGCGGCCGAGTAGCTTGCCGGCACGTGGAGCAGCCAATGGCGCGTGACGCCAGCCACCACCAGTGTCTTGCCGAAGTTGCCCGGCTGGCCTGACGTGTCGTCAGCACCCGCCGCCCCAGTCAGCAGCACCAGCGCGGCCAGCGCACACGACATAGCCCGCCAGAGGTGGGTCGGTGCAGGGCCGATGCAGAGGCGACGGCGGATCACAGCACCACGAGGTGCGCGAGCTGGGCGCCGCGCACCACGCGCATCGGCATGTTCGCGTCGAAGGTGACGAAACGCAGCCCGTGCCAGACCGCCAGACCGAGCAGCCAGGCGTCGGTCACCTGGCGCTGGCCGAGCAACTGGGCGGTGTCGAAATGCTGTTCGTCGAGCAAGCTCAGGTCGCCCGGCACGAACAGGTGGTGTTCGGTCAGCGTGGCTTCGCGCAAGCGTTGCGCCACGCCGGCGGCCGGCAACGCGTTCGGGTAACCGGGCTGCGACATGACGCGCACGCAGCCGTTCTGCGTGACGGCACACGACGCCCAGCCGCCCTGGATGTTCTCGGCCAGCCACTGGGCGGCGCGGGTGTGGTGCAGGTGGTCGGCGTCGAGCAGTGCGATCAGCACGTTCACGTCGAGCAGCGCGCAGCGCAGCTCGGGCCCGGCGGTGGCTTTCGGTGCGGGCTGCGGCTTCGCGAGGTGCCTGGCCTGCGGCTCGCTCGCGCCGACCGACGCGCGCTTGCGCGAGGCCATCAGTACTCGCCTTCGTCGCGAAGTTTCTGGACCAGCGCGTTCGTGACCACGGCGCCGCGCGAAGCGAAGGGCCGGAAGCCGAGCACCGCGGCCGGCTCGGCTTTCACGGCACGCGCTGCGCCCGACCCGGCGCCTTGCGTGAGCGCGCGGCGCGCCAATTCCGACAGCACCTGCCCGGCCGTCTTGTTCTCGCGGCGCGCAATCTCCTTGGCGCTGGCGAGCACGTCTTCGTCGAGGTCGAGGGTGGTGCGCATGGCGGGATCACGGATGTGGAAGCATCTGATGCTATCACATCTGATGCAAAGTGAGCCGCTTGCTGGCATGCTCACTCCCGATACATTGCACAGACACGAACGCTCACGCTCATGAACATCACGCCCGACCAGATCAGCGCCGCCGCCTCACGCATCGAAGCGCACGTGCGCCACACGCCACTCTGGGTGCTGAAGAGCACCGAGCTGGGCCTGCCCGCCGGCACACCCGAATTCGAGGTCTGGCTCAAGCTCGAACACCTGCAACTGTCTGGCAGCTTCAAGGCGCGTGGCATGTTCAACCGGCTGCTGTCGAACCCGATCCCCACGGCCGGCGTGATCGCCGCGTCCGGCGGCAACGCCGGCATCGCCACAGCCGTGGCGGCACGCGCGCTCGGTGTGCCGGCCGAGATCTACGTGCCCGGCGTGATCACGGCCGCCAAGCGCGAGCGCCTGGCCACGCTGGGCGCCACCGTGGTGGTTGCCGGCGACGCTTACGCCGACGCGCTCGCAGCCTGCGAAGCACGCCAGCGCGAGAGCGGCGCCTTGATGACCCACGCGTACGACCAAGCCGAAGTGGTGGCCGGCGCCGGCACGCTGGCGCGCGAAATCGAAACGCAACGCGGCACGCCCGACAGCGTGCTCGTGAGCGTGGGCGGCGGCGGTCTCGTCGCCGGCATCGCTGCCTGGTTCGCGGGTCGCAGTCGCGTCGTCGCGCTCGAACCCGAACTGGCACCCACCTTGTTCGCCGCGCGCGCTGCCGGCCAACCGGTGGACGTGTCGGTCGGTGGCGTCGCCGCCGATTCGCTTGGCGCGCGCCGCATCGGGCAGATCGCCTGGGCGGTCACGCAGCAGCACCTCGCCGAGTCGCTGCTCTTGAGCGACGCAACGATCCGCGACGCGCAGCGCTGGATGTGGAAAGAGCTCAAACTCGCCGTGGAGCCCGCGGCAGCCTTGCCTCTGGCGGCGTTGCGCAGCGGCGCGCTGCGGCCGCGCGCCGGCGAGAAGGTCTGCCTGATCGTCTGCGGCGCGAACCTCGACCCGGCGACACTGGGCTGAACCGCCTTGCCTCCCCCAAGCTTGAGTCCTGCAGGGGCTGGAACACCGCGGGCGCCAGTGACATGATCCCCGGAGACCCCTGACAGGCGTATCGGGAGGCGCATGATGCCCAAGATCTTCATCAGTTACCGGCGCGACGACAGCGCCGCCAGCGCGCGCGAGTTGTATGCGCACCTGAAGAAGGCGTTCGGTGAAGGCGAAGTGTTCTTCGACATTCGCCAGGTCGTTCGCGGCGAGAATTTTGTCGATCTGGTCAAGAAGCAGGTTCGTGCGTCGCAAGTGCTGCTCGCGGTCATCGGCCCCCAGTGGGCCGACATCAAGAACAAACAAGGTGTGTGGCGGCTCGGGCAGCCCGACGACCTGGTGCGTGTCGAGATCGCCACGGCACTGCAGCGCAACATCCGCGTGATCCCGGTCCGGGTCGACGGTGCGCCAATGCCGGCCGCCGGCGCCCTGCCGCCCGAGTTGTCTGCGTTGGCCACGCTCGACGCGCACGAGATCACCCACACCCGCGTCGACTACGACGTGGGCCAGTTGATCATCGCGCTCGGTGGCGCAGCTCCAGCCCCTGCAGCGGCCGACCCGGCCGACGATTTCTGGGGCACGCTGGCGACCAGCTTCGCCTCGAAGCTCGGCGAGCGTCTGGCCAACGTCGGCACGCGCCAGGAGCCGCAGCCGCTGCCATCGGTCTTGCCATTCGCGCCTGCCGCGCGACCGACCCGTTCGATCGCGGCGCTCGCCAGCCCTGACCTGAGCGGCGAATGGCGCGCGACACGTACCGGCGCCCGGCACTTGATGCAGCAGCGTGGCACCGAGATCCTCGACCAGACGCTCGACCCCTTCGGCATGGTCGTGGGCGAAGCGCGGGGCAGGCTGGTCGGCAACCAGCTCTTTCTGGCCTACGTGGCGGCTGGCCCCGCACCGGGTGGAGTCCGTGGCGAACTGCGCGCCCTGGTGTCACCCGACGGCCGGCTGATCCGGGGCTCGGGCATCGACTCGATGGCGGGCGCCTTTCCCGTAGAGTTGCAGCGTGTCTGACCAGAACCCGGCCTGTCGATGAACCTGCTGATCCTCGGCGGCGGCGTCTTTCTCGGCGACGCGGCATTGCAATCGGCGCTGCGGCGCGGCCACGCGGTCACGGTGTTCAACCGCGGCCGCTCGCGCAGCGTGTGGCCCGAGGGCGTGCAGGTTCTGAGCGGCGACCGCGCCACCGATCTCGGCGCGCTGCAGGGCCGCCATTGGGACGCGGTGATCGACACCTGCGGCTACGTGCCCGCCGACGTGCAGGCGAGCGCCGAAGCCTTGCGAGCTTGCGGCAGTTATCTGTTCGTCTCCAGCATCTCGGTCTATGCCACGACCACGCAGGTGCCAGTGCGCGAGACCGACGCGCTCGCCAGCTTCGCGCAACTCGCCCGCGACGACCGCAACCTCGAACACTACGGCCCGCAGAAAGCAGCCTGCGAGGCCGAGGTGCAGCGCGTCTTCGGCGAGCGCGCGCTGATCGTGCGGCCGGGCCTGATCGTGGGCCCTGGCGACCGCAGCGGGCGTTTCAGCCACTGGCCCTGGCGCGCCCTGGCGGGCGGCGAGATGCTGGTGCCCGATGCGCCGCGGGGCGAGCCGCTCCAGTTCATCGACGTGCGCGACCTCGGCGAGTGGATGGTCACGCTGCTCGAAACGACAGCGCGCGGCGTGTTCAACGCCACCGGGCCGGTGGACGATGCGAACCGTGGCGTGGGCGACTGGCACGCGCTGATGCAGACCTGCAGCGACGCGGTCGCCGCACGCGGCGTGGTGCCGGCACGCTTCGTTCCCGTCGCCGAATCGTTCCTGGTCGAACAAGGCGTTCAGCCCTGGAGCGAGCTGCCACTCTGGTTGCCCTCTGGCGACCCCGAATACGCCGGCTTCAACCGCGTCGACCTGAGCCGCGCCCACGCCGCCGGCCTGCGCACACGGTCGCTGCGCGACACGGTCGACGCCGTGCTCGACGAAGGCGTGCCCGCAACCGACGACAGGCGCCGCGCCGGCAAGCTCACGCGCGAGAAGGAAGCTTCGTTGCTTGCCGCCTGGGCCGCCTTGCCCGCCGGCCGCTGACACGTTGCTCGATCAGCCCTTGGCCACCGCCAGCCAACGGTCGAGTTGCGCGCGGTCGGCGAGCAGCTCGGCGCTCGGCGCCGAGTGCACCACAGCGCCACGATCGAGCACCACGGCGTGGTGCGTGATCGGCAGAATCATGCGCGGGTTCTGCTCGACGATGATCGCGCTCATGCCTTCGTTGCGCACCACCCGCGCGATCGAGCGCAGCAGCTCTTCGACGATGATCGGCGCCAAGCCTTCGAGCGGTTCGTCGAGCAGCAGCAGCTTCGGGTTGAGCACCAGCGCGCGCGCCACCGCGAGCATCTGCTGTTCGCCGCCAGACAACTGGTTGCCCATGTTCGACTTGCGCTCGGCCAGCCGCGGGAACATCTCGTAGGCGCGCTTCACGCTCCACGGACCGGGCCGCGCCACGGCCGTGAGGTTCTCGTCCACCGTGAGCGACTTGAAGATGTTGCGCTCCTGCGGCACCCAGCCGATGCCGGCGGCAGCCCGCAGGTGCGAAGGCAGCAGCGTGATGTCTTGCCCCGCGAGTGTGATGCTGCCCTGGTGGCGGCGCGTCACGCCAACCAGCGTGTTCAGCAGCGTCGTCTTGCCGGTGCCGTTGCGGCCGAGCAGCGCGAGCGACTGGCCTTGTTCGAGCGTGAGGCTCACACCCTGCACAACCACCGCTTCGCCATAGCCTGAGCGCAGGCCGTCGACTCTCAGCAAATCAGCCATGCGCGCCCTCGCCTTCACCGAGGTACACGGCTTTCACGCGCGGGTCGTTCGAGATGCTCTGCACATCACCTTCGGCGAACAGCGCGCCGTTGACGAGCACGGTCACGCGCTTCGCGAAGTTGAACACCAGGTCCATGTCGTGTTCGATCAGCAGCACCGTCACGTCGGCCGGCAGCGCGTTGATGATGTCGAAGATCTCCTGGCGCTCGCCTTCGGGCACGCCGGCCACCGGTTCGTCGAGCAGCAACACGCGCGGCTCGCACGCGAGTGCGGTCGCGATCTCGAGCAGGCGGCGCTTGCCGTAGGCCAGCAGCTTGACCTGCTGGTTCATCACGTCGTCGAGGTGGAACTGCGCGAGCAGTTTTTCGCAGGCCTGCACCACGCGCGCATCGCTGCCGAGCGGGCGCCACCATTGCGCGCTCAAGCCCAGATGCGCCGACACCGCCAGCGCGAGCGACTGCAGCGGCGTGAGCTCGCTGAACAACTGGTTGATCTGGAAGGTGCGCACGATGCCACGCCGCACCCGCTCGTGCGGCGCGAGCCGGGTGATGTCTTGCCCGTCGAGCCAGATCGTTCCCGAAGTGGGCTCGGCCACGCCGGTGAGCAGGTTGATCAGCGTCGTCTTGCCAGCGCCGTTCGGCCCGATGAGCGCCTGGCGCGCCCCCTTCTCCACCCGGATCGACACGTCATTCGTGGGCGTGATGCCACCGTAACGCTTGACGAGCGAGCGCGTTTCCAGAACGACCGTCATGATTTGCGGCCCCAGCTGCGTGGGCTCAGCAGCTTGTCGCGGCCCACGAGCACGAGCACGACGAGGAACAGGCCGAGCCAGAAGTTCCAGTACTGCGGTGTCCACGCCGAGATCAGGTCGTGCAGCAGCTTGAAGACGACGGCGCCGAAGATGCCACCGTACAGGTAGCCGGTGCCGCCGATCACGAGCACCAGCAGCACGTCGGCACTGCGGTGGAAGTCGAACACGTCGAGCGACGAAAACCCACTGGTCTGCGCGAGCAGCGCACCCGCCGCGCCGGCGATCGCCGCGGCCACCGTGTACACCGCCACCAGCCGCAGGTTCACCGACAGCCCGATGCTCGCGGTTCGCAGCCGGTTGTCACGCAGGGCCTGCAGCGAATAGCCGAAAGGCGAATGCACGAGCCGGCGTGCGATCAGCAGGCAGACGATCAGAACCAGCAGCGTGTAGGCATAGGCCGTGCGGCCCGCCAGGTCGAACTCGAACGCACCGAAGGGTGTGAGCAACGGGCCCATCACCACGCCCTGCAGGCCGTCGGCGCCGCCGGTCAGCCAGTCGAGCTTGTTGGCGAGTTCGTACATGATCGACGCGACACCGAGCGTGACCATCAGGCGCGTGAGGTCGGAGCCGCGCAGGATCAGCAGGCTGCAGAGGGCACCGAAGGCCGCTGCGACCGAAACCGCCACCGCCATGCCGACCCACGGGTCGGGCATCACGAGCTTGGCGAACAGGGCCGCCGCATAGGAGCCCAAGCCGAAGAAGGCGGCGTGGCCGAGCGAGACGACGCCGGCATAGCCAAGGATCAGATCGAGCGACATCGCGAACAACGCGACGATCGCGATCTCGTTGAGCAGCAGTGCCTGTGTCGGCAGCAGGAACCACGACAGCAGCAGCGCCGCGATCAGCACGAATTCCCACCAGCGCCAGGTGGCATGGGCACGCAGGCTGGCCGCGACGCTCACTTGCCACCCCCGGCGCGCGCGAACAAGCCTTGTGGCCGAACCATCAGGATCACGATCATCAGCGTATAGACGATGAAGGCACCGAGCTTGGGCACGTAGTACTTGCCGGCCACGTCGGCAATGCCGAGCAGCAGGGCGGCGAGCAGCGGGCCGGTGATGGTGGTGGTGCCACCAACCGCGCAGACGATCAGGAAATAGATCATGAACTTGAGCGGGAAGTCGGGCGACAGGCCCAGCACTTCGGCGCCGAGCGCACCGCCCAGGCCGGCGAGGCCCGAGCCCATCGCGAAGGTCAGCAGGAAGATGCGGTTCACGTTCAGGCCCAGGCCGCCGGCCACGCGCGGGTCGTCGACCGAAGCGCGCAGCTGGCTGCCGAAACGCGTGCGCGAGAGCACCCATTGCAACGCCAGCGTGAGCGCCGCGCACACCACGATGATGAACAGCCGGTACTTGCCGATGCCGACCCACTCGATGTCGAAGCGGCCCTTCAACCACAGCGGCAACTGGATGTTCTGCTGCGTGGGCCCGACGAAGTAGTCGACGCCGGCCACCGCCATGAACACCAGGCCGATCGAGAACAACACCTGGTCGAGGTGCGGGCGGTCGTACATGCGCCGGTACAGCGTGGGCTCGAGCACGGCGCCGAGCAGTGCCGCGCCGAGAAACGCCAGCGGCAGGCAGGCCAGGAAAGGCACACCGAGCCGGTTCATCAACAGCACGGTGATGTAGCCGCCGGCCATCGCGAACGCGCCGTGCGCGAGGTTGATGAAGTTCATCAAGCCCAGCGTCACGGCCAGCCCCACGGCCAGCACGAACAGCAGCATGCCGTAGGCGATGCCGTCGAAGAGAAGCGTCAGCATCCTGGAACGCCGTCAAGCCCGCGTGGCCCACCGCCCCGCCGCCCCATGGAGCGGCCGCGCTTCCCCGCGGGGGAGTGTCGCCGCAGGCGACGAGGGGTCGTCATTTCGTCTTGCCGGGGTCCTTCACGGCCTTGATCACGTCGAACTCGACGTTGTACAGGCCATTGCCCATCGCGGCCGCACGCTCGACCTTGCGGATGTAGACGTCCTGCACGATGTCGCGCGTCTGGCCATCGATGTAGACCGGGCCGCGCGGGCTCTCGAAGATCTGGCCCTTCATCGCGTTCAGCAGTGCCTCGCCGCCCGCGCCCTTGCTCGCTTCGAGCGCCTTGTAGATCACGCGCATGCCGTCGTAGCCACCGACCGCCATGAAGTTCGGGCGGAACTTGTTCGCGGCCGTGAAGGCCTCGACGAACTTCTTGTTCGTGGCCGACGGGTGCGCCGCCGAGTAATGGTGCGAGTTGACGACGCCGAGCGCCACGTCGCCCATGTCGTTCAGCTGGTCGTCGTCGGTCACGTCGCCTGTCGCGATCAGGCGGATGCCGCTCTTGTCGAGGCCGCGTTCGGCGAACTGCTTCATGAAGGTCGCGCCCTGGCCGGAGGGCAGGAACACGAACAGCGCGTCGGGCTTGGCGTCGGAAACTTTCTGCAGCACCGGTGCGAAATCGGGCGCGCGCAGCGGCGTGCGCAGCTTGTCGAGGACCTGCCCGCCGTTCAGGCGGAACTGGCTGTCGAAGAACTTCTCGGCGTCGAAGCCGGGGCCGTAGTCGGCCACCAGCGTGATCACCTTCTTGATGTTGTTCTTGATCGCCCAGTCGGCCATGGGTGTGGTCACCTGTGGCAGGGTGAAGCTGGTGCGCACGATGTAGGGCGAGGCTTCGGTGATGCTGCTGGTGGCCGCGGCCATCACGACCAGCGGCGTCTTGCTCTGCGTGGCCAGCGGCGCCGTGGCCATGGCGGTCGGCGTGATGCCGAAGCCGGCGATCACCGCGACCTTGTCGTTCACGATCAGCTCTTGCGCGATGCGCTTGGTGGCGTCGGGCACGGCGCCGTCGTCCTTGACGATGACCTCGACGGTGCGGCCCGCCACCTTGTTGCCGTTCTGTGCGACCCAGAGCTTCACGGCGGCGTCGATCTGGCGGCCGGTGGAAGCCTGCTGGCCGGTCATCGGCAGGATCAGGCCGATCTTGATCGGGCCGGTGTCGGCGGCCATCACGGTGGCACCGCAGGCTGCGGCCACGAGGCCGAGCGAGAGCTGCAGGAGTTGGCGTTTGCTGGTCATGGTGTCTCCGTTTGTCGAGGCTGATGCTGAGGTGAGAGCGAGCGTAAATGTAGCGAAGCTGCGCGAGCGGCGCGGCGCAAGAATCAGTCGGGCCGATAGGCGGAGTCGAGCACCAGACCCCCGCCGCTGACCCGCGAGACGCAGGCGCACAGGCGCTGGTTGGCCGCCTTCTCGTGCGCGCTGAAAAACACGTCGCGGTGGTCTATGGTGCCGTGCGCCGAGACGATGTCCATAACGCACAACCCGCATTCGCCGCGTTTGCAGTCGAACAGGGTCTCGATGCCGGCATCGTTCAGCACGTCGAGCAGCGTGCGATCGGCCGGCACCAGCAACTCGATGCCGTGGCGCGGCAGCTTGACCCAGAACGCCTCGCTGGCGACGGTGCCGCTGTTGCCGAAGGTCTCGAAGCGCAGGTTCGCCGCCGGCCGGGGCGTGCGCGCCCAGGCTTCGCGCACGGCATCGAGCATCGGCAGCGGGCCGCACATCAGCAGCAGCGCGTTCGGGTGCAGCGAGGCGATCTGCGCGGTGATGTCGATCCGCGCGCCGCTGTCGTCGGTGAAGGTCTGCAGCCGGTCGCCCAGCACACTGCGCAGCGTGTCGGCGAAGACCAGCTCTTCGGCGCTGCGCGCGGCGTAACACAGGCGCACATCGGCACCCCGCGCGGCGAGCATCTGCGCCATGCCGACGATCGGCGTGATGCCGATGCCGCCGGCCACCAGCAGGTATTGCTTCGCCGTGAGCGGCAGCTCGAAGTGGTTGTTCGGCTCGCCGACGAGCAGCTCGGCGCCGGTCTCCAGCGACCACAGGTGGCGCGAGCCGCCGCGCCCGGGCTGGGCGCGTTTGACGGCGATGCGGTAGACGTCGGCTGCCGCCGCTTCGTGCGGCAGGCCGACCAGCGAGTACGAGCGCGTCTCGGGCCGGCCTTCGACGAGCACCTGCACGTTCAGGTGGCTGCCCACCGTCCACGGCAGCACGCCACCTTCGGGCCGCAGCTCGAACTCGCGCACGGTCGGGCTCAGGTCGCGGTGCTGGCGCACGGTGGCCGGGTGCCACTGGATCGCATTGCGCATGCTCGAACCTCAGCGAACCGAACGGCGCCGGATCAGGCTCGCGCCCGGCACCAGTTGCAAAGACTGGTGGCTGCGCAAGGCCTGCTGCAGGTTGCGGCGCGCGATGCGCGCGTGCTCGCGCATCAGGCTCTCGGCGCGTGCGCCTTCGCGCTGCACGATGGCCTCGATCAGCATGCGGTGCTGCGCCTGTGCCACCACCAGCACGTCACGCGCATGGGGCCCGACCGACTGCGCCATCACGAAACCGTTGGGCGAAGCGAACGGCAGCGCCTTGGTCTTTTCGAGTTGGCGCGAGACGAGTTCGCTGCCCGCCATCTCTGACAGCAGCGCGTGGAAGCGTGCGTTCTGCTGCACGTAGACAGCGAAAGTCTCGTCGCTCAGCTCGGCCGAAGCCAGCGCTTCGTCGATGCGGTCGAGGCACTCGCGCGCTTCGGTGATCAGCACCGGGCTCACGCCGCGCTCGGCCGCGAGCCGCGCGGCCAGGCCTTCCATGGTGCCGCGCAACTCGATCGCGTCATGGATGTCGGCTTCTGAAAAGTCCTTCACCGCGTAACCGCCCGAAGGCAGCGCGTCGAGCAGCCCTTCTTCGGCGAGCTTCACGAGCGCCAGCCGAACCGGCGTGCGCGAGACCTTGAGCCGCTCCACGAGCCACAGCTCGGCGATGCGCGCGCCCGCCTTCAGCTCGCCGCCGAGGATCAGCTCGCGCAGCGCGAGCTGGGCCTTCACGGTCTGCGACGTGGCGGGCGGCGCTTCGGTGTCCACCGGGCTCGCCGCTGCGCTTTCGAGCGCCGCCATCACGCCGCCGGCCGCAGCGGAATGACCCGCGGCCCGGGTTTGGCTTCGGCCGCGATCATCTTGTCGATGAGCCGGCGCATCCACATCGAGCCGGCGTCGATGTTGAGGTTGTAGAAGCTGTAGCCGGGGTGCTCGTCGATCGCCTGTTGCTGCGCTTCGAGGATCAGCTCGTCTTCGCGGAAGATGCTGGCCACGCCTTCGCGCAGCTCGTGCGTGAGGCGCTGGTCGCGAAGCGCGTAGTTGCGTGCGAAGGCCCAGAAGTACAGGCAGCTCTTGTCGGTTTCGGGTGTGATGGTGTTGAGCACGTAGCCGTTCACGCCTTTGCTGCGGTCGCCTGTCGGTGCGCCGGTGCCGGCTTGTGCCACGCCCACGTCGATGTTGATCGTGGCCGGCGCCTGGAATTTGATGATCTGCCAGCGGTCGACCGGGCCTTCGTAGCCGATGCCGTGGCGGATCTGCTTGGCCCAGAACGGCGGCGCTTCGATGCCTTCCATCCAGCGCGTGACGGTCGCGGTCTTGTCGCCATGGGTCGCAACGAACGGTGCTTCGGCCACGGCCGCCTGGCCGATGCTCGAGCCGTGCACGAAGGTCTCGTGCGTCAGGTCCATCAGGTTGTCGAGCACGAGGCGGTAGTCGCAGGCCACGCGGATCATCTTGCCGTCGCCGGCCCAGGCCGGGTCGTCGTTCCAGTGCAGGTCGGGCACGAGCGCCGGGTCGGCCAGCGCCGCCTCACCCGGCCAGACCCAGACGAAGCGGTGCTTCTCGACCACCGGGTAGCTGCGCACGCAGGCCGAGGGGTTGATCGTTTCCTGCGACGGCATGTGGGTGCAACGGCCGTCGGCGTTGTAGACGAGGCCGTGGTACCCGCAGGTCACCTCGTCGCCGCTCAGCCGGCCCTTCGAGAGCGGCAGCAGGCGATGCCAGCACGCGTCCTCCAAGATCGCGACCGCGCCGTTCAGCTGACGGTACATCACCAGTTTCTGGTTGCAGACGGTGCGCGCGAGCAGCTCGTTCTTCACCTCGACGTCGTAGGCGCAGGCGTACCAGGCGTTGAGCGGGAAGGTGGGCGAGCTCACGACTTATGAATCCAGCATGTATACAGAACCGCAGTTTCATCGCCAGAACGTCGCTTGAATATCGGGTAATCCACTAATAAAGCCGGCTCTCTGGATTCAATCAGTCGACGATTGCAGTCCTATCATCGCCAGACGAAGCACCAGGAGACCCCATGAGCACCCGCAGCACCGCCCCGTTCCGCGCCGACCACGTCGGCAGTTTTCTGCGCCCCAAGTTCCTGATCGACGCCCGCGAACAGCGCGCCAAGGGTGAGATCACGCCCGAACAACTGCGCGCGGTGGAAGACAAGGCCATCACCGAGATCGTGAAGTTCCAGGAGGACGTGGGCCTGCAGTCGGTCACCGACGGCGAATTCCGCCGCACCTACTTCCACATCGACTTTCTCGAGCAGCTCGGCGGTGTGAAGACCGACATCCCGGTCACGATCGAAAAGCCCGACGGCACGCAGGAACTGGCGCCACCGGTGATGCGCGTGGTCGACAAGGTGCGCCACGTGAAAGACATCCAGCGCGCCGACTTCGAGTACCTGAAGAGCCAGGTGAGCGCCGGCCGCACACCGAAGGTGACGATCCCGTCGCCGACGATGCTGCACTTTCGCGGCGGCCGCGCCGGCATCAGCAAGCAGCACTACCCCGAGCTCGACCCGGCGTTCTACGACGACGTGGCCAAGGCCTACGGCGAAGAGCTGCAGTCGCTCGCCGACGCCGGCTGCACCTACGTGCAGATGGACGACACCAACATGGCCTACCTGTGCGACGAGAAGATGCGCGAAGCGGCGCGCCAGCGCGGCGACGACCCGAACGAGTTGCCGCACCGCTACGCCGGCTTCATCAACAAGGTGGTCGCGCACAAACCCAAAGGCATGACGCTCGCCATGCACCTGTGCCGCGGCAACTTCAAGAGCACGCACGCAGCGGCCGGCAACTACGAGCCGGTGGCCGAAGCGCTGCTCGCCGAGATGAACCTCGACGCCTACTTTCTCGAGTACGACGACGACCGGTCTGGCGACTTCCGCCCGCTGCGTTACCTGCCCAAAGGCAAGATCGTCGTGCTCGGCCTCGTGACCACCAAGTTCGGCGAGATGGAAAGCAAGGACTCGCTCAAGCGCCGCATCGACGAAGCGGCGAAATACGCGCCGCTGGACCAGCTGTGCCTGTCACCGCAGTGCGGCTTCAGCAGCACGGTGCACGGCAACAACATCGCGGTGCAGGCGCAGCGTGACAAGCTGCGGCTCGTGGTCGAAACGGCGCAAGAGGTCTGGGGCTGAGCGTCGCCGGCAGCCCGCTCAGAAGCCGGGCCAGATCGTCTTGATCACGGCGGCGTCGTCTTCATCGCCGAGGCCACCGGCCACGGTCGCCTTGAAGACGCCGAGCGCCGCGTCGCCGAGCGGCGTGCCGATGCCGGCGGCCTCGGCCATCTGCACCGCCAAACCCACGTCCTTGGTCAGGATCGCGGCCCGCGCACGCGGTGCGAAGTCGTTCGCCAGCGCCCGCGCGAGCCGGTCTTGCCCGATCCACGAAGCGCCGCTCGACGCGCTGATCACATCGAACAAGGTCTGACGGTCCAGGCCGAGCCGCACGCCGAGCGCCATCGCTTCAGCAGCGGCCACGAGGTTGACGCCGGCGAGCAGGTTGTTGACGAGCTTGGTGCGGGCCGCGTCGCCGAGCTTCGGGCCGATGTGGATCAGCTTCGCGGCCATGTCGCGCAACAGCGTGTCGTGCCGGGCCGCGAGCACCGGCTCGCCGGCCAGCATCATCGACAGGCTGCCGTCTTCGGCACGCGCCGGGCCGCCCGAGATCGGGGCGTCGAGCAGGTCGATCGTGTGGCCTTGCAATCGTTGGCCAAAGCGCTCGGTGTCGTCGCCGGCGATGGTCGAGCAGATCATCACCACGAGCGGTGTGGATCGGGGCGCTGGCTTGGCGTGCACCACGCCGTGCGGCCCGAACAGCACCTGCTCGATCTGCGCCGAATCGACGACCACAACCACCAGCACGTCGCTGCAGGCAGCCAGCGCCGCCGGCGTTGCACAGGCTTCGATGCCGAACGCCGCGGCAGCCGCCACGGCGGCCGGGTCGACGTCGCACACCCGGGGCGCGTAGCCCTTGCGGTGCAGGTTGCGCGCCATCGGCAAACCCATCGCGCCGATGCCGACGATGCCGATGCGTGGCGTGCCGGCGTTCATCGAACGGTCAGGCCCGCTTGGCAGGCTTGCCACCTGCCACCTTCATCAGCAACTCGATCAGCAGCGCACGCTCGGCGGGCGAGAGTACACGCAGCGTGGCCTGCTCCATGGTCGAGGCGATCTTTTCGGCGCGCTGCACCAGCTCGGCGCCCTTGGTGGTGAGGTGGATCTGCTGGGCGCGACGGTCTTGCGTGCTGCGCACGCGCTCGACCCAGCCGCGCTCGACCATGCGGTCGAGCGTGACGGCCATGTTGGGCGGCGAGATGTCGAGCGCGGTGCCGAGCCGCTTCTGGTTGACCTGCGGGTTCGCAGCCACCAGCATCAGGATCGAGAACTCCACCACCTTCAGGTCGAGCGGGCCGAGGTGGCGCGCGAACACACGGCGCATCGTGATCGAGGCGCGCGTCGAGGCATAACCCACCAGGTGAGTCAGGCGCGACTGGTCGAGTTCGTCGGCGCCGGTGTCGTCGCGAAGGGTCGGCATCGCGCTGACAGGCTAGGCCGCGCTCTTGCGCGCGGCGCCCAGGTAGGTGTCGATCACACGCGAATCTTTCGCCAGATCGGAAGCCGGGCCTTCGAGCGCGATCTCGCCCATCTCGAGCACGTAGCCGTAGTCGGCCACTTCGAGCGCGGCACGCGCGTTCTGCTCGACCAGCAGGATCGTCACGCCGGTGCTGCGCAGGCTGTCGATGATGCGGAAGATCTCTTTCACCACCAGCGGCGCCAGACCGAGGCTGGGTTCGTCGAGCATCAGCAGGTCGGGTTGGCTCATCAGCGCACGGCCGACCGCGAGCATCTGGCGTTCGCCGCCCGAGAGCGTGCCGGCGAGTTGCGCGCGGCGCTCTTTCAGGCGCGGGAACAGCGTGTAGACCCTCTCCATCGCGGCGGCACTGTCTTTCACGCCGAGGCGCACCTGGCGGTAGGCACCGAGCAGCAGGTTGTCTTCGACCGGCATGGTGCCGAACAGTGCGCGCGTTTCGGGCACGAGCGCCATGCCCTGCATCACACGCTCTTCGAGCGAGTCGAGCACGACCGACCGGCCCTGGTAGTCGATGCTGCCGCGCGAGGGCAGCACGCCCATCAGCGCGTTCAGCATCGTCGACTTGCCGGCGCCGTTCGGGCCGATCACGGTGATGACACTGCCCTTTTTTGCGCTGAGGTTCAGGCCGTGCAAGACCTCGGCGCGGCCGTAGCCGGCGTGCAGGTCCTTGACGTTCAACAAGAGGTCGTTCGGCATGCTCAGTGCTCCGTGCCGAGATATGCCGCGCGAACCGCGGGGCTGGCCTGCACGACGTCCGGCGTGCCTTCGATCAGCTTCGTGCCGAACTCCATCACCACCACGCGATCGACCAGGCCCATCACCAGGTCCATGTCGTGTTCGACGAGCAAGATCGACAGGCCTTCATCGCGCAGTTGCCGAAGCACATCGGCCAGGCCCTGTTTTTCTTTCAGGCGCAGGCCGGCGGCGGGTTCGTCGAGCAGCAGCAGCGTCGGGTCGGCGCACAGCGCCCGCGCGATCTCCATCAGGCGCTGCGGGCCGAGCGCCAGGTTGCCGGCGAGCTCGTGCATGCTGGCTTCCATGCCGATGCGGCGCAGCTGCTTCTCGGCTTCTTTCAGCAGCTGGCGCTCCTCACTGCGGTCGAGCCTGAACATCGCCGAGGCCACACCGCGGTTACCGCGCAGGTGTGCGCCGAGCGCCACGTTCTCGAGCACCGTCATGCCGGCGATCATCTTCACGTGCTGAAAGGTACGCGACACGCCGCGCCGCGCGATCTCGCGCGAAGGCAGGCTGTCGATGCGCTCGCCACGCAGCGTGACCGTGCCGCGCGTCACCGGCAACACGCCGGTCACGAGGTTGAAGGTGGTCGACTTGCCGGCACCGTTCGGGCCGATCAGGCCGAGGATCTCGCCGGCCCGCACCTGGAAGCTCACGTCGTTCACGGCCACGAGCCCGCCGAATTCCTTTCGAGCCGCGTTCACGTCGAGCACCACCTCGCCGTGCGGCGGCCGGGCGCGCTCGGGCAAGGCGGGCGATTCGACCCAGTCGTTCTTGCGCTGCACGCGGGGCAGCCGCGCTTCGATGAAGGCCCACACGCCGTCGCGCGCGTACTGCAGCACCAGCACCAGCAGGACGCCGAACACGATGATCTCGTAGTTGCCGCTGCCGCCGAGCAGCTTGGGCAAGAGCACCTGCAGCTGGTCTTCGAGGATCTTCACGAGGCCGGCCCCGACCAGCGCGCCCCACACGTGGCCGACGCCGCCGATCACCGCCATGAAGAGGTACTCGATGCCCATCTTCAAACCGAAGGGCGACGGGTTCACGGTGCGCTGGAAGTGCGCGAACAACCAGCCCGACACGCTGGCCAGCAAGGCCGCGAGCACGAAGGCCGTGACCTTGGTCTGGAAGGTGTTCACGCCCATCGCCTCGGCCATGGTCGTGCCGCCCTTCACCGCGCGCAGCGCGCGCCCGGTGCGTGAGTCGAGCAGGTGCGTGACGGCAATGGCGGCGAGCACGACGATGGCCCACAGCAGGTAGTAGAAGCTGCGGCCGGTGTTGAGTTCGGTGCCGAAGAAGCGCAACGCCGGGATGCCGAGCAGGCCGTCGTACTTGCCGAGCGCGTCGATGTTGCCGAGCAGGTAGTACAGGCTCAGGCCCCAGGCGATCGTGGCCAGCGGCAGGTAGTGGCCCGACATGCGCAGCGTGAGCCAGGCCAGCACGAGCGCAGCCAGGCCGGTGACGACCAGGCCGATCCAGACCGTGAACCACGGCGACACGCCGTAGGTGAGCGTGAGGTAGGCGGCCGTGTAGGCACCCAGCCCCACGAACGCGGCCTGGCCGAACGAGGTGAGCCCGGCGATGCCGGTCAACAAGATCAGCCCGATCACGACCAGCGTGTACAGCCCGATGTAGTTGGCTTGCGTGATCCAGAACTCGGGCACCGGCAAGACCGGCATCAGCGCGAGCAGGACGACGAAGACGATGAGGGAGGTGCGGCGCAGGTTCATCGCGTCACTCCTCTTCGTCGTGGTGGCCGTGCTGGAAACTCCTCCACAGCAGCACGGGCAGGATCAGCGTGAACACGATCACTTCCTTGAACGCGCTGGCGTAGAACGAGCCGAAGCTTTCCAGCAAACCGACGAAGATCGCGCCGACCGCCGCGGCCGGGTAACTCGCCAGGCCGCCGAAGATCGCGGCGACGAAACCTTTCAGGCCGATCAGGAAACCCGAGTCGTAGAACATGGTCGTCGCCGGGCCGATCAGCAGGCCCGAGAGCGCGCCCATGAACGCGGCCAGGCCGAAGCTCAGCCGGCCGGCACCCGACGTCGAGATGCCCATCAGGCGCGCGCCGAGCCGGTTCACGGCTGTCGCGCGCAAGGCCTTGCCACGCAGCGTGCGCCCGAAGAACAGGTAGAGCGAAATGATCAGGGCGATCGAGACCAGGAAGATGATGACGGTCTGGCCCGACAGCGTGAGCGCACCGGCCGAGAAGCGCGCGTCCCAGAAGCTCGGGTTGCGGAAACCCTCGGCGCCGAAGAACACGAGGCCAAGACCGGTGAGCGCAAAGTGCACGCCGACCGAGACGATCAGCAGCACCAGCACGGTCGCGTCGGCCAGTTTTTCATACGCCAGCCGGTACACCAGGGGGCCGAGCGGCGTGACGATCGCCAGCGTGAGCAGGCTCTGCAGCAACAGCGGCAGCTTCTGCGGCGCGGCCCACCAGGTGATGGCGGCCACCACGATGGGGATCATCAAAGACTTGCCCGCCGAAGCCAGCACCCTGGCCGCCGGCAGCCCGCGCCGCAACCCCGCCACCACATCGAGCACCGCCACCAGCACGGCCAGGGCCAGCAGCAGCCAGACCGTGCCCGGCACCTTGCCGAGTTGCAGCAGGGCCAGCGTGAGCGCCCCGTAAGCCACGAACTCGCCCTGCGGGATGAAGATGACCCGCGTGACAGCGAACACCAGCACGGTGGCCAGCCCGAGCAGGGCATAGATCGCACCGTTGGTGATGCCGTCCAGCATCAGGATGCTGGCGATAGAGAAGTCCATGGCGGGCGATGTGTAGGGGCAAAAACAGAACTGACCGATCGGTCGGCTATAGCGCGCCGAATCATACAAGCCGGCGGCACCGCAGTCAGCCCTGCGGCATGGCTGCAAACCCTAAGCCGGCGCGGCGCGCGCCGGCTTGTCGGTGCGCACTGTCAGTTCGGCACCACCTGCCATTCACCGCCCACGATCTTCAGCATCACGCCGGTTTCGGGCAGGTAGCCGAAGTGGTCGGTCGCGGTGAAGTTGAGCACGCCTTGCGAGACCGGCGTGCGGCCCATGGTTTCGAGCGCTTCTTTCAGCGCGACGCGGAACTCCTTGGTGCCCGGCTTGCCCTTCTTCATCGCCAGCGGCACGGCCTTCTCGAGCACGATGACCACGTCGAACGCGTGTGCCGCGAACTGGTTGGCCATGCCCTTGCCGTAGACCTTCTCGTAGTCGGCGATGTACTTCACGCCGAGTGCCTTGCTGGCATTGCTGTCGGGCAGCTTGCCGGCCACGACGGCCGGGCCCGAGACCACGAACGAGCCTTCGACATCGGCGCCGCCGACGCGGATCAGGTCGAAGCTGGCGGCGCCGTGCGTCTGGTAGATCTTGCCCTTGGCGTAACCACGCTCGACCAGGCCCTTGTGCGGCATGGCTGCGCCGCTGCCGGAAGCCACGACGAGGATCGCGTCGGGGTTGGCCGAGATCAGCTTGAGCGCCTGTCCGGTCACGCTGGTGTCGGAACGCGCGAAGCGCTCGGTCGCCACCAGCTTGATGCCAGCCTTCTCGGCCAGCGGCGCAAGGTCTTTCAGCCAGGCTTCGCCATACGCGTCAGCGTAACCGAGAAAGCCGTAGGTCTTCACGCCCAGCTTCTTCCACTGCTCGATGATGGGCAGCGCCATCACGGCGGTCGACTGCGGCATGCGGAACGACCAGTCGCCCTTGCCCGGCGGCAGGTTCACCGGCGAGAGCATGAGCTGCACGGTCTGGCCTTCGGCGGCCACGTCGGACATGGCCGCGGCGATCGGCGTGGCGGCTGAGCCGACGATCACGTCGACCTTGTCTTCGGTGATGAAGCGGCGCGTGTTCTTGACGGCCACGGTCGGGTCGGTCGCGTCGTCGAGGATGATGACGTTGAGCTTTTCACCGGCAATGGTCTTGGGCCAGAGTTCGATGCCGTTCTTGGTGGGGATGCCGAGCGCCGAGGTCGGCCCCGTGAGCGGAATGCACACGCCGATCGTGATGTCGGCGTAGGCGAACGAGGTGCCGAGCAAAGTGGCCAGCGTGGCCACCAGGGTGCGGATCTTCAACATGCTTGTCTCTCCTTGGATGTGCAGGGGCGGTGAACGGTTTCAGGTGCAGAGGGCGCGAATGTCTTCGGGCACGGCAATGGCGCGCAGGCGGTCGGGGTCGTGCTCGTCGCGGCGCACGAAGGCACGCACTTCGCGGCCTTCGCAGATCAGGTCTTCGGCCGCACCGTCCTTGCCGGCGCGGGTCACGCGGTGCTGCTGCACGATGACCTTGCTGCGCCATTCTTCGACGTGCGTGGTGATCGTCAGCGTTTCGCCATAGGTGGCCGCCTTGTGGAACTTGGTGTTGATCTCGAGCAAGGGCGTGCCGACGATGCCGCGCGTCTTCACGAGCTCGCGCCAGGGCGGCACGCCGCACTGCATGAAGAACGACAGCGAGGCCGTGTCCATCCAGCGCAGGAAGTTCGGGAAGAACACGATGCCCGCGGGGTCGCAGTCGCCGAAGGCGACGTCGACACGGTGGGCGGTGGAACGCGGCATGGTGGGTGGGTGCGAAAGCTTCGGGGCGATCAGCGCGGCGCCATGCGCAACGCGCCGTCGAGGCGGATCACTTCGCCGTTGAGCGCAAGGTTCTCGACGATAGAGGCGGCCAGGTGCGCGAACTCTTCGGGTTTGCCCAGCCGTTTCGGGAACGGGATGCTCGCGGCGAGCGATTCCTGCACCGGCAGCGGCAGTTCGGCCATCAGCGGCGTGAGGAACAGGCCCGGCGCGATGGTGACGACGCGCACGCCGAACTGCGCCAGGTCACGCGCGAGCGGCAGCGTGAGCGAGACCACGCCGCCCTTCGATGCGGCATAGGCTTCCTGCCCGACCTGCCCGTCGAAAGCTGCCACCGAGGCGGTGTTGACGACCACGCCACGCTCGCCGTCTTGCAGCGGGTCGAGCTTGACGATCTCGGCCACGGCGAGGCGCGTCACGTTGAAGGTGCCGACCAGGTTCACTTCGATCACGCGGCGAAAGTCTTCGAGCGGCATCGGCGTGCCGTCTTTGCCGATGAGGCGTTTCGCAGTGCCGATGCCGGCGATGTTCATCAGGATGCGCGCCACGCCATGCGCTTCACGGGCGGCCTGCAATGCGGCGCTCACGCTGTCGCTCGAGGTGATGTCGCAGCCGACGCCGATGCCGCCGATCTCGGCCGCCACGGCCTTCGCGCCTTCGGCATTGCGGTCGAACACGGCCACTTTGGCGCCACGCCGGGCGAGCTCGCGCGCGGTCTGCGCGCCGAGGCCGGAAGCGCCGCCGGTGACGATCGCGGCTTGTCCTTGGATGTTCATGGGCTGGCTTTCAAACGGGTCAACGGCGCGGCAGGATGACGCTGTCGTCACCGCCCGCGTAAAGATGCTCGACCAGCGCGTCGCGGTGCGTGAGCACCGCGCGCTGGTTGATCGAGCCCTTGTCGGTGATCTCGCCGCGGTCGATGCTGGGCGGGTCGACGAGCACCAGCGAGCGCGCCACGCGCGTGGCGCTGCCGGTGCCGCTGGCGAACATCTCGTCGGCGAGGTTCTGGAAGAACGCACGCACCGGCGCGGCTGAAAGCACGTCGAGCGTGGGCGCGTTCGCGGCCACGCCCGCGAGTTCGCGGCAGGCGTCGAGGCGTGGAAAGATCAAGAGGCCGATCTCGTTGCGGTTGATGCCAGCGACCACCACGTCCTGCACACACGGGCTGCCGGCCGCGATGACCTTGGCCCGCAGCGGGCCGACCGAGACGAAGGTGCCGGTGGCGAGCTTGAAGTCTTCGGCGATCCGGCCGTCGAACGCGAAGCCGAGTTGCGGGTTGCTGGCGTCGATGTACTTGAGCGCGTCGCCGCTGCCGTAGTAGCCCTCGGCGTCGAACGATTCCTGCGTCTGCTCGGGTGCGCGCCAGTAGCCGGGCGTGACGTTCGGGCCGCGGTAGCGCACTTCGAGCTTGCCGTCGACGGGGGTGAGCTTGAGCTCCATGCCGGGCGCCGGCAGGCCGATGTAGCCCGACTTCACGACCGGCCCGTTGGCGCAGATCGCAAAGGGCGCGGTCTCGGTCATGCCCAGGCCGGTCAGCATGCGGATGCGCTCACCGCAGGCGAGCTCGGCCATGTGGTCGAGCTTGTCCCACACCGGCTGCGAGAGCCCGGCACCGGCGAAGAACAGCATCTTCACGCGGCTGAAGAAACGGTCGCGCAAGGCGGCGTCGGTCTCGAGCGCGTTGGCGATTTCCTCGAAACCCTTGGGCACGTTGAAGTAGACGGTGGGCGCGATCTCGCGCAGGTTGCGCAGCGTTTCGCCGATCAGCGCCGGCGTGGGCTTGCCCTCGTCGATGTAGAGCGTGCCGCCGTTGTAGACCGTGAGGCCGACGTTGTGGTTGCCGCCGAAGGTGTGGTTCCAGACCAGCCAGTCGATCAGCACCGGCCGCTCCTGCCCCAGCGACGGAAAACACTGCAGGATCATCTGCTGGTTGCTGCACAGCATGCGCTGCGTGTTGATCACGCCCTTGGGCAGCTTGGTCGAACCCGAGGTGAACAAGAACTTGGCGACGGTGTCGGGGCCGACCTTCGCGTGCGCTTCGTCGACCTGCGCGGTCGGCACGGTGGCGAGCAGGTCGTCGAAGCTCAGCGTCTTGCGGCCGTCGATCGTGCCGCTCGTGAGCAGCACCGTCACATCGGCCGGCACGGTGGCAGTGATCGCCTTGCCGAAGGCCGATGCGCTCGACGCGAACACCAGCCCCGGCGTCAGCACGCCCAGAATGTGCTTGAGCTTGCCGTAGTCCTGCGACATCAGCGAATACGCGGCCGAGATCGGCGCGAACGGCACACCGGCGAGCATGGCGCCGAAGCCGAGCAGCAGTTGTTCGAGGTCGTTGTCGGACAGGATCGCCACCGGCCGGTCGGCCGAGAGCTTCATGTCGATCAGCCCCTGCGCGATGCAGCGTGCGCTGTGCAGCGCCTGGGCGTAGCTGATGCGGCGCCAATCGCCGCCCTGGTGGCGCTTGGCCGCCAGCGTGTGGTCGGGCGCGACGGCGGCCCAGTGCAGCAACCGGTCGGTCAGGCGCTTCGGGTAGGGCTGCAGCGCTTCGGTGGACGTGACGAGCGTGCTGCCGTCGGCCGCGGTGGCGAAGTTCGCCGACAGCGAACCGCCGAGCGCAACGTCTCGGTAGCGGGGCGCTGCGAGCCCAGCGCTCATGACTTCGCCACTTTCGCCGCCTTGCCTTCGAGGAAAGCACGCATGCGCGCCTTGGCGGCTTCGTCGCCGCCGGCGATCGCGGCCATCAGCGATTCGGTGAACAGGCCGTCGCTCTGGCTCATGTCGGCGATGCGCGGCAAGGCGTGCATCACCGCGAAGTTCGAGAGTGGCGCGTTGGCGGCGATCTTCTCGGCCAGCGCCAGCGCTTTCTCGAGCCCCTTGCCGTCTTCGACGAGGTATTGCGACAGGCCGATGCTCAAGCCTTCGGCCGCGTCGTAGACCCGCCCGGTCAGCATCATGTCGGCCATGCGCGCCACACCGATCAGGCGCGGCACGCGGGCCGAACCGCCACCACCGACGAACAAGCCACGCTGGCCTTCCGGCAGGCCGTAGAAGGCACTCGCTTCGGCCACGCGCACGTGCGCCGAACTCGCCAATTCCAGGCCGCCACCCACGACCGCGCCGTGCAGCACGGCGACCACCGGCACGCGGCCGAACTGGATCTGTTCGAACGCGGCGTGCCAGGAACGCGAATGCAGCACCCCTTCGGCGACTGAGCGTTCACCGAGCTCCGACAGGTCGAGCCCGGCGCAGAAGTGGTCGCCTTCACCGCTGATCACCACCGCGCGGGTGCTCGCCGGCAGGTTGACGAAGGCGGTCTGCAGTTGCGCGATCAGCGGGTCGTTGAGTGCGTTGCGCTTGGCCGCGCGAAACAGCCGCAGGTGCGTCACGGCAGCGCTGTGCTCGATGCGCAGCAGGTCGAGTTGCGCGAGCAAACCGGTCGCGGCGACAAAAGGCTGAGACATGGGCTCCCGATCAAAGTTGATTAATTGTATTAACCAGTTTGAGGCCTCGCATCTTGGTACTAACCCTAGCCTTCGGATGCCTTACCGCAAGAAATCTTCTGCAGACTTTGAAGAATCTTCAACCCCGCGGCTACGGGAAAGCCATGAGAACAAAGTTCCAGATAGTTATTAAAGTTAATCAACTGGAACGAGCCCCTTCACTTCTGAGCGCACCAGGAACAGGGCTGCGCCGGCCAATTCGTAAAGGATCCCTGCGCATGAAACACCAGCTCCAGGCCGCCACCGGCGCGCTCAGTCTGCTGACCCTGATGTCCGCCTGCGGCGGTAACGGCGACCCCGCGCCGCTGCCGCAGCTCGGCGCCGCGAGCGGGGCGGCCATCGCCTACTGCACCGAGCTGGCCACGCGCATCAGCTTCCCGAACACCACCATCACCGCGGCCAACGCCATCGCAGCCGGCACGCTCACGGTGGCCGGCACGCCGGTCGGCGCGCACTGCCAGGTCACCGGCAGGATGAATCAGCGCACCAGCACGGTCGACGGCAACAGCTACGCCATCGGCTTCGAGATGCGCCTGCCGAACGCCTGGAACGGGCGCTTCTTCTACCAGGCCAACGGCGGCATCGACGGCAGCGTCGTCACCGCCACGGGCGGCGTGAATGGTGGCGCGGGGCTCACGAACGCGCTCAACATGGGCTTTGCCGTGATCAGCTCAGACGCCGGCCACCTGGCCGCGCAAGGCCCGACCTTCGGCATCGACCCGCAGGCCCGGCTCGACTACGGCTACAACGCCGTGGCTGCGCTCACACCGATGGCCAAGAGCGCCATCAACTCGGCCTACGGCAAGCGCCCCGACCGCTCGTACTTCGGCGGCTGCTCGAACGGCGGGCGCCACACGATGGTGGCCGCCACCCGCTACGCCGACCAGTACGACGGCTTCCTCGTCGGCAACCCTGGCTTCCGCCTGCCGCTCGCAGCGATCGCCAACATGGCGGCCTACCGCGCCTACGCTTCGGTCGCCACCGACCCCGCAAACCCGTCGACCGGCTTCAGCGCCGCCGAGCGCTCGCTGGTCTCGAGCGCGGTGCTCGCCAAGTGCGACGCGCTCGACGGCAGCGCCGACGGGCTGGTGCAAGACACCACCGCCTGCCAGGCCGCCTTCAACCTCGACCGCGACGTACCCACCTGCACCGGCGCGCGCGACGGCACCTGCCTGTCGGCCGCACAGAAGACCGTGATCGGCCAGCGCTTCGCCGGCATGAAGACGAGCGCGGGCGCGAAGATCTACAGCAGCTTCCCGTTCGACAGCAGCCACGGCATCGGCAACTCGGCGTTCTGGAACTTCACCGCGCCGCCGGCCCTCGACTCGGGCGCCACCGCGATGATCTGGCAGGTGCCGCCCGAAAGCCCGACCGGCTTCGTCGGTGCCACGTTCGCGCTGACGGCCGACCTCGACGCGATGCTCGCGAAGATCCAGGCCACGAATGCCACCTACACCGAGAACGCGCTCGCGTTCATGACGCCGCCGAGCGCCAGCCAGCTCGGCACGATGAAAAACCGCGGCGCGAAGATGATGGTCTACCACGGCACCAGCGACCCGATCTTCTCGAGCGACGACACGACCGCCTGGTACAACGAGGTGCGCGCTTCGAACAGCGGTGACGCCAGTGCCTTCGCGCGGCTCTACCGCGTGCCCGGCATGACGCACTGCTCCGGCGGCGCGACCACCGACCAGTTCGACATGCTGACGCCGCTGGTGGCCTGGGTCGAGCAAGGCACGGCGCCCGACAGCGTGACGGCCAGTGCCCGCGGCGCCGGCAACGCAGCCGGCGCCAACGCCGACGTACCGACCACCTGGTCGGCCACACGCACCCGCCCGCTCTGCCCTTACCCGAAAGTGGCAAAGTACAAGGGCAGCGGCGACATCGAACTGGCCGCGAGCTTCAGCTGCCAGTAGCCACCGCCCATCGGCCGAGGACACCATGGACATCCAGAACCTGATCGCGATCGACACCCACACGCACCTCGAGGTGTCGTGCTGGAACCCGTTCGACAACTACGGTGAAGAGTACGACCGCGCCGCCGACAAGTACTTTCGCTCGAGCAAGCGGCCGACGATGGCGGAGTCGCTCGCCTACTACCGCGAAAAGAAGATCGGGTTCGTGATGTTCACGGTCGACGCCGAAACCCAGATGGGCCGGCGCCGCATTCCGAACGAAGAGATCGCCGAAGCGGCCATGGCCAACAGCGACATCATGATCGCCTTCGGCAGCGTCGACCCGCACAAGGGCAAGATGGGCGCGCGCGAGGTGCGCAGGCTGATCGAATCGCACGGCGTGAAGGGCTTCAAGTTCCACCCCACGGTGCAGGGCTTCGAGCCCTACGACAAGATGGCCTGGCCGCTCTACGAAGTGATCGCCGAATACAAACTGCCGGCGATCTTTCACAGTGGCCACTCGGGCATCGGCAGCGGCATGCGCTGTGGCGGCGGTCTGCGGCTGCAGAACTCGAACCCGATGCTGCTCGAAGACGTGGCGATCGACTTCCCAGACATGCAGATCGTGGTCGCGCACCCGTCGTGGCCCTGGCAGGACGAAGCACTGTCGCTGGCGATGCACAAGCCCAACGTGTGGATCGATCTTTCGGGCTGGAGCCCGAAGTACTTTCCGCCACAACTGGTGCAGTACGCGAACACCTTGCTGAAAGACCGCATGCTGTTCGGCAGCGACTTCCCGCTGATCCAGCCCGACCGGTGGATGAAAGACTTCCATGAAGCCGGCTTCAAGCCCGAGGTGCACCCGCTGATCCTGAAAGACAACGCGGTGCGCCTTCTCGGGCTCGGGGCTCAACCCACCGTGACGACCTGATTGCGGCCGCCGAACTTGGCGGCGTACAAGCGCCGGTCGGCCAGCGTCAGCAGCGACTGGCCGTCGGGCGCTTCCACGGCGGCGGCCACGCCGATGCTGACCGAGACTTGCAAGCCTTCGGCCACCGAACTCCAGAGCTCGGCTTCGACCGAAGCGCGCAGCCGGTGCGCCACATCGGTGGCCGCCTCGTGCGCCACACCGAACAGCGCGAGCACGAACTCTTCGCCGCCATAGCGCACGGCCAGGTCGGCACTGCGGCAGTTCTGCTGGATCAACGCCGCCACGCGCCGCAACACTTCGTCGCCCACCGCGTGGCCGAAGCGGTCGTTGACCTGCTTGAAGTGGTCGAGGTCGAGCAGCAGCAAGGTGACGGGTTCGCCCTGCTCGACGCGCGGCAGGCTCTCGCTCATCCACAGGTCGAGCGCACGACGGTTGCCCAGGCCCGTGAGCGGGTCGAGCGTGGCCTGGCGCGCCCAGGTGCTGGTGAGGCGGGCGAGCTCGATGCGCAACTCGCGCTGCGCCATCGTGTTGGCGGCCGCTTCGTCTGACTTGCGGCGGTCGATGGCGCGCACTTCTTTCAGCGCCTGCAGCGCAGCCCGGTGGTCGCCGGCTGCTTCTTCGACGCGAGACAGCCCTTCGTTCGCTTCCTGCAGATCGGGCAGCGTGCCGCCCTCTTTCAGGATCTCGATCGATCGCAGATAACTCTCGCGCGCCGCCGCGTACTGCTGGCGCGCCTCGAAGCAGCGCCCGATCTCGCAGTGGCACAGGCCCTCGTTCGGCCGCAGGCCGAAGGCGCGGTAACGCTCCAGCAAGGCCTGCAGCTCGACCAGGGCCTCGTCGTGCCGGCCGCACTGGCGCAGCGTGATCGCGTGGTTGCCCATCGCCATCACTTCGAGCGTGGCCAGGCCCGCGGCGCGGGTCTGCACCGCGAGCGAGCGCCAGTCGGCCAGCAAGGTGTGCAACTCGGCGCGGCGCTCGTCCGAGGCCTCGGCCAGCGCCATCGCGCGCCGGTTGCGTGCGTTGTTCAGCGACAGGCGCGCCACGTGGCGGTCGTAAGGCGCGCCATCGGGTTCGAGCAAGGCGCAACTTTCGGTCAGGCTCGACAGCGCCTGCTGGTGCCGCCCGACCAGCGAGCAGCAGACGCCGACGTTGCGCAGCACGTCGGCCAGGCGCTTCGGGTCGTCGAGGTCACGCGCCACTTCTTCAGCCCGCTCCAGCGTGGTGATGGCCGAAGCGTGGTCGCCGGCCGAGCGCAGCGACGCCGCGATGCGCACCATCGCGTCGCACACGCCGGGCATGGAGCGGCAACTGCGGAAAGCGTCGCCGGCCGAGACGGCGGCGCGCAAGGCGTCGAGGTTGTCGCCGGCGCTCCAGCACGCGGTCGACAAGGCGAGCAAGACCCGGCCGCGCTCTTCGCCGGTGTACTTCGGCAACTCGCGGCGCGCTGCTTCGATCGCCTTGGCGATCGCCCCTTCTTCGACCCAGCGGAGCAGTTGAGCGGGGAAGTCGGGGAGCATGATGACTGGGTCGGGCCTGGGCTGCGCGGCAATATATCAGCCGATGTCACGGCGCCCGCCGGGCCCCGAATAGTGCAGTATCTTGCACCGACTGGCCGGCAACGGCGACGGCGTCAGGGCCGCGTTGCCGTGTCGCCCAGCAACTCGCGCAAGGCCACGAGCGCGGCGTCGGGGCTCATCTCGCTGGTGTCGAAAACAGCATCGGCCTTCGAGTAGAACGCTGCGCGGCTTTCCAGAATGCGCCGCAGGTCGTTCATCGCTTCGACGTTGCCGGTGTGGCCGGCCATCGGGCGGGTGTCGCCCTGCGCGAGCACACGGCCCATGTGTTCTTCGGGCGTGGCGCGCACCCACACCGTGTAGCAGTGCGCGAGCAGCAGGTTGAAGGTGGCCGGGTCGGAAACGATGCCGCCCGGCGTGGCGATCACGGCGCGCGGAAAGCGGCGGATCGTGTCTTCGAGCGCACGTTTTTCGTAGCGCCGGTAGGCGGCCGGGCCGTAGAGCGAGTGAATCTCCGACAGCGTGCAGCCGGCCAGCGCCTCGATGCCGCGGTTCAGCTCGACGAAAGGCACTTTCCAGCCATCGGCCAGCGCGCGCCCGAGCGTGCTCTTGCCGGCGCCGCGCAGGCCGATCAGCGCGATGCGCTGGCGCCGTGCGGCCTGGCTCGCCGGCTCGCCGAACATCGAAGCGAGCGCGCTGCGCGCCTGCACCAGCTCGGCGTCGCTGCGGCCACGCAGGATCTCGCGGATCATCAACCATTCCGGCGAGCTGGCGGTCTCGTCGCCCACCAGTTCGGCGAGCGAACAGTTCAAGGCCTGCGCCAGCTGGCGCAGGAACTGCACCGACGCGTTGCCCACGCCCATTTCCACGTTCGCGAGGTGGCGCTCCGACACGTCGGCGGCCTTGGCCAGGCCCTTGCGCGTGAGGCCACGCCTTGCGCGCAGTGCACGGGTGCGTTCGCCCAGGGAGATGAGGAACGGGTCCTTGAGCTCGGTTTCGGCCGGTTCGTTGGCAGACAGGTCCACGTGCGGAGCCTTCGGGTTTGCGTGGTGATCGCGCCGAAGAATCGGCGCTATAGTGCAGTCAACATGCAACATATTACATCACATGTCGCACATTCAGAACCCGCAGGTTAACCCGCCGCCGGAGCGTTTCAACGCCGCGGCCCACCTGCTGGCACTGAATGCGGGGCGGGCAGGCAAGCTCGCGTACATCGACGACACGCAACGCCTCACCTACGGTGAACTGGCCGAGCGTGTGCAACGCTGCGCGGCCGGCCTGCTGGCGCTCGGCCTGCGGCGCGAAGAGCGCGTTTTGATGGTGATGCACGACAGCGTCGACTTCCCGGTCGCGTTTCTCGGCGCGCTCTACGCCGGCATCGTGCCGGTGCCGGTGAACACGCTGCTCACCGCCGACGACTATGCCTTCATGCTGCAGCACTGCGGGGCGCGCGCGCTGCTCGTGTCGCGCGCCTTGTGGCCGAGCCTGCAGGCGGCGGTTGCGGGCAGGTCGATTCCGGCGATCGTCAGCGGTGAAGGCCCGGCGATCGACGGCACACTTGCTTTCGCGAACCTGCTCGGCGCTGCGCCGCTGACCGAGCCCGCCGACACGCTGGCCGACGACTTCGGTTTCTGGCTCTATTCGTCGGGCTCGACGGGCCGGCCCAAGGGCACGGTGCACACGCACGCCAACCTGTACTGGACGGCCGCGCTCTACGGCACGCCGGTGCTCGGCCTGCGCGAGAACGACATCGGCTTCTCGGCCGCCAAGCTCTTCTTCGCCTACGGCCTGGGAAACGCGCTGACCTTCCCGCTGAGCGTGGGCGCCACCACCGTGCTGATGGCAGAACGGCCCACGCCGGCCGCCGTGTTCAAGCGCTGGACCGGGCAGGGTGTGACGGTCTTCTTCGGCGCACCGACCGGTTTCGCAGGCATGCTCGCTTCGCCCGATCTGCCGGCACGTTCGGGGGTGAAGCTGCGCCTGTGTTCGTCGGCCGGCGAAGCGTTGCCGAGCGAGATCGGCGAGCGCTTCACCGCCCACTTCGGCTGCGAGATCGTCGACGGGCTGGGTTCGACCGAGATGCTGCACATCTTCCTGTCGAACCGCCCAGGCGACGTGCAGTACGGCAGCACCGGCAAGGTGGTGCCGGGATACCGGCTCAAACTGATCAACGAAGACGGCCTTGAGGCCGCCCCCGGCGAGATCGGCGACCTGTACGTGAGCGGCCCGAGCTCGGCGCTGCTCTACTGGGCGCAGCGCGAGAAGAGCCGCGCGACCTTTCAGGGCGAGTGGACGAAGACCGGCGACAAGTACTCGATCGACGCTCGCGGCTGCTACGTGTACGCCGGGCGCAGCGACGACATGCTCAAGGTGAGCGGCGTGTACGTGTCGCCGTTCGAGGTCGAAGCCACGCTGATGCAGCACCCGGCCGTGCTCGAATGCGCCGTGATCGGCGTGGTCGACGCCGACGGCCTGACCAAGACCAAGGCGTGCGTGGTGCGCAAGCCCGGCCAGCAGGTCAGCGAAGAAGACCTGAAGGCCTTCGTGAAGGAACGACTCGCGGCCTACAAGTACCCGCGCTTCATCGAGTTCATCGACGAGCTGCCGAAGACCGCCACCGGCAAGATCCAGCGTTTCCGGCTGCGCGACGCCGAACGGGCGCGCGGCGACGGGCCTGCCGCTTCGTGAGTGCAGCGCCTCGTCAGCACGCGCTCTTGTCGTGGCGCGGCCAGCCGCTGCGGCTCGAATACCAGTGGGTCGGCGACTTGGCGTCGACCGCCCCGGTCGTGGTGTTCCTGCACGAAGGCCTGGGCTCGATCTCGATGTGGCGCGACTTCCCGGCGAGCTTCTGCACCGAGCACGGCTTCAAGGGGCTGGTGTTCTCGCGCTACGGCTACGGCCAGTCGACCCCGAAGCCACCCGGCGAACACTGGGCGCCCGACTTCATGCACCGGCAGGCGCACGAGGTGCTGCCGCTGCTGTTCGAGCACCTGCAAGTCGGGCGCTCCTGGCTGTTCGGCCACAGCGACGGCGGCTCGATCGCGCTGTTGTACGCGTCGAGGTTCGAGCCGGCGGGCGTGGTCGCGGTGGCGCCGCACGTCTTCGTCGAAGACGTGTCGATCACAAGCATCGAACAAGCGCGCGAGGCTTACGCCACGACCGACCTGCGCGAGCGCCTGGCGCGCCACCACGCCGACCCCGACTCGGCCTTTCGTGGCTGGAACGAGGCGTGGCTGAGCCCGGCCTTCCGGGCCTGGAACATCGAGGCCGAGCTCGGCAGCATCCACTGCCCGGTGCTCGCCGTGCAGGGCGAAGACGACGAGTACGGCACACTCGAACAGGTCCGCGGCATAGCGCGGCGTGTTCCGCACGCCGAATTGCTCGTGATCCCGCAGTGCGCCCACTCGCCGCACCGCGATCAGCCGGAAACCCTGAGCCGCGCCGCCGGCCGCTTCATTCATCATTCCAACCTTTCCTGAGCAGGAGCCTCGCATGTCGTTCAAGACCACCTTCGCAGCCGCCGCCGTCTTCGCCCTGTGCGCCGGCGCGGCCCACGCGCAGAACAACGCCCCGATCAAGGTCGGCCTCATGTTGCCGGCCACCGGCACCTTCGCCGCGCTCGGCAACATGATCGAAAGCGGCTTCAAGCTCTACGTCCAGGAACAGGGCGGCAAGCTCGCGGGCCGCGAGATCCAGTACTTCAAGGTCGACGACGAGTCCGACCCGTCCAAGGCCACCGACAACGTCAACAAACTGATCAAGCGCGACAACGTCGACGTGCTCGTCGGCACCGTGCACTCGGGCGTGGCGCTCGCGATGGCCAAGGCCGCCAAAGACAACAACACGCTGCTGATCGTGCCCAACGCCGGCGCAGACGGCATCACCGGCCCGATGTGCGGCCCGAACATCGTGCGCAGTTCGTTCTCGAACTGGCAGCCGGGTTATTCGACCGGCGTGGTCGCCGCGCAAAAGGGCTACAAGCGCGCGATGACGATCACCTGGAACTACGCCGCCGGCAACGAGACGGTGAAAGGTTTCACCGAGTCGTTCGAAAAGGGTGGCGGCAAGGTGTTGAAAGACCTGAACCTGCCTTTCCCGAACGTCGAGTTCCAGGCGCTGCTGACCGAGATCGCGGCGCAGAAGCCCGACGTGGTGTTCGCATTCTTCGCCGGCGGCGGTGCCGTCAAGTTCGTCAAGGACTACGCAGCGGCCGGCCTGAACAAGTCGATCCCGCTGTTCGGCTCGGGCTTCCTGACCGACGGCACGCTCGAAGCGCAAGGCGCCGCCGCGCAGGGCCTGTTCACCACGCTGCACTACGCCGACAACCTCGACACACCACGCAACAACGCCTTCCGCAAGAGCTTCGCATTGACGTACAAGGCCAACGCCGACGTCTACGCAGTGCAGGGCTACGACGCGGCGCAGATCTTCGCTGCCGGCCTGAAAGCGGTGAACGGCGACCTGAGCAAGCGCGACGCGCTGACCGCGGCGATGCGCAAGACCACGGTCGACAGCCCGCGCGGCAAGTTCACGATCTCGGCCGCCGGCAACCCGGTGCAGGACATGTACCTGCGTGAAGCCAAGGGCGTGAACAACGAGTACCGCTCGGTGGCCGTGAAAGCCCTGGCCGACCCGGCGCGCGGCTGCAAGCTCTGACAAGACCGGCCTGGCGCAGGCCGGCATCCAGAGAGGCCATGACATGGACCACACCACGCTCGAACCGGCTCCTGTCACGGCCCCCGCGGCGGTCGCGCCCAGGCTGCGCCACATAGCCGACCTGCCCGGCCCGCGCGGCCTGCCGGTGGTGGGCAACCTGCTCCAGCTCGACACGCCGCGCCTGCACCAGCAGCTCGAAGGCTGGTGCCGCGAGTTCGGCCCTTTTTTCAGGTTGCAACTCGGCAGCCGGGGCGTGCTCGTGGTCGGCGACCACACGGCCGTGGCGTCGATCCTGCGTGACCGGCCCGAAGGCTTTCGGCGCACCGTGCGGCTCGAAGAAATCTGGACCGAGATGAAGCTCCAGCCGGGCGTGTTCGGCGCCAACGGCGATGTGTGGAAGCGCCAGCGCCGCATGGTGATGGCCGGCTTCGACCCGGCCCACGTGAAGCGTTATTACCCGGCCATGCTGACCACCGGGCAGCGCCTCGGGAACCGCTGGTCGCTGGCCGCGAAGAACGGCACGGCGATCGACCTGCAGGCCGACCTGATGCGCTACACCGTCGACGCGATCGCCGGCCTCGCCTTCGGTGCCGAGGTCAACACGCTCGAGTCCGACGGCGACGTGATCCAGCAGCACCTCGACAAGATCTTTCCGGCCCTGTTCAAGCGCCTGCTCTCGCCCTTGCCGACCTGGCGCTTTTTCAAGTCGGCGGCCGACCGTCAGCTCGACCGCAGCGTGGCCGCCGTCACCGAGGCCGTGGCCGGCTTCATCGCCCAGGCCCGCGCGCGCATGCAGGCCGACCCCGGCCTGCGTGAGCGCCCCGAGAACCTGCTCGAAGCGATGATCGCCGCTGCCGATGCCGAAGACAGCGGCATCGACGACGCGCAGGTCGCCGGCAACGTGCTGACCATGCTGCTGGCCGGCGAAGACACCACGGCCAACACCGTCGCGTGGATGATCGACCTGCTGTGGCGCCACCCCGAAGCGCTGGCGCGCGCCAGCGCCGAAGTGCGCAGCATCGTCGGCGACGCCCGCGCGCCCACGCTCGAACAACTCGCGCAGCTCGACTACGTGGAAGCCTGTGCGCACGAGACCATGCGGCTCAAGCCCGTGGCGCCGATGGTCGGGGTGCAGGCGCTGCGCGACACCACCGTGGGCGACGTGCAGGTGCCGACCGGCACGGTCATCTTCAACGTGATGCGGCGCGACAGCGTGAGCGAGGCCCATGTGCAAAACGCCGCCGCGTTCGAGCCCGAGCGCTGGCTCGTGCAGGGCGCGCCGGGGGCGCAGGCCAGCGCGGCCAAGCGCACCTCGATGCCCTTCGGCGCCGGCCCGCGCATCTGCCCGGGGCGTTACCTCGCGCTGCTCGAAATGAAACTGGCGATGGCCACCCTGCTCGGCCGTTTCGACATCCAGAGCGTCGACACGCCTGACGGCGGGCAAGCCCGCGAACACCTGTCGTTCACGATGACGCCGGTGGGGCTGCGCATGCGTGTCCGCGAGCGAAACCAGGCTCACGCCGCATCCTAGAATCCGGCAGCCTCTCGCTGCCACGCACTGACCGATTTCCCTTGGACCTGTCGACCTTTCTTGTTCAGTGCCTGAACGCCGTTCAATACGGCTTGCTGCTGTTCCTCGTGGCCAGCGGCCTGACGCTGATCTTCGGCATCATGGGCGTGATCAACCTCGCCCACGGCAGCTTCTACATGATCGGCGCCTACATGGCCTTCGTGCTGGCGCCGTATTTCGGCGACTGGTTCATCACCCGTCTGCTGGTCGGTGTGTTGCTCGCGGCGCTGTTCGGCTTCGTGCTCGAATGGGTGTTCTTCAGCTTCCTGTATCAGCGCGAACACCTGCAGCAGGTGCTGATGACCTACGCGCTGATCCTCGTGTTCGAAGAAGCGCGCAGCCTGCTCGTGGGCAACGACGTTCACGGCGTGCAGCCACCGGCCTGGCTCACCGGCGGGTTCCAGCTCGGCGAACTGATGTCGTACCCGTGGTACCGCGTGTTCGCGTCGGTCGCCTGCATCGTGGTTGCGCTGGCGCTCTACTTCGTCGTCAACCGCACGCGCCTGGGCATGATGATCCGCGCCGGCGCGAGCAACCGCGACATGGCACGCGGCCTGGGGCTCGACATCCAGCTGCTCTACCGCGTGGTGTTCGCCGGCGGCGTGGCGCTCGCGGCGCTGGCCGGCATGATCGCCGCGCCCCTGTCGTCGGTGTACCCGGGCATGGGCGGCAGCGTGTTGATCATCTGCTTCGTGGTCGTCGTGATCGGTGGCATCGGCTCGATCACGGGCGCGTTGATCGCCTCGCTGCTGGTGGGCTTCGTCGACACCTTCGGCAAGGTTTTCTTCGCCGAGTACAGCGGCATCGGCGTGTACCTGCTGATGGCGGTGATCCTCGTGTGGCGGCCCGAAGGCCTGATGAAGCGGGCCTACTGAGATGGCCCGCACCTGGATCGTTCCGGCCGCGGCCGCCCTCTTGCTGCTGATGCTGCCGCTCGGCCTGTCGCCTTACCTGCAAGAGACGGTGGTCAAGATCGCCGTCTACGCCATCTTCGCGCTCAGCCTCGAACTGCTGGTGGGCGTGACGGGCCTCGTGAGCCTGGGCCATGCGGCCTTCCTGGGCATCGGCGCTTATGTCACCGTGATCGCGTCGGGCGACAGCGGCGGCTCGATCGCCAAGGTCGCGCCACTCGCGGTGTTGGCGGCCGCCGTCTACGCCGTCTTCGTCGGCGCGCTGAGCCTGCGCACCAAGGGCGTGTACTTCATCATGGTCACGCTCGCGTTCGCGCAGATGGCCTACTTCGTGTTCCACGACACCAAGCTCGCCGGTGGCAGCGACGGCCTGTTCCTCTACGCCAAGCCCACGCTCGGTGCACTGAACCTCGACGACAAACATCAGCTGTACTACGTGGTGGTGGGCACGCTCATCGCCACCTACGCGCTGCTCGCTTTGCTGATGCGCTCGCGCTTCGGCCACACGCTGGCCGGCATCCGCGTCAACGAACAGCGCATGCGTGCGGCCGGCTTCAAGACCTACGGCTACAAGCTCGCGGCGTTCGTGATCGCCGGTGCGCTGGCGGGCCTGGCCGGCTTTCTGCTCGCGGTGAAAGACGGCGCAGTGAACCCCGAGCTGCTGAGCTGGCACGAGTCGGGCGCGGTGCTGCTGATGCTGATCCTCGGTGGCATCGGCAGTCTGCGCGGCGCGGTGATCGGCGCGATCGCGTTCACCTTGCTGAAAGAGCTGTTCCAGTTCGAACCCCTGCTCGGGCCGCTCGCCAGCCACTGGCAGATGACGCTGGGCTTCACGATCATCGCCTTCGTCGCCCTGTTGCCGAAGGGCCTGATCGGGCTGCGTGCGCGGCTCGCGGGGGCGGCGCGTGGCTGAGTCGACCGTGCTGCTGCGCGCCAGCGGCCTGACCCGCCGTTTCGGCGGCCTGACGGCCGTGAACGAGGTCTCGCTCGACCTGCACGTCGGTGAGGTGCATGCCGTGATCGGCACCAACGGCGCGGGCAAGTCGACGCTGATCAACATGCTTTCGGGCGAGATGCCGGCCAGCAGCGGCCGCATCGAACTCGACGGGCAAGACATCGGCGGCTGGTCGCAACCGAAGCGCGCCCGCGCCGGCGTGGGCCGCAGTTACCAGCGCACCACCATCTTCCCGAGTTTCAGCGTGCTCGAGAACTGCCGCCTCAGCGCACAGGCTGCCTTGCCGCGCCCGTGGGCGGTGTGGCAGTCGGCGCAGCGTTGTGCGCAGAGCCTGGCGGCCGCGCGCGCAGCGCTCGAATCGGCCGGCCTGAGCGGCGACGCCGACCGCCCTGCGGGGCTCTTGAGCCACGGCGGCCAGCGCCAGCTCGAGATCGCGATGTGCCTGGCCTTGAAGCCGCGTGTCCTGCTGCTCGACGAACCGCTCGCCGGCATGGGCGCCGAAGAAACCGGCCGCATGCTGGCGCTGCTCGCCGAGCTGAAACGCCAGCACGCGGTGCTGCTGGTCGAACACGACATGGACGCGGTGTTTCGCATCGCCGACCGCATCACGGTCATGGTCAACGGCACCGTGATCGCAAGCGACGCGCCGGAACGCATCCGCACGAACCACGACGTGCAGGTCGCCTACCTCGGCGACGCGCATTGAGTCAGGGCCATGTTGCAGATCGACGACCTCAACACGTACTACGGTGACAGCCACATCTTGCGCGGCGTGAGTCTGACGTTGCCCGCCGGCACCGCGCTCGGCCTGCTCGGGCGCAACGGCATGGGCAAGACAACGCTGATCCGCTCGCTGATGGGCTACGTGCGTGTGGCCAAAGGCAGCGTGAAGTGGCACGGCGCCGACGTGACCCATGCCGTGCCCGAGCGCATGGCGCGGCTCGGCATCGGCTACGTGCCCGAAGGGCGCGGCATCTTCCCGAACCTGTCGGTGCGCGAGAACCTGGTGATGACGGCACGCGCCGGCGTCGACGGCAAGAAAGACTGGACCTACGAACGTGTGCTCGCCACCTTCCCGCGGCTGACCGAACGGCTCGGCCACGGCGGCCAGCAGCTCTCGGGCGGCGAGCAGCAGATGCTCTCGATCGGCCGCGCGCTGATGACGAACCCGCAGCTGCTGATCCTCGACGAAGCGACCGAAGGCCTGGCGCCGCTGATCGTGGCCGAGATCTGGCGTGTGGTCAGCGAGATCCGCGCCACCGGCATCAGCACGCTGATCGTCGACCGCAACTACCGCGCGGTGTTGGCCCACACCGACCGCGCGGTGGTGCTGGAAAAAGGCCTGATCGTGATGAGCGGCGAGTCGGCCGCGCTCGCTGCCGACACCGAAGGGCTGGCGCGCTGCCTGGGTGTTTGAGCGCGCTGCGGTGCGGGCGGCTCGGCGCTTGTAGACTGGCGCCCACCTGCCACGGAGCCACCCATGATTCTCGAACTCGCCGACATCCGCATCCCGCCCGGCAAACAGGCCGAATTCGACGCCGCCATCCAGCACGGTGTCGAAACCGTGGTCTCGCAAGCCAAGGGCTTCAGGGGCTACAAGGTCAACAAGGGGGTCGAGTCGCCGGAGCGTTACGTCCTGATGATCTACTGGGAAACGCTCGAGAACCACACCGTCGACTTCCGCGGCGGCCCGCTGTTCCCGCAGTGGCGCGCGATCGTCGGGCCGTTCTTCGCGGTGCCGCCGACGGTCGAGCACTTCACGCTCGTTGCCAAGTCGGCCTGAGCGGCACGCCATGAGTCGCTTGCTGCCGCGCCTGCTCGTCGCCCTCTCTCTTTGCGCCGGCCTGGGTGCGACGCTCGCTGCGCCCACGCCGCCGAAGATCGTGCCCGTGGTCTTCGCCGAGCGGGTGTTGCCCAACGGCCTGCAGGTGATCTCGGTGCGCAGCCAGACCAGCCCGACCGTCAGCGTGCACGTCTGGTACCACGTCGGCTCGAAGGATGACCCGGCCGGGCGCTCGGGCTTCGCCCACCTCTTCGAACACCTGATGTTCAAGAGCACGCGCTACCTGAAGAGCGAGCAGTTCGACCGCCTGACCGAAGACGTGGGCGGCTCGAACAACGCGTTCACGAGCGACGACGTGACGGCCTACCACGAGGTCGTGCCGTCGAACCACCTGGAGACGCTGCTCTGGGCCGAGGCCGAGCGCTTGTCGAACCTGAACGTCGACGACGCCAACTTCGTGTCGGAGCGCGCGGTCGTCAAGGAAGAGTACCGCCAGCGTGTGCTCGCCACGCCCTACGGCCTGTTCTACAACGCGCTGGAGCCGGCCGCCTACCTCTCGCACCCGTACAAGCGCCCCGGCATCGGCAACATCGCCGACCTCGAAGCCGCCTCGCTCGCCGACGTGGAGGCCTTTCACCGCAACTACTACCGGCCCGACAACGCCACGCTCGTGGTCGCCGGCGACTTCGACCAGAAGCAGCTGGACGCCTGGGTCGACAAGTATTTCGGCCCGATCGTGCGCCCCTCGGCCGCGATCCCGCGTGTCACCGCGACCGAACCGCCCTGGCCGAGCGACCGCAGCGTCGCCGTGACCGGCCCGGCAGTGCCGCTGCCGGCGGTCGCGATGCTTTGGCTCGCGCCGCCCGTGACCCACCCCGACAACGCCGCGCTGCAGATCGCTTCGGCCCTGCTCAGCGGCGGCGAATCGTCACGCCTGAACCAGTCGCTCGTCTATCGCCGCCAGCTCGCCAGCCAGGCCGGCTTCAGCGCTGACCTGCGCGCCGGGCCGGGGCTGCTCGCGGCCACTGCAGTGGCGGCCGGCGGCAAGCGCCTGGCCGACGTGAAGGCGGCCCTGCTGGCCGAAGTGCAGGCGCTGGCGGCCAGGCCGGTCGGTGCAGCCGAGCTGGCCAAGGTCAAGACGCAGTTGTTGACGAGCACCCTGCTGGCGCGCCAGACCCCCGACGGCCTGGCGCAGGCGCTGGCCGGGGCGGCCGTGCTCGAAGGCGGGCCGGCGCAGGTCAATGCCGGGCTGCAGGCTTTGCTGAACGTGACGCCGGCCGACGTGCAGCGTGTGATGCGCCAGTACGTGGTGGGCGCGCACAAGGTGAGCGTCGAGTACACCCAGGAAAAGAAGGCGACCCCATGACGCGGCATCCGATGATGAAAAGCGCGCTGCGCCGTGGCGCTTGCCTGGTGGGCGCCTTCACCGCGTTCGCACTCGCGCCCGGCGTTCGGGCGCAGCCTTACGAGACGCCGCCACCGCCGGCCGCCCCGCGCGAACTGCGCATCGGCGCGCCGATCGAACAGGCGCTGCCGAACGGCCTGCGCGTGGTGCTGGCCGAACGCCGCGGCGTGCAGCTCGTCAGCGCGCAATTGCTGGTGCTGTCGGGCAGCGAGGCCGACCCCTCGCAGCGCGCCGGGCTGGCGTCGCTCACCGCCGGTTTGCTGACCAAAGGCACGCGGCGCTACAGCGCCTCGGCCCTGGCGCAGGCCGCAGAAACACTCGGCGGCTCGCTCGAGAGCGCGGCGGGCTGGAACCAGACGACCGTGGCGATCACGGTCGCGGTGCCCCAGCTCGACGCCGCGCTCGCGCTCGTCGGCGAAGCGGTGTTGCGCCCGAGCTTCGCGCAGGCCGAGCTCGACCGCTTGCGCACCCAGGCGCTCGACGAAATGAAGGTGGCCTATTCGCAGCCCGGCACGCTCGCCGCGTTGGCAGCGCAGCACCTGCTGTTCGGCACCGGCCCTTACGGCCACCCCGCCGGCGGCACGCCGGTGTCCTTGCCACGCATCCAGCGGGCCGAGCTGCAGGCCCTGCACGCACAGCGCTTCCGGCCCGACAACGCGGTGCTGGTGCTGGCGGGTGACCTCGACGCTGCCACGGCGCTGACACTGGCGAAAAAGCACTTCGGCGCCTGGAAGAAGCCAGCCTCGGCCCTGCCGACCGACAGTCTGGCGAGCGCCGGCCTGCCACTCGGGCTGACGGTGATCGACATGCCGCAATCGGGCCAGGCGGCCGTGGTCGTGGCGCTGCCGATCCCCGACAGCGAGCGTGACCGCGCCACCCGCGACGTGATGAACTCGGTGCTGGGCGCGGGTTATTCGTCGCGCCTGAACCAGGAAATCCGCATCAAGCGCGGCCTGAGCTACGGCGCCGGCAGCCGCCTCGACGCGCGCCGCGAAGGCGGTGTGCTGCGGGTGTCGGTGCAGACCAAGAACGAGTCGGCTGCCGAAGTGCTGGCGCTGGTGCAGGCCGAGCTCGACGGGCTCGCCAAGGCGCCGGTCGGCCCCGATGAGCTGGCAGCGCGCAAGGCCACGCTGATCGGCGGCTTCAGCCGCAGCGTCGAGACCACGGCCGGCCTGAACGACGCCGTGGGCTCGCTGATCGTCGCCGGGCGCTCACCGGCCGAGCTGCAGCGGCGCATTGACACGCTGACGGCGGTGAGCCCGGCCGAGATCCAGGCCTATGCCGCTGCCACCATGCAGCCGGCGCGCCGGCGCGTGGTGGTGGCCGGCGTGGCGGCGCAGTTCATGGAGGCGCTGAAAGCCCAGGGCGCGCCCGTCACGGTGGTCCCGCAAGACGCGCTCGACCTGGAACGGGGTGATTCGCTGACGCGGCGCTGAGCGGCCGCAAGCGAGCCGTTTCTACCCTGTTCCGGGGCCAAAACGCAATCCCTTGCCTGATCCCGGCCCCGCCCTGCACGCGGGCTCGCGAATGCTGGGACAATAGACGCCTTCGCGGTCAGGCCACCCTCCCGGCAACCCGACCGCTCGCATACCTTTTCAGGGACCGCCATGGCCACCCGTCGCCCTTCTCCCGCTTCCACCACCCCCGACACCTCGCAGAAGCTGCGCCAGACGCAAGCCGAGTACGTGGCCGCGCGCCCGGCCGGCGAGCCCGGCGTGAAGCCGATGATGTCGAGCTCGAAGATGTACGTCTGCCGCCGCTGCCAGGCCAATTTCAAGACCGGCGACGGCAAGCCCGACGCGCGCCTGCCCGGCCTGGGCAAGTGCAACAAATGCCTCGCTGCCGCCACGGCCGCGCTCGCCGCCTGAGCTGAAGCGCCCGCTGCGCCTGCGGGCGCGGTGATCGCCAGCGTCAGTGGCCCGGGCTGCGGCTCGGGACCAGCCGTGCCAGCACGTGCGTCGACATGCCGAGCGCGAGCTCGTGCTCGCCGACGAAGATCTTCCCGACCTGTTCCTTTTCCAGCAGCGCCGCGTCCTCCAGGTCGTGGCTGCGCACGACGAGTTCGATCGCCGGGTTGAGCGCCCGCGCCACTTCGGCCATCTTGCGCACGCCGAAGCTGTCGGGCGTGGCGATCACCAGCATGGCGGCCCGAGCCACGTGCGCCTGGATCAGCACCGCCGGGTCCGAGGCGTCGCCGCTCACCGCGGCGACACCTTCTTCACGCAGGCGCTCGACGATCTCGCGGTTCTGCTCGGCCACCACGAAAGGCACGGCCCGTTCCTTGAGCGCCTGCGCGATGCGCCTCCCCACGCGCCCGTAGCCGACCAGCACCACCTGGCCCGTGAGCAGCGCCTGATCGACGGTCATGGGCAACTCGGCCAGCGGGTCGTCGGGTTGTTCGAGCCGCCGCGCCAGCGCCGAGCGTTGGCGCAGCCAGCCCTGCAGCGGGTCGATGGCGCTGAACAGCAGCGAATTGAGCGCGATCGAGATCAGCGCGCCGGCCAGGATCAGGTTCTGACCTTCGATCGGCAAGAGCTTCAACGCCACCCCGAGCCCGGCCAGGATGAACGAGAACTCGCCGATCTGCGCCAGGCTCGCGCCGACCGTGAGCGCGCTGTTCAGCGGGTAACGGAACGCCACCACCAGGGCGATCGCAGCCAAGGTCTTGCCAAGCACGATGATCGCCACGACCACCAGTACCTTGAGCGGCTCGTCGACCAGCACCCGCGGGTCAAACAGCATCCCGACCGAGACGAAGAACAAGACCGAGAACGCGTCGCGCAGCGGCAGCGATTCTTCGGCCGCTCGGTGGCTGAATTCAGACTCGCGCATCATCATGCCGGCGAAGAAAGCGCCGAGCGCGAACGACACGTCGAAAAGCTTGGCCGAGCCATAGGCCACGCTCACGGCGCCAGCAATCACGCACAGCGTGAACAGCTCGCGCGAGCCAGTGCGTGCCACCAGCCACAGCAGGCGCGGGAACACCCGGCGCCCGACCACCAGCATCAGCGCGATGAACGCCCCCACCTTGGCCAGCGTGATGCCGAGCGTGGCCCAAAGGCCCTGGCCGTTCACCGCCTCGGCCCCGGCACCGCCGAGCAGCGGCGCAAGCGCCGGCAGCAGCACCAGCACGAGCACCATCACCAGGTCTTCCACGATCAGCCAGCCCACGGCGATCTGGCCGTTCACCGAGGCCAGCACGCCGCGCGATTCGAGCGCCCGCAGCAGCACCACCGTGCTCGCGACCGACAGCGCCAGCCCGAACACGAGCGACGCACCCAGGCCCCAGCCCCACCAGGTGGCCACGCCCATGCCCATGGCCGTGGCCACGACGATCTGCAACAGGGCTCCGGGGATCGCGATGCGCTTGACCGCGAGCAGGTCGTCGAGCGAGAAGTGCAGGCCGACACCGAGCATCAGCAGCATCACGCCGATCTCGGCCAGCTGGCCGGCCAGCGCCACGTCGGCCACGAAGCCTGGCGTGGCCGGGCCGATCAAGATGCCGGCCAGCAGGTAGCCCACCAGCGGCGGCAGCTTCAGCCGCGCGGCCACGTAACCCAGGATCAGCGCCAGGCCGAAGCCGGCGGCGATGGTGGAGATGAGGCTGACGTCGTGGGGCATTCGGTCCGGTGTCTGCGTGGCGTTGATGCGCGCGCAGAGTCTAAAGGCAGGCTTTGCCCCCGGACGGGAAAGGCCTGTTTCGCGTCAGCAGGCGAGCAGCTCGCCGCGCTTGCGGATCGCCTCTTGCGCCTTGTTGATGGCGTAGGCCAGGGCCGCGTCGGCCGATTCCCAGCGGTGGCCGCAGGCCAGGCCTTCGTCGCGCAGCACTTCGCGCGGCAGGCCGGGTTCGCCGTGCACACGCTGCACGATCATGGTGGCGGTGTAACCGTCGCCGATGGGCGCTTCGAGCGCGCCGGCGTAGATGCGGAAGTCACCGATCTCACGTTCATCGAATCGCATGGATGTCGCTCCGGCCGGCACCTTGCCCGCCCATGCGACGAATGATCGGCGCCACCGTTCGCTTTCGCCATCCACCACAAGGGGGAGCGCTGACGAAGGTCACTTTCCGTAGGGGCCTAGCGCATCACCCCGAAACGCGCTTCGCCCTGGCGCCGGAATTCCTTGGGCGTCATGCCCTTGATCTCGAGGAAGCGTCGGTTGAAGTTGGCCACGTTGTTGAAGCCGCAGTCGTAGCAGACGTTGCTGATGTAGCGGTCGGTCTCCATCAGCAGCTGGCAGGCGCGCGAGATGCGCAGCCGGTTGACGAAGTCGGTGAAGGTGTTGCCGGTGGCACGCCGGAAGTAGCGCGAGAACTGGCTTTCGCTCATGCCTACACGCTGGCTCAGCTCGGCCATCGAGAAGGTCTCGGTCGCGTGTTCGGTGATGTGGTCGACGATGGCGCTGATCTGCGCCAGCGACTTGTCGTCTTCGAAGCTCTGCAGCGGCGTGCTCGAGAGCAGGCGGTAGTCGGTGCAGTCGGCCAGCTCACCGAGAAAGCCCAGGAACTCGGTGAAACGCTTCAGGCCGTGCAGGTGCTTGATGCGGTCGAGCGTGAGACGCGCCCGATCGGTCATGCCGAAGAATTCGATGCCCAGGCGCGCACGCTCCAGCAGCGGCAGCACGTCGCGCAGTTCGGGCACCAGCTCGGCAGCGCGGCGCAGCGGCTCGTCGCTGAACTGCAGCACCACGTCGCGCTGCGCCACACCTTCGGGGCCGACGTCGCTCGAGATCCAGTTGTGCGGCAGGCGCGGGCCGGTCAGCACCAGGTGGCCGGGCTCGAAGTGGCCGATGTAGTCGCCGACGAAGACCTTGCCGTGGGTCTGCACGATCAGGTGCAGCTCGTACTCTTCGTGGTAATGCCAGCGCACCAGCGGGTTCGGGAAGCCGTGCTCCAGGCAACGCACGTAACCGTAGCTGCCTTCGGGTTCGTAGCCGAGTGTCGCGTCACGAACGAAGTCGTGCTCGAGCTCGGGGGTGCGGGATCGTTTCAGATTCATGCCAGGGTGCTGCACAACACGTTCAAGGCGCCATTCTCAGCTCATCACGTTGCCGCCGTCCACGTTCAGCGTCTGCGCGGTGATGTAGGACGAGGCGGCGCTCGCCAGGAAAACCGCCGCCCCGGCGATGTCTTCGGGCAAGCCCATGCGGCCGAGCGGCACGGCCAGGCCCACCGCCTTCTTTTTCTCGCCGAGCTGCAGCCCTTCGGCCTTGGCGAACAGCGCATCGACGTGCGCCCACATGGGCGTGTCGACCACGCCCGGCGAGATGCCGTTCACGCGGATGCCGTGTGGCGCCATCGCCAGCGCCGCCGACTGCGTGTAGCTGATCACCGCCGCCTTGCTCGCACAGTAGTGCGCGACCAGCGCTTCGCCGCGGCGCCCGGCCTGCGACGCCAGGTTGATGACGCTGCCCTTCACGCCGGCCTCGACCATCTGCTTCAGCACCGCCTGCATCGTGAAGAACATGCCCTTCACGTTGACGTCGAAGATGCGCTGGTAGCTGGCTTCGTCGGCTTCGAGCAGCGGCGCCAGGTCGAACACGGCCGCGTTGTTGAAGAGCGTGGTGACGGTGCCGAACCGGGCGCGGGCGGCAGACACCATCGCTGCCACGCCTTCCGCCTTGGCGACATCGGCGCCCACGTAGTGCAGCTTCTCGGGGTGACGCGCGAGCAGCGCCTGCAAGCCGGCCGAAGGCGTGGTTGCGATGTCGGCGGCGGTGCAACGCGCGCCCTCTTCGAGGTAGGCGTTCGTCACGGCCAGGCCGATGCCGCCGCCGGCGCCGGTGATCAGCGCATGGGTTGATGCGAGTTGTTCAGCCACGGCCGTTCTCCCGCAGGAACTGCAGCACTTCGCGATGCGCTTGCCCGATCGCGGCCACGAGCCGTGCGTCGCCGGCCAGAGGCCCCCAGAGGATGGGGTCGCGGCAGAACGCCGCGAGCGGGTCGGCAGAGTCGAACAATGCATGTGCCGCGGTGGGGTCCATGCCCTGGTCCTGGTAGGCGTAGGCCAGCTCGCCGCGGTGCCAGCGGCCGAGAAACTCGAAGAACAGCGCCGGCAGCTTGGCGGTCTTCAGCACCGGCGCACCCCGCGCCAGGCATTCCTGCAGCGTGGGCCACAAAAAGCCGGGAATCTTCGCGAAGCCGTCCATCGCCACACGCTGGTTGGTGTCTTGCAGGTGGGGGTTGCTGAAGCGGTCGATCACGACGTCGCGGTAGGCCGCGAGGTCGAGCGGGTAGGGGTGCATCGACGCGTGCAGCGAAGGCATGACGTCGTCGGTCACGTAGTCGAAGGCCATCTTGCGGATGGCCGGGTGCATCACACCCTCGTGGATGTATTGCAGGCCGAGCAGCGTGCCGGCCCAGGCAAAACAGCTGTGGCTCGAATTCAGGATGCGGATCTTCGCTTCTTCATACGGCAGCACCGAAGCCACCATCTCGGCACCGGCCTTCTCCCAAGCCGGGCGGCCGTTGATGAAGTGGTCTTCGATCACCCACTGGATGAACTTCTCGCCCATCACCGGCGCGCCGTCGTCGACGCCGGTGGCGGCTTTCACGCGTGCCGCCACCTCGGGCAAGGGCCGCGGCGTGATGCGGTCGACCATGTCGTTGGGCGCGCTGGTGTTGTCGTGCACCCAGTCGAGCAGCGCTTTCTCGCCGCGCCGCGACAGAAAGTCGGTGAAGCCGGCCTGGAAGCGTTCGCCGTTGCTGCGCAGGTTGTCGCAGTTGAGCAGCGTGACCGAGCCGCCGCCGCGCTTCATGCGCTCGGCCAGGATCGCGGCGAGCGCGCCGTAGATCGTGCCGCGCGTCTGGCCGGCGAGGTCGCTCGCCAGCTCGGGGTAGCTCGTTTCCAGCCGGTTGTCGCTGTCGAGGTAGTAGCCCGCTTCGGTCACGGTGAACGAGATGATGCGCGTGTTGGCGTCGGCGCCGAGCGCGATCAGGCCAGCGAGCGAAGGCTCGTAGGGCACGATCTGGCGGATCGACGTGATGCGCTGGTAGTGGCGTTCGCCCGCCGGCGACACCGTCTCGAGCGTGTACGCGCCGCCCTGCTTCTGCAGCGCGGCCACCGTGTCGGCCATGTCGGGTCGCAGGTTGCCGCCGGCCAGCACCCACGAACTGTCGCCCTGGTCGATCAGCCGCTGCAGATAAACCGCTTGGTGCGCACGGTGGAACGACCCGAGCCCGAGGTGAAGAATGACGTGTGGAGTCGAGGCCATGATGCTCTACGCGGCTTGTTTGACTGGCCGCAGCACACGGCCCTGCTTGTCGAAGAAGTGCAGCACGTTCGGATCGATCTCGACACTCACCGCGTCGCCCACGCGCAGCCCCGTGCGCTCGCTCTGGCGCGCCACCAGGGGCGCACCCGAAGCCACGGCGGTGTGGATCAAGGTGTCGGCGCCGAGCGATTCGATCAGCGTGACCTTCGCAGAGATCGCCCCGCCCGCCGGCAGCACGCGCACGCCTTCCGGGCGCACGCCCACCGAGCCGTCGGCCGGCAGGCGGTCACCGGCCACGCGCGTGAGCTCGGGCAGGGCGCTGGCCGGCATCAGGTTCATTTGCGGCGTGCCGATGAACTGCGCCACGAACTGGTTGGCCGGGCGGTCGTAGAGCTCCAGCGGCGAGCCGACCTGCTCGATCAGCCCGTCGCGCAGCACGACCACGCGGTCGGCCAGGGTCATCGCCTCGATCTGGTCGTGCGTGACGTAGATCGTGGTGGCGCCGAGCGAGCGGTGCAGCGCTGCGATCTCCACGCGCGTCTGGCCGCGCAGCGCGGCGTCGAGGTTCGACAGCGGTTCGTCGAACAAGAAGACCTTGGGCGCACGCACGATCGAGCGCCCGATCGCCACGCGCTGGCGCTGGCCGCCCGACAGTTCTTTCGGCGTGCGCTTCAGGTAATCGGTGAGGTTCAGGATCTTTGCGGCACGGCCGACCTTTTCGTCGATCTCGGCCTTGGCGACCTTGGCGAGCTTGAGCGCGAACGACATGTTCTCGAACACCGTCATGTGCGGGTACAGCGCGTACGACTGGAACACCATCGCCAGCTCGCGCTTGCTCGACGGCAGCTCGGTGATGTCGCTTCCGTCGAGCTCGATGCGGCCCTGCGTCACCGGCTCGAGCCCGGCGATGATGCGCAGCAGCGTCGACTTGCCGCAGCCCGAGGGCCCGACGAAGACGACGAACTCGCCCTTCTCGATCGTCAGGTCGATGCCCTTGATCGTGCGCACCGGCCCGAATTCCTTGACGATGCCCTTGAGTTGCAGGAATGACATGGTCTTGTCTCCGTGATGTTTACTTCACTGCGCCGAAGGTCAGGCCCTGCACGAGCTGCTTCTGGCTGAACCAGCCGAACACGATGATCGGTGCGATGGCCAGCAGCGAAGCGGCCGAGAGCTTGGCCCAGAACAGACCTTCCGGGCTCGAGTACGAGGCGATCAGCGCGGCCAGCGTGCCGGCTTTGGCCGCCGACAGGTTCAGCGACCAGAAGGCTTCGTTCCAAGACAGCACCAGGCACAGCAGGCCGGTCGACGCCAGGCCACCCATGCCCAGCGGCAGGATCACGTAGCGGAACTCGTTCCAGATGCCGGCGCCGTCCATGCGCGCCGCTTCCAGGATGTCGGGCGGGATGTCCTTGAAGTACGAATACAGCATCCACACCATGATCGGCAGGTTCGACATCGTGAACACGATGGTCAGGCCGGTCAGCGTGTCCAGCAGGCCGCTGCTCTGCGCCATCACGTACACCGGCACGAGCGCGCCGACGGCCGGCATCATCTTGGTGGAAAGCATCCACAGCAGCAGGTCGCGGGTCTTCTTCGTGCGGAAGAAGGCCATCGAATACGCGGCCGGCGCGGCGATCAGCAGGCCGAGCAACGTCGACAACACGCTCGTGATGAGCGAGTTCTTCGCGTACAGCATGTAGTCGCTGCGCTCCTGCACTTCGGTGAAGTTCTCGAGCGTGGGCGTGAAGACCAGTTGCGGCGGCACGCTGATCGCCTGCAGCTCGGTCTTGAACGAGGTGAGAAAAAGCCAGAACAGCGGGAAGAAGATCAGCAGCGTGATGGCCCACGCGGCGATCGAACGGATGACGAGCGGAAGGTGTTTCATGGCGCTCATCCTTCAGTCGAGGTTCTTGCCGATCATGCGGATCAGGAACACCGCAGCCACGTTGGCCAGCAGCACCGCGAACAACGCACCGGCCGAGGCCACGCCCACGTCGAAGTTCATCAGTGCCTGCTTGAAGATCAGGAACGCGATGTTGGTGCTCTCGTTGCCCGGGCCGCCGCCGGTGGTCGTGAAGATCTCGGCGAAGACGCTCATCAGGAAGATCATCTCGATCATGATCACCACCGCCATCGGCCGGGCCAGGTGCGGCAGGTAGAGGTACCAGAACTTCTGGAACGCGTTGGCGCCGTCCATGCCGGCGGCTTCGAGCTGGTCGCGGTCCATCGACTGCAGCGAGGTGATGAAGATCAGGCAGGCGAAGGGCAGCCACTGCCAGGCCACCATCGTGATCACCGAAGCGAGCGGAAAGTCCGTCAGCCAGTCCACCGGCTGCAGCCCGAAATAGAGCCAGACCTGGGCGAGCACGCCGTAGATCGGGTTCATCATCATGTGCTTCCACAGCAGCGCGTTGACCGTGGGCATCACGAAGAAGGGCGAGATCAACAGCACGCGCACGATGCCGCGGCCGGGGAACGGGTCGTTGACGAGCAGCGCCAGCAGCACGCCGAACACCACCGTGATGATGATCACCGCGCTCAGCAGCAGCAGCGTGTTGCCCACCGCCGGGCCGAAATCGGGGTCGGTGACGAAGAAGTGGTAGTTCGCGAGACCGAGCCACTCTTTCTCGCCCGGCTGCATCAGGTTGTAGCGGACGAACGAGAAGTAGATCGTCATCACCAGCGGCACGATCATCCACAGAAACAGGGAGATCACGGCCGGCGCGAAGAGCACGCGGGGCAGGAAGCGTTTCATGGCGGCAGCGCTGGTGCGCGGTTGGCAGAGCCGGTCTCGTTCGGGCGACACGGGTCGCCCGAACGAACTTCGGCAGAACGAAGGTCGGACAGAGGCTCGCCGCATCGGCGGCGGCCTCGCAGTGCGGCTTACTTGTAGTAGCCGCCCTTCTTCATCTCACGGTCGGCCGCGAGCTGAGAAGCCTTCAGTGCCGCGTCGACCGTGGCCTTGCCGGCGAGCGCCGAACTCATCTGCTGGCCCACCGCCACGCCGATCGCCTGGAACTCGGGGATCGCCGCGTACTGCACGCCGACATAGGGCGACTTCGGCAACGTCGAATCGTTCGGGTTGGCGCTGTCGATGGCCTTCTTCTCGGCCTCGGCGAAGCGCGCCGCCTTCAGGAACTCAGGGCTCGCATAGGTCGACTTGCGCGTGCCGGTGGGCACCGCAGCCCAGCCCTTTTCCTTGGCCACGAGCTGGATGTAGGCTTTCGAGGTCGACCAGTTGATGAACTTCTGCGCCGCGTCGGTGTTCTTCGAGCCGGCCGGAATGGCGAGTGCCCAGGCCCACAGCCAGTTCGCGCCTTTCTGCGTGGCGCTGTACGGCCCTTGCGCGAAGGCCACCTTGTCGGCCACCTTGCTCTGCTTCGGGTCGGTGATGAACGAAGCGGCGATGGTCGCGTCGATCCACATGGCGCACTTGCCTTCGTTGTAGAGCGCGAGAATCTCGTTGAAGCTGTTGGCGCTCGAACCAGGCGGGCCGTATTTCTTCAGCAGGTCCACGTAGAACGTGACCGCGTCTTTCCAGGGCTTGCTTTCGAGCTGGGGCTTCCACGACATGTCGAACCACTGGCCGCCGAAGCTGTTGACCATCGTCGTCAGGAAGGCCATGTTGTCGCCCCAGCCCGGCTTGCCGCGCAGGCAGATGCCGTAGACGCCGGCCTTCGGGTCGTGCATCTTCGAGGCGGCGTCACGCACTTGTTCCCAGGTCGGGCGTTCCTCGAACTTGATGCCGGCCTTGTCGGCCAGGTCCTTGCGGTACATCAGCATCGAGCTCTCGCCGTAGAACGGCGAAGCGTAGAGCTTGCCGTCGACCGACAGGCCGTTGCGCATCGCGGGCAGCAGGTCGTCGACGTCGTAAGCGGCGTCGGCCTTGATCTCGTTGAGCCAGCCCTTCTTGCCCCAGATCGGGGTTTCGTACATGCCGATCGTCATCACGTCGAACTGGCCGCCCTTGGTGGCGATGTCGGTCGTGACACGCTGGCGCAGCACGCCTTCTTCGAGCGTGACCCATTTCAGCTTGATGTCGGGGTTGGCCGCTTCGAAGTGCTTGCCGAGCTTCTGCATTTCGATCATGTGGCCGTTGTTCACGGTGGCGATGACGAGGTCGAGCGCCGACGCAGACGCCGCCGCCACGACACCGAGCCCGAAGGCGAGTGCAGTCCTGAACTTCATGTGCTTGTCTCCTTGTTGTCGGAAGGTGCGATGTGGTGTGCACACCTGCAGACTGGAAGATAGGCGTATCGAGTTGCCGAATTTGGTACGGCCATTGCGACTGCTGATACTCAATTGCACCGCCCGCCCGGGGTTTTCCTGTATCGGCGGGCACAGCGTGTCGGGCCTCCCGGCCCGACGCGAGCTTCAGTGAAAGGCCACCCTTGAGGCAGCGAACCCGGCGCGGCAGCCGCGTGAGCGAACAGTGCTCCGGTCTTCAGTGCCCGGGCGCGGCCTTGGTTTCGATGTCGAGACCGCGCTCGGGCGACTCGAACACCTGCGCTTCGCCGGGCGCCTGCTCGACCAGTTCTTCGATGATGAAGCGGCCGTAACGCTGCGCTGCCACCGCCTTCATCTCGCGAGCCACGACGGCCACACGTTCGGCCAGGTCGTCGTCGGGCGCATGCACCACAAGGAAGTAGCACCCGCTTTCGGCCAGCGCACGGTGTGCCTTGACGAGGTTGAGCTCCTGGCCGAGCGACGCCAGTGCACTCGCGCCCTTCATGTCGGCATCGACCCGGGCTTTCATCTCGTCGGGCGTGAAACGCATCAATGCCGACGCCGCGAAGCCTTGCTGAAGCAAGGCCTGGGCCGCAGCCTGCTGGTCGGCGGCCGTGCGAAATGCGGCGATGACGTGGCCAACCGGCTTGAAGACACCGAAGGCTTCGGGAAGATCGTTCTTTTGCATGGGCTTCTCGCGTGAACCACGGCCGGTGCGGCCGTGCTGAAAGCATCGTGGCGCCATGCTTTCGCCGGCGTGGCCGGACGAGCGCGCTTTCGCCTGTCGGAGAACGCCGGCCCTTCGATCAGCTCGCCAGAAAGCGGTCGAGCGCGAACTTGCCGGCGGCGGCCGACACGCTGCTCACCACCACGCCCCAGGCCATGTCGATCAGCGACATGCCGACCGGCCAGCCCTTCAGCGTGGCGAGGTTGGTCAAGTCATAGGTGGCGTAAGCGAAAAAGCCGAAGAGCGCGGCCGACAACAGCGTCTTGCCCCAGGCGTCGCCGGGCGCATGTGACACCACGGCGAAGTAGACCAGGCCCGCGGCATAGAGCGCGTAGAACAGCACGGCCACGCCGATCTTGGGCGCGTCGGCCATCAGGTGGCCGATGCCCTGCTGGTAGATCGGCTTGGCGATCAGGCCGAGCCAGAGCAGGTCAAGCGCGACCATCACGGCCAGGGTGGCGCCGTAGGCGACGAGGTACTTGGTCATTGGTCGGTCGGCGCAGTGAAATTGATCGTCAGTATGGCGGGCTTCGCGTCAGGGCTTCGCGGTGACACGCCAGACCACGTTGCCGACATCGTCGGCGACGAGCAAGGCCCCCTTGCGGTCGACCGCCACGCCGACCGGCCGGCCGTAGGCCGCGCCCTCTTCGCTCAGAAAGCCCGTGAGCACATCGATCGGTTCACCCGCCGGCTTGCCGGCCGCGAACGGCACGTAGATGACCTTGTAGCCGCTGTGCGGCCGGCGGTTCCACGAACCGTGCTGGCCGACGAACATGCCGCTCGCGAACGGCGCGGGCAGCGTGGTGCCAAGCGACGAAGCAAGACCGAGCGACGCGGTGTGCGGGCCGAGCGCGTAGTCGGGCGCGATCGCCTTGGCCACCATCTCGGGCTGCGGCGGCTTCACGCGCTCGTCGACGTGCTGGCCGTAGTAGCTGAACGGCCAGCCGTAGAACGCGCCGTCGCGCACCGAGGTCATGTAGTCGGGCACGAGGTCGCTGCCGATCTCGTCGCGTTCGTTCACGACCGTCCAGAGCGCGCCACTGGCGGGCTCCCAGGCCATGCCGTTCGGGTTGCGCAAGCCTGATGCAAAGATGCGGTGCGAGCCGTTCTTCACGTCGACTTCCCAGATCGCCGCCCGTTCGGCTTCGGCATCGAGGCCACGTTCGCCCACGTTGCTGTTCGAGCCCACGGTGACGTAGAGCTTGCTGCCGTCGTTGCTGGCGATCAGGTTCTTGGTCCAGTGGTGGTTGATCGGGCCGGCGGGCAATTCGAGCACCTTCAGACCTGGCGCCTTGATGCGCAACTCGCCTTCGGTGTACGGGAACTTCATCACCGCGTCGGAGTTGGCGACGAACAATTCGTTGTCGATCAAGGCCATGCCGAAAGGCGAACTCAGGTTGTCGAGCAAGACCGAACGCAGGTCGGCCACGCCATCACCGTCGGTGTCGCGCAGCAGCGTGATGCGGTTCGCGCTCGGCGTGCCGGCACCGGCGCGTTTCATCACCAGGCCCATCACCCAACCCTTCAAGCCCTTGGCATCTTCGGGCTTGGGTGGCGCGTTGGTTTCTGCGACGAGCACATCACCGTTGGGCAACACGAGCAGCCAGCGCGGGTGGTCGAGCTTGTCGGCGAACGCCGCGACCTGCGTGCCCGCGGCGGCTTTGGGCGTGGCGCCTGGCGCCCAGCCTTTCGCCTTGGCGATGTTCACGGTCGGGATCAGCGACGGTGCCGGCGCCGGCAGTGTCGGCTGCGGCCCGGTACCGGCCGAGACCGGCAGCGTGGCCACCTCGCTGCAGCCGGCGAACCCGGCCAGCAGCGCCATCGTCGCGACGAGGCCTGTCTTCAAATCCGCCCCATCAGCAGCAGCACGATCAGGATCACGACCACGAGGCCGAGGCCACCGCTCGGCCCGTAGCCCCAGCTCTTGCTGTGGCCCCAGGTGGGCAGCGCGCCGACGAGCATCAGGATCAGGACGATCAGCAGAATGGTTCCAAGTGTCATGGTGTTCTCCTCTTGTGGTGGTTGTGGTTCGTTGGGGTTGATCAGTTCGACGCGGCGGAAGCCGCAGGCATCACGATGACCGTGGTGCTCGAGGCTTCACCCGTCGCGCCCGTCGCCCCGGTGGCCCCGGTCGGGCCCGTGGCGCCTGCCGAGCCCGGCGGGCCAGGCACGGCAACAGGCACCGGCACGGCCACGACCGCCGGCTTGTTGTCGCAGGCGCTCACGCCAAAGGTTGCGCCCAGCGCGCAGATCAGCAGTGTCTTGTTCATGTGTGTTCCTCGAAAGCTCAAGGCGGTGTTCATGGGCGGGCCGTTTGTCGCGGCCCGCCCGATACAACAAGGCCCCGCGGCGCAGCGTGCGCCGCAGGGCCGAGCGGTTGAGCGAGGACGCTCAGACGCGGTCCTTCGCCTTGGGCTCGAACCACTTGTCGGTGGCACTGCGTTCCCATTCGGAGACGCGGCGTTCGGCTTCGTCCTTGGCGTAGCCATAGCGCTCCTGCAACTTGCCGGCGAGCTGGTCACGGCGGCCGGCCACGACATCGAAGTCGTCGTCGGTCAGCTTGCCCCACTGCTCTTTCACGTTGCCCTTGAGTTGTTTCCAGTTGCCTTCGATGCGGTCCCAGTTCATGTGATGCTCCTTGCTGCGCAATGCGCGTGATGGAAAGGCTCGCGGTGAGCGCTGGCCAGTGGCCTGCTGCCCGCTGCGGTGGCGGGGAGACCCCGTGACTGAACTCTAAGAAGCATGTGCCGGGCGGCCCATCGGCCACCGGGCCGAAGGCGTGTAGGAAAGGCGGCAGTCCGCTGTTTGCGCGCAGCCGAGTACGGGGCAACCCCTACACGGCATTTCCGAATCGTTGACCGCGGTCAAGCCGTTTTCCGAAGCGGCAGTCGCAGCATTCAATGGTTGGAATCTGTATCAGCATTCCAAAGCAACGTGCCCCTTAGACACACAGGAGACAGCATGATCAAGAACCTCTTCTCGCCTTCACGCATCTGCGCAGCCGCCGTGATGGCGCTCGCGTTCGTGGCGCCTTCCCACGCCTGGGAGCCGACCAAGCCGGTCGAGTTCGTCGTGCCGGCCGGCACCGGTGGTGGCGCCGACCAGATGGCGCGCCTGGTGCAAGGCATCGTGATCAAGCACAAGCTGATGAAAGAGCCGCTGATCGTCGTGAACAAGTCGGGCGGTGCCGGCGCCGAGGGCTTCCTCGCCGTCAAGGAAGCCAAGGGCGACCCGCACAAGATCATCATCACACTGTCGAACCTGTTCACCACACCGCTGGCCACGGGCGTGCCGTTCAACTGGAAAGACATGACCCCGGTCGCCATGCTGGCGCTCGACCAGTTCGTGCTGTGGGTCAATGCCGACACGCCGTACAAGACCGCCAAGGACTTCCTGGCCGCCGCGAAGGCCGCTGGCCCCAACAAGTTCAAGATGGCCGGCACCGGCTCGAAGCAGGAAGACCAGATCATCACCGTGGCGCTCGAGAAGGCGACCGGCACCAAGTTCATCTACGTGCCCTTCAAGGGCGGCGGTGACGTGGCGGTGCAGCTGGTGGGCAAGCACGTCGACTCCACCGTCAACAACCCGATCGAGGCCGTGGCGCAGTGGCGCGCCGGCTCGCTGCGCGCGCTATGTGTGTTCGACGACGAGCGCATGCCGTTCAAGGCCAAGGTCACCGACGCGATGTCGTGGAACGACATTCCGACCTGCAAGGAAGCCGGCGTCCCGACCGACTACACGATGCTGCGTGGCATCTTCATGGCGCCCGGCACCACGCCCGACCAGCTCGCGTTCTACGTTGACCTGCTCAAGAAAGTGCGGGCCACGCCCGACTGGGCCGAGTACATGGAAAAGGGCGCCTTCAACCCGACCTTCCTGACCGGCGCGCCGTTCGGCAAGTGGCTCGAAACCGCCGAGGCCACGCACCGCACGCTGATGACCGAAGCCGGGTTCCTGGCTCCGAAGTAAAGCCGGCGCGATCACCGCGAACGACAGGGCTGCCCCACGCCGCGCGCGTGGGGTGGGTGGGCGCAGCGTCGCCCGATTGAACATCCAGCGAACATCAAGCAAGAGGGGGCTCCATGGAGCATGACAAAGACGCCGGCGAAGAAACAGGCCGGCCCGTGATCGCCACGAACATGGTCGAGGCCGTGGTGGCGGTGATCCTGCTGGTCGTCGGCGCGGTGGTGGTCTTCGAGAGCCGCCGCCTTGGCGCCGGCTGGACCAGCGACGGCCCGGGCGCGGGCTACTTCCCGTTCCTGATCGGCATGCTCATTCTGATCGCCAGCGCCGGCATGCTGTACGAGGCGCTGCTCGGCAAGAAGAAGAACACCGGCACCTTCGTCGACACGGTGCAGCTCAAGCAGGTGCTGTCGGTGCTCCTGCCGGCGATGGTCTACGTTCTTGCGGTCTCGTTCCTCGGCCTCTACGTGGCGTCAGCGGTCTACATCGCGCTGTTCATGGTGATCCTGGGCAAGTACTCCTGGGTCAAGAGCCTGATCGCCGCGTTGGCGGTGAACACGCTTTTCTTCTTCATGTTCGAAGTCTGGTTCAAGGTGCCGCTGTTCAAGGGCTCGCTCGACCCGCTGCACTTTCTCGGCTACTGAGCCACACGGAGCACCATCAAATGGATGAAATCAGCTCTCTGCTGCACGGCTTCGCGGTGATCCTCACCCCGATGAACATCGGCCTGATGTTCGTCGGCATCATTCTCGGCGTGCTGATCGGCGTGCTGCCCGGCCTCGGCGGCGCCAACGGGGTGGCGATCCTGCTGCCGCTCACGTTCACGATGTCGCCCACCTCGGCGATCATCATGCTGTCGTGCATCTACTGGGGCGCCTTGTTCGGCGGCGCCATCACGTCGATCCTGTTCAACATACCCGGTGAACCCTGGTCGGTGGCGACCACCTTCGACGGCTACCCGATGGCGCAGAACGGCCAGGCCGGTGCTGCGCTCACGACCGCGTTCACCTCGTCGTTCATCGGGGCCTTCGTGGCGGTGGTGATGATCACCTTCCTGGCGCCGCTGGTCGCGAAGTTCGCGCTCAAGTTCGGTTCACCCGAGTTCTTCGCCGTCTACCTGCTCACCTTCTGCAGCTTCGTCGGCATGGGCAAGGGCTCGCCCTACAAGATCCTGGCCTCGATGGCGCTCGGCTTCGCGCTGGCGAGCGTCGGCATGGACACCGTGACCGGCCAGTTGCGCCTGACCTTCGGCCAGTCCGAGTTGATGCGCGGCTTCGACTTCTTGATCGCCGTGATCGGCCTGTTCGGCATCGGCGAGATCCTGCTGTCGATGGAAGAGGGGCTGAGCTTCAAGGGCAAGAGCGCCCGCATCGACCCGAAGGTCGTGTGGCAGACCTGGAAACAGCTGCCGAGCTACTGGGTCACTTCGCTGCGCAGCTCGCTGATCGGCATCTGGATGGGCATCACCCCGGGCGGCGCCACACCGGCCTCGTTCATGAGCTACGGCCTGGCCAAGAAGATGTCGAAGAACGGCAAGAAGTTCGGCACCGGCGAAATGGAAGGTGTGGTCGCCCCCGAAACCGCGGCACACGCCGCCGGCACCAGCGCGCTGCTGCCGATGCTGGCCCTCGGCATCCCGGGCTCGCCCACCGCCGCGGTGCTGCTCGGCGGCCTGCTGATCTGGGGCCTGCAACCAGGCCCGCTGCTCTTCGTCGAGCAGAAGGACTTCGTCTGGGGGCTGATCGCCAGCATGTACCTCGGCAACGTGGTCGGCCTGATCGTGGTGCTGAGCACCGTGCCGCTGTTCGCGTCGATCCTGCGCATCCCGTTCTCGATCATCGCGCCGGTGATCATCGTGATCTGCGCGATCGGTGCCTACACCGTGCACAACGCGATGCTCGACATCTGGTTCATGATGGGCTTCGGGGTGGTCGGCTACGTGTTCAAGAAGATCGACATTCCGCTCGCCCCGCTGGTGCTGGCGCTGGTGCTCGGCGACAAGGCCGAAGACTCGTTCCGCCAGGCCATGCTGGTCTCGCAGGGCGACGTGGGCATCATGTTCTCGAACCCGCTGGTCGGCAGCATCACCACGCTGGCGTTGACGCTGCTGTTCTGGCCGCTGATCTCGAAGCTGATCGCGCTCGTCAAGCCCCCGAAGGCCGACGAGTTCGCCGCGGACCGGCCGGTGGACTGAGCCCGGCGTGCTGCCGAACGCCGGTGCCGCGCCGTGGCGTCAGATCTTGCCGCTCTTCCTCAACCTGCTCAGCGTTTCGGCCGACAGGTTGAGGTAGGAGGCGAGTTCCTTGCTCGGAATGCGTTCGACGAGCTCGGGGTGCTTGCGCAGGAAACGGTGCACGCGGCCCGGCGCGTCGAGCAGGTGCAGCGTGATGGTGTGGGCCATGATCTCGCTCATCAGCTGCATCACGGCGTATTCGAACAGTTCCTTGGTCGACGCGTGACGCTCCAGGAACTCGATCCACACGAGCAGCGGCAGGCTCGCCACGCGCGCCTTGGTGACACACACGATGCCGTAGGGCGTGGGCGTGCCCAGGCGCATGGCGGCGTAACTGGTCTCCATGTCGTTCTCGTCGGCGAAGCGCAGGATCATCTCCTTGCCTTCGGGGTTGGAGACCACGCGCTTCAGGATGCCGTCGAGGATGAAGTACTGCTCCATCTCGCGCACCCCCTGGTGCAACAGGAAATCGCCCTTGTTGCCCTCGACGACGACGAGGTGCGGTTCGAGCTCGGCACGGTCGTCTTCGCTCAAGCCTCGCAGCACGACGTTCTGCTTGAGCTGCAAGCGGATGACGTTGCGTTCGGGGTGCTGGGAAAGCAGTGTCATGGCCGACGCGCGGGTCCAATTTTCGAAAGTTGACCGCGGTCAAGGGGTGGAACAAGGATCGATTCCTATGATACCGCGACAGTGCAGGACCACGAGTGAAGCGGGACCTTTGTACGAGTAAAACGGAGAGACATCTCAACATGGCAAACGACACACAAACATCCGCAATGACCGACGGTTTTCACCTGGTCATCGACGCGCTGAAACTCAACGACATCGACACGATCTTCGGCCTGCCCGGCATCCCGGTGACCGACCTGTGCCGCATGGCGCAAGCCGAAGGCATGCGCGTCATCTCGTTCCGCCACGAGCAGCACGCCGGCAACGCCGCGGCCGCTGCGGGCTTCCTGACGCAAAAGCCCGGCATCTGCCTCACGGTCTCGGCGCCCGGCTTCCTGAACGGCCTGACCGCACTCTCGAACGCCACCGTCAACTGCTTCCCGATGATCCTGATCAGCGGCTCCTCCGAGCGCGAGATCGTCGACCTGCAGCAAGGCGACTACGAAGAGATGGACCAGCTCGCGATCGCCAAGCCCTTGTGCAAGGCGGCCTACCGTGTATTGCATGCACAAGACATCGGCATCGGCATCGCACGCGCCATCCGCGCCGCCGTGTCGGGCCGCCCGGGTGGTGTGTACCTCGACCTGCCGGCCAAGCTCTTCGCGCAGACGATGGACGCTGCCGCCGGCCGCGCTTCGCTGGTGAAGGTGGTCGACCCGGCGCCGCGCCAGATCCCGGCCCCCGAAGCCGTGAACCGCGCGCTCGATCTGCTCAAGGGCGCGAAGCGCCCGCTGATCATGCTCGGCAAGGGCGCTGCCTACGCGCAGGCCGACGCCGACATCCGCGCCCTGGTCGAGAAGACCGGCATCCCCTACCTGCCGATGTCGATGGCCAAGGGCCTGCTGCCCGACACGCACGTGCAGTCGGCCTCGGCCGCACGCTCCTACGTGCTGGCAGAAGCCGACGTGGTGGTGCTGATCGGCGCGCGCCTGAACTGGCTGCTGTCGCACGGCAAGGGCAAGACCTGGGGCGCCGACAAGGGCGCGAAGAAGTTCATCCAGATCGACATCGCTCCGACCGAGATCGACAGCAACGTGGCGATCGCCGCGCCGCTGATCGGCGACATCGGCTCTTGCGTCGCCGCATTGCTCTCGGGCATCGACGCCAAGTGGCCCAAGGCCCCATCCGACTGGACCGGCGCGATCGCCGAGCGCAAGGACAAGAACCTCTCGAAGATGGCCGAGACGCTGGCGGCACGCCCGTCGCCGATGAGCTTCCAGAGCGCGCTCAGCGTGCTGCGCGACCAGGTGAAGGCCCGGCCCGACGCGATCGTCGTCAACGAAGGTGCGAACACGCTCGACTTCGCGCGCAGCATCGTCGACATGTACGAACCGCGCAAGCGCCTCGACGTGGGCACCTGGGGCATCATGGGCATCGGCATGGGCTTTGCGGTGGCCGCCGCGGTCGTCACCGGCAAACCAGTGATCGCGATCGAAGGCGACAGCGCGTTCGGCTTCAGCGGCATGGAAGTCGAGACCATCTGCCGCTACAACCTGCCGGTGTGCGTGGTCGTGTTCAACAACAACGGCGTGTACCGCGGCACTGATGTGAACCCGTCGGGCACGGCCGACGTGGCGCCCACCGTGTTCGTGAAGAACGCGCGCTACGACAAGCTGATGGAAGCCTTCGGTGGTGTCGGCGTCAACGCCACCACGACCGACGAACTCGCCAAGGCCCTGAGCGAAGCCGTGGCGTCCGGCAGGCCCACGCTGATCAATGCCGTCATCAACGAAGCCGCCGGCACCGAAAGCGGCCGCATCGGCAACCTGAACCCGCAAAGCGCAGTCAAGAAATAAACCCGCGCAGACTTCCCCCGCCAACCAAAGGAGCACTCATATGAGCACCAAGGCACTAGACGACATCAAGATCATCGACTTCACGCACGTGCAGGCCGGCCCGGCCTGCACCCAAATGCTCGCCTGGTTCGGCGCCGACGTGATCAAGGTCGAGCGCCCCGGCTCGGGCGACGTGACGCGCAGCCAGCTGCGCGACATCCCGAATGTCGACGCGCTGTACTTCACCCAACTCAACAGCAACAAGCGCTCGCTCACGCTCGACACGAAAACGCGCGAAGGCAAAGAGATCCTCGAGAAGCTGATCAAGGTTTCCGACGTGATGGTCGAGAACTTCGGCCCCGGCGCGCTCGACCGCATGGGTTTCACCTGGGAGCGCATCCTCGAGCTGAACCCGAAGATGATCCTGGCCTCGGTGAAGGGCTTCAGCGACGGCCACCACTACGAAGACCTGAAGGTCTACGAAAACGTGGCGCAGTGCGCTGGCGGCGCCGCGTCGACCACCGGCTTCTGGGACGGCCCGCCGACCGTGAGCGCGGCCGCTCTCGGCGACAGCAACACCGGCATGCACCTGGCCATCGGCATCCTGACCGCGCTGCGCCAGCGTGACAAGACCGGCCGCGGCCAGAAGGTGGCCTGCTCGATGCAGGACGCCGTGTTGAACCTGTGCCGCGTGAAGCTGCGCGACCAGCTGCGCCTGGACCGCCTCGGCTACCTGGAAGAGTATCCCCAGTACCCGCACGGCAAGTTCACCGACGTGGTGCCCCGCGGCGGCAACGCCGGCGGCGGCGGCCAGCCGGGCTGGGTGCTCAAGTGCAAGGGCTGGGAAACCGACCCGAACGCCTACATCTACTTCACGATCCAGGGCCAGGCCTGGGCGCCGATCTGCGACGCCATCGGCAAGCCCGAATGGAAGACCGACCCGCTCTACATGACGCCCAAGGCACGTCAGCCGCACATCACCGACATCTTCGCCACCATCGAAACCTGGCTGGCCGACAAGACCAAGTTCGAGGCGGTCGACATCCTGCGCAAGTTCGACATTCCCTGCGCACCGGTGATGTCGATGAAGGAAATCTCGGTCGACCCGTCGCTGCGCGCCAGCGGCACGATCACCGAAGTCGACCACAAGGAACGCGGCAAGTACCTCACGGTCGGCAGCCCGATCAAGTTCTCAGACATGAAGGTCGAGATCACCGGTTCGCCGCTGCTGGGCGAGCACACCGACGAGGTGCTGTCGGAGCTGGGCTACAGCGCCGACAAGATCGCCACGCTGCACGCCGCCAAGGCGGTCTGAGGCGGAGCCCGCCGTGCAGACCAACGTGGACCTGGCTCAACTCGTCAGCGGTGCTGGCGACGCGATCATGGTCTGCGACGCGGCGGGCGCGATCACGCTCTGGAACGCGGCCGCCGAGCGCATCTTCGGCTTCACCGAAGCCGATGCGCTCGGCCAGTCGCTCGACATGATCATCCCCACCCGGCAGCGCGGCCGGCACTGGGAGGGTTACCACAAGACCATGGAAACGGCCGTCACCAAATACGGGGCCGACGTGCTGCGTGTGCCGGCGCTGCACAAGGACGGCCACACGCTTTCGATCGCTTTCACTGTTTCGATGCTTTTTTCCGAAGATCACAAGGTCACGGGCATTGCCGCTATCGTTCGCGACGAGACCGCCCGCTTCACCGAAGAACGCAAACTGCGCGCTCGGTTGTTGGAAGCGGAGGCCAGGACCCAAGGAGAAAAGTGATGAGCAAGGCACTCGACGGCGTAAGAATTCTCGACTTCACCCACGTGCAGTCAGGCCCCACCTGCACCCAACTGCTGGCCTGGTTCGGGGCCGACGTGATCAAGGTCGAACGCTCCGGTGAGGGCGACGCCACACGCGGCCAGCTGCGTGACATTCCCGGTGTGGACAGCCTCTATTTCACGATGCTGAACCACAACAAGCGCTCGATCACGCTCGACACGAAGAAGCCCAAGGGCAAGGAGGTGCTCGACGCGCTGATCAAGACCTGCGACGTCCTGGTCGAGAACTTCGCCCCCGGCGCGCTCGACCGCATGGGCATCACCTGGGAACACATCCAGAAGCTCAACCCGCGCATGATCGTGGCCTCGGTCAAGGGTTTCGGCCCGGGCAAGTACGAGGACTACAAGGTCTACGAAAACGTGGCCCAGTGCGCCGGTGGCGCCGCTTCGACCACCGGCTTCGACGACGGCCCGCCCATGGTCACGGGCGCCCAGATCGGCGACAGCGGCACCGGCCTGCACCTGGCGCTCGGCATCGTGGCCGCGCTCTACCAGCGCAACACCACCGGGCGTGGCCAGAAGGTGCTGGCGCCGATGCAAGACGCGGTGCTGAACCTGTGCCGCGTGAAACTGCGCGACCAGCAACGCCTGGAGCGCACGCACACGCTGCACGAGTTTCCGCAGTACCCCGACGGCAAGTTCGGCGATGCGGTGCCGCGCGCCGGCAACGCCTCGGGCGGCGGGCAACCGGGTTCGGTGCTCAAGTGCAAGGGCTGGGAAACCGACCCGAACGCCTACATCTACTTCATCACCCAGGCGGCCGTGTGGCCGTCGGTGTGCAAGGTGATCGGCGAAGAAGGCTGGATCGACGACGAGGCCTTCGCCACGCCGGCGGCACGCTTGCTGCACCTGAAGCCGATCTTCGCGCGCATCGAGAAATGGACCATGACCAAGACCAAGTTCGAGGCCATGGACATCCTGAACAAGTACGACATCCCCTGCGGCCCGATCCTCTCGATGAAAGAGATCGCCGCAGACGCCGGGCTGCGGCAGACCGGCACGATCGTCGAGGTCGACCACCCGACGCGTGGCAAGTACCTCACGGTCGGCAACCCGATCAAGATGTCCGACAGCGCCACCGAGGTCACCCGCTCGCCGCTTCTTGGCGAGCACACCGAAGAAGTGCTGAGCCAGCTCGGCTACAGCGCCGACGACCTGGCACAGCTGCGCGCCGAGCGCGTGATCTGACCGACGCGTGCCACGCGCACGCTCCTACCGCGAGCCTCTCACCAGAATGAACAGCCAAGTCATCCCCCTCGCGGTCTTGAAGGTCGAAGTCTCCAAGCAGCGCAAACGCCAGGCCCCGAAGGGCCGGCGTGTCGACCCGGGCGCGCTCGAAGACGTGCAGCGCCTGCTCGGCACCGAGTCGCGCCAGCGCGACCTGCTGATCGAACACCTGCACAAGCTGCAAGACAGCTTCGGCCACCTGTCGTCGGCGCACCTCGCCGCGCTGGCGCACGAGATGCGCCTGGCGCAGACCGAGGTGTACGAAGTGGCGAGCTTCTACCACCACTTCGACATCGTGAAGGAAGGCGAGACGGCGCCGCCTGCCTTGACCGTTCGGGTCTGCGACGGCCTGTCGTGCGAGATGGCGGGCGCGGGCGATCTGCTCGCGCGCTTGCCGAAGTTGCTCGGCCAGGATGTGCGCGTGATCGCCGCCCCGTGCATCGGCCGCTGCGAGCAGGCGCCGGCGGTTTGTGTCGGGCAAACCGCCGTGCCGAACGCGAGCTGCGAGAAGGTCGCGGCGCAGGTTGCCGCCACGCCGAAACGTGATCTGCCCGAAGGCCACATCGATCACGCCGCGTACGTGGCCGGCGGCGGCTACGCGCTGCTGAAAGCCTGCCACGCCGGCGAGCGTGATGTCGAAGCCATCATCACCACGCTCGAACACTCGGGCCTGCGCGGCCTGGGCGGTGCCGGCTTTCCGACCGGGCGCAAGTGGCGCATCGTGCGCGCCGAAGCGGCGCCGCGCTTGATGGCCGTGAACATCGACGAAGGCGAGCCCGGCACCTTCAAGGACCGGGTGCTGCTCGAGACCGACCCGCACCGCTTTCTCGAAGGCATGCTGGTCGCGGCCTGGGCCGTGGGCATCCAGCGCATCTACGTGTACTTGCGCGACGAATACCACGCCTGCCGCGCGCTGCTGGAGGCCGAGCTCGAGAAGCTGCGCGCGCACCCGCCCGTCGCGGCCATGCCCGAGATCATCCTGCGCCGCGGTGCCGGCGCCTACATCTGCGGCGAAGAGTCGGCGATGATCGAATCGATCGAAGGCAAGCGTGGCATGCCGCGCCTGCGCCCGCCCTACGTGGCGCAGGTCGGCCTGTTCGGCCGGCCGACGCTGGAGCACAACTTCGAGACGCTGTACTGGGTGCGCGAGCTGGTCGAAAAAGGCGGCGAGTGGTTCGCTTCGCACGGCCGGAACGGCCGCAAGGGCTTGCGCTCCTTCTCGGTTTCGGGCCGCGTGAAACACCCCGGCGTGAAGCTCGCGCCGGCCGGCATCACGATCCAGGAACTCATCGACGAACACTGCGGTGGCATGCAGGCCGGGCACACGTTCTACGCCTACCTGCCGGGCGGTGCCTCGGGCGGCATCTTGCCGGCGACGATGAACACGATCCCGCTCGACTTCGACACGCTGCAGCCCTACGGCTGCTTCATCGGCTCGGCCGCGGTGATCGTGCTGTCTGACGCCGACACCGCCACCGACGCGGCGCGCAACATGATGCGTTTCTTCAAGCACGAGAGCTGCGGCCAGTGCACGCCCTGCCGCAACGGCACGGCCAAGGCCTCGGCCCTGATCGAACAGAAGAGCTGGGACGTCGACCTGCTCGCCGACCTGTCGGCCGTGATGCGCGACGCCTCGATCTGCGGGCTGGGCCAAGCCGCGCCGAACCCGGTCGACTGCGTCGTGAAATACTTTCCGCAAGAGCTGGTCTGAGGGCAGGCAGGAACATGAACGCGATCACCAAGACCGAATCGATGCACCTCGAAGCGCCGCTCGTCGAGTTCGAACTCAACGGGCGCAACGTGCAGGGCCGTGCGAGCGAGACCCTGATCGAGATCGCCGACCGCGAGGGCATTCAGATCCCGCGCCTCTGCTACAAGCCCGGCATGGAAGCGGTGGGCAACTGCCGCTCGTGCATGGTCGAGATCGCCGGCGAACGCGTGCTCGCGCCCTCGTGCTGCCGCGCGCCGACCGCCGGCATGAAGGTCACGACCGACAGTGAACGCGCCGTCAAGTCGCAGAAGCTGGTGCTGGAGTTGCTGCTCTCCGACATGCCCGAAGCGGCCTACACGCGCCACAACGAAGTCGACGAGTGGGCGCGCAAGCTCGGCGTGGGCAAACCGCGTTTCGAAGCGCGCGAGAAGGTCGTGCAAGACCTGTCGCACCCGGCCATCGCGGTCAACCTCGACGCCTGCATCCAGTGCACGCGCTGCCTGCGCGCCTGCCGCGACGAGCAGGTGAACGACGTGATCGGTCTCGCCTTCCGCGGCGACCACGCGAAGATCGTGTTCGACATGGACGACCCGATGGGCGCTTCCACCTGCGTGGCCTGCGGCGAGTGTGTGCAGGCCTGCCCGACCGGCGCGCTCATGCCGGCGCGCGAAGTGGCGCTGGCCGTGCCCGACAAGCAAGTGGAATCGGTGTGCCCGTATTGCGGTGTGGGTTGCCAGCTCACCTACAACGTGAAAGACGACAAGATCCTCTTCGTCGAAGGCCGCGACGGCCCGGCCAACCAGGAGCGGCTGTGCGTGAAGGGCCGCTACGGCTTCGACTACGCGCACCACCCGCACCGCCTCACGGTGCCGCTGATCCGCCGCGAAGGCGTGCCGAAGAACGGCGACTTCGTGATGGACCCCGACCAGGTGATGCAGGTCTTCCGCGAAGCCACATGGGAAGAAGCGCTCGAACTCGCCGGCGGCAAGCTCGCGCAGATCCGCGACACGTTTGGTGGCAAGGCGCTCGCCGGCTTCGGCTCGGCCAAGGGCAGCAACGAAGAGGCCTACCTGTTCCAGAAGCTGGTGCGCACCGGCTTCGGCAGCAACAACGTCGACCACTGCACGCGCCTGTGCCATGCGTCTTCGGTGGTGGCGCTGCTCGAAGGCATCGGCTCGGGGGCGGTCTCAAATCCGGTGATGGACGTGACCAAGGCCGAAGTCGTGATGCTGATCGGCGCCAACCCGACCGTGAACCACCCGGTGGCCGCCACCTGGATCAAGAACGCGGTGAAGAACGGCACCAAGCTGATCGTCTGCGACCCGCGCCGCTCCGACCTGGCGCGCGTGGCACACCGCTTCGTGCAGTTCAAGCCCGACACCGACGTGGCGCTTCTGAACGCGATGATGAACGTGATCGTGACCGAAGGTCTCGTGAACGAAGAGTTCATCCAGAGTCGCACGATCGGCTACGACGAACTGCGCCAGAACGTCGAGGGCTACAGCCCGGAGGCGATGGCGCCGATCTGCGGCATCGACGCCGACACGATCCGCCACGTGGCGCGCCTGTTCGCCACCTCGAAAGCCTCGATGATCCTGTGGGGCATGGGCGTGTCGCAGCACGTGCACGGCACCGACAACGCACGCTGCCTGATCGCGCTGTCGCTCATGACCGGCCAGATCGGCCGCCCCGGCACCGGCTTGCACCCGCTGCGTGGCCAGAACAACGTGCAGGGCGCCTCCGACGCGGGCTTGATCCCGATGATGCTGCCCGACTACCAGCACGTCTCGCAGCCCGCAGTGCGGGCCAGTTTCGAGCAGGCCTGGAAGCTGCCCGCCGGCACGCTCGACGCCGAGCCCGGCCTCACGGTCGTGGAAGTGATGCACGCGATCAAGGCCGGTGGTGTGCGCGGCATGTACGTGATGGGCGAGAACCCGGCCATGTCGGACCCCGACGCCAACCACGCGCGCGAAGCGCTCGCGGCGCTCGACCACCTGGTCGTGCAAGACATCTTTCTGACTGAGACCGCCTACCTCGCCGACGTGGTGCTGCCGGCCAGCGCCTTCCCCGAGAAGAACGGCAGCTTCACCAACACCGACCGCCTCGTGCAGATGGGCCGCCAGGCCGTCAACCCGCCGGGTGATGCACGGCAAGACCTGTGGATCATCCAGCAGATCGCGCAGCGCCTGGGCCTCGACTGGCAATACGGCCACGTCAGCGAAGTGTTCGACGAGATGCGGCACACCATGCCGAGCATCGCCGGCATCACTTGGGAGCGGCTGGACCGCGAACATGCCGTCACCTACCCGTGCCGCAACGAAGGCGACCCGGGCGACCCGGTGGTCTTCGTCGAGAGCTTCCCGCGGGAAGGCGGGCGTGCGCGCTTCGTGCCGGCCGACATCATCCCGGCCAACGAACGGCCCGACGCCGACTACCCGATGGTGCTGATCACCGGCCGCCAGCTCGAACACTGGCACACCGGCAGCATGACGCGGCGCGCCACCACGCTCGACACGCTCGAGCCCGATCCGGTCGCGCTCGTGCACCCGCTCGACCTGGCCGCGATGGGCGCCCAGCCGGGCGACGTGGTGACGATCGAATCGCGCCGTGGTGAAGTGGTGCTGTACGCACGTGCCGACGAAAGCTCGCCACGTGGCGCCGTGTTCGTCCCCTTCTGCTACTACGAAGCGGCGATCAACCGGCTGACCAACGCGGCACTCGACCCGTTCGCGAAGATCCCCGAATTCAAGTACTGCGCGATCCGCGTCTCGCTCGGCGGCACGGCGCCGGCGCAAGGCAGTTACGGCGGCGGCATCGCGCTGCAGAACGTGCTCGACGCCGCGCTCGCGTGAGCCCGAAAGATCATCATCTTCTCTGAATGCTTCACATAAAATAGTTTAACTATCGCTTATCGATCACCGAGCCTACATTCTGAACATGCCAACGCGATCTGCCCCAGGCGGGCAGCGCGGAAAACCAGTTCAAGGAGCAGCTCATGGTCAACGATTTCCCCCACCAGTACCGGTTCGACGAAACCGAGCGCAACGCCTACAACGCGGCCTTCCACGAGCTGGGTTTCCGCTGGCACTGGGACGCCGGCACCTACCAGCAGCTGACCCGCAGCGGCCTGAGCGCCGAACAGCAACTGCGCCACTACCTCGAGACGCAGCAGGCCCATCTGCTGAAGGCTTACGACACCGAGTTTCTGGTCGGTGTGATCCAGCAGAAGCAGTCGGCCCACCGCCAGCGCGCCACGGCGTGTGCAGCCCGGCCCGGCCGGCATTTCGACTGGGCCCAGACCCTGGGCGGCGAGCTCGGCGCCTGATTTCTTCTGCACTGCAGCAAAGTCATCGACAATTCGTGAATCCGGTCGTGAATATCCAGTGAAGGAGTATTTGCGGAAACTAGGAAGAGAGAACTTTTCATGCGCAACCTTTGGGTCCGCTACGAACACACCGGCAAGATCGGCTTTGGAACGCTGGACGGGGCCCAGGTGCATGAACACTCCGGGGACATGTTCGGCGAAGCCCGCCCCACGGGCAGTGTGCTGGCACTGAACGACCTGCGCCTGCTCTCGCCCACCGCGCCGAGCAAGGTGATTGCGCTGTGGAACAACTTCCACGCGCTCGCCGCCAAGCTGAACCTGGCCGACCCGGCCGAGCCGCTCTACTTCCTGAAGTCGCCGAACTCTTTCGCCGCCCACGGCGACGCGATCCGCCCGCCGCGCAGCGCCGGCAAGGTGGTGTTCGAAGGCGAGCTCGGCATCGTGATCGGCAAGGCTTGCAGCGGCGTGGCCGAGGCCGAAGCGCTCGACCACGTGTTCGGCTACACCTGCGCCAACGACGTGACCGTGGCCGACATCCTGAACCGCGACGCCTCCTTCGCGCAGTGGACACGCGCCAAGGGCTTCGACACCTTCTGCCCGATGGGCCCGGTGGCCGCCACCGGCCTCGACCCCGCCACGCTGACGGTCACGACCACGCTCAACGGCGAAGTCAGACAGAATTACCCGATCAGCGACATGCGCTTCTCGGTCCAGAAACTGGTCAGCCTGATCTCCCTCGACATGACGCTCTACCCCGGCGACGTGATCCTGTGCGGCACATCGGTCGGTGTCGGCTCGATGAAGCCGGGCAGCGAAGTCGAGGTCGAGATCGGCGGTATCGGCAAGCTCGCCAACCGCTACGGCTGAGTTTCTCGCCAGCGCTTGCGCCAAAAGAATCAACTACCGGAGTTCGACATGAAGATTGCAGTGATCGGCGCAGGCGCGATCGGCGGGTTGGTGGGCGCCAAGCTCGCCCTCGCCGGAGAAGACGTGACTTTCATCGTGCGGGGCGCCAACCTCGAGGCGATCCGCGACAAGGGCATCACCCTGATCGCGGCCGACGGCTCGCGCCAGAGCACGCGCAACGTCAAGGCCACCAACGACTACGCCCAGGCCGGGCCGCAAGACGTGGTGATCCTCGCCATGAAGGCGCACCAGGTCGAGGCTGTGGCGAACGACGTGCCCAAGCTCTTCGGCCCCGAGACCGTGGTCGTGACGATGCAGAACGGCGTGCCCTACTGGTACTTTCATCAGCACGGCGGCGCGCTCGCCGGCACACAGGTGAAGAGCGTCGACCCGAGCGGCCTGGTCGGCAAGATGATCCCGGCCGAGCGGGTGCTCGGCTGCGTGGTCTACCCCGCCTCCGAACTGGTGGCGCCGGGCGTGGTGCAGCACATCGAAGGCGACCGCTTTCCGCTCGGCGAGCTCGACGGTTCGATCAGCGAGCGTGTGAACCGCGTCTCGGCGTGCCTCATCAACGCCGGGTTCAAGGCGCCGGTGCTCGACAACATCCGCTCCGAGATCTGGCTCAAGCTGTGGGGCAATCTCACCTTCAACCCGGTCAGCAGCCTGAGCCACGCCACGCTGGTCGACATCTGCCAGTACCCGCTCACGCACGCGCTCGCCGCGGCGATGATGGCCGAGGCGCAGACGGTCGCCAACAAGCTTGGCATCACCTTCCGCGTGTCGATCGACAAACGCATCGCGGGCGCCGAGAAGGTCGGCAAGCACAAGACCTCGATGCTGCAGGACGTGGAAGCCGGCCGGGCACCCGAGATCGACGCGCTGGTCGGCGCCGTGACCGAGCTGGCGCGCCTGACCGACACGCCCACGCCGCACATCGACACGGTCTATGCCCTCGTGAAGCTGCTCGCGCAGATGATGGAGCAGGAACGTGGCCAGGTGCGTATGCAGCCGGTGGGCTGAAGCCCCTTCTTCGCGCACGCGCTCGATGAAACACGCCACGCTGCGCCAGCTGAAAGTGTTCGAATCGGTCGCGCGCAACCTGAGCTTTTCGCGCGCGGCCGAAGAACTGCACCTCACGCAGCCGGCCGTTTCCACGCAGGTGAAGAAGCTCGAAGAGCATGCCGACAACGCGCTCTTCGAGCAGTTCGGCAAGAAGATCTACCTCACGCCGGCCGGCACCGAGCTGCTGCAGATCAGCCGCGCGATCATCCAGCAGTTCGAAGCGGCCGAGATCGCCATGACGCAGTTCAAGGGCGTCTCGGGCGGCAAGCTCAACGTGGGCGTGATCAGCGCCGGCGACTATTTCTTTCCGCACCTGCTGGTCGAGTTCGCGAGCCGCCACCGCGGCGTGACGCTGAACTTCTCGGTGCACAACCGCGCCGGCCTGCTCACGCACATCAACGACAACCTGACCGACCTGGCGATCATGGTGCGGCCGCCGACCGACATGGACACGGAGAACGCACCGTTCGCGCCGCACCCCTACGTGATCGTCGCCGCGCCCAGCCACCCGATGGTCGGCAAGAGCGCGATCACCGTCGCGTCACTGATGCGTCAGCCTTTCGTGGTGCGCGAGCGGGGCTCCGACACCTGGCACTCGATGGAAGAAGGCTTCGGCCGCGCGCTCGACGACATCAACATCACGATGGAGATCCGCAGCACCGAAACCATCAAGCAGGCGGTGATCGCCGGCATGGGCATCAGCTTCCTGTCGGCCCACACCATCAGCCAGGAACTGCAGAACGGCCACCTGCGCGTGCTCGACGTGCGCGGCTTTCCGCTGATGCTGCACTGGTACGTGGTGCACCGGCGCCACAAGCGCCTGCCGCCGGTGGCTCAGGCCTTCAAGGACTTTCTGCTCGGCGAAGGTGCCGCACTCATCGAGCGCATCGTGCCGTTCGAGGGGCTGGCGACACCGGGCTGAGCCCATTCCGACCAGACCGCGCCCAGCGGCTTGCGGGTGGCGGAGGGCGGTGTTTTCAGCACCGTGCCGGCACTGATGAAACCCGCCAGCTTTTCGCTCTCGTGCAGGCCGAGTTGCTGCGCGAGCAGCGCATCGCCACAGCGGTCACCGCTGAGCACGATGGCGCCGAAGCCCAGCAGGTGAAAGGCGTTCAGCAGGTTGCCCAGCGCCGCGCCGGCCGCGAGCCATTGTTCGTGCAGCGGCACGGTGGTGCCCGGCCGCGGGCACACGACGAAGGCCAGCAGAGTCGGCGCATTGAGCGCATGTTCACGCGCACGCACCAGGTCGTCGGCCGAGACCAGCGGGTCGCGGCGGCGTTTTTCTTCGACGAAGAGTTGCGCGAGCGCTTCTCGCCCGTGCGGCGCGATGTGGATCGCCCGCCATGGCATCAGGCCGCCGTGATCGGGCGCACGCAGCGCCGCCTGCAGCGCGCACTCGAGCTGTTCGCGTGACGGGCCCGGCGCGCCGAGGCGCCGGGGGGACACCGAGCGCCGCTCGAGCAGGCTGCCCATGCCTTGCGACGCGGCAACGGCCGGGCTCATCGCGTTCATCTCAGGCGAGCACCGCGCGGTGCAGGCTGATCGCCTCGGCCACCATGCCGCTCAGTTCGGCCGTGCCGGCTTCGTCGATGTGCGCGAGCAGCGCGCGCCGCATGCGCGGCTCCCAGAAGCGCTTGAGGTGCATCGCCACGCCTTCGAGTGCTTCGGCGCGGTCGGGCATGGCTTCGAAGAAGGTGCCGATCTGGTTGGCCATGCGGATCAACGAGTCAGTGTGCATGGGCGGCTCCCGGTTCGAGCGCCAGGCGCTCGGGGTTGCAGTAGACGACCAGGTCTTGCGCCCGCGCGAAGCCGACCAGCGTCATGCCGGCCTTCTGCGCGGTGGCCACGGCGAACGAAGTCGGCGCCGACACCGCGGCGAGCAGTGATACGCCGGCCATCGCGGTCTTCTGCACCATCTCGAAACTGGCGCGGCTGGTCACGGCGATGAAACCGGCGGTGGCGTCGACGCCGTTGTTCGCCAGGGCGCCGATCAGCTTGTCGAGCGCGTTGTGGCGGCCCACGTCTTCTCGCAGCCAGCGCACTTCACCATCGGCCGAACACCAGGCCGCCGCGTGCACCGCACCGGTGGCCTGCTGCAGGGTCTGCAACGCGCAGAACTGCGCCATGGCGTGCGCGATGGCTTCGCGGCCCGGCAAGGCTGCGCCGCGAAGCGCCGGCAGGTCACGCGCCACCTGCGACAGGCTCTCGGTGCCGCACAGCCCGCAGCCGGTGCGGCCGCTCATCGAGCGGCGCCGGTCTTTCAGGCGCGCGAATGCCGAGCTCGCCACCTGCAGGTGCAGCGTGATGCCGAGCGCCGACGGTTCTTCTTCCACGGCATAGAGCTGGTTCGCGTCGTCGAGGATGCCTTCGCTGAGCGAGAACCCGAGCGCGAAGTCTTCCAGGTCGAGCGGTGTGGCCAGCATCACCGCGTGCGAGATGCCGTTGTATTCGAGCGCGACCGGCACTTCTTCGGCCACCCAGTCCTGCACGGCGAACGCCCGGCCCGCGCGCACGCCGCGCACCGGGAGCGATCGGGCACCTTCGCAGAACGGCACGGTGTCGATGGGGCTCATGTCACTTCGCTCCCACGGTCTCGCCGGCGTCGCTGGCCGACTTCAACAGGTCCTGCTGCACGCGGTTGAACCGGCTGTACTCCTGCTGCCAGGCCGAAGGCTGCATCACGGGCATCACCTGCACAGCCGTCACCTTGTACTCGGGGCAGTTGGTCGCCCAGTCGGAGTTGTCGGTCGTGATCACGTTCGCGCCCGACTCGGGGAAGTGGAAGGTCGTGTAGACCACGCCCGGCTGCATGCGCTCGGAAACGACCGCACGCAACACCGTCTCGCCAGCGCGGCTGCCGATGCCGACCCAGTCGTCGGTTTGGATGCCGCGCTCTTCAGCGTCGTGCGGGTGGATCTCGAGCCGGTCTTCGCTGTGCCACTGGTTGTTGTCGGTGCGGCGCGTCTGGGCGCCCACGTTGTATTGCGACAGGATGCGCCCGGTCGTCAGCAGCAGCGGGAACTTGCGCGTGACCTTCTCGTCGGTGGCCACGTACTGCGTGATGATGAACTTGCCCTTGCCACGCACGAACTCGTCGATGTGCATGGTCGGCGTGCCCTCGGGCGCTTCGTCGTTGCACGGCCACTGGATGCTGCCGAGCTTGGCGAGCTTCTTGTAGCTCACGCCACGGAACGTGGGCGTGAGCGCCGCGATCTCGTCCATGATCGCCTCGGGGTTCTTGTAGTTCATGCGGTAACCGAGCGCGTTGGCGAGCTTGACCGTCACTTCCCAGTCGGCGAGCCCCGCTTTGGGCGGCATCACCTTGCGCACCCGCGAGATGCGGCGCTCGGCGTTGGTGAAGGTGCCGTCTTTCTCGAGGAACGACGAGCCCGGCAGAAACACGTGCGCGTACTTCGCGGTCTCGTTCAGGAACAGGTCCTGCACGACCACGCATTCCATCGCCATCATGGCCGCGGCCACGTGCTGCGTGTTCGGGTCGGACTGCACGATGTCTTCGCCTTCGCAGTACAGGCCCTTGAAACCACCGCCCAGCGCCGCGTCGAACATGTTCGGGATGCGCAGGCCCGGCTCGGGGCTGATGGCCACACCCCACGCGTCTTCGAACGACGCGCGGGCGGTCGCGTCCGACACATGCCGGTAGCCCGGCAGCTCGTGCGGGAACGAGCCCATGTCGCAGGCGCCCTGCACGTTGTTCTGTCCGCGCAGCGGGTTCACGCCCACGCCTTCGCGGCCGACGTTGCCGGTGGCCATTGCGAGGTTGGCGATGCCCATCACCGCGGTCGAACCCTGGCTGTGTTCGGTCACGCCCAGACCATAGTAGATGGCGCCGTTGCCGGCGTTGGCGTACAGGCGCGCCGCGGCGCGCAGCTCGGCCGCCGGCACCCCGGTGCGGGCCTCCATCGCCTCGGGCGAGTTCTCAGCACGCGAGACGAACTCGCGCCATTCGTTGAACGACTTGGCGTCGCAACGTTCGGCCACGTAGTCTTCGGCGACCAGCCCTTCGGTCACGATCACGTGCGCCATCGCGGTGACCACGGCCACGTTGGTGCCCGGCCTGAGCTGCAGATGATGTTCGGCCTGCACGTGCGGCGAACGCACGATGTCGATGCGGCGCGGGTCGACCACGATCAGCTTCGCGCCTTCGCGCAGGCGTTTCTTCATGCGCGACGCGAACACCGGGTGGCCGTCGGTCGGGTTGGCGCCGATGACCATGATCACGTCGGCCTTCTCGACCGACTTGAAGGTCTGCGTGCCGGCCGACTCGCCCAGCGTCTGCTTCAGGCCGTAGCCGGTGGGCGAGTGGCACACGCGCGCACACGTGTCGACGTTGTTGTTGCCGAAGGCCGCGCGCACCAGCTTTTGCACCAGGTAGGTTTCTTCGTTGGTGCACCGTGACGAGGTGATGCCGCCGATCGAGTCGTTGCCGTACTTCGCCTGCAGGCGCTTGAACTCGCTCGCCGCGTGGCCGATGGCCACCTCCCAGCTCACTTCTTGCCACGGGTCGGTGATCTTGGCGCGGATCATCGGCTTCAGCATGCGGTCTTGATGGGTCGCGTAGCCCCACGCGAAGCGGCCCTTCACGCAAGAGTGGCCGTCGTTGGCCTTGCCGTCTTTCCACGGCACCATGCGCACGACTTCGCTGCCCTTCATCTCGGCCTTGAAGCCGCAGCCGACGCCGCAGTAGGCGCAGGTCGTGATCACGCTGTGCTCGGGCTGGCCGAGCCAGATCACCGATTTTTCCTGCAGCGTGGCGGTGGGGCAGGCTTCGACGCACGCGCCGCAGCTCACGCATTCCGATTCCATGAAGGGCTCGTTCTGCCCCGGCGACACGCGCGACTCGAAACCGCGCCCGCTGATGGTGAGCGCGAACGTGCCTTGCGTTTCTTCGCAAGCCCGCACGCAGCGGTTGCAGACGATGCACTTCGAGGCGTCGTAGGTGAAGTACGGGTTCGACTCGTCTTTCTGCGCGTCGAGATGGTTCTTGCCGTCGAAGCCGTAGCGCACGTTGCGCAGGCCGGTCACGCCGGCCATGTCCTGCAATTCGCAATTGCCGTTGGCCGAACACGTGAGGCAGTCGAGTGGGTGGTCGGAGACGTAGAGCTCCATCACGCCCTTGCGCAGGTCTTGCAGCTTGGGCGTTTGCGTGCGCACCTTCATGCCGGCTTCTGCCGGCGTGGTGCACGAGGCCGGGAAACCCTTGCGGCCTTCGATCTCAACCAGGCACAGGCGGCACGAGCCGAAGGGCTCCAGGCTGTCGGTGGCGCAGAGCTTGGGCACCTTGATGCCCGCGTCCATCGCAGCGCGCATCAGCGACGTGCCCTTGGGCACGCTCACCTCTTCGCCGTCGATCTCCAGCGTGACCATCTCCGCGGACTCACGCAGCGGCGTGCCGAAGTCGATCTCCTTCAGATGCTCGATCATGGTGATGTCTCCTTCAGGCGGCAGCGCGGTCCGGGGCTTCGAGGCCGAAGTCCTGCGGGAAGTGGTTGAGTGCAGAGATCACCGGGTACGGCGTCATGCCGCCCATCGCGCACAGCGAACCGTGAACCATGGTGTCGCACAGGTCACGCAGCAAGATCACCTGCTGCGGCCGGTTGTGGTTGGCGCGGATCTTGTCGATCACTTCCACGCCGCGTGTCGAGCCGATGCGGCAGGGTGTGCACTTGCCGCACGACTCGAGCGCGCAGAACTCCATGGCGTAACGCGCCAGGCCAGAAAGGTCGGCCGTGTCGTCATGCACCACGATGCCGCCGTGGCCCACGGTGGCACCGATCGCAGCGAAGGCTTCGTAGTCGAGCGGCGTGTCCCACTGCGACTCGGGTAGATAGGCCCCGAGCGGCCCGCCGACCTGCACCGCCTTGATCGGCCGGCCCGAGGCCGAACCGCCGCCGTAGTCGTAGAGCAGCCCGCGCAGCGTCACGCCGAAAGCCTTCTCGACCAGGCCGCCGTGTTTGATGTTGCCGGCGAGCTGCATCGGCAGCGTGCCGCGCGAACGGCCCATGCCGAAGTCGCGGTAAAACGCCGCGCCGCGCGCCAGGATGATCGGCACGCTGGCCAGCGTGATCACGTTGTTGATCAGCGTCGGCTGGCCGAACAGGCCGGTGATGGCCGGCAGCGGCGGCTTGGCGCGCACGATGCCGCGCTTGCCTTCCAGGCTTTCGAGCAGCGCCGTTTCTTCACCGCACACGTAGGAGCCGGCGCCCTTGCGCACCTGCAGCGAGAAGGCCTTGCCCGAACCGAGGATGTCGGTGCCCAGAAACCCCGCCAGCTCGGCGCGGTGGATCGCCTCGTTCAGCGCCGCGATCGCGTGCGGGTACTCGGAGCGCACGTACACATAACCCTGCGTGGCACCGGTCGCGATGCCCGCGATCGTCATGCCTTCGATCAGCATGAACGGGTCACCTTCCATCGTCATGCGGTCGGAAAACGTGCCCGAGTCGCCTTCGTCGGCATTGCAGACGATGTACTTCTGCGCCGCCTTCGTGCCCAGCACGGTCTTCCACTTGATGCCGGCCGGAAACGCTGCGCCGCCGCGGCCGCGCAAACCGGAGTCAAGCACCTGCTGCACCACGGCTTCGGGCGCGAGCGCCAGCGCCGCACGCAAGCCGGCATAACCTTCGTGCGCCTCGTAGTCGGCGAGTGACAGCGGGTCGGTCACGCCCATGCGCGCGAAAGTCAGGCGCTCCTGCTTCTTCAGGTACGGGATCTGCTCGGTCAGGCCGAGGTGGAGCGCGTGCGCACCGCCGCCGAGAAAGCCGGCGTCGAAGAGGCTGGCCACGTCGTCGACCGAGACCGGCCCGTAGGCGATGCGGCCCGCGGGCGTGGCCACCTCGACCATCGGTTCGAGCCAGAACAGGCCGCGCGAGCCGTTGCGCACGAGTTGCACGTCGACCCCGCGCACCGCGGCTTGTTCGACGATGCGGCGCGCGACGCGGTCGGCGCCGGCGGCCAGCGCCGCGGAATCGCGCGGCACGTAGATGGTGGTGGCGGTGATGCTCATGCAGCCCTCCGCGCTTCGGCGACCAGCCGCTCGAAAGCCACCGGCGTGACCCGCGCATGCGGCTCGTCGTTCAGCGTGATGGCGGGTGACGAGGCGCACAGGCCCAGGCAATAGGCCGGCTCCAGCGTCACGCTGCCGTCTTTCGAGGTGCCGTGGCCGTCGCAGCCCAGGTGCTGGCGGGCGTGCGCGAACAGCGCTTCGGCGCCCATGGCCTGGCAGGCTTCGGCGCGACAGATCTGAACCACATTCTTCGCCGCCGGCTCGGCGCGAAAGTGGTGGTAGTAGGTGACGACACCGTGCACCTCGGCGCGCGACAGGTTTAGCGCGTCGGCGATCCGCGGCACCACGTGGCCGGGCACGCAGCCCAGTGCGCCCTGCACGTCGTGCAGGATCGGCAGCAGCGCGCCGGGCTCGCCGGCGTGCGCGGCCAGCACGGCCTCGACAGCGGCGAGATCGTCGGGCGAAGACATGGGGTGAGCGACTGACATGCGGGCCTCCTTCGTCGCCGCAACGCGACGCAGGGGCGCAGTGTCGACACCGCGGCGGGATCAGTCCAATTGACTCGGTGAATGAACCGATGCGATCCGGAAATGATGAAGCCCGGCCCGCTGCAGCGCCGCGTTCACCCCGACAACAAGCCGCTGTACTGGGCCGCGTGCGCGAGCCATACCGGGTCTTGCGCGAAAGCCAGTGCCGCTTCGAGCGTGCGCGAGGGGCGGTTGCTGTCGTGCACCATGAAAGCGATCGGCACCGCCACCTGCGGCTCGACCAGAGGCAGCGCTTCCAGGTCTCGCTGCCCCTGCATCGCACCGACCAGCGCACCCGGCATCACGCCACAGACCCGCCCCGCCGCGACGCTGAGCACCAGCGTGAGGATCGAATTGGTCTCGATGGCGGGTGACGGGTGAGCGCCGGCCTCGGCGAACGCGCGGTCGACGATGGTGCGGTTGTGCATCTCGGCGCTCATCAGGCACAGCGGCAGGCCGGCGGCCTCGCGCCAGGTGGTCGAAGGGCCGATGCGCAGCGGCTGGTCGGCCGGCGCCGCCGCCTTGCGCAGCAGGAAGTAGCGCTCCTCGTACTGCGGCACCACGCGCAGCTGCGAGCGGCTGCCGTCGAGCCGCTCGGTGTAGCCCAGGCCCATGTCGAGCGCCAGGGTTTCGAGCCGCGCTTCGAGCTCGACCGAGCTCATCGAGCGCACGCTCGGCACGATGCCGGGGTGGCGGTCGTGCAGCATCGCCGCGAAGCGTGCCGCCATGGGCGTGGCGGTGGGCACGGCGCCGATCAGCAGGTGGCCGCGCGGCTCGCCGGCGGCGCTGCGCAAGTCCTGCTCGAGCAGTTCGTGCTCATGCAGCATGCGGCGCGCGCTGACGAGGATGCGGTCACCTTCGGTCGTGAAGCCACCGAAGTTGCGGCCCCGCTTGACGATCGCCGCACCGAAGTGTTCTTCGAGCGCCTTGAGCGCATTCGACAAGGCCGGCTGCGTGACATGGCAGGCCAGCGCGGCACGCCCGAAGTGCCGGTGGTCGTCGAGGGCGACCAGGTACTTGAGCGAGACGAACAGGTTCATGGGCCGCGAGTCTATGCGCGTGGCCACTAGGAATGGCCTTGCATAAGAGCCTGGGGCGCGGGCGCGGCACACTCGGCATTGGCGAACGGCGAACGAGCCCACGAGGAGTCCACACCCATGAACCGAAGCATCCGTCGGGCCGGCCTGTTGTGCATGCTGCTGGCCGCGGCCGGCCTCTCGCAGGCCGCAGAGATCGTGCTGGAACGTTCTGCCGTCGAAAAGCTGGTGATGCAGACGATGTTCAACAACGCCGGCCGCCACGACCTGCAGCGCGGCGCCTGTTTCGCCTACCTCGAAAGCCCCGGCGTGGAACTGAAAGAAGGCCGCATCAGGATCCGCTCGCGGCTCGTTTCGCGCGTGGGCCTGGACACCGGCAACGCCTGCGTGGGTGTGAGCGTGGCCACCTGGACCGTCGTCTCAGGCCGCCCCGCCGCCAACGGCGGCAGCGTGCGGCTCGACGACCTGCGCATCGACAGCGTCGACGACCCGACCGTGCGCCTGGTGCTCGAATCGGGCCTGCTGCCGGCGCTGCCGCGTGCGATCGACCTCGACGTATTGAAGGCGGTGCGCTCGATGCTGCAGAACAGCGCGGCGCAGTTGCAGACGACGGTGGAGGCGTTTCAGATCGAGGCGGTGGCGGCGGGGGAGGACCGGCTCGCGGTCAGGTTCAATTTCAGGTTGGTGGCGAAGTAGCCTCGTCAGACCCGATGCTGCCGTCGCAGCCGCTTCAGCAGGTTCAGGCATTCCGCGAGCGAGCTCAGGCCCACGGTGTCGTCGGCCGCCCACGAAACCACTTGGCGCTCGTGCAGCACGTTTTCGACGATGCCTTGAAGCTCCAGCGGCGCCACGTCACGCAGCAGCCGCAGGGCGCCGGAATCAGAAGCCTTGAACGAGTCGCGAACCCACTCGGCCAGTGCCTGGTAGCTGGCCGGGTGCATCGAGATCGCGCCTTTGGCGAAGCCGCCCAGGAGCTCGTCGACCATCAGCATCTGCTCGGCCATGCGTCTGGGGTCGGGTGTCGTGCGCATGCCGGGTTATCGGCAAGCGCTCGGGAATCTGAGGGGCGGCCAGCAGGTCGGCTGTCGCTCAAGGTCCGCGTTCGGCTGCTAGCTCGGCCAGGAAATCGACGAGCGCAGCGGCCCCGCACGGCGTCACCGGCGGTGCAGACCAGCAGGCGGCATATCGCCCAGGCATCGATCAATGCGCCGAGCCGTGTCGGTCGAAGGCCAATGGCGCTTCACCCACAAGGACGGCACGCCTTGTTGAGCGGCGGGTCGGCCGCGTCAGATCGAAAGCGAAACATGCGTGTTCTGAGCACGCACAGCTCGCCGTGTTCTTGATTTCGCAGGCTGGCGCGGCAGTTTGAGCCTTGATCAAACCCCACCGACGATTCGGATGTCTCGTTCCGCACCGTCGCCCAGAGCAGCCAGGGCCTCTTGGTAGGCGGGGCTGTCGTGCGCTGCGACGGCCTGTTCGGCACTGTCAAACTCGATCACGACCGTGCGCTGCTTCAACCCGAGTTCATAGACCGTCGACGGCTCACCACGCGCCAGGAAGCGGCCGCCCGCCGACATGAGCGCCGGGCCCGCCAGCTTCGCGTAAGCGGCGACCTTCTCGGCATCCTTCACGGCGCGGTATGTAGTAACCCAAAAAGCTTTGGACATCAGACTTCCCTTGTGGACGTGTGAAATGGGCTGGCGGCTCTCGCAGACGCTCGACGGCGGTGAACTCGAATTGGTTTGGTTGATGCAGTTGACCATCGCCATCGCCACCAGTGCAATGAGCGGCAGTTATAGCACCAGCCTACCCAGACCCACTGGCTGGCCGCCTCCGCGGCGACTCCGGCCATCGTTTGTCGACAGCGCCGAAGCCTGATCCGATACTCAGGACCGGCGATGGAGCAATTCGTCTATCAGCAGTTGCGCGGCGGGCTGCGGCGCCCCTCCCTTGCGGGTGACGAGCTCATAGGGTTCGCTTCGCGACACCAGATTCAACGGCAGGATGCACGACATCTGCTGGCGCGCGAAGAACCGCGCAACTTCGATGGACACCACTGCCACGAAAGAGGGGTTGGCCTGCAGCAGCGCCAGCGTCGCAAAGGCGGAGGTCGTCTCGAGCAGGTGCTGGGGAAACCGGATCCCGCTGTCGCGGAATTCACCTTCGAGCAAGAGCCGCATCGGCATGTTCGTGCGGTACACCACCCATCGATATGGCGCCAGTTGATGCAGGGTGACCTTCTTCGCGCGCCGCAGAGGATGGGCGACGTTGGCAATGACCGCGAGCGTTTCATCCTGGAGCTTCACGCTGTCGTAGGCGTGCGGCGCTTCGCTGATGGTCGTGCGACAGATCGCCAGGTTGAGGCGGCCGGCGTCGAGTTGGGCGAGCAGCGCAGCGCTGGTGTCCTCGACGATCTCGACGGACAGGTCCGGCTGCCGCGCAACGAGCGCAGAGATGGCATCGGTGAGCAGCGGTACAGCGCCCATGATGACGCCGGCGGCCACTCGTCCGCCCTGGCCACGCATGATCCCGATGATCTCGTCGCGCAGGTGCGCGACATCCGTCTGGATCAGGCGTGCATAGCGAATCACGCAGTGGCCGACGGCGTTGGGCTCGAGGCCCCGGTTGGTGCGAACGAACAGCGGCGTGCCGAAGGTCGTCTCGATTTCCTGCAATGCCTTGCTTGCGCCCGGTTGGGTCAACGCGACCTGCTGCGAGGCCTTCAACAGCGAGCCGTTCTCGCCCAGCGCCACCAGCAGCCGCAGCTGTTTCAAGTGGAGCCTGGAGATGATCGAATGGAGCGGTGGAGTCATGCGCGGGTTGCCAAAACGTTATAGCGACATCATATTCTCTCAGTTGTCGTGCGAACGAATACTGCAATACTGATCGCGTGCTGCAGGCATTCGCGGCGCGATCTACACGTTTCGTGCGCTCGACGGCAGGGCCGCCGTCAACAGCGTCGACAGAAGGACGAGGTCAACCTCGCGAACCATGCCACCACCCCTGCCACCATCAAAAGAGAGCGTTGCCCAAGGGTCGCCGTGCCATGAAGGCCTCTTCTTTCAAACCGGACCAAGCTGTCTCGGCGCAAGGCCGGCCCCGGCCGCAGGACCGGCCGGTCGGGTGCTTCCTGGAGTCTGAGGAAGAGTGATGAGGCATCGGCTTTCGTCGTCGCTTTGGTTCTGCGCTCCCTTCGCAGTGCTGCTGGTCCTTTGGGCGGTCCTGGTCCCGTACTTCGATGTCAATCCCCGCTTGTTCCCGCATCTCGGCTCGGTGGCGCAGGCCGGTCTCGATGGGATCAAAGACGGCACCTTGATTCAGCACATCGGTGCCAGCCTGCTGCGCGTGACGGTCGGCACGGCCCTCGCCCTCGTGTTCGCTGTTCCCCTTGGTATCGCGATGGGCGTCAGCCCGGCGGTCTCCAGCTTTCTCACGCCCCCTTTGAGGTTCTTCTCGGTGCTGGCAGGCATCGCCTGGATCCCGCTCGCATCCCTGTGGTTCGGCTACGGGTTCGGCGCCATCACTTTCGTGATCTTCAACGCCGTGTTCTTCATCGTCACGTACAACACGCTGCTCGGTGTCTCGACCATTCCGCTGGAGGTGCGTAACGCGGCCGCCTCGTTGGGCGCGGGGCGATGGGCGATGCTCACCGAGATATTGCTGCCCGGCGCGCTTCCCAACATCGTCACTGGCATACGCACGGGGCTGGGCTTTGCCTGGCGCGGGCTGATCGCCGCCGAGATGATCGCCACCAACGTGGGCCTCGGCTACATGCTGTTCGTGGCACGCGATTTCTACAAGACCGAAGTGATCGTGCTCGGCATGATCGTCATCGGCGTGCTGTGGTTGCTGCTGGATCGCTTGCTGCTGGCTCCGATCGAGCGCGCCACCAGCGAGCGCTGGGGCCTGGTGCAGCGCGCATGACGACACTTCTCCTCAAGGCCTGGAGCAGCTACCTGCGCCTGACGACGCGATGGCCGTCGATCGGCACGATCGTGCCGTTCCTTCCGTTGATCGCGGCCTGGTGGGTCGTGACCGAGGCCCAGCTTTTCCCGCGGGCGTTTCTGCCCGGGCCGGCGGAGGTCGTGCGCTCGTTCGGGACGCTCGTCTACACGGGCGTGCTGCCAGACTACCTGCAAGACAGCGTCGTGCGCCTCGTCGTCGGGTCGTTCTGGGGCATCGCGCTGGGCATCCCCCTCGGAATCCTGGTGGGCCTCAGCCAGCGTGCGCACAAAGTGCTGTGGCCGTTGCTGATGTTCTTTCAGGCCATCGGCGACATCGCGTGGTTGCCGATCCTGGTGATCTGGTTCGGCTACGGGCTGACGACCATGACGGTCGTCATCGTCTACACGGTCATCTTCCCGGTCATCTTGAACACGGTGCTCGGAGTGCGTTCAATCCCGATCAACATGCATCGCGCCGCGCTGAGCCTCGGTGCGTCGCGCACCCGCATGCTCTGGGAGGTGGTGCTGCCGGGTGCGCTCCCCAACATCATGACCGGCCTGCGAAACGGCCTGGGCTACGGCTGGCGCGCGCTCATCGCGACCGAGATCATCGTCGGCACCAGCGGCATCGGCTTCCTCATGTTCGATGCGCGCCGCGCCGGCTCGGTCGTCGAGATCCTGCTGGGCATGATCATTCTCGGGTTTCTTTGGTACATCGTTGACAGCTGGATCCTCGCGCCGATCGAGCGGGCCACGGGACAGCGCTGGGGATTGGTGACGAAGTGAAAAGCCTGACGATTCGCAACCTTTCGAAGACCTATTTCGACGTGCACGCTGGCGCGAACGTGACGGCGGTGCGCGACTTGTCACTCGAGATACCGGAGGGCGAGTTCGTGTCCATCGTCGGCCCGTCAGGGTGCGGCAAGACCACGCTCCTCAACATGATCGCGGGTTTTCTCCCGCACACCGAAGGCGAAATCCTGGTGGGCGGCCGGCCGGTGAAGGGGCCGGGCCCCGACCGCGGCGTGGTGTTCCAGTCATGGGCCCTCTTCCCGTGGCGCACCGTCCTCGACAACGTCGCGTTCGGCCCCAAGATGCGCGGCGTCGGCCGCGCCGAACGCGAGAAGATCGCGCACGAGTATCTGGCGCTCGCCAAGTTGTCCCATGCCGCAACGCGCTATCCCAACGAACTGTCGGGCGGCATGCAGCAGCGTGTCGGTGTGGTGCGCGCGCTGGCCAACGAACCCGACGTGCTGCTGATGGACGAACCCTTCGCCAGCGTGGATGCGCAGACGCGCATGACCTTGCAGGAAGAACTGACCCGGATATGGGAGCAGAAGCGGCCCACGGTCATCTTCATCACCCACGATGTGGCGGAAGCGGTGTTCCTGGGCAACCGGGTGGTCGCCCTGTCCAAGGGGAAGGTGCTGGAGGAGATCGCCGTCGACCTGCCGCGGCCCAGGGTGTGGGACCACCTCAACGAGGACGACCGGTTCAAGGCCCTCACCGCGCGCGTTCTTCAACTCGTGCGGTCAGCCTGAATCATGCTGCGTGACGTGCTCAGGTCTGGGAGGTTTCACATCCTGCTGGCGGTCGCGCTCTGCTATGTGGCGTGGCAGGTGTGGTTGACGATCGCTGCCCCGAACAAGATCGCAGGCCTTGCGGGCAATTCCGAGAAGGTGAACGTGCTGGTCACGTTGGCCTTTCCTCCGGAGCGCTTTCATTTTCAGCGGTTCCAGGCCTATGGCCGGGTATCCGGTACGGAGCAGAACGCCGTTGAAGTTCGCGGAGTGAAACGAGTGGATCTGACAACCGTCGCCCGCCCTTACTGGGTGACGCGTGTTGAGCCGCTACAACCATGATGGAGACCATGATGAAACGAATTGCGCTACTGCTCTGTTCTTTGCTGTTCTTGCCGCTCCTGGCGCTGGCCCAGCCCACGAATCTCGTCAAGGTGAGGGTCGGCATGGTGGCCGCCGTCGACATGTTGGCCTTGCCGGTTGCCGTCGAGCGTGGCTTCTTCGAAAAGTACGGGCTCGACGTGACGATCGCGCGCCCCTACGCCACCGGCGTCGATGCGCTCAACGCACTGCAGGCGGGCGAGACCGACATGGTCCAGGCCGGCGTCCCGGCGATCGGCGCCATCCTGCGCGGCATGGACCTGGTGTTCCTCGGCAACTTCAGCGGCAACGCCACCAAGCTCGGGTCCGATGCCACGCTCGCCATGATCGCGAACAGTGGTACCGGCATCGTCAAGGGTGACCTGAAGAGCCTCAAGGGCAAGAAGATCGCGACCTCGTTCGGAACGATCAACCACCTGTACGTCCTCGGGCTGCTCGAGAAAGGCGGCCTGACGCCGGCCGACGTGACGCTGGTCAACACGCCGCCGCCGGAGATGACGGTGGCGTTGCTGGCCAAGGGCGTGGATGCGTTCGTGGCGTGGGACCCGGCGCCGGTCATGGGCATGAAGGACGTGCCCGGTGCGATCGAGGTGATCCGCGGCGGCGATGTGATTTCGTATCTCGGCTTCAACATCGCCCTGCGGCCCTGGGTCGAGAAGAACGGCGCAACGATCGAGAAATTCCTGGCGGGCGTGTCCGAGGCCGACCAGTGGATGCGAAAGAATCCCAAGCAAGCCGCTGCCATCGGCACGCGCTGGATTCCCGGCTTGAAGCAGGACGTTGCGGAAACTGCGATGCAGTACAACATTGCGCAACTGGACCGCCGCATCTCCGCGTACAACTATCGTGCGCTCTGGAAGGCGCAAGACACACTGCAACGGCTGGGCGTGATCAAGTCGGTGTTCGACGTGAACAAGCACATCGAGCCCAAGTACATCCTCAATGTGATGCAGACCTACCCGGCGCTGTTCTCTGACCTGCAGCCCATCCCTGCGGAGGTGGCGATCAAGCCGGGCTTCGTTTTCAAGCCCTGATCCGTTGCCCGCCGCGGCACGCTAGCCGCGGCCGATGAATGGCATTTTCGTGGCCATGATGGTCATGAACTGAACGTTCACGTCGAGTGGCAGGTTGGACATGTGCAGCACGGCGTCGCCGGACGTGTTGCACGTCCATCAGCGGCTCGCCGTTCGTCATGCCTGTGGCCAGTTCGGTGAGCGCGTTGCCGATGTCGATCTGGCTCGCCGCGATGTCGTTCACGCGGCCGTCGAGCGAGATGGACTTGGTCAGGCCGGTGACCGCGTGCTTGGTGGCCGTGTAGGCAGCCGACATCAGCCGCGGCGCGTGTGCCGAAAGCGAACCGTTGTTGATGATGCGGCCGCCCTTCGGGTCCTGCGCCTTCATGATGCGGATGGCGTGCTGGGTGCACATGAACATCGCCACCAGGTTGAGGTTGACCACCTCGCGGAATTTCTCGATCGGCAGGTCTTCCATCGGCATCGCGGGCGCGCCCATGCCGGCGTTGTTGAACAGGACGTCGAGCCTGCCGAACCTGGCTTTGACTTCGGCAAACACTTTCTCGACGTCGGCGTCCTTCGTGATGTCGGCGGCGAGCACCAGCGCGCGGTCCCCGGCGGCGGATTCCGCCGCGGTCTGCTCCAGCTTGTCCTTGCGCCGGCCGACCAGGCCGGCGTGGTAGCCGTCCTTCAGGAGCGCGAGCGCCGCGGACTTGCCTATGCCGCTGCCAGCGCCCGTGACGAGCGCGACTCTTCTTTGTGCCATGGGTGCCTTCGCAGAAATGGGAATGGAACGCGCAGCGCTTCGTGCGGCCGCTGCGCGCGGCGCCGATCAGGCGGCCGTGTACGCCGTCTTGACCGTGGTGTAGAACTCCGCGGCGTAGCGCCCCTGCTCACGCGGCCCGTAGCTGGAGCCTTTGCGGCCGCCGAAGGGCACGTGGTAGTCCACGCCCGCGGTCGGCAGGTTCACCATCACCATGCCGGCCTGAACATGGCGCTTGAAATGCGTTGCGTACTTGAGGGACGTGGTGGCGATGCCGGCGCACAGACCGAACTCGGAGTCGTTGGCCAGGTGCAGTGCCTCGTCGTAGTTCTTCGCGCGAATGACGCTGACCACGGGGCCGAACACCTCTTCGCGGTTGATGCGCATCTGCGCGGTCGTCTCGGCGAAGAGGGCGGGACGCATGTAGTGCCCGGGGGCCCCGTCCCCGTTCCTGTCGATCGCTTCGCCGCCCGCCACCAACCTGGCGCCTTCGGCCGTGGCGATCGCGATGTACCGGAGGTTTTGAGCGAGCTGCTTGTCGTCGACCACGGGACCGATGTCGGTGCCCGTCTTGCGTGCGTCGTCGACCTTCAGCCTCTTCATCTTGTCGGCCATCGCAGCGATAAAGCGGTCGTGGATACCTTCAGTGATGATCAGTCGCGACGAAGCCGTGCAGCGCTGGCCGGTGGAGAAGAAGCCGCTGTTCAGCGCCGCGTTCACCGCGATGTCGAGGTCAGCGTCGTCCAGCACCACCATCGGATTCTTGCCGCCCATCTCCAGCTGAAACTTGGCCATGCGCGCAACACAGGCCCGCGCGATGCGCTGGCCTGTGGCCACCGAGCCGGTGAAGCTGATCGCGTTCACGCGTTTGTCTTCCAGCAGCACCTGGCCCACTTCGGAGCCGCGGCCCATCAGCAGATTGAACACCCCGGCCGGCAGGCCCGCGCGATGCAGGATGTCGGCGATGGCCCAAGCGCTGCCAGGCACCAGATCAGCCGGCTTGAGCAACACGGCGTTGCCGTAAGCCAGGGCCGGGGCGATCTTCCAGGCGGGGATCGCGATCGGGAAATTCCAGGGCGTGATGAGGCCCACGACGCCGACGGGCTCGCGGGTGACTTCCACGCCGACGCCCGGACGCACGGACGGCACCACATCGCCACCCGCACGCAGCGCTTCGCCGGCAAAGAACTTGAAGATGTTGCCGGCCCGGGCCACCTCGCCCGTGGCCTCGGGCAGGGTCTTGCCTTCCTCGCGGGCCAGCAGGTCGCCAAGTTCGGCCTTTCGCGCCAGTATCTCGGTGCCGGCGGCATCGAGGATGTCGAATCGCTGCTGCGGGGTGGACAGGGCCCATGCCGGCTGAGCCTGTGCGGCTGCGGCGATCGCCTGCGCGGCTTGGGCCGGGTCGGCTTGAGCGAACTCGCCGACAACGTCGCGCGTGTCCGAGGGGTTGATGTTGCGCGAGACGCGAGGGCCTTCGACCCACTCGCCGCCAATCAGGTTCTTGAACATGGCTTGGTGGCCCCTTTACATGCTGACTTCGAGCATGGCTTCGTAATCGCTGTCGGATGCGACGCGGGGATTGCTCCGGTGGCTGTGGTCCTTCAGGGCGCCCCGAACGATGTCAGGAAACATCGCCCGCGTCACGCCCAGCGGGGCCAGGCCCGTGGGCAAGCCGAGCCGCTCGGTCATGGCGCGCACGGAAGGCCCCACCTCGGCCCCGCTGGCCAAGCCCATCGCCTGGGCGAGCCGGGCGAGCTTGCCCTCCTCGCGCACCGACGCGGCCTCTTGGTTGAATGCGATCACGGCGGGCAGGAAGATCGCATTGAGCGTGCCGTGATGAAGCCGCGGGTCGACACCACCGAGCGAGTGACTCAGGCTGTGCACGCACCCGAGCCCCTTCTGGAACGCCAGGGCGCCTTGCATCGACGCGCTCATCATGTTCAGCCGCGCGTCGCGGTCGTCGGGCTGGCGCACTGCGCGCTCGATGTGACGCCAGGCGCGCCACAAGCCATCGAGCGCGATGCCGTCGGCGGGCGGATTGAAGGCGGGAGACAGGAAAGTCTCGATGCAATGCGCGATGGCATCCATGCCTGTGGCCGCCGTCAGCGCCGGCGGCAGGCCCAGCGTCAGTGCCGGGTCGCAGATGGCAACTCTGGGCACGACGAACGGCGAAATCACGCCGAGCTTGCGGCCGTCGTCGAGGATGAGGATCGCACCGCGACCCACTTCGCTGCCGGTGCCGGCGGTCGTGGGGACGGCGATGACGGGCGCCGTGCGGGATGTGATGCGATCCACCCCACCTTCGATCGCTGCAAAGCCTTGCAACGGGCCGTCGTGTGTCGCGCAGACGGCGACGCCTTTGGCGAGATCGATGGATGAGCCGCCGCCCACGGCAACGATGCCATCGCAGGCGCCCTTCCGGAACGCGTCGACCGCCTCACGCACTGCAGCCTCGTTCGGGTTCGGCGGAGTGCCGTCATAGAGGGCCACGGTGCCCTCAGATGCGAGCGCGTCCAGGACGGTGTCGATGATGCCGGCCGCCTTCACGCCCCGGTCGGTCACGATCAGCGGCCGGCGGATGCCGACACGTTCGCACTCCTGCCTCAGAAGGCGGACAGCGCCGAACTCGAACTGGACTTGGGTGATGTAATTGATGAGGGCCATGGCAATAAGAAGAGGTTATATCGAGGCGTTTGGTCGAGGTTGTCGGTGCAGGCTCACGAGATCCGTCGAATCAGGTGCGCAAATGGGTACACGCCATTGACGACGGCATTCGGCTCGAATCCTCGGAAAAGAAAAGAGTGACGGACAACGCCTGCATTTCGAAAGATCTGGGCCTGTAGATCCAACTGCCCCTTTTATGACCTTGTAGAGAGCTGATCAGTCGCCAATGTTTGCACTAATGGCTCACAAGACAACTGAGAAGATGTGATGTCGCTATAACGGATTCACATTTCAGACCGTTGCCGCCGCCGATTCACACAACCATCTCCAGGCTCCTCGGCAACAGATGGGGATGTCGATCGCGCTCGGCGGCCCAGCGTCACGCTTGAAGCGTTTGAAGCAAGGCGTGTTGACGAAGTCCATGCGAAGGAAGAGTCGTGTCTCCGTTCATCGAGTTCGCAGGGTCATGCAAGCGTTCGGCGTTTGACAAACTCGGGCGGGCAGGTCGACAAGAAAAAAGGGCGTCCGTCTCCCGACGAACGCCCTTCAGATCGGCTCCGATCTAGCCCTTCACGCACACCACCTGCTTCAAGGTGTGCACCACGTCGACCAGATCACGTTGCGCCTCCATCACCGCATCGATGTCCTTGTAGGCCGCGGGCGTCTCGTCGATCACGTCCTTGTCCTTGCGGCACTCGACACCTTCGGTCGCAGCGCGGTGGTCGGCCAGCGTGAAGCGGCGCTTCGCTTCGCCACGGCTCATTGCGCGCCCGGCGCCGTGCGAGCAGCTCTCGAACGATTCCGGGTTGCCCTTGCCGCGCACGATGTAGCTGCGCGCACCCATGCTGCCGGGGATGATCCCCAATTGCCCGGCCTTCGCACTCACCGCGCCCTTGCGGGTCACGTACACGTCTTCGCCGAAGTGATGCTCCATCTGCACATAGTTGTGGTGACAGTTCACCGCTTCGATGTGGCTCTGAAAACTCTTGTGCAGCACGGTCTTCGCGGCTTCGATCACACGCTTCATCATCACTTCGCGGTTCAGCGCTGCGAACTTCTGGCCCCACCCGACGGCGCGCACGTAGTCGCCGAAGTAGCGCGCACCTTCTTCGAAGTAGGCCAGATCACGATCGGGCAGGTTGGCGTTGTTGCGCAGCGCGTCCTGCTTCGCCAGCTCGATGAACATCGTGCCGATGAAGTTGCCCACGCCACGCGAACCCGAGTGCAGCATGAACCACACCGCACCCTGCTCATCGAGGCAGACCTCGATGAAGTGGTTGCCGGTGCCCAACGTGCCGAGGTGCGCACGGTTGTTGGTCTTCGCCAGCTTCGGGTAATCGCGGCACAGTTCGGTGAACTCGGGCTCCAGTTGCGCCCACGCAGTGTCCACCGAGCCCGGTACCTTGCCCCAGGCGCCCGGGTCGCGGGCACCCGGAGAACGCCCGTGCGGTACCGCGCGTTCGATGGCCGAACGCAGCGGCGCCAGGTTGTCGGGCAGGTCTTCCGCCGTCAGCGTGGTCTTGCAGGCCATCATGCCGCAGCCGATGTCGACACCCACCGCGGCCGGGATGATCGCGCGCAGCGTGGGGATCACCGAGCCCACGGTCGCGCCGATGCCGAAGTGCACATCCGGCATCGCGGCAATGTGCTTGAACACGATCGGCAGGCGCGCGGCGTTGGTGAGCTGGCGCTTGGCTTCGTCTTCGACGGGCACGCCACGCGTCCACATCTTCACCGGCACTCCGCCGGGTACGTCTTCTTCGATGTAGTTGATTTCTTCCATGTGAATTCTCCTTTTGCGGAGGGCGCCTTCACGCCACGTGCAGCGCACCGCGCTCGATGCGCTTGCCAACACGTTCGATTCGGCGCCAGCCGCTGTTGTCGTTCATCGTGATCCAGCGCCGCTCTTCGGCGCGATAGAACCAGTCCTTGTCCTGTTGGTAGTAGACCTGCGCGCCGCTCGATTCCCAGATGTTGGCGATCTCGTTGCTGTGCGCGCGCGTCTCGTCGAAGTCGGTCGTCGCCTTCTGGCCCATCTCGCTGTAGAAGGCGTTGAGCTGCAGCAGCAAGGCGTTCACGTCGGCCGGCATGCGCTGCGCCTGCAGGCCAATCTTCACCGCCTCGTCGAGCAGGATTGGATAGCCGTGCGACGGGTACTTGCCATTCAGCGCGGTCGCGATCGCGTCGGCCTTCGCTTCGTCTGCGATGTGATACGCCAGCAACTCGCGGCACAGCATGATCGACAGTGACTCCGCGCGGTCGACCGCACCGATGACCAGCGGGTGAACGTACTGGAACAACGCCTTGTACGCGTTCTCCGGCACATCACCCTGTTGCTCGCGCCACAGGCGGATCACACGCTGCAACTCGTTCAGGCTGACGCTGACCCGGTCGTTGTCGCGGTCCACCGGCGAGAGCGCGTGGTTCAGCGAGGTGTCGACCGCGGTCAGGTAAGCGGTCGGCCCCATCTGGATGCCGTCGGCACCGAGCGCGATCATGGTCGCGGCCGAGGCGCATTCCAGCGGCACCAGTGCCACGAGTCGATTGCAATGCTGACGCAGCAGATTGACCAGACGCAGCGACACCTGGCCGCTGCCGCCATCCGACTTCAGGAACAAATAGATCACCTCAACTCGGCCGAGCCGCTCGAGCACGCGGTACAGCGCCACCACGTCGGTGTGGCACACCGACCCACGCGGGCCATTCCAGTAGGCCACGAGCGGGCCGCCCAGCCGCTGCGCGAGCCGGGCGATCAGCGCCTGCGTCTTCGTGAAGAGCACGGGCGGCTGCTTGACCTTGATGTCGATGACAGGGAGTTGTTCGTTCTTCATGATGTTCTTTCGAATCCTCGGGGAGCGCACCCAACATGTGACGTGGTGCGCTCCCCCGACATGCACCTTGAGGTGCGATGGATGCCAACTGCGTCAGCTGAGGCGCGATCCCTTCGGGAGCCGTGCAGCCAACCACTCGTGCACGTCCGCGCGGATGTGTCGGCCTTCGAGCAGAAAGTCCTCGAAGCGGCTCGGTACGTACGGCAGGTACACCAGCGGCATTCGCGCTTCCTCCGGCGTGCGGTCGGCCTTGCGACCGTTGCACACACCGCAGGCCGTGACCAGGTTCATCCAGGTCCAGCCGCCACCGCGCGATTCGGGCACGATGTGCTCGCACTGCAGGTCACGCTCCGAAAAGCGCTGGCCGCAATACGCGCAGGTCAGCCGGTCCCGACGAAACAGCTTGCCCTTGTTGAAGGCCGGCACCACGTCGAACAGGTTGACGCGCGACGCGCCGTGCAGCGCAACGATCGGGTAGACGTCGATGGTCGACTGCTTGCCGCGCGCGACGTTGAAGCCACCACGCAGCGTGGCGAGCGGGCCAACACCCTCGACCCACGCCACGGCACCCGCAGCGACGTGCGAAGCGGCATGCTCGAGCGAGATCCACGCCTGGGGCGTGCCCTGGATGTCGAGCTGCAGCACGTGGCTGTGTGAATGTGAGCGCATGGGTGGCCTCCTTTCACGGGCCGTACAGGTAAGAAAGTGAATGGCACGTCCGGGTGGGTTTGAACCACCGGCCTCGACCTTCGGAGGGTCGTGCTCTTCCAGCTGAGCTACGGACGTAGTGAGTGATGGGTTGGTAGCCCCTGACGATTTCGAAACGTCGACCGTCGCTTTGTAAGAGCGCTGCTCTGCCTCTGAGCTACACCCGCAAGGGCGACGAGCAATCAACGCTCGTAGTGATCGCGGTTCACGCCGTCGAAAACAGCCGCTGCGCAGGCAGCAGCGATTGAAACGACTTCGGGGAGCCACATGGGCAGGGGTCGTTGCGCCCGAGCTTCTCGATGAGCTCCTTCACGCCGCCGACAACACGAGCACCACGCTTGACTCCCGTCTCAGACGGGAAGCCCTTGCGCCGCTTGCTCGTGACCTCGAAAGCACACGTCGTCTTCATTGATCAGTTTCATGTCACACCTCCTTGGTGGTTGTTGGTCTTCTGAGATCCTTGGTCGTCCGGGGTGGGCACGATCCACCGACCTTCGCCTTATGAGGGCGCTGCTCTGCCGCTGAGCTACCGGACTGCTGAAGATGGTCCCCTCGGTCCGAGTCGAACGGACATGCCCTGCGGCTCCGGTTTCTGAGACCGGTGCGTCTGCCGATTCCGCCACGAGGGGGTTGCTGGGTGGTGCGTCGCCAGGGGCTTGAACCCTGACCATCCGGGTTAAGAGCCCGGTTCTCTGCCACTCGAGTTCGCGACGCATGAGAGTCAGAATGCGCTAGGGGGTGACCGGCCGGAGTCGAACCGGCACGAGCGGGTTCACAGCCCACGGCTCTTCCATTGAGCTACGGCCACACCCAAGCGCACGCTTGACTGGTCTCGGTGGCAGGTCTCGAACCTGCGGCCTCGTGATCCCAAATCACGCGCGCTGCCATCTGCGCCACACCGAGCTGAAACGGGTACCCGCGGATGGGAACCCGCAACGCGCCATGCGCGTTGCACGTTCCCTTCGACCTGTGGGGATCGCGGGCAAAGCCCGCGAGCACCGACCTGCGCCTTATCAATACGCTGCTCTGCCACTGAGCTACGCGAGATCAAACTGAACTGGCTCCCCGACGTGGTTTCGAACCACGGACCTCCTGGTTAACAGCCAGGCGCTCTGCCATCTGCGCTATCGGGGAATGGATCTGGACTCGACGGTCCGATTCGAACGGACGCGGGCTTGCGCCGCCTGGTTTGCAGCCAGATGCCTTCGACCACTTGGCTACGTCGAGTGAACTGGTACCTCGTGCACGATTCGAACGTGCGACCTCCGGCTTCGTAGACCGGCGCTCTTGATCCAGCTGAGCTAACGAGGTTCTGACTGTCTGGTGCCGAGAGAGGGAATCGAACCCCCGACGCGCGCGCCTTCAACGCACCGCTCTACCTGCTGAGCTATCTCGGCAAACTGATCTGGCGCCCCGTGCGGGATTCGAACCCGCGGCTTCCGACTAGACAGGCCGGCACTCTGGCCACTGAGTTAACGAGGCAATGCATTTCCATCCGGTCACGGGTTCCGGCGCCGCCCAATGCTTGCGGCCGATTTCCACCCCCGAAGCGTGAGCTCGACGAGGGTTCCTTGTGCTGGCGTCGCGTACGGGATTCGAACCCGCGTATCCACCTTGAAAGAGTGGTGTCCTCGGCCGTCTAGACGAACGCGACTTGTCTGGTGGTGCCCTCGGCGACGGTTCAAACGCGCGGCCTGCCGCTCACAAGGCGGCTGCTCTGCCTGCTGAGCTACGAGGGCGATGGAGATCCACTTCGGCTGTGCCCAAACGCGAGCATCCCGTCGGATGTGGTGTCTCGCTGCACGTGGCCTGGCCAAGGGTCGCGCACATCCCGCACCGCCAACACCATGTCGCGCGGCAACGGAGTGAAAAGACACACCCGAAGTGGAGCGGATGACGAGTCTCGAACTCGTGGCCTCGACCATGGCGTGGTCGCACTCTGCCTGCTGAGCTACATCCGCAAAAGTTGCGAGGCACTCCATCGGCCAGTACCGAGGTCGCCTCGCAGCAAGTTGTTAAAGAGCGTCCACCGTCGCTGGTGGTGCGATCCATCGATCGCGGGCCTGTGCCGATGCGCGGGCCGTTTGAAGTCAGAAATGAAAAAAGGCCCGGATCCTTTCGGAATCCGGGCCTCTGCGTACAGAGCTTGGAGGGTGCGCGTCTACGCGCTGCCCTCTCCCGGATGCACCTGGCCCTCGTTCCGATCAAGCGCTTGATAGCTGGCCGGCAGGGTCAGATGCAGTGCACTCGTGCACGCGCCGAACGACTGCTTCACCGCCGTCATCGAAAACGCGGGCACGAACGCGACCAACCCCTCCATGGGTCGGTTGGCTGTGACGATGTGCGCGGCTTTCACGATGAGTCTTCCAGAGAAAAGGTGATGCTCGATGAGCAGAGGAGGCGGACTGTAAATAGTCTTTACTACGTCGTCAACCCCCTGCGACAATGTTGCTTGAACCCGTTGCATCGTGAACACACCCCGTGGTCAACATCACCGTCACTCGAAGACAGAACGCACTCGCTCTGTTCCAGGCCTACGCTGAGAAGGCGCTCGCCTCCGGCGCATCGCCCAAGGGACTGGAGCAGGCCTTCGCGACCACCCTGCAGATCTCACCGAGCATGTGGAGCCAGATCAAGTCGTCGCGACCCATCGGCGACAAGCTCGCACGACAGATCGAGTCGGCGTGTGCTCAACGCGCGGGATGGCTCGATGAGTCGCGCAAGGACGTTGCACCTTCGGTTGCCGAGACCGCGTTTCTGGAACTCGCGCTATCAGCATGGCGAGCCACCAACCACGCAGGACGCAAGGCACTGCGTGAGCGCCTGAAGGAGGCGGTCGCGAAGTCTCGTTGAACTGGCGATGGTCAAAAACGACAAGCAGAGCAGAACTTGAGTCGCACTGCCTTGAGGATCACGAGCCGTCGCAGGTACGAGGGTCCGCTTTCATCCGAACGCACCCGTTCAGCAAGCGCTCGAGTGGTTCATGCCCCGCTTCCCAGCCAGCTATCAAGCTATCAAGCGAGGCAACTCTTCGGCGCCACACGGCCTCCAGCCGCCGCCAGCCGGCGATCCGCGCGTGCTGGTCTCGGTACCGGAGCAAGCAAGAGCGAGCGCCTCGACCTGCGACGGCCATGAACCAGACCTACATCGACACCGTTCGGCTACTGCTCGCCATCGCGCCCGCGGTCTTCGCCTCCGGGCGCTTCGCGATGAAGGGTGGCACCCCGCTGAACCTGTTCGTGCGAGAGATGCCGCGCCTGTCGGTCGACAGCAATCTCGTGTTCGTCGACCATCGTTTGGATCGCCAGACCGCATTGCAGGCGATCGGCAAGGAACTGGCCAGCGTGCAGGCCGCGCTCGCACGCCAGGGATACCGCGTCCACTTGCCGGCCAACGGCGTTGTCCGTGGTGCGGAAGCAGATCGGCAAGCACCACGCCCACGGGTTCACCTAAAAGAGCCAGCCCATCGGCCAACTCAACGCCAAGGCTTGGTCGGCGGCGCTCAAGCGAGGAGGTACCGAGAACTTCGAATGGCACGATCTGCGCCACACCTTTGCACCCTGGCACCGCCGGGCTGGCACCCCGGCGCACGAACTGCAACGGCTGGGCGGCTGGGAAACCGGGGCGATGGTCGAACGATATGCCCACGTCGCGCCCGAAGCGCTGCAAGGTGCGGCCAGTCGGCTCGATGCCTTCGGCGGGTACGCCCAAACAAAAAGGACCCAGTGCTTTCGCGCTAAGTCCTTGAATTCACTGGTGGCCTGGGGCGGAATCGAACCACCGACACGCGGATTTTCAACCGGCCCAGGCGCCTCATCACTTACGACCACGGCACACGCATACCGGGGAGTGGGGCGCTAAAGGGAACCAAGAACCGAGTAATCGGACAATTGCCAGCTACGAATTGGCTACGTCGGTGCGGGCACCACGGCGGCAACCTGCGGAGCTTCGGCGACCTCGGCAACTATGGCGGCATAAAGCTGCTCGATCGTCCACACCTCGAATGACACTCCAGTCAACGCTCGAACTTCAGCGGCGAGAACCGGGTGTGCGATGCCACTTCGACTCCAATCCAGCTTCAGATCCTGCGTGACCATAACGGCGTGGTCAAAAGCCATCTCCCGCTCCTTCGCCAGCAGAAGCCCCAACAAGAAGTCCGCCCAGATATAGAAGTCGCCGTCAGCTTCATCTTTAAATCCAGGTGGTGTCCTTGTTCTTTTTCGCCCGGCAGCAATATTCTGAAATACTTGCCGAGGAACATACGGGCTAATCGCTTTTCGATGTAGCAACTCAAGAATTTTTAGTGTGTTTCTGAGAGTGGATTCATGATATACGTACCCGTAATCAGTACCGAATTTCAGCAAAAGACCATCCATTTCATTCGCATATTCTCCGAAGTTGGGATCGATCTTTTGTGCATCGATTCGAAGCGCATCGAACTTCTTTTTGACAGAAGCTGATACGGTTTCAATTGCGGAAAGCTGATTATTCCAGAATTCTTGAATTGCTTGACCAGGAAGTATCAATGGCGCAGGATGCCGCTCGTCTAAATAGTCAACAATATCTTCGCGCCGAGCGTGGCTCCCCAACTTTAAGAACACATTCGCGTCTAGTCCAATCGCGATCGTCGATATTGATCTTCCATTCACCATGACGGGCGACATTGCAGTAACGAGCGCGCCCAAAGAATCAATAGTTGTATGTCGATCGAGCAATTTAACTAACACCTCGATGTGCATGGTACTGAACCGGTGAGCGTCAGAACCAGACGTCGCCAGCGACTTGCGCCAACTCCGACCCGACTGACTCAATCGTCCGAGCATCCCAAGGATCCAATTCAACCAATGTTTCCACCCATTCATTATCAATTCCCGTTCTCAGCATACTCGACTTGAATCCTTCCCAAGAATTCGCCCCTTTTGGCCGTCGCTTAAGAGTTGAGAGGAATGTATTTCCTATCGTACTTCCCCAGAAATTCGCGTCTTCCTCGCTGATGCCATCCCACGTCTCAGCGTTTCTCGGCAATATAAAATGAAGTTCACCAGCTTCATCGGGAGTTACGCTTCTCGCGATAGTCGATCGCCGGAGAAATGCAAGTACTTCTTTGTTGAAAGATCGCTTCGTTAGTTGACGAATGAAGTCATCCTTCTCAGGATTCAAGTCTCGAAGGTCATCAACAAGTACTTTCCAGTTCTTAGAGGCGTTTACTTTCCACGCTGCTTCACCGAATCTTCGCTCCACATTGCCGGTCCCTAGGTTACCCACGACAATTCTGCGAACAACTAGCCTCAATATACTTGTCATGCCTTCCAGTTGGTTTGGTGCATGTGATACCGCCAATAAGATCGGGCGAATCGATATAACACTTAGACTATTGAGTGCTGAAAATATTCTCAGAGCAACAGGGTCTGCTGGACCGTCTAACGACGGATCCACCATCTGAAGATAGAGCGGGAGGTTTGTTTCAAGTTGATCCATCAACTCACTCGGAGTCGGCGGCTTCCTATGACCATACGTGGCTCTCTGGGCAAGAAAGTCAAACAAGTCTTTCGGAAGAATATGCCCACCATTGAGCGTCACCACATGCCTAATATATTGAACAAAAGAATTCGCACCGGCTATGGGGAATTGCCTGGCAATTGCCTGCCAACGGGCATATAAAGCATCCCGCGCTGCGGGCTTTGTTTGACTCAGAATATAGTTTTTGAGCAGATCAGCGGTGGTTAATTCTCGGCCTCGAGTATTGATTACTTCATATACTCTATATGCAGATGCGGAGTCCGGATGAACGAACACTGCGAAATACACCCTGTTGGTAAGAAAATCAGTCCACGCTCCGAGCCTCTTAAACGGATCCTGAGCCAAGTCTTTGCGAAGTCTAGAGCGCAGAAATTCGAATGCTTCTAGCAAGCGTTTCGATATTGAATTCTGTTCGATACCCCCAACGAAGCTGTCGCCACCATTCTCCAGTATGGCCTGCAACGTTTGATTATCCAGACTGTCCGACAATGTCACCCGAGGATTCGTTTCGTCAGTGTTGTAATCAATCGACCTAAGGAAGTCAGATTGAATTCTCTCAGCCAAAGCTTTCCGCTTGCTTCTGATCGCCTCATGAAATAGGGCAGCTGCTAACAATGTGAGAGTTAATATTCTTTGCTGTCCATCGACCACCTGTTTTCGGCCTTCCTCCTCTGTCAATATCACAAGACCGAGAAAATATGGCTCATCACCGAGACCTTTGCTCAGATCGTTCCAAAACTCGGAGACCTCGTCCTCCCAAGAATACTCACGTTGGTAAGGAGGAATGACGAATTCCGAGCTGGACATTAGGGCGCCAGCCGTTGTTGCTGAAGCGTTAAGTGGAGTATTCAATGTTGTTCCAGATAGGATTTATGTGATCCTGCCGCCCAGTTATTTCGTTAACTCGTTCTAGAATTCCGTCGTTGCCGACGCGCACCATTCCCACCCGAAGTCGGGCACGCTATCAGGGTTCCGGCGTCTTGCATACTGCCGAGTCTTCGGGAAAAGTGGCCCGCAACACGAACTTCCGGCAGCTCGCTCGCAACGGAGGCTTCACCGCAAGCGGGACACCAAAACGGGGCGCAGCTTACTGCTGCAGGTGTCAGGGTTGTCCGCCGGGCTTGGTTGTGGGCAACGCGCCGGCCCCTCCCAGGCCACAGGGCGTGTTGTCCACAACTGCGAAGCACTCGGTGGGGAACCCGTGTTCGCAGCTCACCGAGCTACACCGGCTGCTGAATACTTGCATACCCACTACTTCCGTTTGGTAGAGTCGCTTCACCAAGTGACGTGGATCAGCGAGCCCCACTAGGTCAGATTTCCGCGCGAGCATAGCCAGGCAAAAAGCCACAAGTAGGCCGCTCCTCAGGACAAGAGAAACGCATTCGCACTTCAACGACCGTCATCAACCTGGCGGGCGGCAGGTGCTTGCGGCGTACTCGTCCTCCACTCCTTCCGCACGTCGCAGCTGCGAAGGAGTTCTTCATGTCCAAACAGGGCAACGAATCGGTAGTGAGTGAGCAAGGCGCGCGCGCCGGCGTGGAGCGAGCGGCGGAGCCGCCGCGCCTCGACGGCACGGGCGCCACGGAAGGCCCCCGTACAGTAACTACGGGGGGAAAGAAAGAAGCCGACAGCTTCCAAAGCCGTGACCAGCCCCCGAAAGGTTTCGACACCGAAACAGGCGAGCCTGTCGAGGTTTACGTCTTCAGTGAGCACAACGTGCAGGTCACTCGACACCTAGTCGTGGATGCTGCCGCGCCACCGCGGGCCGCGCAGCTCGATGCGCTCGCCTTCACGGTGCGGCCACCCGCGGCAGAATCGATGCGGTGGGTCATGGCGCAGATGCAGCGCTTTCTGCCAGTCGAGCGCCTCGAGCAGCGGAACGGTTGCTTTGGATTCAAGCAGTCAGTGCGCTTCGGGAGCGGCGCAGGCCTCATCGCCTGGGGCGGCGCGAGCCAGCGCGGTCACGTCTACTTCAGCATTCAAGGTCAGGGCTGCGCCATGGTCGAAGACTGGGCTGGTCTTGCAACCTGGCTGCGCGAACACGCGGCCAGCATCAAGCGCGCCGATGTGGCCTATGACGATTTCTGCGGCGAGGTTGCCAGCATTGCCTGGGCCATCGATCAGTACGCGGCCAGTGGATTCAACGCCGGAGGGCGCAAGCCGCGGCATCAAGTGTTCGGCGACTGGCTGGCGGGTGAATCGTCGTCCAAGGGCCGCACGCTCGGCATTGGCAGTCGCACGAGCGGCAAGTACTGCCGCATCTACGAAAAGGGCAAGCAGCTCGGGAACCCTTCAAGCCCTTGGACTCGCATCGAGGTCGAGTGGCACGGCAAGGATCGATTGATCCCCTACGAGCTGCTCACAGAGCCCGGGAAGTACTTGGCTGGGGCCTATCCCTGCCTCGCCTTCCTCAACGCGGAGCAGGCGCGCATCAAGACAATCGCCAATAGCGTGACGATCTCGTTCGATTCGGCTGTAGAGCACGGCAGGCAGCAGGTCGGCAAGCTGGTGAATCTGATGAGCCACGTGTACGGCGGTGATATGGGGCGCGTCGTGACGGAGTTGTGGCGCGACGGCATACCGGCGCGAATCGAACCGTACAGCTACCACTTGGCTGGCTCGCCGGAACGGCTCGATCCGGAGTCACCGGGCAGCTTCTCGTCAATGCTTCCATCGGACTGAGGGCCGGTCGTGTCCACCCTTGATCTCACGGAAGCCGCGCGGCTGCTGAAGGTTCATCCGAAGACGTTGCAGAAGCTGGCACGCAGCGGCGCGATGCCTGCCTGCAAGGTCGGTCGGGCTTGGGTCTTCGTCGAACGCTTGCTGATTGATCGGCTGGTGTCAGAATCACTCGCGCGTGTGTCCGTGGTCGATCTTCAGGAGAAATCTGAATGTCGCTCTACAGACGCAAGGACTCACGGTATTGGTGGGTCAAATTACCGCCCATCCGGGGTGAATCGAAGCCTTTACAGCAGGGCACTGGGACTACCGATCGACGAGAGGCGAAAGAGGTCCACGACCGACTCGCTCACTCACGATGGGAACAAGCCAGGCTCGGCGTAAAGCCTCGTCACGACTGGCAGGAGGCGGCCGAACGGTGGCTCTTGGAAACGAAGCACAAGGCCACGCACGGTGATGACATCGCAAAGCTTCGTTGGCTGCATCCTTACCTGGGAGACAAACGACTCGACGAGATCGACCGAACGTTGATTGATCGCATCAAGTTCGACCGCGAGAAGATCGCCAAAGGCGGAACGACGAATCGCTACCTCGCGTTGATACGCGCCATTCTGCGGCGTGCGTGCAATGAGTGGGAATGGACCGAGCGGGTACCGAAGTTCAAGATGTTCAAGGAAGCCGAAGGGCGGGTTCGCTCCCTGAGCCCCCAAGAGTTCGAAAAGCTGCGCCTAGAGCTACCGACACACCTAGCCGATATGGCTGTGTTTTCAGTGGCAACCGGGCTGCGACAGGCGAACGTGAAGGGACTTGAGTGGCAATGCGTGGACTTGGACCGCAAGCACGCATGGATACCGGGGAGCCAACACAAGAACGGCAGCCCGCATTCCGTACCGCTCAACGAGATGGCGTTGTCGGTGTTGCGCAGACAGGTTGGCAAACACCCCACGAAGGTGTTCACCCACAAGGGCGAGCCACTAGCCAACGTCTACACCAAGGCCTTCAAGGCAGCGCTGGAACGCGCAGGCATCGAGAACTTCAAGTGGCACGACTTGCGGCACACCTTTGCAACCTGGCATCGCCAGGCCGGAACACCGACACACGAGCTTCAACGGCTTGGGGGTTGGAAGACTGGGGCGATGGTTGAGCGCTACGCCCACTTGGCCCCAGAGGCTTTGCAGGGCGCAGCGAATCGGCTTGATGCGTTTGGTGGCTACGCTGCAGCTACGCAGAATGAACAAAGGACCTAGCACTTTCGCGCTAAGTCCTTGAATTCACTGGTGGCCTGGGGCGGAATCGAACCACCGACACGCGGATTTTCAATCCGCTGCTCTACCAACTGAGCTACCAGGCCGTGAGCCGACGATTATAGCTGGCTCGGCGGGCCTGCCCTCACAGCATGCCGCTGCGCTTGTTTCGCGACAGGTCCACACCCAGCTGTTTGAGCTTGCGGTACAGGTGGGTGCGCTCCAGCCCGGTCTTTTCGGCCACGCGCGTCATGCTGCCGTTTTCTTGCGCCAGGTGGAACTCGAAGTAGCTCTTCTCGAACGCGTCGCGCGCTTCGCGCAGCGGGCGGTCCAGGTCGAAGCTCTGCTCCGACTGCGGGCCCAGCATCAAAGGTGCGGTGGGCAGCATCACGCCGCCGGTCATGGCCGACTCGACGGTGAGGCCGGCGTCGTTGTGCAGGTTGTTGCCGGTATTCGCCGCCGTGCCCGTGCGCGAGGCTGGCTTGGCCAGGCCCTGCTCCACCGCACGCAACAGCTTCTGCAGGGTGATCGGCTTTTCCAGGAAGGCCATCGCGCCGAACTTGGTGGCCTCGACGGCGGTGTCGATCGTGCCGTGGCCGCTCATCATGATGACCGGCATGTTCAGCAGCGAGGTGGCGCCCCATTCCTTCAGCAGCGTGATGCCGTCGACGTCGGGCATCCAGATGTCGAGCAGCACAAGGTCGGGGCGCAGGCGTTCGCGGCAGGCGCGGGCCTGCGCGGCGTTTTCGGCCAGCTCGATCGTGTGGCCTTCGTCGGCCAATATTTCCGACAGCAGCGCGCGGATGCCGAGTTCGTCGTCAACTACAAGAATGGTCGCCATGGATGCTCAGTGCGCTTCGGCCCGATCGTTGGCCGCGGGTGCGCGGTTCGGGTCGGCCGGTGCGAATTTCGCGAATGATAGCGAGACTTGCGCCCCGCGCGCCACAGGCGCCCCGCCCTCGCCTTCGGCGTTGCTGCCCAGGTTGGTGATGCGCACCCGCGCGCCATGTTCGTCGGCGATCTTCTTCACCACCGCCAGCCCCAGGCCGGTGCCCTTGCTCTTGGTGGTGACGTAGGGCTCGAAAGCCCGCTTGAGCACCTTGTCTGAAAAGCCCGGGCCGTTGTCGATCACGTGCAGGCGCACCACGCGCGGCTGGCCCTGTTCGTTGCGCGCCACCTCGGTTTCGATGCGCACGCGGCCGTCGGCCTGCTCGTTCACGGCGTCGAGCGCGTTCTGCACGAGGTTGTGGATCACCTGGCGCAGCTGGGTGCTGTCACCCACGATCGCCGGCAGCGCAGCGCCGAGCTTCGCGCCGAGCCGGCCGGCTTCCTGCGCGTTGCCGTACAGGCCCAGCACTTCGCTGACGAGCGCATTCAGGTCGAGCGGCGCCAGGTGCGCGGCCGGCAGGCGGGCGTAGTCGCGGAACTCGTTGACCAGCGCCTTCATCGCCTGCACCTGGTTGACGATGGTGTCGACCGATCGGGCGAGCATGGCCTGGTCGGCCCCTTCGAGCTTGTTGCCGAGCTTGTGCTGCAGGCGCTCGGCCGACAACTGGATCGGCGTGAGCGGGTTCTTGATCTCGTGCGCCAGGCGCCGCGCCACTTCGCTCCAGGCCTCGCTGCGCTGCGCCGAGACGAGCTCGGTGATGTCGTCGAACACCATCAGCCGCGCGCCGTGCGGCATGGCCGCGCCACGCACGAGCAGCGTGGTCGAGTCGCGGTCGCGGCCGTCCATCGCCTGCGTCTGCAGCTCGAACGAGTCTTGCCAGTGGTCCCGCTCGCCGGCCTCGGGGCTGGCAGCGTGCAGCTCGAAGCGCTGCCACACCGCCTGCGCGAAAGCGCCGATGCCGGGCACGTCGGTCAGCGGCCGGCCGCGGTAGGCCGAGAGCGGCAAACGCACGATGCGCGTGGCGCCGGGGTTCACGGTGTCGATGTTGCCGGCGCGGTCGAACACGATCACGCCGGCGGTCAGGTTGTCGAGAATGGTCTGCAGGTTGGCGCGCGCGCCTTCCACCTGCACCACGCTGCGCTGCACCAGCGAGCGCGCGTCTGAGAGCTGCTCGGTCATGTCGGCGAAAGAACGGGTCAGCCCGCCGAGCTCGTCGCCCGAGGCGAACACGGCCTTGGTGCTCAGGTCGCCCTGCGCCACCTGGCGCATGCCGTCGGCCAGCAGCAGCAGCGGGCGCGCGAGCTGGTTGCCGAAAGCCACCGCCATCAACAAGGCGCCGAACACCGCCAGCACCAGCGCGAGCGTGAGCGTGCCGATGTACATCTGGCGCAGCCCGGTGCGGGCCAGGGCGCGCAGCTGGTATTCGCGGTAGGCCGTCTGCACCGCCAGGGCGTTGGCGGCCAGCGTGGGGGGCAGCAACTGCGTGACCAGCAGGTAGTGGTCTTCTTCGCCGAGCGCGAAGCTGGTGCTCGGGATGTAGGCCAGTGCCCGCACCCGCGCAGCACCGGCGCTGCCGGTGGCATTGGCGTCTTCGTCGAGCCCGACCAGTTCGCTCACCACGCGTGCGCTGCGCGCCTGGCGCAGCAGCGTGGCGGCCGGGCGCTCGGGCATCCAGCGCTCGGCCGTGGCGCCGGTGGTCAGCAGGCTCTGGCCGGCGGCGCCGACGATCGAGATGTCTTGCGCCGAGAGCTGCTCGCGCAGCCGCTCCAGCGCCAGCGGCTGAGCTGCACCGGGGGTGTCGCCCAGGCGCTCGGCGGCCAGGCGGGTCTTGGCGGCCACGTCGCTCACCACCGAGTCGAGCGTGCCCTTGCCGAGCTTCAGGCCGGCGTCGAGCGCGGTTTCGACCTTCACGTCGAACCAGCTCTCGATGCTGCGCGAGACGAACTGGTAACTCACGGTGTAGATCAGCACGCCCGGCACCACGCCGACGAGCGCGAAGATCGCCGCCAGCTTGAGCAGCAGGCGGCTGCCGAACTTGCGCCGCCGCACACGCAGCAGCAGGCGCACCGCGGCGATCGCGATCACCAGCACCAGCAAGCTGGCAACGACCAGGTTGACCCAGAACAGCCAGACGTAGTGGCGCTCGTACAGTGCCGGGTTGTTGGTGGCGATCGACAGCAAAAACGCCAGCACCAGGCCGGTGCCGGTGGCCGCCACGGTGGAGATGATCCACGCCCAGCGTGTCGCTTTTTTCATGGGGCTGACTGCCGCGCCTGAAGGGCTGTCAGTTGATGCGCTGGACCCGCTGCACGGCGTAGTTCCAGTCGGCCTGGCCGCCGACGCCGATCTGCATCGGCCGCGGCAGCAGCGTGGTGTCGAGCCGGTAGCTGAACTCTACGTAGTGGCGGCTGCCGTCGGCCAGTTGCGTGGCCTCGGCGATCTTCCAGCGCGAGGTGCGGCTGATGGCCGCGAAGGCTTCTTCGCGGCTGTTGTAGTTCTGGCTCAGGCCGCCGAAGGTGACGCGGTAGGTCGAGGTGAGCGGCTGGTACACGATGCGCCAGATGCGCACGGCGTTGGCCACGCGCAGGTCACGCCAGTACCAGCGGTCGCGGAAGATCTCGGCCTCGGCCACGAAGTACAGCGGCACGGCCTTGCCGAGCGCGTCGTCCACGCTGCGCGACAACTCGCCGTTGACGGCGTAGGTCAGCAGCACGCCTTCTTCGTTGTGCACCACTTCGAAGTTCGCGAGTTGCGGGTCGGCGGCGCGGGCCGCGGGCACGAGCCACAGCGCCATCAGCACCAGGCCCTGAAGCAGCACGGCCCAGCCCCGCCGGCCGCGCTGCGATGCGCGGGGCCGGGAAACAGGGTGTGCCGATACCGCGCTGTGCATGGGGCCGTGGACCTCAGGTCTTCTCTAGCAGGGCGTAATAGAACCCGTCACCCGGCGCGGGTTCAGCTGTCGCCGGGTGCTCGCTTCCATTGTCGGGCAGTGGCAGCAGGTGGCCGGGCGATGGGGGGCTGGCGGCCAGCTTCGCGCCGGGCTGGCGTTGCAAAAAAGCGTCGATGCCGGCCTGGCCCTCGGCCTTGAAGACCGAACAGGTGCAATACAGCAGCCGGCCGCCGGGCTTGAGCAAAGGCCACAGCGCGTCGAGCAGACGGGCCTGGGTGTGTGCCAGCGTGTCGATGTCGGTGGCTCGGCGCAGCCAGCGCACGTCGGGGTGGCGGCGCACGATGCCGGCGGCGCTGCAAGGCGCGTCGAGCAATATCGCGTCGAACGGCCGGCCGTCCCACCAGGCCGACGGGTCGCCGGCATCGGCGGCCACGCTGCGGGCCGTGAGGCCGAGCCGCGCCAGCGTCTCGTGCACCCGCTGCAGGCGTTGGGCATCGCTGTCGAGCGCCAGCACGTCGAGATCGGCCAGCTCCAGCAGGTGCGCCGTCTTGCCGCCGGGGGCGGCGCAGGCGTCGAGCACACGCGCGCCGGGCGGCAGGCCGGGGCCGATCAACAACGGTGCGGCAAGCTGCGCGGCGGCGTCTTGCACCGACACATCACCTTGCGCGAAGCCGGGCAGTTGTGTCACCGGGCGCGGCTCGGCCAGCGTCACGGCGTGCGGGCCGCTGGCTTGCGCCGGGATGCCGGCCTCGGCCAGCCGGGCCACATAGGCAGGCGCCGTGGTTCGGCGCGCGTTGACCCGCAATGTCATCGGCGGGTGGGCGTTGTTGGCCTCGAGAATCGCCTGCCACTGCGCGGGCCAGTCGGCCTTCAGCCGGTCGATCCACCAGCGCGGGTGGTTGTAGCGCGCCATCGGATCGCGCAGCGCGGCTTCGACGAGCGTGTCTCGCTCGCGCAGAAAGCGCCGCAGCACCGCGTTGACAAAAGCCGCGCTCTGCCGGGCGCGCTGGCGCGCCGCGTCGACCGCCTGGTCGACGAGCGTGTGCTCGCCATAACGCGACTCGGCCGCCGGCCAGAGCAGCGCCAGTGCCGTGAGCAGCAAGGCGTCGACCGCCGGCGCGGGCGCTTTCGGGGCCAGTTGCGCGCGCAAGGCCTGCGCGGCGCCGAGCCAGCGCAGTGCGTGGAAGCTCAGCGCCTGGGCGCCGGGCCGGGCCGCCGCCGGGCAGGCCGCCAGCGCGGCGTTGAGCGAGCGGCCGGCGCGCACCGCCTGCACCGCGTCGGCCGCATGGTTCAGCAGCCGGGCGAGCGGCAGCGAAGCTGGCGGAGACGTTGGTGCGGTGACGGTATTCACCGCGCGCAGTCTACGGTCTGGGCTGTGGCGCCCGCCCGATTCCCTTGGCTGCGGTACGCTCTCTGGCTGATCACCCCCGAAAGTGACCGATGCGCGGCGAGAACCCGACCCCGATTTTCAGAACCGAAGAAGACCTGTCGCGCCTGGCGGCGTCGGAGCGCATCCGTTACCGCCTGGTCGGTGCGCAGTGCCGCTTCCACGCCAACGACAACATCTCGGCCTTCATCGAAGACGGCGAGATCGACGAGTTGCGCACCGAGGTCGAAGCGAAGATGCAGGAGGTGCTGCGCTCGCTCGTCATCGACACCGAGAGCGACCACAACACCAACGAAACGGCCAAGCGCGTGGCCAAGATGTTCCTGACCGAAGTGTTCCGCGGGCGCTACGTGCCGATGCCGTCGGTCACCGAGTTCCCGAACGCGTCGCGGCTGAACGAGCTGATGATCGTCGGCCCGATCAAGGTGCGCAGCGCCTGCTCGCACCACCTGTGCCCGATCATGGGCAAGGTCTGGATCGGCATCATGCCGAACGAACACTCGAACCTGATCGGCCTGAGCAAGTACGCGCGCATCTGCGACTGGATCATGAGCCGCCCGCAGATCCAGGAAGAGGCGGTCACGATGCTGGCCAACGAATTGCAGGCACGGGTCAAGCCCGACGGCCTGGCCATCGTGATGGAAGCCGACCACTTCTGCATGCACTGGCGCGGCGTCAAGGACGACGAGTCGATGATGACCAACAGCGTGATGCGCGGCGCCTTCCTGAAAGACGCCAACCTGCGGCGCGAATTCCTGTCGCTGCTCAGCAAGAAAGTTTGAGGACAAGAACATGTTGACCCCGAGTCTCACTACGTTCGCCGCCCCCCAAGGGGGTGCAGTTCCCCTTGGGGCGGCCCGGCGGGAGAACTGACATGCTGGTACGACTGATGTATGCGAGCCGCGCCACCGAGCCGGTGCGGCAGGATTCGCTGCAGGCGATCCTGAAGAAGTCCACCCTCAACAACCCGCCCGCGGGCGTGACAGGCGTGTTGTGTTTTTCGGGCGACATCTTCCTGCAGGTGCTCGAAGGCGGGCGTTCGCAGGTGAGCGCCCTGTACAACCGCATTGCGCAAGACCCGCGCCACCGCGACGTGGTGCTGCTCAGCTACGACGAGATCGAAGAGCGCAGCTTCGCCGGCTGGGCGATGGGCCAGGTCAACATGAACCGGCTGAACCCGGCGCTGCTGCTGAAGTACTCGGAATCGGCGGTGCTCGACCCGTACGCGGTGTCGGGCAAGGCCTCGGCCGCGCTGTTCAACGAACTGGTGGCGACCGCTTCGGTGGTGTGCCTCGGCTGAGGCAGAAGCTCAGAGACCCAGCCAGACGCCCATCGCCATCAACGCCGCCTGGTCGTAGGCCGCGAAGCCCTGCCACTTGGTGGGCGCGAGCTTCTTCTTGCCATCTTCAGTCGCGTCGAGCGACAAGAGGTAGTCGCGCACCGCGTCGACATCGGCGGCGCTCATGCTGGGGCTGGCGATGATGTGCTTGATGGGCACCGGCTTCGACTGCGCCAGCACCTTGCCGCCCTTGGCCTTCCAGTCCTTGATCACGCCGCCGGCGGCGGTCGCGCCCGACAGCGTCAGGTTGTTCTCGACGAAGAACGGCACGGCGTCCTGGTAGCGGGTGTAGACGTAGCTCACCTGCTTGGCATCACCCAGCGCGTCGCGGATGCTCGCGCGGATCATCCACGCGGTGATCGAATCTTCGTCGGGCGCGCCGAGCTTGCTGCCCTTCAGTTCGGCGAGCGAGGTCAGCTTGGAATCGGCCTTCACGAGGAAGTTGGCGCGGTAGTCCTGAAAGCCCTTGGTCACGGCCACGAGCTTGTAGCCGGAGTTCTTCATCGCCACGATCGACAGGTGCGCCGGGTGCACCATCGCCAGATCGTAGGCCTTGTCGGCCAGCCCCTGGCGCAGGGCAGGGTAACCGCCGATCGGCTCGATGACAACCGGCTGCCTCAGCAGCTTGGTCAGGTCGGCAGCGATGGCAGCGTACTTCGCGCGGATTTCTTCGTTCGGCACGCGGTAGGTCACGCCTTCGTTCACAGCGAACACCAGCGCGTGCGACAGCGTCGACGACGCTGCCAGAAGCAGCGCCACACCCCAGCGCTTGAAAATCGGTTTCATCTTGTTTCCTTGCGGCGAAAAAGCACCGAAGGCAGGAGTTTCCGCGCTTTTGAACGGTGAACCCATGTCTCACTCGGCCACGCGGCGGGGCAGCGTGGCGTTTTGCACACCACCCTGCCGACGCTACGAGGCCTTCTTGGCGGCGGCCTTGCGCGGGGCGGCCTTCTTCGCAGCAGGCGCTTTCTTCGCGGCGGGCGTCTTCACTTCGACCTCGGCCTCGGCTGCGGGCGCCTTGTCGGCCGCCGCCGTCTTGGCCGCCGGCCCCTTGCCCGGCCGCGCCACGCGCGGCTCGAACTCGAAGCTGACCTTGCCTTCCTTCTTGTCGTAGGCCAGGCGCGCCTTGAACTTGCGACGGGTCTTGTTGGAGACGAAGTTCTCCAGCAGGTCGGTCTTGCCGCTGGCGAGCAGCTTCGTCATCTGCTCGCGCGCCACCGGCTGCTGCAGGATGATCTTGCCGCTCTTGAAGTCGCAGGTCACGTTGGCGCCGACCGCGTGCTCGCACACATAACTCGTGCCGTGCTCGTACACGCGGCCCTGATCCTTCGGGCAATGCCCCAGGCTTTCCTGGGCCGAGAAGTCGATCGGCTCGCCCGACTCGCCGGCATTCTTCGCGTCTTCGCCGAAGTCGAATTCGAGCTTCCAGTTCTTGATCTCGTCGTCGAACGCGAGCTTGAGTTCGGCGGTGAAAGGCCAACCCGCCTTCGAGCGAAAACCTTCGAGCGGGCCGATCTTCTTGTCGGCGAGAAAGGTCTCCACTTCGTCGAGCTCGAACGAGCGCGAGCCCGGAATCTTGCTGATCGAGAAGCCGCAGCCTTCGGCGGCGCCCGGCTTGCCGGTGCAGGCGAAGCGGCGGTAGTTTTCCTTCACGACGCCACCGCAGTTCGGGCACGGTGTCTTCAGCGTCGCGTAGTCGCCGGGGATCGTGTCGCGGTCGTATTCCTTGGCTTTCTTGACGATGCGCTCGGCCATCGCCGCGATCTCGGCCATGAAGGTCTCGCGCTCGAGCTTGCCCTTTTCCATCTCGGAGAGCTGGTATTCCCAGTTGCCGGTGAGTTCGGGCTTGGTCAGGTCTTCCACGCCCAGCCCGCGCAGCAGCGTCATCAACTGGAAGGCCTTGGCGCCCGGCACCAGCTCGCGGCCTTCGCGGTGGATGTACTTCTCGTAGATCAGCCCCTCGATGATGGCCGCGCGCGTGGCCGGCGTGCCCAGGCCCTTTTCCTGCATCGCTTCGCGCAGTTCGTCGTCGTCGATGAGCTTGCCGGCGCCTTCCATCGCGCTGAGCAGCGTCGCCTCGGTGTAGCGCGCGGGCGGCTTGGTCTTGAGTGCGTTCACGACCACGTCTTCGGTGCGCACGATCTCGCCCGGCGCCACGGCCACCAGGTTGGCGTCGTCTTCCTGCGCTTCGCGGCCGTAGACGGCGAGCCACCCGGGCTTGACCATCACCTTGCCGTTGGTCTGGAACTTGTATTCCTTGCCTTCGTTCGCGACCGTCGAGATGCGCGTCGTGACCATGAACTCGGCGCTCGGGAAAAACACCGCGAGAAACCGCTTGACCACCATGTCGTAGAGCTTGGCCTCGATCTCCGAGAGGCTCTTCGGCGCCATCAGCGTCGGGATGATCGCGAAGTGGTCCGACACCTTGGCGTTGTCGAAGATCTTCTTGTTCGGCTTGACGTAGCCTTCCTTGACCGCCGTCTTCGCATGTGCGGCCAGAGCGCGCAGCGGGCCGGGCATGTCTTCGGTGGAGATCATCTTCATCGTCTGCTTGACGACGTCGACGTAGTCTTCGGGCAGGTGCTTGCTGTCGGTTCGCGGGTAGGTGAGCACCTTGTGCTTTTCGTACAGCGCCTGCGCGATGCTCAGCGTGGTCTTGGCACTGAAGCCCAGGCGCGAATTGGCCTCGCGCTGCAGCGTGGTCAGGTCGTACAGGCCGGGCGAGCTCTGCGTGCTGGGCTTGGCCTCTTCGCTCACGCTGGCGGGCTGGCCGAGCGCGGCGTCCATGATCGCGCGGGCGTCGCGCTCGTTCCACAGGCGGTCGGCGCGCGCTTCGGCGTCGTCGGGGTTCTTCTTCCACTTCGGGTCGAACCACTTGCCCTCGTACTCGCCGGCCTGGGCCGCGAACGTGGCCTTGATCTCCCAGTAGTCGCGCGAGACGTGCTTGCGGATCTTCTCTTCGCGTTCGACCATGATCGACAGCGTGGGTGTCTGCACCCGGCCCACGGTGGTGAGGAAGAAGCCGCCGTCGCGCGAGTTGAAGGCCGTCATCGCGCGCGTGCCGTTGATGCCCACCAGCCAGTCGGCCTCGGAGCGGCAGCGCGCGGCGCTGGCCAGCGGCAACATCTGCGCGTCGCTGCGCAGGTGCTCGAAGCCGTCGCGGATGGCCGCCGGCGTCATGCTCTGCAGCCACAGCCGCTTGACCGGGTGCTTGCTCTTGCTGTGCTGCTGGATCAGGCGAAAGATCAGCTCGCCTTCGCGGCCCGCGTCGCAGGCGTTGATGAGCTCGCTCACGTCCTTGCGCTTGACGAGCTTCATGATCGCGCCGAGCCGGCCCTTGCTCTTGTCGATCGGGTTCAGCTCGAAGTGCGGCGGGATCACCGGCAGGTTCGCGAAGCTCCATTTGCCCCGCTTGACGTCGAACTCTTCGGGCGCCTTGATCTCCAGCAGGTGGCCCACGGCCGACGTGACGAGAAAGGTGTCGCTCTCGAAGTATTCGTCGTGTTTGTCGAACTTGCCGGCGCTGGGGGTGAGGGCGCGCACGATGTCCTGCGCGACAGAAGGCTTCTCGGCAATGATCAGGGACTTGCTCATGTTTCTTTCGTCAATGGGCGGGGCCACGCCACCGCATCAATACAATCCGGGCTTCTCGCGCGCACGCACACGCGCGCGCACCCATGATTTCAATGTACCCAAAGAATCCGATGACGCAAGCCGCCGCCGCCAACGACCCTTCGCCCACTTCTGCCAAGGCCAGTGGCCGCCGCATCCAGGTGCGCCTGTCGGGCGTGCACGGCAAGGGCGTGTTCGCAGTGGCGCCGATCAAGCGCGACGACTTCATCATCGAGTACAAGGGCGAGGTCATCACCTGGAAGGAAGCGCTGCGCCGCCACCCGCACGACCCGAAAGACCCCGACCACACCTTCTACTTCCACGTCGATGACAAGCATGTGATCGACGCCAAGGTCGGCGGCAACGCGGCGCGCTGGATCAACCACGCCTGCAGCCCCAACTGCGAGGCCGACGAAGTCGGCGGCCGGGTCTTCATCAAGGCGCTGCGCGCCATCAAGCCCGGCGAAGAGTTGTTCTACGACTACGGCCTGATCATCGACGAGCGCTACACGCCCAAGCTCAAGAAGCAGTTCGAGTGCCGCTGCGGCACCAAGGGCTGCCGCGGCACCATGCTCGCCCCCAAGCGCTGACGCACACGCACCATGCCCGAACAATCGCTGCAGTGGGGCGCCGAAGCCTTGTGGCAACAGCTCGAACCGCTGTTGCCAGGCCTCAGCGTCGAGGTCGTCCATAGCACGATCTCGACCAACACCGCCCTGCTCGACCGCGCCCGCGTGGTCCAGGAAAGCGAACTCGAAGCCGGCAACGTGCAGGTGCGCCGCAGTGTCGAGAGTGCTGCTTTCGGGCGGCGCGCGGTCGACGTGCAGCCCTGCCTGCTGGTGGCCGAGAACCAGATCGGCGGCCGCGGCCGGCAAGGCCGCGCCTGGAAGTCTGCGCCGGGCTCGTCGCTCACCTTTTCGCTCAGCCTGCCCCTGGCGAGCAGCGACTGGTCGGGCCTGTCGCTGGCCGTGGGCGTGGCGCTGGCCGACGCGCTCGACGCCACGCCGGGCAGCCTGCGCATCGGCCTGAAGTGGCCCAACGACCTGTGGCTCGTGGCCGAGGGCCAGGAAGGCCGCAAGCTCGGTGGCGTGCTGATCGAGACCGTGGCGGCCGGGCCGCAACGGCTGGTCGTCATCGGCGTGGGCCTGAACATCCTGCCCTTCGGTGCCGACGACTTCGCCAGCGGCTTCGGGGCGATCCAGGAGCTGGCCCCCACCAGCACCGCGCCGAGCGTGCTGGCGCAGGTGATCGTGCCGCTGGTGCACGCGCTCAAGCGCTTCGAGGCCGAAGGCTTCGCGGCTTTCGCGGCTGGCTTCGCGGCCCGCGACCTGCTGTGCGGCCGGGCCGTGCGCACCACGCAGGCCGACGCGATCGACGGCGTGGCGCAAGGCGTTTCAGAGCACGGCGAACTGCTGGTCCAGACCGACGCCGGGCTGAAGCGCGTGTCGAGCGGCGAAGTCAGCGTGCGCCTGCGAGGCAACTCGTTGCAGGCGCCGCTCGGCCCGCGCTGAAGGCGGCGCGATGCTCAGGCTGGTGCTGCTCGCGCTGATCCTCGCGAACGTGGGCTTCTATTCCTGGAGCCAGGGCTGGCTCGACGGCGTGGTGGGCGTTCGCGCCATCGGCGACCGCGAACCCGAGCGCCTGGCGCGCCAGGTGCGGCCCGAGACCGTGCAGATCCTGCCACCTGAAGCGGCGGCCTCGAGCGTGAAGGCCAGCGCAGCGCCGGTCTGCCTGGAAGCCGGCCCGTTTGGCGGCCCCGAGCTGGTGGCTGCGAACGCGGCGCTGAAACAGGCCTTGCCCAACGCCGCCGAGGGCAGCTGGGCCGAAGTGAAAACCGAAACCCCGGGCACGTGGATCGTCTACATGGGCAAGTTCGTCGACACCGAAGGCCTGACGAAAAAAGAGCAGGAGCTCAAGCGCCTGAAGCTCGACTTCGAAGTGGTGCGCACGCCGCCCGCACTCGACCGCGGCCTGTCGCTCGGGCGCTTCGACGTGCGCGCTGCCGCCGACGCCGCGCTCGAGCGCTTCACGCAGCAAGGTGTTCGCACGGCACGGGTGGTTGAACTCAGCCCCGTGGGCAGCGCGACCTGGCTGCGCGCAGCGCGCGCCGACGAAACGCTGGCGGCCCAGCTGCTGGCGCTCAAGGCCGGCAGCGTGGGCAAGGGTTTCGTGCCCTGCGCGAAGGCGCCGTAGCGCCGCGGGTCGACGCGCCGGTCAGCGCGCTTTTGCCAGGCGCCGCTGGCGCCGCGCGGCCAGGTGCAGGGCCAGCGTCGACGCCACCAGCGTCAGCAGCCATTCGAGGTTCAGTGCGCCACCACCACCACCGCCACCCGAGGTGGGCGCGGGGGTCACCGGCGTTCCTGGGCTGGCGCTGACCGTGAGCGTGGTGTTCGTGCTGGCCTGGCGGCCGGCGCTGTCGGTCACGGTCAGGCTCACGACAACGGTGCCCGCCGCGCTGGCCACCAGCGTGGCGCTCGATGCATTGGTGGCGCTCGTGATCGCGGCGCTGCCGCTCGTCACTTCCCACAAGTAGTCCGCAATGCTGGCCGTGCCGCTGGCCCGCGACTGCGTACCGTTGAGCGCGACCACGTCGCCCACCACGACCGCCGACGACGCGACCGCGATGTTCGCGGTGACCACCGCCACCGCCGCGACCGCCGCGCCGGCGTCGAGCATGCCGGCGCCGCAGGTGCTGGTGGTGCAGTAGCACTCGCTGTTCTGCGCCGTCGAGGTGGGCGTGGTGCAGGCTTGCACGCCGGGGTCGGCACCGGTCGATGGGAAGGCACGCGCCGTGCTCTTGAGCGCGGCGAGCACTTGGGCCGGGCTCAGCGCCGGGTTGGCCGAGATCATGAGCGCCGCGGTACCCGAGACCAAAGGCGCCGAGAAACTCGTGCCGAGCGTCAGGTCGTTGATGCCGTCGGTGTAAGTGTTGGCGACCGGGCCCTGCGTGCCGGAATTGGTGGTCGTCAGCAGCGGGTACAGGCAGGCGCCGGCACTGTTGAAGCAGTTGCCAGCCGGCGCGCTGATCGACGCCTTGGCGCCCAGGTTGGAATACCCGACCTTGGTGCCAGTGTGGCGCAAGCCCGCCACGCCGATCACACCGGTGCAGTTGGCCGGCGAACCGACCGTGAGGCCTTCGTTGCCGGCCGCAGCGACCACGACGACTCCGGCCGCGACCACCGCGTTCACCGCGTCCTGATAAGACTGGCTGCAGGTGGCAGAGGCCGAGCCCAGGCTGAGGTTGATCACCTTCGCCGGGTTGGGGTTCGTGGGCACACCGCTGACCGCCAAACCGGCAGACCACAGCATCGCCGCCTGGATGTCGGAAGACAACCCACCGCACTTGCCCAGCACCCGCACCGGCAGGATCCGCACGTCGCGGCCGATGCCGGCCATGCCGATGCCGTTGTTGGTGGCCGCGCCGATCAGGCCCGAGGTCTGCGTGCCGTGCCAGATGCTGTCGCCGATGTCTTCGTTGGCGCAGCCGGGCACCACGCCCACGTCGGCCGCATCGACCCAGTCGCCGGGGTCGGACGGGTCGGCGTCACGGCCGTCACCGTCGTTCGCGTTGAGGCTGTTGCTGATGAAGTCGTAACCCGGCAGCAACTTGCCGGCCAGGTCGGGGTGGTCACCGCGGATGCCGGTGTCGAGCACGGCCACGACGACCGCGCTGCGGCCGGTGGTGATGTCCCACGCCGCTTCGGCGTTCACGGCCGAGACCAGCGTGGCGTTCGGTGCCCGCAGGTACCACTGCCCGGCGACTGGGCTCGGCGAGGTGAGGTAACGCGGGTCGTTCGGCGCGGCCATGGCGCGCATGCGCTCGTCGACCTCGGCGTATTCGACGTCGCCCTGCGCCGCCAGGCGCGCCGCCAGTTCACGCGAGCCGATGCCCTTGGCGGTGATCACCTGGGTGCGCGGCCCGAGCGCGTGGCCGTCGCTCATCTCCAGGCCGAGGCGTGTCGACAAGGCTTGTGCCTGCATCGGCCGCGCCGCGTTCGCGCTGGCGGCGAGCGCGCGCATCATGCTCGAATCTGCCTTGAACTTGACGATCACGCGCGCTTCGGTTTCGGCCACCTGAACCAGAGGTGCGCGCCGCAGCGGGCCGCGTTCGGCGGCGCTCCAGGCGGAGGTGGCGGCCGCGGCACCCAGCAAACCCAGCCCGATGACCGTGATCGAACGACGAAACGATGTGATCTGCATGTGAACCCGACACCCGACGATGGACCGCAAAGTGTAGGCCTCGGCCACCCCTGCCGAGCGCGTAGGAATACCGCCACCTCGCACGCGGTTGTACGCGGATGTAAAGCCCGCAAGCAACAAAAAGCCCGCTCGAGAGCGGGCTGGTCAGCAGATCGGGCCGCCGCTTACTTCGCGACCACGCGCACCATCTCGAGCACCTTGTTCGAGTAGCCCCACTCGTTGTCGTACCAGGAGACGACCTTCACGAAGGTGCCGTCGAGCGCGATGCCGGCTTCGGCGTCGAACACCGAGGTCATCGACTCGCCGCGGAAGTCGGTCGACACCACCTTGTCTTCGGTGTAACCGAGCACGCCCTTCAGCGCACCTTGCGACTGCGCCTTCATCTCGGCGCAGATCTCCTTGTAGCTGGCTTCCTTCTCGAGCTCGACGACGAGGTCGACCACCGACACGTCGGAAGTCGGCACGCGGAACGACATGCCGGTGAGCTTCTTGTTCAGCGACGGGATCACCACGCCCACGGCTTTAGCAGCACCGGTGCTCGAAGGAATGATGTTTTCCAGAATGCCGCGGCCGCCACGCCAGTCCTTGTTGCTCGGGCCGTCCACGGTCTTCTGCGTGGCGGTGGTGGCGTGCACCGTGGTCATCAGGCCGCGCTTGATGCCCCACTTGTCGTGCAGCACCTTGGCCACGGGCGCCAGGCAGTTGGTGGTGCAAGAAGCGTTCGAGATGATCGCTTCGCCCTTGTAGCTCTTGTCGTTCACGCCGAACACGAACATCGGCGTGTCGTCTTTCGACGGCGCCGACATGATCACCTTCTTCGCACCCGCGTCGATGTGCTTCTGCCCGGTCTCCTTGGTCAGGAACAGGCCGGTCGCCTCGACCACGATGTCGGCGCCGACCTCGTTCCACTTCAGCGCCGCGGGGTCACGCTCTTGCGTCAGGCGGATCTTCTTGCCGTTCACGACCAGCGTGTTGCCGTCGACCGCGATCGTGCCCTTGAAGCGGCCGTGCACCGAGTCGTACTGCAGCATGTAGGCCAGGTACTCGGGTTCGAGCAGGTCGTTGATGCCGACGACTTCGATCTCGTTGAAGTTCTGCACGGCAGCGCGAAACACCATGCGCCCGATGCGGCCGAAGCCGTTGATGCCGATTTTGATGGTCATGTTGAAAAGCTCCTGGAAAGATTGAACGGAATCACAAAAGATCGAGCACGCCGCACGGGACAGATACTGTGGTCGAGTTGCCAATCACGGTCTTCATGGCCTGCGGGGGGATGTCGAGGGTGGCGGCACGAAGCCACTCCAGCAGTTCGCGCCGGTTCGGGTCGCTCGTGACCAGTTCTGCCACGCGGTTGGATGTGTAGGGGCGATAGGGGCTGAACTTCAAGTCGAATGGGCACCCCATCGTGTTGAAATCGAAGCGCACCTTCTGCGCGGCCACGTCTTTGATCATGGCCGCGAGTTGCAGGAGACTCACCTGGGGTTGCAGTTGAGATTCTCCGTCACCAAAGCTGAACTTGAAACTCTGTATTCCGCTCAATGGAGGCTCGCCGGGTTTCATGCAGGGAAGGCGGTACTTGGCAGCGGCATTGCGCGCTACGTTCCCCAGCAAGCGACTGCCGGCGTTGTACAGAACCTTCACATCCGGCTCGGCTTCGGCACTCACGAACGTCACCTGGATGACCACGGTCCCGAATTCGCCACGTGTACGGGCATCGGGAGGGTATGCGGGTGGTGGCGCGTTGAAGATCGGCGCCAGGCATGCAGCATCGAGATCGCCGATCGTGCGGCCTTTTGAGCGCGGTGGCGCTAGCACCACGAGCGGCTCCGGGCCGCGCGAGACGAACTGGAACTCCTGAGTCGCCTCGACTGCGCCACCCGCAGGGTTCATGCATGGCAACCGATAAGTGGCCACGAATTCGCGCACCGCAAGAGCGAAAGTTTCGTCGCCGCTGTTGTAGGTCACATCCACCACCGGCGCCTGATCGGCCGAGACGAAACGAAGCCGGACGCGTGTCACGGCGATCTGTGCCGCTTTCAGCGCTACCTCGGGAAACTCGGGGCGTTTGTACTCAGGCTTGGTGGAAGTGAGGCAACCGAGCTGCGAGGCCGGCGGGTCGAACTGCAGTCCTTGGGCGTGCACTCCCAAACAGGCGAACAGCAGCGCCGCGCCGGTCAGACGTCGACTTGCTGAGGCTGCGTTCAATGCGGCATCCCGTCGGGTCTGCGTTCAATGGTTGCTCAGCGGCCCAGCACAGCGCGCACCGTCGCCACCACGTTCTCAGACGTGAAGCCGAAGTGCTTGAACAATGCGGGCGCGGGCGCCGACTCGCCGTAGGTGTCGATGCCAACGACGGCGGCGCAGCCGTACTTCCACCAGCCGTCGGTCACACCCATCTCGACCGCGATGCGCGGTACGCCCTTGGGCAGCACGCTGTTCTTGTACGCGGCCGGCTGGCGGTCGAACACGCTCGTCGACGGCATCGAAACCACGCGCACCGCGACGCCGCTCTTGGCGAGTTGCTGCTGCGCGTGCAGCGCGAGCTGCACTTCGGAGCCCGTCGCGATGATCACGGCCTGGGCCTTTTTCTTCAGGCCGACTTCGCTCGGCTCGGCCAGCACGTAGGCGCCCTTGGAGATTTCATCGAGCGAGGCTTTCGGAGCGTAGGGCAGGTTCTGGCGCGACAGCAGCAGCGCGCTCGGGCGGCTCTTGCTTTCGATCGCGCAGGCCCAGGCCACCACGGTCTCTGCCGTGTCGCAGGGGCGCCAGACATCGAGCCCGGGGATCAGCCGCAGCGACGCGGCGTGTTCGATGCTCTGGTGCGTGGGGCCGTCTTCGCCCAGGCCGATGCTGTCGTGCGTGAAAACGTGGATCACGCGCTGTTTCATCAGCGCGGCCATGCGGATCGCGTTGCGGCTGTAGTCGCTGAAGGTGAGGAAGGTGCCGCCGTAGGGGATGAGCCCGCCGTGCAGCGCCACGCCGTTCATGATGGCGGCCATGCCGAATTCGCGCACGCCGTAGTTGATGTGGCGGCCACCGTTGCTGCTGCCGTCGGCTTCGAGGCGGAAGGCCGGCGTGCTGCTGGTGTTGGTGAGGTTCGAGCCGGTCAGATCGGCGCTTCCGCCCAGCAACTCGGGCAGGGCTTTCGTGAAGGCTTCGAGCGCGATCTGGCTGGCCTTGCGGCTGGCCACGGTCTCGGCCTTGGTGTGTGCGGCCACGGCGGCGTCGACGGCCGCCTGCGCCCAGCCCTTGGGCAGCTCGCCGTCCATGCGGCGCGCGAATTCGAGCGCGAGTTCGGGATAGGCCTTGCTATAGGCTTCGAAGTCGGCGACCCAGCGCGTTTCAGCGGCCAGGCCGGCTTCGCGCGCGTCCCAGAGTGTGTAGGCCGGCTCGGGCACCACGAAGGGTTCGCTGGACCAGCCGATCGCTTCACGGGTGAGCTTGATCTCTTCTGCGCCGAGCGCTTCGCCGTGCGCTTTGGCCGTGCCGGCGCGGTTCGGCGAGCCCTTGCCGATGGTGGTCTTGCAGCAGATCAGCGTGGGCTTGTCCAGCCCCTTGGCGGCGGTGATGGCGGCGGAAACCGCTGCAGCGTCATGCCCGTCGATGCCGCGGATCACGTTCCACCCGTAGGCTTCGAAGCGCTTGGGCGTGTCGTCGATGAACCAGGGCTCGACCTTGCCGTCGATCGAGATGCCGTTGTCGTCGTACAGCGCGATCAGCTTGTTGAGCTTCCATGCGCCGGCCAGCGCGCAGGCTTCGTGGCTGATGGCTTCCATCAGGCAGCCGTCGCCGAGGAAGACGTAGGTGTGGTGGTCGACGATCGCATGACCGTCGCGGTTGAATTCTTTCGCCAGCAGCTTTTCCGACAAGGCCATGCCGACCGCGTTGGCGATGCCCTGGCCGAGCGGGCCGGTGGTGGTTTCAACACCCGGCGTGAGGCCGTGCTCGGGGTGGCCCGGCGTCTTGCTGTGCAGCTGGCGGAAGTTGCGCAGCTCGCTCATCGGCAGGTCGTAGCCGCTGAGGTGCAGCAGCGCGTAAAGAATCATCGACGCGTGGCCGTTCGAGAGCACGAAGCGGTCGCGGTTGGCCCACTGCGGGTTGCCCGGGTTGTGGCGCAGGTGCTGGCCCCACAAACCCACGGCCATCTCGGCCATGCCCATCGGCGCGCCGGGGTGGCCGGAATTGGCCTGCTGAACGGCGTCCATCGCCAGCGCGCGGATCGCATTGGCCATGAGGGTCGATTGACCCTGCGAAAGGGTGGAGGTCGTGGCCATGCGCGTGCGGGGTTCGGGTTGGGCGGGAGCGCCATTTTAGGGGCCGACCCTGCCGCGCCGGATTCGGCCGGCGTGGTGGACCGGATAATTCTGCGCATGCAAGGACTGCACCTCACCGCCGACCTGCGCGGCTGCCCCGCCGGGCGCAGCGTGATGCTCGACCCGGCCGCGCTGCGCGAGGTGTGCCTGGCCGCCGTGCGCGGCGCCGGCCTGGCACCGGTGGGCGAACTGTTCCACCGCTTCGCGCCTGCGGCCGGTGTCGATCCGCAGGTGCCCGTGGGCATCACCGGCGTGGTGCTGCTGGCCGAGTCGCACCTGGCCGTGCACACCTGGCCCGAGATCGCCGCGGTCACGCTCGACGTGTACGTGTGCAACCTCGGCAGCGACAACTCGGCCAAGGCGCAGGCGCTGCTCGACGCGCTGCTCGCGGCGTTCGAGCCGCAAGCGGTCGAGCGGCACGCACTGCAGCGTGGGCGGGGCGTGACGCCGGCTTGATCTGGCGCAAGCGCCGGCACCGCGGGCGGTGCCACGCTAGGGGCATGGCGCTGACGCCGGAGAACCCGCATGCCACACCCTGCCCTGACCATCATCCGCGAAGAACACCAGGCCCTTGCCGCGATGCTGCGCTCGCTGTCGATGCTGCTCGCCGAGTACCGCCGCAAGGGCCAGCAGCCCGACTTCGGCGTGCTGCGCGCCATGCTGTTCTATGTCGACGAATTCCCCGAGCGTTTGCACCACGCCAAGGAGACGGAGTTGCTGTTCCCGAAAGTACGCGAGCGCTGCCCCGAAGCCGCCGCCACGCTCGACAAGCTGGAACTCGACCACGTGCGTGGCGAAAAGGCGATTCGCGCACTCGAACACGACCTGCTGGCCTTCGAGGTGCTCGGTGAGCCGCGCCGCGCCGCGTTCGAAGAATCGGTCGGCCGCTACATCGACTTCTACCTCTCGCACATGGCGCTCGAAGAGTCAGAGATCCTGCCGCTCGCCGAACACGCGCTGAACGCCGAAGACTGGGCCCGCGTCGACGCCGCGTTCGAGGCCAACCGCGACCCACTGACCGGGCACACGCCGGCCGACGAGTACCGTCCGCTGTTCAGCAAGATCGTGATGACCGCGCCCGCACCGATCGGGCTCGGCCCGGCGGTGCGATAGGGCCTGTTAACGCTATGGGAGGGCTCGCGCCGGCGGCAGGCAAGCCGCAGGGCAAGGCGCGCGCGAGGCCGTGTGCCTTGCGCACACAACGAGCGTGCAACGCGGCCCTGCGGTTTGCCTGCCACCGGCCCGCAGGGTGATCTCAGCAAACGGGCGCCCGCCGCGTTGCAAATGCTCGCCATGGCAGCCACCATGACTGCGCTTTGCGCCTTGCGGGCGCCCGTTTGCTGAGTCACGCGAGCCCTCCCATAGCGTTAACAGGCCCTGGTGGCCGCCGGCCCGCAGCGCGCATAGACTGCAGGCCGATGAAAGCCATGATCCTTGCCGCCGGCCGCGGCGAACGCATGCGGCCGCTGACCGACCACACCCCGAAGCCGCTGCTCGCGGTGCGTGGCAAGCCGCTGATCGAATGGCACCTCGAAGCGCTGGCCCGGGGCGGCGTGAAAGAGGTCGTGGTCAACACCGCGTGGCTGGAAGAGCGCATCGAAGCAGCGCTCGGCAGCGGCGCGCGCTGGGGCCTGCGCATCCGCTATTCGATGGAAGGGCGCGACCACGGTGGCGCGCTCGAGACGGCCGGCGGCATCGCCAAGGCCTTGCCGCTGCTGGTGGAGCACGCCGACGACTGCTTCTGGCTGATCTCGGGCGACATCTTCGCGCCCGACTTCCGTGTCGACGCCGCGGCCGCAGACAACTTCGAGAACGGCAGCCACCTGGCGCACCTGTGGCTGGTGCCGAATCCGGGTTTTCATCCGCAGGGCGACTTCGGCCTCGACGCCGACGGCCTGGCCCTGGCCGACACGCCCGGCCCCGACGGCCGGCGCTGGACCTACGCCAACCTGGCGGTGTGCCGGGCCACGCTGTGCTCGCACATCGTGCCGGGCACGAAGCTGCCGCTCGGGCCGCTGCTCTACGAAGGCATGCGCGTGCACCGCATCAGCGCCGAGGTGTACCGCGGCGCGTGGGAGAACGTGGGCACGCCCGAACAATTGCAGGCGCTGAACCGGGAACTATGATGGGCCGGGAGCCGTCCACCCCAACCGCCACGCACAGAGGAGTTGCAAGATGAATGCGAAGACCACCGCGGCTGTCGCCGACGACGCCGCGTCCGATGTCCAGAAAGCCATCAGCGGTGCCGAAGACATGCTCGCGCAAGCGGCCGCCAGCACCGGCGAAAAAGCGGCGGAGTTGCGCGGCCGCGCCCTGGAACAGCTCAAGGCCCTGCGCGAAAAGATCGCCGATGCGCAGCACGCTGCGCTCGAGAAGGGCAAGGCTGCCGCCCATGCCACCGACGACTACGTGCACGACCACCCGTGGCGTTCGATCCTCGCGGCCGCGAGCATCGGTGTCGTGGTCGGCCTGCTGATCTCGCGCCGCTGAACTGCACACCATGAGCAGGGACGGGCCCGGCCTGCCGGACGCACTCGCCCGCTTCGGCGGCAGCGTGTTCGGCATGCTGCAGAACCGGCTCGAACTCGCGAGCCTCGAGCTCGGCGAGGCCGGTGGCCGGCTCGTGCTCACGGTCATCGCGAGCTTCGCGGCGCTGCTGTTGCTGGGTGGCGCCGTGGCCGCCTTGTCGGCCTGGCTGGTTGTGGCGCTCTGGGGCACCCTTGGCCATGCGGTGCTGGGCTGGCTCGCCCTCGCCTATTTCGCCGCCGGCGCAGGCGTGTTGTGGTGGTTGCGCACGCACCTGCGCAGCAGCCCGCCGCTGCTGGCCGACACGCTCGCCGAGTTGCGTGTCGACGCCGCCGTGCTGCGCGGCGAATCCACCGCGCGCGCGCCGGCAGAGCCGGGCTGACCACGATGGACCGACACGCCCAGAAACAGGTGCTGCTGGCCCGCATCGCCTACCAGCGGGTCGAGCTTCGGCGCGACCTGGCGCGGGTGCGCGAAGCCGCCAGCGTGCCGCAACTGCTGCGCGCCGTGCTCGGCGGTGGTGGCTGGAGCCAGGCCTTGCTGGGTGCGCGCGGCGAGCGTGGCGCCGGCTGGCTCGGCCAGGCCTGGACGCTGCTGCGCCGCTACCGCGTGGTGGCCACTTTGCTCGGGGCGGCGGCGCCGGTATTGAACGGGCGCAGCCGCCGCCTCGTCAGGCTGGCCGTGCTCGGCGCGGCGGCCTGGTTCGGCTGGCGCGCCGCCCGCAACCGCCAGCGCTGAAACCGGGCACATTCGCACACCTGCTGCGTCGTTGCCGACCCATGTCGGCACAAAGGGACAGGGCGGCACAAAGCGTCACGATCCGCCGGCCATCGGGGCGGGGGCCCGCGCTACAGTGACGCCATGAACGCCTTTTCAGACCGTCGCGCGCGCCTGGCGCAGGCCCTGCGTGCGGCCGGCGGCGGTGTGGCGGTGATCCCGACCGCCCCCGAACGCCAGCGCAACAGCGACAACGACCACCCCTACCGCCACGACAGCTCGTTCCATTACCTGACCGGCTTCGACGAGCCGCAGGCCTGGCTGCTGCTGGCCGACAGCGGCGAGTCGACCCTGTTGTGCCGCGAAAAAGACCCGGCGCACGAGATCTGGGACGGCGTGCGCCTCGGTCCGGCGGCGGCGCCGGGCGCGCTCGGCGTCAGCCGTGCCCTCGATGTGGCGAGCCTCGATACGCTGATGCCGGAACTTCTCAGCGGCCACGGTGCCGTGTGGTTCCCGTTCGGCGTGCACGCCCAGCTCTCGAAACAGATCGACGGCTGGCTTGCGGCGCTGCGCACGCGGCGCGGCCTGCAGGCGCCCGCCAGCCTTCAAGACCTGGCCCCGCTGCTGGCCGAGATGCGCTTGCGCAAGGGCCCCGAAGAACTGGCGCTGATGCGCGAGGCGGCGCGCATCAGCGCCGGTGCGCATGCGCGGGCCATGCGCTTCTGCGGGCAGCGGTTCCGCGCTGCACCGCAAGGCAGCGTGCGCGAATACGAAATCGAAGCCGAGTTGCTGCACGAGTTCCGCCGCCACGGTGCGCAGAGCCCGGCTTACCCGTCGATCGTGGCGGCGGGCGCGAACGCCTGCATCCTGCACTACGCCGCCGGCAGCACCGAACTGCACGCCGGCGAGCTGTGCCTGATCGACGCCGGCTGCGAACTCGACGGTTACGCCAGCGACATCACCCGCACCTTTCCGGCCGATGGCCGCTTCTCGGCGGCGCAGCGCGAGCTGTATGACATCGTGCTGGCCGCGCAAGAAGCTGCGGCCACCGCCACCCGGCCCGGCGCACGCCAGCGCGACGCCCACCACGCCGCGGTGCGCGTGCTCGCGCAAGGCATGCTCGACACCGGCCTGCTCGACCGCCAGAAGGTCGGCGACCTGGACGCGGTGGTCGAATCGGCCGCCTACCGCCAGTTCTACATGCACGGCACCGGCCACTGGCTCGGGCGCGACGTGCACGACGTGGGCCACTACGTGTCGATCGCCGAAGAACCGGTCGAGCAGGCCGACGGCCTGGGCGGCCGGGCGATGTTGCGGCCTTCGCGCCTGCTCGAGCCGGGCATGGTGGTCACGCTCGAACCCGGCCTCTACGTGCGCCCGGCGCCCGGCGTGCCCGAGCGTTACTGGAACATCGGCATCCGCATCGAAGACGACGCTGTCGTCACCGAAACAGGCTGCGAGCTGATCAGCCGCGGCGTGCCCGTGGCTGCCGCCGAGATTGAACGATGGATGCAAGAGAGTTCGTGATGAGCACCGATTTCGAAGAGATGTTCGAGCTGGCGCCGGTGTCGCTCTGGCTCGAGGACTACAGCGCGCTGCACACCCTGTTCGACCGCTGGCGTGCCGCCGGCATCAGCGACCTGCGCCGCTACCTGATCGAAGACAAGGCGCGCGTGGCCGAGTGCAGCCGCCAGCTCAAGGTGGTCTCGGTGAACCGCCGCACACTCGAACTGTTCAAGGCCCGCGATCTGCCGCACCTGGTGGCCAACCTCGACCGTGTGTTCCGCGACGCGATGCTGCAGGCCCACATCGAAGAGCTGGTCTCGCTGTGGGAAGGGCGGCTGGGTTTTTCGAGCCAGACCGTCAACTACACGCTGGACGGCGAGCGCCTCGAAATCCTCGTCAAGGGCACCGTGCTGCCGGGCCACCACGCGCAGTGGGGCCGGGTGCTGGTGGCGATCGAGAACATCACCGAGCGCACCCGCGCCGAACACCGCCTGGCCGACAGCGAGCGTTACGCCCGCGGGCTGTTCCAGGACTCGCCGGTGTCGCTGTGGGTCGAAGACTTCAGCGCCATCAAGCGGCTGATGAACGACGTGCGTGCGCGTGGCATCGATGACTTTCGCACCTTCACCAACGTGCACCCGGAGTTCGTGCAGCGCTGCATGGAAGAAATCCGCGTGATCGACGTGAACCGGCGCACGCTCGAGATGTTCCATGCGCCCGACAAGGCGACGCTGCTGCAGAACCTCGGCCAGATCTTCCGCGACGAAATGCAGCCGGCCTTCACCGAACAGCTCATCGACCTGTGGAACGGCAAGTTGCTTCAACAGCGCGAAGTGGTGAACTACGGCCTCGACGGCGAGCGCATCCACGTGATGCTGCAGTTCTCGGTGTTGCCCGGCTCCGAAGAAACCTGGGAACTGGTGCAGGTGGCGCTGCTCGACATCACCGCCCGCAAGAAGGCCGAGGCCTACCTCGAATACCTGGGCAAGCACGACGTGCTGACCCAGTTGCGCAACCGCGCGTTCTTCGAGGACGAATTGAACCGCCTGGAGCGCAAGGGCCCGTACCCCGTGACGGTGGTGGCGCTCGACCTGAACGGCCTGAAAGCCACCAACGACCAGAGCGGCCACGCGGCCGGCGACGCTCTGCTGCGCCGTGCCGGCGAGGTGCTCGGCAAACTGGCCGACAAGCCGATCTGCGCCGCCCGCATCGGTGGCGACGAATTCGTGCTGCTGCTGCCCGGTGCCGACCCGCGCGCCGGGCAACAAATGATCGAGCGTGTGCGTTCGCTGGTCGAGCTGAACAACCAGTTCTACCCCGGCGCGCCGCTGAGCCTGGCGATGGGTTGTGCCACCTCGAAAGAAGGCGAACGGCTCGAAGCCACCGTGGGCCGCGCCGACGACCGGATGTTCGCCGACAAGCGCGAGTTCTATGCGTCGGCCGAGAACGACCGCCGCACGACGCAGGCAGCCCAGCTCGACTGATTGCAACGCGCGGCGCCGGGGCTCGCCGGCCCCGGTACGATGCAGGCCCGATCGTTTCGAGATGAGGCCGCAGCATGACCCAGAAGACATTCAGGATCGCCGTGATCCCCGGCGACGGCATCGGCAAGGAAGTGATGCCAGAGGCGCTGCGCGTGTTGCACGCCGCGGCGAAACGTTTCGACATCACGCTCGCGCTCACGCCGATCGAATGGGCGAGCTGCGACTACTTCGCGGCCCACGGGAAGATGATGCCCGACGACTGGAAAGCGCAGCTGCAAAGCCACGACGCGATCCTGTTCGGTGCCGTGGGCTGGCCGGCCACCGTGCCCGACCACGTGTCGCTGTGGGGCTCGCTGCTCAAGTTCAGGCGCGAGTTCGACCAGTACGTCAACCTGCGGCCGGTGCGCCTGTTCGAAGGTGTGCCCTGCCCGCTGGTCGACAAGGCGGGCCGGCCGCGCAAGCCAGGTGATGTGGACTTCTTCATCGTGCGCGAGAACACCGAAGGCGAGTACACCAACCTCGGCGGGCGCATGTTCGAAGGCACCGAGCACGAGATCGTGATCCAGGAGGCCCTGTTCTCGCGCCGCGGCACCGAGCGGGTGATGAAGTACGCGTTCGAGCTCGCACAAGCGCGCCCGCGCAAGCACCTGACGGTCGCGACCAAGAGCAACGGCATCGCGATCAGCATGCCCTGGTGGGACGAACGTGCCGACGCCATGCACCAGAAGTACCCGGGCGTGAAGGTCGACAAGCAGCACATCGACATCCTCTCGGCGCGCTTCGTGCTGGAGCCCACGCGCTTCGACGTGGTGGTGGCGAGCAACCTGTTCGGCGACATCCTCTCCGACCTGGGCCCGGCGTGCACCGGCACGATCGGCCTGGCGCCTTCGGCCAACCTGAACCCGGAGCGCCGATTCCCGTCGCTGTTCGAGCCGGTGCACGGCTCGGCGCCCGACATCTACGGCAAGAACATCGCCAACCCGGTCGCGATGATCTGGTCGGCAGCGCTGATGCTCGACTTCCTGGCACAAGGCAGCGGCGCCGGCCGTGCGGCGCACGACGCGATCGTGAAAGCGATCGAGACCGTGCTGTCGAAGGGCCCGCGCACCGGCGACCTGGGCGGCACCGCCACGACCACCGAGATGGGCCAGGCGGTGGCCGCGCTGATCTGAAGAACTGACTAGCGCCGGGCGGCGAGCCCGGCCCGGTGGCCCTGGTACAGCGCTTCTTCGAACACCGAGTAGCCCGACAGGTCGCTGTGCGCGAACTGCACGCGCCGCTGCGGCGTGGCGAGCGCACGCAGCGCCGCGCTGCTGCGCAGGCCCGGCAAGGGGATGCTCATCGCATGGCCGTAGCGCATGAGGTCGACGTGCACGAGCTTGGCCGGCAGGTCGGGATGGGTGCGCGCCATGTCGCCCACCACGGCCTGCGCCCACACCGACCACGGCTCGTTCAGCAAGCGCGCGCGCTGCGCCTGCAACTGCGCAGCCGAATCACCGCCGAGCGCCCAGTAGGCCGTCAACACCGTCGGCCCCGGGTGCGGGCGCGTGCTCTGGTGCATGGCGTCGACATAACCGAGCGTCGCGCTGCCGGTCTGCCCGGCTGAAAAGACCACGTTGTCCCACGACGGCGGCGCGCCGGGCCGGTCGTCGAGCGCTTCGCCAAGCTGCAGGTTGGCGACGAGCCAGGGCGCGTGGCGCATCGTGGCCACCGCCTGCGTCAACGCCGGCGGGGGCGCGTCGAGCAGGCGTGCCGCGATGAACAGGGGCAGCGCCAGCACGACCTGCGGCGCGGTCCAGCGCTCGAACTGCTGCGAACGCACGTTCCACACATCGACGCTCGCGTCGAAGCGGCCTTCGCTCACACGCAGCGCGATGCAGCCGGTGTGCAGCCGCTCGCCGAGCGACGCGGCGAGTTGGCGGCTCAACCACGCGTTGCCTTCGGGCCAGGTCAACACGCCCTCGCGCTCGTCGCTCCTTTCTTCAGGCGCGTGAAAGCCGTGCCGGCTGGCGAAGTAGTGGATGCCGGCCCAGGCCGAGACCTGGGCGGCACCGGCGCCGTAGTCGTCGCGGCAGCAGTAGTCGAGGTACCAGCGCAAGGCCGGCGCCTTCAGCTGCTGCGCATCGAGCCAATGGGCGAAGGTGACGGCGTCGAGCGCATCGAGCGCCGGGCTCCACGACGAACGTGCGGTCGGCATCGTGAACGCGCCACCCTCACTGACGCGACGCACGCCCGCGCTGAACTGCAGGTATTGCTCCTGCGTGGTCGAGCGCTGATCGAAGGTCAATGCTTCAGCCGGCGGCAAGAGGCCGTCGTGCCATTGCCCGCCGATGAAGAGCCGCTCTTGCGGGCTGTGGCACAGGTGGCGCTCGTCGTAGACCGGTTGACCATGTTCGGTGCGGCGCAGGCCGAGCTCTTCGAGCAAGGCGATCACTTCGACCGCGTGTTCGCCCGGCAGCGGCAGGTAGTGCGCGCCGAGCGGGCAGGCCATGCCGCCGAGCACGTGGCCGCGGCTGTTGCCACCGGCGACATCTTCCAGGTCGAAGACCTGCACGTCGTCGACGCCCGCTTGCCGCAAGGCACGCGCTGCCGCCAGGCCGGAGATGCCGGCGCCGACCACGATCGCACCGGCGCGGCGCTGCACGGCCGGTGCGGGCAGGCTGCCCGACTTCAGGTCACGCAGGCGGTGGCCGCGCTCGGCGTCGGCACCGACCCAGCCGCCGGTGTAGGCCGCCGCCGTGGGGCGTGTGCAGGCCCACAGGGGCAGGCTGGCGGCGGCCGCGAGCAACGCGCGCCGGCCCGGCATGGGCGCGCTCACTGGTGCACCTTGCCCCATTCTTCTTCGAAGGTCTGCACCAGCACCTGGTTCGACAAGCGGTTCACTTCGGTCGGCACACGCGCCATGTCGAGCGGAAAGTTGAAGAGCGGCGGCAGGTCGTCGAGGCTCAGAAAACGCAGGCCGGCCGGCAACGCCGTCGGCAACTTGTAGGGCCGCCGGCTCGCGAGCATGAAGCCCCATTCGCCGAAGCTTGGCACGTGAGCGTGGTAGGGCGTGGTGGTGAGGCCGGCCGCTTCGATGGTCGTGGCCACGGTCCAGAAACTCTTGCGGGCGATCAGCGGCGAGGTGGTCTGCACCACGGCGTAGCCGCCCGCGTTCAGGTGCTGGTCGATCAGTCGGTAGAAGCTCGAGGTGTAGAGCTTGCCGATCGAGAAATTGGTGGGGTCGGGAAAGTCGACCACGATCACGTCGAAGCTGCCGGCGTTCTCTTCCAGCCAGCCGAAAGCGTCGGCGTTGACGATGCGCAGCTTCGGCGACAGGAGCGACTCGGCGTTGAGCTGGCGCAGCAACGGCTGGGTGGCGAAGAGCCGTGTCATGTGCGGGTCGAGCTCGACCAGCGTGACGCGCTCGACGCTCGGGTACTTGAGCACCTCACGCACCGCCATGCCGTCGCCACCCCCGAGCACGAGCACCTGCTTCGGCGCGCCGTGCGCCGCCATGGCCGGGTGCACCAGCGCTTCGTGGTAACGGTATTCGTCGCGCGAATGGAACTGCAGGTTGCCGTTCAGGAACAGGCGCACGCCCTGCCCGCTCGAGGTGACCACGACACGCTGGTAGGCGCTGGTCTCGCTGTAGAGCACGGTGTCGGCATAGAAGCGGTCTTCGGCCCAGCTGGTGATGCGGTCGGCACCGAGCAGCGCCGCGAGCAGCGCCGCGACCACCAGGGCGCAGCCCGTCGCGTGCGCGGCGACGTGCCGCAGTTGCCCGCGGAAGAGCCACAGCGCCCACACCGCCACGGCCGCGTTGAGCAGGCCGAAGAACACGCCGGTGCGGATCAGCCCGAGCTGCGGCACCAGCAGCAAAGGGAACGCGATCGAGACCGCGAGCGCGCCGAGGTAGTCGAAGGTCAGCACCTGCGAGACGAGGTTCTTCAGGCCCTGCCGCTCTGCGCCGCTGCCGCGCAGCTGCTGCTTCAGGATGCGCATCACGAGCGGGATCTCCAGGCCGACGAGAATGCCGACCAAGAGCACCATCGAGTACAGCGCGAAGCGGAAAGACGGCGCGGCCAGCGATTGCAGTGCGAAGAGCAGCGCCGGCATCAAGCCGCCGACCAGCCCCACGAGCAGTTCGATGCGCAGGAAGTGCGCGATCAGCTGGCGCTCGAAAAAGCGCGACAGGTACGAGCCCACACCCATCGCGAACAGGTAGGTGCCGATGACGGTGGAGAACTGCAGGATCGAGTCGCCCAGCAGGTAACTCGCGAGCGTGCCCGCCGCGAGCTCGTAGACCAGCCCGCAGGCCGCGACCACGAAGACCGAGACGAGCAGCGCCACCTCGGCCGGCCGAACCGCGCCGGGTTCGGCTTCTTCGTTCAGCACGGCGGCCATCAGCAGCGGCCGGAACACCAGGGCACGAAGCTCACCCGTGCACGGCCGCCGCGACGATCAGGCCGATGGCGATGCACATGGCGCCGACCACGATCGCCAGCGCGGTGTTCTTCTTCTCGATGATCTCGGCCCACAGGTCGTAGGGCGTGATCTTGTCGACGATGACGAAGCAGATCCAGAAGATCGCCACGCCGATCAGCGCGTAAAGAATCGAGCCGGCCACGATGCCGGGCTTCAGCCATTCAATTCCCATGATGGTCAGGCTCCTGGTTGATGAAGAGGGTGCAGCGGTTCACTTGTGGCCGCCGCCACTTGAAAAGCCACCGAACGAACCGCCGCCGGTGCGAAAGCCGCCGCTGCTGCGATGGTTGTTCAGGCAGTTCCGGTATTCCTGCGAGGCCTCGCCGAAGGTGGCGCGGGTGTCGTCGCAGTCGCTCGAGCTGCCACCGCTGCCGCAGCGGAACAGCATCAGCAGCACGATGATCACGAAGCCCCAGAAGAAGATCTTGGCGAGCAGCGAGGCAGCGTTCAGAGAAGTCGGCATGGCGTCACGCTGCAGCGACGCGGCTTTCTCGGGCGCGAGCTTGAAGGCTTTCATCACCGCGTCGGCACTCAGCGTTTCGCCACCGGACCAGACCACTTCCTGCGCGTCACCAGAGCCCGTCTGTTCCCGGTTCAGGCGTTTGGCAGAAGCCGCGCCCGTGCCCTGGTAGTCGGTGTTGAAGCTGCGCTGGTCGCGCGTGAGCTGCCAGTAGAACTCGCCGAGCACGTAGGTCACCATGCCGGTGTAGTCGTAGAGCTTGCGGTACAGCGCGCCCTCGTGCTTGACGCTGTCGCCGAACTTCTGCGGCACGCCGGTGATCGGCGCGGTCCAGCTCCAGCCGTCTTCGGCGTCGACGATGAAGGCGAAGCCTTCGGTGCGGTGGTACAGCAGGTACTCGCGCCAGAAGGTCTGTTCGTCGTCGCTCGACTCGGGCACCTCGCAGCGCTCGGCATAACCGACCACCTGCCAGGGCAGCGCCTGCTTGCCGCCGAGTGCGAGCGTGCCGACGCTGCCGAGCGGAATCTGCGGCTCCATGCCGTTGTTCTGCGCGTAGTGCTGCAGATCGCCGCCCACACCTTGCGACACGTCGACCACCGCGTGGCACTGGTGACACACGATCGACTGCGTGGTCGCGAGCTTCACTTCCAGTGCCGTGCCGCAGCTCGGGCACTCGACGCCGCGCGCTTTCAGCGTCTTCTCGGCCGGCTCGGCCAGGCCCGTCATCGCGAGCTCGCTGATCGCGACCGAGCGGCCGACCGACCAGCGTGGTTGCAAGGCATCGCTGTAGTCGAGCGTGCCGACCTCGCCGCGGTTGCTGCGCAGGTCGGACACGACGAAGCCACGTTCCAGGTTCGGCTTGTACGGCAGCTCGCCCTGCGCGGCGACGAGCTTGGCGGCCGAGACCGAGGCCACCGACCAGCTCTGGCCGTTGACGATGAGTTGCGCGCCGGCCTGCAGGCTCGCAGGGGCCGGCGCGGCCGCGTCGAGCGCAGCGTCGAACGCGATCACGTAGCGCCCGTTGTCTTCGCTCAGCCAGCCCGACTTCTGGGCCCCGTCGGCTGCGCCGAAGAGCGCGTGCCACTCGTTCCAGGTGCCGTCCTTGTAGCGGTACTGCAGCCGGCCGACGAGCGTGAACGCGGCGCCCTGGTACTTGCCGGAAGCGCCGAGCTGCAGCGGCGAATGGTCGTCGAAAAGATCGGCGCTCTCGCCGATCTTGCGCAGCGCGTCGCCTTCGCGAACGACCGTGCTCTTGCAGAAGCTGCAGACCGCGAACGCCGACGCGGCCGAGCGGAACTCGACCGGCGCGCCGCAGTTCGGGCACGCCGCGCGGTAAGCGCGCTGCGCTGATGGTTCGGTCGCCAAGACGTGCCTTGGCTAGACCAGCTTCTTCAGCAGCTCCGCCTTCTTCGTGTCGAACTCTTCCTGCGTGAGGATGCCCTTGGTCTTGAGCTCACCGAGTTTTTCGAGCGTGGCCATCACCTCGTCGGGCCGCACCCCGGCGGGCGCCGCCGCGGCGGCAGCGGCTGGTTGTGCGTGCAAGCCCTGGTTCAACTGCTGCGCCATCACCTGACCCAGCGCCACGCCAGCGCCCAGCCCCATCGCGTCGCCGACCACACCGCCGCCACCGGCCGCACCTTCGGCGAACTTGGGGATCGCCTGCGCGGTCTGGTACTGCATGAACTTGCCCATGTCGCCGCCGACCATGCCCATGCCGATCTTCTGGTCGAGGATCTTCTGCAGCTCTTCGGGCAGCGACACGTTCTGCATCGTCACGCCTTCGAGCTTCAGGCCGATGGCGGCGAACGAAGGCTGCGTCGCTTCCATCAGCGCCTTGGCGAACTCGATCTGGTTCGCGGCGAGGTCGAGGAAGGCGACACCGCTGCTCGCCACCGCGTCGGAGATGTGCTGCAGCATCAGCCCGCGCAGCTGGCCGTCGAGGTCGGCGGCGGTGTAGGTGTCGCGGGTGCCCGAGATCTCGGTGTGGAACAGCTTCGGGTCGGCAATGCGGTAGCTGTAGTTGCCGAAGGCGCGCAGGCGCACGGCGCCGAAGTCCTTGTCGCGGATCGTCACCGGCTGCGTGGTGCCCCAGCGCTGGTCGATCTGCTGGCGCGTGCTGAAGAAGTACACGTCGCTCTTGAACGGGCTCTTGAAGAGCTTGTCCCAGTTCTGCAGGTAGGTCAGGATCGGCAGCGTGGCGGTGGTGAGCGTGTAGCGCCCCGGGGGGAACACGTCGGCGACCTTGCCTTCGTTGACGAACACGGCCACCTGCGATTCACGCACCGTGAGCGAGCCGCCGTTCTGGATTTCAAGGTCGCGCATCGGGAAGCGCCACGCCAGCGTGCCGTCGCCGGCTTCGGTCCACTCGATGATGTCGATGAACTGCTTCTTGATGAAATCCATCAGTGCCATGGCAATCTCCCTTGAGAAACTTTGAGGCCGGATCGAGGCCTGAATCAGCCCGGCCGCATCATAGACGGACGGCCGCGCGCCAGCGTCAGCCGGCGGGGCCCTTGCCGACGACCTTCACACGCTCGGCCGGCCGCATCGCGCGCACCAGCTCGTCGGCGAAGCGGCTCTGCAGCGCATAGGCGCGCGCCGGCTGGGTGTCGATCGACGACACGCGCATCAGCAGGCCGTCGAGCAGGCGGCGGCGCAAGCCGAAGGAGAGTTGGCGCAGGCGAAAGTCGGTGCTGTCGGTCACGACCACGTCACCGAGCAGGGTCCAGTAGGTCACGGGTTCGGAACGCCCGGGCAAGAACGCGTGCAGGCGCGTTGCAGCCACGGCATGCCCTGCGAGTGCCAACTGCACCGGCTCGACGCCTTCGACCTTGAAACCACCGGCCGGGTAGCAGACCTCCGGCCGATGCATCTGCATGCCGGCGGACTGCTCGCGCCCGAACGCGGCCGAGACCATGATGCGCTGGCCAGTCGAGTTGACGAAGGTGCGCTCGAGCACCTGGTCGTAGATCTCGTAGATCTTGCCCTGCTGTGAGGCGGGGCGCACGAACGCCTCGGAGGCGGCGTCGACCCGCCAGTCGCCGAACTCGCGTGGCAACAGCGTGTCGAGGTCGAGCGCCGGGCCATCGTCGTGCGGCACCGGCTTGCCGAGCGCGGCCAGCGCCGCAGCGGCGCCCATGCTCGCGGCCAGCACCATGGCCTTGCGGCGCGCGGGCGAGATCGTCATGCGAGCCACCGCTTGGGCAACAGCGCTCCCAGCCCGCGATCGGCGGCCACGATGAAGCCCAGCCCCACCGCGAACAACACCATGCCGGCAAAGCCGTGGATGAAGCCGCGGCCGGCCGCGTCGCCGAAGTAGTAGGTGACGAGCACGAGGATCATCACGCGCACGACGTTGGCACTGAAGGCCACCGGAATCACGAGCAGCGCGAGCGAAGCATTGCGCACCCACGAGCGGTAGTTCATCAGGCTGGCATAGAGCAGGCCCATCGCTTCGAGCGTGAACATGGTCTGCAGCCCCGCGCAGGCTTCAGACACGAGCAACTGGTATTGCCCGATCGTCATCACCACGCCAGAGCGGCCCATCGGATAGCCGAGCCACAGCAGGAGCTGGGTCGCCACGATCGACACGCCGAGCTTCAGCGGCGCCGTGATCGCCAGCACCAGGCTGTAGGGCAGCGGCAGCGCGAACAGCAGGAAGAACAACGGGAACCACACCCGCCGCAGGCTGGCCCAACCCTTGAACGACACGAAGAGCGCGGCCAGCACCAGGATCAGCGCGAGCATTTCGACGCGCAGGAACTGCTGGCTGCGGCCGAACGCGTAGAGCACCAGCCCCACCGCGAGCAATACGCCGCCCCCACGCGACGGCGCGTCGGGCAGGGCCTGCAAAGCCTCGCGCTGGCGCCACAGCAACCAGCCCGAGACGGCGAGGATGATCAGCTCGTGCCCTTGGGCCTGGGCCGACCAGATGCCGAAGCACAAGTCCCAGAAGGTCGGCAGCCAGAGCGCGGCCAGCCCCAGCGAGACCAGGCCGATCGAGATGGCGTCGACAGGCCGCTGCGGCTCGATGGCGCGTTCGGCGGTGTGGAGGGCGGGCACGTCGAGTGGCACGCTGCTCAGCTTACTTCGCCGCCGAGGCGGCTGCGCTCGCGGCAACGCCGGTTTGTGCGAACGTGCCTTGATAGACGACCTGCGCGCGCTCGCGCAGGTTCTTCATCTCGCTGGCCACCAGTTCGCGCTTGCGCTCGCCGAGCAGGTAGGCCTCGATCGCAGGCCGCGCGGTGTTGCGGTTCATGGGCGCGGCCTGCGCGCCCAGGATCACGTAGATGCGGGGGCTGCCAGAAAGCTGCGTCAACACCCACTGGCCGACCTGGAGTTTGGCCACCGACTCGAGCAGACCGAGCGGCATCTCTTCGGCAGACTGAACGAACTGGCGCGACCGGGAACGCATGCCGGACTTGCCGAGGGCCTCGCCGATCTCGTCCACGCTCTTCGCGTTCTTCAGAAGGGCCTGGAGGCCGGCCGACTCTTCCGGGCTGGCATCGACCGAAAACTCCTGCAAGGTGTACAGGCGCCGTTCCTGGAACAGGGCCGGCCGGCTGTCGTAGTACCGGTCGACCTCGTCGGTGCTCGCCGACACCGCCTTGGCCGCGAGCCGGTCCTGGTAAGAACGCGCCAGCACTTCGCGCTTGGCCGCCTCCATGGCTTGAACCACGGCCGGGTCGGTCTCGAGCCCATCGCTGCGGGCGGCCTGCGCCGCCAGTTCCTGCTCGATCAGCGAGTCGAGCACACGCCGGGCCGCGGTCTGCGGTTGCGCCGCCACCAGGCGGGGCTGGCGCTGCAGGGCGTACTGCACTTGATGCACCGAGATCTCGCCCTTGTTGACCCGGGCGGCGATCTGGGTTTCATCGACGGGCTTGCTCTTGCTGCAAGCGGCCAGCAGCACCACAGCCATGGGCAAGGCCCAACGCCAGTGCCGCGAAATTTCGGAATGAGTCATGTCGAGAAGTTCTCCGGGTGGGGCCACCGCGCGCGCCGTGCTCAGGGAACACGCTCTGCACAGCAGGCGACCGGCCGAGAGGGTATGTCAGAGAGGCCGCAGGTCAAAGTGACCTTTTGAAATGCACGTGCATTCCTGCCGGATCGTGTGCTGCGGCGGGCGGACCAAAAAAAAGAGCAGACCCCGGTCTGCTCTTTTCGACGAGCGGGGCCGCGGCCCCGCGCTCGCTCAGGCTTTGTTGCGGCGGCGCGCGGCGAAGCCGACACCGGCCAGGCCGAGCATCAGCATCGCGTAGGTTTCGGGTTCGGGCACCGGCGCGGCGACCGAGCTGATCGAACCGGTGTAACCACCGAGCAGTTGGCCGCGGTCGAGCGAGCCCGACACGGCCAGGTCGTAGTTGCCGGCGGCCAGGCCAGCGAAGCTGAAGCCATTGGTTGGGGTGTTGTCGCTGCGCGTTTGGCCCTGGCCGCTCACGGTCACCGAGCTCAGGTTCACGTCGTTCCACTGGAACACCAGAAAGTCGACCAGACCGCCGGCCACGTTGCCAAGTGCTGCGATCGAGAACGAATAGTGGTCGGTGAACTCGCCACCCGACGACGAGAACGTGCGGAAGCACTCGCTGGCGAACGACGTGGGCGCCGCGCCGATGGTGCCGAGGCTGGAGCCATCGCCAGTGCATTCGGCGGCCATCACCGGGGCACCGAGGGCGAGCAGAATGGCGGCGGAGAACATTTTCAACTTCATAGGGCCTCGATTCAGGTAGGTACTGCAGGAACGTTCTTGGGAATGGGCCGAATAATGCAGCGCTGCCCCCGTTCCGTGAACCCCCGGCCCGGGGGGCTCGTTTGCCCCGAATCGCCGCGAAAGCGTGACCCATGCAACACAAATCGAATGTAACAAGCCTCAAGTTGGCCGTTGTGGGTGCCGGCCCGGTCGGCATCTCACTCGCCTTGCATGCCGCCCGAGCCCTGCCGGAAGCCCGCGTCACGCTCTTCGATGCGCGCCCCGCCGACAAGGACGTGTCGGCGGACCCGCGAACGCTGGCGCTTTCGCTGGGCAGCGTGCAGTTGCTGCAACGCCTGGGCGCCTGGCGCGCCGAGCTCGCGCAAGCCATCCTCGAAGTGCACGTGTCGCAGCAGGCGCCTTCGTTGCCGCCCCTGCTCGGCGACTGGCTGGGCGAGCCCGAGCTCAGGATCCGCGCCGCCGATGAAGCCGTGCCCCTGCTCGGCGCGGTGATGAGCTACGGCAGCATCGTGGCGCCGTTGCAGCAGGAATGGCTGGCCGCTGAGCGCAACGAGCCGCAGCGCCTGTTCAGCCGTTTCGGCCAGCCGGTGTCGGCGCTCAAGCCGGTGGCACAGGGGGTCGAAGTCGATGCCGGCATCGCCGAGCACTTCGACCTGGCCGTGGTCGCCGAAGGCGGCGTGTTCTCCGACCAGGTGCGCAAGGCGGTCACGCACGACTACCGGCAGACGGCCTGGGTCGGCCGGGTCGGGTTCGAAGAGGCGGTTCCGGCGCGGCCGCCAGGGGTGGCCTTCGAGCGCTTCACCCGGCACGGGCCGGCCGCCTTGCTGCCGCTCAAGGACGGCGGCGCCGGGCTGGTCTGGTGCGTGCCGAGCGACGACGACCCGGTGCGCGAGCTGAACGACACGCAGCGCGTGACGGTGCTCAACAACGTCTTTCACCCCGCCGTCGGCCGCATCGCGTCCATCTCGCCACTGAAGCAGTTCCCGCTCGGCCTGAACGCAGAGCGCACGCTGACCGACGGCCGCACGGTGCGCATCGGCAACGCCGCACAAACGCTGCATCCGGTCGCCGGGCAAGGCCTGAACCTGGGCCTGCGCGACGCGTTCGAGCTGGTGCAGGCCTTGTCGCGCAACCCCGACGTCGAAGCGGTGCTGCGCCGGCTCGAATGGCAACGCGGCCCCGACCGCTGGGCCATGATCGCGGCCACCGACTTCCTCGCCCGCAGCTTCACCTGGCGGTTGCCCGGCGCGGGCGCGGCGCGTGGTCTGGGCATCGCGGCGCTGCAGGCGCTGTCGCCGGTGAAGTCGGCACTGGCGCGGCAGATGATGTTCGGCTCGCGTTGACGGCCACCGAATCGACCGGCCCTGCGACGCCCGTCGCGCTCGACACGCTCGTCGCGCAGGCGAACGCCGCGCTGCGGGCCGCCGACAGCGCAGCGGCGCTGGCCCTGTCGCGCGCCGCGTTGCGGATCGCACCCGGCCACGACCCGGCCCTCGAAGCCGCCTGGCGCGCGAGCATGCTCGCGCAGCGCTGGGACTGGGCCCTCGTGGTCGGCGACCGCTGGTGCCGTGTGCACCCGCAGGAGCGCGCTGCCTGGCAAGCCTGCCTGCTGCCGCAGTTGCTGCTGCACCGCGTCGAAGCCTTCGCGACGACGCTTGCCCGCGCGCGGCAGGCCGTGGGGCCGCAAGCGCTGCTGACCACGCTCGAAGCGCTGTTCCTCGCGCTGACCGGTGACGATGCCGGCTCGCGCGCCACCGCTTCGCAGCTGCCCGAGAGCACCTTGCGCAGACACGCGTCTGCGCTGCTCGGCCCCTCGCTGGCCGACCTGCTCGCGGCGGGCTGGCACCCACCCCTGCTTCGGGCCTATCTGCTCTACGAACAACAGGTGGCCGGCGTCTGGGCCGGGCGCGATCGTCTGCCGCAGACACTCGCATCGCTCGCCGGGATGCCGCACATTCCGTGGCCGCAGCTGCGCTTCGTGTCGCTGGCCTACGTGGCGACCGAAGACACGCAGATCGCGCTGGTCAACCGCATGGCCGATCACTGGCCGCCGCCGGTCCCTGTGCGGGCTGCACGCCGCGGCCGCCTGCGTGTCGCCTACCTGTCGCCCTGCCTCGGGCCCCACGCCACGGCGGTGATGATCGCCGCTCTGCCCCGGCAGCAAGACCACGAGCGCTTCGAGCTCTTCGCTTACGGCCATGCGCCCGGCCGCGACGTGGCGCCAGAAGAGTTGCTCGTGCAAGGCTGCGACGTGGTGCGCGGCCTGCCCGCCAACGCTCGTGAAGCAGCGGCCCTGATCGCCGCCGACGCCATCGACGTGCTGGTCGTGATGCCCGACTGGGAGATGGACTGGGTGGCCGCCGTCTGCCGCGCCAGCGGTGTGCCGGTGACCATTCACCACCTGACAAGCTGCGGCAGCACCGGCGGGCTGGCGCAGTACCGCATCGTCGACGACAGCTTCGGGGCCAGCGTGCCACCGGCGCGTGAAGCCCCGATCCACCTGCGCGGCACCTGCTACACCTACAGCGCCAGCCCGGCCGCCCCGACCACGCGCCGCGAGCACGGGCTGCCCGACGACGCGCTGGTGGTCGCCACCTTCAACGCCGCTTTCAAGATCGGCCCCGATCTCGCCGACGTGTGGGCCCGCCTGCTGCGGCAGGTGCCAGAAGCGGTGTTGTGGCTGCACCAGACCCACCCGATGCAAAGCGTGCAGTGGGCAGCCTGGTTCGCCGAACGGGGCGTGGCGCCACAGCGGCTGATCTTCGCTGCCAACGCGCCGCACCCCGTGCACCTGGCGCGCTCGGCGCTGGCCGATCTGTACCTCGACGCGTGGGACTACAACGGCCACACCTCGATCCTCGATGCGCTGTACGCCGGCGTTCCGGTGGTCACGCGCGAAGGCCCGCGCATCGCCCAACGCATGGGCGCCAACCTGCTGCGCCAGCACGGCACGCCCGGCTGGATCGCGAGCAGCGCAGACGAATACGAGCAGCTGGCGCTGAAGCTGATGCGCTCGGCCGACGAGCGGGCGGCGTACCGCGCACAGCTGGCGCGCGGCCGGACGGGCTTCCTGCCGTTCCAGCTCGCGGCCCAGGCGCGCCGGTTCGACACGGCCATCGCCGCCGCCTACGCGCGCTACGCGCAGGGCCTGGCGCCCGCCAGCATCACGATCGACTGAATCGGCTGAACTGTCCGGCCCTACTCCGCGAGCTTGAGGAACAGGTCGCGGTCGGGCGCGAAGTTGGCGTACAGCGGCAAGAGCGCGCCGCCCATCGCCCGTGCGTCGGAGCCGATCGCACCTTCGAGCACGGCCGGGCGGGCCACGCCTTCCCAGCTGTACTGGTCGAGCGAATGGTTCACGGCCGTCAGCGTCGCGCGCAGCAGCTCGCGGCTGAACGAGCCGTCGATGATCACGCCTTCCAGGTCGAGCAGGCAGGCGGCCGAGTTCACGGCGAAAGCCACCGCCGGCGCCGCGTCGCGCAGCCACAGGTCGGTGTGCTCCCACCACGGGCGCTGCATCGCGCGCACGTCGGTGGCCGCAGTCGCATCGAGCCCAGCTGCGCTGAAGCGCGCCTCGAGGTTGATCAGCGACGCCTGGCTCAGCAGTTGGTGCGGCGCACCGCCGCGACCCGCTGGCGCCAGCCCCATCGGCAGCGAGCCCACTGCACCGGCGTTGCCGTGGATGCCGGCGCGCAGGTGGCTGTCGATCACGAGGCCGCCGCCGATGAAGGTGTCGAAGAACACGTAGAGAAAACTGCTGATGCTGCGGCCGCGGCCGGCCACGAGCTCGGCCACGCAGGCCGCCGCCGTGTCTTTCACGAACTCGACCGGCAGCTCGGTCATGGCCGCCACGCGTTCACGGATGTCGATGTCGGCCCACTTCGCAGCCTGCCGCGGCTCGATGCCGAGCACCGCCTGCCAGCCGCCGAGCGAGAGCGGCGCTGCGAGGCCCACGCCATGCAGGCGCGAACGCAAGCGCGCGGGCAGGCGCAGCCGCAACTGCTCGAGGCGCGCTTCAATGTCGCCAAAGAGCGTGTCGGGGTCTGGGAATTCGTAGTTCAGCGACAGCCGCTCGCGCACCTGGCCGGCGAAGTCGAGCAGCAGCATGTCCATGCTGCGCCGGCCGATCTTGATGCCGATCGAGAACGCGCCGTCGGGGTCGAGGGCCATCGGCACCGACGGCTGGCCGATCTTGCCGCGCAGCGGCGCGAGCTTGTGCACGAGGCCGTCGGCCTCGAGCCGCGCGATGATGACCTGCACGGTCTGCGGCGTGAGCTTGGTGAGCCGCGCGATGTCGGCCTTGGGCAGGCTGCCGTGCAGGCGAATCGCCTGCAGCACCACACGCTCGTTGAACTGGCGCATGCCCACGTGGTTGGAGCCGCGCGGGCGCAGGCGCGCGGCCGACGCGTCGCGCTCGATCGGGTCGGCGCCCGGAGCGCCGCTCACGCGATCAGCCGATCGGCGATCACGCCCTTCTTGAACACCAGATTCGCCCATGCCTGCATCTCGCCAGTTTGCACGATCGCGTAGGCGCGCGCTGCGCGCTCGTAGAACGCAAAGCGTTCGACGGCCTCCCATTTGCCGTCGTCACAGCCCGGGTCCGCGGCCGCCGCCTGCGCGATGACCGCGCGCTGCAAGCCCGAGCGATAACCCGGCGCCGAGCCGCCGACCTGCATGTACGCCGCCGGCTGCGCCACCGATTCGTCGAGCGGAAACACCGACAGCACGGCCGCGCTGGCACGCTGCATGTCTGCGCCGGGCAGGCGCAACACGATGCGGCCGCGGCCGAGCGACTCGGCGGTGAAGTTGGCGTCGGCCAGCACCACTTCGTCGCCGTGGCCCATTTCGCACAGCACCTTGAGCAATTCGGGCGTGAGCAGCGGGTCGATGTTCTTCAGCATGCCCGCTCCTCAGGCCAGCGCCTCGGCCGGCAGTTCGTCGGGGCGCTTGGCGCCCGTCATCACCGCGACCGTGTCGCTCATGCTGATGGTCTTCGGGTTGACGATGCAGGCGCGCTTGCCCAGCCGTGCGATGTGGATGCGGTCGGCGATCTCGAAGACATGCGGCATGTTGTGGCTGATCAGGATCACCGGCAGGCCCTTGTCGCGCACCCGGCGGATCAGCTCGAGCACCATGTTCCCTTCTTTCACGCCGAGCGCGGCGGTGGGTTCGTCGAGGATCACCACATGCTCGGCAAAAGCCGCCGCGCGCGACACCGCCACGCACTGGCGCTGGCCGCCCGACAGCGTTTCGACCGCCTGCGTCATCGAGCGGATGCCGACCTTCAGGTCGTTCATGCGCGCGATGCTTTCTTCGAGCATCTTCTTCTTGTCGATGATGCGCAGCAAGCGGCCCAGGAAACCGGGCTTGATGATCTCGCGGCCGAGAAAGAGGTTCTCGGCGATCGTCATCGCGGGCGCGACCGCCAGGTCCTGGTACACCGTCTCGATGCCTTCGCGGCGCGCGTCGATCGGCGACTTGAAGTGGATCACCTTGCCGTCGAGTTTCACTTCGCCTTCGTCGGGGATCGTCGCACCCGACAGCGCCTTGATCAGCGACGACTTGCCGGCGCCGTTGTCGCCGATCACGGCCATGATCTCGCCGGCACGCAGTTCGAAGTCAGCGCCGTCGAGTGCGGTGACTTGCCCATAACGCTTGACGAGGCCTCGCGCTTCCATCACGAGGCGGGGGGTGGTTGAAGTGTTCATCAGCGAGCCCCTTTGCGCGAGAGTTGGTCGGTGGTCACGGCCAGGATCACGAGCACACCCGTGATCAGCACCTGGTAGACCGAAGGCACGCCCATCAGCGTGAGGCCGTTGCGGAACACGCCGACGATCAAGGCGCCGAGCAGGCTGCCCAGGATGATGCCGCGGCCGCCGAACAGGCTGGTGCCACCGAGCACCACGGCGGTGATCGCGTCGAGGTTCTCGGTCTGCCCCGCGTTCGGGTCGCCGACGCCGGTGCGGGCCACCGACAGCAGCGAGGCGATGCCGTAGAACAGGCCGGCGGTCACGTACACGCCGAGCAGCACCTTGTCGGTGGCGATGCCGGTCAGGCGCGTCGCTTCAGGGTTGTTGCCGACCGCGTAGACGTGGCGCCCGGGCCGCGTGTCGCGCAGGCTCCACCACATGAAGGCGTACATCGCGATCATGAACACCGTGCCGTAGTTGAAAGCCGCACTGCCCAGGCTCACGGTGTTGCCGAAGAAGGTCATCTCCGGCGGCAGGTCGGTCACGGTCTGCGCACCCGAGTAGAGCTGGGTGACCGCGAACGCGATGTTCATCGTGCCGAGCGTGACGATGAAGGGTGGCAGCTTGATGCGCGTGACGAGCAGGCCGTTGAGCAGGCCGAAGGCCATGCACACGAGCAGCCCGCACACGATGGCCAGGTAGGCGTTCATGCCGGAGCCGACCGCGAGTTTGGTCATCACGATGCCGCCGAGCGCCATCACCATGCCGCACGAGAGGTCGATGCCGGCGGTGAGGATGATCAGCGTCTGGCCGATGGCGATGGTGCCGACCACCATCACCTGCTGCAGGATCAGCGAGAAGTTCTGGACCGACAGGAAGCGGTCGCTTTGCGTGGCGAAGAACCCGCACGCCAGCACGAGCGCGATAACGGGCCCGAGGCTGGCGATGTTGATCTTCGAAGGGGCGTTGTTCGACATGGTGTCTCCGTCCGGTGTTCTGGGCGGAACGCCCGTGCCGGGCGCCCCGTGCGGGAAATCAGATCACTTGTTGCCCCAGCACGCGTCGGTGCCGAACTTGGTGTCCTTGCTGTCCACGCCCTTCATCGGCTTGTCGCTGATGAGCGTGACGCCGGTGTCGGTGTAGCCGCTGACCTTCTTGCCGCCCTTGGCGTACTCGATGCCGGCGTCGACGCCCATCGAAGCCATCTTCAGCGGGTACTGCTGCGAGGTGGCGGCGATCACGCCGGCCTTCACGTTCTTCACGCCGGCGCAACCGCCGTCGACCGACACGATGATCACGCCCTTTTCCTTGCCCGCCGCCTTCAGTGCCTGGTAGGCACCGGCCGCGGCTGGCTCGTTGATCGTGTAGACGACGTTGATGTCGGGGTTCTTCTGCAGGCAGTTTTCCATCGCGGTCTGGCCCTTGGCCTGGTCGCCGAAGCTGTCGGCCAGGCACACGATCTCGGGCGCCTTCGAGAGTTCGTTGCTCTTCGCGTCGGCGGCAGCCAGGCCGAAGCCCGACATGAAACCGTTGTGGCGCTGTGCGCCGACCGGGTGCCCGGGGAACAGGTCGAGCGTCGCGATCTTGGCGGGCTTGCCGGCCATCGCAGCCTTGGCGTACTGGCCGATCAACACACCAGCCTTGTAGTTGTCGGTGGCGAAGAGTGCATCGGTCGCCTCCATCGGGTCGGCGGGGCTGTCGAGCGCGATGAACATCACGCCCTTGGCCTGCGCTTTCTTGATGGCCGGCACGATGGCCTTCGAGTCGCTCGGCGTGATCAGGATGGTCTTGGCGCCACCGGCGATCATGTTCTCGATGGCCGTCACCTGGCCGGCGTTGTCGCCGTCGGTCTTGCCGGCGGCGCTCAGCAGCTTGGCGCCCTTGGCCGTGGCCGCCGCTTGCGCGCCTTCTTTCATCTTGACGAAGAAGGGGTTGGTGTCGGTCTTGGTGATCAGGCCGATCACCGGCTGGTCGGCGGCGCTCGAAACGCCCGCCACCGCCATCGCGGCCACTGCCAGCGCCATGCGCGAGAAAGAAAGTTGGCTCATGTTCGTGTCTCCGTGAGTTCTGTGCGGCACCGCCGCTGATGGTTGCCCGACACCACGCTGGGTGTGCACAAATTATCGGCAGCGATCTTTAATAAATCAAGTTGATTTATTAATGGAAAACCCGGATTTCGGGTTGCGAAGCCAAAGCGCACAGTGCCGCCTTCGGCTGGCCGGGCGAACACGCCCGGCCAGCCCACGACCGAGGAGAACTCAAGATGATGATGGTCTGCGGTGAAGCCCTGCTCGACGTTTTTGCCGCCGGTGACACCCGCACCGGCATGACGCTCGACGCCAACGTGGGCGGCTCGCCGCTCAACGTGGCGGTGGGGCTGGCGCGGCTGGGCCAGCCGGTCGGCTTCTTCAGCGCCATCTCGACCGGCTTTGCGGGCGAGCGCCTGATGCGCACGCTCGTGGCCGAGGGTGTCGACAGTCAGGCGATCGCACGCCTCGCCGCGCCGACCACGCTCAGCCTGATCGGCCTGGACGCGCAAGGCGTGCCCTCGTATGCCTTCTACGGCGAAGGCTGCGCCGACCGCCTGCTGGAACCCGGCGACATGGCCCGCGTGCCGCATGGCCTGACGGTGGTGAACGTGGGTTCGTACGCGACGGTCGTCGAACCCGTGGCCTCGGCGCTGCGCGCGCTGGTCGAGCGTGAACGCGGCCGCGCCTTGATCGCCTACGACCCGAACATCCGCCTCAACGTGGAACCCGACCTGCAACGCTGGCGCGACCAGCTCGCATGGATGCAGCCACGCACCGATCTGCTCAAGGTCAGTGAAGAAGACCTGGAGCTGCTCTACCCCGGCGGCCTGCTCGAAGACTTTGCGATGCGGGCGCTGGCACAAGGCGTGCGCGCGGTCGTCGTCACGCGCGGCGCGCACGGCGCGATCGGCTGGACTGCGCAGTTCAGCGTCACCACCTCGCCCGTGGCGGTGACGGTGGTCGACACCGTGGGCGCCGGCGACACCTTCCAGGCCGCGCTGCTGACCTGGCTGGCCGAGAACGGCGCCTTGAGCGCGCAGGCGCTCGGCAGCCTGCCGCAGCAGGCGTTCGCCGAGGCGCTGGCCTTCGCCGCTCAGGCCGCCGCCATCACCTGCTCTCGGCGCGGTGCCGACATGCCGCGCCGCGCCGAACTCGGCACGCACGCGTAGCATCGCGCCTTCAGCGCGGAGTGGGCTCGGCGGCGCGCGCCAGCAGCAGCTCGCGCTCGCGCAGGTTGCGTGTCATGCCGGCGGCGCGCTCGAACTCGGCGCGCGCTTCGCCGGTGCGCCCGAGGCGGGCCAGCAAGTCGCCGCGCACGCTCGGCAACCAGTGGTAGTTGGCCAGTTGCGGCTCGGTGCGCAATGCATCGACGATGGCGAGCCCGGCCTCTGCCCCGAAAGCCATGCCGACCGCCACCGCACGGTTCAGCTCGACCACCGGTGACGGTGCCACCCGCGCCAGCGCTTCGTAGAGTTCGACGATGCGCTGCCAGTCGGTGGCAGCCGCCTCGGGCGCACGGGCGTGGCAGGCGGCCAGCGCAGCCTGCAGCGCATACGGGCCGAGCGCGCCGCCGAGCGCTTCGGCGCGCGCCAGCGCAGCCAGGCCGCGGCGGATCAGCAGCGGGTCCCAGCGGCTGCGGTCCTGCTCGAGCAACAGCACCGCGCGGCCTTGTGCATCGGTGCGGGCGCGGGTGCGCGAGGCCTGGATCTCCATCAGCGCCACCAGGCCATGCACTTCGCTTTCGTCGGGCATCAGCCCGGCCACGATGCGGCCCAGGCGCAGCGCTTCTTCGCACAGCGCCGGGCGCATCCAGTCGTCGCCCGCGGTGGCCGAATAACCTTCGTTGAAGACCAGGTAGATCACTTCGAGCACCGAGCCCAGGCGGGCGCCGAGCGCGTCGGCACGCGGCACCTCGAACGGCACCTTCGCGTCGGCAAGCGTTCGTTTGGCGCGCACCACGCGCTGCGCGATGGTGGCGGCGGGCAACAGGAAGGCGCGCGCGATCTCGTCGGTCGTCAGGCCACCGAGCAGGCGCAGCGTGAGTGCCACGCGTGCGTCGGTCGAGAGCACCGGGTGGCAGGCGGTGAAGACCAGGCGCAGCAGGTCGTCGCCGATGTCGTCTTCGCGCGCCGCGCCGAGCGCGTCGACGAAATCAGGCACCACGTGCGCCTGCATCGCGTCGAGGTCGTGGCCGATCTCTTCGTGCTTGCGCTGGTGCAGTGCGTCTTGCCGCAGCCGATCGAGCGCGCGGTTCTTCACGGTGGCCATCAGCCACGCCCCCGGGTTGTCGGGCACGCCACTTCGGCCCCAGTGCTCGAGCGCGGCGACGAGCGCGTCCTGCGCCAGTTCTTCGGCCACACCCACGTCACGCACCAGGCGCGCGGCATGGGCGACGACCTTGGCCGCCTCGATGCGCCAGGCGGCTTCGATGGCACGGTGCGTGGCCGGATCGGCAGTCATCTCAGGGCGCGCATTCCGGCTTGGGGCTCATGGGCACCTGCCCGCGGCTGAGGCCGTGGCAGCGCCGGGCTCGGAGTCTTCCCGTTCGAACAGCTGACGCACCTCGATCTCGGCGTCGGCATCGGCGCCGGTCGGCACAGGGAAGCGCCGAGACCACTCCATCGCCTCTTCGCGGCTGCGCACCTGGATGAGCGTGTAGCCGGTGACGCGTTCTCCCGGCTCGGCGAGCGAGGCGTCGAGCAGGCTGCGGCGGCCTTCGGAAAATCGGATTCGCCAGCCCTTCGCGCGCGGGTGCAGGCCGGCGCCGTCGAGCAGCACACCGGCCCGGGCCAGCGCGTCGTGGTAACTCGCCATCTCGGCGAGCAAGCCGGAGTCGGGCGTGGCCCCGGCTTCGCTGCCGGCGCTGGCTTTCATCAGGATCATGAATCGCATCGAGTCTCTCCTTGTCGTACCGGGCGGCTGCTGCATTCACGACGAACGGCGCAGCGCCGGATCGACAAGCTTGTCGAGATCGGTCAGAGGCGAAGCGCGCGGTCAGTTCCAGCAGGGCCCGGTTTCACGCACTTCGACCGTGGCCCAGGCCGCGGCCGGGCAGGCGGCCGCGATCGCCACCGCCTCGTCGCGTGAAGCGCAATCGAGCAGGAAAAAACCGCCGACCATCTCCTTGGCCTCGGCGAACGGCCCGTCGACCAGGCTGGCGCGCCCTTCGCGCACCTGCACCCGCACGCCTTTTGCATCAGAGACGAGCGACTCCACACCTCGCAGCACGCCACGCGACTTCAGGTCTTCGGCAAAAGCCTGCATCGCGGCGTAGGCCTGCTGGCCACCCTGCAGGCCGCGCTCGCTGCGCTGGCCGGGCGGTTCGACGATCAAGAGCATGTAGGGCATCGTGTCTCCAGGAACGGGGCTGTGCGCATTTTCCACCGCCGCTTCAAACGCCTTCGACGGCGATCAGGCTCGACGTGGCCGCGCGTTGGCGCATCGCGATCAGCGGTTTGTACTCGGCCGAGAAATAGAAGGCCCTGAGCGCGGCCATGTCGGGGAATTCGAGCAGCACGTTGCGGTTCAACGGGCGGTCGCCTTCGAGCGTTTCGGCGGCGCCCCCGCGCACCAGATATCGGCCGCCGTAGGCCTTGATGACGGCGGGGACGAGGGCGCGGTATTCCTCGAAGAGGGCGGAGTCGGTGACGTGCACGTCGGCATAGAGGTAGGCAGCCATGGTGGTTTGCTCCTGATGAATCGGTGGGTATCGAACGAGAGCCTGCAGTATCGGAGCGAGAGCGCCGCGCCGAGCCCGTCAAAGGGTTTGCCCGATGCATCGCACTGCGCCGCCCTCTTCTCTTCACCGACGGGGAATCCTAAAATACGCTTTGTTACAACCAGGCGCCACACGAAGGAGACTCGCATGAAAGACGCTGTGAACGGTCGGCCGTACCAGGAATCGCGCATCGAAGACGAGCCGATCCTCGGCCCGGTGCTCGCCTTGCCCGACGGTCGCTTCAAACGCCTGACCTGGCTCGAGCGTCTGCTCGTGGCGCTGGGCCTGACGAACGCCAAGCTGCTCGAAGCGCGGCACTTCAAGCCGGCAGGGTCCTGATGCGAAGGCGGAGCGAGCCGCCCGCCTGATCGGCATGTGCCGTCGCCGATACTTCGGCGCATGTCTTCTCTCGTCTTCTTCAAGCTGCTCACGATCTTCATCGTGGTGGCGATCGGCTGGATCGTCGGCAAGCTGAAGTGGCTGGGCACCGGCGACCCGGCACGCACGCTGGCCAACGCGGCCTACTACATCTTCGTGCCGGCGCTGCTGTTTCGCACCACCGCCCGCATCGACTTCAAGACGATGCCTTGGGACACGCTTATCGCGGTGTTCGTGCCGATGATGGCGATGCTGATCGTGGTCTATGCAGTGCAGCGCCGCGCCAACCGCTCGGGCGCGCTGCCGGTCGCCGCGCCCGGCGTCCGCGCGATCTCTTCGGTGTTCGGCAACACGGTGCAGGTCGGCATTCCGATGGCGGCGGCGCTGTTCGGTGAGACCGGCCTGGCGATCCACCTGGCGATCGTGAGCCTGCACGCGCTGGTGCTGCTCACGCTGGTGACCGCGCTGGTCGAACTCGATCTGGCTCGCGCCAAACACGACGGCGGCCAGACGCACCTGATGCAGACCCTGCTCTCGACGGCCCGCAACACGATCATCCACCCGGTGGTGCTGCCGGTGTTGATCGGCCTGAGCTGGAACGCGCTCGGCCTGCCGATCCCGGCGGTGGCCGACGAGATCCTGCAGACGCTCGGCTCGGCGGTGGTGCCGCTGTGCCTGGTGCTGATCGGCATGGCGCTCGCCTACTACGGCGTTCAGGGCGCGGCGCGGGCGGCGGTGGTGCTGTCGCTGCTCAAGATGCTGGTGCTGCCGGCGCTCGTGCTCGGCATCGCGCACTGGGGCTTCAAGCTCGGCGGCATGCCGCTGACCGTGATCGTGATGATGGCGGCGCTGCCCATCGGCAGCAATGCGTTGATCTTCGCGCAGCGTTACCACGCGCTCGAGGCCGAGATCACCGCTGCCACGGTGTTCTCGACCCTCGCCTTCGTGGCCGTGGCGCCGCTGTGGCTCACGGTGCTGCAACTGCTCGCCTGAGCGTCGTGCCCGGCTCACCCTGGCAGGCAGTTTGCTAGGGGGAACACTAGAGTCCGTGCCTCGGCACGCCACCTATCATTCAGCCCCTTGCTCTCACGAAGAGCGTCACCGTTCAACTTTCTGGAACCACCCATGAAATTCCGCGGATTCATCTTGACCACGCTCGCCGCGAGCGCCTTGCTGGGCGGCGCCGGCGCGGCCTTGGCCGCCAAGACCCTGGTGTATTGCTCCGAGGGCAGCCCCGAAGGTTTCAACCCGCAGTTCTTCACCACCGGCACCACCGCCGACGCGTCGTCGGTGCCGATGTACAACCGCCTCGTCGAGTTCGACACGGGCACCACCAACATCATCCCGGGCCTGGCCGAAAGCTGGACCGCGGCGGCCGACGGCCTGTCGTACACCTTCAAGCTGCGCAAGGGCGTGAAGTTCCACAGCAACGCCAAGTTCACGCCCACGCGTGACTTCAACGCCGACGACGTGCTGTTCTCGTACAACCGGCAGGCCGACCCGAACCACCCGTTCGCCAAGGTCACGCCGGGCCAGACCTACGCGTACTTCGAAGACATGGACATGAAGAACATCGTCGACCGCGTCGAGAAGGTCGATGCGATGACGATCAAGTTCGTGCTGAAGAAGCCCGAGGCGCCCTTCATGGCCAACCTGGCGATGGACTTCGCCTCCATCCACTCGGCCGAATACGCCGACAAGATGATGGCCGCCAAGACACCCGACGTGATCGACAAGGAGCCGATCGGCACCGGCCCGTTCCAGTTCGTCTCGTACCAGAAAGACGCGGTCATCCGCTACAAGGCTTTCGACGCGCACTGGGGCGGCCGCCCGAAGATCGACAACCTGGTCTACGCCATCACGACCGACGCGTCGGTGCGTTACGCCAAGCTGAAGACCGGCGAGTGCCACGTGATGGCCTTCCCGAAGCCGGCCGACGTGGCGCTGATGAAGAACGACCCGAACATCAACCTGGTGCAGCAGAACGGCCTGAACGTGGGCTACATCGCGTTCAACGTCGAGAAGAAGCCCTTCGACAACAAGCAGGTTCGCCAGGCCTTGAACATGGCCGTCAACAAGAAGGCCATTCTCGACGCCGTGTTCCAGGGCGCCGGCCAGGTCGCCAAGAACCCGATCCCGCCCACGCTCTGGTCTTACAACGACAAGGTCACCGACTACGTGTACGACCCGGCCAAGGCGAAAGAACTGCTGGCCAAGGCCGGCTTCCCGAACGGCACCGAAGTCGAACTCTGGTACCTGCCCGTCACGCGCCCCTACAACCCTGACGGCAAGCGCATGGCCGAGCTGATCCAGGCCGACTGGGAAAAGATCGGCGTCAAGACCAAGCTGCTCACCTTCGAGTGGGGCGAGTACCGCAAGCGCAGCAAGGTGGGCGAACAGCACGCCATGATGTTCGGCTGGTCGGGCGACAACGGCGACCCGGACAACTTCTTCGTGCCGCTGCTCGGCTGCTCGGCCGTGAAGGCCGGTGGCAACGTGGCGCGCTGGTGCAACAAAGACTTCGAAGACGCGATCCAGAAGGCCAAGAGCGTGACCAAGCAGGCCGACCGTGCCGCGTTCTACGAGAAGGCGCAGCTCATCGCCAAGGAAGAAGCGCCGTGGATCACCATTGCCCACTCGGTGCGCTTCGACCCGGTGCGCAAGGAAGTGACCGGCTACAAGATGGACGCGACCGCGCACCACTACTTCAACAAGGTCGACATGCCCGACAAGTGATGCGCCCGCATCACCTCGCCACAGCGATCGACAAGGGGGCTCGCGCCCCCTTTTTCCTGACCGCCTCGCCCTGACATGTTCACCTTCATCGCCAAACGCCTGGGCCTCGTGCTGCCCACGTTCATCGGCATCACGCTGCTGGTGTTCGCATTGATCCGCCTGCTGCCGGGCGACCCGGTCGAAGCGCTTTCGGGCGAGCGCGGCATGACGACCGAACGCTACGAACGCCTGATCCACGAGTTCGGCCTCGACCGGCCTCTGCCGGTGCAATACGCCGACTACCTGTGGAAGGCCGTGCACGGCGACCTGGGCTTCTCGACGATCACGCACGAGCCGGTGTTCAAGGAGTTCATCACGCTGTTCCCGGCCACGATCGAGCTGAGCGTCTGCGCGATGCTGCTGGCGCTGGTGATCGGCCTGCCGGCCGGCATCCTCGCCGCCGTGAAGCGCAACTCGGTGTGGGACTACTCGGTGATGGGCGCCTCGCTCACCGGCTTTTCGATGCCGATCTTCTGGTGGGGCCTGCTGCTGATCCTCACCTTCTCGGTCACGCTCGGCTGGACGCCGGTGTCGGGCCGCATCGCGATCCAGTTCGACATTCCGCCAGTCACCGGTTTCATGCTGATCGACTCGCTGCTCTCGTCCGACAAGGGCGCGTTCAAGAGCGCGCTGTCGCACCTGATCCTGCCGTCGATCGCGCTCGGCACGATCCCGCTCGCCGTCATCGCGCGCATGACACGCTCGTCGATGCTCGAAGTGCTGCGCGAAGACTATGTGCGCACCGCACGCGCCAAGGGTGCGTCCACGTTCCGCATCGTCGGCATCCACGCCTTGCGCAACGCGCTGATCCCGGTCGTTACCACGATCGGCCTGCAGGTGGGCACGCTGCTCGCCGGCGCCATCCTCACCGAGACGATCTTCTCGTGGCCCGGCATCGGCAAATGGCTGGTCGAGGCGATCCACCGGCGTGACTACCCTGCGGTGCAAGGTGGCATCCTCTTATCGGCCACCGTCATCATCGGCGTGAACCTGATCGTCGACGTGTTGTACGGCGTGATCAACCCGCGCATCCGCCACACATGAGCGCCAACCCTGACGTCATCGTGCAGGAGCAGGCGCCGCCCTCGCCCTTCACTGAGCTCTGGCGCGACTTCCGCCGCAACCGCGGCGCCCTGGTCGGCCTGGCCGTGATCGCCGCGCTGGTGCTGTGCGCGCTGTTCGCCGACGTGATCGCGCCCTATTCGCCAAAAGAACAGTTCCCCGACGCGGTGCTCAAGGCGCCGTCCACGCAGCCGATCGGCGGCCACGTGTTCCTGCTCGGGACCGACCCGGTCGGGCGCGACGTGCTCTCGCGTCTGATCCACGGCACGCGGCTGTCGCTGGTCATCGGCCTGGTGTCGGTCGGCCTGTCGCTCACCGGCGGCATCTTGCTCGGCCTGTTCGCGGGTTACTTCCGCGGCGGTGTCGAGTTCACGATCATGCGGCTGATGGACATCATGCTGGCGCTGCCCAGCCTGCTGCTCGCCGTGGCCGTGGTCGCGATCCTCGGGCCGGGCTTGATGAACGCGATGTACGCGATCGCGATCGTGATGCTGCCGCACTTCGTGCGCCTGACCCGCGCCGCCGTGATCGGCGAAATGGGAAAGGACTACGTGGCCGCCTCGCGCATCGCCGGCGCCGGCACGGCACGGCTGATGTTCGACACCGTGTTGCCGAACTGCGCCGCACCGCTGATCGTGCAGACGACGCTTGGTTTTTCGACCGCCATCCTCGACGCCGCGGCGCTCGGGTTCCTCGGCCTGGGCGCGCAGCCGCCCACACCCGAGTGGGGCTCGATGCTGGCGAGCGCGCTCGAATTCATCCAGAGCGCGTGGTGGGTCGTCACGCTGCCGGGCCTGGCGATCCTGGTCTCGGTGCTGGCTTTCAATTTGATGGGCGACGGGCTGCGCGATGCGCTCGACCCGAAGCTCAAACGCTGACCGTCATGGCTCTCCTCGAAGTCGAAAACCTGCGCGTCGAATTCGGTTCCGAAGCCGCGCCATTCAAGGCCGTCGACGGCATGAGCTTCACGCTCGACGCCGGCGAAGTGGTCGGCGTGGTCGGTGAATCGGGCTCGGGCAAGAGCGTGACCGCGCTCGCCCTGATGGGACTGATCGACGAGCCCGGCCGCGTGCGCGCACAGCGTTTGATGTTCGATGGCCGCGACCTGCTGACCATGCCGGTCAAGGACCGCCGCCAGTTGCTCGGCAAAGACATCGCGATGATCTTTCAGGACCCGATGACGAGCCTGAACCCGTGTTTCACGGTCGCCTTCCAGCTGATGGAAACGCTGAAGATCCACGAAGGTGGCAGCAAGGCCGCGCTGCGCGCGCGTGCGCTCGAGCTGCTGCGCGCGGTCGAGATCCCCGACGCCGAACGCCGCCTCGACGCGTATCCGCATCAACTGTCAGGTGGCATGAGCCAGCGCGTGATGGTGGCGATGGCGATCGCCTGCAACCCGCGCCTGCTCATCGCCGACGAACCGACCACCGCGCTCGACGTGACCATCCAGGCGCAAATGCTCGCGCTGCTGCTGAAGCTGCAGAAAGAACGCGGCATGGCCTTGCTGCTCATCACGCACGACCTCGGCGTGGTCGCCGAGATCGCGCAGCGCGTGCTCGTGATGTACGCCGGCCAGCTGGTCGAGACCGCTCATGTGCCGCAGGTCTTCGACGCGCCGCGCCACCCTTACACCGAAGCACTGTTGTCGGCCTTGCCCGAGCACAACATCGGAAAGCGCCGCCTGAGTTCGATGAGCGGCGTGGTGCCGGGTGCCTACGACCGCCCCGCCGGTTGCCTGCTCGCGCCACGCTGCCCGCACGTGCAGCCGCGTTGCCGCAGCGAGCAGCCGCCGCTCGTCGGCGAGCCCGGCGCGCAGGCGCGATGCTTCTATCCGTTGACGCAGAGCGCGGAGGTGGCGGCATGACCGACACGACCGCGCCGGTGCTCGAAGCGCAGGCGCTCGCGAAGCACTACACCGTCTCGACCGGCTTTCTCAAACCGAAGGCCACGGCGCGCGCGCTCGACGGCGTGTCGTTCACACTCGCCGCCGGCCACACGCTCGCCGTGGTCGGCGAATCGGGTTGCGGCAAGAGCACGCTCGCGCGCCAGCTCACGATGATCGAAGCGCCGACCAGCGGCACGCTGAAGCTGAACGGCGCCGACGTGACCCACGCCGACGCCACAGTGAAAAAGCAGTTGCGCCAGCAGGTGCAGATGGTGTTCCAGAACCCGTTCGCGAGCTTGAACCCGCGCAAGAAGATCGGCCACGCGCTCGAAGAGCCGCTGGCCATCAACACGCCGCTCGGCGCCGAGGCGCGCACCGAAAAAGCCCGCGCGATGATGGCCCGCGTGGGCCTGCGGCCCGAGCACCACGCGCGTTACCCGCACATGTTCTCGGGCGGCCAGCGCCAGCGCGTCGCGATCGCGCGCGCCTTGATGCTGCAGCCCAAAGTGGTGGTGCTCGACGAGCCGGTCTCGGCACTCGACGTGTCGATCCAGGCCCAGGTGCTGAACCTGCTGATGGACCTGCAAGACGAAACGCAGGTCGCCTACGTCTTCATCTCGCACAACCTCGCGGTGGTCGAACTCATCGCCGACGAAGTGCTCGTGATGTACCTCGGCAAGGTCGTCGAGCAGGCGCCCAAGACCGCGCTCTTCGCCGCGCCGCGCCACCCGTACACGCGCGCGCTGCTCGCCAGCACGCCACGCATCGATGCCGCGGCGCGGCAGACCCGCCAGGTGCTCACGGGCGAACTGCCCTCACCGCTGAACCCGCCGAGCGGCTGCGCTTTCCACAAGCGCTGCCCGTTCGCAGTGCCGCGTTGCGAGGCCGAGGTGCCGGTGCTCGAAGAGCTGGGGGGCGGGCAGCGGGTGGCTTGTCACCGGGTCCACGAGATCGTGTGACGCATTCCCCCGCGCGCCGGCAAATTTACCGGCGCGAAACATGCTTGACGGACGCCTGCGCTACAACGCGCCGAAACGAACCGAAGGCGAGCTTCATGAACACGACCACGCACCTCCGGCTGCTTGCCGGTGCCCTTGTTGTCGCGAGCCTGAGCGCCTGTGGCGGTGGCGGCGGCTCCGACACCGGCACACCCGCCAGCCCCGACACCGCCCAGCGCACCCAGGCCGCCACCACCACCGCCGCGAACAACGCCAATTGCGTGGCCGTGAAGCCCTTCTACTGGGAGATCGGCGACAAGACCGGCCTCATGGCCAGCGGTTCGGTCAACGCCACCGGCTCGCCTCTGACCTACACCGCCTCGACCGTGATGAACATCGCCTCGGCCTCGAAGTGGCTCTACGGTGCCTACGTGGTCGAACGCCGTGGCTCGGCGGGCCTGAGTGCCAGCGACATCAAGTTCCTGAACTTCCGCAGCGGCTACACCAGCTTCACCAGTTGCAGCCCCACGCAGACCGTGGGCTCGTGCGTGGCCTCGTCGACCAACGGGGTCTACACCGCCGCGAGCGACGGCAAGTTTCTCTACGACGGCGGCCACATGCAGGTGCACGCCAGCCTGATGGGGCTGGACGCGCTCGACAACACCGCCCTGGCCACCGAAATCGAAAGCCAGCTCGGCAGCGACGTCGACATCGCCTACAGCCAGCCGCAGCTCGCCGGCGGCGTGCGCACCAACGCCGACAACTACGCGCGCTACCTCCGCAAGCTGCTGGGCGGCCAGCTGCGCATGGGGGCCGCACTCGGCAGCAACCCGGTGTGCACCAACCCGCTGACCTGCAACGGCACGGCCCTGGGCACGCCGATCCCCGGCAACGAAAGCTGGCAGTACTCGCTCGGGCACTGGGTCGAGAGCGACCCGGCGGTGGGCGACGGCGCCTTCAGCAGCGCCGGCGCGTTCGGCTTCTACCCGTGGGTCGATGCAGGCAAGCGTTACTACGGCATCGTGGCGCGGCAAGATTTCCTGAACGCTGCTGCGGGGGTTGCGTCGGCGTATTGCGGGCGCTTGATTCGCAAGGCCTGGGTGACGGGGGCGGCGCAGTAGCGCAAAGCAACCGGCGGTTTGCGACAATCGGGGCATGACCTCGACCGACCTGCAAGCCACGATCGCCCACATGGGCGCTGCCGCCCGTGCCGCGAGCGCCCGCATGGCGGCGGCGTCCACCGCTTCGAAGAACAACGCGCTGCTCGCGCTGGCGCGCTTGCTCCGCAGCGAAACCGCGCCGCTGCAGGCCGCCAACGCACAAGACATCGCCGCCGCGCAGAGCGCCGGCCTGGCCGCGCCGATGGTCGACCGCCTCAAGCTCACGCCGGGCATCCTCGACACCGTGGCCCAAGGCTGCGAGCAGATCGCCGCCATGCCCGACCCGATCGGCGAGATCACGAACCTGGCGCTGCGCCCGAGCGGCATCCAGGTCGGCCAGATGCGTGTGCCGCTCGGTGTGTTCGGCATGATCTACGAGAGCCGGCCGAACGTGACGATCGAAGCCGCTTCGCTTGCCATCAAGAGTGGCAACGCCTGCATCCTGCGCGGCGGCTCGGAGGCGATCCATTCCAACCTGGCACTCTGGAAGGTCGTTCAGGCTGCGCTCGTCGAAGCCGGCCTGCCGCCCGACGCGGTGCAACTGGTGCAGACGACCGACCGCGCGGCGGTCGGCTTCCTGATCGCCTCACCCGAAGCGGTCGACGTGATCATTCCGCGCGGCGGCAAAGGCTTGATCGAGCGCATCAGCCGCGAAGCGAAGGTGCCGGTCATCAAGCACCTCGACGGCAACTGCCACGTGTATGTCGACGCCAGCGCCGAGCTCGAACTGGCGCTGCGTGTGACCGACAACGCCAAGACGCAGAAGTACAGCCCGTGCAACGCCGCCGAATCGCTGCTGGTGCATGAGGCGATCGCGCCCGCGTTTCTGCCACGCATCGGCGCGCTGTTCGCGGCCAAGGGTGTCGAGATGCGCGGCGATGCGGCGGCACTCGCCCTGCTGGCCCCGGTGCCCGCAGCAAAGCTCGCGGCGGCGACCGAGCAGGACTGGGCCGAGGAATACCTGGCGCCGGTCATCAGCGTGAAGATCGTGGCCGGCCTCGACGAAGCCATCGCGCACATCAACCGCTACGGCTCGCACCACACCGACGCCATCCTCACCGACACGCACTCGCACGCGATGCGCTTCCTGCGCGAGGTCGATTCGGCGAGCGTGATGGTGAACGCGTCGACGCGTTTTGCCGACGGCTTCGAATACGGCCTCGGCGCCGAGATCGGCATCAGCACCGACAAGTTCCACGCCCGCGGGCCGGTCGGCATCGAGGGCCTGACCTCGATGAAATGGGTCGTGCTGGGCCACGGCGAAACCCGAGGCTGACGCCGCTGCGGGCTTGGGCGAGAATCGCGCCCATGACCGACACCCGCCGTGCACTCGTCCTCTTCTCGGGCGGGCAGGACTCGACCACCTGCCTCGTGTGGGCGCTGCAGCGCTACGCCCACGTCGAGACCATCGGCTTCACTTACGGCCAGCGCCACCTGGTCGAACTCGACTGCCGCGTTCCGGTACGCGAACAGTTGCGCAAGCAGTTCCCGCACTGGGCCCACCGGCTCGGCGCCGACCACCTGATCGACCTGTCGCTGCTCGGCCAGATCTCGGACACCGCGCTCACCGACGAGCGCCAGATCGAGATGAAGGCCGGCGGCCTGCCCAACACCTTCGTGCCGGCGCGCAACCTGCTGTTCTTCAACTTCGCGGCCGTGATCGCGCACCGGCGTTCGCTCAGCGTGCTGGTGGGCGGCATGTGCGAGACCGACTTTTCGGGCTACCCTGATTGCCGCGACAACACGCTCAAGGCACTGCAGGTCGCGCTCAGCCTCGGCCTCGACGCGCCGATGACGATCGACACCCCGCTCATGTGGCTCGACAAGGCGCAGACCTGGGCGCTGGCAGAACAACTCGGCGGCGAGCCGCTGATCGAACTCGTGGTCGAGCACACCCACACCTGTTACCTGGGCGACCGGCGCCAACGCCACGCCTGGGGCTACGGCTGCGGCATGTGCCCGGCCTGCGATCTGCGCCGCAACGGCTTCGACACCTGGCTCAACGCCGGCATGGGCGTGGCCACCGACAGCCTCGACAGCGACACCGGCAGCACGCTCGACGGCGAAAGCGAGTTCACGCCGTTCGCCGACACCAACGCCGACCCCCAGTTGCGCCGGGGCCGCTGAGTCCGGTTTGAGCACCTTTCAGATCGTCTGCTGCGTGGTCGGCGCCGCGCTGGTGTTCTGGGTCGTGGGGGCCTACAACCGGCTCGTCGGCTTGCGCAGCGCCATCGTGCGCCAGTTCGCACCGGTCGACGAACAGTTCAGGCTGCGCCACGCGCTGCTGCACGAACAGCTCGAAACGCTGGCACCGCTGCTCGGCGACACCGGCCTGTCGCTCGACGCACTGAACGCGGCCTGCCAGCAGGCCGAAGCCGCTTGTTCCCATGCTCGGCTGCGGCCCGGCTCGAGCGGTGCGATCGCGAGCCTGCGGCTGGCCGAAGAGATCCTGAACGAATCGCGCGCGCGCCTGGCCGCGCAATGGCCGGCGAACGCCGAAGCGCAGGAACTCGGTGCCCGCATCACCGCGACCGACACCACGCTGGCGTTCGCACGGCGCCAGTTCAACGACGCGGTGCTGGAGTACAACCACGCCGTGAAGCAGTTTCCGACGGTCCTGATCGTCAGCCTGTTCGGCTTCAAGGCCGCAGGCACCTTGTGAGGCCTGCCCACCCATGGATGACAACCGGCACAACGAAGAGCCTTCGGCCGAACAGAAGAACGAATGGCACGAGGCCGCGGCCGCCGCGCTGGGGCGCGTCAACGGTGCGCTGGAGTTGCAGGCCGCCCTGCTCGCCCTGATGCTGCCGGCCGGCAGCCGCCGCGCCGAACGGGCTTGGGCGGCCGACAACGAAACACTGCCCGAAGCACAGGCGCTGCTCGCTCACGTGGGCCACCTGCAGGCGAATGCACGCCTGCCGTGGTTCGAGCAACTGCTCTCGCGCATGCGGCGCCAGCCCTTGCCGGCGCGCCAGGCGCTGCTCGAAGCGACACGCCGGGTGATGCAGGCGCGCGGCTCGGTGCGGCCGATCGACCGCCTGCACTGGCTCGCGATGCGGCAGCGGCTCGGTGGCAACGCCGCCGTGAAGGTCAAGACCGCGGCCAGCGTGGAGTTGTCTCAACTCGAAGGCGACATGCTGAACGCGATCGCGAGCTACAGCGCCTTCCTGTCGCGCATGGTGCCGGCGGAGGCGACCGACGCCAATAGCCCAGGTGCCGGCCCGGCCTGGTACGCGAGCGTGATGGCGCCTTGGCAACAGCATGGCGAGGTGCCGGCCTGCGTGCCGCCCGACACCGACGCGCTGGTGTCGGCATTGCACGAGCTTCAGGTGCTGGCCTGGATGCAGCGGCCGGTGCTGGTGCGCGGCTGGTTCGACGCGGCCGTGGCCCACAGCGTGCACCGCCGCCTCGGCGTGGGCGCCGCCGACGCGCTGCGCCTGAGTTGCACCTTGCTCGACTCGCCGCTGCCGCCGGCGCTCGCCAAGCTGTTCATTGAGGTGCCCGGCGCCAGGCCTGCCCACTGAACGGGCCCGTCGCTCATCTCGTGCAGATGGAGGGGTCCGAATCCGGCCAGCCTTCCATGGCCGCGGCAACTAAGCTGTTGTCAGCTCATGTCGAGCGCCAGACTGAACAGGGGTGACCATGGCATCGATTCGCCGCGAGATCATGATCGAGACAGACGCCGCCGCCGTGTGGGACGCCCTGCGAGACGTCGGCGCGCTGCACACCCGAGTGGCCAAGGGCTTTGTGACGCACTGCGAGTTCGACGGCGACGCCAGAACGGTCACTTTCGCGAACGGGCTCGTCGCCCGGGAGCTGATCCTCAGCGTCGACGATGCCGAGCGGCGCATTGCGTGGTCGGTCGTGGGCGGCCGGCTGAGCCACCACAACGCGTCGTTGCAGGCCTTCGCCGAAGCGCCCGAGCAGACCCGGGCGGTCTGGATCTGCGATCTGCGGCCCGACGAACTGGCGCCCACCGTGGCCGGCATGATCGAACACGGGCTGCGCGCCATGAAGGGAACGCTGGAAGCTGCGCGGGTCAGCGCCTGACGGGCCACCGGGCCGTCAGCGCATCGGCATCCACTTCTGCGTGCTCGTGGCCGAGGCCACCGTGCGTTCGATGAAGCGCACACCCCGCGCACCGTCTGCGATGCGCGGGTAGTCGGCTTCGGCGGCCGATGCGGGCCGCCCGCTCGCGATGCGCGAGCGCAGGTCGGTGGCGACGCCGGCGTACAGGTTCGCGAAAGCCTCGATGAACGCTTCGGGGTGACCAGCCGGCAGGCGGCAGGCGCGCTTCGCGGCATCGCTGAGCCAGGGCGAGTTGCGCGTCAGGATCATCTTTGGGCCGTCGATCGGTGCGTGGACCAGGTGGTTCGGGTCTTCCTGGCGCCAGTCGAGCATGCCGCGCTCGCCGAACACACGCAGCCGGATGTCGTTTTCGTTGCCGGCCTCGATCTGCGAAGCGATCAAGACACCCCGCGCGCCGTTCGTGAAACGCAACAGCAGGTTGCCGTCGTCGTCGAGCCGGCGGCCGGGCACGAAGCTCGTCAGGTCGGCGCACAGGCTCTCGATCTCGAGGCCGGTGACGCTGAGCGCCAGGTTCTCGGCGTGCGAGCCGATGTCGCCGATGGCACCGGCGATGCCGCTGCGTGCCGGGTCGGTGCGCCAGTCGGCCTGCTTGTTGTGGGTGCCTTCGAGTTGCGTGGCGAGCCAGCCCTGGTGGTATTCGACGATCACCTTGCGCACTGCGCCGATCGTGCCGGCGCGCACCATCTCGCGCGCCTGCCGCACCATCGGGTAGCCCGTGTAGTTGTAGGTCACCGCGAACAGCGTGCCCTGCTTCGCGACACGCGCGACGAGGTCGTCGGCCTGCTCGCTGGTGTGCACGAGGGGCTTGTCGCAGACGACGTGGAAACCGGCGTCGACGAAGGCGCGCGCCACGTCGTAGTGCACATGGTTCGGCGTGACGATGCTGACGACGTCGATGCGTTCTTCGGGCGGCCGCTTCAGTTCGTCGTCGAGCAGCGCCTGCCAGCTGCCGTGGTTGCGGCTGTCGTGCAGCCCGAGATCAAAACCCGAGGCGCGCGCCTTGTCGGGCGACGACGAGAGCGCGCCAGCCACCAGCGTGTACTGCCCGTCGAGCGCCATCGCATGGCGGTGCACGGCGCCGATGAAGGCATCGCGCCCACCGCCGACCATCGCATAACGGAGCGGGCGTGTCATGCCGACGCTGCCTGCTTCTTCTTGTCGAACACCGCATCGAATGCGCCCTGCGCCGGCTCGAAGTCGAGCCGCTTGCAGAAGGCCGCACTTTCGGTGGCGCCGTGCACGCGGTCCATGCGGCTGTCTTCCCATTCGACCGAGAGCGGGCCCTGGTAGCCCACGTCGTTGAGCGCCACGATCAGCGACTCGAAGTCGATCATGCCGCGGCCGACGCTGCGGAAGTCCCAGGTGCGGCGCGCGTCGCCGAAGCTGGTGTGCCCGCCGAAGGTGCCGACCGTGCCGTCGCCCTTGCCCCACCACACGTCTTTCATGTGCGCGTTGAAGATGCGCGGGCCGAAAGTGCGGATGAAGCGGATGTAGTCGACGCCCTGGTAGCCGAGGTGGCTGGGGTCGAAGTTGAAGCCGAAGCGGCGGTGGCCATTCACCGCGGCGATCGCGCGTTCGCTGCTCGCGATGTCGAACGCGATCTCGGTCGGGTGCACCTCGAGCGCGAAGTTCACGTCGCACTCGTCGAATGTGTTGAGAATGGGTGTGAAGCGCGCGCCGAAGTCGGCGAACCCGGCGTCCCAATACGCCTGCGTGGTCGGCGGGAAAGCGTAGATCGAGTGCCAGATCGACGAGCCGGTGAAGCCGGTCACGGTCTTCACGCCGAACGCCTGTGCCGCACGCGCCGTGTCTTGCAACTCGCGCGCGGCGCGGCGGCGCACGCCTTCGGGGTCGCCATCGCCCCACACGTGCGTGGGCAGGATCGATTCGTGGCGCGCGTCGATCAGGTCGCACACCGCCTGGCCGACCAGGTGGTTGCCGATCGCGAAGCACTGCAGGCCGTGTTTCGCGAGCAGCGCCCGCTTGTCGGCCACGTAGTGCTTCGACGCGAGCGCCTCCTGCACATTGAAATGGTCGCCCCAGCACGCCAGCTCCAGGCCGTCGTAACCCATGCGTTTGGCCAGTGGCGCGAGTTCGGCGAGCGGCAGGTCGGCCCATTGGCCGGTGAAAAGCGTGACGGGGCGGGTCATGTTCAGCTCCTTGCGCTCAGATCAGAACGGCGAGTCCGGGAAGTAGAAGTCCTTGGCCTTCTCTTTGGTGATCAGCACCGAGGGCACGATGTTGTTCGCGGGCAGCTTCTCGCCCTTGCGGCGCGCCTCGGCCGTCATCTTGATCGCGTCGTACATGAACTTCGGCGAGTAGGAGACGTTGGCCTGGATGCGCGGATCGCTGCCGTCCATCAGCGTCTTGATGCTGCCCTTGGCGCCGGCGCCGCCGAACACCAGCTTGATGTCGGTGCGCTTGGCCTGGTCGATGGCCTTGAGCACGCCGACCGACATGTCGTCGTCGGCGGCCCAGACGGCATCGATGTGCTTGAAGCGGGTCAGGAAGTCCTGCATCACCTTGAACGCGTCGTCGCGGTTCCAGTTGCCGTACTTGGCGTCGAGCAGCTTGATGCCGGGGTGGTTCTTCAGCACCGCGTTGAACGCGTCCATGCGCTCGTTGTCGAGGGTGGTGGCGATGCCGCGCAGCGCGACGATCTCGCCCTTGCCACCGAGCTTCTGCGCGATGTACTCGGCCGGGATCTTGCCGAACGCCGTGTTGTCACCGGCGACGTAGGCGTCCTGGCCCGACGGGTTGGTGAGGCCGCGGTCGACCACGGTGACGTACACGCCCTTGCTGTGGATCTGCTCGACCGGCTTGGTGAGCGGGCCCGACTCGAACGGGAAGACGACCAGCGTGTCGATCTTCGTCACCGTCATCAGGTCTTGCAGCTGGTTGGCCTGCTCGCCGGCGTTGGCCGCGGTCTTGATCGTGACCTTCACGTCCGGGTACTTCTTCTCGAGCTCTTTCTTCGCCTCGTTGGCCCACCACACGATGCCGGCGGCGAAGCTGTGCGTGGCGGTCGGGATCGACACGCCGACGTTGACCTTGGTCTGCGCGAAGGCGCCGGCACTGCCGGCCGCCAGCGCCAGCGCGAGTACGGTTCTGCGGGTGATGAGCTTCATGGTTTGTCTCCGTTTCTGGACTGATGGAAATGCAGCGACTTGCTGCGGTGGAAAAACTAGCGTCGTCTTTGCATGAACGCGACGATGATGATCACGAACCCCTGCACCGCCGCGTTCAGGTACACGCTGATCACGCTGGTGAGGTTGAGGATGTTGCTGATGACCGAGAGCAAGACCGCGCCGATCACGGTGCCGGTGATGCTGCCCGCGCCGCCCTTGAGCGCCGTGCCGCCGACGATCACCGAGGCGATCGCCTCCAGCTCCCAGAGCAGGCCGGTCGTCGGCGAGGCCGAGCCCAGGCGCGGCACGTAGAGCAGCGTGGCCACGCCGACGCAGGCGCCGAGCAGCACGTAGGTCAGCAGCTTGACTCGGTCGACGTCGACGGCGGCGTAGCGCGCGACCTGCTCGTTCGAGCCGATCGCCTGCACGTAGCGGCCGTACGCGGTGCGGTTCAGCAGCAGCGCGCCGATCACGGCGACGACGAGAAAGACCCACACCGGCATCGGCACGCCCAACAGCGCGCCGTAGTAGACCGGGGCGTAGACGTCGGCGAGCTTGTCGTCGAGCGTGAGCGCGCCGCCGTTGGACAGGTAGGTCAGGTAGGCGCGAAAGATGCCCAGCGTGCCGAGCGTGACGATGAACGGCTCGATGCGACCGCGCGTGATCAAGAGGCCGTGCGCCATGCCGAACAGTGCCCCCAGCAGCACGGCAGAAGCGGCACCGATCGCGACGATCGCCAGCGGCGGCAGCCCTTGCGTGCCGAGGTGGTTCATCAGCCAGATCACGCAGCCGGCGATCAGCGCCGCCATCGAGCCGACCGACAGATCGATGCCGCCGCTGATGATCACGAAGCACATGCCCACCGCGATGATGCCGATGAAAGCGGTGCGGGTCAGCACGTTCATCGCATTGTCGAGCGTCGCGAAGTCGCGGTTGAGCAGCGTGCCGGCGATGCACAGCAGCAGCAGGCCGGCGACCGGCCCCACGCCGTGCAGGCGCGACCACCAGCCGCGCGCGGCCGAGCCTTCGGTGCGTGCCCTCTCAGTGCGTTCCTGTGGCATGGCGGATCAGAACCTCTTCGCTGAGTTGGGCGTCCACTGCCAGCGTGGCCTGCACGGCGCCGCCACGCATCACGACGATGCGGTGGCAGATGCCGATCAGCTCCATCAGCTCGGACGAAATGACGATCACCGCGCGGCCTTCACGGGCCAGGCGCTGGATCAGGAAATAGATGTCGCGCTTGGCACCGACGTCGACGCCGCGCGTCGGCTCGTCCAGCACGATCACTTTCGGCTCGGGGTGCAGCACTTTTGCGAGTGCGAGCTTCTGCTGGTTGCCGCCGGACAGCGACGAGGCCTTGATCGTCAGCGAGCCGGTGCGGATGCCGAAGTCGGCGACCGCCGTCTTCAGCGCTGCCTTCTCCGCGTCGGGCTGGAGCCACGGCGCGGCGTACTGCCGCAGCGCCATCAGCGTGAGGTTCTCGCGCAAGCCGAAGTCGACGTGCAGGCCCTTGCCCTTGCGGTCTTCGCTCAGGTAGGTCAGGCCCTGGTCGGCCGCTTCGCGCGGGCTGCGCAAGCGCAGCTCGCGGCCATCGAGCTCGACCCGCGCCACCTGGTGCGGGCGCAGGCCGAGCAGCCCTTCGAACAGCTCGGTGCGGCCGGCGCCGACGAGGCCGGCGAAGCCGAGGATCTCGCCCGGCGCCACCTCGAAGCTCACGTCGCGGGCCCAGCCCGGCACCGTCAGCGACTGCACCTTCAGCCGTGGGGCCGCCAGCGGCCGCGTGTCGCGGGGCGGGTAGAGATCACTGAGTTCGCGGCCGACCATCAGGTTGGCCATCTGCTGGCGCGCCAGGTCGGCGGTGATCCCGCGCGTGACGAACAGGCCATCACGCATCACCACGATCTCGTCGGTCACGCGCTCCACTTCGTCGAGCTTGTGCGAGATGTAGACCACCGTCACGCCGTCGGCCTTGAGCTGCGCGATCAGCGCGAACAGGCGCTCGGTTTCACCGGGCGTGAGCGTGGCGGTGGGCTCGTCCATGATGAGCAGCCGCGCGCGGCGCTGCAGCGCCTTGGCGATCTCGACCAGCTGCTTCTCGGCGACGATCAGGTGCTTAACGAGCGTGTCCGGGCTCGCGGCCAGGCCCACCTGCTGAAGCACGCGCGAGGTCTCGGCGCGCATCACGGTGTCGTCGAGCCACAGGCCACGCGTGAGTTCGTGGCCGAGAAAGATGTTCTGCGAGATCGTCAGGTCTTCGGCGAGCGCGAACTCCTGGTGGATCATCACGATGCCTTTGGCCTCGGCGTCGCGCGGGCCGTCGAAGCGCACGGGCGTGCCGTCGATGCGCAGCTCGCCGCCGCTCAAACCTTCGTAGCCGGCCAGGATCTTCATCAGCGTGCTCTTGCCGGCGCCGTTCTCGCCGAGCAGGCCCACGACGCGGCCGGGCGCGAGATCGAAGCTCACGCCGTGCAGCACTTCGACGGGCCCGAAGGACTTCACCACCTTGTCGAACGCCACGGCCGTCATGCGGGCACCTTTCCCCGCGCGCGCAGCGTTTCCTGCAGCGCGAGAACCCCCGCACCGATCAACCCCGACTGGTCGCCGAGCGGCGAGTAGAGGATCTCGAGGTGCCGCGTCGACAGCGCCAGCGAGCGCTGGTACACGCTTTGCCGCAGCGACGCCAGAAAGAGCGGCCCGATGCGCGTGACCCCGCCGCCGACGAACACGTGCGACGGGTTGAAGAAGTTGACGACCGACGCGAGCATCTGCCCGATCAGCGTGCCGGCGCGCTGCACGATCGCGTTCGCGGCGGCGTCGCCGGCGCGGCCGGCGTGGCCCACGTCTTCGGGCGCGAGCTGGCCCTGCGCGGCCAGGCGCTCGGCGAGCATCGGGCTGGCCCCGCTGCGCGCCGCTTCGGCGGCCAGGCGGGCGATCGCCGGGCCGGCCGCCATGGTCTCCACACAGCCCAGGTTGCCGCAGTGGCAGCGCGGGCCGGAAGGGTCGACGCAGATGTGGCCCACGTCGCCAGCCGAGCCGTTGGCACCGCGGTAGACCTCGCCGTGGCAGACCACGCCGCAGCCGATGCCGGTGCCGACCTTGATGACGAGAAAATTCGGCAGCGCGCGCTTCAGGCGCCACAGCTCGCCGAGCGCCATCAGGTTCACGTCGTTGTCGACCCAGACCGGCGCGTCGTAGTCGGCGCGCAGGTCGTCGCGGATCGAGTAACTGTCCCAGTGCGGCATCAGCGGCGGCTCGACGAGCTGGCCGCTGGCGAAGTCGACCGGCCCCGGCACGCCGACGCCGATGCCGATCACCTGGCGCGGCTTGAAGCCGCCACGCGCCAGCAGCTCGCGCATCAGCGTGCGCATGCGTGACAACACGATGCCCGGGCCGGCGCGCACGTCGATCGGCTCGCCATGACGCGCCAGCACCTGCAAGTCGGGTGTGAGCACCGCCACTTCGACACTGGTGGCACCGAGCGCGGCGCACAACAACACGCCCAGGCCGCGGTGCAGTTGCAGGGTTTCGGCGCGGCGCCCGCCCGAAGAGGCGAGCGGGCCGACCTCGTCGAGCCAGCCCTGCTCGATCAGGCCGGCGACCACGGCGTTCGCGCGCGTCTTCGAGAAGTCGAGGTGCGACGACAAAGCCTCGCGCGACGGGCCGTGCGACCAGAACACGCCTTCGAGCACGCTCAGTTCATTCGCCGACAGCTGCGCCCAACGGCTCATCGCGGGTTGTCTCCAGGTGGTTCTGCGACCGCGCTCTGCGGCACGGTGCACAAATCTTAGGAGCCAGACTTCAGCCGCACAAGATCAATCTTTGACCTGATTTGGGTTTATCTCGAAAAACCACCTGCTGCAGTCATCCTCAGAAGCCGATGTCCATCAACACCTGCGGGCCGCTGAACTTGTATTCGAGCTTGCCGCGCCAGTCGTCGCGGGTGGCTCTGAGCCGGTAGTCGTCGAACCGGTAGCCCAGGCCCACACCGACGTTCGGCGTGAATCGGTAGATCAGGTTGGCCTGCATGTTCAGCAGCTTGCCGCGGTAGTCGCCGACCTTCAGCGACAGCACATCGATGCGCCCCGAAGCCAGCCAGTTCGGAGCGAACGCGACGCCGGCGTACACCCCGAGCGTGGGCAGTGGCACCACCTCTTCCCGCTGCTCGCGCCGCGAAGACACGGGCTGGCCGTTGACCAGACCATCGCCCTGCAACGCCACCTTGAAGTCGGTGACATGCAGGCCGAGCACGGCGCCGACTTCAGCGTCGGGCGTCTTGAAGAACGAGTAGCCCAGGCCCACCCGGTAGACCTGCGAGTCGAACTGGCTCGCCACGTTGGCCGTGACCGGATAGACCGTGTCGTCGACCGTGATGCTGCCGTTCACGAGGTTCTGGCGTGCGCTGCGCGCCAGCTTGAAGTACTCGAACTCGGCGCGCCAGGCGTCGCCAAAACGGCTGCCGATCAACAAGGCCGGCAGCGTCTTGCGGTCGGCCAGGCCCAGGTCGCGCTCGAAGCTCAGTTCGGTGCCGGCGCCGGTGCTCGGGCTGATCTGCAGCTTCGACTCGATGCTCGGCCGGTAGCCGCTGATCTGGAACCAGAACGACTGGTCGAGGCCCTGCCCGTTGTCAGCCCATGCCGGCACCGCCGCAGCGAGCAGTGCAAAACCTCGGAACACGGTTGTCAGGTTCATGGTCGTCTCGCTCCTCGTCGTGTCAAGGTCAACTTTTGTTGCGCGGCCGTGCACGCTAGCACAGGCCGCACCACACTGGCGCAAACCCGGGCTGACAGTGCCAGCAGCCCGCCCTAGCATCGGTGCACCCCATGCGCAGCAGCGCGCCGCAGAACCCCCTGCCCCGCGCGGAACAGGACTCGTTGCAAGCCACCGACATCCAGCACCCCGACTACTTTCACAAGGTCGTCGATTGCCAGTGGGCCTGCCCGGCCCACACCCCGGTTCCCGAGTACATCCGCCTGATCGCGGCGGGCCGCTTCACCGACGCCTACATGGTGAACTGGGCGTCCAACGTGTTCCCGGGCATTCTCGGCCGCACCTGCGACCGGCCGTGCGAGCCGGCCTGCCGGCGCGGCCGCGTCGAAGAAGCGCAGGCCACGCAGCCCGAGCCGGTGGCCATCTGCCGCCTGAAGCGTGTGGCGGCCGACTTCAAGGAAGACGTCACCGACCGCTTGCCCACCCTGGTGGCGGCGAAGAACGGCAAACGCATCGCCTGCGTGGGCGCCGGGCCGGCGGCGCTCACGGTGGCCCGCGATCTCGCGCCGCTCGGTTATTCGGTCACGGTGTTCGACGGCGAGGCCCAGGCCGGCGGCATGATCCGCTCGCAGATCCCGCGCTTTCGCCTGCCCGAAGAAGTGATCGACGAAGAGACCGGCTACGTGCTCAAGCTCGGTGTCGAGTTCCGTGCCGGCACGCGCATCGATTCAATGAAAGCATTGCTCGCCGAAGGCTGGGACGCGGTCTTCGTCGGCTCGGGCGCGCCGCGCGGGCGCGACCTCGCGATCCCCGGCCGCGCCGAAGCCGCGTCGCACATCCACATCGGCATCGACTGGCTGTCGTCAGTCTCGTTCGGCCACGTCACGAAGATCGGCAAACGCGTGATCGTGCTCGGCGGTGGCAACACCGCGATGGACTGCTGCCGCAGCGCCAAGCGGCTGGGCGGCGACGACGTGAAGGTGATCGTGCGTTCGCCGGCCGCCGAGATGAAAGCCTCGCCCTGGGAGAAGGAAGACGCGGCGCACGAAGGCATCCCGATCCTCGACTGCCTGGTGCCGAAGGCCTTTCTTCACGAAGGCGGCAAACTCGTCGGCATGTCGTTCGACAAGGTGCGCGCGGTGCGTGATGCGAACGGCAAGCGACAGCTGGTCTCGACGAACGAGCCCGAACAGGTGTTCGATTGCGACGAAGTGCTGGTGGCGGTCGGCCAGGAGAACGCGTTCCCCTGGATCGAGCGCGACGCGGGCGTGGCCTTCAACGAACACGGCATGCCGCAGCTCGACGCCACCACCTTGCAATCGAGCCGACCCAACGTGTTCTTCGGCGGCGACGCCGCGCTCGGGCCGAAGAACATCATCTGGGCCGTGGCGCAAGGCCACGCCGCTGCGATCTCGATCGACAAGTTCCTGCACGGCGAAGACGTGAGCGAACGCCCGGCGCCTGGCGTGACGCTGGTGTCGCAGAAGATGGGCATCCATCAGTGGAGCTACGACAACGACGTGACACCCGAGCTGCGCCACAAGGTGCCGTGGCACGACGTGAACAAGTCGCTGCGCAACATCAAGATCGAGGTCGAGCTCGGCTTCGACCCGGCCACCGCGTGGAAAGAAGCGCAGCGTTGCCTGAACTGCGACGTGCAGACGGTGTTCAACACCGGCCAGTGCATCGAATGCGACGCGTGTGTCGACATCTGCCCGACCGACTGCATCAGCTTCACCACGAATGGCGACGAAGCCGATCTGCGCACGCGGCTGCGCGCACCGGCACGGCACGCCGACCAGGCCTTGTACGTGTCTGGCGACCTGAAGACCGGGCGCGTGATGGTGAAAGACGAAGACGTGTGCCTGCACTGCGGCCTGTGCGCCGAACGCTGCCCCACCGGCGCCTGGGACATGCAGAAGTTCCTGATCGACCTGACGCAGGCCGGGCGCGGCTGCCGCACCGAACGGCGCAGCGAGAAGAGGAAGGCCGCATGAAGAAGCCCCAGCGCATCGAAGCGGTCAACGACTTCGTCGTCAAGTTCGCCAACGTCAACGGCTCGGGCTCGGCCTCGGCCAACGAGCTGTTCGCGCGCAGCCTGCTGCGCATGGGCGTGCCGGTGAGCCCGCGCAACATCTTCCCGAGCAACATCCAGGGCCTGCCCACCTGGTACGAGGTGCGTGTCAACGAACACGGTTACCAGGCGCGGCGCGGCGGCGTCGACCTGATGGTGGCGATGAACCCGCAGACCTGGGAGAAAGACGTCGCCGAGCTGGAGCCCGGCGGCTACCTGATGTACGACAGCTCCAAGCCGATGCCGGCCGGCGCGTTCCGCGATGACATCCACGTGCTCGGCGTACCGCTGACCGACCTGTGCGCCACGCGCTACACCGACCCGCGCGAACGCCAGTTGCTGAAGAACATCGTCTACGTCGGCGTGCTGGCCGCGATGCTCGGCATCGAGCCCGAAGTGATCGCCACGCTGCTCGGCGAGCAGTACAAGGGCAAGGCCAAGCTGATCCAGCCCAACCTCGACGCTTTCATGATGGGGCTGCACCACGGCCGCGAATACTTCGACGACGCGCTCGGGCTGAAGGTGGAGCGGCGTGACGCGGTCGGCCAACGCATCTTCATGGAAGGCAATGCGGCCGCCGCGCTCGGCTGCGTGTACGGCGGCGCCACGGTGTGTGCGTGGTACCCGATCACGCCGAGTTCGTCGGTCGCCGAAGCCTTCCAGAAATACTGCTCGAAGCTGCGCGTCGACAAAGCCACCGGCAAGAACAAGTTCGCGATCGTGCAGGCCGAAGACGAGATCGCCTCGATCGGCATCGTCACCGGCGCGGGCTGGAACGGCGCGCGCGCCTTCACCTGCACCTCGGGGCCGGGTGTGTCGCTGATGACCGAGTTCATCGGCCTGGCCTACTTCGCCGAGATCCCGGTCACGATCATCAATGTGCAGCGTGGCGGGCCGAGCACCGGCATGCCCACGCGCACCCAGCAGGCCGACGTGATCAGCTGTGCTTATGCCTCGCACGGCGACACCAAGCACGTGCTGCTGTTCCCCGAAGACCCGCACGAGTGTTTCGAGTTCGGCGCCAAGTGCCTCGACCTGGCCGACCGCCTGCAGACCCCGGTGTTCCTGATGACCGACCTCGACATCGGCATGAACCACCGCCTGTGCGAGCCGCTGGCGTGGGACGACACGCAGCGCATGGACCGCGGCAAGGTGATGACGGCCGCCGAGCTCGAAGCCGGCAAGGATTTCGGGCGTTACCTCGACGTCGACGGCGACGGCATCCCCTACCGCACCTACCCCGGCACGCACGAGAAGAAGGGCGCGTACTTCACGCGCGGCACCACGCGCGACTCGTATGCACGCTACTCCGAGGCCGGGCCCGACTACCTCTACAACGTCGAGCGGCTGCTGAAGAAATTCGAGACCGCCAAGGATCTGGTGCCGCAGCCCGTGAAGCGCGCGGCCGCCAAGCCCACGCGCTTCGGCGTGATCCACTACGGCTCGACCAGCCCGGCGATGCACGAGGCCTTCGACACGCTGCAGGCGCAAGGCATTCACGTCGACACGCTGCGCATCCGCGCGTTCCCGTTCAGCGCTGCGGTCGACGCGTTCATCGCCGCGCACGACACCGTGTTCGTGATCGAACAGAACCGCGACGCGCAACTGCGCACGCTGCTGACCACCGAACAGGAAATCGACCCGGCGCGGCTGCAGCCGATCCTGCACTACGACGGCACGCCGATCACGGCGCGCTTCATCACCGCGGCGATTGCCAAACACATCCAGGCGCACAACGTCGAGCCGATCAAGAAGAAGGGCCAAGCAGCATGACCTACCTGGCCAAACCGAAACTGCACCACCCCACGCTGCCTGCAAACAAGCTCGGCCTGACGCGGCGTGACTACGAAGGCAAGATCAGCACGCTGTGCGCCGGCTGCGGGCACGACTCGATCTCGGCCGCGATCGTGCAGGCCTGCTGGGAGCTCGAGATCGAGCCGCACCTCGTGGCCAAGCTCTCGGGCATCGGCTGCTCGTCGAAGACGCCCGACTACTTTCTCGGCAACTCGCACGGCTTCAACACCGTGCACGGCCGCATGCCCTCGGTGGCGACCGGTGCCAACCTCGCGAACCGCGAGCTGCTCTACCTCGGCGTCTCGGGCGACGGCGACTCGGCCAGCATCGGCCTCGGCCAGTTCGCCCACGCGATGCGGCGCGGCGTGAACATGACCTACATCGTCGAGAACAACGGCGTCTACGGCCTGACCAAGGGCCAGTTCTCGGCCACCGCCGACCAGGGCAGCAAGAGCAAGAAAGGCGTATTGAACACCGACACCGCGATCGACCTCGCAGCGCTCGCGCTGCAGCTCGGTGCCACGTATGTCGCCCGCAGTTTCTCGGGCGACAAGGAACAGCTCGTGCCCTTGATCAAGGGCGCCATGCGGCACCGCGGCGCGGCATTGATCGACGTGATCAGCCCTTGTGTCGCGTTCAACAACCACGCCGGCAGCACCAAGAGCTACGACTACGTGCGCGCCCACAACGAAGCCGTGAACCGGCTCGACTTCATGCCGCGCCGCGACGCCATCACGGCGATGTACGCGCCCGGCGAAGTGATCGAGGTGACGCAGCACGACGGCAGCGTGCTGCGCCTGCGCAAGCTCGCAGCGGGTTACGACGCGGGCGACAGGCTCGCCGCGATGAGCCACCTCGCCACGCACGAATCGCGCGGCGAGATCCTCACCGGGCTCTTGTACGTGAAGGGCGATGCCGACGACCTGCACGCGCACCTGAACACGGTCGATGTGCCGCTCAACCGGCTCGGCGACGCGCAGTTGTGCCCGGGCGCGGCGGCGCTGGCCGCGATCAACGCCGAACTCGCCTGAAGGGCGCGGCCCTTCAGCGCACCAGACCGCGCCGGTGCTCCAGCGCCGGCAACTGCGTGCGCACCGAAGCGGTCCGCGTGCCGTCGATGTCGGCCAGCACCACGCCTTCGCCTTCGGGCAACACCGAGACGACCTTGCCCCACGGATCGACCACCATGCTGTGGCCGAAGGTGCGCCGGCCGTTGTCGTGGGTGCCGCCTTGCGCGGCCGCGATCACGTAACTTTGGTTCTCGACCGCCCGCGCGCGCAGCAGCAGTTCCCAGTGCGCGAGTCCTGTGGTGTGCGTGAACGCCGCGGGCACCGACAGCAGGTCGCAAGGCGGGTGCATCAGTTCGCGGTACAGCTCGGGGAAGCGCAGGTCGTAACACACGCTCAGGCCGACGCGCAGCGTGCCCGCCTGCACGGCCATCAGCTGGCCGCCGGCACAGATCGCGTGGCCTTCGTCGTAGCGCTCGCGGCCGTTGTCGTAGCGAAACAGGTGGATCTTGTCGTAGCGCGCGGCCAGCGTGCCGTCGGGCGCGTAGACGCAGTTGCTGTTGAACACGCGGTCGGGGTCGCCGCTGCGGATCGGCAGGGTGCCGCCGATCAGCCACACGCTGTGCTCGCGCGCTGCGCCAGCCAGCATCTGCTGGATCGGGCCGGTGCCGGGCTCTTCGGCCACCGCGAGCTTGTCGTGGTCGTGGTGGCCCATCAGGCAGAAGTACTCCGGCAGCACGACGAGTTCTGCGCCAGCCCCGGCCGCCTGCGCCAAGAGTCGGCGCGCGGCTTCGAGGTTGCGCTCGACGCTGCTCGTCGAGACCATCTGCACCGCGGCGACTTTCATGCTGGCCTCACTGGGGTTTCGGGGAAGATGCAGCCGCCGACGCGGCACGTGCCACCGGCTCGACCTTCGGGTCGGCCCACGGGCCGCTCACGTGGAACTCGCGCGTGCCGGCTTCGCTGAGCGGCTTGCGCAGCAGCACCTGCGCCAGGAAGGCACCCAGGCCGATGGCGGGGTTGATCACGGCATACGCGAGCGCGGCGGTGCCGGCGTTGATCTCGGGCACCACGACCACGCGCAGATCTTGCGTTTCGCGGGCGATGTCGGCGCGGCCTTCCATCAGCACCGCGGCCTGCACGCCGCGCATGCGCAGGTTGTTCGTCTGCGCCACGCCTTGGGCAATGGTCACGTCGCCGGCGATGTTGTCGAACGCAAAGCCTTCCTGGAACACGTCGCGGAAGTCGAGCAGCAGCCGGCGAGGCAGCGACTGCAGGCTCAGCACGCTGAGCAGGCGTGTGGCGCCGGGGTCGACCTTGAGGAATTGCCCGGCGTCGATCGCCACGCTGACCTGCCCCGCCAGGCTCGGGTAGTCGAGCGCGAACGGCGAGCCGAGCCACGAGACCTGCCCGCTCAGCTGGCCCTTGCCGCCACGGATCGCCTTGGCCGTGCCGAGCCTGTCGAGAAAAGCGCCGCTGTCGGCCAGGTCGAGCGTGAAGTCCATCACCGCACGGCGCGGCGGCGGTGTGCCGCGTGACGGCGCCGCGGCCAATGCAACCCAGTGGCCGGTGGCGACGAGCTGCGCCTCGGGTGTCGTGATGTTGAACTTGGAAAGCTGCCAGTCGCGCAGCACGTCGCGGCCCTGGCCGCTGGAGCGGTTCACGGCCTCGATCTCGAGCCGGCCGAGGCGCTTGCCGCGCAGCTCGAAGTCGTCAACCAGGATGTCGAGCGCCGGCAGCGTGGCCGGCTGCTGGTCGAGCAGGCTCTCGACCTGGTCGACCTCGCCGCGTGGCAGCGACAGGCGCGACAGCCGCGCGAACACCCGGCCGGCCGACGCCGTGCCGGTGCGCGCCGGCGGGCGGTATTCGACATAACCGTTGAGTTGATCGGCATCCACGTTCGCCCGCCACAGGCCTGCGTCGAGCGACACGCCGGCCACCAGCCTGGTCAGGTGGCGCGTGCCGACGTTGAGCTCCTGCACGCGCAGCGCCAGCCTGTCGGGCCGGTAGCCGCCGGCACCGGCGGCCTCGCGCGCCTCGGTGTTGCCGAACAGACGCTCGGCAGCCGCGTCCCATTCGTCGGTGTTCAGGCTCCTGAGGTTGACGTTGGCCGCCACGCCGGCCGGCGGTTGGGGCGCCGGCTCCATCACGCCCACACCGCCGCGCAGCACACGTGGCACGTCGCCCGACACATCGCGCACGTAGTGGGCCTGCAGCAGGTTGCCGAGTTCGACGTGCAGGCTGTCGCGCAGCGCCGGGGCCACGCTGCCTGCTTCGAGCGCGGTCTGGTAACGCAGGAAGAGCGGCGCCTCGGCGCTCTTGTTGAGCGGCGCGGGCAGGTTGATGCCCAGGCCGACCAGGTTGCTCGTCACCAGCAGCTCGGGCCGGCCTTGCGTGAAGCCCAGGTTCATGCGGTAGGCCGCCTGGCCGCTCAGGGCGCCGGCCAGCCGCGCGGCCTGGCCAAGGTCGGTGGCACGGCGCAAGCCTTCGGCGCTGGCGTTGCCCTGGCCGCTGAAGCGGATGGCCCCGTCGGGCTGCAGCCCGCCTTCGAAGGCGAGCTCACCACCGAACAGGCGCGCGCTGGCGCCGGCCACGTTGAAGGTCTTGTGCGTGAAGTCGACGCGGCCTTTCGCGCCGGCGAGCAAGGGGCTGTCGGGCGTGATGCGCACGTCGTTGCCAGGCAGCACGAGGCTGCCCTTCACGTGCGCCGCGGGCGTGTCGACGAGCGGGATCGAGAGGTCGAGCTTCAGGTCGGCCACGCCGGCCGCGCTGCCGGTGTCGAGCGCGTTGCCGATCCAGCCGCCCACGGGCGTGCGGTTCACGAACTGCAGCATCTCGGCCAGCGGCCCGTGGGCGCTGGCTTCGAGCCCGAGCACGCCGTCGCCTTCGAGGTGGCGAATGGCCCCCTGCACGCCGCTCCACTCGACCTTGCCGAGCTGCGCGCGGCCATTGCGGATCGAGAGCGTTCCGCGGTCGACCGTGAGCTCGGCATTGGCGCGCGTCAACATCGGCCAGGGCGAGACCCAGGCCGGCGTGCTGCCCGAGGCCGGTTCGTTCGGCACATAGGCGAAGCTCGCGTCTTCGACCTTGGCGGCGATACGGAACTCGCCGTCTTGGTTGGACCGGGCGTTGTAGAACGGAAAGTCGGCCAGGTCGCCCTTGACGCGGAAACTCGCGCTGGCGAGCCTGCCGCCCTGGATCGCGTGTTCGATGTAGCTGCGTGTGGCCTTCGAGATGTCGAGCGGCAGGTAACGCCAGGCGCGTGTGACCACGCCGTTCATCAGCCGCCCGTCGAGTTCAAGCTTGCCCGGGTAGCGCCCACCCCGTGCGAGGCCGGTGCCGGGGCCGGTGCGCCAAGTGCCGCTCAGTTCGCCTTGCGCGTCGGCGTTGGAGAAGCGCACGTCCCTGGCCGTCACGCTGACCTGCCGCGCCGGGTTGGCCGCGCCTGGTTTTGCAGGCTCGATCTTCCACGCCAGCGTGGCACCGAGCTGGTCGAGCGGCAACATCGGATCGTCGAACACACCCGGTAATTCGAGCACGCCGTCCTTCATGCCGATGCGTGCTTCACCGCCGAGCTCGGTCGCGCTGAGCTGCAACGTGGCGTTGCGCAAGCCCGGCCGGCCCACGCCTTTCGGCTCGGCCGAGGCCTTGGACGCGAGCGACAGGCCGCTCAGCAGGCCCTTGACGCGGTAGTGCTCGGGCGCGTCGAGCGGGCCGTCCCACTTCGCGGCCAGGTCGGTGATCACACCCTGCGGCTGCAACTCGGCCAACAGGCGCCGCAAGGCTTCGCCGAGCGGGATGCGTGACGCCACCTGCGCCATCTGGCCGACGTCGAGCCGCTGCGCACTGAACTCGCCGCCGCTGGCGGGCTCGCCCTCACGCTGGCGCCAGGCGAGTTTCATGTCGCCCTGCGGCCAGCGCACGCCGTCGCCGGTGAGAAAGCTCAGCCGCTGAACGTCGAGCACAGCCCCCTCGGCGTTGCGCTGCGCCACGAGCCGGCCTTCGACCTGCTCGAAGGCCAGCTCGTCGACCGTTTGCGCGAGCCGCAACACCACCGAGCGCAATGCCACGTCGACGGTTGCGGCCTGGGGCTGGCCGTCTTTCAGCTCGAACCAGCCCCGCAGCGCACCCACGCCTTCGCTCAGCTCGAAAGGCAGCGTCACGTGCTGGCGCAACGCGTGCACGTCGGCGCGCGGCAGGCTGGCGTAGGCACTGCCGCTCCAGCGCCGCCAGTCGCCGCGGCGCGCCAGCAGCGGCTGCGTGAATCGGGCGTTGACCGTGAAGCGGTCGCCCCATTCCGGCGGCGGCGTGGCGTCGAAGTGCAGGTTGTGCTGCAGCAGGCCGTTGCGGATCACCAGTTGCACGTCGCCGAGCACCAGCGGCTCGGCCTCGCGCTGTTCGTCGGTCCAGCGCAATGAGCCGCCGCGGATCACGAACTCGTGCTGCTTGAAGAACCAGTCGGCGATGGCATTGCCGTCGCCGCTGTAGTCGCCGCTGACATCGAGGCCGGCCACGAAGAAGCGCCCCTGCGGGTCGCGCCGCAGCTCGAGTTGCGCGCCGTCGATCAACAACTGCTCGAAGCGCAGTTCGAGCGACAGCAGCGAGCGTGGCGAGATCGCGGCGAAGACCCGCGGCAAGCTGAGCGCGGGGCGCATTTCGGCATCGAGCACGGTCACGTCGCGCAGTTCCAGCGAAGGCACCCAGCCACTGGAGCGCACCTCGATCTGGCCAATGCGAACGGGTACCCCCAACGCCCGGCTGGCCCGCATTTCGATCGGCTCACGCCATTGCTGGATGTGGGGCAGAATCGCCCAGTGCAAGGCCAGCCAGGCGACGAGAAGCACACTCGCCACCGCAGCCAGCACCACCACAAAGAGGCGCGCCGCCCATCGCAGGGGCGCCCGACGCAACAGGGGCGCGCCGGTGTTCGCTGGATCAGCGGCCGGCTCGGGCAACGCGGGCGGAAATGAAGACATGAAAATATCGGTGCGCCAGCCTGAGGGTCGGCAAATGGGTCAGAGCAAACGTCTCGCCGCGGGGCGTTCCGGGGCGCACATCGGGGTCAGCGGAACTGGCGTTTTGCCCGGTCTGCACCGAGCCGTCCCTCACAGGTCAATCTAGCACAGACCCCGCGCTGCACCATGGGTTCCACGCCCCCCGTTTTGAGCGTCGCAAGGCCTGCGGCAGCCCCGGCCGCGCAAGCCGTGCCGGCGGCTGCCGAGCACAGCCGGTTCGTGCAGCGCATTCGGCGCCGTTATGAAAACGAACTCGCCTTGCTGCCCCCGGGCCGGCCCGATCGCCAGCGCATCACCGAGCTGATCGAGCTGCTGCAGGCACAAGGCCGCAACCTCGCCAGCGCGATGCGCGTGGCGCGCCAGCTCGTGCTGGAGCGGCTCGCGGTGCTCGACGTGGAGCAGGCCGCGCCGATGCCCGACATCACGCTGTGCATGACCGAGCTCGCCGAAGTGACGCTCAACCTGGCGCTGGCACAAGCGCGGGCCGACCACGACGCGCGCCACGGCGCGCCGCTGAACGCCGCTGGCGAAGTGATCGACTTCTGGGTCATCGGCATGGGCAAGCTCGGCGCGCGCGAGCTCAACGTCTCGTCCGACATCGACCTGATCTACGTCTACGAAGAAGACGGCCAAACCAACGGCGCCGTGCCGTTGAGCGCGCACGAGTACTTCTCGAAGGTGGCGAAGAGCCTGTACACGCTGATCGGCGACACCACCGAAGACGGCTTCGTGTTCCGCGTCGACCTGGCCTTGCGGCCGAACGGCAATTCAGGGCCGGCCGCCGTGAGCATGGCCATGCTCGAAGAGTATTTGCAGGTGCAGGGCCGCGAATGGGAACGCTTCGCGTGGCTGAAGAGCCGCGTGGTCGCGCCGACCGAGAGCGTGAAGAACGGTCGCGCACTGGCTTTGCGCAGCCTCGTCACGCATTTTGTCTACCGCCGCTACCTCGACTACGGTGTCTTCGAAGGCCTGCGCCAGCTGCACGCCAAGGTGCGCGAAGACGCGCAACGCCGCGCCGCCGGCCGGCCCGAACGCGCCAACGATGTGAAGCTCTCGCGCGGTGGCATCCGCGAGATCGAGTTCATCGTGCAACTGTTGCTGGTGGCGCGTGGCGGCCAGTTCCCCGAGATCCGCACCCGCTCGACGCTGAAAGCCCTGACGCGCCTGGCCGCGGGCGGCCTGATGAAGCCGGCGAGCGCGGCGCGCCTGGCCGAGGCCTATGAATTCCTGCGTCGTGTCGAGCACCGCATCCAGTACCTCGACGACCAGCAGACGCACTTGCTGCCCACGAGCGACGCCGACCTCGACTGGATCTCGCGCAGCCTCGGCCTCACGTGCAACGCCGACGCCTGCGAGTTGCTCCACCAGTTGGGCGAAACGCGCGAGTTCGTCGCGATGGAGTTCGACGCGCTGCTGCACGACGGCCGCGCGCCCGGTTCGGCCGGCGCCGCGCCCGGCAGCTGCAAAGGCTGTGGCACCGCGCCTCAACCCGTCGACAGCGATGCTTTCATCGAGCAGTTGCCAGCAGAACTGGCGCAGCGCATCAAGCCGCTCGTCGACCAGCCGAAGATCCAGCTGCTGCGCGATGAAAGCAAGCTGCGCCTGGCACGGCTGATCAACCGCGCCGCGCAGGCCGCACGCGACGGGCGCTGCACCATGGAATCGGCGACCCGTTTCGTCGACTGGCTCGAGCCGCTGCTGCGGCGCGAGAGTTACCTCGCGATGCTGGTCGAGCGGCCCGAAGTGCAAAACCGCCTGTTGCGCCTGCTGGGCCTGGCGCGCTGGCCAATGCGCTACCTGATGCTGCACCCGGGCGTGATCGACGAGCTGGCCGACGAGCGCCTGCTGCACGACCGCTTCGATGCCGCCGAATTCACCCGCGAACTCGAAGAACGTCACGACGCGTGGGCGCGCTCCGGCCAGGCCGACGAAGAGTCGCTGCTCGACACCTTGCGCCGCGCCCACCACGCCGAAGTGTTTCGGACGCTGGTGCGCGACGTGGAAGGCCACATCACGGTCGAGCAGGTGGCCGACGACCTGTCGGCGCTGGCCGACGCCACGCTCGCGATGGTGATCCGCTGGGCCTGGAAGCACTTCAGGCAGGCCCACCGTGCCGAGCCGCACCTGGCCGTCATCGCCTACGGCAAGCTCGGTGGCAAGGAGCTCGGTTACGGCAGCGACCTCGACGTGGTCTTCCTGTTCGACGACACCGACGAACCCGACCCCGACAAGGCCGCCGAGGTCTACGGCGCTTTCGTGCGCAAGCTGATCGGATGGCTCACGCTGCGCACCGCCGCCGGCGAGCTGTTCGACATCGACACCGCACTGCGCCCGAATGGCAACTCGGGGATGCTCGTGACCTCGGTCGCGAGCTTCGCGAAGTACCAGACCGGCCGCGGCAGCAACACCGCGTGGACCTGGGAACACCAGGCGCTGACACGCGCGCGCTGGTGCGCCGGCTACGCGCCGCTCGAAGCCGGTTTCGACCACGTGCGCTGCGAGGTGCTGTGTGCACCGCGCGACGCCGCGGCTCTGCGCGTCGAGGTCACGGCCATGCGCGACAAGGTGCGTGAAGCCCACCCGGTGAAAGCCGATCGATTCGACGTGAAACACAGTGCCGGCGGCATGATGGACGTGGAATTCGCGGTGCAGTACCTGGTGCTCACTTTCGGCGCCACCCAGCGTGGCCTGCTCGACGACGTGGGCAACATCGCGCTGCTGCAACGCGCCGAGGCGGCGGGCCTGTTGCCCGCCGGCGTCGGCACCGGCGCGGCCGATGCCTACCGTGACCTGCGCCGTGCACAGCACCGCGCGCGCCTCGACGAAAAGCCGACGCAGGTCGAGCCGGCCACGATGGCCGCGCAGCGCGACGCCGTGCTGGCGCTGTGGCGCGCCGTGTTCGAGCCGGTGCAGGTTTGACCCTCGTCGCGCGGGGCGGGCTGCGTGGCGCGCACGCGTGGGCCGGTGTCGCGGTGCTGTTGTGCGTGGCGGCACTGGTCGGCTGGCCCATTGAGCGCGAGGCGCTCGACTGGCAACCTGGCCTGGCTTTCACGCAGCCCTGGCGCGCCCTCACCGCCGTGGCGGTGCACTACAACGGCATCCACCTCGCCGGCGCGCTGGCCGGCACGGTGCTGACCGGCGCGCTCGGTTTCGCCGCCAACGTGCCGGCGCGCCTGGTGGCGGCCTGGCTCGTGGCCTGGCCGCTCACGCAGTTCGGCCTGCTCGTCAAACCAGAGCTGGTCCACTACGGCGGCGTCTCGGGCGTGGTGCACGCCGGGGTCGCGGCGGTGATCGTCTTCCTGCTGGTGCAGAAGAAGCGGCCGCAGCGCCTGATCGGCGCCGCGATGCTGGTCGGCATCCTGATCAAGGTGCTCGGCGAAACGCCCTGGGGCCCGGCGCTGCGCCACCCCGAAGGCTGGGGGATCGCCGTCGCGCCGATCGCCCACGCGACCGGCGCGGTGGCCGGCGCCGTGTGTGCGCTCGTGGCGCTGCTGCTGTTCAGAACCGACCCATCGGACCTTTCATGACCCAACGCAAGACGCACCTCGACGCCCTGGCCATCACGCTGCTCGTGGCCTGCTGCTTTCTGTGGGGGCTGAACCAGGTCGCCGTCAAGGCGGCGATGCCGGAAGTGCCGGCGCTGTGGCAGGCCGCCGTTCGTTCGGTCGTCGGCGCCTTGCTCGTCTGGGGCTGGGCGAGCTACCGCGGCATCGCGATCTTCGCGCGTGACGGCACCGGCTTCGGCGGGCTGCTCGCCGGCGCATTGTTCGGCGTCGAGTTCCTGTGCATCTTCGTCGGGCTGCAGTTCACGACCGCGTCGCGCATGGTCGTGTTCATCTACATCTCGCCTTTCGTGGTGGCGCTGGGCATGCCTTTCATAGCGCGCGCCGAGCGCTTGTCGAAGCCGCAGATGGCGGGCTTGCTGCTCGCGTTCGGCGGGGTCGCCTGGGCTTTCGCCGAAGGTTTCACGGCCCCGGCCGCCGGGCCGCACCAGTTGCTGGGTGACGCGCTCGGCGTGGTCGCCGGGGTGTTGTGGGGGGCGACCACGCTGGCGATCCGCGGCAGCGCGCTGTCGAGCGCCTCGGCCGAGAAGACACTTTGGTACCAGCTCGCGATCTCGGGCGTGCTGCTGGCCGCGGCGGCGCTGTTCGCTGGCTCACCGATGCCGGCGCGCGTGTCGGCGCTGGCCTGGGGTTCGATGCTGTTCCAGGTGCTGATCGTCACCTTTGCCAGCTACCTGGTGTGGTTCTGGCTGATCCGCCACTACCCGGCCACGCGGCTCGCTTCGTTCACGCTGCTCACGCCGGTGTTCGGGCTGGTGCTGGGGGCGCTGCTGCTGAACGAGCCGATCACGCTGCGGCTGGTGGTCGCGCTCGCAGCCGTGGCGGCCGGCATCGTGTTGGTGAACCGCCAGGCCTGAAGTTCAGGCGCGAATGCGGCCGACCAGCGCCGTCGTCGAATAACCCTCGACGAACGACAGCGCCTGCGCCTGGCCACCCCAGCTGCGCACCCACTTCGTCTCTTCGAGCGCTTCGATGTCGTAGTCGCCGCCCTTCACGTAGAGGTCGGCCCGCACTTGTCTGAGAAGTTCGACCGGCGTGGGCTCGTCGAACAGCGTCACGAGGCTCACGCTTTCGAGCGCAGCGAGCACGCAGGCGCGGTCGAGTTCGGCATTCAGCGGGCGGTCGGGGCCCTTGCCGAGCAGGCGCGCCGAAGCGTCGCTGTTGAGCCCGATCACCAGGCTCGCGCCGAGTGCACGTGCCTGCGCGAGGTAGCTCACATGGCCGCGGTGCAGGATGTCGAACACGCCGTTGGTGAAGACCACCGGCCGGGGCAGCGCCGCGACCCGCGCGGGCAGTTCGCTGCGCGGGCAGAGCTTGTCGAGGAAGGTCGGAGCCATGCGCAGATTGTCACCTGCGCGGCAGGCCGCGCCCGCGGTGGCCCATAGACTGGCGCTTCACACCAAGAAGGAGACTTCCATGCTCGTGCTTTGCGGCTCCACCATCTCGAACTACTACAACAAGGTCAAGATCGCGCTGCTCGAAAAGGGCGTGCCGTTCACCGAAGAAAAGGTCAACACCGGCAGCAAGGACGAGGCGGTGCTTTCGGCCACGCCCCTCGGTAAGATCCCGTTCATTCGCACCGAGCACGGTGTGATGTGCGAGAGCCAGGCGATCCTCGACTACATCGAAGCCCGGTACCCGAACCCGCCGCTCGTGCCGGCCGACCCGTGGCAGGCCGCGAAGGTGCGCGAACTCGTCACCTTCATCGACCTGCACCTGGAACTGGTGGCGCGCGAGCTGTACCCGAAGGCCTTCTTCGGCGGCGAGATCAGCGAAGCCAACGCGGCGCGCATCCAGAAGCTGCTGAAGAAGAACATCGCCGGATTCATGCGGCTGGCCAAGTTCTCGCCTTACGTGGCGGGCGCCAGCTTCACGCAGGCCGACTGCGCGGCCTGGGCGAGCCTGCCGCTGGTGTCGATGGCCACGCGCGCCGTCTACGGCGAAGACCTGCTCGCCGCCGCGGGCATCGACTGGAAGCCCTACAGCAAGCTGATCAACGAACGCGCCAGCGCGCAGAAGGTGGTGGCCGACCGCAAGGCCGACCAGGAGCGGGCCGCCGCGGCGAAAGCCGGCTGAGGCGGATCAAGCTCTTGCGAGGTCTTCGATCGGGGGCAGGCCCGCATCGGCAATGCCCTGCAATTCAAGCTCGCCGAGCACCGAGGCCAGAACCTGGGTGTCGCAATAGACACGCAACGATACGACCTTGCCCCACCTGAGGCGCAGCACATGCACGCCTTGGTTGCTGCGCGATGTGCCATCGCGCAGCGTGAGGCGGTCGCGCCACTCCACCATCGCCACCGTGTTCCAAGGCATGCCCTTGACCGCCAGCGATTCGATGTCGAAGTGCAGGTCGGGGAATACCGTTTTCAGCCGCGCGTACCAGGGCACGATGCTGCTCATGGCATGGCGCACGCCGCCGAGCGCGTGGTCGCCGAAAAACACGTGTTCGACCGGTGCACCGAATGCGGCGAGCACGGGTGCGTGATCGCCCTGGTTGAGTGCCTTGAAGGCGTGTCGCAGTTGGCGCTCGACGATGCTGCGGTAAATCATGCGGTCTCTCCTTCGGGTTGGCGCAGTTCAGACTCGATCCAGCGCGCCAGGTGGCTGCGCGCGGCGTTGAGGTGCGACGCATTGCCGTACAGATGCGTCAGCATCACCGCGCCTTCGATGGCCGCGATGAAGACGGTGGCGACGTGCTTCGGGTCGGTGCCAGGGCGCATCTCGCGCGCCGCAACGCCCGCCTCGGCGATGCGCTGAATCAGACCGTGCCAGGCACTCATGGCCTGCTGCGCACGCATGCGCAGGCCCGGGTGTGCGTGGTCGGCCTCGATCGCCGTATTCATGATCGGGCAACCGCCTTCGAAAGGCACATCGCCGGTCGCGCCGGCATAGGCGTCGAGCAGCGCATGCAGTTGTTCGCACGCGCCACTGCGCCCTTGCAGTGCCTGCATGAAGCGCGCGCGCACCTGGGCCACGGCGAAGTCCAGCGCTTCATAAGCCAGTGCTTCGCGGCTCTGGAAGTGGCGGTACAGCCCGCCCTTCTGAATGCCGGTGGCTTCGACCACCGCAGCCATCGACGCGGCGAGAAAACCCTGCTGGTTCATCAGCCTGGCGCTGCGCTGGACGATCTCGGCGCGGGTACGTTGGCCTTTGCTGGTCATGGGGCGAGTTTGTGAATCCTCAAAAGATACCGATCGGTCTCTTTTATCGTAGTGCACGCCGTCGATACTGGCAAGCCCAAACAAAAACGGCCCGCGTGTTGCGGGCCGTGGTGCGTTCGCAAACTCAGGTGGCTGGCAGCGCGGCCGGCTGGCCTTTGGCGGCGGCCGCTACGGCTGCGGTCACTTCCTTGCGGTAGCGGTTCAGCTCCTGCACGCTGGCGAAGCTGCGCTCCATCAGCAGGCTCATGTTGTGCAGGATGCGCTCGACGACCTTGGTTTCCCAGACGGCGTCGAACTGGATCTGCTTGTCGAGCCACTTCTCGAGCCACTCGGGATTGGGCAGGCGGCTTTGCACGGTGTCACGCGGGAACAGCTTGGCATTGACGTGAAGGTTGGTCGGGTGCAGCGCCTGCGCGGTGCGGCGGGCGCTGGCCATCAACACGCCGACCTTGGCGAACGCAGCGCGCGCTTCGTCGCCGAAGTTCTGCATTGCACGCTTCATGTAGCGCAGGTAAGCGCCGCCGTGGCGCGCTTCGTCGCGGGCCAGCGTTTCGTAGATGGCCTGGATCACCGGCTCGGTGTGCCACTCGGCCGCGCGGCGGTACCAGTGGTTCAGGCGGATCTCGCCGCAGAAATGCAGCATCAATGTCTCGAGCGCGGGCGCCGGGTCGAACTCGAAGCGCACTTCCTGCAGTTCGGCTTCGGTCGGCACCAGGTCGGGCCGGAAGCGACGCAGGTATTCCATCAACACCAACGAGTGCTTCTGCTCTTCGAAGAACCACACGCTCATGAAGCCGCAGAAGTCGGCGTCGTCCTTGTTGTCGCGCAGGAACATCTCGGTGGCCGGCAGCGCCGCCCACTCGGTGATGGCGTTCATCTTGATGGTCTGCGCCTGCTCGTCGCTGAGCTTGCTGGCGTCGAAATGGTCCCAAGGAATGTCCTTGTCCATGTTCCAGCGCACGGCTTCGAGTTGTTTGAAGAGTTCGGGATAGATCATGGCGATGGGGCCCTGCGGTCGGGGTGCCTGTAGACGGCGCGATTCTATGCCGCGAGCCTTGCCCCCGGCTGGCGCGATGCCGGGCGGGAAAACGCGCCTGCACGGAAGTGCGACTGATCGGTTATATTTAAGACCAGTCAGTCACAAAACAGTGCCGTGGTCCATTTGCCCTTCATCCGCTCCTGCGATCGCACGTCACGATTCGGGGAACTCGTGCGCCAGGGGTGCGTCGAATCGGCACGGCGTTTTCTTTCCGTTGCGGAGCCTTCCACTCACACTGGCTGCAATCTTCGGGCGCGTTTCCTCCTCCCTCCTCCCTCCCTCGTTCGCCCGGGGGCGCTCCGCAGCGATCTTTCTTCCTGCAGTGGCCGCGGTCTGCGGCCACTGCTGTTGTCTCGCGGCGCGCGATGACTCCGATGCGCCGCGTCGCCGTCATCGGCTCGGGGATTTCGGGCCTCTCTGTCGCCCATGGCCTGGCGGGCCGCGCGCAGGTGTCGCTGTTCGAAGCCGGTGCCTATTTCGGCGGCCACACGCACACGGTGGACGTGACGCTCGACGGCCACACCCATGGCGTCGACACCGGCTTTCTGGTGCTGAACGAGCGCACCTACCCGCGCCTGCTGCGGCTGTTTGCCGAGCTCGGTGTGGAGATCGCCAAGTCGGACATGTCGTTCTCGGTGCAGGTGCCGGCTGGCGCTTCGGGCAGCGCGCTCGAATGGAGCGGCTGCGACCTGAACACCGTGTTCGCCCAGCGCCGCAACCTGGTGCGGCCGCGCTTCTGGAAGATGCTGGCCGACGTGCAGCGCTTCAACCGCATCACGACCGAGCTCGCGGTGGCGGGGCGCGAAGCGGAGCTCGACCAGCCGATTGCCGACTTCCTCGCGCAGCATCGTTTCTCCGACGCGTTTCGCGACTGGTACTTCCTGCCGATGATCGGCTGCATCTGGTCGTGCCCGGTCGACCAGATGCTGCAGTTCCCGATCGCCACGATGATCCGGTTCTGCCACAACCACGGCCTGATCCAGCTGACGAATCGCCCGCAGTGGTACACGGTGCGCGGTGGTGCCCGCCAGTACGTTGAGAAGATGCTGCGCTCGGTGCCCGACGCGCGCCTGATCACACCGGTGCGCAGCGTGCGCCGCCTGCCGTCGACCACGGGCCAGGCCGGCGTGCTGGTCAGCACTGATGCCGGCACCGAACTGTTCGACGAGGTCGTGATGGCCTGCCACAGCGACCAGTCGCTGGCACTGCTGGCCGACCCGTCGCCTGCCGAGCGCGAGGTGCTGGGTGCGATCCGCTACCACCGCAACCGCGCCGTGCTGCACACCGACACAGCGCTGCTGCCCCAGCGCCGCCTCGCCTGGGCAGCGTGGAACTACGAGCGCGCGGCCGAAGATTCGCGCGAGCAGGCGGCCGTGTGCCTGCACTACCTGCTCAATCGGCTGCAACCGCTGCCCTTCACGACCCCGGTCGTCGTCTCGCTGAACCCGGTGACCGAACCGCGCGCCGAGGCGGTCCATGGCGAGTTCGACTACGCGCACCCGGTGTTCGACATGGCGGCAATGGCCGCGCAGAAGCGTGTGCCTTCGTTGCAAGGCCAGCGCCACACCTGGTTCTGCGGCGCCTGGACACGCTACGGCTTCCATGAAGACGGCCTGATGTCTGGCGAGGCGGTCTGCGCCGGCCTGAGCACGCGCCTGTCGCCGGCGGCAGCCCCGGCGCTCGTGGTGCCGGCATGAGCAGCAGCCACGCGCCGGCCGAAGTGCTGATCGGCATGGGCGAAGTGCGCCACACGCGCTTTCGGCCGGCGCTGAACCGCTTCGTGTACCCCACCTACTTCCTGATGCTGCCGATGCGCAGCCTGCGGGCCGCTGCCTCGACCGTGCTGCCGCGCAACCGCTTCGGCCTGATCAGCTTCTTCGACCGCGACCACGGCGACGGCGGCCCCGACAGCCTGGCCTGGCTCGAGCGCCTGCTGGCGCGGGAAGGCGTGGCCGATGCGAACGGCGAAGTCTGGCTGCATTGTTACCCGCGCGTGCTGGGCTTCACCTTCAAGCCGGTCAGCTTCTGGTATTGCCACCGATCCGACGGCACGCTCGCCGCCGTGGTCGTGGAGGTGAACAACACGTTCGGCGAGCGCCACTGCTACCTGCTGAACCGCCCGGGCCTGGCCTTCGGCCGCGAGCTACAGGCCGACAAGGTGTTCCACGTGTCGCCGTTCTGCGAGGTGGCCGGCGACTACCGCTTCCGCTTCATGCGCAACGACCTGCATCCGAATGCCGGCGATCCGCGTATCCACACCGCAAGAACGGTCGCACGCATCGACCACCACGACGCGCAGGGCCTGCTGATCCAGACCAGCGTGTCGGGGGCGCTGGCTCCGCTGACTTCCGGGCGCCTGCATGCCGCGTTTTTCGGCATGCCGCTGATGACACTCGGCGTCATCGCACGCATCCACTGGCAGGCGGTGAGGCTGTGGGCGAAGCGCGTGCCGTTCTTCCGCAAACCCGAACCGCCGGAAACGTTCATCACCCGCTGAACCGAACGACCAACGCAGAACAACCTACGACCGCGCCGCCCATGAACCGCAGCACCACCCTGAACACGGCACCCTTGTCCGAGTCAGCCCCCGCCGCCGCGCGCGCGGTGTTCCAGCTGATGAAGCGCCTGAAGCACGGCGCGCTCGACGTGCACATGCCCGACGGCTCCTCGGCCCGCTTCGGCAGTGCCGCCGAAGGCGAACCACGCGCGGCGATCCGCCTGCGCAACTGGAACCCCTGCGCCGCAGCGCTCAAGTCGGGCGACATCGGCTTTGCCGAGAGTTTCATCGCCGGCGACTGGACCACGCCCGACCTCACTGCCCTGCTGACACTCTTCATCGCCAACCGCGACGAGGTCGAGTCGGTGATCTACGGCACCTGGTGGGGATCACTCCTGTACCGCGCGAAACACCTGTTCAATCGCAACTCGCGCCGCGGCAGCAAGAAGAACATCCACGCCCACTACGACCTGGGCAACCAGTTCTATCGCCTCTGGCTCGACCCGACGATGAACTACAGCAGCGCCTGGTTCGAGGGCGAGCGCAGCGGTGACTTGGTGAACGCGCAGTGGGCCAAGGTGCGGCGCGCCTTGAACGAGGCCGGGGTGAAAGAAGGCGACCGTGTGCTCGAGATCGGCTGCGGCTGGGGCGCGCTGGCCGAGTGTGCGGCACGCGAGTTCGGCGCCACCGTGACGGGCGTGACGCTGTCGAGCGAACAACTCGCCTGGGCGCAGAAGCGGCTCGAGGACGCCGGTCTGCCCGGTGACCTGCGCTTTCAGGACTACCGCGCGCTGAACGACGGCATGGACGCCGGAACCGGCAACGGCCGGTTCGACGCCGTCGTCTCGATCGAGATGTTCGAAGCCGTTGGCCGCGAGTACTGGCCGAGTTTCTTCGACACGCTCAAGACGCAACTCAAGCCCGGCGGCCGTGCCTGCATCCAGAGCATCACGATCCGCGACGACCTGTTCGAGCGCTACGTGAAGTCGACCGACTTCATCCAGCAGTACATCTTTCCCGGCGGCTTGCTGCCGAGCCCGAGCGCGTTCCGCGCCGCGGCACGGGCGGCGGGCCTGAAGGTCGTCAACGAACTCGACTTCGGCCTCGACTACGCCGAAACGCTGCGGCGCTGGCGCGAGCGTTTCCTGTCGCAGGAAGGGCCGGTGCGCCGGCTCGGTTTCGACACCCGCTTCATGCGCATCTGGGAGTTCTACCTCGGCTACTGCGAGGCGGCCTTCGCCACCGGCAACACCAGCGTCATGCAGTTCACGCTGCAGCGCGACTGAGCATGTTGCACTCCGGTGTCTCGCGCCGCAGCGCACTCGCCGCGCTGGCGGCGCTCGCCTGCGCGCCGCGTGCCGGCGCGACGCCGATGCCGGCCGAAGTGGCCGCGGAACTGGCTGCGTCGAAACTGCACGGCGCCGGGCGCCTCACGTGGTTCGGCCTGTCGGTCTACGACGCGCGACTGTGGGCCGGTGAGGGTTTCAGCGCGGCACGGTTCGAACGCGAGCCGCTCGCGCTCGAAGTTCAGTACGCCCGCGCGCTGCAAGGCCGGCAGATCGCCGAGCGCAGCCTGGCCGAGATGCAGCGCTTCGGTGCGGTGACCGAGGCCGACGCCGCACGCTGGCTCGCGTCGATGACGCAACTCTTCCCCGACGTCGCCGCCGGCGACCGCATCACCGGCGTGCACCGCCCCGGCGAAGCGGCACGCTACTACTTCAACGGCAAGCTGCGCGGCGAAGTGCGCGAGACCGACTTCGCGCGCCGCTTCTTCGGGATCTGGCTGTCGCCGCAGACCTCGGAGCCGAAACTTCGCCTGGCCCTGCTCGGCGGGCCCCGGGCGGGCTCATGACCGGCACGGCGAACGTGGTCTCGCTGCCGGCGCCAGTTCCTCCGCTCGCCAGTGCCTGGCGCGGCGGCAGCCGCTACGGCGCACTTGGCCTGCCGCTCGCGTTCGTGGCGCTGCCGCTGTACGTGGTGCTGCCCAACCATTACGCCGGCACGCTCGGCGTCCCGCTGGCACTGCTCGGCATCGTGCTGCTGGCGGCGCGGCTGCTCGACGCGGTCGCCGACCCGCTGATCGGCCGCTGGGCCGACCGACTGTTCGCGCGCTCGGCCGCCCGGGCTTGGCGGGCCGCGGCCGGGGGCGGGGTGGTGCTGGCGATCGGCTTCGCGGCGCTGTTCTTCCCGCCCGTGCAGGGCAGCACGCCGCTGCTCGTGTGGTGCGCCGCGCTGCTGGCGCTCACCTACATCGGATACAGCGTGGTGACGGTGATCCACCAGGCCTGGGGCGCGCGCCTCGGCGGTGACGAAGCGCAGCGCGCCCGCATCGTCGCGTGGCGCGAAGGCCTGGCGCTGGCCGGCGTGCTGGTGGCGAGCGTGTTGCCGTCGCTCGCCGGCCTGGGCGTGACGGCGTCGGTGTTCGCGGTCTTGCTGCTGGCCGGTTTGCTGCTGCTGCGCGGCGCGCCGCAACCATCGCACAGCGCGCTGGAAGCAAGCTCGTCCACGCTGGCCAAACCTTTCGACAACGCGGCCTTCCGCAAGCTGCTGGCGATCTATCTCGTGAACGGCATCGCGAGCGCCGTGCCGGCGACGCTGGTGCTGTTTTTCATCCGCGACCGGCTGCAAACGCCGCAGTTCGAACCGCTCTTTCTGGCCAGCTACTTCGCGGCCGGCGCATTGTCGATCCCGCTCTGGGTGCGCTGCGTCGCACGCTTCGGCCTGGCACGCACCTGGCTCGCCGGCATGCTGTTGGCGATCCTCGTCTTCGTGTGGGCCGCGGCGCTCGGCGCCGGCGACGTGGCGGCATTCACCGCCGTGTGCGTGCTGAGCGGTGTGGCGCTCGGCGCCGACCTGACGTTGCCGAGCGCGTTGCTTGCCGGCGTGATCCAGCGCGCCGGCCACGCGGGCCGGGCCGAAGGCGCGTACTTCGGCTGGTGGAATTTCGCGACCAAACTCAACCTGGCGCTCGCGGCCGGCGTGTCACTGCCTGCCCTGCAGGCGCTCGGCTACGCGCCGGGCAGCCGCAGCGTCGAGGCCCTGAGCGCGCTGACGCTCGCCTACTGCGTGTTGCCCTGCGTGCTCAAACTCGCGGCTTGCACGCTGCTCTACTCGTCCTGGATCCGCCCTTCCGAAAGCCACTGATGCGCTCACGCTGTCTTCTTGTCGCCGTCGCCGCTGCGGCCCTGTTGTTCGGTGGCTGCGCTTCGGCACCGACACCGGCCGACTACGCGGCCGAAAAGCCCGTGCTCGACCTCAAGACCTACTTCAACGGCGACCTCGTCGCGCACGGTGTCTTCACCGACCGCAGCGGCAAGGTCGCGCGCCGCTTCACGGTGCAGCTGAAAGGCAGCTGGACCGGCGACGACGGCGTGCTCGACGAAAACTTCGACTACAGCGACGGCAAGAAAGAGCGCCGCGTCTGGCGCCTGAAGAAGCTGCCCGATGTGAACGGACAGGGCCGCTACACCGGCACGGCCGACGACGTGGTCGGCACCGCCATCGGCGAATCGGCGGGCAACGCCTTGCGCTGGGCCTACACGCTGCGCCTGCCGGTCGACGACAAGGTCTACGAAGTGCAGTTCGACGACTGGATGTACCTGATGGACGAACGCGTGATGATCAACAAGGCGGTGATGAGCAAGTTCGGCGTGCGCCTCGGCGAAGTGACACTGTCGTTCTACAAGAAGTGACACCACGACCATGCCCTTGAATCCGCGCATCACCGACTGGGCCGGCCAGGTGGTCTGGCTCGTCGGCGCCTCGACCGGCATCGGCCGGGCCACCGCCGAGCTCTTGCACCGGCGCGGCGCGAAGGTCGTGGTCTCGGCACGCAATGCGGCCTTGCTCGACAGCTTCGAGAAGGCGCACGCGGGCAGCCTGGGCATCACGCTCGACGTGACCGACCGCGCCGCGCTGGCCGGCGCCACGGAACAGATCGTCGACAAATTCGGCCGCCTCGACATGGCGGTCTACTGCGCCGGCTACCACCAGCCGATGCGTGCCACCGATTTCAAGCTCGACGTGGCGCTGCAACACGACCGCATCAACTACGTCGGCGCGTTGCACCTGCTCGACGTGGTGCTGCCGGTGTTGCTGAAACAGGGCTTCGGCCACCTGAGCCTGATCTCGAGCGTGGCGGGCTACCGCGGCCTGCCCACGTCGCTCGCCTATGGCCCGACCAAGGCGGCGCTGATCAACCTGGCGCAAACGCTGTATCTCGATCTGCACCCGCTCGGCATCGGGGCTTCGCTGATCAACCCGGGTTTCGTGGAAACGCCGCTGACGGCGAAGAACGAGTTCACCATGCCGGCGCTGATCACGCCCGACGAAGCGGCGCGCGAGATCGTGAAAGGCTGGGAGGCGGGCCGCTTCGAGATCCACTTTCCGAAGCGTTTCACGCTCTGGATGAAGGCACTCAGCCACCTCGGCGACGGGCTCTATTTCAAGCTCGTGCGCAAGACCACCGGGCTGTGACCCGTCGCCCGCCTACAGCCAGCCCTTGCGCCGGAAGAACCAGAACGGCGCGATCACGCTCACGACCATCAAGCCCAGCGCATACGGGTAGCCGAGCGCCCAGTCGAGCTCGGGCATGGCCTTGAAGTTCATGCCGTAGATGCTGGCGATCAGCGTCGGCGGCAGCAGTGCCACGCTGGCCACCGAGAACAGCTTGATGATCTTGTTCTGGTTGATGTTGATGAAACCGACCGTCGCGTTCATCAAAAAGTTGATCTTGTCGAACAGGAAGGTGCTGTGGCTGTCGAGCGAGTCGATGTCTCGCAGGATCTGCCGCGCTTCCTCGAACTGCTCGGCATTGAGCATGCGGCTGCGCATCATGAAGCTGACCGCGCGGCGCGTGTCCATCACGTTGCGGCGGATCCGGCCGTTCAGGTCTTCTTCGCGGGCGATCGCGTTCAGCGCTTCGCCGGCGGCCACGTCGTCGAGCCGCTGCTTGAGCACACGCGCGCTCACCGCTTCGAGGCTGTCGTAGATGCCTTCGAGCGCGTCGGCGCTGTATTCGGCGTCGGCGTCGTAGAGCTTGAGCAGCACGTCTTTCGCGTCTTCGATCAGCGCCGGGATGCGCCGCGCCCGCAGCCGCAGCAGCCGGAACACCGGCAGGTCTTCGGCGTGGATCGAGAACAGCACGTTCCTGAACAGGATGAAAGCCACGCGCACGTTGCGCGGGGCTTCGTCGTCGTCGATCAGGAAGTCGGAGCGGATGTGCAGTTCGCCGTTGTCTTCTTCGTAGAAGCGGGCCGATTCTTCGAGGTCGTCGTCGACGGCGTCGTGCGGGATCGTCACGCCGAAGTGCTGCGCGATCCAGCCTTTTTCTTCGACGGTCGGCGCTTCGAGGTCGACCCAGACCGGCTGCACGCGGGTGAGCACCTGCGTCAGGTCGTCGAGGCTTTCGATTTCTTCTTGCGCGAGCCGGCCATTGGCCAGCGTGAAGACATTCAGCATGAGGGCTCCAACGCGAGCGCGCCCGCCGCATCGGGCGGCACGGTCAGGGTCTGGGGGATGGGTAGCGGGCCCGCCTCACCCCAGGTGAACGCTGGAGCGGACGGTCACCGAGACGGTGGCTTGTCCAAGCAAATCTCCGGGAGGCAATCCTCGAATTATTGCACTCGCTTCGAGCCAAAAAACCGCCGGTGGCGCGGCTTTGCGCGTGTGCTTTTCGGCACCCTGTGAGTATTGGTGTCACTCGCTTGTCACACGCGCAGAAGGCGGGTACGCTGGGTTCAACGGGGCCCGCTCCCGCACTCTTCCAAGACGCTCGTCCCGCCTTTCCCCGCTTCCCTCACCCCTGCGAAAGGAACCCCCATGAACTTGACCATCAGCGGTCACCATCTCGACGTGACGCCTGCTCTCCGAGAGTATGTGCTCACGAAGCTGGACCGGGTCACGCGCCACTTCGACCAGGTCGTCGATATCAACGTGCTGCTGTCGGTTGAAAAGCTCAAGGAAAAAGAACGCAGGCAAAAGGCCGAGGTCACACTGCACGTGAAGGGCAAGGACATCTTCGTCGAGCAGTGCCACGAAGACATGTATGCCGCCATCGATCAGCTGATGGACAAGCTCGACCGGCAGGTCTGCCGCCACAAGGACAAGGTGCAAGACCATCACCACGCCGCGCCGAAACGCATCGACGCCACGACCGCCTGATCGCGCCAGACGCACAGCACAGGCCCAGCACCAACCCAGAGCAAAAGGCGGCCTTCGGGCCGCTTTTTCGTGCCGTGAAATGCCCCCCGCGACCGGGTGCCGGCGCACCGTTGCTGCAATGCAGCACCCTATGCACAATCTGGCGGCACGAGCCCCTTGGGCTTGCCCCTGGCGCCGACATGCACTCCATAATTCACGACCCTGTCACTTATGGGGCTGATTGACCGGCGTCAAGCTCCGCTCACTCACCCTGTGCCACTGATGAACCGCCTCGCTGCCATCCTGCCTGCCAGCAACGTGCTGGTCGATGTCGACGCCACCAGCAAGAAGCGCGCGTTCGAGCACGCCGGGCTGGTGTTCGAGAACCAGCATTCGGTCGCACGGGCCACGGTCACCGACAACCTGTTCGCACGCGAACGGCTCGGTTCCACCGGTCTCGGGCATGGCGTGGCCATTCCGCACGGCCGCATCAAGGGCCTGAAGAACCCGCTCGCCGCGGTCCTGCGCGTTCAGCAGCCGATCCCGTTCGATGCGCCCGACGAAGAACCCGTCGGCCTGCTGATCTTTCTGCTGGTGCCCGAGGCGGCGACGCAGCGGCATCTTGAAATCCTCTCCGAGATCGCCGAGATGCTCTCCGACCGCGAACTGCGCGAGCGGCTCAAGAGCGAAGGCGACGCGGCGATGGTGCACACGCTCATCGCCAACTGGGAACCGCTGAAGTCGGTCGCCTGATGCTTCTTCCCGTCGGCGACGCGCGGGACGAGCGCCGGGCCGCCCCAAGCCGGCCCGCACCCCCTCGGGGGGTGGTGCGGTATTCCGCACCGGGGGCCCCATGAAACCGAGCGTCATCAGCGCCGAGGCGCTGTTCGAAGAGCACCGCGAGATCCTGGCCTGGGAGTGGATCGCCGGCCACGCCCACCCCGAGCGGCGTTTCGACGAAGCCGCTGTGCGCAACGCGCAGTCGGCCGCCGACCTGGTCGGCTACCTGAACTACATCCACCCGTACCGGGTGCAGATCGTCGGCCGGCGCGAGGTGGCCTACCTCAGCGTCAACCCCGAAGTGGCCGAGCGGCGCATCTCGCGCATCGTGACGCTGGAGCCGCCGGTGCTGATCGTGGCCGACGGCGAAACGCCGCCCGACAAGCTGGTGGCCATGTGCGACCGGGCCGACATTCCGCTGTTCGCCACCGGCGAGTCGGCCGGCCACGTGATCGACGTGGTGCGCAGTTACCTGAGCCAGCACTTCGCAGAGCGCACCACGCGGCACGGCGTGTTCATGGACATCCTGGGTGTCGGTGTGCTCATCACCGGCGAGTCGGGCCTGGGCAAGAGCGAACTCGGCCTCGAGCTGATCTCGCGCGGCCACGGCCTGGTGGCCGACGACGCGGTCGACATCTACCGCGTGGCGCAAACCGCACTCGAAGGCCGCTGCCCCGACCTGCTGCTCAACCTGCTCGAGGTGCGCGGCATCGGCCTGCTCGACATCAAGGCCATTTTCGGCGAGACCGCCGTGCGCCGGAAGATGCGGCTCAAGCTGATCGTGCACCTGGTGCGCAAGGAAACGATGGACCGCGAGTTCGAGCGCCTGCCCTACGAGCCGCTGAACGAAGAGATCCTCGACGTGGCGGTGCGCAAGACCGTGATCGCCGTCGACGCGGGCCGCAACCTCGCCGTGCTCGTGGAAGCCGCGGTGCGCAACACGATCCTGCAGTTGCGGGGCATCGACACCTACAAAGAGTTCATCGAGCGCCACAACAAGGCGATGCTCAAACCCGAATAGGCTACTTCGGCCGGTGCTGGCACTTCGGTTTGGTGCAGGCCGCATAAAGGGCCAGCGCGTGGTCCTGCAGCTCGAACCCGCGCGACTGCGCGATGCTGCGCTGGCGCTTCTCGATCTCGGCGTCGAAGAACTCCTCGACACGCCCGCAGTCCATGCAGACCAGGTGGTCGTGGTGCTTGCCTTCATTGAGCTCGAACACCGCCTTGCCGGTCTCGAAGTGGTTGCGGCTCAGGATGCCGGCCTGCTCGAACTGCATCAGCACCCGGTAGACGGTGGCCAGCCCCACGTCGGCACCTTCGGCCAGCAGCATCTTGAACACGTCTTCGGCGCTCATGTGGCGCTGGTTGGTCTTCTGGAACATTTCCAGAACCTTGATGCGCGGCAGCGTGGCCTTCAGGCCGCTGTTCTTCAGTTCGTCGGCGTGCGTCATGGCATTTCCGGGCAGGGGCATCGGGGTGGGCCGGGCAAACCCAGCCGCTAGAATCGGCCGATCATATCGAGGTTGGCGCCCGCTCCCGGCGCGCCGGTTCCCACACCATGCGACTCCCCGTTTACACGCCCCTGCTTCGTGTCGTTCCACTCGGGCTGCTGCTGGCCGGCGCCCTCGGCCTGACGGCGTGCCAGTCGCTGCAATCGTCCGACAGCTTTCTCGGCGTGATCACGCCCTACCGCGTCGAGGTTGTGCAGGGCAACGTCATCACCAAGGAACAGGCCGCGTTCGTGAAGACCGGAATGAGCCGCGCGCAGGTGCGTGACATTCTCGGTTCGCCGCTGGTCGCCGACCCGTTCCACGCCGACCGCTGGGACTACGTCTTCACCATCAAGCGCCAGGGCGCCGAGCCGCAGTTGCGCCGCGTCAAGGCCTCGTTCGTCGGCGAAAGCCTGACGGCGCTCGACACCGGCGGCGACCTGCCGAGCGAGCAGGACTTCGTCGCCTCGATCGACACCTTCAAGACCGCACGCAACGCGCCGCCACTGGAATTGAGCCCCGAAGAGATCAAGGCCCTGCCCGTGCCGCCCCCCGTGCCTGCCGTGGCCGCCGAGCCGGTCGGGCCCACGCGCACCTACCCACCGCTCGAGCCGCGCTCATGACGCTGCGCATCGCGGTGGCGGGCGCTTCCGGGCGCATGGGGCAGATGCTGATCGAGGCGATCAGCGCCGCTGACGACTGCGTGCTCGCGGGTGCGCTCGATGTCGCGGGCGCCCGCAGCATCGGCCAGGACGCCGGCGCTTTTCTCGGCCGCCAGAGCGGCGCCGTCATCACGGCCGACCTGCGCGCGGGCCTGGCGAACGCGCAGGTGCTGATCGACTTCACCCGGCCCGAGGGCACGCTCGCGCACCTGGCCGTGTGCCGCGAGCTCGGTGTGAAGGCCGTGATCGGCACCACCGGGTTCAGCGACGAACAAAAAGCGCAGATCGCGGCGCACGCCGAACACATCGCCATCATGATGGCGCCGAACATGAGCGTCGGCGTGAACGTTATGCTCAAGCTGCTCGACTTGGCCGCGCGTGCGCTGAAGCAAGGCTACGACATCGAGGTCATCGAGGCGCACCACCGCCACAAGGTCGACGCGCCGAGCGGCACGGCGCTGAAGATGGGCGAAGTGCTCGCTGCTGCCGTCGGCCGCGACCTGAAAGACTGCGCCGTCTACGCCCGCGAAGGCGTGACCGGCGAGCGCGACCCGTCGACCATCGGCTTCGCCACCGTGCGTGGCGGCGACATCGTCGGCGACCACACCGTGCTGTTCGCCGGCACCGGCGAGCGCATCGAGATCACGCACCGCTCGAACAGCCGCGCCACTTACGCGCAAGGCAGCCTGCGCGCCGCGCGTTTTCTGGCGAACCACGCCCGCGGCCTGTTCGACATGAACGACGTGCTCGACCTCCAGTAAAAAAGGCAGACATGGGCGGCTTCGAGAACTTCTGGGCCCAGGGCGACGCGATCACCCGCGCGGTGGCGGCGCTGCTGCTGCTGATGTCGGTGAGCGCCTGGGTCGTGATCCTCTGGAAAGGCTGGCTGCTGCGCCGCGTGCGGCGTGACATCGAGCGCGCCGTGCCGGCCTTCTGGGCCGCCCCGTCGATCGACGCCGGCCGCGAGCAGCTCGCGTCGTTCGACCGCGAACGTGCCCTGAGCCCGCTGCTCGCCGCGGCCGTGGCCACGCCGCTCGGCGGCACGCTCGAAGCCAAGGGCCACGTCGACTCGCAGCTCACGCGCCGCCTGCGCGACGCACTGCACGGCGTGCTCGCGCAGCTGCAGTTCGGGCAGGTGCTGCTGGCCTCGATCGGCAGCACCGCGCCCTTCATCGGCCTGTTCGGCACGGTCTGGGGCATCTACCACGCGCTGATCAACATCTCGGCCTCGGGCTCGATCTCGATCGAGCGTGTGTCGGGCCCGGTCGGTGAAGCGCTGGTGATGACGGCCGCCGGCCTGGCGGTGGCCATCCCCGCCGTGCTGGCCTACAACATCTTCGGCAAGATGGTCGGCTCCTGCGAGGCCGAGCTCGAAGGTTTCGCGCACGACCTGCGCGAGATGATCATCGACAGCTCCGGCACCCGCTGATTCCGCCATGGCCTTCGGTCGCCTTCAACGCAGCGCCAGCGCCACGCCGATGAGCGACATCAACATGACGCCGCTGATCGACGTGATGCTGGTGCTGCTGGTGATCTTCATGATCACCGCACCGTTGATGACTTCCAGCCTCAAGCTCGACCTGCCCAAGACCGAAGGCGGCCAGCCCAACGACGCGCCGCAGTTCATCAGCGTGGCGCTCGACCCGCAGGGCAAGCTCTTCTTCGGCGAAGAAGCGCTCGAAGCCGCGGCCTTCGAGGCGCGCGTGCTCGAAGCGGCCAAGAAGAACCCGAAGACCGAAGTGCAGCTGCGCGCCGACAAGGGCGTACCTTACGGGCGCGTGGCCGAACTGATCGCGATGGTGCAGAAGGCCGGCCTCAGCCGCATCGGCTTCGTGACCGAAGCACCCGCCGCCGCAACGAAGCCGTAGGCCGCCGCCCCGCCGCGGCCCGGAGCAACCCCGCCATGCTCACCGTTCACAACCCGCTGCACCACTTGCACCAGGGCCGCCAGGAAATGTTCCGTGGCCGGCTCGTGCCCTGCCACGAAACCGCCGCGCGCCTCGACCATGTGCTCGCCGAACTGCAAGGCCGCGCGCTCGGCCCACTGCAAGAGCCCGACGTGGCAGCGAACGAACTCGACTCGGCACTCGCGCGGCTGCACAGCGCGCGTTACCTGCACTTCATCGAACACGCCTGGGACGAATGGGTCGCGCTCGACCCCGCCAACGCGGCACTCGACGCGCTGCCTTCGGTGTGGCCCGCGCCCGGCATGCGCTTCGACGTGTTGCCCGACAACTTCGCGGCGCGCATGGGCATCTTCTCTTTCGACGCCGGTACGCCGCTCACCGCCGGCAGCTGGGTGGCCGCACGCGCCGGCGCGGCCTGTGCGATCAGCGCCGCGCGCGCCGTTTCGGCCGGCGCACGCAGCGCGTTTGCGCTGAGCCGCCCGCCGGGCCACCACGCCGGCGCCGATTTCTTCGGCGGCTACTGTTTCCTGAACAACGCCGCGCTCGCCGCGCAGGCCCTGCGCGACAGCGGCCACGAGCGCGTCGCGGTGCTCGACGTCGACTACCACCACGGCAACGGCACGCAGGCGATCTTCCACGAACGTGCCGACGTGCTCACCGTGTCGATCCACGGTGACCCGCGCACCGAGTACCCGTTCTTTCTCGGCCACGCCGACGAGCGCGGGGCCGGCGCGGGGCTCGGCTTCAACCACAACCTGCCGTTGCCGCGTGGCACCGGCTTCGCGCGCTGGCGCGAGGCGCTGCACACCGGGCTCGGGCACATCCGCCAGTTCGGCGCGCAGGCACTCGTGGTCTCGCTCGGTGTCGACACGTTCGAAGGCGACCCGATCTCCGGCTTCACGCTGAAGAGCGCCGACTACCTGCAGGTGGGGCGCGACATCGCCAGCGCGAAGCTGCCCACGGTGTTCGTGTTCGAAGGGGGTTACGCGGTCGAAGAAGTCGGCGTGAACACGGTGAACGTGCTCGAAGGCTTCGGCGGCTGAAGCAGCGCGTCAGTCGACCTGCTCGGCGCCCGATACCAGCGCCACGAAGCGGTCGAGCCCGATGTTGCCACCCGACAGCGTGACGCCCACACGCTGCCCCTTGAACTGCTCGCGGTGGTTCATCAACGCGGCCAGCGCACAGGCACCCGAGGGTTCGAGCACGAGCTTCAAACGCTCGAAAACAAAGCGCATCGTATCGACCACCTGCGGGTCGGTGGCGGTGAGCACGCCCTTGACCAAGGCCTGAATCACCTCGAAGGGGTGTTTGCCGACGGCCTGCGTCTGCTGCCCGTCGCAGATCGTGCGTGGCACGTCGATGCTGACGATCTTGCCGGCCTGCAGCGACTGCTGCATGTCGTTGCCCCGCGCAGGCTCGGCGCCGAAGACCTCGATTTGCGGCAGCAGGTGCCTGGCCGCGACCGCGCAGCCCGACAGAAACCCCCCGCCGCCGGCACAGACGATCAGCGCGTCGAGCGGGCCGGTGTCTTCGATCAGCTCCAGCGCGGCCGTGCCCTGCCCGGCCATCACCGGCAGGTAGTCGAACGGCGGGATCAGCGTGGAATTTCGTTCCTGCACCAGCGCGGTGGCGATGGCGGCGCGGTCTTCCTTGTAGCGGTCGTAGAGGATCACTTCGGCGCCGTAACCACGCGTGGCGGCGAGCTTCAGGCTCGGGCTGTCGTGCGGCATCACGATCGTCGCCCGGCAGCCATGCAACTGCGCCGCGAGCGCCACCGCCTGGGCGTGGTTGCCCGACGAAAAGGCGACGACCCCGCGGGCACGTTGCGCGTCGCTCAGCGCATTGATCGCGTTGTAGCCGCCGCGGAACTTGAACGCGCCCATGCGCTGCAGGTTCTCGGCTTTCATGAAGACGCTGCAGCCGAGCAGGGCGTCGAGCGTGCGCGAGGTGAGCACGGGGGTGCGGTGGGCCACACCCTGGATGCGGGCGGCGGCGGCCTCGATGTCGGCAAATTCGAGCATGGCGTGGGGCTGGAGTTGCGATGGGCAGAGGGCTGATCGTAGCGGCTGGCCGTCGATCTGGCCCCGGCGTCAGGTCGTGTCGCCCGCCGCCTGCGCGTCACGTCGGCACTGCGATTGCAGTTCGGCCCACCCTTCGGTGCCGAGCGCTTCGAGCGTGCGGATGTTCGCCTCGTAGATCGTGTCGGCCTCGGGGAAAGCATCGACGGCGCGCTCCACGCTGTCTTCGCGCAGCAAGTGCAGCGTGGGGTACGGCGAGCGGTTGGTGGCGTTGCCCATGTCGCCGTCTTCGGTGCCGGCGAACTGGTACTGCGGGTGAAAGCTCGCGACCTGGACGATGCCGGTCAAATCCATCGCGTCGAGCAATTCGTCGGCTTCGTCGAGAAAGTCGTTGAACTCGGCGAAGTCGACCAACGCCTGCGGGTGAACGAGCAGCGTGGTTTCGATCTTTTCGGGTGAGGCCTCGGCGAGCAATTCGAGCTCTTCGCGCAGCACGGCGAGCAACGATCCTGCGTCGCGCGCTTCGCTGACCACGCATCGAATCTGCCCCTTCACCAGCGGCGCTTTCGCAAAGGGGCACAGGTTCAGGCCCACGACAGCGCGCGTGACCCAGGCGATCGTCTCGGCCGCCACGGGGGTCGTCATGCGGCCACCGGCTGCGTCAGATAGCCCTTCAGCATGCGCACGATCTCTTGCGTGGCCGCCTTCAGCGACACGCCTTTCGGCCGCTCGAGCACCACTGCGTGGATCAGCGCGTGCGCCGAGTGCATCAGCATGAAAGCGGCGAGCTTCAGATCGGGCGTGGTGATTACGCCGCGGTGTCGCGCCAGCAGGGCCACGATGCGCTGCTCCATCACGACCACGTACTCTTCTTCCAGCGAGGGCTTGTCCATCGCGCCGAGCTGCAGTTCGAGCACGGCGTGCAGGTCGGAATCGACGCGGTGGGCTTCGACCGTGGCCTCGACGAGCCCGGCGAGCGCGTCGTCGAGCGTGGCGTCCATGGCCTTGGTCATGGCGCGCTGGATCACCGCCATCATCTGCTCGCCGTGGCGGGCGTGCAGCGCGGAAACCAGCGCCTCCTTGTTCGGAAAGTACTGGTAGAGCGACCCCACGCTCACGCCGGCCCGCTCCGCCACCGCGTTGGTGGTCACTGCCGCGAAACCGCGCTCGATCAGAATGCGAGCCGTGGCATCGAGAATGGCCTTCACGGTGGCCAGCGAGCGCGACTGGCGCGGCGCTTTGCGGGGGGAAACCTGGGCGGTCATGGTGGTGTGCCGGCCGAACCGGAATGCGAGTAGTCAATGCGAGTAAAAGCTCGCATAGTGTGGTCACCGCGGCACCTGCCGTCAAGCTCGCACGGCGCCCACATGTTGCAACGATCCCGCACTTTTTTCATGCTGCTCAAGGCCACGACGGCCTGGCGCGTGCTCGACCACGAAGCGCAACGCGACGCTTTCGACGCGGCATTGATGACCGTCTTCAACGGTTTCCCCGAGCTGCGCATGCGCTGGTTCGACGCCGGCGCCTTTCACGGCCGCTGCACCCAGGTGATCGTGTGGGAACTGGCCCGCGGCGCCGACGAATGGCAGTACGAAGCGGCGGTCGAGGCGCTGTACGCGCAGCCGTTCTTCGGCGCCCCGCTGTTCGAGATCGTCGACGTGATCCCGGGCGTCGAAGACGACTGCGCGCTCGACAGCACCCCCGACACGCTGCCGCTCGAAGCCTTTGCCCTGTGAGCGGTGCCCGCTGGTGGCGCCTCAGAGCGCCTCGTGCACGCGCATGAAGCTCGCAAAGCGCGGCAGGCCGGTGTTCGTCAGATCGCGGTATCGGTAGGTGACGACGCTGCCGATGGCCGGTGGCGCGCGGCGTTGTGCATCGCTCAGGCCGCTGCCGATCATGAAGTGGCGGCCTTCGGGCGTTCGAACCTCGAGCGCACCGAGCAAGCCCTGATATTTGCCGCGCCCGGCATGGTGCCGCACCACTTCGGCTTCAGCGTCGAGCTGCGGCTTGAGCTTGACCAAGACCTCGCTGCGGCCACTGCCGCTGGCCGACGAAGCCAGGTGCAGCATCAGGCCTTCGCCCCCTTGCGCCACTGTCTGGGCCAACTGGCGTTGAAGGCTTTCGCGGTCGACCACCGCTGAGTGCGGCACAGCCACCAGCTGCGACCAGCCGGTGTCGCGGGCGATCGCGCCGATGCGCTCTGCGCGCTCGCTGAAGGTGCCGGCGGCGCCGGGCAGCTCGAAGACCATGTAACGCAGCTCGCGCCAGGCGGCATCGTCGGGCGTCTGCGCGCGCACCAGGCCCGAAAGCTCGTCGAAGCGGCGCCGGCCCAGCCACAACTCGCCGTCGAGAGGATGGCGCGGCAGGCGGTCGGTGAACCAGCTCGGCGCGGGCACGGTGCGGCCGCTGCGAAAACGCAGGGTGCGCCCGTCCCACAGACCGCGCACGCCGTCGTACTTCTCGCTGACGAGATAACCAGCCGGGTCGATGTGCGCGCCGAACACGCCCGCCAGCAGAGGCTCGGGGGCAGCCGCAGGCCGCGCCAGAGCGCTTGTCGTCGGCAGCGTGGTGGCAGCGAGGGTCAGCAGCAGGTGTCGTCGCAGCGGGTTCATCGTCGGGTCCTTGGCGGTTGATCGAATGCCGCCATGGTGTCGGGCTAGCGCGCCGGGCACCATCCGCCAGAGGGGCTCGCACCGGTGGGGGCGCTCCGAATGGGGAGGAAACGCGGGCCTGCTTCCTATAATCGAACGCACTGTCTCCCGAGCCCCCGCCATGAGCCCCGACTTCAAACCCGACGAGATCGAGCGCACCGCGCAAGCCGCGTGGGCCGCCGCCGACGCCTACCGCGTCACCGAAGACACGTCGCGCCCGAAGTACTACGCCTGCTCGATGCTGCCCTACCCCAGCGGCAAGCTGCACATGGGCCACGTGCGCAACTACACCATCAACGACATGCTCGCGCGCCAGTTGCGCATGAAGGGCATGAACGTGCTGATGCCGATGGGCTGGGACGCCTTCGGCCTGCCGGCCGAGAACGCGGCGATGAAGAACAAGGTGCCGCCCGCGAAGTGGACCTACGACAACATCGCCTACATGAAGCAGCAGATGCAGGCGATGGGCCTGGCCATCGACTGGAGCCGCGAGGTCACGACCTGCGACCCGGCCTACTACAAGTGGAACCAGTGGCTGTTCCTGAAGATGCTCGAAGCCGGCATCGCCGAGCGCCGCACGCAGGTCGTCAACTGGGACCCGGTCGACCAGACCGTGCTGGCCAACGAACAAGTGATCGACGGCCGCGGCTGGCGCAGCGGCGCACCGGTCGAGAAGCGCGAAATCCCGGGCTACTACCTCAACATCTCGAAGTACGCCGACGAACTGCTCGACCAGGTGCAGCACCACCTGCCCGGCTGGCCCGAGCGCGTGAAGCTGATGCAGGAAAACTGGATCGGCAAGAGCGAAGGCGTGCGCTTCGCGTTCCCGCACACGATTCGCGCTGCTGATGGCCAGGCCATCGGTGACGGCAAGCTGTGGGTCTTCACGACCCGCGCCGACACCATCATGGGCGTGACCTTCTGCGCCGTGGCCCCCGAGCACCCCCTGGCTGCGCATGCTGCGGCTTCCGACCCGAAGGTCGCCGCCTTCATCGCCGAATGCAAGGCGGGCGGCACCACCGAGGCCGAGCTCGCCACGCAAGACAAGAAGGGCGTGCCGACCGGCCTGTTCGTCGAGCACCCGCTCACCCACGAGCCGATCGCGGTCTGGGTCGGCAACTACGTGCTGATGAGTTACGGCGACGGCGCGGTGATGGGCGTGCCCGGCCACGACGAGCGCGACTTCGCGTTCGCCAAGAAGTACGGCATCGACATCCTGCAGGTCATTCACGTCGACGGCGCACCACACTTCACCTACGACCACTGGCAAGAGTGGTACGGGCTGAAAGACCTGTCGGGCGAACGCGCCGTGACGATCAACTCCGACGTCTACAGCGGCCTCACGTTCAAGCTCGCGATCGACGCCGTGGCCAAGGCGCTGGAGCTGCGCGGCCTGGGTGGCAAGAAGACCACCTGGCGCCTGCGCGACTGGGGCGTGAGCCGCCAGCGCTACTGGGGCACGCCGATCCCGATCATCCACTGCCCGAAGTGCGGCGTGGTGCCGGTGCCCGCGGCCGACCTGCCGGTCGTGTTGCCCGAAGACCTGATCCCCGACGGTTCCGGCAACCCGCTGAACAAACACGCGGCGTTCCTGAACGTGGCCTGCCCCACGTGTGGCCAGCCGGCGCGGCGCGAGACCGACACGATGGACACCTTCGTCGACAGCTCGTGGTACTTCATGCGCTACTGCGACCCGAAGAACGCCGACGCGATGGTCGGCGACGGCGCGAAGTACTGGATGCCGATGGACCAGTACATCGGCGGCATCGAGCACGCGATCCTGCACCTGCTGTACGCGCGCTTCTGGACCAAGGTCATGCGCGACCTGAAGCTGGTCGAGGTCGACGAGCCCTTCACCAGGCTGCTCACTCAAGGCATGGTGCTCAACGAAGCCTTCGTGCGCGTGGGCGCCGAAGGCGGGCGCGATTACCAATGGGCCAGCGACCTCGACATCGTGCGCGACGAACACGCCCACGTGGTGTCGGCTGCCGCGAAGAGCGACGGCGCCGCCGTGCAGTACGAAGGCTGGACGACCATGTCCAAGTCGAAGAACAACGGCGTCGACCCGCAGGAGCTGATCGCCCGTTACGGCGCCGACACCGCGCGCCTGTTCGTGATGTTCGCGTCGCCACCCGAGCAGACGCTGGAATGGAACGACGCCGGCGTCGAAGGCGCGAGCCGTTTCCTGAAGCGGCTCTGGAACTTCGGCGTCAAGCGTGGCGACCGGCGCGGCACCGGCCCGGCCCAGGCCGACACGGCGGGCGACGCCGTGAGCGCATTGCGCTTCGAAGTGCACACCGTGCTGCGCCAGATCAGCTACGACTACGAGCGCATGCAATACAACACCGTGATCTCCGGTGCGATGAAACTGCTGAACGCGCTCGAAGGCTTCAAGGGCGAGGCGCCGGCCGCCGTGCGCGAAGGCCTGGGCATCCTGCTGCGCGTCTTGTACCCGGCTTGCCCGCACACCACCTGGGTGCTGTGGCGCGAACTCGGCTACGCAGCCGCGCACGGCGAACTGCTCGACACGCCCTGGCCGCAGGTCGACGAAGCAGCGCTGGTGCAAAGCGAGATCGAGTTGATGCTGCAGGTCAACGGCAAGCTGCGCGGTTCGATCCGCGTGGCCGCCGATGCCGGCAAGCACACCATCGAAGCGGCCGCGCTGAAGAGCCCCGACTTCATCAAGTTCGCCGAAGGCAAGCGCCCGAAGAAGGTGATCGTGGTCCCGGGCCGGCTCGTCAATGTCGTCGTCTGAATGACGAGCCGCCGCAGCCTGCTCGCCGCCGGTGCAGCCCTGCTCGCGGGTTGCGGCTTCGAGCTGCGGCGCGCGCCCGAGCTGCGTTTCCAGACCGTGCAGCTCACCGGCTTCAAGCCGCGCTCGACGCTCGGCGAAGAACTGCGCCTCACGATCAACACCAGCACCACCACGCGCGTGGTGGTGGGCCTCGACCAGGCGCAGGTGATTCTCGAATCGCTGAACGACGCCACCGAGAAAAGCGTGGTCGCCAGCAGCTCGGCCGGGCAGGTGACGGAATTCCAGCTGCGCGCGCGATTCAAGTTCCTGCTCCGCAGCGTGGCCGGCAAGGAGCTGATCCCGGCGACCGAGATCCTGCTCAGCCGCGACATGAGCTACACCGAAAGCGCAGCGCTCGGCAAGGCGCAGGAAGAGGCCACGCTCTACCGGATCATGCAGACAGACATCGTCTCGCAGGTGCTGCGCCGGCTCGCTTCGGTGCAGACTTTCTAAATAAATGATGCCCCCACGCTCACTTCGTTCGCTGCCCCCCGAGGGGGCGCAGGCCATCCTTGGGGCGGCCCGGCGGAAGGCCTGATCCATGCAGGTCCGCCCAGAACAACTCGCCGCGCAGCTGCAGAAGGGCTTGCGCCCGCTGTACACCGTGTGGGGCGACGAGCCGCTGCTGGCGCAGGAAGCCGGCGACCTGATCCGCGCCGCTGCGCGCGCCAGCGGCTGCAGCGAACGCCAGGTGCACACCGTGGCCGGCCAGCACTTCGACTGGAGCGGGCTGCTCGGCGCCTCGATGGCGATGAGCCTGTTCTCCGACCGGCAGCTGATCGAGATCCGCATCCCGTCGGGCAAACCGGGCAAGGACGGCTCCGAGGCCTTGCAGCGTTATTGCGAAACGCTGAGCGACGACGTGGTCACGCTGGTGCAATTGCCACGCCTCGACCGCACGCAGCAGAACAGCGCCTGGTTCACCGCGCTCGACGCGGCCGGCGTGACCGTGCGGGTCGACCCGATCGAGCGCAAGGCCCTGCCGGTGTGGATCGCGCAGCGCCTCGCGGCGCAGAAGCAGCGCGTGCACCCCGGCGAAGAAGGCCAGCGCACGCTGGCGTTCTTTGCTGACCGCGTCGAAGGCAACCTGCTCGCCGCGCACCAGGAAATCCAGAAACTCGGCCTGCTCTACCCGCAAGGCGAACTGAGCTTCGAGCAGATCGAAGCGGCCGTGCTCAACGTGGCCCGCTACGACGTGTTCAAGCTCGGCGAAGCCGTGCTCGCCGGCCAGCTGGCGCGCGCGCTGCGCATGCTCGAAGGGCTGCAGGCCGAAGGTGAAGCGGCGGTGCTGGTGCACTGGACGCTGACCGAAGACATCCGCGCACTCAAACGTGTGCGCGACGCGATCGGCGGTGGCAAGCCGCTGCCGATGGCGCTGCGCGAAGCGCGGGTGTGGGGCGCGAAAGAGCGCCTGTTCGAGCGGGTGGTGCCGATGCTGAGCGACTCGGCTGTCGCGCACCTGCTCGACGCCGCGCAGGTCTGTGACGGCCTCGTCAAGGGCCTGAAGCACCCCGACTGGCCACTCGAACCCTGGGAAGGGCTGAAGCGGCTGGTGCTGATGCTGGTGGAGTGCACGGCGGCCACGCCAGCAGCACGCAAGCCGGCGCGTTTCGTGTTGACCGCCTGACGCGCGGGCGCGGGCGCGGGCGTCAGCGCTGCTCGATCGGCTGACCCGCCACGCCTTCGGCCCGGTTGCGCCCGGTGCCCTTGGCGGCATACAGCGCTGCATCGGCGCGCTGCAGCAAGGTGTCGGCGGTGTCGCCCGCGCTCACGCTGGTCACCCCGGCGCTGATGGTCACGCGGTGGTCGCCGACGAGCGGCGTGGCGGCGATGTGTTCACACAAAGCGCTTGCCTTGCGGCAGGTTTCGTCGAAGCGTGTTTCCGGCAGAACGACGATGAACTCCTCGCCACCCCAGCGGCCCAGCGTGTCGACGTGCCGAAGTTCGGCCAGCGCCCGTGCTGCCAGCGCCACGAGCGTCTTGTCGCCGGCGCTGTGCCCGTAACGGTCGTTGATGGCCTTGAAGTGATCGACGTCGATCAGCACGATCGAGAACACGTGGCCGTAGCGCGCGAAACGTTGCAGCTCGGCCTCGATCACTTCGGCCACGCGCCGCCGATTGGCCAGCTGCGTGAGCTCGTCGGTATTGACGAGGCGCGCCAGTTCGTCGGCGGTGACCTGCGCCATCTGGAAGCGCAGCTGGTAGCTCGAGAAGAAGTACAGCGCGCCGATCAACACCGCCGACACCATGTGCAGCTGCACGGTGAAGTTGGCGAAGGGTTGCTCTGCACCACCGGCCAGATAGGGCAGGCTGATCGAGACGAACAAGGCCAGGATCGCCAGCGAGATCCGCAGGCTCGCGCGGTGGCCGGCCAGCGTGAACACGAACACGTAGATGACCGGGATCCACAGGTACAGCGGCTGCAGGTCGATGCTCGCACCGAACGTCGGCGAGTACAGGCGCAGCGCCATGCACACGGCGCACAGGCCGGCCGCGAACAACAGGCAGGCCATGTCGACGACCTGCGGTGGCAGCAGGCGCTTCCACACGATCACGAACACGGTCGGGTGAAACACCATGTTCAGGCCGAACACGCCCCGCAGCACGGGCGACGACTGGCCGCGCGATTCCATCAGGGCCCAGGCAGCACCCGAGCTCAGCCAGCTCAGGGCCAGGATGGCCATCAGCACCACACGCTTGAGCTGCCCGGCCGGCGTCGGGCCGCGCGGGTTCAGGCGCGATTCAGGCGTCACGCGCGCGTGTTTCGAAAGCCCTGGGCCGACGCCACGCCGAGCACGACGAAGAGCAGCAGCACGAGGCCTTGTGTCGCCCCGAAGACCGGCGCCGCCGGGCTGGGGGCGAGCATCGCCATCGCCGGAATCTTCGCGAACAGCTGCGCCAGCAGCACGAAGACGTTCAGGTAGAGCGCTGCCACGCTGAGCACGACGAAGGCCCTTCGCCAGGCGCCTTCGAGATGCTTCAGATACAGCGCCACGATGGCCCCGAGCAGCACCAGCAGCGACAGCGCCCCCACCATGTGCGAGGGCAGCAACTGCACGAACGGAAACCCGAACCCGGTCAGGTTGGTCAGCACGGTGGTCACCAGGAACAGCCCGGCCCAGCGCCGGAACAGCACGCCGGCCATGAGCCCGCCGACGACCACCAGGCCAGAGAAAATGCCGACCAGGCTGAGCAGCACGTGGACGAGCAGAAAGGTCTTGGGGTCGACAGGCATGGGGTGGTCCTCGGGGGGGCCGTCAGCACGAGCATCGGCCGACCCTCGGCAACGACGGCTCGTCAGTGTAGATGCCGACTCGCTTCCCGCCGGCGCTTCAGCGGCAGGCCGTGGCCGTGCTCGCGCGTTGCCCCGTGAACGTGCCACCCAGTTCGGTGGCGCTGCTCCACACGCCCGTGAACTGCCGCGCTGAATCGATGCCGCCCGCGAACTGCGCCAGCCCCGCGAAGCCCAGTGCCGCCGACACCCGCTGCGCGCCGAGGCCCAGGCGCACCACCGTGCCGAGGCCGGGCACCTGCGCGCCACCGGCCGGGTTGCTGGCGCTGCCGGCCACGAGGCCGGTGTAAGCGTCGATGGTCGCCGACCAGCTGCCCTGGCTGGTGCCCGAGTAGCTGCCCTGGTAGCTGCCGGCCACGTCGCAATAGAGTGGCGCGGCTGGGGTGGCGCCACCCGCAGGGCTGGTGAGCACGAGCAGCACGAAGTCCGGCGAGTCGATCAGCAGCGTCGTGAACACGACCTGCAGCAGATCGAGCGCGGCGTCGTGAGCGTCGGCGGGCGTGGCGACAAACGGCCCGTTCACGAAGTTGATGTTGCGCGGCAGCAGCGCTTCGGGGTCGAGCCGGACCAGCCAGTCGAGCACGTTCACGGTGGCGTCGATCAGGTCGAACGGGTCGATCAGCAGCAGGCCGAGCGGCAGATCGAACAGGCCGTTGGCGTCGAAGCGCGCGGCCGAGCTGACCACGGCGTGCGACATCGGCGTGAGGTTGAGCGTGTTCTGCGCGGCCCGCGAGCCGAGCGACACGCCCACGTAACGCTGCGTGTTCGGTGCGGGCGTGCACCCGGCCTGCGCGCCGCAGGCCAGCGTGCCACCTTCGACGCGTGCCACCACCGGCCAGACAAAACCCGACACGTCGTCGAAGCTGTAGCTGCCATCGCTGCGTGTGGTCTGCGTGGCGCTGCGGCCGGCCACGTCTTTCAGCGTGACGGTCGCGCCGGCGATCGGCCGGCCGGTGGCGGCCGTGCCCGAGAGGCTGGCCGAGCCTTGCCCACCCAGAGAAAAGTCGCCACCCCCGCCGCACGCGCTCATCAGGGTGGCAGCCACCAGCGCAGCGACCGCACGGCAACGCAGGAGCAGGTTCGGGTTCATCGCGTGGCCTCCGTTCGAGCGCAAATTGTGCCCCCGCCGGGCCCACGCTTCAGCGTCATTCAGTAACCGCGGCCGCGCTCGACCAGGTGCGACGGGGTGCGCCCGGCACGGAAGGCGCGCAGGTTGTCGGCCGCGATCGAGGCCGCGCTGCGCGGGTCGGTCTGGGCCGCCACGTGCGGCAGAACCGTGACCTGCGGGTGGCGCCAGTAAGCGTGCTCGGCCGGCAACGGCTCGGTGCTGAACACGTCGAGCACGGCGTGTTGCAGCTGCCCGCTGTCGAGCGCGGCGAGCAGGTCGGCGTCGACCACGTGCGCGCCGCGCGCCAGGTTGACGAGGCTCGCGCCGGGCATCATTTGCGCGAACCTCGCGGCGCTGAACAAGCCGCGCGTGGCTGGCGTGAGCGGCAGCAGGTTGACGACGATGTGCGCCGAGGCCAGGAGCGCGCTCAACGCAGCGTCACCGCTCGCCGTGGCGACACCTTCGAGCACCGCCGGGTTCGCGCTCCAACCCGACACACGGTAGCCGCGCTGCGCGATCGCGCGTGCCGCCGCACGGCCCATCTGGCCGAGGCCGAGCACCGCCACGCCGATCTCGTCGGCACGCTGCGGCGCGTGCTGTTGCCAGTGCGCCGCGCCTTGCTGCACGGCGTAGTGGAAGAACCGGCGGTGCAGGCCGAGCACGGCCCACAGTGCGGTCTCGGCCATCGCCGCGTTCATCGACGGGTCGACCATGCGCGCCAGCGGCACGCCGGCCGGCACGCTGGTGTCGAGCAGCAGGCGGTCGACGCCGGCCCACAAAGACTGAATGAAGCGCAGGCGCGGCAGGCCTTGCAGCGCACCGATCGGCGGGTTGGCGACGAGCGCGACCTCGATGCGCTCGCGATCGAAGGGGTCGCCAGCGCGCACGAACTCTTCACCCGGCATCGCCGCCGCGAGCGCCGGCCACCAGTCGGCCCACTCTTCGGCGCTGAAATCGGCGGCGATCAGGGTGGCCATGCCGCAGCGTTCAGGTCGACGAGGCCGCGCCGAGCAAACGCGCCAGCGCGTGCTGCACCGTCTGCTCGCGCACCGCGGCCCGGTCGCCACCGAGTTGCAGCAACTCGCTGTGCGTTGCACCGCCACGCCGCGCCAGCCCGAGCCAGACCGTGCCGACCGGTTTGCCCTTGGTGGCGCCACCGGGCCCGGCGATGCCGGTCACGGCGACGGCGAGTTGCGCGCGCGAATGCGACAACGCCCCTTCGGCCATGGCCCGCGCGACTTCTTCGCTGACCGCTCCCACACGCTGGATGAGCACGGCATCGACGCCGAGCAGCTCGCTCTTGGCTTCGTTCGAGTAGGTGACAAAGCCGCGCTCGAACCAGTCGCTCGAACCCGCCACCGCGGTGCAGGCCGCCGCGATCAAGCCGCCGGTGCACGACTCGGCGGTGGCGATCTTCGCGCCTTTCGCGCGCAGCACATCGGCGAGCGCGAGCACGGCCGCTTCGAACTGCTTCACAGGAACCTCCACAGCGCGATCACGAGCAACGTGCAGAGCGCGGCGACCAGGTCGTCGAACAGGATGCCGAAGCCCTGTGCCCAGCCCACCGGCTGGCCGCGCCGGCCCTTGAAGTACGCGTCGGCCCAGGCCACCGGGCCGGGTTTGGCCGCGTCGAAAAAGCGGAACAGCACGAAAGCCCAGAACTGCGCCCACCACCCCGCCGGCGTGACCAGCCAGAGCACGAGCCAGAACGCGACGACTTCGTCCCAGACGATCGCACCCGGGTCGGCCACCGCCATGTGGCGCGCGGTGACCGTGCAGGCCCACCAGCCGGCCAGCGCGCTCAGCAGCAGCAGCATCGCCCATCGCAACGGGCTCATGTGCGGCTGCAGCACCACGAACGCCACCCAGGCCCACAGCGTGCCCACCGTGCCCGGCGCCACCGGCGACAGGCCGCTGCCGAAGCCGAGCGCGATGGCGTGCGCCGGGTGCGCGAGCATGAAGCGCCACGTGGGCTTGCGCGGCGCGGTGGCGACCGGCGGGTCGAGCGCGGGCCGGGTGTTCATGACTTGAAGTGGTCGAACGACACGAACCGGTTCTCGACCGCCTGCCCGGCTCCGTCCACAAGGCGCAGGCCGGCTTCGCTGTCGATGCGGCCGATGCGCGTGACCTGCACGTTGGCCCGCTGCGCCGCGGCCTGCACCTGCTCGGCGCACGCTGGCGGCGCGCTGAACACGAGCTCGTAGTCGTCACCACCGGCCAAGGTGAACTCGTGCTGCAGTTCGGCCGGCAGCGTGGCGAGCACCGCACTGCGTGGCAGCGCATCGACCTCGACGGTCGCGCCCACGTTCGAGCGCCGCAGGACGTGCGCCAGGTCACCGAGCAGGCCGTCGGACACATCGATCGCGCTGGTGGCGATGCCACGCAGCGCGGTGCCGAGCGCGACCCGCGGCTGCGGTGTTTCCATCGCCAGGCGCACGCTGTCGAACGCCGGCCCGGGCAGCGCGAGGGTGCCGCGAAACACCTCGAGCGCGGCGCGTGCGTCACCGAGCGTGCCGCTCGCATAGAGGTCGTCTCCGGCGCGCGCGCCCGAGCGCAGCAGCGCCTGGCCGGTGGGCACTTCGCCGAACACGGTGATGCACAGGTTGAGCGGGCCCTGCGTGGTGTCGCCACCGATCAGTTCGCACTCGTGCTGGTCGGCGAGCGCGAGCAGGCCTTGCGCGAACCCCGCGAGAAAGCTCTCGTCGACGCGCGGCAGCGCCAGCGCGAGCGTGAAAGCGACCGGCCTCGCACCGCAGGCCGCGAGGTCGCTCAGGTTGACCGCGAGCGCCTTGTGGCCCAGCCGCTGCGGCGCGACCGTGGGCAGGAAGTGGCGGCCCTCGACCAGCATGTCGCTCGACACCGCGAGCTGCGTGCCGGGCGAGGTGGCGAAGAGCGCGCAGTCGTCGCCCACGCCGAGCGCCGCGCGCTTCACGCTGCGGGTGAAGTACTTCGCGATGAGGTCGAATTCGCCGAGGGCCATGTGCGCATTGTCGCCCGCGGGGCGCCGCACTTCAGGCCGGCCGATCGCGCAGCAGGTTGGCCAGTTCGACGGCCGACTTCACGTCCATCTTCTCGAACACGCGCGCGCGGTGGACTTCGACGGTGCGCACGCTGATGTCGAGCGCGTCGGCGATCAGCTTGTTGGGGCGGCCTTCGACCACGAGTTTCATCACCTCGAGCTCGCGCTCGGTGAGTTCTGACAGGCGCTCGGCGCGGGCCGCACGTTCGAGCCGCGCCCGGATCGCCACCTCGCTCTGCTGAAGCGCCTGCTCGATGCGGTCGACGAGCGCGTTGTCGGAGAACGGCTTCTCGACGAAGTCGAAAGCGCCACGCTTGACGGCGCCGACGGCCGTGGGCACGTCGCCGTGGCCGGTCAGGAAGATCACCGGCAGCGCAGCCAGCACGCCGCGCTCGCTCAGGCGATCGAACAGCGCCAGGCCGCTCATGCCGGGCATGCGCACGTCGAGCAGCAGGCAGCTCGGGGCGCCGGGCCAGGCGTCTTTCGAGGTGGCAGGCAGGCCGTCAAGGAACTGCTCGAAGGCCTCGGCGCTGCCGAAGGATTCGGAGAGCAGGCGGCGCGAGCGCAACAGCCAGGCGAGCGCGTCGCGCACCACTTCTTCGTCGTCGACGAGGTAGACCATCGGCCGGCCGAGGGCGGGCGCAAGAGGCTGGATCATGGTGGCATGAGCTCGCGGGCGACGGCGCGGTCGCGTTTGGCGGAATCGGACACTTCGGCCGGCAGTGTGAACCGGAATTCGGTGCCCACGCCCCGCGCCGACTCGGCCGACTCGAGATTCTGGAAGTCGAGCACACCGCCGTGCTGTTCGATCACCGTGCGGCACAGGCTCAGGCCGAGGCCCATGCCTTCGCTGCGGGTCGTGAAGAACGGCGTGAACAGGCGTCGCGCCACGTCGGGGGCGATGCCCGGGCCGTGGTCGACCACGCTGAACTCGACCCAGCGCGCCTGGCTCTGGCGCACGCGCAGGCCGAGCACGCGGTCGGCCAGGGCCGTGCCGTCTTCCATGGCCTGGATGCCGTTGCGCGTGAGGTTGAGCAGCACCTGTTCGATCATCGTGCGGTCGCACACCACGCGCAGCGGCTGCGCCGGCAGGTCGACCTCGATGCGGGTGCCGCTCTTGCGCGCCTGCAGCCGCGCCAGCGGCAGCACCGCGTCGATCAGCACGTCGACACGCCACGCTTCGCGCGGCTGCTCGCGCCGGCGCACGAAGTCGTGCACGCTCTTGATCACACGCCCGGCGCGCTCGGCCTGCTCGGCGATGCGCTGCGCGGCCTGGTGCAGCAGCGGCAAGGCGTCGGGGTCGGGGCTCTCGCGGTGCGTGTCGAGCAGGTTCATCGAACCGGCGGCGTAGCTGGCGATCGCGGCGAGTGGCTGGTTCAGTTCGTGGCTCAGCAACGAGGCCATCTCGCCCACGGTGGCCAGCCGCGCCGTGGCCTGCAGCCGCTCCTGCTGCTGGCGCGCCAGTTCTTCGACGCGGCGCTGCGCGCTGATGTCGAGCGCCGCGCTCATCCAGCCGGTGTGGCGGCCGCTGCCGTCGACCAGCGGCGCTTCGAAGATCAATACCGAGATGCGTTCGCCGCTGCGCTTGATGAAGGTGGTCTCGAAGCCCTCGCGCGATTCCTGCGGCGTCTGCTCTTCGGCCTTGCGGCCCAGGCGCACCTTCTGCCGGCTGGCGTATTGCGCGGCCAGCTCGGGTGGCCAGTACGGCGGGGTTTCGCTGCGCTGCAGTTCGGCCGCCGTGAAACCCACCATCTCGCAGAACGCCGGGTTCACGTAGGTGATGCGCCCGGTCAGGTCGCGCGCGCGCAGGCCGGTGGCGAGCGAATCTTCCATCGCCTTGCGAAAGGCCAGCGCTTCGGCCAGCGCGCCTTCGGCCCCGGCGCGCAGGCGCACGTCGCGCGCGAGCAGCACGACCACCGCGGCGAGCGCGAGCGACAGGCCGAGCACGAGCGCCACCGCGAGGTTGGGGATGAGCTGCGGGCCGCCGCTGTGGCTGTCGAGCCGCAGTTGCAGCGACTGTCCCGGCAGGTCGACCAGCCGCTCGGCCACGTAGACGCCCGCGCCGCGCTGCCGGCCGGCGCGCGCGACACGGGTGCCGTCGGTTTCGACGAACGAGAGCTCGTGGCCGCGGGTGATGTCGGGCGCGATCGTCTCGTCGAGCAGCTGCGCCAGTGCGACCGTGGCGCTGACAAACCCGTCGGGCCGGCCGGCGCTGAGCAGGGGAATGCACAGGTCGATGACCTCGACGCCCAGGCCGTCGGCACGCGGCACGAAGTAGCTGCGCGAAAACAGCGGCGTGGTGAAACGCTGGGCCGCGTTGCACGCGACCTGCAAGTCGAAGTCGAGATCGGCGCGCCGGAAGTGCGCGAACAGCGGCACCTGAAGCGGTGAGTCGGCGGCGTCGGTGATGCGCATCTGCGTGTCGCGGCGTTCGACGCGCAGCAACTCGCGGTGCGTGCGCAGCAGCGTGGTGGCCTCGGCATGCCAGACCGCCGGCGCGGGCTCGTTCCACAGCAGCGCCTGCAGGCTCTGCTGGTGCCGCAGCAGGCTCTGGCGCAGCTCGGCCGCGGCCGCGGCGGTGGCGGCGTCGACCTGTTCCTGCGCGCGGTTGCGTTCGTAGCTGATCGTCAGCCACACCAGCAGCGACTGCGCCACGACCAGCAGCGCGACGAGCGCGCCCCAGAGCGCGAGCCGGCGCATCGGCCAGGCACGCGCCGAACTGGTGGAAGAAGGCGGCTGATCGATCATGCAGGTCGCGGGCCGGAGTGCGCCGAGCAGTATGGTGGATGCCAGCGCTGCGCCGCTACGCAGTTTCGCGCATGGCGCAGGCTGCAACCCGGCGTCAGACTGCGCGCGGCAAGCGCGCTTTGTGGTCACGGTCGGCTCCTACAATGCCGGCTCGAACGCATGGCGCGATCGCTTCACGCCTCCGGCGCGACGACCCCACAACGAACGAGACAGCCCACCATGAACAACGCCGATCAAAAGGCCGCCGAGCTGCGCCGCGCCGCGCTCGAGTACCACGAGTTCCCGACACCGGGCAAGGTGGCGATCCACGCCACCAAGCAGATGGTGAACCAGCGCGACCTGGCGCTGGCCTACTCGCCCGGCGTGGCCTCGGCCTGCGAAGAGATCGTGGCCGACCCGGCCAACGCGTTCAAGTACACCTCGCGCGGCAACCTGGTGGCCGTGATCACCAACGGCACCGCCGTGCTCGGCCTGGGCGACATCGGCCCGCTGGCGGCCAAGCCGGTGATGGAAGGCAAGGCGGTGCTGTTCAAGAAGTTCGCCGGTATCGACGTGTACGACATCGAGGTCGACGAGAAGAACCTCGACAAGCTGATCGACGTGATCGCCGCGCTCGAGCCGACCTTCGGTGGCATCAACCTCGAAGACATCAAGGCGCCCGACTGTTTCTACGTCGAGCGGGCGCTGCGCGCGCGCATGAAGATCCCGGTCTTCCACGACGACCAGCACGGCACCGCGATCGTCGTCGGCGCGGCTTTCCTGAACGGGTTGAAGGTCGGCGGCAAGAACATCAAGGACGTGAAGCTCGTGACCTCGGGCGCCGGCGCCGCGGCGCTCGCCTGCCTGGGCCTGCTCGTCAAGCTCGGCCTGCCGCGCGAGAACATCTGGGTGACCGACCTCGCCGGCGTGGTCTACGAAGGCCGCACCGAGCTGATGGACGCCGACAAGATCGTGTTCGCGCAGAAGACCGAGCAGCGCACGCTGGCGCAGGTGATGGACGGCGCCGACGTGTTCCTCGGCCTGTCGGCCGGTGGCGTGCTGAAGAAGGAGATGGTCGCGAAGATGCGGCCGAACCCGATGATCCTGGCGCTGGCCAACCCCACGCCGGAGATCCTGCCTGAAGAAGTGAAGGAAGTGCGTGGCGACGCGATCATCGCCACCGGCCGCAGCGACTACCCGAACCAGGTCAACAACGTTCTCTGCTTCCCGTACATCTTCCGCGGCGCGCTCGACTCGGGCGCCACCACGATCACGATCGAGATGGAGATCGCCGCAGTGCACGCGATCGCCGAGCTCGCGCAGGCCGAGCAGAACGAAGTGGTGGCAGCGGCCTATGCCGACTCGGCCATGAGCTTCGGGCCCGACAACCTGATCCCCAAGCCCTTCGACCCGCGCCTGATGATGCGCATCGCGCCGGCGGTGGCAAAAGCGGCCGCCGACTCGGGCGTGGCAGCGCGGCCCATCACCGACATGGACGCGTACCGCGAGAAGCTGCAGACCTTCGTCTACGCCTCGGGCACGACGATGAAGCCGATCTTCAACATGGCCAAGCGCGCGCTCAACAAGCGCGTCGCCTACGCCGAGGGCGAAGAAGAGCGTGTGCTGCGCGCCGTGCAGGTCGTTGTCGACGAAGGCCTGGCCCGGCCGACGCTGATCGGGCGCCCCGAAGTGATCGCGCAGCGTGTCGAGAAGTTCGGCCTGCGCCTGGCGGCCGGCACCGACTACGACCTCGTCAACACCGAGAACGACCACCGTTTCCGCGACTATTGGCAGACCTACCACCAGCTCACCGCGCGCAAGGGCGTGACGGCGCAACTCGCCAAGATCGAGATGCGGCGGCGGCTGACGCTGATCGGCGCGATGCTGCTGCGCTCGGGCGAGGTCGACGGCATGTTGTGCGGCACCTGGGGCACGACCGCGCTGCACCTGCATTACATCGACCAGGTCATCGGCAAGCGCGAAGGCGCGCAGACCTACGCGTGCATGAACGGGCTGATCCTGCCCGGACGCCAGGTGATGCTGGTCGACACGCACGTCAACTACGACCCGACCGCAGCGCAGCTGGCCGAGATCACGATCATGGCCGCCGAAGAAATGATGCGCTTCGGGCTGCAGCCCAAGGCCGCGCTGCTCTCGCACAGCAACTACGGCTCGAGCAACCAGCCTTCGGCCGTCAAGATGCGCGACGCGCTGGGCTTGCTGCAGCAGCAGGCGCCCTGGCTCGAAGTCGACGGCGAGATGCACGGCGACACCGCGCTCGACGCCGCGGTCCGCAAGGAAATCATGCCCGACAGCCCGCTCACCGGCGAAGCCAACCTGCTCGTGCTGCCGAACATCGACGCCGCCAACATCAGCTACAACCTGCTGAAGACGGCGGCCGGCGGCGGCATCGCGATCGGGCCGGTGCTGCTGGGAGCGGCCAAGCCGGTGCACATCCTCACGCCTTCGGCGACGGTGCGGCGCATCATCAACATGACCGCGCTGACGGTGGCCGACGCCAACGCCGCACGCTGATCGTTGTGGCCACGCCGCGCCGGGAGGCGCGGCGCCCGGTGGAACCCGTTGCCGGGCACTTTCACACCCGCGTCACAATGACCGGGAAAACCCGAAGGCCTTGCCTATCCTGCGGGCGTGCCAAAACGGTGCTCGTGAATCCTCCCTACGAGCTTCGGAGTCTTTTTTTCAAAGGACTTTGAAGACAGCGTTTACTCACTTACGTCCGCATCAGCCTGCACCAATTTTAGGCAGAGGCTTGAGGTTTCACGGCCGATTCGGTAACATCGCGGCTTCTGATTTCAGGGATTTCCCGTGTTTTTCTCCGCTCGGCCACCATGGTGGCAAGCCCTACGCAACTGGGGGCTGGTTGTCACATTGGCGGGGTCGGTTCTGGCAGCAAGTACAGTCCAGGCCAAGGAACCGGTGCCGGAGACGGCCTTTGCCGGTGCGGCGGTCGCTCTGGCCGAGTTGCCGGCCGAGGCGCAGCAAACCCATCGCCTGATCCTTGCCGGCGGGCCGTTTCCGTACCGCAAGGACGGGTCGGTGTTCGGCAATCGCGAGCGGGCTCTGCCGGCGCAGCCGCGCGGCTACTACCACGAGTACACGGTTCGCACGCCAGGGTCGCGCGACCGTGGCGCGCGCCGAATCGTTTGCGGCGGGCGCGAGCCGGCCCGGCCGAAGGCCTGTTTTTACACCGGCGACCACTACGCGAGCTTTCGCCAGATCGCACCGTGAGCGCCGAACCTAGTTCGTTTTTTGAGGTTTGTTTTTTGACTTGAGGAGGAACGCGACCATGCTTTTGCAGACAGTCCGTCCGAACATTGTTCAATCGATCCGCGCATTCCGCGTGGAGGATCTGATGGAAGCGGCGCAAGGCGCCAGCCAGCACTTTCTCTACGCGAACCTGACCGCGGCCCAGTCCAAGCAGGACGTTCTCGAAGGCATTGCACAGGCATTCATGTTCCCTGCGCACTTCGGCAAGAACCTCGACGCGCTCTACGACTGCATGACCGACCTCGTGCACAAGTCGGGCTCGCAGCCCGGCTTCGTGGTTGTGCTCGAGCAGCTGCCCGACAACCCGCGCTTCGACCGCGAAGCGCGCGAGCAGTTGCTCGACGTGTTTCGCGACGCGGCCGACTACTGGGCCGAGCGAAAGATCGCATTCAGGTGCTTCTATTCTTTTCAGTAGCCCGCTCCCAAGAACTCGGGTCATGGGAGCGGGCGACGGATGTGGCCCCCAGCATTGCAGACAAGCCGGCCAAGCCGGCCGCCAAGAGCGCAGCGAACAGCAGCTTCGGCATGAACATGCCTTTGATGAGCAGCGCGTTCGACACGGCCATGTGGCTCAACGCCGCGTGAGCAGCTGAGCTCACTCCGGGCACCGCCCGGAGTGGCTCGTATCATTTCAGCGAGATCGCGGCCGCCAGGGCCAGGTACTCGCTCACCGGCACTTCTTCAGCGCGACGCTGAACGTTGAATTCGCCGCTGAACTGGCGCTCTTCGAGCCAGCGCCCCAGGGTGTGGCGCAGAAGCTTGCGCCGCTGCGAGAACGCGACGCGCACCAGTTCGCCGAGCAGCGCCTCGTCGACGCCCGCCACCACCGGCAAGGGCCGCATGCGCACGACCGCCGAATCGACCCGTGGCGGCGGCTCGAAGGCCTCGGGCGGCACATCGAGCACCGACTCGACGCGGTAGCGCCATTGCAGCATCACGCTCAGCCGCCCGTAGTCCTTGCCTCCGGGTTTGGCCGCCATGCGATCGACGACTTCCTTCTGCAGCATGAAGTGCTGGTCGATCACGTGTTCGACGGCGCCGAGCAGGTGAAACAGGATCGGCGTGGAGATGTTGTACGGCAGGTTGCCGACCACGCGCAGGCGCTGCCCGGCGCGAGCCGCCAGCGCCGCGAAGTCGACCTGCAGCACGTCGGCTTCGATCACCTCGAGCTCGGGCCGCTGGCGCAGCCGCTGCGCCAGATCGCGGTCGAGTTCGATCACGGTGAGCCGGTGGCAGCGCGCCACCAGCGGGTCGGTCATCGCGCCGAGGCCGGGGCCGATCTCGACCAGCGCTTCACCGGGTTCGGGCCGGATGGCGTCGACGATCGCGTCGAGCACCGCCCCGTCGGTCAGAAAGTGCTGGCCGAATCGCTTGCGTGCGATGTGCTGCGCCACGCCGCTTACTGCGGCGGCTCGCGCAGCTCGACGTAGGCGCGGCCGCGCAGGTCGCGAATCCAGTCGCTGTAGGCGTCTTCGAACTTCTGCTCGCGCAGCACGTTGCGCACCTGCTCGCGCTGCTGCTTGGTGTCGAGCACGGCGTCGCGCCGTTCCAGCACCTGGATCAGGTGCACGCCGAAGCGCGAGATGATGGGATCTGAGATGCCGTTGATCGGCAGCCCGTTCATCGTGTCTTCGAACTCGGGCACGAACATGCCGGGCGAGGCCCAGCCGAGGTCGCCCCCGCGCGACGCGGAGCCGTCTTCTGAATTGGCCTCGGCAAGCTGCTCGAAGGTCTTTGCGCCGCTGAGGATCTGCGCCTTGAACTCCGCCAGGCGCCGGCCGGCCGCTTCTTGCGACAGCTGCGCCGACGGCCGGATCAGGATGTGGCGCGCGCGCGTTTGCGGCACCGTGAATCCTGCCCCCAGGCCCTGGGTGCGCTCAAGCACCTTGAGCACGTGGAAGCCGGCCCCCGAGCGCAGCAGGGTCGCACCGACCTCACCGGCCTTGAGCGGCTTCACGAAATCGACGAACAGATCGGGCAACCGGTCGGCCGGCCGCATGCCGATCACGCCACCCTGGGCGCGGTTGCCGTCTTCCGAGACGGCTCGCGCCACGGCGTCGAACGGCTCACCGCCCTTCACACGCGCCAGCGCTGCTTCGGCACGCGCCTGGCGTTGGCTCACTTCGGCCGGGCTCGCGTTTTCGGGCACCGTGACGAGAATCTGCGCCAGGTTGAGCTGCTCGCCGCCTGCGGCCGACGCGCGGCGGCGCTCGATCGCGGCATCGATCTCTTCGTTGCTGACCTTGATGCGCGCATTCACCTCGCGCTCGCGCACCCGCTCCATCAGCATCTGGTCGCGCAGGTTGTTGCGAAACACGGCGTAGGCCAGCCCTTGCTCCAGCAGCCGGGCGCGCAGCTGCGGCAGCGTCATCTTGTTCTGCACCGCCACGTTCATCACGGCGCGGTCGAGTTCGGCTTCGTCCAGACGCTGCCCGGTCTCGCGGGCGTTGGTGACCTGCACACGCTCGTTGATCAACACGTCGAGCACCTGCTTGCGCAACTCGTCGGGCGGCGGCAGCGGAGTTTTCTCGCGCGCCGCACCTTCGCTGATGCGGGCAATGCGCTGCTGCAGCTCGGCGTTGGTGACGAGCTCCTGGTTGACGACGGCGACGATGTAGTCGGCGGTGCCCGCCACCACGGGCCGCGCCGGCGCGCGGGTCTGCGCCAGGGCCAGCGAGGCTGCCAGCCCGAGCGCCGCACAGGCCGCCCAGCGAGCCGCGGCGTGTCGAGAAGGTGCCGGCCGGCGAGAGAAAAGTTCAGTCATAAGCGTTCAGTACGGGCCCCGGAGCGCGATCGTCGCGCAGAAGTCGGAACCCGGGAATATTGTCCTTCAAGACCTGGAGCGGGTTGGAACCGAGGTTCAGCCGCGACAAGCCCACCAGTTCGAGCTGCACCGACAGGCGTGTGGTGGCTTCGCTGCGCCCTGTCGAGAGCCTCGAGGCCACCACCCGGCCGATCCAGCAACCCGCGTCGTACTCGAACCCGACCACCGAGTCGATCAGGCGTTTTTCGAGCGTGCTGTAGTTGAGCCGCCCCACCCCGTACCAGCTGCCCTGGCAGCTGGCGCCGGACCCGCTGTTCAGGCTGCCCCCGCGGCCATTCACGCCCGACGGCAACGGTCCGTAGATCGGCCACTGCCAGCCGAGTTCCACCTGTTCGCTCAAGCCGCGTGTCAGCCGGTAAGTGGCACTGAGCGTGCGGTACGGGCCGGGCGAATAGCGGGCCGACACGATCGAGCGCGCCAGGCGCTTGCTGTCGGGGCTGTACTGCAGCGACGCCTCGAGCGCCCAGCTCGGCACCAGGGTCGTCGAGCCGAGCAGCAGAACATCGGAAAAGCGCTGCGTGAGCGGCGGGCCGACCCCCGAGAACGGGTCGAACGGCGTGGTGCTTCCGGCGGGGTTGGCCTCTTTCGGCGTGATGAGCTGGTCGCGGAACAGGTAACGCTGCGCCAGACCCAGACGCAGTACTTCGGCACCGGTCTCGGGGCTGAGCACGCGCGTGGTCAGGCCGGCCGTGAGCTGGTGCGCATCGGACACCCTGTCGACCCCCGAGAACGCGCTTTCGCTGAAGATCGAATCGAAGTTGAAGTCTTTCGCCGACGAGTCGAAGTTCGGCAGCCCGGCCTGGGCGCGGTAAGAGGTGTTGACGTAGAGCAGGCGTGGCTCCAGGGTCTGGCGCACGCTGCGGCCGAAGAACCGGGTGTCGCGCTCGAGCACCCAGCTGCTGTCGAGGCTCACCGTCGGGATCACGCGCGACGCGCTGGTGCGGCCATCGGCGAGCGGCTGATCGAGCGAGTAAGAGGCGGCGTTGAAGGCCAGCTTGGGTGTGACCGTCCAGCCCGGCGTGGCGAAGGGCCGGCTCACGCTCCCCAGCGCGTGCAGCCGCGAGCCGGTGGCACGCGCCACCGTCACGGCGTCGGTCGGGTTGCTGAAGCGGTTGTATTCGCCCTCGAAGCCGATGTCGAAACCACCGCCCACACGTTGCACATAGCGCGCGCCGATCTGCGGCAGCCGTTCGTAGGGCGCGGCGATGCGGGTCGTGGGGTCGGCGGTCTGCAACACCTGCCAGCGCTGCACGCGGGCGTAGGCGTTCCAGTCGTCTCCGAACGGCCGCGTGAGTTCGAAGTCGGAACCCAGCAAGCGCGGTGTGAGGGTGCCCAGGTCGCGCGGGAAGTCTTTCCAGTAGTCGTCGTCGGAAACACGGCGCACGTGGAGCTGCGCCCGCAAGTCGTCGGCGAACTCGCTCTGCTGCGAGCCGGTGAGCGCATAGCGCCGCGTGTCGGTCAGCCGGTCGAACGGCAGCAGGTTGAGCCGCACTTCGCCGCGGTGCCCCGGTTCGAGGTAACGGAACTCGCTTTCCAGGCCGACGCCGCGGCGCGTGCTGAGCGCGGGCGTGAAGGTGGCGTCTCGGTTCGGCGCGATGTTCCAGTAGTAGGGAATCGAGAACTGCAAGCCGCTCTTCGTGTCGAGGTCGAAGTTCGGCGGCAGCCAGCCCGACTTGCGCGCGTCGTTCAGCGGGAAGCTCAGGCGCGGCGCGGCCAGGATCGGCACGCCGTAGAAGCGCAACACGGCGTTGTCGGCGATGCCTTCGTTGCTGCCGAGGTCGATCTGCACCCGGTCGGTCGAGAGCAGCCAGGCCGGCGTGCCCGAGCCGTCGGCCGGGCAGCTCGTGTAGGTGGCGCGCGAGGCGATCGCGCGCTCCTCGTCGAGAAAGTCCACGCGCTCGGCGGTGCCACCGGCGCCGATGCGGCCGAAGTGGTAACTCGGGTTCAGGAAAAAGCCTTCGAAGCGCTGCACTTTCAGCTGCACTTCGGGGCCGCTGTAGATGTTGCCGTCGCGGCTGATGCGCACGTTGCCCTTGCCGATGGCCAGGTCGTCGGGCGCCTGATAGACGAGCCGGTCCGCGCGGATCACGGTGCCGCCGCGGCGGAACTCGGCGTTGCCTTCGGCCACGGTGTCGAGGTCGGGCCGCCCGCTCAGCGTCTGCGCCTGCAGGATGATCGGCAGCTTGCGCGCGGCCTCACCGCGCGGAGCAGGCTGCAGCGCCGGGGCCTGCCGCAGCTCGATGCCGTCGGGTGCGGGGTCTTGTTGCGCGCGCGCCGGTGCGCCCAGCAGCATCACGCCACCCGCCACCATGGCGGCGGCCAGCGGCGTGAAGCGCAAGCGCGCTGCGACGTGGGTTCGGCGAAGGGGTGACAAGGACAAGGGCAACAGACAGTGGGGTGCGCCGTGCGGCACGCGCTGCAACAGCGCGAATGAAGGGCACCCGGCAGTCCCGACAGCGCCCGCCCGGCAGCGTGGTTTGTAGAATCGATTATCCACGAGGCACCTGTCTGCCTCGCCTGCAAAACGGCTGGTGACAACCCCACCGGCCACCCACATCGGGCCTTCGTTTGAGCGACTCTGCCGCTGACCTCATCGCATGGGCCGACCCGGCCCGCCAACACGCGTTCGACTCCTGGCTGCACGGCGTGGCGCCGGCCCACGGCCTGCTCGTGGGCACGCTGCGCGGCGCGTCGGCCGACGCGAGCTTCAGGCGCTACTTCCGCATCGACGCCCAGTCAGGCGCGAGCTTCATCGTGATGGACGCACCGCCGCCGCTCGAAGACGTGCGGCCCTTCATCGGCGTGGCCACGCTGTTGCAAGGCGCCGGGCTGAACGCGCCGCGCGTGGTCGAGCAGGACGTGCCGCATGGTTTCCTGCTGCTCACCGACCTCGGCGCGCAGCTCTACCTCGGTGTGCTGCAGGCGGCCGTGATCAGCGGCGACAGCGCGACCGTCGACACGCTGATGCGCGACGCGAGCGCAGCGCTGATCCAGTGGCAGTTGCGCGCCGATGCGAGTGGCTTGCCCGCTTACGACGACGCGCTGCTGCGCCGCGAACTGGCGCTGTTTCCCGAGTGGTGCGTTGCGCGCGAACTGGGCGTGACCTGGGCACCGCAGGAACAGGCCGTGTGGCAAGGCGCCTGCGACCTGCTCGTGCAGAGCGCGCTCGCCCAGCCCACCGTCGCGGTTCACCGCGACTACATGCCGCGCAACCTGATGGTCTGCGCCAAAGATGCCCATGGCGCCGGTTCGCCGGGCATCCTCGACTTTCAAGACGCGGTGCGCGGCCCGATCAGCTACGACCTTGCTTCGCTGCTGCGCGACGCCTTCATCTCGTGGGAAGAAGAGCAGGAGCTCGACTGGGCCGTGCGTTACTGGCAGGCCGCCCGCAAGGCGGGTCTGCCGATGCCCGAAGACTTCGGCGAGTTCTGGCGCCAGACCGAGTGGATGGGCCTGCAACGGCACCTGAAGGTGCTGGGCATCTTCTGCCGCCTGAAACACCGCGACGGCAAACCGAAGTACAGCGAAGACCTTCCACGCTTCTTCGCCTACGCGCACAAGGTTTCGGCGCGCTACAACGCGCTGCGCCCGCTGTCGCGCCTGCTCGAGCCTCTGATGGGCGCCGAGCGGATGGAAGTCTTCCGCTAGCTGTCGAGTTGCAAGAGGTCGACCAGGTCGATCAGGTCGCGAAGCTCAGCGAGGCCTGCGCTTCGTCGGCCGCCTTGGGTGGCGCGCCGCGGCGCTGCGTCTCGCAGCCGGCCGCCAGCAACCACGGGTCGCGGTCTTCGCCGCCGAAGGTCTGCACCAGAAAGTCGACGAACGCCCGCGTGCGCGCCGGCACGTGCTTGCGCGTAGGCATGCCGGCGTAGAGCGTGGTCGTGAGCATGTGCCACTGCGGCAGCACGCGCTCGAGCGCGTTTTCGAGCAATGCGTCTTCGGCCACGAACGAAGGCAGGCCGGTGATGCCCATGCCGGCCAGCGCGGCGGCGTACATGGTGTCGGTGTGGATGGTGGCAAGCGCGGGGCGCGGCACGGGCAGTGTGACCGTCTCGGCCGCCGTGTCTTCGCCGGCCCAGTTGACGGCGTGGAAGGTCAGCTCGTGCAGGAAGTTGGGCAACATCGCTTCGTGCTTGGCCAGGTCACGCGGGTGCTGCGGCCGGCCGTGTTTTTCAAGGTATTCGGGCGAAGCGCAGGCGATCACTTCCGAACGCGCCAGGCGCCGCGCCACGAAGCTGCCGTCGAGCGGGCGCCGGCCTTCGGTGAGGATGCTCACGTCGAAGTTCTCGTCCACCGTTTCCACCGGGCCAGGCACCGACAGTTCGAGCGTCACGCGTGGGTAGAGCGCCCGGAACTTCGGCAGGATCTTGGCGATCTGGTGCACGGCGAACGCCGGTGAGCACAACACGCGCAAGTGACCGCGCGGCTCCGAGGTGGCGGCCGTGGCCAGGGCCTCGGCTTCGTCCACTTCGGTCAGGATGTGGCGCACCCGGTCGAGGTAGTTCTCGCCGACGTCGGTGAGCGAGAGCCGGCGCGTGGTGCGGTTGATCAGGCGCGCGCCGAGGTGCTCTTCCAGGTCGGCCACCAGGCGCGTCACGACGGCCGGCGACAGGTTCAGCTCGCGCGCCGCGCCGGCAAAGCTGCCCTGCTCGATCACCCGGGAAAACACGCGCATGGAGTGGAGACGGTCCATCTTCAAGCCCTCGTTTGTTTCTATTTCAGCAATACGCAATTGAAACACAGGTGGTTTATTGATGCATCGGCAATGTCTACAGTTCATCCCATCGATGAGGAAGTCCTCACCGAGGCTGGACAAGACGGTGTTTGAACGCCGCCGGGCCCGGACAAACCGAAACCCTTTCATCGAAAGAAATCACCATGAACGCCAAGCTCCTCTTCGCCGCCACCGTCGCGGTTTCCGCCCTCGCCACCTTTGCCAGCACCACCGTGCTGGCCGACGAGGTCAATGCCCCGCTGACCCGCGCGCAAGTGACTGCTCAGTTCGAGCAAGCTCGCGCCGCCGGCACGCTGCAAACCACGGACTACGACTTCGCCAACGCCAGCCGTGCCCAGGGCACCGCGCTGAGCCGCAGCGACGTGGTGGCCACGCTCGCCACGAAGCCGAGCGCCTTGCTGGCCAACAGCAGCGCCCGCAGCCGCAGCTACAACCCGTTCGGCACCGAACTGCTTCAGGCGTCGACCGTGACGCGCGCCGCGGTGAAGACCGAAACCCGCGAAGCGGTCGCCAACGGCACGCTGCCGCGCACCGACTACGAGTACGACCAGAACCTGGTCGCTCGCCGTGCGGTCGACAAGAACGCCAAGCCGATCCTGGCGCGCCTGTTCCGCAGCAACAACACCGGCTCCTGAGTCTTCGCTGCCGCTTCGAAAGCCGCCTTCGGGCGGCTTTTTTATTCCACCGACGGGTGGATGAGGGTGGATGACGCGGGGTTTGGCGCGGCCGGCGAGAATGCCCGGCTATGTTTGCATTCTTCGAAAGCCTGATCCGCCCGACCCAGTTGCCCACCGGCTCGCCACCGCCGGGTTTGATCGGCTTCTACTGGCACTTCGTGCGCCAGGCGCGCGGGCTGTACGCCGCGATGTTCGTGACCGGCCTGGCCGTGGCCGGCATCGACACGCTGATCCCGGTGTTCATCGGCAAGCTCGTCACGCTGATGGAAGCCACCGACCGCGCCGCCGCTTTCCATGCCGCACTGCCGCTTCTGATCGGCATGGCCGCCGTGGTGCTGATCGGCCGCCCGCTCACGCTCTTGGCCGACAGCCTGGTGCGCAACAACGCCGTGGTGCCGGGGGTGACGAGCCTGATCCGCTGGCAGAGCCACTGGCACGTGGTGCGGCAGAGCTGGCCGTTCTTCCAGAACGATTTCGCCGGCCGCATCGCCAACCGCGTGATGCAGACCAGCAACGCGCTGCGCGAATCGGTCGTGAGCACGATCCGCGCGATCTGGTACATCGGCATCTACGGCCTGAGTGCGCTGCTGCTGATGGCCGCGGCCGACTGGCGCCTGGCGGTGCCCACGCTGTTGTGGTTCTGCGGTTACTGGTTCTTTCTGCGTTACTTCGTGCCGCGCATGCGCGACCTGGCCAAGACCAGCTCGGAGCTGCGCTCGCTGGTGATGGGGCGCGTGGTCGACAGCTACACCAACATCCTGACCGTGAAGCTCTTCGCCCGCGCGCGCGACGAAGATGCCTACGTGCGCGAAGTGATCGACGACCACACCGTGGCCATCGCCGCGCACATGCGGCTGATCACACGCTTCATGGGCACGCTCGCGGTGATGAACGCGCTGCTGCTCGTGGCCACCGCCGGCATCGGCATCACGCTGTGGGGGCAGGGCCAGGTGAGCGCAGGGCTCGTTGCGACGGCGCTGCCGCTGGCCTGGCAGATCGCCAACATGGCCGGCTGGGTGAGCTGGGAAGTCACCGGCATCTTCGAGAACGTGGGCGTGGTGCAGGAAGGCATGGAGACCATCGCCGTGCCGCACACGCTGACCGACGCGCCCGGCGCGCGCGAACTCGAGGTGCCGCACGGCGAGATCCGCTTCGAGAAGCTGACCTTCACCTACGGCCGCAGCGACGGCAAGCGCGTGCTCGACGGGTTGAACCTCGTCATCAAACCCGGCGAGCGCGTCGGCCTGGTCGGCCGCTCGGGCGCCGGCAAGTCGACGCTCGTGAACCTGCTGCTGCGCTTTCACGAAGTCGAACAAGGCAGCATCCGCATCGACGGGCAAGACATCGGCCATGTCACGCAAGAAAGCCTGCGCGCCGCCATCGGCATGGTCACGCAGGACACCTCGCTCTTGCACCGCTCGATCGCCGCCAACATCGGCTACGGCCACCCCGACGCCACGCGCGCGCAGATCGAAGCGGCGGCGCGCAAGGCGCAGGCGCACGATTTCATTCTGGAGCTGCACGACTGGAAAGCGCGCACCGGCTACGAAGCGCACGTGGGTGAGCGTGGCGTCAAGCTCTCGGGCGGCCAGCGCCAGCGCATCGCGATCGCGCGCGTGGTGCTGAAAGACGCGCCGATCCTGGTGCTCGACGAAGCCACGTCGGCGCTCGACAGCGAAGTCGAACTCGCGATCCAGGACCAGCTGCTCGGCCTGATGGAAGGCAAGACGGTGATCGCGATCGCGCACCGGCTCTCGACCATCGCGCGCATGGACCGGCTGATCGTGCTCGAACAAGGCCGCATCATCGAGCAGGGCACGCACGATGAGTTGCTGCTTTTGCAAGGCCACTACGCGCTGCTGTGGAAGCACCAGTCGGGCGGTTTCCTGCCGCAGGACGCACCCAGTGTGGCGGCCTTGCGCGCGGCCGATGAAGAGGAGCCGGTGGGTGCCGAGCCCCTCGACGAGATGCTGCACACCGAAGCGCCCGAGACGCCCGACGACAAACTGCCGCCGCCGCTGCGGGCCTGACAACGTCGAAGCCTCTTGCCATGCTGCGCATCACCGAACTTCGACTCCCGCTGAACCACGCCGAGGGCGCGCTGCGTGCGGCCATCGTCACGCGCCTGGGCATCGCCGACGCCGCGCTGAAAAGTTTCGGCATCTTCAAGCGCAGCTACGACGCCCGCAAGAAGAGCGCGATCGTGTTGATCTACACCGTCGACTGCGAACTGGCCGACGAAGCCGGCGTGCTGAAGCGGCTCGAAGGCCAGCCGCACATTCGGGCCACGCCCGACACCGGCTACCACTTCGTCGGCCATGCGCCCGCGCACGGCCTGAACGGGCCGCGCCCGCTGGTCGTGGGTTTCGGGCCGTGCGGCATCTTCGCGGCGCTCGTCCTCGCCCAGATGGGCCTGCGGCCGATCGTGCTCGAGCGTGGCAAGGAGGTGCGCGAACGCACCAAGGACACCTGGGGCCTGTGGCGCAAGAACGTGCTGAACCCGGAATCGAACGTGCAGTTCGGCGAAGGCGGCGCCGGCACGTTTTCAGACGGCAAGCTCTGGAGCCAGATCAGCGACCCGCGGCACCTGACGCGCAAGGTGCTCTCTGAATTCGTGAAAGCCGGTGCGCCGGAAGAGATCCTCTTCGTCGCCAAGCCGCACATCGGCACCTTCCGGCTCGTGGGCGTGGTCGAGAAGATGCGCGCCGAGATCATCGCGCTCGGCGGCGAGGTGCGTTTCGAACAGCGCGTGACCGACGTGCTGATCGAAGCCGGGCATGTTCGCGGCGTGACCGTGAACGGCGGTGAGCAGATCGCCGCCGACCACGTGGTGCTGGCGCTCGGCCACAGCGCGCGCGACACCTTCGCGGTGCTGCACGAGCGCGGCGTGTTCATGGAGGCCAAGCCGTTCTCGGTCGGCTTTCGCATCGAGCACCCGCAGAGCCTCATCGACGCCGCGCGCTTCGGGCCGAACGCCGGCAACCCCATCCTCGGTGCGGCCGACTACAAGCTCGTGCACCACGCGAAGAACGGGCGCTCGGTCTACAGCTTCTGCATGTGCCCGGGTGGCACGGTGGTGGCGGCCACCTCCGAGCCCGGCCGTGTGGTCACGAACGGCATGAGCCAGTACTCGCGCAACGAGCGCAACGCGAACGCCGGCATCGTCGTCGGCATCACGCCACAAGACTACCGGCAGGACGGCCGGGCCGACGGCGCGGTGAACCCGCTCGACGGCATCGCGTTCCAGCGTCACTGGGAATCGCGCGCCTTCGAACTCGGTGGCGGGAACTACGAAGCGCCCGGGCAACTCGTCGGCGACTTCATCAAGGGGCAGACGTCGACGGCCTTCGGCAACGTGCTGCCGTCGTACAAGCCGGGCGTGAAGCTCACCCATCTGGGCGAGCCCGGCAACATGAGCCTGCCCGAGTACGCGATCACCGCCTTGCGCGAAGCGCTGCCCGCGTTCGAGCGCCAGATCAGGGGCTTCGCGATGCCCGACGCGGTACTCACCGGCGTGGAGACACGCACCTCCTCACCCTTGCGCATCACGCGCGGGCGCGACTTCCAGAGCCTGAACGTGAAAGGTCTGTACCCGGCCGGCGAAGGCGCGGGTTATGCGGGCGGGATCATGTCGGCCGGTGTCGACGGCATCGAAGTCGCCGAAGCCCTGGCGCGCTCGGTGCTCGGCCTCGAAGCCGAAGCACGCTGATCAGCCGAACTGCAGGCAGCGCATGCTCAGCGTGCCGGAGTGAAAAGCCTCGAAGGTCGTCTTCGCCACTTCGTTCGGCGCCGCGGCACCGAGCGCGTAGAGCACCGGGTAGTAGTGGTCGGGCGTGGCCACCGCCATTTCGGCGCCGGGCAGCCTGGCGTAGTTCATCAGCGCCTTGTCGTCGCGCTGACTCAGCGCGCTCTTGAATGCGTCGTCGAAAGCCTGCGCCCACGGGCGTGACGCGGTCAGGCCCACCGGCGCGTTGCGGTCGGTCGCGCGCAGGTTGTGCACCACGTTGCCGCTGCCCATGATCAGCACGCCCTTGTCGCGCAGCGCGCCGAGGTCACGCCCGACGGCATGGTGAAACGCCCCCGGCCGGTCGTAGTCGATCGAGAGCTGGAACACCGGGATGTCGGCCTTCGGGAACAGGTGGTGCAGCACGCTCCAGGTGCCGTGGTCGAGGCCCCACTGCTCGCTGCCCTGCGTGACGCTCTGCTTCACGCGCAGCGCGGCCTCGCGCGCGATCGCCGGTGCGCCCGGCGCCGGGTACTGCATCTCGTGCAACTCGCGCGGGAAACCACCGAAGTCGTGGATGGTCTTCGGCCGCTCGTCGATCGTGACGAGCGTCTGCCCCGGCGTGAGCCAGTGCGCCGAGACCGACAGGATCGCGGTCGGCCGCGGCAACGCCGCGCCCCAGGCCTGCAGCGCGCGCGTGAACGTGTTGTCGCTGATCGCGTTCATCGGGCTGCCGTGGCCGACGAAGATCACCGGCATGCGCCGCACCGGCGACTGGGCGCTGGCGATGTCGGCCATGGCAGCGAGCGAAGCGAGCAGCAGCGGGCGGCGGCCGTGCACCAGGCTCATCGTGCGGTGGCGGCCGTCAGGCGCACGCCGCCATCACCTGCGCCACCGCGGCGGTCAGCTTCTTGCCGTAGGGCACGTGCAGGAACTCGTTCGGCCCGTGCGCGTTGCTCTTCGGCCCGAGCACACCGCAGACCATCATCTGCGCCGCCGGGAAGCTCTTCTGCAGCAGGCTCATCAGCGGGATCGTGCCGCCTTGCCCGATGTAGCCGCAGGGTGCGCCAAAGTGCGCTTGCGAGGCGCTGTTGAGCGCGCTCTCGAGCCACGGCGACAGGGTCGGTGCGTTCCAGCCCGTGGCACCAAAAGCGCCGGCCCGGCCGTCGGGCTCGAACGTGACCTTGGCGTTGTAGGGTGCGTTGTCTTCGAGCAAAGCCTTCAGTTTCAGCGCGGCTTCGTTGCCTTCGACCAGCGGCGGCAGACGCAAACTGAGCTTGAACGCGGTGTAGGGGCGCAGCACGTTGCCGGCGTTCTTCAATTCGGGGAAACCGTCGGCGCCGGTCACGCTCAGCGTCGGCTTCCAGGTGCGGTTGAGCAGCGCCTGCAGCGGGTCGGTGGTGGTCGGCAACGTGGCGCCACCGTCGGCGCCACAGGCCCACGGGAAACGCTTCCAGACTTCGTTGCCCAGGATCTGCGCGGTGGCGCGTGTCTGCTCGATGCGGTCGCCGGGAATGTCGCAGTGAAAACTCTGCGGCAACAACTCGCCGGTCTTGCTGTCTTCGAGGCGGTCGAGCACCTGGCGCAGGATGCGAAAGCTCGACGGCACGAGGCCGCTCGAATCGCCGGAGTGAATGCCTTCGGTCAGGATCTCGACCTTCAGCACGCCGCTGACCATGCCGCGCAGGCTGGTGGTGAGCCACAGTTGCTCGTAGTTGCCGGCACCGCTGTCCAGGCACACGACGAGGCTCACGTTGCCCAGGCGCGGTTTGAGCGCGTCGATGTAGGCGGGCAGGTCGAACGAACCGCTCTCTTCGCAGCTTTCGATGATGCCCACGCAGCGCGGGCGCGGAATGCCGAGCTTGTCGAGCGCCATGATCGCGGTCAAAGACGCGTAGACGGCATAACCGTCGTCGGCGCCGCCGCGGCCGTAGAGCAGGCCGTCCACATACTTCGGCGTCCACGGGCCGAGGTCGTTGCGCCAGCCGTTGAACTCGGGTTGTTTGTCGAGGTGGCCGTACAGGCAGATCGTGTCGGTGCTGCCCGCCTTCGTGGCCGGCACCTCGAAGAAGATCACCGGCGTGCGGCCTTCGATGCGCACCACCTCGAGCTTCAGGCCCGCAACCTTCTTGCTCTCGACCCAGGCCGCCGCATCACGAATCACTTTTTCGATGTGGCCGTTGGCGGCCCAGTCGGCATCGAACATCGGGCTCTTGGCGGGGATGGTGATGTAGCTTGTGACCAGCGGCACGATCTCGTCGTCCCAGGTCTGCGCAGCGAAGGCGGCCAGTGCGCTGGCCTCGTCGGGTTGCACGGGTTGCAGCGGGTCGCGGGCGTTCATGGATTTCTCCTCGGCATGTGAGATTGGTTTTCGAGTGTATGACTTCATCCCCGTCGCAGGGCATTTCACACAGTTGTTCACTACAGCAAACACGCCCTCGCCAAGGCAAAGGGTAGGCTTGCCATGCCATCGACCGGGAGACACAAGAATGATGAAAGAGACAACCCGCCGCACGCTGCCGGCCGGCCTGCGCTGCTTGTGCGCGGCGCTCGGCTTGCTGGCCGGGGTGGCCAGCGCCGAACCGGGCGTGAGCGCCACCGAGATCGTGCTCGGCCAGAACATCACGCTGCAGGGCGGAAAGAACAAGTACGGCGTGGAAGTGCTGGCCGGCATCACCGTGCTGCTGGACGACGTGAACCGCGCCGGTGGTGTCAACGGTCGCCGCCTCGTGTTGCGAACCCTGGATGACGAAAACCAGGGCGCGAAGGCCGAGGCCAATGCGCGCCAGCTCGTCGATGCGGGCGCCTTCATCCTGTTCGGCCCGATCGAAGGCGGGCCCTCCACGGCCATGATGAAGGTCGCGGCCGAAAAGCAGGTGCCACTTTTCGGGCCGATGGCCGGGTCGCCGGAGTTGCGCCGACCACATCAGTCGATGGTCTACCCGGTTCGCGCCGAACACCGCGAGGAATTCCGCGCGCTCGTCAACTACGGCGCCAGCACCGGGCTGAAGCGGGTTGGCTTTTTTCACGCCGACTCCGACACCGGGCGCAAGCATCTCGAGAACGTGAAGCTGGCCGCCGCCGCCGCGAAGACCGAGGTCGTCCTCGCGGTGCCGTTCAAGTCGGACATCGGCGACGCGCAACTCGAAGCGGCCGTCAAACAGATGGCAGAGCAGCGTGTCGAGATGATGCTCAACCACGGCTCGGTGTCTGTCTACGAGCGGCTGATTCGCAAGGCCCGCACAGCGGACCTTCGGACAACTTTTCTTGCCGTGAACTCCGGCTCGACCCAGCTCGCCGGCGCGCTCGGGCCGCTGGCGCAAGGCATGGTGTTTTCGCAGGTCGTTCCCAACCCTTGGGCACGCAAGACAGCCATCACGCGGGAATACCAGGACGCGTTCCGGAAGGCCATGCCGGACCACGAGTTCTCCTACGGCAGCCTGGAGGGTTACCTGACAGCCAAGGCGCTCGTGGCTTCGTTGCGTCTGGCTGGCGCGCAACCCACGCGGGCCGGCCTGAGCAAGGCGCTCGACGGTTCGACCATCGATCTGGGCGGCGTCAAGATCACATTCCGCGCTGGCGACCACCTCGGGTCGACCTTCGTCGACCTGGCCATGGTCACGCGCGAGGGCAAGTTCCTGCAGTAGCCGGCAAGCTCATGCGCGCCCGAGCCGCGCCAGCCAGCCGCCGAGCACCGCGAACACTTCGGCCTGCTCGGGTTCGTTGAAGATCTCGTGGTACAGCGGCTTGAACTCCTGCACGGTCAGCATCGTCTTGGGTGCGGTGGCAGCGAGCGCGCGGCTGCCTGCGGGCGCCACGCAGCGGTCACCGCCCGCGAAGAGCAGCAACGTGGGCACCGCCGGCCAGGCCACCGCGTTCGCGAGCACCGACTCACCCGCATCGACGATGAAGCGCGCCAGCCGCGGCGTGATGCGGTCGTGCACGAGCGGGTCGGCCATGTAGGCGCCGACCACCGCGGCGTCGCGCGAGATCCAGGCCGGCTTCAGGCCGTTGCTCACCGCGAGGTTCGGCGCCAGCGGGCCCAGCACCGAGAGCAGGAGCTTTTGCCATGCCGTGGTGCCGGCATCGAGCGCGGGTGACGACAACACCAGCGCGTCGATGGTCCGCGCCCACGCCGCTGCGCCGGGTGCCGAAGCGCCGGCCACGAACCGGGCCGCCACCAGCCCGCCCATGCTGTGGCCCAGCAAGACCAGCGGGCCGGGGTGTTTCGCACGCACCGCGTCGATCACCCGCGCCAGATCGTTCAGCAGGTCGTCGCTGTGGTGCAGCGCGCCGCGCGCGCCTTCGCTGTCACCGTGACCGCGGTGGTCGTAACCTACCGCCGACCAGCCCCAGGCGTTGAGCTGGGCCGCGACGTGCACATAGCGGCCGATGTGTTCGCCCAGGCCGTGCACGATCAGCACGGTACCGCGCGGGTTGTTGGCAGGCCATTCGCGAACGTGCAGTTGCAGGCCATCGGCGGTGGTGAGGGTCGGGTGCATCGCCGCGAGTGTAGGGACAGGCCGGTGACACTGCGTGACAAGGGCTTGCCCGCTGGTCGGCTGCGGGCCGTGTGCGGCACAGTACTGCACACAAATCCCCACGGCCTTCTTCTCCACCATGAACGACTTCTTCACGCTGAGCACCGCCGCCGGCGTCGCCCACCTGCAGCTCAACCGGCCCGAGCGCCTGAACACGATGGCGCCGCCCTTCTTCCCGGCCCTGCGCGACGCGGTGCGCGCGTTGCACGACGCCGGCGAAGCGCGCGCGCTGGTCATCTCGTCGACCGGCAAACACTTCTGCGCCGGCATGGCGCTCGATGTGTTCGGTGGCGACGACGCGCTGCTCGTCACGGGCTCGGCGCGCGCGCGGCTGAACTTCCAGGACACGCTGCGCAAGCTGATCGACTGCTTCACCGCCCTCGACGAAGCGCGTTTCCCGGTGATCTGCGCGATCCAGGGCGGCTGCATCGGCGGCGCACTCGACCTGGCGACCGCCTGCGACATCCGCCTGTGCACGGCCGATGCGTTCTTCACCGTGCAGGAGATCCACATCGGCATGATGGCCGACCTGGGTGTGCTGCAGCGCCTGATGAAGATCGTGCCGCAGGGCGTGGCCCGCGAGATGGCCTACACGGGCGACCGCATGAACGCAGAGCGTGCGCTCGCGGTCGGCCTGGTCAACGCCGTCTTGCCAGACGCCGAGGCCCTGCTCGCCCACGCGATGCAACTGGCGAAGAACATCGCTGCCAAGTCGCCGCTGGCGATCGCCGGCAGCAAGCTCGCGCTCAACCACGCGCGCGATCACGGCACCGCGGCGGCCTTGCAGCAGATGACGCTGCTGCAGAGCGCGATCTTCGACACCGCCGAGATGGCCACGGCCATCGATGCGTGGAAGAAAAAGGCCGCGGCCGACTTCCCCGCGCTGCTGCCGGTGTCGAAAGTCTGAGCCGCGCGCGAAAAGCGCGGGTCAGTTGCTGCTGCGCGCCGGCTCGGTCCAGCCGCCGCCCAGCACCTTGTAGAGCGTGACCAGGTTCTGCGCCTGCAGCGCCTGCACCTGCACGGTGGCCTGTTGCGCCGCGAACAGGTTGCGCTGCGCATCGAGCACGTCGAGGTAACTCGACGCGCCGTTGCGGTAGCGCAGGTCGGCCAGCTTGTAGCTCACCTGCGCGGCGTTGGCTTGCGCCGTTTGCGCGCGCAGTTGTTCGCCCAGCGTGGCACGGCCGGCGAGGGAATCCGAGACTTCGCGGAACGCGGTCTGGATCGCCTTTTCGTACTGCGCGATCGCAATGTCCTTGTTGACCTTGGCGACCGCGAGGTTGGCCTGGTTGCGGCCCGCGTCGAAGATCGGCTGCAGCAGCGTGGCCGTGCCGGTGAGCGCGAAGGTGCCGCTCTTGAACAGGCCCGAGAGTTCGGTGCTCGCCGTGCCCGCGTTCGCCGTGAGCCCGATGCGCGGAAAGAACGCCGCGCGCGCTGCGCCGATGTTGGCGTTGGCCGCGAGCAGTTGCTGCTCAGCGGCCAGCACGTCGGGCCGGCGCGTCAACAGGTCCGACGGCAGCCCGGCAGGCAGCTCGGCCAGAGCCTGCTGCGCCGCCAGCGGCTGGGCGGCGGGCAGGTCGGCCGGCAGCGCCTGGCCGAGCAGCAAGACCAGCGCGTTCTCGTCGAGCGCACGCTGGCGCTGCGTGGCCGCAAGCGTCGCCCGCGCGCCTTCGAGCAACTGCTCGGACTGGCGGAAGTCGAGCTCCGACGTGGCGCCGTTGTCGAACTTGAGCTTGGTGAGTGCGAAAGAGTCTTCGCGCGTCTTCAGCGTCTCGCGTGTCACGCGCAGCAGCTCTTCGTCGGCGAGCAGGCCGATGTAGGTGTTCGCGACCGAGGCGATCAACACGATCTGCACGGTCTTGCGCGAGGCTTCGGTCGCCAGGTATTGGGACAGCGCGGCCTGGCTCAGCGAGCGCACGCGGCCGAAGAAGTCGAGCTCGTAGCCGCTCACTTGCAGACCCACCGCATAGGTGTTCACCAGGTTGCCGTTGGCGCCTGCGCTGCGCTGTGCGGTGAGGCCGGCGCCGAGCGTCGGCAACTCGTCGGCCCGCTTGACCTGGTAGGCCGCGCGCGCCTGCTCGATGTTGAGCACCGCGACACGCATGTCGCGGTTGTTGGCGAGCGCGATCTCGATCAGGCGCTTCAGGCGCGCGTCGGTGAAATAGCGCTGCCATTCGATGTCGGCGGCGGCCGTGCTGCCCGCGCCGCCACTGGCGGGCGTGAGCTCAGGCGCGTAGGCGGCGGGCACGGGCGCAGCGGGCCGCTCGTAGGCCGGGATGAAGCTCATGCAGCCGCCCAGCATCAGTGCGGCAGAGAGCGCCGACAAAGTGCCGGCTCGTTTCACGAGGTTTGCGTTGGTCATCATCAGCCTTCCTGCGCCGGAGCGGGTGGCGTGTCGTGGGTGAGCGACGGGCCGTGGTGCGGCTTGACCTTGCTCTTCTTGAACACCGCGCGCACGACGACGAAGAACGCCGGCACGAACAGCACCGCGAGCGCCACCGCCGTGAGCATGCCGCCGATCACCGCGGTGCCGATCGCACGCTGGCTCGCCGAGCCGGCGCCGCTGGCGATCGCCAGCGGCAAGGTGCCGAGGATGAACGCGAGCGAGGTCATGATGATCGGCCGGAAGCGCAGGTGCGCCGCCGCGAGCGCCGCCTCGACCGGGCTCTTGCCCTCGGCCTCGAGGTCTTTGGCGAACTCGATGATCAGGATCGCATTCTTCGCCGACAAGCCGATGATGGTGATCAGCCCGACCTGGAAGTACACGTCGTTCGCGAGGCCGCGGAACATCGTTGCAAGCACCACGCCGAGCACACCGAGCGGCACCACCAGAATCACCGCGAGCGGGATCGTCCAGCTTTCGTACAGCGCAGCCAGGCACAAGAACACCGCCAGGATCGCGAAGCCGTACAGGATGTAGGCCTGCGAACCCGCGAGCCGCTCTTCGCGCGACTGGCCGGTCCATTCGAAGCCGAAGCCGGCCGGCAACTTCTTGGCGAGCGATTCCATCTCGATCATGGCCTGGCCGGTGGACTGGCCCGGCGCGGCGTCGCCCGAGATGCGCATGGTCGGGTAGCCGTTGTAGCGCACCGTCTGCACCGGGCCGGTGATCCAGCGTGTGGTGGCAAAGGCCGAGAGCGGCACCGGCTGGCCCTTGCTGTTGAGCGCGTTGATGCGCAACAGGTCGTCGGGCTGCATGCGCTCGGGCGCATCGGCCTGAACCACCACCCGTTGCAGGCGGCCAGCGTTCGGGAAGTCGTTGATGTAGGCCGAGCCGAGCGAGGCCGACAGCGCCGTGTTGACCGCGCTGAAGTCGACGCCCAGCGCCTGCGCCTTGTCACGGTCGACGTCGAGCTGCAGCTGCGGCGCGTCTTCCAGGCCGTCGGGGCGCACGCCCGCGAGGATCTTGCTTTGCGAGGCCATGCCGAGCAGCTGGTTGCGTGCCGCGACGAGTGCCTCGCGGCCGTTGCCACCGCGGTCTTGCAGGCGGAAGGTGAAGCCGGTCGCGTTGCCGAGCTCGGGGATCGGCGGCGGGCTGAGCGCGAAGATGAACGCGTCGCGCACGCCCATGAGTGCGCCGAACGCGCGGCCGGCGAGCGACTGCGCCGAGTGCGCCGGGCCTTCGCGTTCGCTCCAGTCTTTCAGCGGCACGAAAGCGAGCGCGGCGTTCTGGCCGGTGCCCGAGAAGCTGAAACCGAGCACGCTGACCATGTTGGCCACTTCGGGCTGCTTGAGGAAGAAGGCTTCGGCCTGTTTCATCGCCTCGAGCGTGCGCGACTGGGTGGCACCCGGTGGCAACTGCACGTTGGCGATGATGTAGCCCTGGTCTTCGTTCGGCAGGAACGACGTGGGCAGGCGCACGAACAGCAGCCCGACCGCCACGCCAATCGCGACGTAGATGATCATGAAGCGGCCGGCACGCTTCAGGATGCGCGCGACCCAGCTTTCGTAGCCCTTGGCGGTCGACTTGAAGCCGCGGTTGAACCAGCCGAAGAAGCCTTTCTTCTCGAGGTGAGACCCGGCTTCGACCGGCTTGAGCAAGGTGGCGCACAGGGCCGGCGTGAGCGACAGCGCCATGAAGGCCGAGAACGCGATCGAAGCGACCATCACCGCCGAGAACTGGCGGTAGATGTTGCCGACCGAGCCGCTGAAGAACGCGAGCGGCACGAACACCGAGATCAGCACCACGGTCACGCCGATGATGGCGCCGTAGATCTGGCCCATCGCCTTCTTGGTGGCCTCTTTCGGTGGCAGGCCTTCTTCGCTCATGATGCGTTCGACGTTCTCGACCACCACGATGGCGTCGTCGACCACGATGCCGATCACGAGCACCATGCCGAACATGGTCAGCACGTTGATCGAGAAACCGAGCGCGAGCAGCACGCCAAAGGTGCCGAGCAGCGCGACCGGCACCACGATGGTCGGGATGATGGTGTAGCGGAAGTTCTGCAGGAACAGGTACATCACCAGGAACACCAGGATCACGGCCTCGATCAGCGTTTCGGCCACCTGGCGGATCGAGATGCTCACGAAGCGCGAAGCGTCGTACGGGATCGTGTACTTCACGCCAGCCGGAAAGTAGGCTTGCAGTTCTTCCATGCGCGCCTTCACCGCCTTGGCGGTGGCCAGCGCATTGCCGGTCGGCGAGAGCTGCACGCCGATGCCGGTGGAGGGCTTGCCGTTCAGCCGTGCCGAGGTCGAATAACTCTGGCCGCCGAGCTCGATGCGGGCCACGTCTTTCAGGCGCACGGTGGAGCCGTCGGCGTTGGCGCGCAGCACCACGTTGCCGAACTGCTCGGTGGTGCTGAGCTGGCCCTTCACGACCACGGTCGCGAAGATCGACTGGCCCGGCACGTTGGGCAGGTCACCGATCGTGCCCGACGAGACCTGCGCGTTCTGCGCCTGGATGGCCGCGGCCACGTTGGCGGCCGAGAGGTTGAAGCCGACGAGCTTTTGCGGGTCGATCCAGATGCGCATCGCACGTTCGGTACCGAACAGCTGCGCCGTGCCCACGCCCGGCAGCCGCTGGATCTCGGGCAACACGTTGCGCGAGGCGTAGTCGCCGAGCGCGACCGGGTCGAGCGCCGGGTCGTCACTCGACAGGATCGTGAACAGCAGGAAGTTCGAACGCGACTTGTCCACCCGCACGCCCTGCTGCGTCACCGCCGACGGCAGGCGCGGCGTGGCGCGCGACAGGCGGTTCTGCACGTCGACCTGGGCCAGGTCGGGGCTGGTGCCGGTCTGGAAACTCAGCGTGATGGAACCGGTGCCGTCGGCCTGCGCCACCGACTCGGTGTAGAGCAGGCCGGGCGAGCCGTTCATCTCGCGCTCGATGACACTGATCACGCTGTCTTCGAGCGTCGAGGCCGATGCGCCGGGGTAGCCGACGTTGATGACGATGGCGGGCGGCGCGACCGACGGGTACTGCGCGACCGGCAGCTGCGTGATCGCCGTGCCGCCGAGCACGATGATGAAGAGTGCGATCACCCACGCGAAGATCGGGCGATCGATGAAGAACTGGGCCATGGACTGTGCCCCTTCTTACTTCGACGCGGCAGAAGCGGGTGCGGCGGCGCCCGATGCGGCGGGCGCCGCGCCCGCCGGCGCCGCCTTGGCGCCGGAAGCGGCTGGCTGCCACGGCACCGGCTTCACCGGCGCGTTGCCACGCAGCTTCTGGAAGCCGTCGACCATCACCTGCTCACCGGCCTTCAGGCCGTCGAGCACGACCCACTGGCCGTTCACGGAGGTGCCGATCTTCACCGGCCGCGGCGCGACCTTGCCGTCGGCGCCGACGACCATCACCGTGTCGCCACTGGTGCCACGCGTGACCGCCTGCTGCGGCACCACGATGCCGGCCTCTGCCTGCGCCTGCTCGAGCCGCACCCGCACGTACATGCCGGGCAGCAGCAGACCGCCGGGGTTGGGCAGCTCGGCGCGCAAGGTGATCTGGCCGGAGGTGGTGTCGACCGTCAGGTCGCTGAACAGCAGCTTGCCCGGCTGCGCGTAGACGCTGCCGTCTTCGAGCACGACGCGCACCTGCGCGCCGTCGCCGCCGGCACGCTTGAACTGGCCGCTCTCGACCGCCTTGCGCAGGCGCAGCACGTCGGTCGTCGACTGCGTGAAGTTCACGTACATCGGGTTGATCTGCTGCACCACCGCGAGCTGGGTCGCTTCGCCCTGCCCGACCAGCGCGCCTTCGGTGACGAGTGCACGGCCGATACGACCGGCGATCGGCGAGGTGACGGCCGCATAGCCGAGGTTGATCTGCGCCGTCTGCACCGAGGCCTTGGCCGACGCCACATCGGCCTCGGCCGTCTTCTGCGCCGCCACCGCGTTGATGTAGTCCTGCTTGCTGATGGCGTTGGCTTCCATCAGCGGCTTGTAGCGCTCGGCCTGGGCCGTGGCTTGTGTCAGGTTGGCCTCGGCCCGCGCCAGCACGGCGCGCGCGCTGGCGGCGCTGGCCTGGTAGGGCGCGGAATCGATCTGGAACAGCGGCTGGCCGGCCTTGACTTCGCTGCCTTCGGTGAACAGGCGCTTTTGCAGGATGCCCGCCGCGCGGGCCCGCACCTGCGCCACACGCGAGGCTTCGAGCCGGCCCGGCAACTCGGTGGCCAGGCCCACTGCGGCAGGCGCCACCGTGACCACGCCGACCTCGGCTGGCGGCGGCGCGCCCCCACCGCCACCTTCGGCCGCTTTTTGCCCGCAGGCCGCAAGCAGGCAGACGGCCAGTACAACGGCGGAACCCGCCAAACCGTTTTTCAACGCTGACATGCGAAACCCTTCGGAGCGTGGGGCGCCATCGGCGCCGGGAAGATGGGGGAGACAACAGGCAGTGACGGGATGGAACACCACAGTCGAATGTTGCCCGGTCACGATGCGGTACAGTATACATACACTCTTGAATGTATGTAGAACTCGCTGCACTGCAGCAGACCCATGGTCCGCAGAACGAAACAAGAAGCCCAGGCGACCCGCAGCCACATTCTCGACACCGCCGAGCTGGTGTTCGAGCAGCGTGGCGTGTCGGGCACCTCGCTGCACGAGATTGCCAAGGCGGCCGGCGTCACGCGCGGGGCGATCTACTGGCATTTCGAAGACAAGGCCGACCTCTTCAACGCGATGATGGAGCGTGCGACCATGCCGCTCGAAGAAGGCGGCGTGTGCGGCTTCGATGCGAACGAGTTGTCGCTGGCGCAGATGCGTGACGGCATGGTCGCCGTGTTGCGCCAGATCGTGGCCGACCCGCAGATGAAACGCGTGTTCGGCATCGCCACGCACAAGGTCGAGTACATCGGCGAGATGGACGCGGTGCGCGAGCGCCACCTGAACATCCGCAATGGCTGCCTCGCCGACGTGGAGCGCACGCTCAAGCAGGCCATCAAGAACGGCGAGCTCTCGCGCCGCATGCCGGCCCGCGCCGCCGCCGTGGGCCTGCACGCGCTGCTCGACGGCCTGCTGCAGAACTGGATGCTCGACCCCACTGGTTTCAAGCTCGTGAAGGTCGGCACCCAGGTGATCGACGCCTACCTCGCCGGCCTGGCCGCCGAGGCGGCGCCGGCCTGATTCACTTCAGCCCGCTGTAGTTCAGCGGCACCCATTCGTAGCCCTTGCCCTGCGCGCGCAGGTGGCCGAGGCCGGGGAACGAGAGGTGGGCCGAGCCGACCAGGTAACCCTGCTTCGCAGCTTCGGCGTAGGCACGCTTGCGCTGCACGGCGGCGTTCTTGCTGTCGCTGTCGAACTGGATCGTCACACCGGGCTCGGGGAACTGCACCGCGGCCACGTGCATCAGGTCGCCCCACAGCACCAGCGTCTGGCCTTTGCTCTCGACCCTGTAGACGGCGTGGCCGGGCGTGTGGCCGTAGGTGGCGACCGCCTTGACGCCGGGCACGAGTTCGGTGTCGCCGTCGAAGGTCTTGAACTTGCCTGCCGTCACGTAGGGGTTGAGCGATGCCTGCGCGCCCTGGAAGAAGCCTTTCATCTCGGCCGGCGCCTTGTCGAGGTTGGCCTGGCTGAGCCAGAAGTCGGCGTCGTGCTTGTCGGCCCGCACGGTCGCGTTCGGGAACGCGAGCTTGTCGGCGGCCATCAGCCCGCCCACGTGGTCGGCATGCATGTGGGTGATGTAGATCTCGTCGACCTGCTCGGGCTGGTAGCCGGCGGCCTTCAGGTTCGCGACCAGGTTGCCGAGCGTCGGGCCGAACAGGCTGGCCGCGCCGGTGTCGATCAACACGAGCTTGGTGCCGGTGTTGACGAGGTAGCCGTTGACCGAGGTTTCCAGCGGCGCTTTCAGGAAGCTGCGCGCCAGCGTCTTCTGCGTCTTGGCGGCGGTGGTTCCGGTGAGCAGCTTGTCGACCGGCAAGGCCACGGTGCCGTCGGACAGCGCCGTCACTTCGAAGTCGCCCAGCATCACACGGTAGTAGCCGGGTGCCTGGGTCTTGACTTGCGGCGCCGCGGCGTGGGCGCTGCCGATCATCACGAACGCGCTCGTGGCAGCAACGGCGGCGTGCTGCAGCCAGCATGAAAGTCGGGGCATGAAAACTCCTGAGTTCGCCAAGGAGCCGGGAGCATACGGGGAACCGGCATTCGTTGCTGGCGGGCGTGACAAACGCACGTGCCCGGGCTGCGGGCGTATGGCAAATTTCAGGAACACATCAACAAGAAACTCAGGGAGACTGCATGGATTCATCGACACGTCACGCATTGCTGGCCGCGCTTCTGGCCGCCGCCGCCCTCGGCCACGAGGCCCGCGCCGCGAGCAGCACCCGCTTCGAGCCCGCCGCGCAGGTTGCCGCCACGAAGCTCCAGCTCAACGGCTCGGGCACACGCTTCAAGGCGATCTTCAAGGTCTACGACATGGCCTTGTACACACCGCGCAAGGTCGGCACCGTGGAAGAGCTGATGGCGCTGCCAGGCCCGAAGCGCCTGCAGTTCACGGCCTTGCGTGAACTGCCCGGCACCGACCTCGGCCGGCTCTTCCTGAAAGGCATGTCCGAAAACGCTTCGAAAGACACTTACCAGAAGCACACGGTCTCGGCCACACGGCTGATCGAGATCTTCTCGGGCCGCTCGAAACTCGCGCCGGGCGATTCTTTCGCGATGGACTACCTGCCCGGCAAGGGCACGCAGTTCTTCATCGCCGGCCAGGCCCAGGGCGAGCCGGTGGGCGACGCCGAGTTCTTCGGGCTGGTGCTGGGCATCTGGTTCGGCCCGTCACCGGCCGACCGCACGCTGAAAGACGCGTTGCTCGGGCACGAAAAAGAAACGCAGTGACCAGCGGACGGCCGCTCAGCCCCGCTCGAACTTGAACACCGCCACGCTGGCCATCAGGTTTGGCCAGCGCCGCACCGCGGCCCCGGCCTGGATGCCGAAAGCGTCGAGGATGCGCAGGCCGTCCTTGCGCGCCAGCACCTCGAAGTCGGCATAGGTCGCGACGCGGATGTTCGGCGTGTCGTACCACTGGTAGGGCAGCACCTTGGTGACCGGCATGCGCCCGCTCACCACGTGCAGGCGGTTCGGCCAGTGCGCAAAATTCGGGAAGCTGACGATGCCGATGCGGCCCACACGCGCGGTCTCGCGCAGCATCTTCTCGGTGTTGCGCAGGTGTTGCAGCGTGTCGAGCTGCAGCACCACGTCGAAGCTCTGGTCTTCGAACAAGGCCAGGCCTTCTTCGAGATTGAGCTGAATCACGTTCACGCCGCGCTGCGTGCAGGCGAGCACGTTGGCGTCGGCTATCTCGATGCCGTAGCCGCTGCACTGGCGGTGGTCGCGCAGGTGCGCCAGGAACTCGCCGTTGCCGCAGCCGAGGTCGAGCACGCGCGAGCCCGCGGGCACGAGCTCGGCGATCAGCTCCATGTCTTTTCTGTCGCTCATCGCATTTCCTTCGCGATGATGTCGAACCGCGCCCGCAGCACGCCGTGATAACGCGCGTCGTCGAGCAGAAAGGCGTCGTGCCCGTGCGGCGCGTCGATCTCGGCATAACTCACGTCGCGCTTGTGGTCGACCAGGGCCTTCACGATCTCGCGCGAGCGTGCCGGCGCAAAACGCCAGTCGGTCGTGAAGCTGACGATCTGGAACTTGCACACCGCCGCGGCGAACGCGGCCGTGAGGTCGCCGCCGAACTCGCGCGCCGGGTCGAAGTAGTCGAGCGCGCGGGTGATCAGCAGGTAGGTGTTGGCGTCGAAGTACTCGCTGAACTTGTCGCCCTGGTGGCGCAGGTAGCTCTCGATCTCGAACTCGATGTCCTGCGTGGTGTAACCCGGCGCGCCGTTCTTGAGGCTGCGGCCGAACTTGGCTTCCATCGCGTCGTCGGACAAATAGGTGATGTGCCCGATCATGCGCGCCACGCGCAGGCCGCGCCGCGGCACCGTGTTGAAGCGGTAGAAGTGGCCGCCGTGGAATTCGGGGTCGGTGACGATGGCGCGCCGCGCCACTTCGTTGAAGGCGATGTTCTGGGCCGACAGGTTCGGCGCCGTGGCCACGGCGATGCAATGGCGCAGGCGTGTCGGGTAACGCAGCGACCACGACAGCGCCTGCATGCCGCCCAAGCTGCCGCCGATCACCGCAGCGAGTTGCGTGATGCCCATCGCGTCGAGCAAGCGCGCCTGCGCGTCGACCCAGTCTTCGACGGTCACGACGGGAAAGTCGGCGCCGTACGGCAGGCCGGTGTCGGGGTTCGTCTGCATCGGCCCGGTCGAACCGAAACACGAACCGGGGTTGTTCACGCCGATGACGAAGAAGCGGTTCGTGTCGAGCGGTTTGCCGGGGCCGATGAGGTTGTCCCACCAGCCTTCGCTGCCCTTGCGCGTGGCCCCGTCGTCGCCCGCATAGGTGCCGGCGACATGGTGGCTCGCGTTCAACGCGTGGCACACCAGCACCGAGTTGCTCTTGTCGGCGTTGAGCGTGCCGTAGGTTTCGAATGCCAGCGTGTAGTCGCGCAACTGCGCACCGCTGCGCAAGGGCAGCGGCTGTGCGAAGAACTTGGACTGCGGCTGAACGTCGCCGATCGAACTCATGACACCCCAATGAAAAAACCCGGCTCCGCTGCAAGGGCGGACACCGGGCCGGCGTCCCTCTTTAGCGGCATTTTTTAAGCGCCCGCAATTCGGAACAAATCGGCGCTGGCGCAAGTATAACGAGCCGCATGGCGCGCCGTCATCGGTGCGTCACGGCGCGGCCCCAACATCTTGTGTCGCCCGGGCAAGCACCCGATCATGGGTGGCCCGCCCCTACACACCGAGGAGACAGCATGCAACGCACCCTGCTCACCCTGACCCTGGCCGCCTGCACCGGCCTGCTTCCCGGCCTGGCGCTGGCCGACCGCGACGACGACGATGACCATCGCGACGGCCGCGAGCGGCCGAGCGTGCAGATCGGCGTGCGCCCCTACTTCCTCGTCAACGACATGACCCCGAGCCCGCTCAAGCAGAAGCTGCTGGCGTGCACGAACAAGGAAAGCTTCAAGCGCACTGCGTTCTCGATCGGCCACCGCGGTGCGTCATTGCAATTCCCGGAACACACCCAGCAGTCGTACGAGGCGGCGGCGCGCATGGGCGCGGGCATCGTCGAGTGCGACGTGACGTTCACGAAAGACAAGGAACTGGTCTGCCGCCATGCGCAGAACGACCTGCACACGACCACCAACATCCTGGCCACGCCGCTGGCGCAGAAGTGCATCAAGCCCTTCGTTCCGGCGACCTTCGACGCCAATGGCACCCGCCTGACCGCGGCGAGCGCCGAGTGCCGCACCAGCGAGATCACGTTGGCCGAGTTCAAGACCCTGCGCGGCAAGATGGACGCGTCGAACCCGAACGCGCGTACCGTGGCCGAGTATCTCGGCGGCACCGCCAACTTCCGCACCGACCTCTACGCCGGCCCGAGCAGCGGCACGCTGCTCACGCACAAGGAGAGCATCGAACTCTTCAAGCGCCTCGGCGTGAAGATGACGCCCGAGCTGAAGAGCCCGAGCGTGGCGATGCCCTTCGACGGCTTCACGCAGCAAGCCTACGCGCAGAAGATGATCGACGAGTACAAGGCGGCCCAGGTGCCGGCACGCAACGTCTGGCCACAGTCGTTCGACAAGAACGACGTGTTGTATTGGGTGCAGAACGAACCGGCCTTCGGCCGCCAGGCGGTCTACCTCGACGACGCCAACACCGTGGCCGACCTGCCCGACGCCGCCGAACTGGCAGGCTACCGCGCCGCAGGCATCCGCATCGTGGCGCCGCCGATCTTCGCGCTGCTGACGGCCGACGCGAGCGGCAACATCCTGCCGTCGCGGTACGCCACTGACGCCAAGCGGGCGGGCCTGGACATCATCACCTGGTCACTGGAACGCTCGGGCATCCTGGCCGACGGCGCCAACGGCTTCTACTACCAGACCTTCGACTCGGCCATTTCGCGCGAAGGCGACGTGATGCGGGTGCTCGACGTGCTGGCCAAAGACGTGGGCATCATCGGCATCTTCTCCGACTGGCCCGCCACGGTCACGTTCTACGCCAACTGCATGGGGCTGAAGTAGGCCCCGAAAGTCAGCCGTAACGCAGGTTCACCAGCTCGTGCGGCGGCTGGGTGTCTTCGAAGCCCGACGAATGGAACACGGTGCCGGCAGCGCCCTGCTCTCGCCATGCCGACGGGCCCCGGTGCTGGCGCTCCCTGTGCCACATGAGCAACTGGTCGACCAGCACCCAGACCACGATGGCACCCACAAGCAGCGCGACAGCCAGCATATCGACCTCCGTTCGGCTTGGGCGGTGCGCCTGATCGCGCCACCCGAGCAGTCAATCTACGCCCCTCGCCGGCGCGCATCAAGCTGCCGAACCCCCGCGAATGCGGGCAGGGGAACCGCCGTGTCGCGCGGTGCGGCCCTGTTCCGCCGTGAGCTGTTGCCGCCGCTGTGGCGGCGCGCTCACACCCCCCAATAAGCGGGGTCGACGCCGGCTGGTACGAGCGATTCAATAGCCCCATGCGTCTCGTACCCCCCATCACCTACGCTCACGCGATGCCAGCGACCCGGCAGCCGAAGAAGCCACGGAAGATGCGGGCGCCCTCGCGCCTGCCCACGGTCTACCCGACCCAGTCTTCCTACCTTCGTCGCCTGCTCTGGGCGCTCGGCTTCGGCCGCTGATCCGCCCGCAGGCGGTCTGACGCGGGCTCGCCAAGAGCCTGCGGCGATCGACGCACGGCGCGCAGCCGCCATCCCACACCCCGCCGCAGAGCTCGAACTGAGCGGCAATCGGGGCATTCCCGCGCCCATTGCCGTCATCGTGCCGGTCTACCATCGCGCCAAACTCGATGGGAGACAACCCATGTTCGACTGGCTCAAGAAACTGGACCAGCACTTCCCGGTGCGCTACACGGCCTGGTTGCTGTGTGCCGTCGCCATGATGCTCAGCGCCTTCAGCTGGGTCGCTTTCGACACCGGCGGCGTGCTCGTTCTGGTGTTCATGCTGCTCACCGCGCTCGGCTTTCGCGACACCCAGCAGACCCGCCATTCGGTGCTGCGCAACTACCCGGTCATCGGCCACCTGCGCTTTCTGCTCGAATTCATCCGGCCGGAGATGCGCCAGTACTTCATCGAAGGCGACAACGAAGCCGCGCCCTTTTCGCGCCAGCAGCGCTCGCTCGTTTACCAGCGCGCCAAGGGTGATTCCGACAAGCGCCCGTTCGGCACGCAGATGGACGTGGGCGCGGTCGGCTACGAATGGATCAACCACTCGCTGATGCCGACCGAGCTCAAGCGCCACGACTTTCGTGTGCTGATCGGAGAAGGCCGCGCCCAGCCCTACAGCGCCAGCATCTTCAACATCTCGGCGATGAGCTTCGGCGCGCTCAGTGCCAACGCGATCCTCTCGCTCAACGCCGGCGCCAAACAGGGCAACTTCGCGCACGACACCGGCGAAGGCTCGATCAGCCGTTATCACCGCGAAAACGGCGGCGACCTGATCTGGGAGATCGGCTCCGGCTACTTCGGCTGCCGCAACGCCGACGGTTCGTTCAGCGAAGAGCGTTTCACCGAGAACGCGCTGCAGCCGCAGGTCAAGATGATCGAGCTCAAGCTGAGCCAGGGTGCCAAGCCCGGCCACGGCGGCGTGCTGCCGGGGCCGAAGGTCACGCTCGAGATCGCCGCCGCGCGTGGTGTCGAACCTGGCGTCGACTGCGTTTCACCGGCCAGCCACAGCGCCTTCAACACACCGATCGAGATGATGCATTTCATCGAGCGGCTGCGCACGCTCTCGGGCGGCAAGCCGGTCGGCTTCAAGCTCTGCATCGGCCACCCGTGGGAATGGTTCGCGATCGCCAAGGCCATGCTTGCCACCGGCATCACGCCCGACTTCATCGTGGTCGACGGTGCCGAGGGTGGCACCGGGGCGGCGCCAGTCGAATTCACCGACCACGTCGGCGCGCCGCTGCAGGAAGGGCTGCTGCTGGTGCACAACACCCTGGTCGGCTTGAACCTGCGCAAGCAGATCAAGCTCGGTTGCGCCGGCAAGGTGATCACCGCATTCGACATCGCCCGCATGCTCGCGCTCGGTGCCGACTGGTGCAACGCGGCGCGCGGTTTCATGTTCGCGCTCGGCTGCATCCAGGCCCAGGCCTGCCACACCGGCCACTGCCCCACGGGCGTGACCACGCAAGACCCGCAGCGCCAGCGCGCACTGGTGGTGCCGACCAAGGCGGAGCGGGTCTTCCACTTCCACATGAACACGCTGATGGCGCTGAAAGAGCTGGTGCAGGCGGCCGGGCTCAACGACCCGAGCGAGATCACGGCGGCCCACATCGTTCGGCGCAGCGCCGAGCACAGTGTGAAGCTGCTGGTGAACCTGTTGCCCTTCGTGAAACCCGGCGAGCTGCTGCGCGGCGAGATGACGCAGCAGGTGTTCAGCACCTACTGGCCGATGGCGCAGGCGGAAAGCTTCAGCGTCGTGATCGACGCCTGAAAAAAGATCAGCCGGTGGGCGGCAAGGTGTCGATGAAGCTCTGCCGCGCGTAGAGCTTGTCGGCCAGCCTGGCCAGGTTCGCGTGCGACTCGCGCCACTTGACCGCCGGGAAGCGGAAGTCGAGGTAACCGAGCGCACACCCGACCGCGATGTCGGCCAGCGACAGGTGAATGCCGGAACACCAGGGCTTGTCGGCCAGGCCGGTGCTGATGGCGCCCAGGCAGGCGTCGATCTTGCCCATCTGCCGGTCGACCCAGGCCTGGCTGCGCTGCTCGGCGCTGCGGCCGGGCCAGGTTTGCTCCAGGCGCGCGAGGATCGCGGCGTCGAGCAGGCCGTCGGCCAGCGCTTCCCAGGTGCGCACTTCGGTGCGCTCGCGGCTGCCTTCGGGGATCAGGCGGCTCACTGGCGAGCGGGTGTCGAGGTACTCGACGATCACGCGCGAGTCGAACACCGCTTCGCCACCCGAGAGCACGAGGCACGGCACCTTGCCGAGCGGGTTCGACTTGAGGATCTTGTCGTTGCCCCACACGTCTTCGAGTTCGAGCTGGAAGTCGAGCTTCTTCTCGGCCATCACGATGCGCACTTTGCGCACGTAGGGGCTGGTGAGTGAACCGATGAGTTTCATTGTGGTGGCCGCCCCTGTTGCCTTCTCTTGCTCGATCTTGTCTTGCTTGAATTCATTCTAGCGGCGCGGCCCTGGCGCCACCGGTCAGCGGCGTAGCGCCCAGTCCACAGTGTCGGGGCGGCCGGGCAGGCTCAGGCTGGCGGTGGCGGCCGGCGTTCGCGCCACGATCTGGCCGCGCCGCACCACCATGAGGCGGTTCGCCCGCAAACGGATCGCATCGGCCGGGTCGCGGGCCTGCAACAGCACAAGATCGGCGTACTGGCCGGGCGCGATGCCGTAATCGGCCAGGCCGAGGATCTGCGCCGCGTTCACGGTCACCGCATCGAAACACGCCCGCATCTGCGCCTGCGAGGTCATCTGCGCCACGTGCAGGCCCATCTGCGCCACTTCGAGCATGTCGCCCGAGCCGAGCGAATACCACGGGTCCATCACGCAGTCGTGGCCGAACGCGACCGTGATGCCAGCGGCCATCAGCTCGGGCACACGGGTCATGCCGCGGCGCTTCGGATAAGTATCGTGGCGGCCTTGCAGCGTGATGTTGATCAGCGGGTTGGCGATGGCGTTGACCTGCGCTTCGCGCATCAGCGGCAACAGCTTGCTCACGTAGTAGTTGTCCATCGAATGCATCGACGTAAGGTGCGAGCCGGTCACGCGGCCGTGCAGGCCGAGGCGCTGGGTGTGAAAGGCCAGCGTCTCGATGTGGCGCGACATCGGGTCGTCGCTCTCGTCGCAATGCATGTCGACACGCAGGCCGCGCTCGGCGGCCAGTTCGCACAGCACACGAACCGACTCGGCGCCATCGGCCATCGTGCGTTCGAAGTGCGGGATACCACCGACCACGTCCACGCCCATGTCGAGCGAACGTTTCAGGTTGGCCATTGCGCTGGGCGAACGCAGCACGCCGTCTTGCGGGAACGCCACGAGCTGCAGATCGAGATACGGCTTCACGCGCTCCTTCACGTGCAGCAGCGCCTCGACCGCGAGCAACCGGTCGTCGCACACGTCCACGTGCGTGCGGATCGCGAGCAGGCCTTTGGCCACCGCCCAGTCGCAGTACTGCAGGGCACGTTCGACGAGCGCTTCCTGCGTCAGATGCGGCTTCAGCTCGCCCCACAGCGCGATGCCTTCGAGCAGCGTACCGCTCTGGTTCACGCGTGGCAGGCCGTAGCTCAGCGTCGCGTCCATGTGAAAGTGCGCGTCGACGAAGGGCGGGCTCAGCAACAGCCCGCCGGCTTCGATCACCGGCACGCCTTCGGGCGGTGGCAGGTTCGGGCCGACGGCGGCGATGCGGTCGGCCTCGACGAGCACGTCGATGCCGGTGCGGCCGTCGGGCAGGGTGGCGTTGCGGATCAGCATGGTGGTGTGAAGGCGTGAACGGGTAGGAAAGTCGGGCGATGACCTCTCAGGTAATGGCCTCGCGGCGCCATCGGCGCGAGCATACGGTCAACCGCAACGAAGAAGGAGCAGTGGATGAGCAGCGAATACCTCCCCCTGGCCGTGGGCCACATGATCGGCCTGGGCGCCATCGGCTCATGCCTGGGCGTCGGCCTCTTGGGCTCGAAGTATCTCGAAGCCTCGGCGCGCCAGCCCGAGCTGATGGAGCCGTTGCAGAACAAGGTGTTCTTGCTGGTGGGCGTGCTCGACGGCGCGTTCATCATCGCGACCGGCATCGGCCTGTGGTTCGCCACCGCCAACCCATTCGGCAAGTGAGCTGCGGCGGGCGCCTTCACGAGCGCTCGCCCTTGCGGTAGGGCTTCATCAGCGCCTGCGGGTAAGCCGCACGGCGGGCCACCAGCACCAGCGCGATGATCGACAGCAGGTAGGGCAGCATCAGGTAGACCTGATAGGGCACCGAGAAGCCGAACAGGCCGGTGCCCGACTGCTGCAGCCGCAACTGCAGCGCGTCGAACAGCGCGAACAGCACCGCACCGAGCAGCGCCTTGCCCGGCCGCCACGACGCGAACACCACCAGCGCCACGCAGACCCAGCCGCGGCCGTTGACCATGTTGAAGTAGAAGGCGTTGAACGCGGCCAGCGTGAGAAAGGCCCCCGCCACACCCATCAGCGCCGAGCCGGCCATGATGGCGCCGATGCGCAAACGCGCCACATCGATGCCCTGCCCTTCGGCGGCGGCCGGGTTCTCGCCGACCATGCGCAGCGCCAGGCCGAGCGGGGTGCGGTACAGCACGTAGCCGATCAGCGGCACGAGCACGAGCGCCAGCAGCGTCAGCGGCGTCTGCCCCGAAAGAACCGGCACCGGCAGCCAGCTCATCTCGGCGAACGGCTGGATCGTCGGCGGGCTGTCGACCTTCGGAAAGCTCACGCGGTAGGCGTAACTTGCCACGCTGGTCGCGAACAGCGTGATGCCCAGGCCCGAGACGTGTTGCGACAAGGACAGCGTGACCGTGAGCACGCCGTGCAACAAACCGAACGCGGTGCCGACGAGCGCCGCCACCAGCACGCCGAGCCACAAGCCGCCGCCCTGGTACACGGTGAGCCAGCCCGCGAACGCACCCGCGACCATGATGCCTTCGATGCCCAGGTTCAACACGCCGGCGCGCTCACACAACAACACGCCCAGCGTGCCCAGGATCAGCGGCGTCGCGATGCGCAGCACCGCCACCCAGAACGGCAGGCTGAACAAGAGGTCGACGGTTTCAGCGAGCAAGGCGCGGCCCTCCGAACACGAAGCGGTACTGCGCGCACATCGTCGCGACCAGCATGCTGAGCAAGGAGACCGCCACGATCACGTCGGCGATGTAGGTCGGCACGTTCACCGCGCGGCTCATGCTGTCGGCACCGACCAGTACGCCAGCCACGAACACCGACGCCGCCACCACGCCGAGCGGGTTCAGTGCCGCCAGCATCGCGATCACGATGCCGCTGTAGCCGTAGCCGGGCGACATGTCGAGCGTGAGGTAGCTCGTGCGCCCGGCCACCTCGATGGCACCGGCCAGCCCGGCAAGAGCGCCCGACAGCAAGGCCACCTTCACGTTGACCCACGCGACCGGCATGCCGGCGAAGGCCGCGGCGCGCGCGTTGGCGCCGACCGCGCGGATCGCGAACCCGGTCGTCGTGTACTTCAGCAAGGCCCACAAGGCCACGGCCAGCGACAGTGCCCACAACAAGCCGGTGTGCACACGCGTGCGCTCGACGAGCCTGCCGAGTTGCAGGCTGTCCTGCAGCGCCACGCTCTGCGGCCAGCCCATTGCGCTCGGGTCTTTCATCGCACCGTCGAGCATCATCGAGACGAACAGCAGCACGATGAAGTTCAGCAGCAGGGTCGTCACGACTTCGTCGACACCGAGCCGGCTTTTCATCAAGGCGGGCCCCAGCAACAGCAGCGCGCCCGCGGCGGCCGCCGCCAGCATCATCAGCGGGAACAGCAGCCACGGGCTCAACTCGAAGCCGTTGCCGCCGTGCAGGCCACCCACCGCCACGGCCGCCAGCGCGCCGGCATACAGCTGGCCTTCGGCGCCGATGTTGAAGAGGCGCGCCTTGAACGCCACCGCCGCTGCCAGGCCGGTCAGGATGAGCGGCGTGGCACGCGTGAGTGTTTCGCTCCACGCGAAGCGCGAGCCGAAGCCGCCTTCGAGCAGCAGCGCATAGGCCTTGCCGACGGGTGCGCCGGCCCAGGCCACCAGCACCGAGCTGACCAGCAAGGTGAACGCGACGGCGATGAACGGCGCGCCGAACTGCATCGCGCGCGACACCTGGGCGCGGCGCTCAATGCGCATGCTGCACACCCGCGTCGGAGGTGCCGGCCATCGCCAGGCCGATGCTGGCGGGCGTCCAGTCGGCAACCGGTTTCGCGGCGGTGAGCCGGCCGTGGTGGATCACCGCGATGCGGTCGGCAATCGCGAAGATCTCGTCCAGGTCTTCGGAGATGAGCAGCACCGCCGCGCCCTGCGCACAGGCGTCGAGCAGTTGCTGGTGCACGTAGGCGACAGCGCCGACGTCCAACCCCCAGGTCGGCTGGTCGGCCACGATCAGCACCGGCGGCTTCGGGTCATGCGGGTCGCCGGTCAAGGCGCGGCCGAGGATCAGCTTCTGCATGTTGCCGCCCGAGAGCGCGGCGGTCGGTGTGGCCACACCCTGCGCCTGCGTGCCGCGCACGTCGAAGCGTTCGATCAGCGTGCGCGCGTGCGCTTGCGCCGTGGCGCGCCGCAACCAGCCAGCGCGCGAAAAGGTCGGCGTGTCGAAGCGTTCGAGCACGGCGTTTTCCCAGACGGCCAGCTCGCTCACGACACCGACCGCATGCCGGTCTTCCGGGATGCGCGCCACACCGGCGCGCACCCAGTCGCCGGGCCGCGCGGCCATCGGCTGCCCTTGCAGTTCGAGCCGGCCGCTGCTCGCGGCGTGCAGGCCGAACAGCAACTCGGCAAGCGCTTGCTGGCCGTTGCCGGCAACGCCGGCGATCGCGACCACTTCACCGTCGTGCAGGTCGAGGTCGATGCCTTCGAGCCGGCTCGCCGCAGCGGCCACGCCGACACCCCGCAGGCTGCAGGTCAGCGCGCCCGGCGCCCGCGCGCGCCGCTGCGCCGGCTCGACTTCGCGCCCCACCATCAACGCCGCCAGTTCGGCCTTGCTGGCGCCCGCCGCAGGCAGTGCCGCCACCAGCTTGCCACCGCGCAGCACGGCGATGCGGTGCGACACCCGCAGCACCTCGTCGAGCTTGTGGCTGATGAAGATCACGCTCAAGCCTTGGGCGATCAGCTGCTGCAAGGTGCCGAACAGCGACTCGGCCTCGGCCGGCGTGAGCACCGCCGTCGGCTCGTCGAGGATCAGGATGCGGGCGCCCTGTCTCTTGTCACTGCCCACGAGCGCTTTGAGAATCTCGACCCGTTGGCGCTCGCCGACCGACAACTGTTCGATCAAGGCGTCGGGGTTCACCTGCAGCCCGAAGCGCTGCGCCGTGTCCACCAGCCGCTGCCGCGCCGCGCTGCGCCGCGAGAACGGCTGCCACAGTGGCTCGGTGCCGAGCATCACGTTGTCGAGCACCGAAAGGTTGTCGGCCAGCGTGAAGTGCTGGTGCACCATGCCGATGCCGGCCGCGAGCGCCGCTTTCGGGTTGCCCGGCGGCAGCCGCTCGCCGAAGGCTTCGATGTGGCCTTCGTCGGCCAGGTAGTGCCCGAACAGGATCGACACCAGCGTGCTCTTGCCGGCGCCGTTCTCGCCGAGCAGCGCGAGCACCTCGCCCGCGCCCAGCTCGAGCGAGATCGCGTCGTTCGCCACCAGGCTGCCGAAGCGCTTGGTGATGCCCGAGAGCCGCAGCACCGGCGCCGCAGCGGAAGGTGCCGCGGCGCTGGCCGCCATCACTTGGCCGTCGGTTTGGGCTGGTTGTCGTCGACCTTCACGCTGAAGCTGCCTGCGAGGATCGCTTTCTCTTTCGCCTGCACCTTGGCCACGATGTCGGCCGGCACTTTCTTCTCGAACGTGCCGAGCGGGCTGAGCGCGCTGCCCTTGTGTTTCATCATCGAGTACTCGCCGTATTCCTTGGCCTCGAACTTGCCGGCTTTCACCGACTTGATCGCCAGGTCGATCGTGGGCTCCATGTTCCACAGCGCCGAAGAGACCACGGTGTCGGGGTACTTGTCCTGCGTGTTGATCACGTTGCCGATCGCGAGCTTGCCCTTTTCCTTGGCCGCATCAGACACACCGAAGCGCTCGGCATACATCACGTCGGCCCCCTTGTCGATCATTGCGAAGGCGGCTTCCTTGGCTTTCGGCGGGTCGAACCAGCTGTTGATGAAGCTGACCATGAACTCGACCTTGGGGTTGGTCTCTTTGGCGCCGGCCATGAAGGCGTTCATCAGCCGGTTGACTTCGGGGATCGGGTAACCGCCGACCATGCCGATCTTGTTGGTCTTGCTCATGCCGCCGGCGATCATGCCGCTCAGGTAGGCCGGTTCCTGGATGTAGTTGTCGAACACGCCGAAGTTCGGCGCCTGCGGCTTCAGGCTCGAACCGAGCAGGAAGCTGATCTTCGGGTAGTCCTTCGCCACCTTGCGCGCGGCCGCCTCGACCGCGAACGCTTCGCCCACGATCAGCGTGTTGCCGGCTTCGGCATAACCGCGCATCACACGTTCGTAGTCGGCGTTGGTCACGTTCTCGCTGAACACGTACTCGATCTCGCCGCGTGCCACGGCTGCCTTGAGCGCCTTGTCGATGCGGCTGACCCACTGCTGCTCGACCGGCACGGTGTAGATCGCGGCGACCTTGAGCTTGGCCTGCGCAAAAGCGCTCGGGCTGAGACCGGCGAGCAGCCCGGCGGCCGCGAAGGCAGCCAGGGCATGGCGGCGAAAACTCTGCATGAATCATCTCCTCGAAGGGGTTGGAAAGAGCGCTCGTCGGCGCAGGTGCCGATTAAGCAAGAGGCGTTCCTCGCGCGCAACGGGGTCTGCCCTGCTCCCTGAGCGGTGCTAGATTGCGCCCCACTACAAACAAGACAGGGAGCAACTCCAATGGCCGACACGATTCCGGCACCGATCGACGCGCTGCGACCCGCGGCCCCTGCGAGCCGCCCCTTCGGCCGTGCGGAGCCCGTGCGGCACCGCTTGCCGATCACCTTCAGCGGCTCGGGCAGCGAGTACTTCAGGATCTGGATCGTCAACCTGCTGCTCACGCTCGTCACGCTCGGCCTGTACTTTCCCTGGGCCAAGGTGCGGCGCCTGCGCTACTTCTACGGCAACACTTCGGTGGGCGAACACGCGTTCGACTTCCACGGCGAGCCCGGCCGCATGCTGCGCGGCTTTCTGCTGGTGGGCGCGATGGCGCTGCTGTACGGGCTGGCGAGCAAGGTCTCGCCGATCTCGGGGCTGATCGCGCTGCTGATCGTGGCGGCGATGTGGCCGGCGCTGTTTCGCGCGTCGCAACAGTTCCGCATGGCCAACACGAGCTGGCGCGGCCTGCGGTTCCGTTTCAGCGGCGACCTGCCCGGTGCCTACAAGGCGATGCTGCCGCTGTTCATTCCCGGCCTGCTGACGCTGGGCGCGGCGCTGTTCGCCGGGGCCCCTGAAGCCACCGACGCGCCCGACGTCGTGGGCTCGCTGGTTTTTCTGGGCGTGGGGCTGGCCGCGATGCTGCTCGTCCCCCTGTTCCTGTGGCTGCTCAAGAGGTACCAGCACGGCCACTACGCGCTCGGCCAGTTGCAGACCGAGCTGCGCACCAGCGCCGGCTCGTTCTATGTGATCGCGCTGAAGACGCTGGGCGTGAGCGTGCTGGCCGCGCTGGCAGGCGCCGCGGTCGCGTTGGTCTTCGGCGGCGGCAGCATCCTGGCGCTGATGTCGGGCGGCGGCAAAGGCGCGGCCAGCACGGCATTCCTGGTCACGTTCCTGATATTCGTCTTCGCGTTCTACGGCGGCATCATCGTCGTGGTGCAGCCCTACGTGGTGTCGCGCCTGCAGAACCTGGTGTGGGGCCGCACCGGCAGCAGTCAGGTGCGTTTCGAAAGCGATCTGCGCTTCTGGCCCTTCTTCCGACTCACGCTGAAGAACCTGCTGCTGATGATCGTGACACTGGGCCTGTACTGGCCTTTCGCCAAGGTCGCGGTGGCCCGCATGCGGTTGCAGGCCGTGACCGTCGTCACCCGGCTGGCGCCCGACGAGCTGGTGGGCTCGCTGCGCGAGCGTGCCGATGACGCCGCGGGCGATGCGGCCGGTGACCTGTTCGGCATCGACATCGGCCTGTGACAGACGCAGCCGCCACGCTGGCCGCTGACCATTTCGATGGTGTGTCGGCCCGTGCCCGGCGGGTGCAGTTGCGCATCACGCAGCAAACACTGCACATCGAAGGCGACGGCGTGAACCTGCAGTGGCCACTGGCGGAGTTGCGCCTGCCCGAACGCACACGCCACGGCGGGCGTGTGGCGCACTTCGCCGGCGGCGGCTCGGTGCAGGCGCTGAACGCGGCCGACTGGGACGCCTGGCTGCGCGCCGCCGGCATTGGCGACTCGGCGGTCGTGAAGGCGCAGCAGAGCTGGCGCAGCACACTCGTCGCGGTGTTGCTCCTGCTGGTGCTGGCCGCGGCCGGTTACCAGTGGGGCGTGCCGTGGCTCACGCGCGGCGTGCTGGCCGCCCTGCCCGTGGCCGCCGACCGCGCCATTGGCGACGCGGTACTGAATTCGTTCGACGGCGCGCTGCTGCTGCCGAGCAACGTGCCCGCCGCCCGGCAGCAGGCGCTGCGCGAGGCGCTGGCGAGCGCAGCGGCACGCGACCCGCACCCCTCGCCGCACGAGTTGCGCTTCCACACCAGCCCGAAGACCGGCACAGCGGCCGACGCCCCCACCCGGCTCGGCGCCAACGCCTTCGCGCTGCCGGGCGGCACCGTGGTGGTCACCGACGAGATGCTGCAGATGCTGCAAGGGCGTGACGACGTGCTGATCGGCGTGCTCGGGCACGAACTCGGCCACGTGCGGCGGCGCCACGGGATGCGCATGCTGATCCAGGCCTCGCTCATCGGCGCAGCCGCCAGCATCGCCTGGGGAGACTTCAGCACCGTGCTCGCCACAGCGCCGGTGCTGCTCGGCCAGAACGCCTATTCACGCGACTTCGAGCGCGAGGCCGACGCCGATGCGATCGTGTTCCTGCGCGCCAACGGCCTCTCGCCGGCGGTGATGCTGGAGCTGTTCGAACGCCTGAAGGCACGGCAAGCCACGAAACAAGCCGAGCCGCCTGCGGAACGCCAGGGTTTCGACCTCGGCATCGCGCTGGCCAGCCACCCGGCCGACGCCGAGCGCATCCAGCGGTTCCGCGACGCCGCGGCGCGCTGACAGCCCGACGGCAAAACCTACAATCAGCGGTTGCCTGCCGCTTTTTGCCGCGCCCTGCGCGAACCCGCCATGAACCTCTCTGCCCTGTCCGCTCTCTCGCCGCTGGACGGCCGCTACGCCGCGAAGGTGGCGGCCCTGCGCCCGCTGCTTTCCGAGTTCGGGTTGATGCACCGGCGTGTGCAGGTCGAGGTCGAGTGGTTCATTGCGCTGTCCGACGCCGGGTTCGCAGAATTCAAGCCGCTCAGCGAAGCCGCCCGCGGCCTGCTGCGCGGGCTGGTGTTGCGCTTCTCAGAAGCCGACGCGCAGGCCATCAAGGACATCGAGCGCACCACCAACCACGACGTGAAGGCGGTCGAGTACTGGCTCAAGAGCCGCTTCGAGGCCACCGCCGAGCTCAAAGCCGCCGGCGAGTTCGTGCACTTCGCCTGCACCAGCGAAGACATCAACAACACCAGCCACGGCCTGATGCTGCGGGCCGCGCGCGCCGAGGTGCTGCTGCCGGCGATCGACCAGCTGGTCGACAAGCTGCGCTCGATGGCCCACGCCCTGGCCGAGGTGCCGATGCTGGCGCGCACCCACGGCCAGACCGCGAGCCCGACCACCGTGGGCAAGGAAGTGGCCAACGTGGTGGCGCGCCTGGCCCGTGCGCGCGAACGCATCGCCGCGGTGCCGCTCACGGCCAAGATGAACGGCGCGGTCGGCAACTACAACGCCCACCTCTCGGCCTACCCCGGATTCGACTGGGAGGCGTTCTCGCGCCGCGTGGTCGAAGGCGACGGCAAGAGCGGCGGCCTGGGCCTCACGTTCAACCCCTACACCACGCAGATCGAGCCGCACGACTGCATGGCCGAGCTGTTCGACGCCGTGACGCGCACCAACACGATCCTGATCGACTGGTCGCGCGACGTCTGGTCTTACGTGAGCCTGGGTTACTTCAAGCAGCGCACGAAAGAAGGCGAGATCGGTTCGAGCACGATGCCGCACAAGGTCAACCCGATCGACTTCGAGAACGCCGAAGGCAACTTCGGCCTGGCCAACGCGCTGCTCACGCACCTGAGCCAGAAGCTGCCGATCAGCCGCATGCAGCGTGACCTGACCGACAGCACCGTGCTGCGCAACATGGGTGTGGCGCTCGGTTATGCGCTGCTCGGCTACGACTCGCTGCTGCGCGGCCTGGGCAAGCTCGAAGTGAACGAAGAAGCGCTCGCCGCCGACCTCGACGCCGCCTGGGAAGTGCTGGCCGAGCCCATCCAGACCGTGATGCGCCGCTACCAGCTGCCCAACCCCTACGAGCGCCTGAAAGAGCTGACGCGTGGCAAGGTGATCACGCGTGAAGCGATCGCGGCGTTCATCCACACGCTCGAGATTCCACCCGCCGAGCGCGAACGCCTGCTGGCCATGACACCCGGCAGCTACACCGGCCATGCCGCCGAGCTGGCCAAACGCAGCGCCTGAACCACATGAACTTCACCGCCCAACTCGCCCGGGCCGAGGCCCTCAACGACTCGCTTCTGTGCGTGGGCCTCGACCCCGACCCGTCCCGGTTCCCGGGCTCGTGGAAAGACGACCCGGCGCGCATCTTCGACTTCTGCGCGAGCATCGTCGACGCCACGCGCGACCTGGTGATCTCGTTCAAGCCGCAGATTGCCTACTTCGCCGCGCACCGCGCCGAAGAACAGCTCGAACGCCTGATCGCGCACATCCACGCCGTGGCACCCGAGGTGCCGGTGATCCTCGACGCCAAGCGTGGCGACATCGGCAGCACGGCCGAGCAATACGCGCACGAAGTGTTCGAACGCTACCGCGCCGACGCGGTGACGCTCTCGCCCTTCATGGGCTTCGACTCGGTCGAGCCCTATCTCAAGTACGAAGGCAAGGGTGTGATCCTGCTGTGCCGCACCTCGAACCCCGGCAGCGCCGACCTGCAGGCGCAAACGCTGCAGTCGGGTGACCAGGTCTTCGAGCACATCGCACGGCTGGCCAGCGGCGAATGGAACCAAAGCGGCCAGCTCGGCCTGGTGGTGGGCGCCACCTACCCGGCCGAGATTGCCCGGGTGCGCGAACTCGCCCCCACGCTGCCGCTGTTGATCCCCGGCGTGGGCGCACAAGGGGGCGACGCGGTCGCCACCGTGCGTGCCGGCTGGCACGGTGACGCTGAAGGCCGAACGCGGGCGCCGATCATCGTCAACTCGTCGCGTGCGGTGCTCTATGCGAGCCGGGGCGACCACTTCGCCGAGGCGGCCCGCCAGGCCGCTTTCACCACCCGTGACGAGCTGAACCGGGCGCGCCGCCCCGCGGTCGCCCCCGCCTGAGCTCGACGCCACAGCGCACCATGGCCACGCCGCTCCAGCCGGCCAACGAAGCCGACATGCACGGCATGGTCACGCGCCTGATCGGCCGCTATTACCTGGCCACCACGGGCGTGGCGACGCTGGCTTCCGCGCTCATTCTCGGCACGCTGCAGGGCACGCCCGGCGCCGACTTGCGCACCGCCGTCGTGCTCGGCATGGTGCTCTTCGCGGGCGCCTGCCTGCTGGCGGCGCGGCGCAGCGGGGCGGCGTCGTTTCCGATGGTGGCGGTCTTGTGCCTGGTGGGGCTCGTCTCGGTCGGTTTTGTGGGTTCGGTCGGCCTGCTGATGAACAACGGCATCCGCAACCCGGCGCTGGGCTTTCTGGCGCTGGTCGTCTGCGTGCTGAGTGCCGTGACGGGCTGGCGCTGGGGCCTGCTGGTGTGCCTGACGGCGTTGGGCGCGATCGCCGGGCTCGCGTTCACAGAAGTGTCGGGGCTGATCCCCGCGCTGCCTGGTTCCGCGCCCTGGTTGCCGATCCTGCTGTTCCAGAGTGTCGTGGTGGCGTGCGGCTGGGTTGGTGGCAGCCTGATCTCGCGCGTGATCACGCATTACCTGCGCACCGCTGCGCTGCGCGAACAGCGCTTTCGCGGCCTGCTGCGCATCGCGGCCGACCGCTACTGGGAACAGGACCAGAAGTTCCGTTTCACCTACGTGGCACAAACCCGCGACGTCGAACCGGGCAGCGAGCAAGACAGCAGCGCCGGCTGGGACATCGCCCGCATGGGCCTGAACGAAGACCAGCTCGACGCGCACCGCGCCGACCTGGAAGCCCGCCGCCCCTTCAACGGCCTGCTGGTGCGGCGCCGCAACGAACAAGGGCGCAACCGCATCCACAGCATCAGCGGCGAACCCAAGTACGACGAAGCCGGCGTGTTCACCGGCTACTGGGGCGTGACGCGCGACGTGACCGACGAGCTGCGCGCGCAGCGTGCCGTGAAGGCCACCGAAACCCGCTACCGCGAGCTCTTCACTCGCTCGCCTTCGCCGCTGTTCCTGCACCGGCGCGGCGTGGTGTTCGACGCCAACGAAGCGGCAGCGCGGCTGTTCGGCTTCGAGCATGCGGCGGCGATGAACGGCGCCGACGTGCTCACGCTGTTCCCTTCGGCCGACACGCGCCGGCGTGTCGTCGAGCGCATGGCCCAGCTCGACGCGCTGCCGGTCGGCGAAGGCCTGCCGGTCATCGACCTGCAGACACGCTCGGTCGACGGCCGCTTTCTCAGCCTGCAGGCCACCGGCGTGCGCGTGGACACGGCAGGCGGCCCGGCCACGCTGTCGATCTTCTTCGACGTGACAGCGCGCCAGGCCGCCGAGGCCGCGCTGCGGCGCTCGGAAGCGATGCTTTCGCACCTTTTCGAGACCAGCCCCGACTGCATCACGCTGACCGAGTCTTCCACCGGCCGCTACGCCATGGTGAACCCGGCCTTTTCTCGCCTGCTGGGCTACCGCACCGAAGAGGTGGTCGGCCGCACTTCGCTCGAACTCGGCATCTGGCACGACCTGGCCGACCGCGACCGGCTCATCGAGGCGGTGCAGAACGACGGCAGGGTGACCGACCTGCAAGCCACCTTCGTGTCCAAGACCGGTGGCCGGGTGTCGATGCTGGTGGCCGCCGATCGCTTCGAGATGAACGAACGCGAGTACCTGGTACTGAATGCCCGCGACGTGACCGAGAGCGAACGCACGCGCCTGCAGCACACGGCGATTCTGGAGCGCGCCTCGATCGGCATTGCGTTCACCCGTGACCGCCGGTTCGTGCAGGCCAACCCGTTCTTCGAGCAGATGTTCGGCTGGGGCCCGGGCGAGCTGATCGATCAATCGGGGCTGGTCGTCTGGCCGAGCGAGGCAGACTATGCCGAGATCGGCCGCCTCACTGCGCCGCTGCTCTCTGCCGGCCAGCCGTTCGACATCGAACGCCCGATGCGCCGCCACGACGGCAGCACCTTCTGGTGCCGCCTGCTCGCCCAGGCCGTGGACCGCAACGACCCGAGCCGCGGCGGCACGATCTGGATCGCCGAAGACATCACCGAGCGGCGCCGGCTCGACCAGGCGCTGGCTTCGGCGCGTGATGCCGCCGAGGCGGCGAGCCGCGCCAAGTCGGCCTTTCTGGCCAACACCAGCCACGAGATCCGCACGCCGCTGAACGGCCTGCTCGGCCTGGCCCGGCTGGCCATGCAGGAAGACCTGCCCGACAACCGCCGCCAGCAGTACCTGAACCAGATCTTCGACAGCGCGCAGAGCCTGTCGGGCATCATCTCCGACATCCTCGACGTGTCGAAGATCGAAGCCGGCAAGATCACGCTCGAAGACGTGCCCTTCGGCCTGCGCGACACGCTGCGCGCGGTGCACCACGCCTACCAGTCGCTCGCCGACGTGAAGGGCCTGGCGCTCACCTTGAGCGTGGCCGACGACGTGCCCGCCACCGTGCGCGGCGACCCGGTGCGGGTGCGGCAGATCCTCTCGAACTTCATCACCAACGGCCTGAAGTTCACCGACCGTGGCGAGGTGCGCATCGAAGCGTCGACCACCGCGCAGGGCTGGCTGCGGCTGGCCGTGGCCGACACCGGCCCGGGCGTGGAGCCCGACACGCAGGCGCGCCTGTTCATGCCCTTCTCGCAAGGCGACTCGTCGACGACGCGGCGTTTTGGCGGCACCGGCCTGGGCCTGTCGATCTGCCGCGAGCTGGCACGGTTGATGGGCGGCGAAGTCGGCCTGCGCAGCACGCCGGGCGAAGGCAGCACCTTCTGGGCCGAGCTGCCGCTGCAGGCCGCCGAACCGGCGCAGGCCCCGGCGAGCACCGAAGCCAGCGACATCGACCGCCTGTTCGGCGCGCGCGTGCTGATGGTGGAAGACAACCCCGTCAACATGATGATCGTGGTGGCCATGCTCGAACACTGGGGCGTGCGCGTGGCGCAGGCGCTCGACGGCAAGATGGCCGTCGAGGCGGTGCATGCCGCGCACAGCCAGGGCGACCCGTTCGACGCGGTGCTGATGGACGTGCAGATGCCGGTGATGAGCGGCCACGAAGCGGCGCGCGAACTGCGCCGCCACTACGCCGCGCACCGCCTGCCGATCTTGGCGCTGACCGCCGCCGCACTCGTCTCGGAGCGAGAAGACGCGATGCGCGCCGGCATGAACGACTTTCTCACCAAGCCGATCGACGCGCCGAAGCTGCGGCAGTCACTGGCGCGACATGTGCGGGCGCGGGTGGTGGAGTCGTTGGGTTAAGGCTGCGCCGAAGGGCAGGAACAGACTGATTACTGCCGGTCGACGAACGCCTCTTGAATGTCGGCGCACACCCTAAGCCGACCTTCGCGACCATCGGCTCGAGACTGTTTGCCGATCGGTCGCGACTGGGACAGCGACGACCGGTCCAAGCGGGAGCAGTCGGCGAGGAAGTGGCCGTAGCCCGAGCCCGAGCTCTCGATCCATAGGCGACCGGTGGACGTCATGGCTGCGAGGACGATCAATTACGCGTTCATGGAACTTGGCTTCGCCTCGGCAACTGTGACCGCAGGCTCAGGCTAGGCGGCCGCCGCAGCTGGTGGGGTTCAACGAGAGGTCTCCTCGACTGCCGCATCGCGGCACCTGGTCGATTGAGGTAGGAGGCCGGCGCCGCTCGATCAACGTCCGCCTGCGAAAATGCAATCGCCTACTGAGATCCCGTCCGCGTCGCACTGGCCGCTCCGCTCCTGAACCTACTGGGGAGCGGAGAATGCAAGGGTGGCAGGCGACATCAAACGCACAGCGATACCAGCGAGCGGCTATCTCTACCAGACGCTCGTGGGCATTCGCCTGCTGTGCGATTGGCTGGATGACCCAGGGCTCTACGAATGGGTTCAGTTCGAAGCAGACGACCAGCCGGATGCGCGGGGCCTGGACGATATCGTCGCGCAAAGGCCCGATCGACTGATCGACCTGATCCAGGTCAAATTCACGGTTGACCCGTTCGATCCTGCCAATGCACTGTCGTGGGCCTGGCTCCTTGAGCGCAAAGGCGCGAGGGGCAGGTCGCTGCTCGAGAAGTGGTCAAGCGCAGCGTTCAACGTCGGGCTCGACCGGGTGGGCCGGCTTGCATTGACGACGAACCGGCGCCCCGACGCCGAGTTTGCGTTGCAGCCTGGAGGCGACAGGGTTGACCTGGTGTCGCTTGGCAACGAGCTCCGCCAACAGGTGGCAGATCACGTCGGAGGAGCCGAGAAGGCGGAGCTGTTCTTCAAGCGATTCGAGGTTGCGCACAGCTTCGCGGGCTACGAGGCACTCGACAGGACCGTGAGCGCAAGACTCGAGGCACGCCACACTGATCACCAGGGTTGGCTCACGCTCTATCGGCGCGCGATCGACTGGAGCGTCCGCAAGGAATCTCCTGCACCGAATGGCCGGATAACGCTGGATGTGCTGCGCAGCACGCTCTCGGAGAAGCAGCCTCGACCGCTTGACCAGGAGTTTCGTGTTCCGGCTGGCTACGTCCCGCCTGATGCTGAGTTCGCCGATGCGTTCCTGGACGACGCAGCAACTGGTGCGTGGAGTACCCGCGTCCTGTGGGGATCACCGGGCCAAGGAAAGAGCACTTTCTTGAGCCACCTGTGCGGCCGCCTTCGTGAGCGGGGTCTCCCGTTCGTGCGCCACCACTACTTCCTAGACTTGCAGGATTCGTCCGACCGGTTCACCCTCAAGAACGTCGCCCGATCACTGATCACGCAGATGCAGGCGAGCGGTGCGAACGTGCTGCCACCTGCAAGTGACGAGGCGGAGAATCTGCGATCGTGGATCTCTGCCTACAGCGAGGCCTTTGCGGCAGAGGGCAGGCGGTTCTTTGTGGTTGTCGACGGGCTAGATCATGTCTGGCGCGAGAACGATGCAGAGATTGCACCGATGGAGGCGTTGTTCGCCCAGTTGCTTCCGATCCACCTGAACGCGACACTGATCCTGGGTACGCAGCGCGTGGATCCAGCGCAGATGCCGAAGCGGCTGACCCGCTACCTTGAGCCAGAGCACTGGATCGAATTGCCGCGTATGCGCCTGAGTTCGATCCGCGGTTGGTTGGACACGCTGCACGAAGCTGGCGCATACACGTTCGAGGGCGCCGAGCTTGAGAAGGTGGAGTTGGCCAAGGCATTCGATCGAGCCTGTGAAGGGCACCCGCTTGTGCTCACGTACACCTTCCTTGCCTTGGCGCGCGGCTCCATCGCGTTGACGCCGCAGCTCGTTGACGAGTACGCACCCGAACCATTCGGGGACGCTCGCGCCTACTACCGTGGGTTATGGGAGCGTTTGTCCTGGCAGGCGAAGGACGCCCTGCATCTCATGGCTGAGGACACGTTCATCTGGCCCCCAGGCGCACTGGAACGTTGCCTTGGCACCACCAACTCCACGCTGGAAAGCGAGATTGGCCATCTGCTCGCGACCGTGGATGCAGGCGTGGTTGCGTTCCACGGAAGTCTCTACGTCTTCATCGTCGCTCAGGGCGATCATGCATCGCGCGCAAAGGCGCTTCTCCCAAACGTGGCACAGTGGCTTGCAGACGATGCCCCTGGCTATCTTCGATGGGCGTGGCTCTGGTTGTATGAGTCGCGCCTCGGCAGGCACGCTGCATTGCTCGCGGGGACGACCAGATCCTGGGCGATCGATGCGCTGACGCGCGCTTACCCAGCTGGGCAGGTTGTCCGGATGCTCACGGCCGCAGAGGAAGTAGCGTTCGACTCAGGCGACTACGAGCAGGCCATTCGCAAACGCTGGCTGAAGAAGCGAATCGACAGCGGACTGTCGTACCAGCTTGACGATGCAGGCGCCTTGCAGGATCTCGCGCTGCGGCTCACGTCGGATCCGTACCCAGCTCTCCTGCTGGCTTCAGAGGTGAACCAGTCAAGCATCGGCGGCCTTCATCAGCTGGCGATGCTGTGCATCTCGGTTGGCCAACTCGATCGGGCTGCAGAGGTGCAGGAGCGCATGCGGCTGGGATTCAACGACCGGATCCGGTCGGGCGCCATGAGATCGAGCGATCGTGACCATGCCCTGGAAGAGTACCTAGAGGTCGCGGCCGGTACTGGTCGCTACGACCCAGGCAAGGTCCTAGGCTTCGTGCGCCGCCATGCCCGCCCGGCCGAGATCTTCGAGAGCTTCCTCCGCGGTGCTGGTCGAGGGACGGAACTGGAAGCGATCCTGTGTTTTGCCGGCCTTGCGATGCCAGTACGCCTTCGTCGAATCCTGGAGCTCGAAGCGCTGCGGGCCGCCGCTTGGGCGCGAGCCAGGATCCAGGATTGGGGCGAGTTCGCAAGGTTTAGGAAGCATCCGCTCTCGGCTTGCTGGCGGATGTTGTATGAACCTGGGGGACGCGAGCACCAACACATTCCCACCGCGCCCCGACACGCTGCCCTCGATGGGAAACAGGGTAGCGACGACGAGTCCGAGCTCGCCGAGTATCTCCACTTCATCTACTTCGCCCACGTCGGCCGCGTGCTGGGGCTGGCCGGAGCAAACGCTCCGGGCGGCATCGGAGTGCGTAGCGAACGCGGCTGGCTTGACTCTGCGCTTGACCGCCTAGGCGCGGCGGCCGCCGCTTGCGGAGCGCTGCTCGCACGCGGCGAGTTCCCGGCATTCTCCTTGGTCTATCGGCTCGTCGACCTCAAGCGCCCCGCTGTCAATGACTCTGAAAGCTGGTCCGACCTGCGAGCGTTGACCAAGGCTCTCGCTGTCATCACCGCGGATCTCTTCTTCCTTGGAAGACCACGCTCCCAACTCGATCGAGTGCCGGGTGGCGAGTGGACCCGTTGCGAGGACTTCGAGCTCTTCGCACTGCATCATTGGCGAGAGCTATTTCTTACTCGGCACTACCGCCTGTTGCCGGAGGAGATAGTTTGCTCGGACATCGCTGCCAGGGAGCGCGCAGCGCTCAGCACGGTGGGACCGTTCAACGAGAAGTCAGCCGAGATGTCCGACTTGTGCGGCTGGGCCGTCGCATACGAGTTGCCTGATCTCGCCGAGCGCCTCTTGTCGGCGACCTACCGGTACGGCACTGGATATGGCTGGCGCAAGGACTGGCGGCTGCCCTCCATCCTGGACGCAGTGGAGCTGGTTTCCCAGCACGACATCGATGCCGCAACGAGCGCCATCCGGAAGCTGGCGCCGATCTACACCGAGATCGACGAGATGACGGAGAAGTCCGGGGCGGAGACCTCGGACCTGGCGGATCTCCTGCTCAAGCTACTGCCGGACTCCTACACGCGCTTCTACCGGTTCCTTCTGGACCGAAGCGAGTGGTACGCGGCCGAACGGACGTTCGCGGCCTTCGTAGGGTCGATTGATCAACAGACACCGGCAGCCGCCTTGGCGGCTGCATTCCTTTGGGACTCCGCCTCACAGGCCTATGTTCGCGAAGGCGCGAATTCCGAGATTGACGCGCTGCGTGTTGCGTGGAGCCGTGGCGCCCTCGAATCTCATTCGTCTACTGAAGCGGCAAGCGGCCCAGGCCCCAGGGAACAGGCCGTTGATGAGTCGGTGATGCCGGCATTTGATGTCTTTCCGCCGGAAGCACTGGCTGAGTTCATTGTTGCGACCAACGCTTCAAAGCAATACAGCCTGGCCAGGGCATGGCTCGTGCGCTGGTTCAAGCACTGGGTGGCCTGCGAGCGCGGCCCGGACCTCCTGAAAGCCCTGTCAGGCGCAATGTCGCAAAAGGGCTTCGCGACTCCAACGGATCTCCTGGACCCCGCGTTCCACCTGGCTCTGCGACTGCATGGCCCCAAGAGTGCCTTCCGCTGGCTTGTCGAAGCGCACCGTCACCGCCGTGGATGGACAGGCCACTTTCACGGCCAGGACGAGTCAGCGGCCCGCGTTGCCCTGGTGGCCAAGCACTACCGATCAAGGTGGCGTGAGTTCGTCGCACAGACATCGATGCCTGCATCCGACATCTTCGGTCCGGAACGTGACCTGCCAGATGTAGGGCTGGTCAGCCTGCTTCTCCAGGTGGGCGAGGTTCCGCGCGCCGCGAGCGTGCTGCACGCCATCGTCGACGCCACAGTAGAGGAGTTCGAGTCCCAGCCGCTTGAGAAACCGTGCTGGCTTGACGGGCGTGCCGCATGAAACTCAATCAAGTAGCCAAGCTTGCAGTGTCACGCCTCGGGCTGCCAGTGCCGATGGCCAAGCTTACGACCATCCATGCCATTGCCAGGGCGCTCGACGACGAGGCGACGGCTGCGCCGTTTGAGGAAGCGCTGGCCGAGTGGGTGTCTTCACGGGAACTCGAGTCAGAGTGCCTCGAAGGCATCTGTCCGCTTGTCGTCGCAACGCGAGGCCGCGATGTCGCTGACCGCATTCGCCACGCAATTGCGCGCCCGTCGATAGCGTCTGATCTCCTGCTGTCAGTTTCTACTGGCAGCCCGATCCTGGTTTCTGCCTGGTCAGGGTGCCACTCGAATCCGGTGCCGAAGTTCTTGAACGTACACGAAGAGGAACGCGAACTGCGCTCCGGCGCCTTCGTCCCGCCGCTCTTCGCGCACCGGCTCGAGGAGTTGGAGCGACGACTCGGTCGCCCTTTCGTGCGGCAATGGGCCTTCGAGTACAGCATCCTGGCCAGTCGATGCGGCGAGCACGGGGACGGCCACCTCGACTACTTCTTTGGCTCGGATCGCGAGTTGGTTGGACAGTTGGTCGCACGCCGCGGTCACATCGCCAGGTCCGCCTACCTCCGTACGCTCGCCTGTGCCGTCGAGCATTGGGATCTGCCCGAGCCTGTCGCGCGCCGGTATTCGACCGCGGCGGCTCCAGCCGAGCCGATCTTCCTGCAGCTTGCGCCGCAGCCGGCACCGATATGGGCGGACGTCGTTCAGCAACGCACGGCCGAGGAGGCCGCGGACGGTCCCAGGCTTGCGCAGACAGTGATCCACGTCCTCGAACATGAGCTGCGGCGAAAGCTGATGCACTGCTCGCTTGCTGTAATAGATGAGCCGGGGTGCCACGTCCAACTAGAGGTGTTCTCGGTCGCAGCGCCTGCGGCGCATCTCGACATTCCTGGCGCCGTCAACTTCCATGCCTACCTGCTTGGCAAGGCTTTCCCCGATCGAGACGGCATCCGCGCGTTCGTGTCACAGGACATGGGACACGACCGCTGGGACGCCCTGGGCTTCGTGCCCGTCCTGCTCCCGCTGATTGGGAGCATGGTGGGTTACCTCCAGGCCGACTTGCTTGGGATCGTCCCCTACGTGCCTGCGGCTACCGAGAGCTTCGCGGATCTCGAGACGGTTCCCTCGACTTCGGGAGCAGTCCTGAGGTCGCAGGGACGTGATGTAGGCGCATGGGACTGGTGGCTCTGGAACTGGAAGCCAGGTCATCCGCGCGATTGGCATCCCCCCAATGCCTGCTGCACATCACTGGTCCATGACGCAGCGGAGCAGATGGCTCACGATCTAGGTGGTGCGTTGGCGCACGTGTGGAGACTAACGACTTGGCGGCGCGAGCTGAGCTACGGGGAATGGACAGAGTCGAGCGAGCTTGGTCTTCACTCGAATCTCTAGTGGCGGCCGCCTCCGCTTCGGAGCAGGTCGCCCGCACCCCAGTCATCCGGCAGCCCTCGATTGGGTCACACGCTGCGGCGGGCGTCTCGTCGTGAATCTGCGGGTGTCATCACAGCAGCATCGGCGGCACCTGCTTTACCGCCACTGAGAGATCATGCTCGAGCAGCGGTGCGGCGCAAGAGGTGGGGCGCTCACCCGACGGCGCTTGAGTCCCCGCCTGGCTTCACGAAGTCGAAGACGATCCGCGGCCCTGTCGTACCTGACGGCCGTCGCGGGGCTGCCGAGCCCTGGCCTCGTCGATCGCTTCCGATCGTGGCTTCTATGATGGTCTCGTCGCACCGTCCTGCACCGCAAACGTGGTGGCGGGCGCGGGTGCCTCGAACAATCGCGTGTCCTAGGCACGCATCGAGTGAAGACGCCTCTGGACGGGCCTGCGTTGAGAGATCAAGCGCCCGACAGAGCGCCACGGGAGCAGTTGGATGCAGCGCACATTTCGTGAGATGACCCATCGGGAGGGGACGGATCCGGACGAACTGGAGTCCGAGTCTCGCTACTGGGTCGGTGACCGCCGCGGCGACCTGATCTGGGACACGGTGCTGGCGTCGCGCCGCGTCCTGCTGATCGCCGCAGCGGGCGCGGGCAAGACCTACGAGTGCGAGCGCCAGGCAGTGTCGATGTTCGCCCGCGGCGAGCCAGCATTCTGTCTGAGACTGGAGAACCTCCCTGCTCGCGGTGTTGCGGGATCACTGCGACGAAAACAGTTGCAGCGCTTCAGGGCATGGCTGGCGTCCTCCTCGCAACAAGGCTACTTCTTCCTGGATTCGGTCGACGAACTGCAGCTGGTCCACGGTTCGTTCAGGGAGGCACTGGAGCGCGTTGCCGAAGAGCTGGAAGGTGCGTTGGGAAGGGCGGTGATCGTTGTCACGTCGCGCCCGGTCCCGATCGATCGGCAAGCCTTCATCGACATCTTGCCCGTCCCTGCACGCCCGATCACGGTGGCGAGGGGCGAAGAGTTTGTGAGCGTCGCCATGCGCGCCAGTGATGCCAATGAGGAGGACGAATCGGCGGAGCCCTTCAAGGAGTATTCACTCCTGCCCTTGGGAGACCGGCAGATCGTCGAACTGGCAAGCGAGCATCGCGTGGCGTCGCCCGACAAGCTGCTGCAGGAAATCGAGGCCCGCAACGCACGAGACTTCGCTCGGTGGCCTCAGGAGTTGATCGAACTGTGCGACGACTGGCGCTCGCATGGACAGATCCGCGCGCACCGCAAGCAGGTCGAGAGCCACGTGAACACTCGGCTCAAGGCGCGGGTCGAGCGTCGAGAGAAGGCCGACCTGTCGCTCGACCGGGCGCGGCAGGGCGCACAGCGGCTCGCCATGGCGGTCATGTTCTGCCGGCGCTGGACCTTTCGCTACAGCGCAGGTGCCGACGTGCCGGGGTCTGGCGACGAGCCGATCGAGCCCGCCGACTTGGTGAAGGAGTGGACGGCCCAAGAGATCGCAGCCCTGCTCGAGCGGCCCCTCTTCGGTGATGGCGGCTATGGCCGGGTGCGCTTTCGCCATCGCTCGGTACTGGAGTACCTGGCCGCATGCCAGATGGAACAGCAGATCGCGAGTGGGACGCTCTCCGAGTCAGCGGCCAAACGCATGCTGTTCGCCCTGACGGACACCAACGAGAAGGTGTCGAAGCCGAGCATGAGGCCGATTGCGGGTTGGCTGTCGCTGCTTCGCCCCGCCATCTTCAAGGCTGTCCTTGAGGTCGACCCGGGCACGCTGCTCATGCACGGCGACCCTGAATCACTGGAACCCGGCCAGTGTGAGTCGGTGCTGCGCGCCTTTGTCGAGGTTCACGGCAAAGGGCAGTGGCGTGGCCTGGAGTTGCCGAGCGTCCAGGTCTCCAGATTGGCGAGGCAACCCCTTGGGCCCGTCGTCCTCGGCGTGTGGCGTGGCATCGAGAACCCCGAGATCCGCCAACTGCTGTTGCAGCTCGTGGCGGGCGGCAGATACCGGGACTGCGCTGACCTCGCGGCATCCGTCGCGGCCGATCCGAACGCGCGCAGCGTCGAGCGGTACGAAGCCCTGGTGGCCCTGTCCAGGCTGTCGGACGATCGACTCCCAGGGCTCATCGAATCGGCGATGTCGGTTTCCAAGCGATGGCCCGAAACGCTCGGTCGATGGATCGGCACGAACCTGTACCCGGCATACGTCACCGACAAGCAGCTGTTGACGTTCCTGGGCAAGGTCACCCGCGAGTCCAGGCGAGACACCGACTACGCGGGTACCGTCGCGCGCGTCCTCGAAAGATCGGACGTGGGGACGGTCCGACTCAGGGCGCTGCTGCCCGGCCTGATGGATCTGACCCGAAGGCTTGTGAAGTTCGACGAGGACGAAGTTGCCGAACCCGCGGGGCGGCTGAAGGCTTCCGCCATCCTGAGGTCTGTGTGCGTCCGTCTGCTGACCGACGGGGTGGTCGCGGACGACGTGCTGCTCGCCTCCGTCATGGCCATCCGGGCCGCGGCGGCGCTTCATGAGCATCGCGGTTCCAACGCCGAACTGCTGAAACTCGTCGGCCAACTTCCCGCGCAGCATCGAATGCGTGTCTTCGACCTGGACTACGCATGGATCACCGAGCGGTACCCCGAGCGGGCGCCGAGGGATGTTTTCCTGCGCCTGGCCTTCCGCGATGGCCCGTTGATCTACTCCTTCAAGACGGACCGGCGCTGGGTCCACGACGCTCTTGGCGATGCCTCCCGACCGCTGGCGTGCCGTGCAGTGCTTCTGCACCTGGCGGTTTATCTAGCACCGCTGGTGGAGGGCAAGCTGGTCGGTGCAAAGGCCGCTAGGCGTGCAGTCAAGGACTCCCCCGCACTCGCAGATCAACTTGAAGAGGCCCTGACCGCAGCCACGCGACCAAATCCCGCGCACGCCAAGATGCTGAAGGACGACGCGAAGCGGAAGAAGAAGACCCAGCGCGAGAACGCAAGACAGAAGAAGCAGTGGCTTGAGGTCTGGCGGCAGCTGTCCAAGACGCCGGCCGCCGCGCTGGCGCCTGCGCGTCGAGACAACACGATCTGGAACATCTGCCTGGCGCTGCGCAACAAGCCAAAGAATCAGAACGAAGCCCGATGGGACCGCGCGTTCCTGCAAAGGCACTTCGGTCAGCCCGCGACCGACCACCTGCGGCAGGCCCTGATGCTGTACTGGCGCAGCCGTCGGCCCACCATCCGCCGCGAGCGCAAGACCGACGAAAAGAACACCTATCTGGTCGTCTGGACGAACGCCTTGATGGGCCTGTACGCCGAGGCGGAGGATCCATCCTGGGCCTCTACGCTCAGCAGCGACGAGGCCGAACTAGCTGCTCGCTACGCGCTACTGGAACTCAATGGTCTGCCAAGTTGGCTCGTAGGGCTGGCAGCCACCCACCCTGCTGTCGTCGAACGCGTGATCGGCGAGGAGATTGACGAAGAACTCTCGGAGAGTGCGGGCTCGCAAAGTTGGACCTCCATGCACCTGCAGGCCGTTCGGCACGGCCGCCATGAGATTGCAGCGCTTCTTGAGCCGCGCTTGATAGCCTGGTTGAAGAGCGTCCAGCCGCTGTTGCGCAAGCGCTCCCACTCTCCGGAGCTGGAAAGCAAGCTGGATCAGGTGATCCGGACCCTGCTCGTGGGTGACTCGGAAAAGGCCCGCCGCTGGCTGGCAGAACTTGCCAGCCGTCAGATCCGCGCAGCGGGCCACGGCCCATTCCTGACCTTCTGGCTGCCCGTGCTTTGCAACACCCATCCGAAGTGCGGGCTCGCCTCGATCCTTGCAGCGCTCGCCGGCCTGCCCGTTGAAAAGGACGGCTTGGCGGTGCGCGTGATTGGCCGTCTCTTCGAGGACCGAATGAACGCGGGCCCGACGACTTGGCGGACAAACCTATCGCCGCAGGACCTGCTCCAGTTGGTGAAGGTGATCTATCACCACGTCAGGCCTTCGGACGACATCGTCCACGACGGCGTGTACTCGCCGGGCAGTCGCGACCACGCCGAATACGGGCGACGCATTGTGTTCAACGAGCTGATTGCCACGACGGGGCCCGGATCGATGGAGGCAAAGCTTGCGCTCGCGAGGGAACCCACCCTCGCCTCCTCTCGCGATCACATCAAGATGCTGGCCTATGAGCGCCTTGCCAACGAGATTGATGCCAGCGTGTTCTCGCCAGAGGAGATGGCCGACTTGTTCCGCGGCAGCGAACTCACGCCCCAGACCGGCACTGATATGGCTCACCTGCTGACCGACCGGCTCGACGATCTTCGGGAGCTGATGCTCAGGGACACGAGTCCACGTTCGGCATGGGCGCTGGTGGACGATGAGAACGCCCTACGCCCGGCCATCGCGCGGGAGTTCGAGGTCGCGGCACGCGGCGCCTACACAGTTGACCAGGAAGCTGTCACCGCAGACGGCAAGGAGACCGACATCAGGATGCGAGCCGTGAGCGGGCATCAGGCCACCATTGAGCTGAAAGTTGGCGAGAAGCGGCGGTCAGGCCGAGAGCTGCGCGACACGATCGAAGAGCAGTTGGTCCGAAAGTACATGGCGCACGCGAAGGCCCGAACCGGCTGCCTGATGGTGACGGTGCAGAACCCGGCGAAGCGCTGGGACCATCCGGACACCGGTGTTCGCATGGACCGATTCCAGCTTCAGGAGATGCTGAACCAGGCGGCGCTGGATGCGCAGCAGCGCCTCGGTGGCGAAGCGCGCGTGCTGGCGCGCGTTCTTGATCTCACGCCTGCGCTGCCAACGGAAGCCAAGGCTCGCCCACCCGAAAGGTCTCGGAAGAGGCGATCGCGCGCGACCTAGGCTTTTTGGATGCCAACAAAGGATATCCGCCACGATATGGCGCTTCAACTTGGCATCCCATGTCTAGTGAGTCGCCAGGACTCGGGGGCAGCTATCCGACTGCTACCGTACGCTCGGACCTCGAACGCAAGTGACTGGAAGCGCTGCGGGTCTTCAGCGATGCCAGTACGTCGAGCCCTCGGGATGACCCTTCCCCAACCTTGATGAGAGGCGCAGGTCGGTGAAAGGCTGGCGCTCGTCCGTCAGCGCTCGCGGGTAGCCGCTACCCGCCCGACTTACCCTGATGAGCGCCAATCCACCTCCTCCGATCAGCGAACCGGCCTACATTATTTGGGCGCGGGCCGCTCAATGCGAGTACCGGCTGTCAACAGTACTTGGAGTACTCAATTCATGAACGAAGCCTGGATTCGTCAAGGGCCTGAAATCCGGCGCCTGTTTTCGCGGGCGACCTGGGTTCCCCTCCGCGCGTCGCGCAACGACGAGAAGGGCAACGTGACGGAAGTGGGGTATGTCGGAGACACATTTGCGTGCGGCTCCGTCGCCTTTCCAAAACAACATCTCGAGTTCGCCGAGCGGTTGAGTTGGAGCGACATTGGGATCGGGCACACCGTGGCGCCGTATGCCTACTCGGATGGGCACTACTCGCCGATCGATGAGTACCAGTACAACGACAAGGAGGCCATCGGCATCAACCTTGTTTTCGAGCACCCACAGCCGGTGGTCGGTGGCAAGCACTGGATCCTGAATCCTGACCTAGTGGTCGCGCTTCGCCTGATCAAGGAAGGGCAGAACTGGGTCAGGCCGGAAGAGGACTTTGTCGTCGTCGCCAGGGAGGTGGTAGACAGCGATGGCAACCATAGCCTGATCGAGATAAAGCGCGAGTTCCTGCTGGACTACTTGGCTGCGCGCGGCCTGTCCCTTCGTCTGTCCTACTACCGCCAGCGCGTCGAGAACGTGGCCAACCTCAAGGACAGTCCCTATGCCAGCCTGACCGAGATCCGGGAGGAGCGCGAAGGCGGAAGGTACGAACTGCGCATCAAGGAACTGAACGCCGTGTTCGGCGGAAGCTGGGCATCCTTTCGTATGTGGCGCACCGACGTCGACGCGGAAGAAGACGCTCCTGTCATGGGACCTGAGACGAACGACAACACTGCCTCAGAAAGCGCCAAGGGCCATCGAAGTGGCTACCCGGGCGTGCGTGTGGAAGGAGAGTTCTGGCGAGATGAGTGGATCGAACATCAGGGGAAGAGCACACGTGTGCGCGGGGACGAGGATCCGAATCTGCCGCACTTCATTGTCGACACAGACGGGTCGCGCAAGTTCTCGGCCGAGCTCAACAACGAAGACATCGGCAGGTGGCTTTGGTTTCGCCCTCCCGTGGTCATCGAGCTTCTGAACCATCGAGGCTTCTCCTTGAAGTGGTACACGGCTGAAACTGGCGCAATCAATTCCACATCAGGGCATTCAACCCATTTCGGGATCAACGCATCGGATCTCATTACCGTCTACGCCTACGACATCGCGAAGCTCCCCGCTTGGCAGCAGTTCATCTGGGCCGCTAGCAACGTCGCCCCGGAGGGCAAGGTTAGCGCGGAGCTCCTTGCCTCGCAGGTCAAGGCGCAGCCAGCACACACGGATGCCGTAGAGGAGATGCTGTTTGGGTGCATGCGGTTGTTGGAGACCGAGTTTCGTAAGACTTTCGGCGTGTCGCTGTTCTCACATGAGATTGACGATGCCGCGGCGATGCAGCACGTCTCTCGCTTCTCGAGCAAGGACCAAGCCTCGCTGTTGCGGCTGGCCAAGGAACTGGTTCGCGTCTTCTCGGACCGACTCGACGTGCGCTCTCTTCGAAAGCTGTCCAACCACCCCGACAAGGAGAAGCTGGGCTCAAACAAGTTGCTGCAGAACATCTTGGCCCAAAAGGCCGGCGAGGAGCGCGCTCGCGAGGTCTTCGCTGCCATCGCCGGCGCCTACGACATGCGCCTAGGCGACGCCCACCCGACAAGCTCGAAGATCGACGAAGCCCTCAAGCTCGCCGGTATCGACACAGGCGCGCCGTATCTGCGGCAGGGCGAGCAGTTGATCCACAACTTCGGCCACGCCGTTTGGTGCACCGGGAGTCTGCTTTTCGGGGCCCACGAGAAGGGTGGGGGATAGTTGTCCGCCGCGTTGGCCGGCGTGCTGGGCGACTCCGTCTCGCCGGTGTCGGGCGCCAGCCGTTCGAGAGATGTTGCCAGCGATGGTCAGCGTGGTGACCTGACCCGCCGTTGATCGCGCCGGTCCGGATGTCGCCGTGTATCGATCTGCGCTTCGCTCGCAAGCCCACAGAGCTGGCAAGATCGACTACTGACGAAGAGGCTCAAGGAGTGGCTGTGGGGGAGGCAGGCGAGACTGGCGATGCAATGGAACCCGCGGATGCCTTCCGCACCCTTGAGCAGTTGCATCAGCCGGACGCTCGTATGGCGTACTTTGCTGTTCGTGATGGCTCGTCCTTCAGACCCATCGCTCAGAAGGACAGATACGAGAGCGTTGCCGCCCTGGCCCTTGACGCGTCGGTTCCGGACGAGGTCAGGGTCCACTTCGACACTGCTAGGAACGTGTACCTCTATGCCTGGTTCGTCTATCGCTTTCACGTCGTCGCTGAGCATCAGGTCTTAGCTACGCTGGAGCTCGCCCTCCGCACACGGCTGATCTCGGTCGGCGTCCTTGACGCTGACGGCTTGTACAAGACAACACTCCGGCCTAAGGCGCCCGACGGACGGCAACGTGAGAAGGTTGAGCGAGTAGCTCTTCGCCGGCTACTTGAACTCGCTTCGGAGAAGGGCCTTCTGCGAAACGATCGGCTCGCGGATAGAGCGGAGTGGGCCCTGCGTCTGGCCTACCAACGTCAATCACAGGAGCAAATCGAGAGGATGACCGAACTAGGGTTGACTGAAATGGCGGTACCAGATGAAGATCCGGTACCAAACCAAGATGAACTTGACTTCGACTGGATACAGCACTTCGCCGAGCATCTGCCTGGCATCCGCAACAACTATGCGCATGGCAGTTCAAGCGTTCACGCTTCTGTGCTGACGACATTTCAGTTCGTGCGAGCGCTCATTGACCAACTATTTATGACTGCTGAAGCAGGTTGAGTGGACCCTTGAGTAGTCGTCGCACTCATCAGCTGTCTTGTCTGTCCTCACGCTGAGCGCTCCTTGCTCGGCAAGGGCGTCCCGTGGTCCTAGCATCGGTAGCCAAGCTACTGATCCGGCCTTTGCCCCAACATGCCCGCGACGGCGGGCAAGTTGATGAACTTCATTGCCGCGTCCAACGACTCAAGCGCGTACTGAGGCCGGCGGTCGAGCATCACGTCAAGCATCCGGGCGGCCTCGAACTCCATGCTCCATGGCCGGTCACGCGGCCATCGAAGGTCGTCGTCGAATACATCGCCCTTGGTTTGCCGGAGGTGTCGCAACAGCGCGCAGGCGTACAGAGCCGCTTGGCGGTCGCCTTGCGCGAGCATCTGGTGACCGACGCAGTCCACCACCTCCACCAGCGTCTTGATTGATTGGAGCTGCTGGTCTGTCGTCGGCAACTGCATGCCTTGCTCGACGATCGCGCTGTCACTCGGCACAACATTGGTGAAGTACTTTTGAGGCTCGCGCACACGCAGCAATCCCATTCTGCGGAGCATGCAGTTCAACTCGTCATTGCGCACCCAGAAGTCGAAGACCGCGCGCAGGTGCGCGAGCTTCTCAGGTGCCAGGAGGTCTTGGAGGGTGACGCGCAAGATGGGCGCCGACAGATCGAACTGCGTCGGGTCTCGCCACTGAACATGGTCGCCTTCATCAGATCGCGAAGGCTTGAGCGCGAGCTTGCCTTGGTGCGGCCAGAAACCCGCCATGAACCGTGCTGTTGTACGGTATACCGCCATCGCGCCGGCCTTCTTGTCCACCACGGCCAAAAACAGTGGCGTTGGGTAGTCGACTAGCCATCGAATCGCCTCATCGCCCCCGATGACCCAAGGATCGTCGGTGCTCTTGATCTGCACGCTGTAGTAGCCCGTCACGGCGGCACGTTGGCCCACACGCTCGGTCAACGTACAAAACAGGTCGATGCCAAAGTCATCCTGCCGCCGCACCGGGGTAACGGTGCCCCAGCCACTGAACAAGTAGTCAGCCAGAATTTCTGACCGGCTCCCCTCATGCAAGTTGGCTGCAACCGCACCGCTCATGTCTGCCCCAATGGTTCAGAAGGCTCTGATTCTGAGCTACGGGGTATGCCGCTGTTCCAGGGACGGTGCGAACGTCGGCAAGCTGGCGTTGATCGGCCGATCGGCTTGCGAGCGCGAATGACCGCTCGCGCTGCAAAACCGCCAGCGGCGCATTGCCAGCAAAAGCCGTGCAACGCTGGCTGACCAACCAGACGCCGCGGAGTGACAACGCCCGTTTGCCCATCCCCCTCACCCCCGCCGCGCCTCAAACCCCCGCTGCAACAAGCAGAACACGAACAGCAGCGCCCCGATCACGATCCGCGTCCACCAAGAGCTCAAGCTCCCGTCGAACGCGATCAGCGTCTGGATGATGCCCAGGATCAGCACGCCGAACAGCGTGCCGGCCACGTAGCCGAAGCCGCCGCTGAGCAGCGTGCCACCGATCACCACGGCAGCGATCGCGTCGAGCTCCAGGCCCACCGCGTGCAGGCCGTAGCCCGAGAGCATGTAGAACGTGAAGACCACGCCCGCCAGCGCCGAGCAGAAGCCGCTCAGGGTATAGACCAGCACCGTGGTGCGTGCGACCGGCAGGCCCATCAACAACGCCGACGCTTCGCTGCCGCCAACGGCGTACACGGTGCGCCCGAACTCGGTGGCGTGGGCGAGCCAGATGCCGGCCGCCACCGTGCCCAGCGCGAGCAGCGCGCCGATGGTGATCGACGGCCCTTCGCTCCACGGCGCCAGGCGGGTCTGCGAGATGCTGGTGTAGGTGGCGTCGGTGATGCTGATCGAGTCGATGCTGATCAGGTAGCACAGGCCCCGCGCGAGGAACATGCCGGCGAGCGTGACGATGAAGGGCTGCAAGCGAAAGCGCTGGATCAGCCAGCCCATGAACGCGCCGAACAGCGTGCCGAGCGCCAGCACCAGCGGAATGGCCTGCGCCGCGCTCCAGTGGTGCTGCTCGACCAGCGCGGCCGAGACCATGGTGGTGAGCGCGATCACCGAGCCCACCGACAGGTCGATGCCGCCCGACAAGATCACGAAGGTCATGCCCACGCCCACGATCACGAGAAACGCGTTGTCGATCAGCAGGTTCAAGAACACCTGCGCCGAAAAGAAGCCGGTGTACGCGGCCGAGCCATAACCCGCGGTGAGTGCGAACACGGCCATGGTGCCCAGCAGCGGCACGTAGCGCGAGTCGAGCTTCATCGGCTCCTTCATCGGGTGCTGCCCGCGGCCGGCCGCAGCACCCAGCCGCGCACGGCGGCGCGGAATTCGGCCGACTGCAGCAGCATCACCACGAACACCACGGCCGACTTCACGACCATGTTGATCTCGGGCGGCACGCCGATCGAATAGATGGTCGACGTGAGTGTCTGGATGATCAGCGCACCCAGCACGCTGCCGGCCAGGCTGAAGCGCCCGCCGGTGAGCAGCGTGCCACCGAGCGTGACGGCGAGAATGGCGTCGAGCTCCATCAGCATGCCGGCGTTGTTGCCGTCGGCACTCTTCACGTTCGAGCTGATCACGAGCCCGGCCACACCGGCCGCGAGGCCGCAGAAGGTGTACACGCACACCGTGATCAGGCGCTCGCGCAGCCCCGCCAGGCGCGCCGCGGCGGGGTTGATGCCGATGGTCTGGATGAACAGCCCGAGCGCGGTGCGCGTCACCAGCAGGTGCAGTGCGCCCCACACCGCCGCGGCGATGAACACCGCGAACGGCAGGCCGAGCAGAAAGCCGTTGCCCAGGTAGAAGAACGGCGCGTAGTACACGGTGATGATCTGCCCGCCCGTCATCAGCTGCGCCACCCCGCGGCCGGCCACCATCAAGATCAGCGTGGCGATGATGGGCTGCATGCCCACCTTGGCCACCAGCAACCCGTTCCACAAACCGCACAGCGCCGCCACCGCCAGCGCGGCCACGATCGCCAGGCTCATGGGGTAGCGGCTCACGTGCACGGGCACGCCGTCTTTCACGACCAGCTCGCCGCCGATCATCAAGGCGGCCACGGCCGCGGCAATGGCCACCGTGGCGCCCACCGAGATGTCGATGCCGCGCGTGGCGATCACGAGCGTCATGCCGAGCGCCACCAAGGCCAGCGGCGCGGCGCGGTTCAAGATGTCGATCAGGCTGCCGTAGAGGTGGCCGTCGCGCCACTGCAGTTGCCAGAAGCCCGGGTTGAAGGCCGCGTTCACGGCCAGCAGCAGCACGAGCGTGACCACAGGCCACAGCAGGCGGTGCTTGAGCAGCGGCTGCATGCTCATGCCTCGGCCGCGATCAGGTGGTACACGGCCTGCTCCGAGCTGTTGCCCGGCAGCTCGCCCACCTTGCTGCGGTCTCGCATCACCACGATGCGGTCAGACACGCGCACCACCTCGTCCATCTCAGACGAGATGAACAGCACCGCCAGGCCACCGCGCGCGAGCGCGAGGATCTCGTTCATGATCTCCTGCTTGGCCGCCACGTCGATGCCGCGCGTGGGTTCGTCCAGGATCAAGAGGCGCGGCTCGGTGGCAAGCCAGCGCGCGAGCACCACCTTCTGCTGGTTGCCACCCGAGAGCAGCGCGATCGGCGTGTCGATGTCGGGCGTCTTGATGCCGAGCGAGCGCACGAAGCGTTCGGCGATCTCTTTCTGGCGCGCGTTCGACAAATAGGTCCAGATGCCGAGCCGGGCCTGCAGCGCGAGCGCGATGTTCTCGCGCACCGAGAGCTCGGCCACGATGCCGTCATGCTTGCGCTCTTCGGGGCACATGCCCAAGCCCTCGCGGATGGCTTGCGCGGGATGGTCGAAGCGCACCGGTCGGCCGTCGATCTGCAGCTCGCCACTGTCGGCGCGGTCCAGGCCGAACAACAGGCGTGCGAGCTCGGTGCGGCCCGAACCGAGCAGGCCGCCCACACCCACCACCTCGCCACGGCGCAGGCTCAGGTCGACCG